>NZ_RDQM01000022.1 GCF_003703475.1 Allofranklinella schreckenbergeri | reverse complement strand
CAGCTTTGCCTGGCTGGACAAGAACAGACGCTTGTGGAAGAACTGCGAGCGCCTGCTCAATACCAGCTTGCAATTCATCCACTTGGCTTTCCTGGCGCTTATCCTAAAAAGATTTTGAACAGGCTCTCAGGAACGGTAGTCGGCGTTGATGCTGACGTAATCGTGGCTGAGGTCGCACGTCCACACCGTCTCTTGCGCCTGACCGCGGCCCAGGTCGATACGGATGGTGATATCGCTTTGCTGCATCACGCGTTGGCCGTCCTCCTCGCGGTATTCGGGGCGGCGGCCGCCGTCTTGCACGACGTGCACATCGTCCAAGTACATGGCGATGCGGTTTTGATCCAGATCGGCAATGCCGGCGTAGCCCACGGCGGCCAGGATGCGCCCCAGGTTGGGGTCGCTGGCGAAAAACGCGGTTTTGACCAGCGGCGAGTGGGCGATGGCGTAGGCGGCTTGCGCGCATTCGGCCGCATCGCGCCCGCCGGTGACGTGGATGGTGATGAATTTGCTCGCCCCTTCGCCATCGCGCACGATGGCTTGCGCCAGTTGCTGCGCCACGCTGCGCAAGGCGGCGTAGAGCGCCTGGCTGTCGGGGCTGTCGAGCTCGTCGATGGGGGCGTTGCCCGCCTGGTGGGTGGCGATCAGCACGAAGGAGTCGTTGGTGGAGGTGTCGCCATCGACAGTGATGCGGTTGAACGATTCATCGGCCAGGCGTTTGACCAGCTCGGGCAGCAGGTGGGGGGCGATGGCCGCGTCCGTGGCGACAAAGCCGAGCATGGTGGCCATGTTGGGGCGAATCATGCCTGCGCCTTTGGCGATGCCGGTGACGTGCACGGTCTGGCCGCCCACGACGGCGCTGGCGCTGGCGGCTTTGGCGATGATGTCCGTGGTCATGATGCCGTAGGCGGCATCCAGCCAAGCCTGGGGTGTGGCGGCCTCGGGCTGGCGGGTGCGCTCCAGCAGCGCGGGCAGGGCGGCTTCGATGCGCTCGATGGGCAGCGGCTCCATGATGACTCCGGTGGAAAACGGCAGCACCTGCTGCGGTTGCACCGCCCCCAGCCAAGCCAGATTGTGTGCTGCGGCCACGCAGGTGGCGCGGGCGTGGGCCAGGCCGCTGGCGCCGGTGCCGGCATTGGCGTTGCCGGTATTGACGATGAGGGCGCGAATGCCCGCGCTGCCTTGTCCTGCCTCGCCTTGCGCGCGCAAGTGCTGCTGGCAGATTTGCACGGGCGCGGCGCAGTAGCGGTTTTGCGTGAAAACACCGGCCACGCTGGCACCCTCATCGAGCACGAAGGCAGTCAAATCCTTGCGCTGGGTTTTGCGGATGCCGGCCTCGGCAACGGCGATGCGCACGCCTGCAATGGGTTGCAAGTCGGTGGCTTGGGGGGGGGTGAGGTTAACGGGCACGGTGGTGTCCTCCGGCAAGGGGGTTGAAGGGGGTTGGCGAGAGGGGTGGGAACGCGAAGGTTTGGCGTTTGGCAAGAAGCGAAGCGCGAGGGGCAGTCTCGCCAGGTGGCGAGGCCCCGCCGGGCCTTTGCGCCCGCTTCTTAAGAATCGGGCTGACCCAATTCAATCAGCACGGGCGCATGGTCGCTGGGTTTGGGCCATTTGCGCGGGGCGCGGTCGATCCAGCAGCGGCGCAGCAGCGGGCGCAGCGCGGGGCTGATGAGGATGTAGTCGATGCGCAAACCCCGGTTTTTCTGAAAGCCGAGCATGCGGTAATCCCACCAGGAAAAGGTTTTTTCCGGCTGCGGGAATTGCCGGAACGCATCTACCAAGCCCAGCTCCAGCAGGCGCGCGAAGGCTTGGCGCTCCTCAGGCGTGTGGTGGATGGTGCCGCGCAAGCCATCGGGATCCCAGGAGTCGGCATCCTCGGCGGTGATGTTGAAATCGCCCATGAGCACGACCTGCGCGTGCGCCTGCATTTGCGCCTGCACATGGGCGTGCAGGTGTGTGAGCCATTCGTTTTTGTAGGCGAATTTGTCGGTGCCGGGCGCTTGGCCGTTGACGAAATAGGCATTGATGAGGCGGATATCGCCCAGCGGTGTCGCCACGGTGGCGGTGATGACGCGCGATTGCGCATCGGCGTAGCCGGGCAGGTTGCGCACCACGTCGCGCGCCTGGCTGCGGTGCAGCAAGGCCACGCCGTTGTAGGTGGCCTGGCCAAACACTTCGGCCTCGTAGCCTTGTTCGCGCACGGCATCCAGGGGAAAACGCTCATCGGGCAGCTTCAGCTCTTGCATGCCCAGCACGTCCACCGGGTTGGCTTGCAGCCATTGCTGCACCTGCGGCAGGCGCACGTTCAGGGAATTAACATTCCAGGTCGCCAATGTGACGGACATAGCGGGTGTTACGGCTGGGGGGGCGAGGAGGACTGAGGGGGCTGGGCGGGCTGCGCGGGCGCGGCGGCTTCGCCGGTGATGGCGGTGGCGCTGGCGGCGGCAATGACCTCCTCAGGCGCAGCTTCGGCCGTGCTGGTGGCATTGCTTGCCGCGTCGGGCACGGCTGGCGCGGCTTCGGCCACCGGGGTTGCGGGCGATTCGGCCTGGCCGATGCTGGCCTGGTGGGTGAGGATGGCCAGGTTGCGAGCAATCACTTCGCGCAGTTGGCGCCGATCCACAATCATGTCCACCGCGCCTTTGCTGAGCAGGAATTCGGCGCGTTGAAAGCCCTCGGGCAAGGTCACGCGCACGGTGGACTCGATCACGCGCGGCCCGGCAAAGCCGATCAAGGCTTTGGGCTCGGCAATCACCAAATCGCCCATAAAGGCAAAGCTGGCGCTCACGCCACCCATGGTCGGGTCGGTCAGCACGCTGACAAAGGGCAGGCGTTGCTGTGCGAATTGGGCCAGCACGGCGTTGGTTTTGGCCATTTGCATGAGCGAGAGCAGCCCCTCCTGCATGCGCGCGCCGCCCGTGGCGGTAAAGCAGATGAAGGGCACCTTCTTTTGCAACGCGGCTTGCACGGCACGCACAAAACGCTCGCCCACCACGCTGCCCATGCTGCCGCCCATGAAGTCGAACTCGAAACAAGCCACCACCACAGGCAAGCCATGCAAGGTGCCGCCCATGGCGATGAGCGCGTCCGTCTCGCCCGTGGACTTGCCCGCTTCCTTCAGGCGCTCGGGGTATTTGCGGCTGTCTTTGAACTTCAGCGCATCGGTGGGGGTGACTTCCTGGCCGATTTCGTAGCGCCCGGCCTCATCCAGAAAGGCCGCCAAGCGCGCACGCGCGCCGATGCGCTGGTGGGCATTGCAATGCGGGCACACGTTGAGGTTTTTTTCCAGATCGGCGCGGTACAGCACCGTTTCGCACTCCGGGCATTTGGACCACAGGCCTTCTGGAATCTGATGGCGCGCCGTGTTTTCGGCGCTGCGTATCAAGCGGGAGGGGATGATTTTGTCAAGCCAGGACATGCGGGCAAACGTGCAATGAAATGGGAGGGCGATTGTATCTGTGCCCAAGAATGCGGGATGGCCCGCTCCTTGGCATGGCCCCATTGCCCATTGACGGAAAAACGGCAACCCGCTTGCGGCAGCAAGGAGCGGCAAAAAATTACGCTACAATCTCGCGCTTGCCTTAAGCCGTCGTGGTGGAATTGGTAGACACGCTATCTTGAGGGGGTAGTGGCCCATGGCTGTGCGAGTTCGAGTCTCGCCGACGGCACCATAATTTTACAAATCAAAAGAAATAAAACACCCCTGTTTCGGCATGGTATGCCTTAAGTGGATTTTCTTTTGAATTGAAGCAAAATAAACCCGCATGAGCCAGGCCATGCGGGTTTTTTCATGCGGTTTTGCTGCGCCTGTTATGTACCTTTCTGCCTTTCTCGATATTCCCGCTCTGCAATCGGCCCACGGGGTGGTGCGCTTGCCCGGCTCCAAGAGCATCTCCAACCGCGTGTTGCTGCTGGCAGCGCTGTGCGAAGGGGAGACCACCACCTTGCACGACGTGCTGGCCTCGGACGATACCGAGGCCATGCTCTCGGCGCTGCAAACGCTGGGCTGCGCCGTTGACCACCCAGGCCCGGGGCAGGTGCGCATCACGGGGCTGGAGCGCCAGCGCCTGCCTGCGCAGGCGGTGCTGCACCTGGGCAATGCGGGCACGGCCATGCGGCCTTTGACGGCAGCGCTGGCGCTGCTGGCCCAGGGCGGGCAGCGCTTTGAGCTGACGGGCGTGGCGCGCATGCAGGAGCGGCCCATTGGCGATTTGGTCGATGCGCTGCGCCAGCTCGGCTGTGCCATCGCCTATGGCAAGAACGAGGGTTTCCCGCCCTTGCACATCACGGCGGCGGGGGCTGCGCCCATGGCGGCGGGCGATGCCATCCGGATTCGGGGCGATGTCTCCAGCCAGTTCCTCACCGCCTTGCTGATGGCCTTGCCGCTGCTGGCCAGTCGGCCGGGGCAAGAGCGCGATTACGTCATCGAGGTCCAAGGCGAGCTGATTTCCAAGCCCTATATCGCCATCACGCTGAATTTGATGCAACGCTTTGGCGTGGCCGTGCAGCGCGAAGGCTGGCAACGCTTCACCATCGCGGCGGGCAGCCGCTACCGCTCGCCCGGCGCGCTGCATGTGGAGGCCGATGCCTCCTCGGCCAGCTACTTCATCGCGCTGGGCGGCCTGGCCAGTGATGCGGCCCTGGGCCATTGCCTGACCATCCAGGGCGTGGGGGAAGATTCGATTCAGGGCGATATCCGCTTCATCGACGCCGCCCGCCAAATGGGCGTGCAGGTGGAGGCAGGCCCCAATTGGCTGAAGGTGCAGCGTGGGCAATGGCCGCTGCAACCCATCGATATCGATGCCAACCACATCCCCGACGCGGCGATGACGCTGGCCGTGATGGCCTTGTACGCCCAAGGCGCCAGCCGCATCCGCAATATCGCCAGTTGGCGCGTGAAAGAAACCGATCGCATTGAGGCCATGGCCACTGAATTGCGCAAGCTGGGCGCGCAGGTGGAAAGCGGGCCGGATTGGATTGCCATCACCCCACCCGAAGCCCACGCGTGGCGCGCGGCCTGCATCGCCACCTACGACGACCACCGCATGGCCATGTGCTTTTCCCTGGCGGCCTTTAACCCGGCCGGGTGCATGGTGCGCATTGAAGACCCGCGCTGCGTGGGCAAAACCTTCCCCGAATACTTCGAAACCCTGTGGACCGTCGTGCGTCCGCGCCAGGCCGTGCCCGTCATCTGCATTGATGGGCCAAGCGCATCCGGCAAAGGCACCCTGGCCGAAGCGGTGGCACGGCAATTGGGCTTTGCCACGCTCGACTCCGGCGCGCTCTACCGCGCCGCCGGGCTGGCCGCGCGCAACCGCGGCATAGAGATCGCACCTGAACAGGCCCAGGCTCTGGCCGATGTGGCGCGCACGCTACGTTTGCACTTCAAAGAAGAGCAGGTGTGGCTGGACGACCAGGACGTGACGCTGGCGCTGCGCACCGAAGCCGCCAGCCGCGACGCATCGCTTATCTCCGCCCTGCCTGCCGTGCGCGAGGCCCTGCTGGATTGGCAGCGCCAGGCCGCCCGCTTGCCCGGCCTGGTGGCCGATGGCCGCGACATGGGGACGGTGGTATTTGCCGACGCGCCGCTGAAAATCTTCCTCACCGCCAGCGCCCAGAAAAGGGCCGAGCGGCGCTATAACCAATTGATTTCCAAAGGGGTCGCCGCTACACTTGCGACCCTTCGCGAAGAGCTGGAGGCGCGGGATTTGCGGGATGCGACGCGCAGCGTCGCCCCGTTAACGCCAGCGGCGGATGCACATCGGTTGGATAACTCCGATCTCAGTGTCGAAGCCGCCCGGGATCAAGTCCTGCAATGGTGGGCCACCAAGCGCGGTCTGCCATTGGCTTGAGCCATATTGGCCCCGGCCGCCAAAACGCTCCTGTCAGACGCTTCACCTGCTTACGTGGCGCATAGCGGCTTGCCTGCTTGCGCCACTGCTTGTGTGGGCGCTGTCAGCCAGCAGCAGTAGCGCGCGAAGTTCGCCCGGTTGCCGGCCATTGGGCCGGCAAGCCGTTTTCAACCTTCAACCCCAGGGCCACCGCGCCCATATTGCCTGACTGCCAGGATAAAAACGCCCAGCAATGGTGCGGGCGCAAGCCAGCAGCCCAGGTCTAGGAAACACATGTCTGAATCTTTTGCCGCCTTATTCGAAGAATCTCTGCAACGCACCGAAATGCGTCCGGGGGAAGTGATTACTGCTGAAGTCGTGCGTATCGAGCACAACGTGGTGGTGGTCAATGCGGGTCTGAAGTCCGAGTCGCTCATTCCGCTGGAAGAGTTCAAGAACGATCAAGGCGAGGTCGAAGTCCAGGTGGGCGACTTCGTCTCCGTGGCCATTGGCTCCATCGAAAACGGCTACGGCGACACCATCCTCTCGCGCGACACCGCCAAGCGCTTGGCCTCCTGGCTGGCGCTGGAAAAAGCGCTGGAGTCGGGCGAATTCGTCACCGGCACCACTTCCGGCCGCGTCAAGGGCGGCCTGACCGTGCTGGTCAACGGCATCCGCGCCTTCCTGCCCGGCTCGCTGGTGGACACCCGCCCCGTCAAGGATTTGACGCCTTACGAGAACAAGACGCTGGAATTCAAAGTCATCAAGCTCGACCGCAAGCGCAACAACGTGGTGCTCTCGCACCGCGCGGTGGTGGAAGCCTCCATGGGCGAAGAGCGCGAAAAACTGCTGGCTACCCTGCACGAGGGCGCCATCGTCAACGGCGTGGTCAAGAACATCACCGAATACGGCGCTTTTGTGGACCTGGGCGGCATCGACGGCCTGCTGCACATCACCGACATGGCTTGGCGCCGTGTGCGCCATCCTTCCGAGGTGGTGCAAGCTGGCCAGGAAATCACGGCCAAAGTGCTCAAATTCGACGCCGAGAAGAGCCGCGTTTCCCTGGGCCTCAAGCAAATGGGCGAAGACCCCTGGATCGGCGTGGCCCGCCGCTACCCTGCCAACACCCGCCTGTTCGGCAAGGTCACCAACATCGCCGACTACGGCGCCTTTGTTGAGCTGGAGCCTGGCATCGAAGGTCTGGTGCACGTCTCTGAAATGGACTGGACCAACAAGAACATCGCCCCCTCCAAAGTGGTGTCGCTGGGCGATGAGGTCGAAGTCATGGTGCTGGACATCGACGAAGACAAGCGCCGCATCAGCCTGGGCATGAAGCAAACCAAAATCAACCCCTGGCAAGACTTCGCGCAAAACACCAACCGTGGCGACAAGGTCAAAGGCCCCATCAAGTCCATCACCGACTTCGGCGTGTTCGTGGGCCTGGCCTCGGGCATCGACGGCCTGGTGCACTTGTCCGATCTTTCCTGGAACGAGCCGGGCGAGTCGGCCGTGCGCAATTACAAGAAGGGCCAGGAAGTGGAAGCCATCGTGCTGGCCGTGGACGTGGAGCGCGAGCGCATCAGCCTGGGCATCAAACAGCTCGACGCCGATCCGTTCACGACCTTTGTCTCCGTCAACGACAAAGGCCAGAGCGTGACGGGCAAGGTCAAGAGCGTGGATGCCAAGGGCGCTGAAATCGAACTGGGCGAAGACGTGATGGGTTATTTGCGCGCCTCCGACATCTCCGCCGATCGCGTGGAAGATGCCCGCAATGCGCTCAAGGAAGGCGACGAAATCACCGCCGTTATCACCAACATCGACCGCAAGAACCGCAGCATCCAACTCTCGATCAAGGCCAAGGACGCCGCCGATCAGCAAGAGGCGCTGGATCACCTGAACCAGCAAGCCGTGGGCAACGCCGGCACCACCAACCTGGGCGCCTTGCTCAAGGCCAAGCTCGATAGCGCTGAAGAGAAGTGATGCCACAGTGATGCCAGCGGGCAAGCCGGGGCTGGCGGCAAAGCCGCCCCGCTTGTCTGCCTGAGCCGATGAAGCCATGACCCGATCCGATCTTGTCGAAGAACTCGCTGCGCATTTCAACCAGCTCAGCCAGGCCGATGCCGAGTACGCCGTGAAGGTGCTGCTCGAATCCATGGGCGATGCGCTGGAGCAGGGGCACCGCATTGAAATTCGCGGCTTCGGCAGCTTCACCGTCAACCGCCGCGCCCCGCGCACTGCGCGCAACCCGCGCAATGGCGAGGCGGTGCAGGTGCCGGAGAAGCGGGTGCTGCACTTCAAGCCAGGCAAAGCCTTGCGCGAAGCGGTGGATCGGGAGGAGTCGGCTGGCAGCGCTAGTGACTAAATGGCTGCACGGCTGCCTGATGTGTTGGGGGGCATGAGCGCCCGTCATGCATCGCTTCTTCCGCGCTGCAATGCGCATCTATTCGGCCCACGGTTTTCCGTGGGCTTTTTTGTGCCTCGGTGGGAGCGCCTCTGCGCACAACGCAACGCCCTGCCCTCGGGATGCCCCATGCCAGCCGCCTGCATTGGGCGGCAGATGGGGCCTGCGGATGGATGGCGCACGCTCGCCCTTTTCCTCCGCGCCCATAAAGGCTTTCCAATCATCGGAAACGGCGCATTCCGCTCCTGTTGCCGAAACAAGGTGTTTTCATTTCCTTTTGATTGGTAAAAATTTTCGCAACTCCAATTCAAAGGAAACAAAAAAGGCCGTTTTCGGCATGATGGGTGTACTGTTTGTTTTTCTTTGAATGGCACTGCGCGCAAGCCGTCCTGGCAGGCGACTATTCGCTGCCGCTGCCCAGGCGGGCGGCGGGGTCTTGTCGGTAAAACGCGGCCAGTAGCGCGTACCACTGGGGCTGCCATTGGCGCAGGCGCAGCGGATCGACGAAAAAGGTTTCCGAGCTGACGGCGAAAAACTCCGCCTCATCGCTGGCTGCGTAAGGGTCGAGCGGCAAGCCGTCGTACAGGGCTTGCACTTGGGGCGGATAGGGCGGGTAGCCGGGCCAGCTTGGCGCATCGGCCTCTGCAAGCGCCTCATCGGGCATGGCCGATTCCAGCAGCTCAATGGCCCGCGCCAGCCGCCGCCATGCCTGCTCCAGCGTGCCCCTCCAGCGCTCGGGCGCGATGCCGGTGCCACCCAGGTGGGGCATGCCATCGGCCTCGCCGTGGGCCATGTCGAGCTTGTGGGCGAATTCGTGGATGACGAGGTTCATCGCCCCCTGCCCGGGCTGCGATTGCGGCCACGACAGCAGTACGGGGCCGCCGTCGATGGCCAGGCCCAAAGTGGGTTCGTCGTTTTGGTGCACCAAGCCGGCCTCGTCTTGCATCCGCTCGTGGGTGATAAAGACTTCGGGATAGACCACGATGCCGCTCCAGCCTTCATACCAGGCCGTGCCCAGGTGCAAGATGGGCAGGCAGG
Source organism: Allofranklinella schreckenbergeri (assembly GCF_003703475.1). Classification (GTDB taxonomy): domain Bacteria; phylum Pseudomonadota; class Gammaproteobacteria; order Burkholderiales; family Burkholderiaceae_C; genus Lampropedia; species Lampropedia schreckenbergeri. The sequence continues at coordinate 19,010 of NZ_RDQM01000022.1, read as the reverse complement.
CTTGCAGTGCGATGGTCAGCGCCATGCCGTCGTCCACCTGCAAGCCATGCGCGCCGTGAAAGGATTTGCTGGCGAGAAACCAGGCGCAATGCTGGCGCAGCGTCGCCAGCTCCTGGCTGGTGAGGCCACGCAAAAACGGCAGCGCGGCGATGTGCTGCTGCCACAGGGTTTCGTCAATGGCGGCGGCTACTTTGGCCACTGCACGGCGGGAGGCGCCACGGCCCCAGAGCCAGGAAAACATGGTGTGGTGGGTGTTGGAAAAAAGTTGGGCGCACTCCCCGCCCAGCGGGCAGGCCAGCGCAAGCTGCGCCACTCAATTGGAGCGCATCGTTAACGAACGAAGCGCGCAGGGCTGTAGGGTTGCGGATCGACTTCGGGCGGCTCGCCTTCCATCAACTGCGCCAGCAGCCGCGCGGTCATGGGGCCGAGGGTAAAGCCTTGGTGGGCATGGCCGAAGTGAAACCACAGCCCAAGATGGCGTGGCGCAGCGCCAATCAGGGGCTTCATGTCCACCGTGCAAGGGCGCGATCCCATCCAGGGCGCGGCGTCCAGCGGCTCGCCCAGATCGACGATGCCCCGCGCCACGCGCTCAGCCTGGGCCAATTGCACGGGGGTGGCGGGCGCGCCCAGGCGGGCAAATTCGGCCCCCGTGGTCAGGCGCAGACCGCGCGCCATGGGCACCAGCATGTAGCCGTTGTCCGCATCCAGTACGGGACGCGTCAGCGGCTGGCCGCTGTAGTGCATGTGGTAGCCGCGCTTGATGAACAGGGGAAGCCGATAGCCCAAGGCGCGCGTCAAGGGGGCCGACCACGGCCCCAGAGCGATCACGGCCTGCTCGGCTTGCACCAGGCCGCCGTCGGTTTGCACGGCCCAGCCTGCGCCACGGGCGTGCAGGGTTTGCGCATCGCCTTGGATCAGCCGCCCGCCCAGGCGCTGGAAATACCGGGCATAGCCTTGCACCAAAGCGCCGGGATCGCGCACCGCCCAGGGGTCGAGCCAATGCACGCCCCCGGCAAAGCCGCGCAAGCCAGGCTCAAGCGCGGCCAGCGCGGCCGCATCCAGAATGGTGGAGGGCACGCCATGGGTTTGCTCCAGCCAGCGGGCCTGCTGGGCGAACTGGGCCACGTCTTGTTCCTGGCGAAAGGCTTTGATCCAGCCGGTTTTGCGCACCAGATGTTCGCCACCAGCCAGCGCCATCAACTCGGCATGGGCGTCGATGGCCCGCGCAATCAAGCGGCTGAAGGCATCAACGATGGGGGCATAGCGCCGGGGTGAGGAGTGCCACCAATATTGCGCCAGCAAAGCGCCCAACTGCGGCAGCGCTTGGGGGTGGTAATGCACGTCCACCCCGGCTTGGCGCATAGCGCGCCAAATAAGGCCCCAGCCTTGCGGAAAGCCGTAGGGCTGCACTGCTTCGCTTTGGATCAGGCCCGCGTTGCCAAAGGAGGTTTCCTGCCCTGGGCCGCGCCGGTCCACCAGCGTGACGTCCCAGCCGCGCCGCGCCAACTGCACGGCTGTGCATACGCCCACCATGCCTGCGCCCAATACCAGGGCTGTTTTGGCCAATGCTGTTTGGGTCATTGCCTTGCCTCCTCTGTGCCGATGGCAGTGCGCCCCCATGGCGCGATGCCTGGCTGGATCAGAGGCCGATTGGGCCAGAAAAAGCCGCCTTTGTGCGCATGAGGGGCGACGAACGGGGCGTGCAGCGCCGCGCGCACTGCACGCTTTGGGGGGGTATTTAGAGCGTGTTATGCATTTTTCGCCCCCCACGAGAGCGCAAAGTGCATCACGCGCTCTAACGCTGGATTATTTGGTGCTGGGCTGTTTTTCCGCCTTGGCCGCATCTGCTTTGGGCGCTGGCGTTGTCTGCGCAGGCGCTTGCGCTTCTTTCGCCGCCGCTGGGGTTGCTGTTGCAGCAGCGGGGGCGTATGCCGCTTCGCCCACGGTCAAGCCCGCTTCGGAGAGTTGTTGGGCCTTGGCCTGCCCCACGCCTTTGACGCGGTGGATGAAGTCGCCCCAGTCTTTGAATGGCTCTTTGGCGCGTTCTTCCACAATGCGCTGGGCGGTGGCTTGGCCTATCCCTTTGATTTCCACCAGCTCTTGCGCGGTGGCTTTGTTCACGTCCACAGCCCAGGCGGACAGCGCGCAGAGCCAACCTCCCACGAGCAGCAAGCCTTTTTTCCACATCATGCGTTCCTCCATTGGTGCAAGTTAAGGAGTGGGCATGCTAGGGCTGCACTTGTGGCGCGGGCAGCGGCGAAACCCCAATTGCCCACAGCCTGTGCTTGGATGAGGATGAGCGGTTTTTGCACAGGCGGTTGCGCCTGCGGCAGCGCGGCCTTTCACCAGAGCATCTTATATTCAATCAAAGGAAAATAACTTCCAACACCATCATGCCAAAAATAGGCAATTTTTATTCTTTTTGATTTGCAATCAAAGCAGCCATTCGATCGGCAGCAGGCCGCAAAACCACACGGCAAAGCGTTGCAGCCAGCCGCTTTGGGGTTCGCTGTCGTAGGCGACGGTCTTGCCGCCTTCCTGGGTTTGCCATTGCAAATCGCCGCGCGGGGTTTGCGCCACGCTGTAGGTGTGATGGGCCGCGTGGCGCGTGAGGCCATCGGCAAGCTGCCCTGCCAGCTCGGGGCTGTGGAGGATGAAGCCCATTTCCGTGTTGAGCTGGGCCGAGCGCGGATCCATGTTGAAGGAGCCGACGAACAGCTTTTGCCGATCCACCGCAAAGGTTTTGGCGTGCAGGCTGGCCCCGCTGCTGCCGGTGAGGCCTCCGTGGCTTTCGGCGATGACGGTGGCGTCGGGCTTGAGCTCGAGCAACTGCACGCCCGCTTGCAGCAAGTCCTTGCGGTACTTGGCGTAACCGGCATGCACCGGGGCAACGTCGGTGGCGGAAAGCGAGTTGGTCAGCACGGTGACTTTTTTCCCGCTGCGGGCAACCTGGCCCAGCAAGTCCGTGCCGCGCTGCGTGGGCACAAAGTAGGGGGAGACGATCAGCAACTCGTTTTGCGCCGCGGCCAGCACCGGGCCAATGTGGGCCAGCACGGTGTTGTCCGGCAGCGCCTGGCCCAGGCCCTTGGCCGGATCGTCGCTGACCAGTGTGGCCTGCGCCCACTCCAGCGGCAGGGTGCCAGCCTGCAAATGCCTCGCAAAGGCCGACTGGCTCAAGGCGTGCAGATAGGCGCGCGTTTGTGCATTGGCGGCGGGGGTGGTGTCAAAGGCCGCAGGCGCGGCGGGGCCGATGATGTTCTCCGCGGGATAGGCCGATTCGCTGGCCCAGTAGCGATCGAAATCCTGCTCCACTGCCAGCGCAGCGGGGCCGATGGCGGCCACGTCCAGATCGGCAAACATCACGCCCGTGCCTGCGCCGAAGTATTCATCGCCCACATTGCGCCCGCCCACGATGGTGACCAGACCATCGGCCGTGAACGATTTGTTGTGCATGCGGCGGTTGAGCCGGAAAAAGTCGCTGAGATAGCCCAACGGACGAAACCCGCGCTGCATAAAGGGGTTGAACAGGCGCACTTCGATGCGGGGATGGGCGTTGACCGCGGCCAGCAGGCCATCCATGCCGCTGGTGTTGTTGTCGTCGAGCAAAAGCCGCACGCGCACGCCGCGCTCGGCGGCTTTGTAAAGGCTTTGCAGCAGCAGGCGGCCAGAAATGTCGTCGTGCCAGATGTAGTACTGCACATCCAGCGTGTATTGCGCGCTTTCGGCCAGCGCCAGCCGCGCCAGAAACGCATCGCGCCCTTCGCGCAAGGGATAGATGCCCGAAAGGCCGGGGCGCTCGGCCATGCGCGGCAGCAAGTGCCGCGCAAACTGCCCTTCGGGTTGAATGGGCAGGCGCTGCGAAGGCGGGCGTTGGCTGTTGTCCGGCAGGGCCTGGCGCGTCAGCAGCGCAAGCGCCGCCACCAGCGCCGCCGCGATGAGCACGAAAAGAATGGATTTTTTCAGCATGTTTTGGGATGGAAAAGCAATGGCGCAATGGCGAGGGCACGGTGCAATGGTTTGTGCAACGGCTTTTGCCGCACAGCGTCAAAACAACGTTGCGCTGGCCCCGCTTTCCAAATCCAGCAGGGCTTTTTTGCGCTCCAGGCCGCCAGCGTAGCCGGTCAAGCGGCCATCGCTGCCAATCACCCGGTGGCAGGGGATGAGGATGGCGATTTTGTTTTGCCCGTTGGACGCCGCCACGGCGCGCACGGCCTGCGGTTTGCCAATGGCTTGGGCTTGCTGGCGATAGCTGCGCGTCTGCCCGTAGGGGATGGTTTGCAATTGCCGCCAGACCTGTTGCTGAAATGGCGTGCCCACAGGGGCCAAGGCGGTAGCAAAGGTTGGGCGCGCGCCTGCGAAGTATTCGACCAGCTCCTGCTGCAAGGCGCGGCTGCGCGCGGTTTCGCGCCAGATAAAGCCGCTGCCGAAGGCTTTTTGCAATGCCAGCAATTCTGTTTCCAGCATTTTCCGTTCGGGAAACTCCAACAGGCTCAAGCCTTGCGGGGAAAACACGGCGAGCATCGGCCCCAGGGGCGTTTGCAGCCAAGCCACCTCCAGTGCTTGCTGACCTTCGGGCGGGCGCGGCGCCAGTAAATGGGCGATGCGTTGGAGGCGGATATAGCGCCCCAGCGTGATGCCAACGGTTTTTTCAAAATCCTTTTTCAGCGCCTGCAATTCGGCCTCCGATGCCAGTGGGTGCGCGCGGTAAGACTTGGGCGGGCTGACTTGCTGCGCCAGCCACTGGGCATAAGGCTGCCAGCGTGTAGCCTGCAAAGGGACAAGGCTGGGCAGGAGTGCGGAAAGCGGGGCGGCGATGGCCGGCATATTCAAGTCCCACAAAAAGTCTGGTAGCCCGGTTGCGGCGCGTCGGGCAGGCGTTGCCAATGGCGCTCGGCGCTGTAGTCAAACGGTTTTTGCAAGGCGGCCAGCAGGGCGTTGAAGGGCTGCATGTCGCCTGCCTGGGCGGTGGCCAGCGCTGCTTCCACGCGGTGGTTGCGCGGGATGACAAACGGGTTGGCCGACTGCATCAGGGCGGCAATCTCCGCCCTGCCCTGCGCCTGCTCGGCCAGTCGCGCCTGCCAACGGGCATGCCATTGGATGAAGGCCGGGTCAGCAAACAGCGCGTGCGTACCATCGAGATACGCGCCGTCAGCATCAAGCATGTCCAGCGTCAGCCGCACAAAGGTATGGGTGTAATCGGCGGCCTTGGCCTGCATGCGTTGCAGCAAGTCATCCAGCAAGGCGGTATCGGTTTCTTGCGGCTCGAAAATGCCGAGTTTGCGTGCCATGCCCTGCTGGTAATGCTGGTTGAAAAGCGGCGCAAACTGCCGCAATTCTGCATTGGCGATGTCGATGGCGGTCTTTTCATCCGCATCCAGCAAGGGCAGCAGCGCCTCGGCCAGCCGCGCCAGATTCCATTGCGCGATGGGCGGCTGATTTTCATAGCGGTAGCGGCCGTCGCGGTCGATGGAGCTGAACACCGTGGCCGGGTCGTAGGCATCCATGAAGGCGCAGGGGCCGTAGTCGATGGTCAGGCCTGGGATGGACATATTGTCGGTATTCATCACGCCGTGGATGAAGCCGACGGTTTGCCAGCGGGCAAGCAGCGCCGCCTGCCGGGCGATGACCGCGCGCAGCAAGCCCCGATAGGGATGCGCCGGGTTTTCCGCCAACACTTCGGGGAAATGCCGCTGCAAGGCGTAATCGGCCAGCGCGCGCAGATTTGCTATCTCGCCACTGGCCGCCACAAATTCAAAGGTACCCACGCGGATATGGCTTTGCGCGGTACGGGTCAGCACCGCGCCGGGCAGCAGGCGCTCGCGGCGGATGTGCTCACCCGTGGACACCACGGCCAGGCTGCGCGTGGTCGGGATGCCCAGCGCATGCATGGCCTCGCTGATGAGATATTCGCGCAGCATCGGCCCCAGCGCCGCTTTGCCATCGCCCCGGCGTGAATACGGCGTCGGCCCGCTGCCCTTGAGCTGGATGTCGATGCGCTGCCCATCGGGCGTGATCTGCTCGCCCAACAGCAGGGCGCGGCCATCGCCCAGCCGGGTGAAATGCCCGAATTGATGCCCGGCATAGGCCTGCGCAATCGGCCGGGCGCCTTCGGGAAAGCGGTTGCCGGCAAACACTTCCGCCACCGCTTGACGGTCAATGGCCGCATCCGCAGCGGGCAGCAGGCCCAAATCTCGCGCCAATGGAGCATTGAACAGTACGGTTTTGGGTTGGGGAAAATCGGCCGGCGCCCCAGGCGAATAAAACACCGGTGGCAGGGTCTGGTAAGTGTGGGAAAGATGCCAGTTCAATGCGGCTGTGTTCATGGGGGCTTCTCAGAAATCCATCATCTTGCGCAGGGTATCGCCATTGCGCGTGGTCAACACCTGGCCGAGCTTGTTTTCCAAAAGCGCAGAGTTAACGCATTGAACGAGGCATCACATCCCTGCACTTATTGGCCTTGCAGCTCGGCATTCACCATCCACGGGGTGCCGAAGCGGTCGGTGACGATGCCAAAGCCTTTGGCCCAGAAGGCTTCTGCGAACGGCATTTGCACTTGTCCGCCTTCCGAAAGCGCGTTGAAAATGCGTTCGCCCTCGGCCAGGGTATCGACGTCAATCGCCACCTGAAAGCCTTGCATGGGCTGGAAACCGCCTTCGCTGCAAAAGGCCGGCAGGCTGTCGCTGGCGCTAAACAGGCATTGGCCGTTGCGCAGCAGCTGGCTGTGCGCGACTTTGGTTTTGTCGGCTTCGGCGAGCGGCGGCATGTCGGGGTCGGGCGGCATTTGCGCATAGGTCATGATTTGCACTTGGGCGCCCAAAAGTTCGGCGTAAAAGGTCATTGCTTCGGCGCAATTGCCGTTGAAATAAAGATAGGGGCTGAGTTTCATGGGCATTCTCCTTGGTTGAATGCGCGCGAGCGCGGATGAGGTACGCGGAGATTCTTCCGCAAGCCGCGTTGCAGTATTTGTCACGGATTGCGCTGGCGCAGGTAGTCAAACAGCAGTTTGGGCATATTGACGGTGATCGGCGGGTCGCTGGGACGCAGCGGGCGGAAGGCTAAATCAAGCGTTTGCGGTGCCGGCAGCGGGAAGGTAATCGGCTCGGGATGCAGGGCGCGCAGACAATGGTCGAGGCGGAAGAAATCCAGCGGGTTGAGGCTGGGGCGCATTTCACAGCCGAGCAAGTGGTAGCGACCGTCGGGAATGTGGTCGATGACAAAGCGGCGGGTGTGAAACAGCGCCCGCCCCAGCACCGGCACACCGCGCGGAATCGGCTCGGCAAACAGCCCGACAAACACCAGCGGTGCCAGCCCCTCGCCCTGTATTTCCACGCTGAGCGCATGCGTTTGCGGATGGGCGGCGGGGTCGAAGCCGTGGTAGGGCAGTACCCGGGCGCGGCCATCATGCAGCGCTTGCCGCAAGGTGGCGCTGAAGGTGGCGGCCTGTGCGCGGTAGTCGCGCGGGCTTTGCCCGGTATGGGCGCGGAAGCGGTGCGCATAGGTGGCGGCGCTGGCATGGCCGGCCTCCAGTTGCGAGGCAATCACTGGCTGGCCTTGTACCAGCGGGGCGATGCCCTGCTCGATTTTCAGCGCGGCGATGTAGTCGCGCAACGACAGCCCGGTTTCGGCGCGAAACCAGCGGCTCAGGGCAAAGCGGTTGACCCCGAAATGCGCGGCAATCTGCGCCGGCGTGGGGTCTTGGTGCAGCTGCGCACGAATGTGCGCAGTCAGGGCGTCAACATCCATCATGAGCGCGATTGAAACATGACGGCCTGCGCGCTGGCAGGCCGTATACAGCTTTAGCGCAGGTTACCGGGCACCTCTGGCGCCTGCAAGCGCCGCAGCGGGGTGTCGGTGAGGTCGATTTCCTCGCCAAAGCGCGGGCTGTGGTTGCTCCACTCGTCCACGGCGCGAGCCAAAGCCTCGCGGCTGTCGGCCACGAAGTTCCACCACATGAGCGTGGGGTGCGGCAGCGGCTCGCCGCCCAGCAGCAGGAAGTGGCTGCCAGCTTCGGCTTCGATGAGAAACTGGGGCTCGCCCGCAGCGATGAAGGCCAGCTCATCGGCGCCAAAGGTTTCACCGCCGATGCGCACCTGGCCGGCAATCACCAGCACGCCGTATTCCCAACCGCTTTGGCAGGATATTGGCAAGCGGGCCTCATCCTGGCATTGCACATCCACGCCAAGCAGTGGGCTGTGCTGCATGGTGGGTGCGGTACGCCCCTGAAAGCTGCCGGTGGTGAGGGCATAGCGCACGCCGCCATCCTGCCAGGTGGGCAGCTCCGGGTAATGCACAAAGCCCGGCGCGATGGATTGATTCATCGGCAGGGCAATCCACAGCTGCACTGCGTGCAGGCTGCGCACCCCCTCGGGGGTCTGCTCGGTATGGGCGATGCCGTGCGCATCACCCGTGCCTGCGGTCATCAGATTGACCTGGCCTGGGCGAATCACTTGCCGAAAGCCCAGGCTGTCGCGGTGCAACAGCTCGCCTTCCAGCATCCAGGTAAAGGTTTGCAGATTGGTGTGCGGATGCGCGCCGACTTGCAGGCCGGGGCTGTCCGCCTCAAAGCGAGCGGGGCCGATATGGTCGAGAAAACACCAGGCGCCGATGGTGCGGCGCCCAGCCTGCGGCACCAGCCGGGCAACGGGGATGCCGCCAACGTCTTTGCTATGGGCGGTGAATTTTTGTGGGGTCATGTGTGCTCCTTGGCTTTAGGCTGGGGATAGAAATGGGGGACGGCGCTGCAATTGATGGCATTGCGCCCTGCAAGCCTAGTGGCTGACGGATAGGCGGCAGGTGATGGCCTGCCGCCACGCTTCACGCCATGCGGCCAAACTTGCCACTGTTGAAGTCGCGGATGGCTTCGGCGATTTCGGCCTGGCTGTTCATCACGAACGGGCCATAGCCCACCACCGGCTCGTCAATCGGCTCACCGGCCAGCAGCAGCAACTTGGCGTCGGCATTGGCCTCAATGATCACGCCGCTGCCTTCATGCGAGAGCGTGGCCATTTCGGCCTTGCGCAGTACCCTCTCGCCATTGACCAGCACCGTGCCATCGAGCACCACAATCAGCGTGCTCCAGCCTTCGGGCTGCGCCAAGTCGGCGCTTTGTCCGGCCTTCAAGCGCACATCCCAGACGTTCATCGGGCTGTAGGTTTCGGCAGGGCCTTTGCCTTCGCCATAACGCCCGGCAATCACCCGCACTCGCCCGGCATCACCCGGCAGCGCGATGGATGGGATTTGCGCATCGGTAATGCCCTGATAGTGCGCCGGGGTCATCTTGTCCGTCTTCGGCAGATTGACCCACAGCTGCACCATCTCGAAAGGCCCACCCTCACGGCTGTAGCGCTCGGAATGAAACTCCTCGTGAATGATGCCGGCACCGGCCGTCATCCACTGCACATCGCCACGACCAATCACGCCGCCCGCGCCGGTGCTGTCGCGGTGCTCGACTTCACCCTCATAGACGATGGTGACCGTCTCGAAGCCGCGATGCGGATGCTGCCCCACGCCACGGCGGTAGCCGCTGTTGGGCGGAAATTCGGTCGGCGCGGCATAGTCCAGCATCAGAAACGGGCTGCGGCTGGGTACATCCACGCCGCTGTAGCCAAACATGCCGTGAACGGGAAAACCATCGCCCACCCAGTGACGGCCAGGGGCGCTGCGGGTGTCGATCACGGTCTTGGCGGTGGTGGCAACAGTCATCATGGCTAACTCCCTTTCTTTGATGAAAACCGCGTGAAGCGTTATGGCCGCCATGATATGGATACACTCTGGTGAGATAAATTGGCATTTCCTCATCAGATCATCCCATCTCCGCAACAAAAGCGAGGTATCTACCCTATGTTCAGCTCGCCCGACACATTTCACGACCTCAACGACTTGGCCTACTTCGCCCACGTCGCCGGGCACGGCGGCTTTGCCGCCGCTGAGCGGGCCACCGGCATCCCCAAATCCAAACTCAGCCGCCGAGTCGCCGCGCTGGAAGAACACTTAGGCGTGCGCCTGATCCAGCGCACCACGCGCCGCTTTGCCATCACCGACATGGGTCAGCGCACCCTGCAGCACGCCCGCGCCATGCTGGCCGAGGCTGAAGCCGCGCAAGCCTTGGCACGTGAGCACAGCGGCGCGCCGCGCGGCACGGTGCGTCTATCCTGCCCGCCCGCGCTGTTGCACTACGCCGTGGGCGGCATGCTGGCGCGCTTTCTCAACGCCTGGCCGCAAGTCAGCATCCAGGTACAAGCCAGCAACCAAAACATCGACGTCTGGCAGGACAGCATCGATCTGGCGCTGCGCGTGCGCTCCCCCGACGCACCCTTGCCGCGCGAAGAAACTTTGCGCCCACTGGCACTAAGCCCGCACGTACTGGTGGCCGCCCCGGCCCTGCTGGCCAACACCCCCCCGCCTGCCACGCCCGAAGACCTGGCCCTCCTGCCCAGCATCGCGCTGGGCAACTCACCCGAAGAAAGCCAGTGGCCTTTGACCACGCCTGATGGCCGCCACATCACCCTGCCGCTGGCCCCACGCCTGGTGGTAAACGATGCCGACGCCCTGCTGTGTGCCGCATTGGCTGGCGTGGGCTGCGCCGCCCTGCCCCGCTTACTGGCGCACGACGCACTGGCGCGCGGCGATTTGCAAGAAGTGCTGCCCGGCTGGGCCCCGCCAGCGGGCCAAGTGCAGGCTGCCTACGCCACCCGGCGCGGCATGCGTCCAGCGGTACGCATGTTGCTGGATGCGCTGTCGGCAGGGTTTGAAGACCTCATCCGCCAAGGCCGTTGCCTGCAAGCGCTGGCGCGTCCGTAATCTTGGTGCGGTCGAGCATGTCAGTACGCCAATCGGTCAGCGCTTGCCGCAACCAATCCACATGCGCTTGGGCTTGCACAGAGTGAAAGTGAGGCGATTGCGGGTTCATGAAGCCGTGGCGCACGCTTGCGATCAACCGGCAGCTTGCACCGCGAGCTTGCAATGCAGGAAAGAGGGTTGAGGGCTGGAAGGCGCTTTCATATTCGGCCCAAACCAATTGCGCCGGGCAACGCGGAGTGCACATCAAGGCATCTCGAATGCGCGAACCGTAATACAACACCGCACGGCTGGATGGATGACACGCCTCCGTTGCAATTGCATGCCAGGCGCTGGCAGCGCCCACGCTAAAGCCCAAGATGAAAGTCGGCTGACCATGCATGGCTTGGGCGATGCGTTGCGCATACGCCGCCAGCCCTTCTTGCTGATGAAAAGCGGCCACTACCGCCTGCTCGCTGTCATGGGGGTGCCCCTCCTGACCAGGCCAGGGAGAGAGCCAATACGCCCTACCCAACGGAGCCAACATGGCACGCAGCAGGGGATGCGTGCCGTAAATATCCGTAGCAATGACCAGACGCATAGCGCGGAGTCTTACAAAGCCATCGCATTACCCAACGGGCAACGGGCCTTGGATGCGCGCATGCAAGATGCGCTCGAAGTGCTTGGGATCGTGCGGCGTGAGGATGCTGGCTTGGCGCGGCAGGTAAAAATCCCACAACCGGGAAATCCAAAAGCGCAGCGCTGCCGCGCGCAGCATGTCCGGCAGCAGCGCCTGCTCGGCTGGGGTGATGGGGCGTATGGATTGGTAGCCTTGCCATAGCGCGGCGACGCGGGCTGGATCCCAGGCGCCCGTGGCCAGGTCGATGCACCAGTCGTTGAGCACGATGCCCAAATCGAACATCCATGTGTCCACGCCCGCAAAGTAGAAGTCGAACACGCCGCTGAGGCGCTCGCCAACGAACATGACGTTGTCGCGAAACAGATCGGCATGCACGGCGCTGCGCGGCAGTGCAGCGTAGGCAGCGCTGGCCGCCACCGCGTTTTGGTGCGCCAGCTCGGATTCCAGCAAACGGGTTTGCCCCGCATTGAGGTGGGGCAGCACTTCAGGCGCCGTGGCATTCCACCAGGGCAGACCGCGCAGATTGGGCTGCTGCAAGGGATAGTCTTGCGCGGCCAGGTGCATGCGCGCCAGGGTTTGGCCCAGTTGGGCGCAATGGGCGGGCTGGGGGTTTAACTGGCTTTGGCCTTCGAGTTTTTCGACCACGGCGGCGGGCTTGCCTTTGAGGGTGAAAAGCAGCTCGCCTTGCGCGTCGGTTTGCGGCGCAGGCACGGCGATGCCCTTTTGGGCCAGGTGGCGCGTCAGTTGCAGATAAAAGGGAAGCTGCGCGTGGGTGAGTCGCTCAAACAGGGTGAGCACGAACTCGCCTTTCGGCGTGGTGACGAAGTAATTGGTGTTTTCGATGCCGCCAGAAATGCCTTGCAGCGCCAGCAGCGGCCCCAGGTCGAGCTGCGTCAGCAGAGTCTGCGCGTCTTCAGGGGTGATTTCGGTGTAAACGGCCATGGTGGAGGTTGACGGCGGAAGCAGGCATAAAAAACCCGGCAAACGAAGCCGGGCGCGCAAGGGTCGCGATTGTAACTGCCCTCAAAACTCGCCAATCTTCCAGCGGCGTGGCCCATTGGTGCCATCGGCAGCGCGGTGGGGTTGGTTCTGGTAGGCTTGGCTGCCGCCAGGGCTGACTTCGTAAGCGGGCATGGCTCCAGCGGGGGTGACGGTGATGGCCTGCGTCTGGCCACGCACCCGCAGCTCTTCCACGCGCGAGCCTGCGTCTTGCTGATACAGCCGCACGTTGTTGCCAGCGGCTTGGGCCTTGAGCTGGCCGGGGGCGGGCGCAGGCGCTTCCGAGCCGTGGGCGCTGGCGTCGTTGACGGCGGCGCTCACGGGGCGAGAGACGACACGTTCATACACCACCACGTCACCCGGCGTCGGGGACGGGGCAGACGGCGCATCTTGCGCCCAGGCGGGGGCCAATAAGGATGTGCACGCCAAAGCCATCATGCAGGCAAGGCGGCAGTGGGAGAGGGATGTTTTGAGCGGCATGCGGGCATTGTAGGGGCGGCCCGATGCCACCGCCAGGGCATGGCGGCGGCACAGGCAGGCGCGCACCGGGCAGGCACAATAGGCGCCATGACTGTTGCAAACACCTTGGTGCTGGTCGATGGCTCCAGCTACCTGTACCGCGCCTACCACGCCATGCCCGACTTGCGCGCCCAGCCGGGCGATCCCAGCAGCCCCGCCACGGGGGCGCTGCGGGGCATGATCAACATGCTGCACGCCTTGCGCAAGGAATACCCCAGCACCCATGCCGCCTGCGTATTCGATGCCAGCGGGCCAACCTTCCGCGATGCGCTCTACCCCGAATACAAAGCCAACCGCGCGCCCATGCCCGACGATTTGCGCGCGCAGATTGCGCCCATCCACACCGTGGTGCAGGCGCTGGGCTGGCCGCTGCTGTGCGTGCCGGGGGTGGAGGCCGATGACGTGATCGCCACGCTGGCCACGCGCGCCGCGCAGGCGGGCATGCAAGTCATCATCTCCAGCGGTGACAAGGACTTGGCCCAACTGGTCGATGCGCGCATCACCATTTACGACACCATGAGCGGCAAGCGTCGCGACGAAGCTGGAGTACAGGCCGAGTTTGGCGTGCCGCCCGCGCGCATGATCGACTTCCAAACCCTGGTGGGCGACAGCGTGGACAACGTGCCGGGCGTGGCCAAAGTCGGCCCCAAAACCGCCGCCAAGTGGTTGCAGGAATACGGCAGCCTGGACGCCTTGCTGGCCAACGCCGAGGCCATCAAAGGCGTGGCGGGGCAAAACCTGCGCGAAGCCCTGGCCTGGCTGCCACGCACGCGCGAGCTGGTAACGATGAAGCGCGACGTGGCCGATTTGCCCGCCGTAGAGGCGCTGGGCATGCGCGCACCCGATACGGCTCAACTGACGCAGCTTTACCAGCAATACGGCTTTCGCAGCCTGCTGCGCAGCCTCAAGCAAGAAGGGCAAGAAGGCGGCACTCCCGCGCCCGCCGCAACTCAGGAAACCGCAGCCCAACACCCCAACGAAGAAACACCCGCGCCGCACGGCTTTCGGGGCGAAGTGCGCTACCAGACCATCACCGATTGGCCCAGCTTCGACGCCGCGCTGGCGCGCTGGCAGGCGGCCGATTTGGTCGCCATCGACACCGAAACCACCTCGCTGGACCAGATGCACGCGCACATCATCGGCATCAGCCTCAGCACCGCGCCGGGCGAAGCGGCCTACATCCCGCTGGCGCACGATTACGCGGGCGTGGGCGCGCAATTGCCGCGCGACGAAGTGCTGGCGCGCCTCAAACCCTGGCTGGAAGACGCCAGCCGCGCCAAGCTGGGCCAGCACATCAAATACGAGCGGCACGTCTTTGCCAACCACGGCATCGCCGTGCGCGGCTGGGCACACGACACCATGCTGCAAAGCTACGTGCTGGAGGCCCACCAATCGCACAACCTGACCGATTTGGCCCGCCGCCACCTGGGCCGCGAAGGACTGGCGTATGAAGATTTGTGCGGCAAAGGCGCATCGCAAATCCCCTTCAGCCAAGTCGATATCGAACGCGCCGCCCGCTACGCCTGCGAAGACGCCGATTTCACCTTCGATTTGCACCTGGCCCTGTGGCCGCGCATTGACGCCCACCCACCGCTGCGCGAGATTTACGCGCTGGAAATCGCCACCAGCGAAGTGCTGTTTCGCATCGAGCGCAACGGCGTGCGCATCGACGCCGAGCTGCTGGCGCGCATCAGTCAAAACCTGGGCGAGCGCATCCTGGAGCTGGAGCAACAAGCCTACGAACTGGCCGGCCAGCCCTTCAACCTGGGCAGCCCCAAGCAATTGGCGGAAATCTTTTTCGACAACCTCGGCATGCCCGTGGTGAAAAAAACCGCCACCGGCGCGCGCAGCACCAATGAAGAAGTGCTGGAAAAACTGGCCGAGGACTACCCTCTGCCCGCCCGCATCCTGGAGCACCGCGGCCTGGCCAAGCTCAAAAGCACCTACACCGACAAACTCCCCCAGCTCGTGCTGCCCGCCACCGGGCGCATCCACACCCATTACGCCCAGGCCGTGGCCGTCACCGGGCGGCTGGCCAGCACCGATCCCAATCTGCAAAACATCCCCGTGCGCAGCGCCGAAGGGCGCCGCATCCGCGAAGCCTTCATCGCCGGGCCGGGGCGCAAAATCGCCAGCGCCGATTACAGCCAGATCGAGCTGCGCATCATGGCCCACCTCAGTGGCGATGCCGCCCTGCTCAAAGCCTTTGCCGATGGCGCCGACATCCACCGCGCCACCGCATCGGAAGTCTTTGGCGTGCCGCTGGAGCAAGTCAGCAGCGAGCAGCGCCGCTACGCCAAAGTCATCAACTTCGGCCTGATCTACGGCATGGGGCGCTTTGGCCTGGCGAAAAACCTCGGCATCGACAACCGCGCCGCCGGCCACTACATCGAGCGCTACTTCGAGCGCTACCCCGGCGTGCGCGCCTACATGGAGGCAACCAAAGAGCAAGCCAAAGCCCAGGGCTATGTGGAAACCGTCTTTGGCCGCCGCCTGTACCTGCCCGAAATCAACTCCCCCAACGGCCCGCGCCGCGCGGGCGCCGAGCGCGCCGCCATCAACGCCCCCATGCAAGGCACCGCCGCCGACCTCATCAAGAAAAGCATGGTCGCCGTGCAAGCCCTCATCGAAGCCGAAAACCCGCGCGTGCAGATGGTCATGCAAGTGCACGACGAGCTGGTGTTCGAGCTGCCCGAAAGCGAAGTGGACTGGCTGCGCGCCAAAGTGCCTGCCGTCATGGCCAGCGTAGCCCAGCTCAAAGTGCCGCTGCTGGCCGAGCTGGGCGTGGGCGACAACTGGGAACAAGCGCATTGAGCGTCGCCTCAATCCACAAATTACCAATCAAAAGGAAAATAAATCACCTTGTTTCGGCATAACTTTCAATAAATCGATTTTATTTTGATCTACACAAATCGAAAGCGGCAAATCCATGCGCTTGTGGCAGGCCGCCAAAGCAGCGGCTTTTCCTTTGATCTAGCGGCCTGCCTGGGCTAAACCCAGCCAGCGCCGCTGCGCCTGCGCCTGCGCATCGCCCGCGCAAGCGCCACCGGCCCCAGCAACAGCACCAGGGCCAGCGCCCACATCGGCCACAAGCCCAGCCGGCCCGCCCAGCGGGCAAACGGCGTCACATCGCGCACATCGCCCGACTGGCCCACGCCCACCACCTGCCCGGTGAGCACCTGCACGCTGGTGCGCGGCGCCTGCGCCAGCACGCGCGCGCGGTGATCGATGATGGCTGTGGCACCCGTGTTCGTCGCCCGCACCATCGGGCGCTCCAGCTCCAGCGCGCGCATGCGGCTGATGTGCAAATGCTGGTCCACCATCACCCCGTCGCCAAACCAGCCCACGTTGGTGAAATTCACCAGCACCGTCGGCGCCTGCTGCGGCTGGACAAAGCGCTGCGCCAGCTCCTCGCCAAACAAATCCTCATAGCAAATGTTGGGCGCGAAACGCTCGCCCTTCCACTCGAACGAAGGCTGCACCACCGCGCCACGGCTGAAGCTATCGAGCGGGATCTCCAGCAAATCGTTGAACCATTGCAGCCAGGCAGGCGTGAACTCGCCCATCAGCACCAGGTGCGACTTGCTGTACACATACTCCCCCGCCACGCCCGGCTTGATCGCCTCCACCGAATTCGTATAGCCCACCTGCGCATTGCCCCTGGGCAAGCCCGTCATCATCGCCTGCCCACCCTGGCGATACGGCGCGGCAATCGCCTCGAAATACCCCGGCGGCAAATCCCGTTTGAAGAGGGGGATGGCCGTCTCCGGCGCAATCACCAAATCCTCCTTGCGCTCCAAAAACCGCTGGCCATACCAGCGCAGCGCCTCCGCCACGCCCGTTTGCGGATCGAACTTCTCCGCCACCGGGATATTGCCCTGCAACAGCGCCAGCGACACCGGCTGGCGGCCCTGCAACGCCGCATCGGCCAGCGCAAACTGCCGCTGCTGCCACGCCCCACCGCCATACACCCCCACCGCCAACAACGCCAGCCACCCATATACGCCAAGCACCTGCGGCGCCGAAACCGGCAAACGCGGCACCCCGATAAAACGCCCGAAGATGTAACCCAGCACCGACACCAGCGCCAGCGCCGCCAACGCCGCCAACAACGCCGCCGCCGCGCCCACGCCATACACCCCCACCCAGCGCGCCAACCAAGCCAGCGGGCCATCCACATGGGCATAACCCACCGCCCCCCAAGGGAAGCCCGTCAGCCACTGCCCGCGCGCCAGCTCCGCCAACGTCCAGCACGCCGCAAACTGCAGCGCGCTGCCGAGCAAGCTGCGCACCCGCCAGCGCCAATACAAAGCCGCCGCCAACGCGTAATACAACCCCAACGCCGCCGCCAGTGCCGCCACTGCCGCAGCCGCCAGCAACGCATGCAAACCGCCGTGCACATGCAGCGAAATGAAAATCCACCAAAACACCGCCGCCAGCCAGCACATGGCAAACCACCACCCGCGCCGCGCCGCCTGCCACACCGAGCGGCTGCCATCCAGAAACAGGAAAAACCCCGCCAGCGCCAGCACCTGCGCCCACCACCGCGCCTGCCCTTGCCCATCGGCCAACGCCCACGCCTGCAAAACACCCAGCAGCGGCAAAGCCACCAAGGCCCAAACAACATTCAATAAACGAAACAAGCGCGTGTGAAACATGCGTGGCAGCGATGAAAAAAAAAAGAAAAAGCTGCCAAGTGCAGCCCGTGCAAAGTGGCGCGAATGGTAATGGCGCAACGCCTCAGCGCCAAAAGGCGAAATCCACTAAAATCGCGCCCTCACATATCTGGGGCTGTCCTGGTTTCGACGTGGGTACGGATCTGGAGTGGTGCATGCCGAGCTTGAGTCACGCTCGTAAATCTCGATTCACTAAACTAACTGCAAACGACGATCGTTTCGCACTCGCCGCCTAAATCCGGCGAGACTTGCAACAGCACGCTGATGGGCTGGGCCAATACCGCAAGGTAGAAGCTGCAAGTTAATTCACATCAGCTAGCTGGCAGCCGGGTGCCTTGGCCGCTGGCGAAATCCAAGGGCACTGGCCTGAAGCGCAGCGTGCGGCTGCGCGGCGCCTCAGGCGAGATCAAACCAGACCGCTAAGCATGTAGAGCTGCCCGGCAAAGGCTTGCGGACGCGGGTTCAATTCCCGCCAGCTCCACCAAATACGGGGGACAGACTCGCTCTGTCTCCCTTTCTTTTTGCTCTGGAACGCCAGTATTGGCGCGGATTCGGGCCTCGCTGCGAAGGATGCCGCCGCCCCGGACACCTTGGTGTCGGGTCGTTTTCCGTTCTCAGATGCCGTCCATTCTCTGTTTCTGCGAAGGAGGACTTCGCACCTGCCCCAGCATTGGCGCGGGTTTCCGGGGGGCTGTTCGTCAGGGGAACCGCCTTCACGCAGGCGACCCAACTCCAGACGAGCTACTCGTTGACGATAGGGCGGACGTCCCAGACGATGGGTATTCCGGGTCGATAGACCACCTCGTTGCCGTTGTCCCGTCCGCTGTCCGCCGACACTTCTTCACCTGTTTTCAACCCCGTTTTTTCACAAAACGGGGTTGAAACCCACGGTTACGCGCGCCATCACAGCATCCGCACGTGTGATTTCTTCTCTTTTTCGCACTGCTTCTTGCTCGATTCCACCCAAACAGGCGCGTTGATCCCTTGCGCTACGCACAAACCCAGCGGACAGTTCTGTGAAAAGTGTTGGGATGCTTTAACGCCTGATCCAATAGCCGCAAAGCACGCCATCCAGGGTTTGCACAAGCAGAGTGTCCCGTGCGCCCTGATGGAGATTTTCCGGCGCCAGCCCATCCCAGGCTTCTTTGGGCGTCAAGCCCTTAAGGTTTTGGTGCGGGCGCACGTGGTTGTAAAACCAAACGGCTTCCTGAAGGGCGTTTTGCACATCCGCTGCGCTTTGATGAACCAGCTGCCGCAGCCAAGGCTTGATAGTGCCGAAGAATCGCTCTATCCGTCCATTGCACCAGGGCGCACAAACAGGCGTGGTTTGTTTGCGAATGCCCACCAGTTTCAGGAATGTGGTGAACACGAAGCTGTTGAAAGATGGCTTCGTTGTCCGT
>NZ_RDQM01000021.1 GCF_003703475.1 Allofranklinella schreckenbergeri | reverse complement strand
AGATCAGATAAGGGGCGACAAAGCTCCATTCTTCATCGCTGACATCACTGGGGTAAGGCTTGCGAGACATGCTGGCACTGTATCCAAGCTCAGCACCACCTCTCGGAAAAGTGCATAACACGCTCTAACCGGAACCAGCGAGGATGGCTCTCGCGCTGCTGAACAATTTTAGATCACTGGGATTTGTGCTCTAACCGGAACATAGTTTTATCTTCTATAGCTTTCTCTGGAAATTTTAGATCACTGGGATTTGTGCTCTAACCGGAACAGCATCTGCTACCCGCACCCAGCGCCGATCATTTTAGATCACTGGGATTTGTGCTCTAACCGGAACACACCGATGAATCAAGAGATAGAATCAATGATTTTAGATCACTGGGATTTGTGCTCTAACCGGAACGAGGATGCCCACCGAAAGCAGGATGTTGTCATTTTAGATCACTGGGATTTGTGCTCTAACCGGAACACACCGATGAATCAAGAGATAGAATCAATGATTTTAGATCACTGGGATTTGTGCTCTAACCGGAACTGTTTCGGCCACTGCAACAGGTGGGTGATGATTTTAGATCACTGGGATTTGTGCTCTAACCGGAACCCTGCCTGCGCGCGGATCGGCTCACGATTATTTTAGATCACTGGGATTTGTGCTCTAACCGGAACTCAGGCGGCACTCGGATGTGGATAATGGCGATTTTAGATCACTGGGATTTGTGCTCTAACCGGAGCTGGTGCAGGTACTCGGGGCGGTTGCGCAGCATTTTAGATCACTGGGATTTGTGTTCTAACCGGAACGTCTCCAGCCGCTGGTACACCATCAGCACCATTTTAGATCACTGGGATTTTTTCCCTAAACTAAAAAAATCGCATAGGCGACTGCGTCGGCGATCGCGCGTTGAATAGGGGCGATGAGGCGTTGAATGGCTGGGAGGATTTTTCTATTCAATCAATTTACTTTTACGTAATTCCAATATCGTCTTTGATTCGAAACCCAATTCTTGCAATATGGCTTGCGTGTGCTCGCCCAGTTGGGGCGGGTTTTGGTAGGTGCGCAGGCGCTGGCCGTCCATGCGCAGCGGCAGCAGGGTTGCGTGCACGGTTTGGCCAGCACGGGCGCCGTCGGTGAGGGTGATCGGGTCTAGCCCTTGGGTGGCTTGCACATGCGGGTCATCAAACAATTGCTCGGGGCGCATGATGCGGGCATAGGGCAGGGCGTGCTGCTCGAACAGGGCGGCGATGGCATCGGCGCTGTGCGCTTGAAGTCGCTGGCGCAGCTCGGGTAAGAGGGTGGGGCGGGCGCGCACGCGGTCGTTGTTGGTGGCCAGCGTTGCGTCGGCGGCAAGGTCGTCCCAGCCGAACATGCCGCACAGGGTGTGCCAATGCGCATCGCTGACGGCGCACAGAAAGATTTGCTCGCCATCGCGCACCGTGAAGATGTCGTAAATGCCCCAGGGGGAGATGCGCTCGGGCATGGGGCGCGCGGCCTGGCCCGTGATTTGGTATTGCAGCATGTGCTGGCCGACGAGAAACAGGTTGTTCTCGAACAGCGCTGCGTCCACCTCCTGCCCGCGCCCGGTGTGCTGGCGTTGCATGAGCGCGCCCAAAGCGCCGATGGCGCCGAACATGCCGCCCATGATGTCGTTCACGCTACTGCCCGCGCGCAGTGGGTCGCCCGGGCGGCCTGTCATGTAGGCCAGCCCGCCCATCATCTGGACGACTTCATCCAGCGCGGTGCGGTGCTCGTAGGGGCCGGGCAGAAAGCCGGTGAGGTTGATGTAGATCAGCCTGGGGTTGAGGCGCTGCAAGTTGGCGTAATCCAGGCCAAATTTGGCCAGCACACCGGGCTTGAAGTTGTGCAGCACGATGTCGGCGCTCAGGCAAAGTTTGAGGGCGATTTCTTGCCCGGCCGTGCTTTTCAAATCGATGCCAATGCTTTGCTTGTTGCGATTGAAAAGCGGGAAAAAGCCCGCGCCTGCGCCGAGCAGTGTGCGGGTGCTGTCGCCAGTGACAGGCTCGACCTTGATGACTTGAGCGCCCAGGTCGGCGAGCACCATGCCGCACACAGGCCCCATGACCATGTGGGTGAATTCAACGACGCGGATGCCTTGCAGGGGCTTGTGGGCGGAGGGATCGGTGGTTTCGGCCATGGGGGGTGTCGGGAGCAGAAAAACGCCCATCCGAAGATGGGCGCAGTGGAGAAATGCCAAGGGCGGCGGTGCGCAGGTTGATCAGCGCAGAACCAGCACAGGCACAGTAGCGCGTGTGAGCACGTGCTGCGTCTCACTGCCCAGCAGCAGGCGCGCAATGCCTTTGCGACCATGCGAGGCCATGACGATCAGGTCAGCGCCGACTTCGTTGGCGGTGTCCAGAATCAGATCGGAAACGCTCTCGCCGCTGAGCACCTTGACTTCAGCTTGCAGGCCCATGGCCTTGCCTTGCTCCAGCACTTTTTCCATGGCGCGGCGCGCATCTTCGCGCCATTGGCGCTCGCTGGTCTCGGCAAATTCCCGGTTGGACGCAGCGCTGCCTTCCATGTAGGTGACGGGGTAGCTGGGCGTAGCGGTGAGAATCGTCACGCGCGCGCCGCTGAGCTTGGCCAAATCGAAGCCGTGCGACACGGCCTTTTGCGACAGTTCGCTGCCATCGGTCGGAATCAGGATGTGCTGGTACATGGAGAAGCTCCTTGGTTTGTGGATGGAACGTTGTTTGCCAGTGTCCTTGGGACGATCTTTCAAAGACGGTTTCAGTATACGGGCGGATGCCCTGGCGAAGCATTGATGTGGGGCAAACAAGCGCGTTGATGGCAGCTTGGACTGCGCAGTAAAACACATGCGAAATTTTGAGTCGCGTATTTTTCCGCTAGAATCTCGCGCTTCGTCGGAGCGTAGCGCAGCCTGGTAGCGCATCTGCTTTGGGAGCAGAGGGTCGCGAGTTCGAATCCCGCCGCTCCGACCAATAAACAACAACGGCTTACCGAGTTTTCGGTAAGCCGTTTTCTTTTGTGTTCTTTGGTGGCGTGAATGCCTTGGCGCGAAGCGCAAGCCGTGTTGGGCAGCATGCGCGTGGCCTGCATAGGGGGAGAGCAAAGCAATGTCCTTGATGGCGCAGATGGATGCACGGCAGTTGCTGGCGGGTTTGCTGGATGGCGCTGCCGTGCAGGCCGTGGATGTGGGCGCGGGCGATTTGCATGTGATGCAGGCGCCCTGGCTGGGGCAGCCCACGGTGTGGGTGTGCTTCGACTACGGCGCCAGCCAAGGCTCGATTGGCGTGCAAGAAGCGCAGCAGTTGGTGGCGAGTTTGCGCCATGCACAGCAGCGGCACGCGCGGGTGGTGTTTGTGATGGAGAGCGGCGGCATCCGTGTGACCGATAGCACGGCGGGGATTGCGTCGTTCCGCCACGTGATTCGGGCGGCGGCGCAGGCGCGCTTGGCGGGGGTGCGCATGCTGGCGGTTGTCGGGCGCTGTGCGTTTGGCGGGGCCAGCATCCTGGCGTGTATTTGCGAGCGCTGCGTGGTTTTCCCCCACAGCATTTTGGCGATGAGCGGCCCCCGTTTGCTCACGCATGAGATGGGCGAAGGCATTTGGAATGCGCGGGATGCGAGCGTCGTGGCGCAATGGCTGGGCGGTGCAGCCCGGGCGCGGGCCAGTGGGCGCTTTGATTTGGTGCACGAT
Organism: Allofranklinella schreckenbergeri; assembly: GCF_003703475.1. Lineage (GTDB taxonomy): Bacteria > Pseudomonadota > Gammaproteobacteria > Burkholderiales > Burkholderiaceae_C > Lampropedia > Lampropedia schreckenbergeri. The sequence continues at coordinate 26,663 of NZ_RDQM01000021.1, read as the reverse complement.
GTGCCAGCATGCCGCGCCGCGTTGGCAACGTGGGCGGGGAGAGCGCCATTGCCGCCAGCGCCAGAGTCAGACGGGATGGCCTGCCCGGAACTGCCGCCCGCCCAGGAGCTGGCCGCGTCACTTGGGCAGCCTGGCTCGGGCCTGATGGCGTGCGGACAAGCCTTGCTCCAACCATTGGATGCCCAGGCAGCCGGCTGGGAGCGCTTGTCGGCGCAGGTGTATCGCTTGCGCGCAGCCGTCGCCCCAGGCGTGCATGTGCTGGCGCTGGAGGCCCCCGAGGGCGCGCGCGTGCGCGATGTGGCGGTGCTGATGCAGCAGTTGCAGGCGCTGCGCCCGCGCCTGGCGTCTGGCGCCGTGCAGGCCAAGCTGTTGATCGTGCTGGATGCGCAAAGCCACGCGGCCCGCCTGGAGGATGAGCAGGCGGCGTTCTCGGTGGTGCTGGCCGATTTGGTGCTGTTGCTGCACGTGATGCGACGCGAGGGCGTGCAAGTGCAATTGCGGGTTACGGGGCGCTGCGGCGGCGGCATTTTTGCGGCCTTGAGCGCAGGCGTGGGCGAGGTGGTGATGGAGCCTTCGGCGCGTTTGGTCGTGCTGCCGCGCGCTGCGCTCGCGGCGCTGGGCAAGCAGGAATCGCCCGAGGCAGGCTCCGCGCAAATGGCGCTGGCCGTGGGGGTGGTGGATCGTGTGCTGGAGCACGATGCCAGTGGCCTGGATGCGGCGTGGGCGTAGCGCCCGGCCTGCGCCGTGCGCAAAAACTTTTCGGCGGCTTTCGCGAGTCGGCCTTTGAACAGGCTCTCAAGCGGCGGCCGAGCAATGGCAGGGCATCCGCATTGTCTTGCCGAAGCGCTGTGTTTTATAATTCAATGTGAAAATGATTTACATACAGTTATGCCGAAAAAGGTGGTTTGATTTTCTTTTTGATTTGTAAATAAAGGTTCAGCCTTCCTCGCCTGGCTGCTCCATTTGTGCGCTGGCGTCGGGCGAGCGGGGGTAGCGTTTGATGGCGGTGCGGTACACATCCAGCACCTCGTCGGGGTTGGACATGGTCACGCCCAAATCCTTGACCTTGCCGTCTTTCAAGCCGTAGCACCAGCCATGCACCGCCAGCGGCTGGCCGCGTTTCCAGGCGTCCAGCACGATGTTGGTTTGGGCAATGTTGCCCACCTGTTCGATCACGTTCATTTCGCACAGCACATCTTCTTGCGCCTGGCTGCACAGGTGCATGAGGCGGCCGCGGTGGCGCATTTTCACGTCGTGCACGTGGCGCAGCCAGTTGTCGGCCAGCCCCACGCGCGCGCCATGCAGCGCGGCCAGCACGCCGCCGCAGCCGTAGTGGCCTACGACCATGATGTGCTCGACCTTGAGGTAATCGACGGCGTATTGGATGACCGACAGGGCATTGAGATCGGAATGCACGACGACGTTGGCGACGTTGCGGTGCACGAACACTTCGCCCGGCGCCAGCGCCACGACCTGGTTGGCGGGCACGCGGCTGTCGGAGCAGCCGATCCACAGATATTTGGGGCTTTGCTGGTGCGAGAGCTTTTCAAAAAAGCCGGGTTTTTCGCGCGCCACTTGTTCGGCCCAGGCGTGGTTGGCGTCGAGAAGGTGTTGGAGGCTGCTGCGTTCGGTCATGTGGTTTGTTGTAGTCGTTGGAGCATGAAAAACGGCGCGGGAAGGCGCCGTTGGTGCGAGGGTAGCACTTGTTGCGAAATGCACAGGCTGCGCGCCTTGGCTGCGCGGCCTGTGCTGCCGGGGCATTACATGGTCTCGGCAAACAGCTCGCGGCCGATGAGCATGCGGCGGATTTCGCTGGTGCCCGCGCCGATTTCGTACAGCTTGGCATCGCGCCACAGGCGGCCCAGCGGGTATTCGTTGATGTAGCCGTTGCCGCCAAAGAGCTGGATGCCGTCGCCGGCCATTTTGGTGGCCTGCTCGGCGCACCAGAGGATGACGCTGGCGCAGTCCTTGCGCACCTGGCGCACGTGGCCCGCGCCCAGCACGTCCAGGTTTTTGCCGATGGTGTAGAGGAAGGCGCGGCCCGCTTGCAGCACGGTGTACATGTCGGCCACCTTGCCTTGCACGAGCTGGAATTCGCCAATGCTTTGGCCGAATTGCTTGCGGTCGTGGATGTAGGGCACGACGTTGTCCATCACGGCCTGCATGATGCCGATGGGGCCGGCGGCAAGCACGGCGCGCTCGTAGTCCAGGCCGCTCATCAGCACTTTCACACCACCGTTCAACTCGCCCAGGATGTTGGCGGCGGGCACTTCCACGTTGTCGAACACCATCTCGCCGGTGTGGCTGCCGCGCATGCCCAGTTTGTCCAGTTTTTGCGCGGTGCCAAAGCCCTTCATGCCTTTTTCGACGATGAAAGCGGTGATGCCGCGCGCGCCCAGCTCAGGCTCGGTCTTGGCGTAAACGACCATGGTGTCGGCGTCGGGGCCGTTGGTGATCCACATCTTGCTGCCATTGAGCAGGTAGTAGCCGCCCTTGTCCTCGGCCTTGAGCTTCATGCTCACCACGTCGCTGCCTGCGCCGGGCTCGCTCATGGCCAGCGCGCCAATGTGCTCGCCACTGATCAGCTTGGGCAGGTATTTTTGTTTTTGCTCCTCATTGCCGTTGCGCTTGATCTGGTTGACGCACAGGTTGGAGTGCGCGCCGTAAGACAGGCCCACGCTGGCGCTGGCGCGGCTGATTTCCTCCATGGCGATCATGTGCGCCAGGTAGCCCATGTCGGCGCCGCCGTAGGCCTCGGGCACGGTGATGCCCAGCACGCCCAGCTCGCCCATCTTGGGCCACAAGTCCATGGGGAACTGGTCGCTCTTGTCGATCTCGGCCGCGCGCGGAGCGATTTCGGCTTCGGCGAAGGTGCGCACGGCGTCGCGCAGCGCGTCGATGTCTTCGCCTAACTGGAAGTTGAGGCCGGGCAGGTTGCTCATGAGAAGTCTCCTTGAGTTTGTGGTGGGGGAAAAGCGCTGCGCGTTTCAGGTGCGCGGCAATACAGTCATCAGCGTGCAATGCATGGTGGCAACCAGCTTTTCGCGCGGATGGCCGTTTTCGTGCGTGATGCCAAAGGCGCGGCCTTCGGTCACGGTGATGGTGCGGCCCGCTCTCACGACACGGCCCTCCATGCGAAAGCGCGGGGCGTCAGCGGGCGCCAGCAGGTTGATTTTGAATTCGATGGACAAAACATCGGCTTCGGGCGGCATCAGCGACAGGGCGGCGTAGCCGCAGGTCGAATCCAGCACGGTGGCGAGCACGCCAGCGTGCAAAAAACCGTGCTGCTGCGTCAAAGGCTCGGACCAGTTCAGCCCCACATCCACGGCGCCCGCATGAATCGACAGCAATTCGGCGCCCATCAGGCGCATCACGCTTTGCTGCGCAAAGTTTTTTTGCACGCGCTCAATGTAACTGGGCGGTTCATCGCTGGAGAGGGTCATGGCAGCAGGGGGGATGGTGATAGCGGACAAGCCGGGGCTGGCAGGCTGGCCCAAAGGCCGCAGGCCAAGAATCGGGCCGCATTGTGCCCCTGCCCCCGGGCTGGCTTGGTTGGCGCCGGGGCAATTGGCAGGATCTGTGACCTGGAACGCGTGGTTTGGTGTGATGGGGCGCTGTCGGGCCTCGTCAGCGGCTTTGATTCGTGAAGAGTTTTTGTTTTTCAAATCAAAAAGAATAAAAATTGCCCTGTTTCGGCATGTTTTTAGGGATGTTGGTTTTACCTTGATATAGAAATATTCAAGGCAAAAGAAAAGGCCCCGTTGAAGGGGCCTTGAAAGGTGGGGTGGCTGATGGGACTCGAACCCACGACGACCAGAATCACAATCTGGGACTCTACCAACTGAGCTACAGCCACCGAGATAAGCGCGAGATTATAGGGTATTTTTTTGCCCTCGTTGTCTTTATGTGCTCACAACTTAGGGTTTCGGGCGCTGAACCAGAAATTCGGCCTTGTAGTCGTGCTTGAGGGTTTCGTAATAAGCGCTGGTTTCGGCGGCAGTGAGCATTTGGGCCAGTTGCATGTCGTAGCCCGCTTGCAGCAATTGCTGCTCTTGCGCGTCTTGCGACGGGTCCAGCAGCGGGGCCACGTCCTTGACTTGGACGACGAGGTAGCTGCCGTCGTTTTGGGGCAAGCCCAGCAGTTGGGGCAATCTGGCCACGGGCTGGAGCATGATTTGCTCGATGCTGGCGGCATCCAGGCCGTGGGCGTTTTGCCGGGAGATGGCCACGCTTTCATCGGCGCGGATGGCGGCCGCATCGGCCTTGCCGCTTTGCAGGGCGGCTTCGCCTGCGGCTTGGGCGAGCTTGGCCGATTCTTGCGCGACGTACAACTGTTGGACTTGTTCGCGCACCTGCTCAAACGGCTGCACCTGCGCGGGATGGACTTGCTGCACGCGCGCGGTGACGATTTGCTCACTGCCAGTGTCCACAGCTTCGATGTTTTCCTTGTCTTGCTTGGCGCGCGGGGCGAACAAGGCATCCAGCACGGCTGGCGATTGCAGCTCTTTGGGCGCATCGGGCGCGGGCGCTTGGGCGATGCCGTTGGAGGTCTGGATGCGCAGGCCCAGCTCGTCCACCAGGGGTTGCAAGGAGTTGGGCTGTTCGTGCGCGAGGTTGCGCATTTGCTCGGCTTTCTCAATGAACTGGCTGCGCGCCTGGTTGTTCTTCACGTCTTGCAGCAAGCGCTCGCGCAGCTCTTCGTAAGCGGGGATTTTGGCGGGATCGACTTTCACTAACTCGATGATGTGAAAGCCGTATTCGGTGGGGATGACTTCGCTGATGGCGCCTTGCTCCATGCTGAAAACGGCGGCGTCGAACTCGGGCACCATGGCGCCGCGCTCGAAAAAGCCCAGATCGCCGCCCGCATCGCGGGTGCCAGGGTCTTCCGACTCGGCCTTGGCGATGGCGGCAAATTGGCCGGGGTCCTGGCGCAGCTTGGCCAGGGCGGCATCGGCCTTGGCGCGGATCTGCGCGCGCTGCTCGCTGGACATGGAGGCATCCGTCGCATAAAGGATATGGCGCGCCTGGCGCTTTTCCTTGGACTGGGCGTAAGCGGCTTTGTTGTTGTCGTAATAGCTGCGCAACTCATCCTCGGCGATCTGGATGGTGTTGGCCACATCGCTCAGGTTGAGCGCCACGTATTGCACATCCAGCAGCTCGGGGCGCTGGAATTGGCTTTGATGCGCGTCGTAGTAAGCGCGCAAGGCGTCGTCTGTCACGGCGACTTTGGCGGCGAAATCGGCGGGTGCGAAACGCTGGATGCCGACATTGCGGCGCTGGAACAGCGCATTGGCGGCCAACGCGCTTTGCACGGGCGTTGCCAGCGAGGATTGCTGCACGATGCCCAGCACTTGCTGCAAGGCGATTTGGTAGCGCACATTGGCTTCGTAGCTTTCCGCCGTCAAGCCATTGGCGCGCAGCATTTCGCGGTACGCAGTGGTGTCGATACGGCCATTGGCATCGCGCAAGGCGGCGATTTCGGGCTGGTTTTGCAGCTCGCGCGCCAGCAAGCCGTTGCTGACGAGATAGCGGCGCTCGCGCACGACATCGGTCATGACCTGATCGCGCACCATGCGCTCCAGCACGGCATAGCGTTGCGCGGGCGAGTCCAGCAGCGCCGGGCTGATTTGGCTGTTTTGCGCGCGGGCGAGATCGGCGAAGCGGGTGTGCTCATAGTCCCACTCGTTCTGGGTGATCTCCACCCCGCCGACTTTGGCAACAACAGCGCTGCGTTGGTGCAGCATTGAAGGGTCGATGCCTACGAGGACGAAGGCAAAGATGACCAGCGGGAAAAAGCCGATCATGACCAGCTTGAGGTGCTTGCGGATGAAATCAAACATGCGGATGGAGTGAGAAAGAGCGTGCCGACAGGGGGAGGGGCTAACGCCTAGGCGCAAGCCATAAAACAAAAGGGCGATCCCGCGTGGGTCGCCCTTTGCTTGTTCGCCCTGTCGCTCGCTTTGGTTGGCTTATCGCGATGTATTTCGGAACGAAGATCGGTGGTGGTGGGTGCTAACGGGGTCGAACCGCTGACCTACGCCTTGTAAGGGCGCCGCTCTACCAACTGAGCTAAGCACCCACTGATCGAAGTCGATTATTTTACGGCATCTTTGAGCGCTTTTCCGGCTCGGAACTTTGGAACACGCGATTTTTTGATTTTTATTTCTTCGCCAGTCTTGGGGTTGCGGCCTTTGCGGGCGGCGCGCACAGAGACTTCAAAGGTGCCAAAGCCGACGATGGAGACGGTGCCGCCCTTTTTCAGCGTGGTTTGGATGGCGCCAATAGTCGCTTCCAGCGCACGCGAGGCGGCTGCTTTGGAGATATCCGCGGTGCTGGCGATGTGCTCGATAAGTTCAGTTTTATTCACGGTATGCCTCTTTGTCGGTGAAAAGTGGTGTCGGGTAAGCAGTGGCAGCGGGGTGGCGGGCAGAACGGCTGGCGCTCTCCATCGCATCACAAGGCGTGTGCCAGGGCGCGCGGGCGATTAGAAAAGGCCGCTGAGGGCGCTGTCAAGCCTGTGGCGCGCCGACGGGGCGTTGCGGCCCAAAGGGCGCGATTCTACTGAGGCAAACGGGAGCGAATCTCCAAAAACGCTTGCTGCAAGTAATAAATCATGGACCAGATCGTCAAGCCTGCGGCCAGCCACAGCAGGGCTTGGCCAGTCGGCAAGGTGGGCAGGCCCAGCAGGCGGCCATCGAACAGCAAAAAGGGGATGGCAACCATTTGGGCGGTGGTCTTGAGTTTGCCGACCATGTGCACGGCCACGCTTTTGGAGGCGCCAATATGCGCCATCCATTCGCGCAAGGCGGAGATGGTGAGTTCACGGCCGATGATGATGAGGGCGACAAAGATGTCGATGCGGTGCAGGTGCAGCAACAGCAGCAAGCAGGTGCATACCAGGAGTTTGTCTGCGACGGGGTCGAGAAAAGCGCCGAAGGCGGAGGTTTGGCGCCATTTGCGCGCCAGATAGCCGTCCAGCCAGTCGGTGACGGCCACGAGAACGAACAGCCAGGCGGCAATGGTGTTGGCCCAGTGGATGCTGCCTGCTTGCAGCCAATTCGCTGGCAGGTAGTACACCAACACGATGAGCGGAATGGCGGCGATGCGGCTGAGGGTGAGTAGGGTAGGGATGGTTAATGACATAGCGGCTTGCTGTGAGAGCCTGTTCACTCTGAGAGCCTGTTCAAAATCTTTGCACGGCGGCCAAGAGAGCGGATTTGGGCGGTCTGCTGCGTTGCAAAGCCTCGCCATAGCGGGCGCTATGGCTGTGTTTTGCGCCTTGCAGCCCATCCCAAACCGCTTCTTGTCCACTCGCGCCGAGATTTTGAACAGGCTCTGAGGTGCCGGGCGGGCGGTGCCTGTTTGTTTCTATTATCAGTGCGTGGCATTCATCGCAGGCTCTCAGCCGCGCAGGGCGTGGTAGATGGTTTCGGCCAGATCGTTGGAGATGCCTTCGACGGTTTTCAAGTCGTCCACGCTGGCGTTGCTCATGCCCTGTAGGCCGCCAAAGCGTTGCAACAGGCGCGCGCGCCGTTTGGGGCCAATGCCGGGGATGTCCTCCAGCCGGCTGGCGCCGGTGCGGGTGCGGGCGCGTTGGGCGCGCATGCCGGTGATGGCAAAGCGGTGGGCTTCGTCGCGGATGTGGGCTACCAGCATCAAGGCGGCGCTGCTGGGTGGCAGGGTGATTTTGGGGCGGCCATCGGCAAAGACCAATTCCTCCAGCCCCACTTTGCGGCCTTCGCCTTTTTCCACGCCCACCAGCAAGGAGATATCCAGCCCCAACTGCTCAAAGACCTGGCGCGCCGCGCTGATCTGGCCTTTGCCGCCGTCGATGAGTACGAGATCGGGCAGGCGCGGCTTGTCTGCGCTGGCGCTGGCGGTTTCGCCAGGCGCAGCAGGGGCGGTGGCCTGCTGGGCCTGGGCCTCGATCAGCTTGCTGTAGCGGCGGGTGAGTACTTGGCGCATGGCGGCGTAGTCGTCGCCAGCGGTGATGTCCTGGATGCGGTAGCGGCGGTATTCGCTGCTTTGCATTGTGTGCTGCTGAAACACGACGCAGGATGCCTGCGTGGCTTCGCCTGCGGTGTGGGAAATATCAAAGCACTCTATGCGCCAGTCGGCCAGGCTGGCTTCGTCCAGCTCCAGTCCCAGGGCTTGTGCCAGGGCTTGCGTGCGCGCTTTTTGCGAGCCTTCTTCTGCCAGCAGGCGCGCCAGTTGCAGTTGGGCGTTTTTCTGCGCCATATCCAGCCAGGTGCGGCGCTGCCCGCGCGGTTGGGCGACGTTGCGAATGGCGCGCGTGCGCCCGCCTGCGTGCGATTGCGCGCCTGATTGCGCGCCCGGCTCCGAATCCGCGTGCGCGAGCAGCGCCAGCAAAGCGGGGGCAATGGCGTGGCTGGTAATCAGCAGTGGCGGGGCGGGGTAGTTCAGGTAGTGCTGGGTGACGAAGGCTTCGAGGATGGCTTGCTCGTGCGCATGCGGCTCGTCCACGGCCTGCGCGGGCGCTTGGGCGTCGGCCAGCGGGGCGGCTTCGGTTCGCAAGCCCAGGGCGGCGTCGAGCTGGGTGGGGAAGTAAGCTCGGTCGCCCAAATGCCGCCCGCCGCGCACCATCGCCAGGTTGACGCAGGCGCGCCCGCCCTGGCGTTGCACGGCGATGATGTCCACATCGGCATCGCCCACTGTTTCCACCGCCTGTTGCTGCATCACGGTGGAGAGCGAGGCGATGCGGTCGCGCACGACGGCCGCTTGCTCGTACTCCATGCGCTGGGCGTGCTCCATCATGCGCGCTTCGAGCTGTTGCACCAGCGCATCGGCATGGCCGCGTAGCAGGGCTTGGGCTTGCTCGGTATCGGCCAGGTAGTCGGCTTGGCTGATCAGGCCCACGCAAGGGGCCGAGCAGCGCTTGATTTGGTAGAGCAGGCAGGGTCGCGTGCGGTTGCTGAAGACTGAATCTTCGCAAGTGCGCAGCAAAAACACCTTTTGCAGCAGTTGGATGGTTTCCTTCACGGCCCAGATATTGGGATAGGGGCCGAAGTAGTGGTGGCGCCGGTCGGTGCCGCCGCGGTAGTAGCTGATGCGGGAGAAGGCTTCGGGATGCGGCGGGGCATCGGCGCGGGCGGGGCGCGTGGCGGAGAGCTTGAGGTAGGGGTAGCTCTTGTCGTCGCGAAAGAGGATGTTGTATTTGGGGTGCTGGGTTTTGATGAGGTTGTTTTCCAGCAACAGCGCTTCGGCCTCGGAGCGCACCACCGTCGTCTCCATGCGGGCGATCTTGCTCACCATATGGCCGATGCGGGTGCCGCCATGCGCTTTCTGGAAATAGCTGGCGACGCGTCTTTTCAGGTTTTTCGCCTTGCCCACGTAGAGGAGCTGATCGGCGGCGTCGAAGTAACGGTACACGCCCGGCAAGGCGGGCAGGCTGAGCGCTTGCTGGAGCAAATCGGGCTGGGCGGGGGCGGAAGTCATTGGCTGCGATTGTGCCGCTACTGTTTGGTGGCGCTGGCGTGTTGTGGTTGTGAGTTTTATCGATCAATCAGATATGTGCTTTGATACTGAGCATGCCGAAACAGGGTGATTTCATTTTCTTTGATTGACATGATTGGTGGGGCGGTTTGATTTTTTCCATTTCAATAGAAAAATCAATTGATTGATGGTGTTGCCGAAATTGGGTTGTTTTCTTTCCTTTGATTGGTTTTTTGGCGATGCGTGCCAGCCGCTCCCATGGGTTTGAATGGGTTCTTTCACAGGCTTCAGGCGGCTGCCCAAGGCCAGCGCCAACAGGCCCTACACTATGCGCCCCGCGCGTTGGGCGGCCTGTGGCGAGTGCCAGCGGCTGCGTTGTTTCCCCCTCTTGTCATACTTTTTCTGGCCTTGCTGGCCGGTGCCTGGCAGGGTATTGGCCGGGAGCGGCGCGTGGTGATTTCTCCCCTGCAACGGATTGATGTGACCTCTGCTTTTTTACCTTCCCAGGATGCACCGCCGGGCCTGCCCGAAGGGCTGCATCCCCAAACCCTGGCTTTGCGCCAGGCCGTGCCGCCCAGCCAGTACGGCGAGCACTCTGAAGCCCTGATGCTCACCAGCAGCTACGTCCAGCCCGACGCCGCCACCTCGGCGCGGCGCTTTGCGGGTGAGGAGGCGGGCTATACCTACACCCGCACGGCCAACCCGACGGTGACGAGCTTTGAGCAACGCCTGGCCGCCCTGGAGGGCACGCAGTGCGCCATCGCCGCTGCCACGGGCATGGGGGCGATTTCGCTGATGGTGTTCGGCCTGCTGAAAACGGGCGACCACATCGTTGCCTCGCGCTCCATGTTCGGCTCGACCATCAAGCTCTTGGGCACGGAGCTGGCGCGTTTTGGCGTGGAGACGACGTTTGTCTCCCAAACCGATGTGGCCGAGTGGAAGGCCGCCATTCGCCCCGGCGCAACGCGCCTGCTGTTTGCCGAGACGCCCACCAACCCGCTGACGGATTTGTGCGACATCCGCGCCCTGGCCGATGTGGCCCACGATGCGGGCGCGTGGTTGGCGGTGGATAACTCCTTTCTCACCCCCGCGCTGCAACGCGCGGCCGCGCTGGGGGCCGATTTGGTCATCCACTCCGGCACCAAATTCCTGGAAGGGCAGGGCCGCGTCATGGCCGGGGCCGTGTGCGGCCCGCATGATTTGGTGGAGGAAAAGCTGGGGCCATTCATCCGTGGCGCGGGCTTTAATCTCTCGCCCTTTAACGCCTGGGTGGCGCTCAAGGGGATGGAGACGCTGCACATCCGCATGCGCGAGCAAAGCCGCCACGCGCTGGAGCTGGCGCAGTGGCTGCAAACGCACCCCAAAGTGGCGCGCGTGTACTACCCAGGTCTGGCCAGCCACCCGCAGCGCGCGTTGGCGCAGCGCCAGCACGAGGGCGGCGATGGCGCGGTGCTGTCGTTCGATGTGGTGGGCCATGATGCGCAAACCCTGCGCGCCAACGCCTTCGCCGTCATCGACCATTGCCGCGTCATCAGCAAGACGACCAACCTGGGCGATGTGAAAACCACCATCTCGCACCCGGCCACCACGTCGCACGGGCGCCTGAGCGAGGAGCAGCGCCAGGCTGCCGGCATCGGCCAGGGGTTGTTGCGCATCTCCGTCGGCCTGGAGTACCCCAAGGATGTGCAAGACGATTTGCTGCGCGGGCTGGGTGGGCTGTGACCTGCGATGCTTATCGCTGTAATGATATTTCGCATCAATAGAAAATACGTTTCAATCCCATGTTGCCGAAACAAGGATATTTGTTTTCCTATTGAATTGTAAAAATGGTTTTGTAAGGATTGCCCATGAGTGCTTCCCCCACCCCTCGCATTCGCACCCGCTTCGCACCATCGCCCACGGGCTTTATCCACCTGGGCAATATCCGCTCGGCCTTGTACCCGTGGGCTTTCGCCAAGGCCAACGGCGGCGACTTCATCCTGCGCATTGAAGATACCGACCAGGAGCGCTCCACCCAAGCGGCCGTGGATGTGATTTTGGAATCCATGCAATGGCTGGGCATGCAGCCCGATGAAGGCCCTTACTACCAAATGCAACGCATGGATCGCTACAAGGAGGCGCTGGCGCAATTGCAGGCCGCAGGCTACGTCTATCCCTGCTACATGAGTGTGGCCGAACTCGACGCCCTGCGCGAAAAGCAAATCGCCGCCAAGCAAAAACCCCGCTACGACGGCACCTGGCGCCCCGAGTCAGGCAAAACCCTGCCGCCTATTCCCGAAGGCGTGCAGCCCGTGCTGCGTTTCAAAACGCCCACTGAAGGCAGCGTGGCGTGGGACGACAAGGTCAAAGGCCGGGTGGAAGTCGCCAACGCCGAGCTGGACGATCTCGTCATCGCCCGCCCCGATGGCACGCCCACCTACAACTTCTGCGTGGTGGTGGACGACATCGACATGGGCATCACCCACGTCATCCGCGGCGACGACCACGTCAACAACACCCCGCGGCAAATCCACATCTTCCGCGCCCTGGGCAAAGAGCCACCCGTCTACGCCCACCTGCCCACCGTCCTCAACGAACAGGGCGAGAAGATGAGCAAACGCCACGGCGCCAAAGCCGTTACCCAATACCGCGATGAAGGCTATCTGGCCGACGCCATGGTGAATTACCTGGCGCGCCTGGGCTGGAGCCATGGCGACGATGAAATCTTCTCGCGTGAGCAATTCCTGCAATGGTTCGATCTGGAGCACCTGGGCAGCAGCGCCGCGCGCTTTGACGAAGCCAAGCTGCGCTGGGTCAACGCCCAGCACCTCAAAGCCGCCGATGACGCCTGGCTGGCGCAGCAACTGCGGCCGCGCCTGCAACAGCGTTTGCAAGCCTGCGGCCAAACCGCAGAAGCGCTGGAGGATGGGCGCTTGCCGGCCATCGCCGCCCTGTTCAAAGACCGTTGTGAAACGCTGGAAGATTTGGCTGACTGGGCGCTGGTGTTTTATCTCGACGCTCCGCGCATCAACGAGGCCGACCGCCAGCAGCACTTGGCGCAGGCGCCCGAAACCCTGCGCCCCGCCTTGGCCGCGCTGCGTGCGGCTTTTGAAGTCATCCCCGCCGACGCTTGGCAAAAAGAAGCGATCAACACGGCTTTCAAAGCCGTCTTGAAAGAGCAGGGTTTGAAAATGCCCCAATTGGCCATGCCGGTGCGCGTGCTCACCGTTGGCGTAGCGCACACCCCTTCAGTGGACGCTGTGCTGCAATTGCTGGGCAAGGAAAAAGTGCTGAAATTTCTCGCGCAGTTTTAAAAAAATGCTTGCGGGCCTGAAAATGTGTGCCATAATCTCGCTCTTTCGCGGGGCGGTGATTTCGCAGCTTCGAGAAAAGCCCGATGTGGGGGTATAGCTCAGCTGGGAGAGCGCTTGCATGGCATGCAAGAGGTCAGCGGTTCGATCCCGCTTACCTCCACCAAAGGTCCAAGGTTTAAGTCCCTATCGTCTAGAGGCCTAGGACACCACCCTTTCACGGTGGGTACCGGGGTTCGAATCCCCGTAGGGACGCCAGGTTTGCAGCGTCTGATTGGTTTGGTCATAGGCCAAGCTGATAAAGAAGCACTGCCGTGGAGCGGTAGTTCAGTTGGTTAGAATACCGGCCTGTCACGCCGGGGGTCGCGGGTTCGAGCCCCGTCCGCTCCGCCAGATTTCCCTCGTGGGGGTATAGCTCAGCTGGGAGAGCGCTTGCATGGCATGCAAGAGGTCAGCGGTTCGATCCCGCTTACCTCCACCACCACGGTTTTGACGGTCTTTTCGTTTGAAGATCGGTCCGAAGGCTTAAGTCCCTATCGTCTAGAGGCCTAGGACACCACCCTTTCACGGTGGGTACCGGGGTTCGAATCCCCGTAGGGACGCCAGGTTTGCAGCGCCTGATTGGTTTGGCAGAAGGCCGGGCCGATAAAGAAGCACTGCCGTGGAGCGGTAGTTCAGTTGGTTAGAATACCGGCCTGTCACGCCGGGGGTCGCGGGTTCGAGCCCCGTCCGCTCCGCCAGATTTTTCAATCAAAAGCCAATGCGTGTATGCATTGGCTTTTTTTTGTCCAATCCCCAGACGCCAAGTATCCACGTCCTATGCTGACCTACATCGCACCAGTCTTTCTCATCATGGCATTGGGTGCAGTGATCAGGCGTTTGCCCCAGGCGCCAGCAGTCACGTTATTTCCAGCGCTGGAGTGGTTCAGTTTTTACGTGGCATTTCCGGCGTTGCTTTTTTTACGCACGGCGTCGTTGGATTTGGATGCGACGGTTGTGCAGTCTTTGGCTTTGCTTGTACTGACGCCGATGGCGGCAGTGTTGGCTATTGTGCTGACGGGGTTGCGTCTGGTGGGGTCGCTGCCTGGCCCGTCGCGCTCGTCAGTGGTGCAGGGATCGGTGCGGCCTAGTACGTATTTCGGGCTGGCTGTGGCGGGCTTGGCGCTTCCTGATCAGGCCGCGACGCTGGTCATGTTGGCGTTGGCATTGGCGATGCCAGCCGTCAATATTGTGGCGGTCGTGGCTTTGTCGTGGTGGAGCGGGCGACAAGTCACGTTTTTGGGTATGGTGCGCGGCATTGTGCGCAATCCCATTATTTTGGCGACGGTGGTGGGCGCGCTGTACAACCTGAGTGATTGGCCGTTGGGGGCTATAGTGACCAAGGCGCTGGAAATTCTGGCGCAGGTGGCTTTGGGGTTGGGGCTGGTTTGTGTCGGCGGTGGTTTGGAGTTGCGCTTGCAGGGGGCTATGCCCAGAGCGATGGTCTGTACCAATGCCATCAAACTGCTGCTGTTGCCTGGTTTGACCTGGGTGGTTTGCCGGGTGTTACAGGCTGACCACACCATGACATTGGCCGCCTGCTTTTATGCCAGCCTGCCAACAGCGCCTAATGCATACATCATGGCCCGTCAGCTGGGTGGGGACGCACGCCTCATGGCTTCCCTCATCACCAGTCAGACGCTCATCGCAATACTGAGCGTGCCTTTATGGTTGGCTTGGCTGGGGGTGGGGTCATGAAGCGGATCAGGCTGGGGCTTGACGAGCAAACCAAGCCCGTGCGTCCTCGCAATCCTGGGCAATGCCAGCGGTCAAGGCTGAGATTGAAGGGTAGCGCACTTCGTCGTGGAGCTTTTCGAGCAGCTCGACGCGGATGACTTTGCCGTAGGCGCCTTCTGTGCCTAGCGTTTCGGGCCACTCCAGGCAATGGGTTTCCAATAGCACTCTGCCGCCGTTGAGGTCGCTGGGATCCAGGGAGGGGCGAATCCCCAAATTGGCTACGCCTGGCAAGGGCAGGTGCGTTAAGCCGTGCACATATACAATAAAAATGCCGCTGGCGGCGGGTTTCCAGTGCTTGAAGTGGAGGTTCAAGGTGCGAAAGCCATCGCCCTGGCCGGATGCGCTTTCGCCTAATTGGCGGCCTAGGCGACGTCCGTGGATGACGTGTCCGCTGATCGCGTAAGGCCTGCCCAGCAGGCGCGCTGCATCTTGCATTCGGCCCTCTTGCAGGGCGGCGCGTACCTCTGAGCTGGAGACGCGCAAGCCGTGCACCTCGTAGCTGTTCATGCGCGCGACTTCGAAGCCCATTTCCTTCCCAAGCGTGTCTAGCAGGGCATAGTCGCCTGCCCGCTGTTTGCCAAAGCGAAAGTCATCACCTACCAGGACGTACCGCGCGCCAAGCGCTTTTACAAGCACTTGGCTGACAAAGTCGCGAGGGGGTCGCGCAGCCAAGGCTGCTGTAAATGGCAGTATGACAGTTTGATCGATGTGATTGGATGCTAAATCGGTGAGCTTGTCGCGCAGGGTGCCTATCCGTGCGGGAGCAATCTGAGGTTTGTTTAGGGCTTTGGCAAAGTAATCCTTTGGATGTGGTTCAAAGGTCAGCACACAGCTTTGCAGCCCTCGGCTGTTGGCTTCGTTGCGCAGCAGTGCCAGTATGGCTTGATGGCCCCGGTGAACACCGTCAAAGTTACCTATGGTTAATGCGGTGGTGCGGGCCAAGGTTCGGTGATGTACCCCTAAGAAAGTACGCATGAAAAATCAGAGGAGGAAACTGTAAACGCCGATACTACGATGGAAAAGTCGGCCGGGTGTGGCGGTTTTTGAAAAAAGAGCTTGAGGTGGGCTTTTATTTGGGGCATAATTGGTGGCTTCGCTTCGTGCAGCGCGCGTGACGTGATGCTTGGGGTGAGGCTTCTGCCCAAACGTAGTCTTGTCAAATTTTGGCTGGCTGCGACGGGTCCAAGACTGACTGTGTGGCATCGGCATTGTGTCGGGTTGCTCGTATCGCAGGTTAAGTTGGGAATTGAAATCAAATGATCCAGACAGAATCTCGTTTAGAGGTTGCCGATAATACGGGTGCTAAATCCGTGTTGTGCATCAAGGTGTTGGGTGGTTCCAAACGCCGTTATGCCAGTGTTGGCGACATTATCAAGGTGAGCGTTAAAGAGGCTGCTCCGCGTGGTCGCGTCAAAAAAGGCGAAATTTACAACGCTGTGGTGGTGCGCACTGCTAAAGGCATTCGCCGTCAAGATGGCTCGTTGATCAAGTTTGATGGTAATGCGGCGGTGTTGCTGAATACCAAGCTTGAGCCGATTGGTACGCGCATTTTTGGTCCGGTTACTCGTGAATTGCGTACGGAGCGCTTCATGAAAATTGTGTCTCTGGCTCCGGAAGTCATCTGAGGTGTGGCATGAATAAGCTTCGCAAAGGCGATGAGGTCATCGTGCTGACGGGTCGCGATAAGGGTAAGCGTGGTGTTGTGCTTGCGCGCAAAGATGCGGATTACCTGGTGGTTGAAGGTGTGAATGTGGTGAAAAAGCACGTTCGTCCTAATCCTATGAAGGGTGAGCAAGGTGGTGTGATCAATAAGACCATGCCGATTCACCAGTCGAATGTTGCGATCTATAACCCTGTGACGGGGAAGGCTGATCGCGTGGGCTTTAAGGTTGATCTTGCTGCTGAGAAGGGCAAGCGTCGCGTGCGTGTGTTCCGCTCTAGTGGCGAAGCGATCAAGGTGGCATAAATGGCTCGTCTGCAAAATTTCTATCGTGAGAAAGTAGTTGCCGATCTGACTAAGCAGTTTGGTTATAAGTCGGTAATGGAAGTGCCTCGTATCACCAAAATTACTCTGAATATGGGTGTGGGTGAGGCGGTTGCTGATAAAAAGGTGATGGATAGTGCTGTGGCGGATTTGACCAAGATTGCTGGTCAAAAGCCTGTGGTTACCAAGGCGCGCAAAGCTATTGCGGGTTTTAAGATTCGCGAAGGGCAGCCTATCGGTTGCATGGTGACGTTGCGTGGCGTTCGTATGTACGAATTTTTGGATCGTTTTGTGACCATTGCTTTGCCGCGTGTGCGCGATTTTCGTGGGATTTCTGGTAAGTCCTTTGACGGTCGTGGTAACTACAATGTTGGTGTCAAAGAGCAGATCATCTTTCCTGAAATTGAATACGACAAGGTGGATGCCTTGCGTGGTCTGAATATCAGCATCACTACGACCGCGAAAACGGACGAGGAGGCCAAAGCGCTTCTGGCTGCGTTCCGCTTCCCATTTAAGAACTGAGGTGCAGTGTGGCTAAGAAAGCATTGATTGAGCGCGAACTTAAGCGTGAAAAACTGGTGGCCAAATTTGCGGCTAAACGTGCCGAATTGAAGGCGATCATTGATGATGCAAAACGTAGCGACGAAGAGCGCTATCAGGCGCGTCTGGCGCTGCAGAAGTTGCCGCGTAATGCCAATCCAACCCGTCAGCGCAATCGTTGTGAGTTGACGGGGCGTCCTCGTGGTACTTTCCGTCAATTCGGTCTGGCGCGAGCTAAGGTGCGTGAATTGGCGATGTCTGGCGATATTCCGGGTGTCATTAAGGCCAGCTGGTAAGGTGGGGAGATTGAATCATGAGTATGAGTGATCCTATTGCCGATCTGTTGACGCGTATCCGTAATGCGCAAATGGTCAACAAGGCCTCGGTTTCGGTTCCTTCTTCTAAATTGAAGCTGGCTATTCTGCAGGTTCTTAAGGATGAAGGGTATATCGACGGCTTTGAGGTGGTTCGTGATGGCGTCAAGGCCGATGTCCGTGTGGACCTGAAATATTACGCGGGACGCCCTGTGATTGAGCGTATTGAGCGTGTAAGTAAGCCTGGTTTGCGTGTTTATAAGCCAAGCAAATCCATCCCTCAGGTGATGAATGGCTTGGGTGTTGCGATTGTGACGACTCCTAAGGGGGTGATGACTGATCGCAAGGCTCGCGCTGCAGGCGTGGGTGGTGAAGTTTTGTGTTTCGTGGCTTAAGGCGATTGGAGGAGTTGAAAAGTGTCTCGAGTTGCTAAACTGCCGGTGGTGATTCCATCGGGTGTGGAAGTCATGATGAAGGACGACCAGATTTTTGTTAAAGGGTCTGGTGGTCAACTTTCTATTGCGAATAATGCGCAAGTTACCGTTTCTCAGGATGCCGGTGTATTGAAGTTTGCCCCTGCAAATGATTCGCGTGAGGCTGATGCTTTGACTGGTACTTTGCGTCAGTTGGTCAACAATATGGTGGTCGGCGTTTCAAAAGGTTTTGAGCGCAAGCTGAATTTGGTGGGTGTAGGTTTTAAAGCGGCTGTTAATGGTAATAAATTGAACCTTGCGGTCGGTTTTTCCCATCCTGTGGAGTTTGTGCTGCCGGAGGGGGTTTCTGCTGCTACGCCAACCCCAACTGAGATTGTGCTCAAGAGTGCTGATAAGCAAGTGCTGGGTCAATTTGCTGCCGTTGTACGTGCTGTGCGTCCTCCTGAGCCTTATAAAGGCAAGGGTATCCGTTATTCGGATGAGGTTGTCACAATCAAGGAAACCAAGAAGAAATAAGGGGCTGCAGGATGTTGAACAAGAAAGAGCAGCGTTTGCGCCGTGCGCGGCAGACGCGTATTCGTATTGCCAAGCAAGGTGTGGTGCGTTTGAGCGTGCATCGTACCAATCAGCATATCTACGCCACTGTTATCTCCGAAGATGGTGCTCGCGTGTTGGCGACAGCATCTTCGCTTGAGGGTGATTTGCGCGGGGCAGTCAAGGGGGCGACTGTTGATGGTGCCAGTGCTGTTGGCAAACGTATCGCGGAAAAAGCGAAAGCTGCGGGCGTGGAAAAAGTGGCATTTGATCGTGCTGGCTTTGCTTACCATGGTCGTGTGAAAGCATTGGCAGAGGCAGCGCGTGAGGCTGGCCTCCAGTTCTGATTAAGGTGAAAGCAATGGCTACCAAGAATCAAGCAAGGGCGCAAGAAGAGACCCGTGATGACGGCATGCGCGAGAAAATGATTTCGGTCAATCGAACTACTAAAGTGGTGAAGGGTGGCCGTATTTTGGGTTTTGCTGCATTGTCCGTGGTTGGCGATGGAGATGGCCGGATTGGTATGGGCAAGGGGAAGTCGAAAGAGGTTCCTTCTGCTGTGCAAAAGTCCATGGAAGAGGCGCGTCGCAACATGATTCGCGTTTCTCTGAAGAATGGCACTTTGCATCATGGCGTGCATGGTCAGCATGGCGCGGCGCGTGTCATGTTGGCGCCGGCCCCTAAAGGGACGGGCATTATTGCGGGCGGGCCTATGCGTGCTGTTTTTGAGGTAATAGGCATTACAGATATCGTGGCGAAAAGCCATGGCTCTAGTAATCCGTACAACATGGTGCGCGCCACATTGGATGCACTCAAGCGCTCTACTACTCCGGCGGAAATCGCTGCTAAGCGAGGCTTGTCAGTAGAAGATCTGCTGGGTTGATGAAAGTTGTGAGGTGTCAATAATGACGACGAATCAAACGATCAAAGTGCAGTTGGTGCGTAGCCCTATCGGCACAAAAGAGTCTCACCGGGCTACAGTGCGTGGCTTGGGTCTTCGTAAGCTCAACAGCATTAGTGAACTGAAAGATACGCCCGAGGTGCGTGGAATGATTAACAAGATCAGTTATCTGGTCAGGGTCCTGTAAAGAGGCAGATGATGCAATTGAACACCATCAAGCCCGCAGTGGGCGCCAAACATGCGAAGCGTCGCGTTGGTCGCGGCATTGGCTCAGGTCTTGGTAAAACAGCCGGTCGTGGTCATAAAGGTCAGAAATCACGTGCGGGTGGTTACCATAAAGTTGGTTTCGAAGGCGGCCAAATGCCATTGCAACGCCGCCTTCCTAAGCGTGGATTCAAGTCTGCTGCATTGAAATTCAACGCGGAAGTGACCTTGGCGGAGTTGGAGCATCTGGGTGCTGCGGAGGTGGATATCGTTACTCTGAAGCAAGCCGGTTTGGTGCGCCCCATTGCTAAATTTGTCAAGGTGATCAAATCTGGCGAGTTGAGTAAAGCGGTCAGTCTTACTGGAATTGCCGCTACGGCTGGAGCGAAGGCTGCGATTGAGGCGGCTGGTGGTTCACTGAGTTGAATCGCAACTTTTTGCTATCAATCGCAAGTGAGGTTTGAGCGTGGCGACGAATACGGCTCAATTGGCAAAAACAGGAAAATTCACCGATCTGCGCCGTAGGTTGGTGTTCTTGTTGATGGCGTTGCTGGTCTATCGCATCGGCACGCACATTCCTGTGCCGGGGATTAATCCTGTACAACTTGAGCACATGTTTGCAGGGGATCAAGGCATCCTTGGTCTCTTCAATATGTTCTCCGGAGGAGCGCTTGAGCGTTTTTCTGTTCTGGCGTTGGGCATCATGCCCTATATTTCTGCCTCGATCATCATTCAGTTGATGACTTATGTTGTACCAACATTGGTTGCTCTGAAAAAGGAAGGAGAGGCGGGGCGTCGGAAAATTACCCAGTACACACGCTATTTCACGCTTGCATTGGCCCTTTTTCAGTCGATGGGCATTGCTGTCATGCTTGAGAGTCAGCCGGGCTTGGTGTTTAACCCCGGGTTGGCTTTCAAAGTGAGCACAATGGTTTCCCTGACGGCTGGCAGTTTATTCATGATGTGGCTTGGCGAGCAAATTACTGAGCGCGGGTTGGGTAACGGGATTTCGATCTTGATCTTCGCGGGAATTGCTGCAGGGCTTCCAAGTGCTGTCTCCGGCACCTTGAATTTGGTCAGTACGGGGGCGATGCACATCTTGACGCTTTTGTTCATTGCCGTACTGGTTGTGCTTGTGACATACTTCGTGGTCTTCGTCGAAATGGGGCAGCGGAGAATTCTCGTTAATTATGCACGCAAGCAAACTGCTCGCGGAGGGTTTGCTCCGGTGCAGTCGTCTCACCTGCCACTTAAGCTTAATATGGCAGGGGTTATTCCTCCCATTTTTGCCTCATCTATCATCTTGTTGCCGGCAACTTTAGTGAGCTGGCTAGGGGCGGGAGCTGGTGAGTCGATGCGCTGGTTGACCGATGTGTCGTCAATGCTTCGTCCGGGGCAGCCTATCTACGTGATCTTCTTTGCGACGGCTATCATTTTTTTCTGCTTTTTCTACACGGCATTGGTTTTCAATAGTCGTGAGACGGCGGATAACTTGAAGAAGAGTGGTGCTTTCATTCCCGGTATTCGTCCGGGGGAGCAAACGGCGAAATATATTGATAGAATCTTGGCCCGCTTGACGCTGGCCGGAGCAATTTACATTACCGCCGTGTGCTTGTTTCCTGAGTTCCTGACCTTGCAGTACAACGTGCCTTTTTATTTTGGAGGTACTTCGTTGTTGATTCTGGTGGTCGTGACTATGGACTTCATGGCGCAAGTGCAAAATTACGTGGTTTCGCAGCAGTACGAGTCGCTGTTGAAGAAGACTAATTTCAAGCCTGTTGGTCGTTGACTGTTTGAGAATTTTGGGAGTATTGACAATGAAAGTTTCTGCTTCTGTAAAGAAGATGTGTAGGAATTGCAAGATCATTCGTCGCAACGGCGTTGTGCGTGTGATTTGTACGGACCTGCGTCATAAGCAGCGTCAGGGTTAAACGTTTTAAAGGACGTCGTATATGGCACGTATTGCTGGTATCAATGTACCGCCGCACAAGCATGTCGAAATTGGCTTGACTGCGATTTATGGTATTGGTCGTTCGCGCGCGCGCAAGATTTGTGAGGCGACTGGTATTGAATACAGTCGAAAGGTAAAAGATCTGACGGACGCGGACTTGGAAAAGATTCGCGATCAGATTGCCCAGTTCACAATTGAAGGTGATTTGCGTCGCGAAACAACTATGAACGTCAAGCGTTTGATGGACATTGGCTGTTATCGTGGTTTCCGGCATCGTCGCGGCTTGCCTATGCGCGGTCAGCGGACTCGTACCAATGCGCGTACTCGCAAAGGGCCGCGCAAAGGTGTTAAGTGATTTGTAAGTGTTGATTGAAAGATCGTATGGCTAAAGGTTCCTCGGCGTCGCAGCGTGTGCGCAAGAAAGTTCGTAAAAATATTGCGGATGGCGTTGCGCATATTCATGCTTCGTTTAACAATACCATTATTACGATTACTGATCGTCAGGGGAATGCTCTGGCTTGGGCTTCTTCGGGAGGTCAGGGCTTTAAAGGCTCCCGTAAATCCACTCCATTTGCGGCGCAAGTTGCTTCGGAAGTTGCGGGGCGCGCGGCCATGGAGCATGGGGTAAAGAATTTGGATGTGGAGATTAAGGGGCCTGGTCCGGGGCGTGAGTCTTCCGTACGCGCATTGGGTGCTTTGGGTATTCGTATCACCTCTATTTCTGATGTGACTCCTATTCCTCACAATGGCTGTCGCCCTCAAAAGCGCCGTCGCATCTAATTTCATTTTGGTGTTAAGACCACCGCTATCAAAACCGATTTGATGGCTCCTGCGTCTCTCTGATTGGGCGCAGTAGATGTATTTAAGGAAATCAAGTGGCACGTTATATTGGGCCTAAGGCCAAACTCTCTCGCCGTGAAGGCACGGATCTTTTTCTGAAGAGCGCGCGTCGCTCCATTGCAGATAAAGCTAAAAAGTTTGACACCAAGCCGGGGCAGCACGGCCGAACCTCTGGAAGCCGTACTTCGGATTATGGTCTGCAACTGAGGGAAAAACAAAAAGTGCGCCGCATGTACGGCGTTTTGGAGAAGCAATTCCGTCGTTACTTCCAAGAGGCGGATCGTCGCCGTGGCAATACGGGTTCCAACCTGCTCTCTTTGTTGGAATCGCGGCTTGACAATGTTGTTTATCGTATGGGTTTCGGCTCGACACGGGCTGAGGCGCGTCAATTGGTTTCGCATAAAGCGATTCTGGTGAACGGCCAGCCTGTAAACATCCCGTCTTACCAGGTCAAGGCAGGTGACGTTGTTTCTGTGCGTGAAAAGTCTCGTAATCAGGTTCGGGTGCGGGAGGCCTTGCAGTTGGCTCAGCAAGTGGGTTTCCCTGCATGGGTGGAAGTGGCTTTGGATAAAGTCGAGGGCACTTTTAAAAAGGCTCCTGATCGCGACGAGTTTGGTGCTGATATCAACGAATCCCTGATCGTCGAACTTTACTCCCGTTGATCGGCTTCGATTCATCTTTTCAGACCGCGACTCGTTCGCGGTTTGTTCGCTTCACCAGCCTTACCGGTGTAACGAGCCGGGGGTATTGACAGGAAGTAAATATGCAGACTCATTTGCTAAAGCCCAAGACTATCAGTGTAGAAAAAATTGCGGCCAATCGTGCCCGAGTGGAGCTTGAGCCATTCGAGCGTGGGTATGGCCACACCTTGGGTAATGCCCTGCGTCGCGTCTTGCTCTCCTCTATGGTGGGGTATGCGCCCACGGAGGTCACTATTGCAGGCGTGTTGCACGAATTTTCCAGCATTGACGGCATTGAAGAAGACGTCGTTGGAATCTTGCTCAACATTAAAGGGGTTGTGTTTAAGCTGGAAGGTCGTGACGAGGTCACCCTAAGCTTGCGTAAGGAAGGCGAGGGGGTGGTTACAGCGGCAGACATTCAGACTCCCCATGATGTGGAAATTGTCAATCCACAGCATGTTATTGCCCATATGGCGCAAGGCTCCAAGCTGGACATGCAAATCAAGGTGGAGAAGGGAAGAGGCTATGTGCCAGGGACCGTTCGCCGTTTCGGAGATGAGTCCAGTAAAGCGATTGGTCGAATCGTGCTAGACGCATCCTTTTCCCCTGTGTTGCGAGTCAATTACACGGTGGAAAATGCTCGTGTTGAGCAGCGCACAGATCTTGATAAGTTGGTCATGGAAATCGAGACTGATGGTTCCATTACGGCTGAGGATGCTGTGCGGACATCGGCGCGAATTCTGGTGGAGCAACTGGCGGTTTTTGCGCAATTGGACGATAGCGACCTGGCTGCATTTGATGCACCGTCGACTGCACGCAGTACAGCAACGTTTGATCCCATTTTGTTGCGTCCTGTGGATGAACTTGAGCTCACAGTTCGTTCGGCGAACTGCTTGAAGGCTGAAAATATTTATTACATTGGCGATCTTATCCAGCGCACAGATAATGAGCTGCTCAAAACCCCGAATCTGGGGCGTAAATCGCTAAATGAAATCAAAGAGGTTTTGGCTTCGCGCGGCCTGACTTTAGGCATGAAGCTCGAGAATTGGCCTCCTGCCGGGTTGGAATAATCTCTATTTTTGTTGCACCTGCAAGTACCTGATACGGCTTGCAGCTATTTTTTAAAAGGAAACAATCATGCGACACCGTAATGGCTTACGCAAACTCAACCGCACCAGTGCTCATCGCCAAGCAATGCTGCGCAACATGGCGACTTCTTTGATCGAACACGAGGTGATCAAAACCACTTTGCCTAAGGCGAAGGAATTGCGCCGTGTGGTAGAGCCGTTGATCACTTTGGCTAAGAACCCTACGCTTGCTAACAGGCGTTTGGCTTATAGCCGTCTGGCAGGCCGCCAAGCGCGGGATGACGGTGCTTCTTTGGCGCATCAGATGGTCGCGAAACTGTTTGATGAGTTGGGGCCTCGCTACAAGGAGCGTCCGGGTGGTTACACCCGTATTTTGAAGATGGGCTTCCGTGTAGGTGACAACGCTCCCATGGCGCTTGTGGAGTTAGTGGATCGGCCAGACGCAGTGGAAGAAACTCAACATTCAGATGCTAAAGATCAAGCGACTGAATAAAACTGTGTTAGAATGAAGCCTTCGACGCGCGATGGAGCAGCCTGGTAGCTCGTTGGGCTCATAACCCAAAGGTCGGAGGTTCAAATCCTCCTCGCGCAACCAATCTGAAAACCAGTCAGTGAAAACTGACTGGTTTTTTTATGCGCGTGTCGCTAGGAGTCCTATTCAAAGGGCTCACATTGCAGATATGCGGGGCATTCATGCCTTAATACAATTCTGAAAATCACTAGTATTTTTATAACGACTTTTTTGGGAAGTTATGCAATTGCGTCATCGTCATCCCCTATTACAAACTTGGCCTGCTGAGTTCGCTGCACGTTACCGCTCGGCGGGGTATTGGTGGGGTGAGACCATGTCACGCTTTCTGCAGCTCCAGGCGCAGCGCCGCGCCGGGTACACGGCTCTGGTGGGCTACCCGGCTGGGGGCGGCGTCAACCAACCGCTGCAGCGCTGGAGCTATGCCCAGTTCTGGCAGAAGGTGGAGGCGGCAGCGGCCGGCTTTCTGGCCAGCGGCTTGCAGCCGGGCGATCGCGTCGTGGTGCAAATGGGCAATGTGCCTGAGTTTTACAGCGTGGTGTTCGGGCTGTTTCGCGCCGGGCTGATTCCAGTCTATGCCCTGCCTGCGCACCGCACGCGCGAGATCGCCCATTTCATCGACAAGGCCGAGGCCTCGGCCTATGTGGCCTTGCAGCATTACGAGCAGTTCGATTACCGCACGCTGGCGCGCGAGCTGCGGCAGCAGGCGTTTTCGCACGATTTGTTTGAGCAGGTGTTCATCGTCGGCGGTGATGCGGCGGAGTTCACGGCGTTTGATGCCTTCCAGAGCGATGCGGCGCGCCTGCCCGATCTGGCCAGCGCCGATGCAGACCCGCAGGCCGTGGCCTTCTTGCAGATTTCCGGCGGCAGCACGGGCCTGTCCAAGCTCATCCCGCGCACGCATGACGATTACATCTACAGCTTCCGCGCCAGCAACGAGATCTGCGGCATCACGCAAGACAGCGTGTACATGGTGGCGCTGCCGGCGGCGCATAACTTCCCCATGAGTTCGCCCGGGGCCTTTGGCGCTTTTTACGCCGGGGCCACGGTGGTGCTCAGCCCCTCGCCCTCGCCCGAGGCGGCCTTCCCGCTGATTGCGTCCGAGCGCGTCACGGCCGTGGGCCTGGTGCCGCCGCTGGCGCTGCTGTGGGCGCAGGCGGCCAGCGGTACAGGTGGTGCGGGCCAGGCGCACGATTTGAGCAGCCTGCGCACGCTGCAGGTGGGCGGCGCCAAGCTCACGCCCGAGGCGGCGCGGCGCGTCAGTGCCAGCCTGAGCTGCCAGCTCCAGCAAGTCTTCGGCATGGCAGAGGGGCTGGTGAACTACACCCGGCTGGGCGATGACGAGGCCACCGTCATCGAAACCCAGGGCCGCCCCATCAGCGCCGATGACGAGGTGCTGGTGGTCGATGACCTGGGCCAACCCGTGCCCGAGGGGCAGCCGGGCTATTTACTCACGCGCGGGCCTTACACCATCCGCCGCTACCACAATGACGATGCGGCCAATGCGCGCAGCTTTACCGACGATGGCTACTACCGCACCGGCGACATGGTGCTGCGCAACGCGCGCGGCTACCTGACGGTGCAAGGCCGCGCCACCGACCACATCAACCGCGCGGGCGAGAAGGTCTCGGCCGAGGAGATCGAAGACCATCTGCTGGCTCACCCGCAGGTGTTCGATGCGGCGGTGGTTTCTATCCCCGACGAATATCTGGGCGAGCGCAGCTGCGCCTTCGTCATCGCCCGTCAGGGTGAAAAACCGCGTGCTATCGAGATCAAGCAGTGGTTCAAGGGCCGCCAGATTGCCGCGTTCAAGATCCCGGACCAGATCGTGTTTGTGGACAGCTTCGAGACCACGGCCGTGGGCAAGACCAGCCGCAAGGAGTTGCGGGCCCGGTTGCGCGCGCAACTTTTGGAAAAGTCTGCGAAAGCTTGAGGAGCCGCCTGCTTGATTGCGACGGAAAGTGGCGCCGCGATTTGGATAGAGGATGCTCTTGCCTTTGATGACCACTTGAGAGTGGTGTATTGACCCAGCAGAACCTGCACAGGTCAGGCCGCTAAAGCATAAGCCTCAGCGGGCGTCTTCATGCCCAGCGCCTGGTGAGGACGCTGGTGGTTGTAAAAGCCGATCCAATCGCCGATCACGCG
>NZ_RDQM01000020.1 GCF_003703475.1 Allofranklinella schreckenbergeri | reverse complement strand
CTTGCCCTGGATGATGTCCAGGACCAGGGCCGTTTTACGCTTGGCCGTCCAGCGCTTGATGTCGTCTTCCATCAGGGTGCTCATCGTCGTTTCCTTCAACGTTAACTCCTGAGCAGGTTTTCACTAGGTCAATACAGGGCGTCCGCAGGGCTTGTCGGCCAGCGCTTTGCTGCCGCCTTCGTCAAAGCGCTTGCAGATGTCGAAAACACCTGTGCGCGACAAGCCCAACTCGGCGGCAATGGCTTCGTACGTCCAACCCCGCCGACGCAGCTTGATGACTTGCCTGCGCCGCTCTTGACGCGCATCAGGGCTCAGTTTTCTCATATCGATCATTTCCATGACACATTATCTGCAGATTGAAGCTTTTATTTCAAGTCGTTTGATTTCTGATCAATAGGGCATATTATGAACTTTGTGCGCACTCGCAAGAGTGCGGAAATTCACAACATGCTCTATTCTTCGAGTCCTATTGATCTGAAAAAATCATAATCAATTAGATTTACCAATGGATTTAACCCTTCGTGAATTTTTGCAATTAAAAATATTCTTCCTCGAACCAATAAGCGCCCAACAAGGTTATGGCGGGGCAGGAGCGATCATCTATCTCTTTCTTGGTCAGCCATATTTTTATTTTTCTTAGCAAATCCCTCAATAGCCTCTCTATTCATTTTTATTTCAGAAACAATTTTCTGGAAAGTCGTTTCACGTAAATCTCCAAAACTCTTACGCTTCCCTTCTAAGATCAACTCATCTCGAACAGCATCAAAAGGCAAAACGCCTGCGGGTCGAACTTCATCCAATCGAACTATGTGCCAACCAAAACGGGATTTAAAAGGATTAGAATACTGCCCCTTTTCATTGAGCTTTTTCAACTCAACCTCTAACTCGGGCACCATTTCACCCTCCTGAACGTAACCTAACGAGCCATAATTCGGCGCACTACCAGAATCATTAGAAAATTTAAACGCCAATTCACCAAAATCCGCCCCTTCCTCTAATTGGCGATATAAATCATTAATTTTATTTTCAGAATCACCCTCCAACCCCGCTATCAAGATGTGGCTCGCCTTGCGTTCATCAGATGACAATTTAAAACGATCCAAATTATTTTTATACTCAACTTTCGCATATTCCAGCAACTCCGAATCCGAAGGAGTTTTGGATTTAAATAAATCTTCCAAAAAAAAATCCATTAATGCAGCATTCTGGACCTGCTGCAGGCGTATTTGAGCCAGCTCCCCCTTATCCAAGCCCTTTTCTCTAGCCAATGCCGCCAAGGTATTGCGAACCAGTAGCCCCTTCCCGACAACTTCCACTTTAAGCGGATCAGAAAGTGCATGATGTCGAACGTTAGCTGGCAACGCCAAGGCATCAGCCTCAAAATCTTGTGCCGTAATCTCTTGCCCTTCCCTATGCAACAGGATCTGCCCCTGCGCCCCTGATGAAGCCATCAGAACAAAAGCAATAACCAGCGAGCTAAAAAAATATTGAATTTGCATAAATTACCTTCCTTCCTACTCCAGCGTAGAGCGTCCAAACTCTTCACCTACCAACAAAAAAGCAGGCTGAACGCCTGCTTTTTTGATCGACCGCCTGACGGCGGTCAAAAGCACTAACTCAAATTAACGGCTGTAGCGGTGAGGGAAAGTGAAGCCCAAAGCCGCAGAACCCGCTGTGAAGGATGCATAGCCAACCACAGGCAAGGCACTACGATAGCCGTTAGCCAGAGCTACGCTATTCTCGAGACTAATAGAAGCCCAGCCCTCAGCAATAGACTCTGTACCCAACTTAGGATTCACGCGTTGTGCAGCAATCTGAGCCCCCAAAACAGAATCAGCCGGATTGCCGTTGAAGGTCAACACGTTCACTTCGCCTGCAAGGCGCTGGATGCGCGCCGGAGAAACTTCAGGCTGCAACTGACGCTCATTATTGTCGAAATAAGAGCCATTCAGAGCGATAGAGAGATGAGGAATACCGTTCTCAACCTCGAAGCGAACGTTACCGGCACGATTAGCTCCGCCAGCCAACTGGAAGAATGCACTTTCAGAGTTTTCAACCGGAGTGTTCGTTGCGTAATCGATAGCAACCCCATAACGACGGGTAGGCATGGAGAACACCCAATCAGTCTTCAAGTCCACACCCATACCAGTAGAGAAGTCGTTAACAACCTTGCTAACAGCCAAAGCTGCCGACAACTCGTTAGCCTGATGACCAGCCGGAGTGCGCGTAGTCGGCGCATACTTCACATAAGGGGTAGACAGGTCAGGGAAGTCAAAGTTCTGAGCCTGAACAGAACCCTTGGTCAACAAAGGATCGGTCGTTCCCAAAACTGGACTAGTCACATCTGTCCATGCCAACGGAGCAACGACAGAGTCCTGAGGCGCAACCACGATACTACCAGCACCTGGGACACCCTTAGCATCAGTAGCAACCAGCGCAGTCGCATTACCGCTCACAGCATTATTCTTGCTCACATCAACAATCGCCCACTGACCAACCAGACCAGCAGTCGGGAAGTCCAACCCATTCTTGCGAGCAGTATCCAGATCCGTCAGACGGACTGTAGAGTCGATCAATTGAGGCAGATTGCACGAAACCTTACCCGTCATGCGATCATGCTTAATCGACTTGTACAGAGCCGAACCCGGAGGAATATCAGCCGCAGTCAGCAGCTCAACATAACCTTCGCGAACCTCAGACTCCAAATCATTGAAGACACGCACAGTCTTGAACGCAGTGTTTTTAATCACATCCGCACCAGGCAAAGTGCAGCTAGTGTCACTGGAATCAAGATAGGTCCGCTCACCGTCGCGATAAACGCGGCTACGCCACACATCGCCAGGCGACAAGAACACATAGAAGTCAAACACATCATCAGAGTTACGAGCACCGCGGAAACGGACCTTTACAGCCTTCCCGTTCTTGGTATCCGTATTGGTAACGTTCAACAGCGTATTGCGCGCACCCTGCACCGTGTAGTAGGGCTGCAGCAACACATGACCAATACCACCATCGTTAACACGAAACTCCGTCGCAACGACATTACCAGCCGAAACAGTACCCGCATCAGGCTGAATAAAAGGAACTTGCGCGTTAGCAGAACCGGCCAAAGCAGCCAGAGCTGTTGCCACGCTCAAAGCGAAGACATTTTTTTTCATGAGTGAACTCCAAAAAAAGGATGGTTTGAAAGCGTAACGACCAAGTTTCGATCACGCCACGGCATCGTAGCATGGACTTCGTCGCCCAAATGGCCCCTCGCACAGAAATTAGTTGGCTTTGCTAAAAAACAACAACCCTCTTTCTCGCGCGCACGCAAGGTTCCTATGCCATTTTGCAGCGTGAGTCTATTGGTTTTGCGAGCGTTTCGCAAGAAGCTTCCTATCCTTTTTGACGACAGCGTTGCCCAGAAAGACCAATACCAATAAAAATCATCAAGTTACGAAGATTTTCACCCTACCACTGCTTTCACGCCAAGCTTGTTATCGGCTTCTACAATGCTCGCCGCCCGAGCCCGGACTGCCTATGCCTATTCTGATCCTAGAAGCCCCTTCCTCTCTCGCTGACGCAAGCACTGCCGTATGGAGTTTTGTCCAAAGCGATGATGGTCAAACCGTCAGCCACAGCGGGCAAAGCGCAGCGGCCCTTTTGCCGCAACCGAGCAAAGGATGGGATGTGGTGCTGGCGCTGCCTGTACAAGACATATCTTGGCATCGAGTGCAGCTGCCTCAAATTTCGCTGAAAGACCGCACCCGCTTGCGCGCGGTCCTGCAAGGGCTGCTGGAAGATCAAGTATTAGAAGATACCGCCCAGTTGCATTTCGCCTTGGAGCCCGGCGCCGTGCCAGGCCAAGCCTGCTGGGTCGCAGTTTGCCATGCGGACAAATTGCAAAGCCATTTGACCAACCTGGCCGCACACGGCATTGCCGTACGACGTATCGTCCCAGCTATTGCACCAGCGCAAGAGGGCCACACCCAAACCTCACCAACCGCTACCAACCTTTATGTCCTGGGCACGGCAGAGGCGCCCTGGCTCGTCGTCAACCCGGCAGAAGATGGTGGTGTTTTGGCGTTGCCGCTCACTTCTGCTGCGGCCACTTTGCATGCCACCGAACGCCACCCCCTGTCTGTGCAAGCCGAGCCTGCCGTGTACCAGCTTGCGCAGCAGTATTTGGGCCGATCTGTCGAGCTGATGGAATCCAGCCAGCGGCTGCTGCGCGCTGCCGCTTCGCCCTGGGATTTGGCCCAATTTCAATTTGCCAACTCGGGGCGTGACAAACTGGCCCAGCACGCCAGCGCCAGCGCGCGGGCGCTATGGCATGCCCCGCAATGGCGCTGGCTGCGTCGCGGCGTGGTAACGCTGGTCTTGGTGCAGCTCTTGGGGGTTAACGTTTGGGCTTGGCAGGCCCGGCAAGACTTGGCGCAGCAGCGTGCGCAGATTCGGCAAATTTTTACCGCCACATTTCCACAAGTGCCCGTCGTGCTGGATGCGCCTTTGCAAATGCGCCAAGAACTCCAGCGCTTGCAGCAACGCAGCGGGGCGTTGACGCCTGCTGCATTTGAAGTCTTGGCGGGTGACGCTGGCGCCAGCCTGCCTGCGGGCGTCATTCCCCAGGAAATCCGCTATGAAGATAGCCGCCTGACGCTTACAGGCTTAACCCAAAACGATACCCGCATGGCGTCCTGGCTGGCCCAGCTCCCGCAACGGGGCCTGCACGCCCAATGGCAAGAGGGGGTGCTGCACCTTACACCCACACAACAGGGGGAGCGGCCATGAAACGCCATCCTGCCTCAACCACCACTTGGGCAGCCAGCCTATCCAGCCGCTGGCAGGCCTTGCAAACCCGGGAGCGGGCCATGATCGGCCTGGCCGCGCTCGTAGTGGGCGGCGCGTTGCTGTGGCAATGGGCCATCCAGCCTGCGTGGAAAACCTATCGATCTTACGAACGCGAGCGCCTGGCGCTGGAGCGCCAAGTCCAGGCTATGCAAAGCATGCGGCAACAAGCTGTGCAGTTGCAAGAGCTTCTCGCCAGCTCCGCCCAACAAGGCAGCGCCGCCTCGCTCACCAGCCGCATTCAAACCCAGGCCCACGATGCCCTGGGGCAACAGGTACAGACCGCCTTGGCCG
This sequence comes from Allofranklinella schreckenbergeri, assembly GCF_003703475.1. Lineage (GTDB taxonomy): Bacteria > Pseudomonadota > Gammaproteobacteria > Burkholderiales > Burkholderiaceae_C > Lampropedia > Lampropedia schreckenbergeri. Next base: position 32,166 of record NZ_RDQM01000020.1, on the reverse strand, counting down.
GGGATCGTTTCACCGTGCGCTTTCAAAACGCGCCAGCGGCTGCGCTGGCGCAATGGTTGCGCGAAACACGCGAAAACACCCGCAGCCAGCCCCTGCAAGTGCAACTCACGCGCCCAGCCTCTGACGCCAACTCTGGCATGACCTGGAGCGGCCAAGTCGTCTGGGCGCTACCCAACGCCGCAAGCGGCCAATAAGGCGTTATCCAACCCCTGCCACCTTTTCTTTGCCTCGATTCAACGCTGCATGCCGCTTAGCCCCTCACCCTCTCGCGCTCCCGCCCGCTCGCGTCGCTCGCCTGAGCGCGTCCGCCTGGGGCGCTGGGCCTTGTTGGGCGGCCTGCTGGGCATGAGCTTCACCGCCATCTGCTTCGCCCCCGCGCACTGGCTGGCCGCTGGCATGGCAGCGGCCAGCGCTGGGCGCATCCAATTGCACGCGGCACACGGCACCGTGTGGCGCGGATCGGCCATGCTGGCCCTCACAGGCGGTGCAGGCAGCCGCGATCGCATGGATTTACCCGGCCGCCTGCACTGGCACTTGCGCCCCCACTGGCGGGGCATCGCCATACAACTGCGGCCCGATTGCTGCGCCAGCCAGCCTTTGCATGCGCAATTGCGGCTGGGCTGGCAGGCCGGGCCAACGGCCGATGTGCAGATCAGCGCCCATCAAAGCCAATGGCCTGCTGGCCTGCTGCAAGGGCTGGGCGCGCCCTGGAACACCTTGCAGCTCGACGGCCATCTGGGCTTGCATTGGGACGACTGGCACTTGCAATGGCAAGGCGGCCGCCTGCGCATGCACGGCGCGGTTGAAGCCTCGCTGCGCAACACCTCCACCCGCCTGACCACCATCCGCCCCATGGGCAGCTACCGCCTTATCATCCGCGGGCCTGAGGGCCAGGGCCGTCTCGAAGCCCAATTGCTCACCGATAGCGGCCCGCTCATGCTCAGCGGCCAAGGTCGCTGGCAAGGCCAGCGCATGCGTTTTTCAGGCGTCGCCAGCGCTGAGCCAGCCTATTTGCCCGCCCTCTCCAACCTCCTCAGCCTGCTGGGCCGCCGCGATGGCGAGCGGGCCATTCTGAATTTCTGATATTGCAGTCAATACCGTATGTTGCCCTCAGCCCCCTTCCCGGCCAGCGCGCCTGTTCGTCTTCCTTTGCGTCTGCTGGCCGCAAGTGCGGTCGCCGCGCTGCTGATGACAGCATGGCCCGGCCCGCATGCCTGGGCACAAGCGAGCGTGCGCCCGGGCGAGCCAGTCACCCTGAACTTTGAAAACGCCGACATCGAAGCCGTCGCCCGCGCCATGGCCACCATCACCGGGCGCAATGTCATTGTCGACCCCCGCGTGCGCGGCACATTGAACCTGGTGACCGAGCGCCCCGTTGCCGCGCGGCAGGCCTTTGACCAATTCCTCGCCGCCCTGCGCCTGCAAGGCTTTACGGTGGTCGAATCGGCCGGACTCTATAAAGTCGTGCCCGAGGCCGATGCCAAGCTGCAATCGGGCGGCGTGCATGTCTCGCAAGGCGCTTTCCCCACCGCGCCGCGCGGCGGGCAAATCGTCACGCAAATCTTTCGCCTCCATTACGAGAATGCGGCCAACTTGGTGCCCACGCTGCGCCCGCTCATCAGCCCCAACAACACCATCAACGTCAACCCCGCCACCAACGCGCTGGTGATTACGGACTATGCCGACAACCTCGCGCGCATCGCCAAAATCATCGCCGCGCTGGATGTGGCCGAAGCCAGCGATGTCGAAGTCATCCCCCTGCAACACGCCATCGCCAGCGAAATGGTGCCGCTGCTGAACCGCTTGCTGGGCGAAACAGCCGCCATCGCCTCGGGCGCTGGCAACGCCGCGCCAGGCACAGCGGCAGCCGGGCAAGCCTTTCGCACCACCATCCTGGCCGATGCCCGCAGCAACGCCGTCATCGTGCGCGCCGCCAATGCCGCGCGCATCGCCCAAGTGCGCAATCTGGTGGCCCGGCTGGACAAGCCCCCCGCCCCTGGCAGCTCGGCCGAGCACGCCAACATCCACGTCGTCTTTCTGAAAAATGCCGACGCCACGCAAATGGCCCAAACCCTGCGCGCGGCCCTGGCCGCCGGGCAGCTCAACGCCAACGCCAATAACGCCAGCGGGTCGAGCCCCCCCAGTACACCCAACGCGCCCAAGGCCAATGGCAGCGCCAGCGCGGGCCTCTCCAGCAGCGCCGGCCTGGGCGAAAGCGCCGGCGTGCACTTCGGGCAAAGCCAGGCCGCCTCCACCGGCGGCCTGATCCAGGCCGACCCCAGCACCAACTCGCTCATCATCACCGCCCCCGATCCGCTCTACCGCCAACTGCGCGCGGTGATCGACCGGCTCGACAGCCGCCGCGCCCAGGTGCTGATTGAAAGCATGGTGGTGGAAGTCAGCGCGGAAAAAGCCGCCGAATTCGGTATCCAATGGCAAGGCGGCATCGGCCGCGCGGGCGATGCCAACGTCGGCGCGCTGGGCACCAATTTCCGCGGCAATGGCAGCGGCGCCAATATTCTGGATTTGGCCCTGGCTGCGGCCCTGGGCGGCGCATCGGGCGCCAGCCAAAGCACGCGCCAGGCCGCCGCAGGCGCGCTCTCCAACCTCGGCGCGGGCATCAACCTGGGCGTGGCGCACAACTACGGCGGCACTTATGTGCTGGGGCTGCTGGCGCGCTTTCTGGAAGGCATGTCCGACGTGAACGTGCTCTCCACGCCCAACATCCTCACGCTCGACAACGAAGAAGCGCGCATCCTCATCGGCAAAAACGTGCCCTTCGTCACCGGCCAGTACACCAGCAACAACAACGCCATCGGCAGCGTCAACCCGTTCCAGACCATCGAGCGCCAGGACGTGGGCATCTCCTTGCGCGTGAAGCCGCAAATCAATGAAAACGGCACCGTCAAGCTGGCCGTGGTGCAGGAAGTCTCCGACCTGCTGAGCAACTCCGACAAAGGCCCCACCACCAGCAAGCGCCTGATCGAAACCAACATCCTGGTGGAAGACGGCGGCATCATCGTGCTGGGCGGCCTGCTGGAAGATCGCTACCTGGCCTCGCAGCAAAAAGTGCCCCTGCTGGGCGACATCCCCGTTGTGGGCAACGCATTTCGCAGCGAGCAGCGCTCGCGCAGCAAGGTCAATCTGATGGTGTTTTTGCGCCCCACCGTGCTCTACGACGCCAGCGGCAGCGACGCCCTGGCGCTGGAGCGCTACGACCTGATGCGCGCCAGCCAGCACCGCGCCCAACCCCAGCAGCACCTGTTCATGCCCAGCGTCAACAGCGCGCCCGCCCTGCCCACGCTGCCCGCCGCGCCCGCGCTCTCGGAAAAAGAAACCCAGGCCCGCCAAAAGCGCACCATCGCACCGCTCTCCGTGCTGACCAACGAGCCAGAGCCGCCCAACCCACGCCACCAACCCGACGTGCGCAACCTGCGCAGCGGCGAATCCGACGGTTGGGTGGATTGAGCGGCACGAAACACCTTTTTATTACAAATCAAAAAGAAAATAAATCACCTGATTTAGGCAACATGGAAATTAAATCAAATTTACCTTGATTTGAAATACCCCTCGACGCCTGCAACCCTCCCCCACCCCCGCCGCCATGGCCGCTTTGCACTACCCCCTGCCTTACGCTTTCGCACGCGCCTCGCAACTGCTGCTCGAAGACGACGGCGCGGCGCTGGTGCTCTGGCACACGCCCAGCCCCAACTCCAGCGCGCTGGGCGAAGCGCTGCGCAAGTACCCCACCGCCCAGCCCCAGGTGCTCGACGCCGCCGCCCTGGCCCAGCGCATCAGCGCCGCCTACTCCGGCGGTGATTCCGACGCCGCGCTGGTGGTCAGCGAAGTCGAAGGCGTGGCCGATCTGACCCGCATGATGCAGGAGCTGCCCGCCGTGGAAGACCTGCTCGAAGCCGCCGACGACGCGCCCATCATCCGCATGCTCAACGCCCTGCTGACCCAGGCCGCGCGCGATGGCGCCAGCGACATCCACATCGAGCCCTACGAGCGCCACTCCAGCGTGCGGCTGCGCGTCGATGGCAGCCTGCGCGAGATCGTGCAGCCCAACCGCGCGCTGCACGGCGCGCTGATCTCGCGCCTGAAGATCATGGCCGATCTGGACATCGCCGAAAAACGCCTGCCGCAGGACGGCCGCATCGCCCTGCGCCTGGGCACGCGCGCCATCGACGTGCGCGTCTCCACCCTGCCCAGCGCGCATGGCGAGCGCGCCGTGCTGCGCCTGCTGGACAAAAGCGAAGGCCGCCTGAGCCTGGAAGCCGTGGGCATGCAGGGCCAGACCCTGGCGCAGTTCGAGCGCCTCATCCACCAGCCGCACGGCATCTTGCTCGTCACCGGCCCCACCGGATCGGGCAAGACCACCACGCTCTACGCCGCGCTGCACCGGCTGGACGCGCGCGCGCAAAACATCATGACGGTGGAAGACCCCATCGAATACGAGCTGCCCGGCGTGGGCCAGACCCAGGTCAACAGCAAGATCGACCTGACCTTCGCCACCGCGCTGCGCGCCATCCTGCGCCAGGACCCGGACGTCATCATGATCGGCGAGATCCGCGACTTCGAAACCGCGCAAATCGCCATCCAGGCCTCGCTGACCGGCCACCTGGTGCTGGCCACGCTGCACACCAACGACGCCGCCAGCGCCGTCACGCGCCTGATCGACATGGGCGTGGAGCCGTTCTTGCTTTCCTCCTCGCTTCTGGGCGTGCTGGCCCAGCGCCTGGTGCGCAAATACTGCACGCACTGCCACGGCAAGGGCTGCGGGCACTGCAACCAAAACGGCTACCACGGCCGCACCGGCCTGTTCGAGCTGCTGGTGGTGGACGAGGCCATCCGCGCCCTCATCCACGGCGAGCAGGCCGAAGCCGCCATCCGCGAGCACGCCCTGGCCCACGGCATGCAACTGATGCGCGAGGACGGCCAACGCCTGGTGCAAGCGGGCATCACCAGCTTCGAGGAAGTGCTGCGCGTCACCCGGGATTGAGCAAATTCACCATTCAACAAGCAAAAAATCATGCCTGTTTCGGCATGATTACAAACAAATTGCTTTTACTTTGAATTGAAAACAAAAAAGGCGCTACCCAAGCGCCTTTTTTGCTGTAACCCCATGCGGGTCAGGGCCGATGCCCGCCGCTCAAGCCCGATCCGGCTCCGACGGCGGCGCGCTCAAGCCCAACTGCGGCGTCGTGCCCGTTTGGCGCAACTGGTCCTCAATCTGGCCGATATACGCGGCGGTGGAATTATCCGAATCGTCCACACGGCGGTAGATATGGTCCTCCAGCTCCTCCATCTGGCGCAGCAGCGCCTGCTGCCCCTCCGTGTGCTGCTTGACGAGGAACTCGCGCAACTCGTTAAAGCGCGACGCCTCCTCCTTGTCGGCCAGCTCGCGCTGGTGCTTGAGCTCTTTGGTGTGGCGGTGGTAATCCACAATCACCGTGCTGTGCAGCCACAGGATGTACGCCAGAAACAGCACACACAGCACCCCGAACAGCGCCAGCAACAAAATGCCCATCGGCGCCTGCATGGTGGTAAAGCCGATGGAAATGGTGCTGACGGTGTTCATCGCCTCCCAGTTGAAGAAATAGATGCTGCCAATAGCCAGCGCGACGAGAACAATCAAAGTCATTCGTGAGAGCATTGCGACACCTCTTTTTTTGCAGGTTGACCCCGACGCGCCAAGCCGCCGGTTGAAGCCGATTGAACAATGGGCGAGATTATCATGCCCCCACCCCTGTTTTCTGGCCCGCGACCGATATGAGCACCCCCAACCCTTCAACCGAACCCTCCATCGCCTCGCGCATGGGCATCATGCGGCTGTGGCGACGCCTGGTTGGCACGGCCGATGCCACCAGCGCCAACGCCAGCGCCGAGCCGCTGGACAAGCGCCAATGGCAAAAAATCGACGCCCTGCTGCAAGAGGCCACCTCCCGCGCCGATAGCGACACCCGCGTGCGCGCCCGCGCGCGCCGCCTGCTCGATGCCTACCAGAAAGCCAACGCCCAGGACCGCCTGGCCTTCATGCTGCGCCTGGCCCAAGGCTTTCACATCGACGAAGCCGCGCTGGAAGTCGCCATCGCGCACTGGCAGCAAGCCGCCCGCAGCGGCAACGCCGCCGACAAGCTGCACGCGCAAACGCGGCTGGCGCAAACGCTGGAATCGCCCCGCATGCACATCCTGCGCCAGTTCAACTTACTACCCGCAGGCATCGAAGCGCTGGTGCGCATGCGCGCCGAGCTGCTGAGCCTGCGCGAGCACCAGCAAGCCCTGCAACCGCTGGAGAGCGATTTGCTGCGCTTGCTGACGCTGTGGTTTGATGCCGGCTTTCTGGAGCTGCAACGCATCGGCTGGAGCTCGCCCGCCTCGCTGCTGGAAAAAGTCATCCGCTATGAAGCCGTGCACGAAATCAAATCGTGGGACGACCTGCGCAACCGCCTCGACTCCGACCGCCGCTGCTACGCCTTCTTCCACGGCCGCATGCCCGAGGAGCCACTGATCTTCGTCGAAGTCGCTCTGGTGCAATCGCTGGCCTCCAGCGTGCAAGCGCTGCTGGACGAAGCCCAGCCCACCAACGACCCCACCCAGGCCACCACCGCCATTTTTTATTCCATCTCCAACGCCCAGCCCGGCCTGCGCGGGGTGAGCATGGGCGAATTCCTCATCAAGCGCGTCGTCGAGCAACTCACGCACGAATTCCCCAAGCTGCAAACCTTTGCCACACTCTCGCCCGTGCCCGGCTTCGGGCAATGGCTGCGCACGCAACTGGCCGATGCCGCCTACGTGCAGCAACTGCCCGCCATCGCACAGCGCGCGCTGGCCGATCACGCCACCGCCGCCCCTACCGACACCTCCACCGATGCCGCCGCCCCGGCAACCACCGCCGACACCGCTTACGAGCGCCTGCAAACCCTGCTCGCCACCCACGAGGCCAACGCCCACCCACGCGAAGAAGAAGTCGCACTCAAACAATGGCTCATGGGTGAATGCGCCCACTATCTGCTGATGCAAAAACGCAAGCAAGAGCCGCTGGACGCCGTAGCCCGCTTTCACTTCGGCAACGGCGCCAGCCTGCAACAAATCAACTGGATGGGCGACAGCTCCGCCAAAGGCCTGCGCCAATCGCTGGGCCTGATGGTCAACTACCTGTACCGCCTGGACGCCATCGACGAGCAATACCACGCCTACGCCCGCCAAGGCTTGCTGGCCCACTCCAGCGAGGTGAAAAAACTGCTCGCCGCCAACCCCATCCGGCGCGAAGGGTGAGCGCCAGCGCCCAAAGACCGCCCTTTCTCCACGCGCGACTACCGCCGCTTTGCCCGCCAACACCCGGCAGGCTGGCATGCAATCTTCTGGCCGCCCTGGCACAAACCACCAATCATTAGGCAAAAAATCCAGCCTTTTACGGCATGCCTATCAAAGCATGGCATTTCTTTTGATCTGAAATCATGAATTTCAAATCAAAAGAAACATCGATCATTGACCAATCTGCCGAAACAAGATGGATTCTTTTCCTATTGATCGATAAAATCGCCGCACTGCGCAGCAGCGCCGCTTTTGGACAAACTTTCACGGCGCTTTGGGCGCCGCATCTGCCTGCCCCAACTCACCCTGCACGATGGCCAGGCGCAGCCGGGTTTGCTCCAGCAAATCCGCCAAGCCATGCGTTTGGGCATAGCTTTGCTGACGCAGCAACCAGGCCAGCAATGGCCTGCGCCAACCTTGCTCGGAGGCGGTGTCGATCGCCAATTGCATCAGCTCGGGCGGCATCTGGCCCGATCGGCGGGCCAGCAAGGCGATGGCCAGCAGGCGCGAAAGCGGCTCCGGCACGGCTTGCAGCGTAGCGACAGCGCGCGCATCCACCGCATCCAGCGCGGCCGGGCTTTGCTGGGCAGGCGGCAGCAGGCCGCGCTGGGCGTTGCTCAGGTGTTGGCCTTGCAAATAGGCGGCGTAAGCGCGTGCGGCCTCACCGCTGGCGGGGGCCAGCGGCTCAAAGGCGGCGCAAGGCTGCCAATCCAGGCTGGCCGCCAGCACCGCGCAGCGGCGCAGCTCCAACTGGGCCAGGGCCTGCGGCTGGCCGGTGCGGGCAATCTGCTGGCGGGCCTTGTCCCACTCGTGCGCAGCCACGCGCTCTGCGCCGTCGAGCCAGGCGGCTTCAGCCAATTCCGATGCGGCCAGCGAGCGCACCTGCCAGGGCTTGGCAGGCGGGGCGCTGCTGCATGCGGCCAGCGTGACCGCCAATGCCCCGGCCATTGCGGCCCATAGCGGCCGGGGACAGATCAAAAGTCGCTTGCCAAACATAAGTGGTGCTGTGAAAAAAGCCATGACCGCCGGGTTGCACTGCCTGCACAGGCTTACGGCAAGGTCAGTTGATGTTCTTTGGCAAAGGGCCAGGTGTTTTGCAGTTGGCCCATGAGCGCATCGATTTGGCGCAGGTTGCTTTCCACCGAGGCGCGCAAGCTGGCCAAATCGGCGCTGGATTCGCTGACCTGGCCGGAAATGGTTTTGGCATCGGCCAGGATGGCATCGACTTGCTTCAGGCTCGCGCGGGTTTCCTCCAGCAAGCGGGCCAGTTGCCGGGTTGCGCTCTGCGCATCGCGCATCAACCCTTTGGGGCCAAAGACCTGGGCATCGGCGCGCCCCACCACGCGGTTGACGGAGGCCAACAAGGTGTTGACCTGCACCAGCGCGCGTTGCAGGGCCTGCAAATCCTCGCCCTGGCCGAGCAGAACTTTGAGCATGCCGCCATCGCCCACGGAGCGCGCCAAATCCTGGCCCAGCGCACTGACGCGCTCCAGGCTTTGTGCCAGGTGCGAGTCCGTTGCCGTCAGGCCGGTAAGGTTGTTGATGAGATTGCGCGTGGAGGCCATGAGCTGCGGAATTTCCGCCGACGCATCGCCATACAGCACGGTGCGCACGGCGTTGTCGGGCAGGGGCGCATCTTCCCAATCGCTGGTGTAGGCCTTGAGCGAGGTGGCGCCCAAAATGCTGCGCACCATGGTGAAGATGCTCGATTCGCGCAGGCGGTGGGCATTGCGCACGGGCACGTCAATCAGGATGCGCACACTGCCATCGTCGGCCAGCTCAATCTTGCGCACGCTGCCAATGGGAAAGCCCGAGAAAGTCAAATCCATGCCGACGGTCACGCCCTCGGAATCGTCGGTAGTCAAAATCAGCGTTTGCTTTTCCTCGAACGCACCACGCGCGTAGAACAAATAACCCAAAGCCGCACCGCTGAGCACCAGCGTCAGCGCCATCAACAACACTGCCTTGAAATACAAATGGCGGATGGGTTTGAGCGGCGCCAGCCCCAACGAAGAAACCGCTGGCGCACTGGCCGCAGCGGCAGGCGCTGAAGGAGAAGGCTCTTGGCTCATGGACACGGGCAGAAAAAAACGCCTGGGCGCGCAGGCAACCGTTAGCGTGCGAGCGTGTCATGAACCTTGCAGCCCATGACACGCCCTGGTTGCAATCAATAGTAATTGGCGGTCAAGGATAACACCTCGACCAGGATCAGCAGGGCCAGCACACGCGCCAGCGTAGTCAACTCCGAATCGCGCCGCAGGCCGTAGCGCGGATCGATAAACGCCACCGTCAGCGGAATCAAGCCAGCAATGTAGCCAAAGGCCAGCACTTTGGCGACGAAGATGGCGGTGAAAAGCGGCGTCATCGTGCGCCCGAAGATGTGCGTGAACGCCTCCAACCCCGCCGTGGTATAGCCATACAGCCCCAGATAAATCGTCACCATCACCACCGCGCTGCCAAAGGCCGCCAGCGCCACGGCGGCGTACACCCCCATCAGCAAACGTGGCAGAAATTCGGCGCGCATGGCATCCAGCCCCGCATCCTCCAGGCGCTGCAAATGGCGGCGGCGGCGCAACCCGGCCAACTCCACCCCCAGCGGAATACTCAACTTGATGGCCACCACCAGCGCTGCCGCCAGTGGCACCAGCTCCACCAGCAACACGCGCAGCAGCAAATTGGGCGTCAATTGCAACAGGCCAAAACCAAACAGGGCATTGCGCACAATTTGCGTGCTCACCATCCCCACGGCAGCGGTAATCAGCACATAAACCAGCAAAGACCAACGCAAGCGCGCATACACCTGGCAACACACCACCAGCCACATGCGCAACCGATGGCTGCTGGGATAGCACAGCAGCACCAAGGCGGCGCTGCCCAGGTAGAGGTTGTTCCACCACAGCCACCACCACTCCTGCAAAGCCTGCATCACCCCGTCCGGGCGGCTTGGCTCAGCCTGCGCTCGGGTGATCGGCGTAGGCTTAGGCGTAGATGCCGCCTGCGGCTGGCGAAAAGTTGTCTCCATCGCAAAACCTGCGCACCCGCTTGGCGCGCCTCTCCAGCTCAAAACACGGACATGCCGCACGTTGAAAGCGTGTCCAAAATTTTGAACACGCTCGCATCCCGCAGCAACCAAAGGCGATTCTGCCCCAGTGCTAAAGCGTGTGATGCACTTTGCGCTCTCGCGGGGGGCGAAAAGTGCATGGCACGCTCTGAGCCCACATGCGCAGGCATTCCCTATTCCCACGCTGATAGAGACGGGGTATGCTGAGCCGGTATCTTTGACTATTGCTATCTCCCCCCTTCGCCCCATGAAGCCCCGTGAAAGAGCGCTGCCCGCCGTCCTCAAAACGCGCCGCGCGCCCACCGATCAAGAGCTGCAATCGATCGCCTGGCTGCACCAGCTCAAACCCGCCGACCGGCGCTTTGCCGAGCAGGCGCTGGCCGTAGGCGAAATCCTCAAGGGCGACTTCATCTGCACCGCAGGCAAGCCGGTGCGCTACTGGCTGGGGCTGATCGACGGGCTTTTGAAAATGAGCAACAACCGCGCCGACGGCAGCACCATCAGCTACGCCGGCTTGCCGCCGGGCAGTTGGTTTGGCGAAGGCACGGCCCTCAAGCGCGAGCGCTACCGCTACGACATCCAGGCGCTGCGCAAAAGCACCATCGCGGCGCTGCCGCTGGCGGCCTTTCATGAGCTGCTCGACCGCTCCATCGAGTTCAACCGCGTCATCATGTACCAGCTCAACGAGCGCGTGGGGCAGTTCATCATCGGCCGAGAAACGGATCGCACCACCAACCCCGATTCGCGCGTGGCCCGCTCGCTGGCCGCCTTGCTCAATCCGGTGCTGGCGCCCAATGCCGACAACACCCTGCGCATCACGCAGCAAGAGCTGGCCTACCTCATCGGCCTCTCGCGCCAGCGCGTCAACGTCGCCCTCGTGCGGCTGGAAGCGCAGGGGCTGATCCGCCTCGAATACGGCGGCCTGCACGTGCTGGATTTGCCCGCCCTGTCCGCTTACGCTTGAATTTCCAATTTCAAATCAAAAGATAAATCACTGTATACCCATGTTGCCGAAACACGGGTATTTTATTTCTTTTGAATTGTAAAAATCGCTGCTCACATTCAATGCTCAGGCAGGTGAGCGTTTTGGGTCAAGATCGTGGGCCACCCCGGCCACCAACGCACAACACGGCGCGGCAATGCATGCCACGCCTTGCCAGGGGCTGTTGGCATGCAGGAGAGGGCAGCAGCCCCAAGCCCCATCACCGCAAGCTATGCAGCAAATGCATGTGCTTTTGGTACTGGTCGATGATGTCGTTAATCACCCCCTCCTTGCTCCAGCCCATGATGTCGTAATCCTGCCCGCCCTGGCCCAAATGCACTTCGGCGCGGTAGTACCGGGATGGCTCCTGAGAGGGTTGCTGCGCCACCGGCGCACCGGCGGGCGCTGGCATTGCGGCGCTATCGCCTTGCACAAACGCAGGCTGCACATGAGCAGCGGCCACCACGCGGTAAGTGAAGTCGATCTCATCCTCATGGTTGGTCGTCAAAGCCACTTGGCCCGGGGCGCTTTGGCTGACCCGCGCTTGCACGCCCAGGCTATTGAGCTCCTCGGCCACCTCCGCGCATGCCTGCGCCACCGTCGTGTCGATAAATCGGTCCACGCTGGCGCGGTCGGGAAAGCTCATGATCACCTGCAAACGCTCGCGCCACGCGCCCTTGGCGCGCAGCATCGGCGCCGCCACCGGGGCTGCGAACTGCTGCACCAACTGCTTTTGCATATCCACGCGCAAAGCTTTGAACAGGCCATACACCGCCACCATCAACACCGTCACAAACGGCAAAGCGCTGGCAATCGCCATCGTTTGCAACGCGCTCAAGCCCCCCGCCAGCAACAACGCCACCGCCACCGCGCCAGAGCCCACCGCCCAGTAAATGCGATAGCCCAGGCGGGAGCTGGTCTTGCCATGCGCGCACAACATATCCATCACCAGCGCGCCCGAATCCGCCGAAGTCACAAAAAACACCACCACCATGAACAGCGCCACATACGCCGACAGCGTGGACAGCGGCAAATGCTCCAGGAACGAAAACAAGGCCAAGGCCACATCCTGTGAGACGACTTCACCCAACTCCTTGTAGCCCTGGTTCAAAATCATGTCGATCGCGGAATTGCCGAAAAACGTCATCCACATGAAGGTAAAGCCCGTGGGCACCAGCAGCACGCCCACAACAAACTGCCGAATCGTGCGCCCGCGCGACACCCGCGCAATGAACAAGCCCACAAACGGCGCCCAGCTCAGCCACCAGCCCCAGTAAAGAATCGTCCAGCCGCCAATCCAGTCCGTCTTCTGGTAAGCAAACAGGTTGAACGTCATGTTCACGATGTTGGACGCATAGTGCCCCGTGTTCTGCACCAGCGCTTGCAGCAGCGCCACCGTCGAGCCAGCCAGCAGCACAAACAGCAGCAGCAACGCCGCCAGGCCCAGATTCAGCTCGGAGAGAAACTTCACCCCCCGATCCAGCCCCGAAGCCACCGAAGCCGTCGCCAACGCCGTGATACACACAATCAGCACAATCTGCGTCGTCACAGAAACCGGAATGCTCGGGAACAGGTGGTTCAAACCCGCATTGACCTGCAACACCCCATAGCCCAGCGACGTCGCCACGCCAAACAGCGTGCCCACCACCGCAAACACATCCACCGCATGCCCCAGCGGGCCGTTGATCTTGTCGCCAATCAGCGGGTACAGCGCCGAGCGCAGCGTCAGCGGCAAGTTGTGGCGGTAGCTGAAAAACGCCAGGATCAGCGCCACGATGGCGTAAATCGCCCAGGCGTGAATGCCCCAATGGAAAAACGTCAGCCGCATCGCCTCGCGCGCGGCCTGCACCGTGCCCCCCTCGGCCACCGGCGGCGCCAGAAAATGCATCACCGGCTCCGCCACGCCAAAAAACATCAGACCAATACCCATGCCCGCCGAAAACAGCATGGCAAACCACGACACATTGCTGTAATCGGGCTTGGCGTGATCCGGCCCCAGGCGAATGCTGCCGTAGCGGGAAGCGCCCAGGTAAATCGTGGTAATCAAGATAATCGCCACCGTCAGCACGTAATACCAACTGCCATTGGCCACGATGGCCGCCTGCAAGGCCTTGAAGACAGCATCGGCGCGCTGGGGCGCAAGCACAGCAAAAAGAAGAATGGAAACAATCACCGCCGAGGCGCTGTAGAACACGGCCGGGTTGATGGGACTGCCTGTCACCTGTGGTTTGCTCGATTCACTCAAAAGCGGATTCCTTTCCTTCATGGGTGTTGAAAAAGAAGGCTGGCACTAATGCCATGCCTCATGTCGGGAGCGTTCGATGGTAGCAGCACCAGCCTGAAGCAAACCGCCGGACGCTCCACGGCTATGCGCAAGCGGCTCCCTTTCTCACCCCGAGTCTCGCCTCCGAATCGCGGGAAGCCCTGCGCAAGAGACGCCATCGGCCTGCCATGCCGCCCAAACGCAAAAAAACCGCAACCTCTTGCGAGGTTGCGGCTTGTCACCACCGGGTTAATTCCGATGGATCTTCAGACCTGAACGCTTAGGACGCAAATTGCTCGGCAAGGATCGCACCGCTTTGTGTGTAATCACCAACCAACTTGATAGCCCAAGTGTATGGTTCAGACAAGCCCGAGCTAGCTTCAGCCTGACTGTAAATGTAGGTAAAGTCGGCTGTACCGTCAGAGTTCGTATCGATCCCTGTAACAAGTACGTCACTCATACCTTTAATGCCAAGAGCAGTCAAGTCCAGTTTAGTCCAGTTCTGAGCATCACCAGCGTTGGGGGATGTGGCCCCACCAACGAAGTCCTTAATTGTCCAAACAACACCAGCACTCTCAACGTCAGCACCTGGCACACCCGTCTTCGGCTTCACGAATTCAAAAATCGTGTTGAACTTGGAGGTTCCAGTCTGGTTAAGCTCCCAATCAAGTGCATATCCACCAACTTTGATCGTCACATCGAGAGCAGGCTTGGCGGCATGATTCTTCAGAGCACCAGTCACAGTACCGTTGTAGCCAGAGAAGTCGATGACATCCAAAGCCACATCCAAAGCATCAAGCGTCAGCGAGTCGTCATGGTTCTTGGCATCGCCGCCAACCACTTCCAGCGTACGGGCAGCAATACCCTTGCCAGTCCAGTCGGTAGCACCCGTTTCAACAAAGGTGCCAACGTGGTCGTCAGCATTCTTGCCTTCACGATCCAGCAGCTCCAGGTCGAAGTTGTACGTGTTGACTTCGCCAGCCACTTGTTTGGCAGTCAGATCCAGCTTGATGTTCTTGTAGCCGCCAACATAGAGCTTTTCAGCAGAGCCCTGCTCCCAATCAGTGGTTTCAGCGCCAGTGTCACGGAACTTGATGTTCACGGACTCTTTCGCGCCAGCGCCACGAATCGTGACGTTATCAGCCACATCTTTGGTATTCACGTCCACATTGATGGCGTTGCCCAAATGCGTCAGTTCCAAAGCACCGCTCGTGTTGGCGAGGATGAAGTCCGTCGCGCCGATCACCTTGGAAGCGTTGAACTTGCCAGCGGTTGCAGCAGCGTCACCGAACTGGATGGTTTCGAAGCCCAGCACCGTGGTGTCATCTGTCAATTGCAGAGCGCCATCGGTCAGGGTCAGCTTGTCCTTGCCAGCAGTACCCGTCAAGGTCACAGCAGCAGAAGAGCTGCCCGTATCCACCTTGGTCACGATATCCGCATCCAGTGTCAGGTCGAAGCCAGGCTTGCCTTCTTTCACAGCCAAGCCGGAAGCATTCACCACCAGGTTGGTGTAGTCAGCCGGATTCGCAGAAGCCGTGTTCGCAGCAGCCACAATCTTCGTCGTGAAAGCTTGCGTACCATTCACTGTGAAGTTGCCCACTTTCTCAGCAGACAAGACGGTAACTTCATTCGAAACATCACGCTGGCCCTTGGATTCGATCGTGAGATCGCGAACCTGGCTCAGATCAGCACCATTGTCGCCAAACGTCATGGCATCAACGGTGAGCTTGCCATCCTTACGTGCAGCGTTATCCAGCGTCACCGTAACGGCCGCCTTGTTTGCGCCATTCAGCGTCAACTCATTGAACACCTGATCCGCATTGCCATCCGTAACAGTCTGCTCCCTACCGGTCACCAACAGCTTGTCACCATTGAAGTCCACCAGCTTCGCGCCGCCAAACGCATCGGCGGTATGGCTCGGAGTCGTCGACGGCGGTACTACCTCCCAAATTTCATGCGGCTTGCCAGTGGCAACAATTACTTCCTCCACCGACTCAAGCGACGTGAACGTATGCGTTCCAACGACAGCCGGCCCTCCAATAGGACCACGAGTGGTACCACCGATTTCATAAACCTGCAAGTTCTTGAATTCGTTGGGCTTCAGCGCGCCAGCGCCCAAGCCAGCACCTTCCACCACGATGGTGTTGCGGCCTTCGCCACCGTCGATCTTGATCTGATCGAGCTTGTCAGCTTTCAAGACCAAGCGGTCATCACCCGCACCCAAATCGATCTTGCCGCGGAAGTCAGGATCGGCAGTCACAGCGCCATCAATGGAGATATTGAAGAGGTCCGCACCTTCGCCACCAACGTAAGCGAATTCAACAGGCTCTTTCACGTCTGGCCCAAGGTAGCGGTTCACAGCATCCGCCGTCAGAGCGATACCCAGATTCAGAGCGCCCGTAAAGCCCTCGGCGCTGATTTCACGTACGTTTGTAAAGCCATTGGCTTGCACGCGACCGTCGGTATTGGTGGACACTTCACCAACTTTCAGACCACCCTTGACGCCGTCTTCCAGGTGAGAAATCTTCACCTCGGCCAGATGCTGATCGCCTTTGAGGCTATGCTCAACTTCAGCCTTGGATTCGATCTTGCGCACCCAGCTCGAACCACCAACCTTCAGGTCGAACACTTCGATACCGCCTGCGCCAGCGGAACCAATGTTCACGCCACCACCTTGGCTGGTGGAGTGGCCAACCTTGTCCAGCACCAGTGTGGTGGAGACAGGCTCAGTCACGTCGGTCGCTTTGCCAACGCTTTGCGCCCACTTGATGTCACCTGAGGAAGGAACGATGTTGTTCTTGAACGTCCAACCGCCTTGCTTGAAGGTACCGCCAGCAGGATCCACCAAGGTCACTTCGTTGCCGCTCAGCGTGGCTTGCAGACCAGCCAGAGCAGGCTCTTTGGCCAGCTCGGCAGTCAGAGCAGCCATGAATTCGGCGTGGTTTTTGGCCTCACCAATGGCATCAGCACGCACGGTGTATTGCTTGCCAGCCAGTTCAAAGATAACGCCATCAGCAGGCACCTGGCTCAAGTCACCAGGCTTGCTGATGGAGTCGATCATCAGAGAGATGCTCGAATCCTTGGCGCGCGTATTGGCATGCAGCATGTCAGGATTAAAGAAGACGTTGAAGTCAACTTGCGTACCAGACGTTGGCGTTGCATCTGCACTACGGAAGCCCAACAGAGTCTCTTCAGGGCGGGTGCGCACATCTTCGATCTGAACCGTAGCACGGCTATTAACAGACCACCACTCTTTCACGCCGTAGAAATTCTCAGCGTCCACTTGGGAAGCGGTCAGAGTACCCGTACCACCACCACCGCTGGTAGCCTGCTCCAGCGCACGGATTTCGACAACCTCAACCCCTGTCACCGTCGGGTTAATGGCGGGAGCATTGGAGTGCGCACCAATCACTGTTTCAACCAAATCGGCTTGCAGCTTGGCGCCCTTGCCAGTCGCCAGGATCACGTCACCGCTGGCCAGCGTGTTGTTCAGGGAGCCGAGCATGTTTTGCTCAACAGGAGCCTTGAACACTGCGCCATCGGCATCGGAGAACAGCTTGTCGGCAGCCAGAGTCAATTGCGTACCCTGAACGCCACCATTGATGGGATCGGTGGGGGAGGCAACGGTCGTCTTGATGAAAGACTTGACTTGATCTTCAGAAACGCGGTTGACAGCATCCACGCCAGCGAGCCACTTGCGCACAGCCACCGCATCTTCAGCGTTGTAAGTCGCCAGAGCGCCAGCGCCATCCAGCTCAGGATCCAGCACCTTGGTGAACTTTTCTGCGGCATCCAGTTTGTTCTTGATAGCCGTCAGGTCATTGCCTTGAGCGCCGTTGAGGATATTCAGGGCAATGGTGCCAGGACCGAATGTGCCGGCCTTGAAGCCCTCAACGTAGTAATCCTTACCAGCCTGGTCAGGAGTCACGTTAAACAGCGCTTTGTACACAGCATCAATCACGTTACCAATGGTGGTTTCGTCAATCTTGCCGTACAGAGCAGTGGCTTCAGCCGAGTTTGCAAAGGCATCGATCACCTTGCTGATATCGCCACCGGCTTGCTCAACCTGGTCAGCCCAGTAAGTCAGACCACCAGGATCGGCAGGGCGCTGATAGAACGCGAGATAGATCTTTTGGACGTTGTCGAAATGATCAGAAACAGCCATGGGATTCTCCTATAGAGGCTTAGAAAAATTGCGAGTTTCCACCCGCCCCAGCCAACTGACCGAGACGGCAGATAGTTCACTAGTATGCAGATTCTTTTAGGCCCGTCAAGCCTAGAAATCATGCCCAATGGCCGGGAAACAGCTCGGCTGTTGTGTAAAACAGACTGCACCGCCCCACGACCAACGCGCCGAAAGGCCAAGTCGCTCACGGCTCGCCCGAGGATTGTATGCGCAAGTTGATAGCGCACAGGACTGGGGGCATGCAAAAAATACAATCCCTGCGCTGTGTCAGGAGCGGCATTGGAGAGGATTGCACGCACGCCGAAGCTGCGCTCGCCCAACGCGTGATAGCGTTGAAAAATCTCGTCATTTTCTTGAAGGGGATGCATTTTCCGGCGTGCAAACTCCCGGTTTTATCACCAGCGCATCTCCTGGATGAATTCATAACTCCCCTCATTCTCTTTTGCATTTTGTCTCCATGTCCTCTTCCACTTTTGCCGCGCACTCGCCCAACTTCCCGTGGAATCCGCGTCTGGCCCATTTGCGGTGCATGGCAGCGCTGCTGGTGTTGGCATTTCATGCGTTTCATCGTTTTTTCGGGTTATGGAAGCCGCAACCGCAGGCCTGGCCCATGGGGTGGCTGGCCGAGGGGCATACGGGGGTGAGCTTGTTTTTCGTGCTGTCGGGTTTTTTGTTCATGCGCATTGCCTTGCATGGGCAGGCTGCGCATGAGCCTGCACAAAGCGCGGGGCAGCAGCCCTGGCGGCTGGATTACTGGCGTTTCGTGCAAAACCGGGTGTTGCGCATTGCGCCGCTGTTTCTGGTGGTGTTTTTCGTGGCGATTTCCGTGGGACGGGACAAGTTTGCAGCGCAGGACGTGCTGTATGTGCTGTTCTCCAACCTGGGGCAAGCGCCAACGAGCAACTGGTTCATGACGGGTGCGGCGTGGACGATTTCGGTGGAGTTCACGTTTTATTTGGCGTTCCCGTTTCTGGCGCGCTTTGCCATGGCGCAGGGGCCGGGGTATTTGCTGCGGCTGGTGGGCTTGCTGCTGCTGTTCAAGCTGGGCGGATTCCTGGCCAGTGAGCGGCCTACGCATATGCTCTATTCCACCTTGCTGGGGCGGATGGATCAGTTTTTGATCGGGATGCTGGCGGCGCTGTGGTCTGTACAAGGGTGGTTTGCAGCTTCCTCCCTCAAAGAGCGAGCAACCTCTGGCCTGGCAGGCGTGCATGGCGGCTGGGTGCTGGCTGCGCTGGTGCTGATGTGGGCGCTGCTGGGGGCGCAGGCGCATTGGGCCAGCTACTTTTTGCCCCAACCACGCCAATGGGCCTGGGTGTTATGGCCTACGGTAGAAGCGGCGGGCTGGGCCGCGGTGATTGTGGCTTACGCGCACTGGCGCGGTTCGCTGGCAGGCCTGCTAGGCCGTGCAGGGATTTGGCTGGAGCGGATGCTGGAAAAGGGCGGCGAGATCAGCTTTTCTCTGTATCTGTGGCACGGGCTGGTGATTTTCTTGCTCGATGAGTTATGGCACCGTTGGACGGTGTGGCTGGGCTGGGCGCCCGTTTGGCCCGGGCCGTGGCAGCTACAGGCCCTGGGCATGGGGGCTTTGGTGCTGGTGTTGTCCTGGGGCGTTGCTACATGGAGCTATCGCACGATAGAGGCACCGTTTTTACAGCTACGGCGGCGGTATGTGTAAAGCGTGTTCTATCAACGCCCCACAAGCCGAGCCAGCTCCAGCACCGATAGCGGGGCTGAGCCTTCTGCTTTGTTGTTGATGGTCACGTAGGCGTTTTGCCCCGCACCGCAGGTGCCGGTGATGACGCGGGCGAGGTGGGTGCGGGTTTCGGGATCGGGGTCTTGCAGGCGGTCAAACGGGGCGTATTGCGACTTGGCGCTTTCGTAGCCATAGCCGCCGTGGCGGCGGTGCAGGTTCCAGCGGCAGACGAGTGGGCCGGGCCATAGCGCCCGCAGCAGGGGCAGTTGCTCTTCAATGGGCGGCATTTTGGCGTGCAGGCCCAAACAGTAGGTGACGGGGTTGCCGCTGGCTTGGCGCGCAGTGCGCACGGCTTGCGCCAGCAGCGGGGCGTGGGTGGGAGTTAAAAAGGCGGCGTCGCGCACTTCCAGCGCAATCACGCCATCGGGCGCTGTCGGGGCCAGCGGCGGCAGGGCCGCCAGCAGATGGCCGATGCGCTCAATCAATGCGGGCAAATCGCTCAACAGTGTGCGCGGCAAGGGGCTGAGTTGAAACACCAGCGCGCCGACTTTGTGGCCCAGCCCTTGCAGGGCGGGTTCGATGAATTCGCGCACAGCCAGCTCCGTATTCAAAAAGGCGGGGTTGGGCGCCATGCCACGCCCGCCTTCCGCGCGCACCAAGGCATCGCAGACTAGGCTCGGGCCTTTGACGACGAAGCGAAAGTCATCAGGCGTTTGCGCGGCATAGTGCGCGTATTGCTGGACGCTCAAGGGGCGGTAAAAGGCGCGATCCAGGCTGACGCTGCGCAGCAGCGGATGGGCGGCGTAGGCAGCCAGCCCGGCTTTGGAGAGCTGGCTTTCTGCATAGTCACCATCCCACACCAGCCCGGCCCAGCCGGGAAAGTGCCAGGATGAGGTACCCATGCGTAGCTGCTGCGGCAGGCGTGCGGCCAGCTCCATACAAGCCCAATCCGGTTTGGCAGGTTGTACGGCCGTCAAGGGGTTGATGCGCCCATTGGGCACGGGCATGGATTCGCCAACATCGGCAAAGAGTGAAGTTTGCTGCGGTGGGGAGTGGGAGGGCATGGCCAATGAAGGGTTGTGTATCTGTGCCAGTTTCCGTCACCTCTGCTGAGGTTGCGCAATGGCACCGACTGGCGTAGCGCGACAAGCCTTTGCCAGAGGCAAAAGCCATGAGCCATACCAAGCGCTGCTTTGCATCGGTGCTTATGCTTTCTGGCGCTCCTCTGCCATGGCCAGCAGGCCATCGAAGATCAGGCTTTCCACCAGCTCGAAAGGGCGCGTCATGCTGGGCGCCATTTTCCAGCCGGCGCCGCCGGTCATGATGCAGGCGGGCTCTTGGCCTGTGTGCTGTTGCAGGTGCTGGATCATGCGCTCCACCGCGCCCGCGATGGCGTAAGTGCCGCCGCTGGTGAGCGCATCGCTGGTGTTGGTGGGGAAGGGGGTGACCTGGCCCGTAGGCACATGCAAACCCGCAGTGCCCGACTCCAGCGCGCGCAGCATGATGCCGTGGCCAGGCAGGATCAGGCCGCCGAGGAAATGCCCTTGGGCATCAATGGCTTCCACCGTGACTGCCGTGCCCACCATGACCACGATGATGGGCCGCTGCTGGCCGCGCCGCAGCAGGCGGTTGCGTGCGCCCACCATGGCGACCCAGCGGTCGGCCCCCAGGCGAGCTGGGTGGTCGTAGCCATTGGTCATGCCTGCTATGTGTTTGCTTGCATGCACCCAGGATGGCTCGACACGCCAAATCTCCATTTGTTCGACCACACGCATGCGCACGGCATCGCCCGCCACCGCGCAGCCCAGCATGAGCGTAGGCTCGGGCAGGCCTCGCCAGTGGGTTTCCGAGAGGCGGTCCACGTGGTCGAGAAACTCCACACCCTGAGCCACGATGGGCGACCCCCAGCGCGCCTCGGCGTATAAAGCCCATTTGAGGCGGGTATTGCCGATGTCTATGGCAAGAAAGCTCATCCGCTGATCCCGAATTTGTTACAGTAAAAAAATGATAACCGCTGGGCTTGGCGGCTGCTCAAAGCAAATCGCAGGGCTGGCAGATTATCCAAGCCCAAGGGATGCTCTGCACATGGCGCTGCGCTGTATGCATCGGTGGTCCCAGGCCATCTACTTCGGGGTGCGGCTACGCCATGGCCCTATTGCGCTTGGCGCCCCATGCATTGGGCCAAAACCCATCCACAATCGTCGTCACAGCGCCACGTTTGATGTGGCTGTAAGCACTCTCATTTTTTGCAGGAGTTGAATCATGGAAAAACCTGGCTTGATTGCCCGGCTCGACCGCATGGGGTTGGTGTTACAGATCGTGATCGGCTTACTGGCCGGGGTGCTGGTGGGCTGGTTGGCGCGCGCTGCGGGGCTAGAGGCGCAAGTGGGCGAGGTAGGGCAACTGCTTGGTGGCCTGTTCGTGGGCGCGCTGAAGGCCGTAGCGCCTGTGTTGGTGTTTTTATTGGTGATGGCCGCCATTTCGCAACAGCGCAGCGGCCACCAGTCCAACATTCGCCCTATTTTGCTGCTGTATTTGGCGGGCACGTTTACCGCTGCACTTGTTGCCGTGAGCGCCAGCTTTGCGTTCCCCTCGACGCTCTCGTTCACGGGGGTCGAAGCAGCCAGCCGCGCAGCGCCGGGTGGTATTGGCGAGGTTTTGCGCAATGTGCTGATGAACGCGGTGGCCAACCCTGTGCATGCCCTGGCCAACGCCAATTACATCGGCATCCTGGTCTGGGCCGCGGTGCTGGGCACGGCCTTGCGCCACGCCAGCGATTCCACACGGGCTTTGGCGGCGGATTTGGCTGCGGCCGTGACGATGGTGGTGCGCTGGGTCATTCGCTTCGCTCCCTTGGGAATTTTTGGCCTGGTGCTCACCACCATCGTGGTGGAGGGCTTTGAGGGCATTGGACGGTATGCGCATTTGCTGGCCGTTCTGCTGGGGGCGATGGTGTTTGTGGCGGTGGTGGTCAACCCGTTGATTGCGTTTTTGCTGATGCGCAAAAACCCCTATCCGCTGGTGTGGACTTGCCTGCGCGAGAGTGGCGTGACGGCGTTTTTCACTCGCAGCTCGGCAGCCAACATCCCCGTGAACATGGCGCTGTGCAAAAAGCTGGGCCTGCGCGAGGAGACGTATTCCGTCTCCATCCCCCTGGGGGCCACCATCAACATGGCGGGCGCGGCCATCACGATCACGGTGCTGACGATGGCGGCCGTGCATACACTGGGCATTGAGGTGGACTTCTTGACGGCGCTGCTGCTGAGCGTGGTGGCGGCGCTGGGTGCATGCGGCGCTTCAGGCGTGGCGGGCGGTTCGCTGCTGCTCATTCCAATGGCGTGCAGCCTGTTTGCCATCGATAACAACCTGGCGATGCAGGTTGTGGGCGTGGGCTTCATCATTGGCGTGCTACAGGATTCGGCCGAGACAGCGCTGAACTCCTCCACTGATGTGCTGTTTACCGCCGTGGTGGACCGGGCCATGCGCGAGGGCTGAACGGAAAACCCAATTTTTCAAATCAAAGGAAAAATGAAAAATCCATTTCGGCATGATGACGTTGAAATTTTATTTTTATAAATAACCTTTGATTTGTAATTGAAAACCTCGTTCCCAACCACTGATTTTTTCTTGTGATGCACGCCTCCCCGCTTTCCGCCCCCTCTGTCCCGCCCGTGGCGCGCCGCCGCATGCTGGCGGGGCTGATCGGCCTCGCAGGTTTGGCCTTCGCTGGCGCGCCAGCGTGCTCGGCCTTGGCGCAATCGGCAGCAGAAGATGCCCTGTGGCAACTGAGCTTGCCCCAGCCCGATGGCACGCCGCTGGCCTTGCAAAGCCTGCGCGGCAAGCCCTTGATCGTCAACTTCTGGGCCACATGGTGTCCGCCCTGCGTGAAAGAAATGCCTTTGCTGGACCAATTCCACAAGCAGCAAGCCCACACTGCCAACGGCTGGCAAGTGGTGGGCATTGCCGTGGATTCGGCCGCCAAAGTGCAAGCCTTTGTGCAACGCTTGGAACTGGGCTTTCCGATCCTCGTCGCAGGCCCAAAAGGGCTGGAGCTGGCCAAGTCGTTGGGCGGCCAAGGCCCATTGCCGTTCACCGTCGTGATCGGTGCCGATGGGCGCGTGCTTGAGCGCAAGGCCGGCATGGTGCAGCCGGAAGACTTGGCGCGTTGGCAGACGCTTTGAGCGGTTGGTATCGGGCATCGTGATGGCACAACGCCTGCCCTTTTTGCGCTGGATTCGCCCGCGACCGAAGCAATGGCGCCAGGATTTTTTCGCGGCGTTGACGGTCGGTCTGATGCTGGTGCCGCAAGCCATCGCTTACGCTGCGCTGGCGGGCATGCCACTGGAGGCCGGACTGTATGCTGCCATCCTGCCGCTGGCGCTGGCAACGCTGCTGGCATCCTCGCCCCGACTGGGCACCGGCCCGACGGCGCTCACCGCTCTGATGGTGAGCGCGGCACTGGCGCCTCTGGCACAGCCGGGCAGCGCACAGTGGGTAACGTTGGCCATCTGGCTGGCGCTGCTCTCTGGCGCTATCCAGTTGGCCATGGGCTTGCTGCGCATGGATTGGTTGCAAAGCATCATTACCGTGCCCGTTCTCAGTGGCTTTTCCCACGCGGCAGCCCTACTCATCATCGGTTCACAAATTCCCACCCTCACGGGCGTGCCTTGGTCAACCTGGCGGCAAGCGCTGCAAGATAGCGCCGGGCTGGAGGCGTTGCTGGCCAGTCTCGACGGTTATGCATTGCTGTTCTCCAGCGTGGCAATCGCTGCTTTTCTGGGCGTCAAGCGGCTAGGCCACGCCATTCCCTGGACGGCATTGATCCTGGCCGTGGGAGCAACAGCCGCTTGGCTTTTGGGTTATGCCGATCACGGCAGCGCCGTCATCGGCCCCCTCTCGCTTGAGCTGCATAGCCTGCATTGGCCCCCCTGGCCTGGTTCTGGCACGGTGCTGGAGCTGCTTGTGCCTGCGCTGCTCATTGCCTTGATCAGTTTTGTCGAAGCGGCTGCCTCCGCCAAAACCGAGCACGCCTTGGCAGGCACACCGTGGCAGCCCGCGCAAGACCTCATCGCTCAAGGCGTGGCCAAGATCGCCTCCGGCCTGGCGGGAGGCTTTCCCATCAGCGCCTCATTTTCACGCTCGGCCGTTATTCACTACGCTGGCGCCCAAACTGGCTGGGTGAACTTATGGGCCTCACTACTGGTATTGATCGTGGCGCTGTGGTTTGCGCCTCTGTTGGCGCATGTGCCAATGGCTTTGCTGGCAGCGCTGGTAGTGGTTTCGGTCTATGGCTTGCTCAAACCACGCACGATTAGCCATTTCTGGGCGTTCTCTCGCGTTGAGGCAG
This sequence comes from Allofranklinella schreckenbergeri, assembly GCF_003703475.1. Classification (GTDB taxonomy): domain Bacteria; phylum Pseudomonadota; class Gammaproteobacteria; order Burkholderiales; family Burkholderiaceae_C; genus Lampropedia; species Lampropedia schreckenbergeri. The sequence continues at coordinate 7,314 of NZ_RDQM01000020.1, read as the reverse complement.
GCATTGCCGTACTGACTTTGGTGGTGACTTTGCTGAGCGCGCCACATATTTATTGGGGCGTACTTGCGGGGCTACTGGCAAATTTGGCCTACTTCATGCATCAACATCTACGCCCGCGCATTGTGGAAGTGGGTTTGTTCCCCGAAGATGGCCGCCTGCGAGACCGTTTTCTATGGCAACTGGAGCCACTGTCGCCCTACGCGCTGGCGTTACGCCTGGATGGCCCCCTGGATTTTGCTACTGCCAGCGCATTGGAGCGCCGTGTAACGGCCAGGTGGGAGGCGGACGCACAACTGCACAGCATTTGTCTCATCGCATCCAGCATCCACAACATCGACACCACAGGGCTGGAGGCTTTGTTTTCCCTGCGCAATATGGCAGCCCAGCGCGGCGGCAAACTGTATCTGAGCGGCATGAAACTGCCACTGGAGCAGCGCCTGCGCCATATAGGATTGTTGAGCGACACGCACAGAGTGCAGGCCTTCCCATCTGATGCGGAAACTGTGCGAGGCTTGGCTCAGTTGCAGGCGCAATGAAACCGGTCATGGCCACACCACACACCTTTTACGGACCGTCATATCAGCCAAGCTTGCTCACATTGCCCTTGCGCTTGAAGCCAGTGCCGCATCAAGCCTGGGGAGCCTTTTTGTAGAATGGCCGACTCTGCTGCGCCGCTTTTCAAAGCTTGTCCCCATAGCACGGGGTGCAACGGCCTGCGAGCCATCTCAAACACCCTTTTGCACATTGTTGCTTTTGCCGTGCTACTCACGCCCGAAAAGGGCGCTACAAACGGGCGTTTGTGCCTTCCCCCTTTATGACTGTGGAAACCTCCCCGACTGCCTTGACCAAACCGTTGGTCGATATCCAGCGACTGAGTTTTGGTTATGGCGAGCGTCTGATCCTTGACGATGTCAGCTTGCAGGTGCCGCGCGGGCAGGTTACGGCCATCATGGGCGCATCCGGTGGAGGCAAGACAACCTTGCTACGCTTGATCAGCGGCCAGAATTTGCCCGCAGCGGGCACTGTTTTTTTTGATGGGGTGGACGTAGGCCAACAAAGCCAAGAGGGGCTATATGCCTTGCGTCGGCGCATGGGAATGCTGTTTCAGTTCGGCGCCTTGTTTACCGATATGACGGTTTTCGAGAACGTCGCATTCCCCTTGCGCGAGCATGCGCGCCTGCCTGAGGAAGTGCTGCGCGATGTGGTGCTGATGAAGCTCAACGCCGTCGGCCTGCGTGGCGCACGCGATTTGATGCCCAGCGAGATTTCCGGCGGCATGGCACGGCGCGTGGCACTGGCGCGGGCGATTGCACTGGATCCTGAACTCATTCTTTACGACGAACCGTTTGCAGGCCTAGACCCTATTGCGCTGGGAACGACGGCACGGCTGATCAGGCGACTCAATGACGCGCTGGGCACAACCAGTGTGCTGGTTTCGCATGACTTAGAGGAAACCTTCCAAATTGCCGATCACATCATCGTGCTCGCCAATGGCGCGATTGCCGTGCAAGGCTCGCCAGAGACGATCCGCCAAAGCCAGGACCCACTGGTACAGCAATTCGTGCAAGGCGCGTTCGATGGGCCAGTGCGTTTTCATTACCCTGGTGCGTCGCTGGATACTGATTTCGGCTTGGCCTCGCCCGTTTCCCCCGAAGAAAGGGGCACAAAATGAAATGGCTTCACCCCACGGAACTGGGCTTTCAAACCCGGCGTTTGCTCGCCAATTGGGGCTATGCCACGCGCCTGTTTGTGCGGCTTTGGCTGCCCGGGCTGCTGGCGCTTCGGCGCTTCGGACTGGTACGCGACCAGGTGTTTTTCCTGGGAAATCGCTCGCTGAGCATCATTGCTGTCTCGGGCCTGTTCGTGGGCTTTGTGCTGAGCTTGCAGGGTTATTACATCTTGCAGCGCTTTGGCTCCGCGCAAATGCTGGGGGTGATGGTGACGCTGAGCTTGATCCGCGAGTTGGGGCCGGTCGTCGCAGCACTGTTGTTTGCCGGGCGCGCTGGCACCTCGCTGACAGCGGAAATTGGCCTGATGCGCGCAGGCGAGCAACTCAGCGCCATGGAGATGATGGCGGTGGATCCGATCCAGCGCATTCTGGCGCCGAGATTTTGGGCGGGCGTGCTGGCCATGCCCTTGCTGGCCACGGTGTTCAACGCCGTAGGCGTAGTTGGCGGCTGGTTGGTGGGCGTGGTCATGCTGGGAGTGGATCCTGGCGCGTTCTGGAGCCAGATGCAAAGCGGCGTGGATGTATGGACCGATTTGGGCAATGGCCTGATCAAAAGCCTGGTGTTTGGCGTTGCCGTAACGTTCATCGCCTTGCTGCAAGGCTATGTGGCGCGCCCCACCCCCGAAGGCGTCGCCCAAGCAACCACGCGCACCGTAGTGATGGCATCGCTGAGCGTGCTGGCGCTGGACTTCTTGCTCACTGCTGTGATGTTCACCGTTTGATAGCGATGATTACGATAGCAGGCCGATAACAGGCTGCCGTCCATTTTGAAAACCAGAGGATTTCCCTTCATGCAACGCTCCAAAACCGATTTCTGGGTGGGCCTGTTCGTACTGATAGGCGCAGCGGCCTTGAGCTTTCTGGCCCTGCAAGCAGCCAATTTGCTGCAACTGAACTGGCGCACGCAGAACTACACCGTCTCCGCACACTTCGACAATATCGGCGGCCTTAAGCCTCGCGCTGCCGTGCGCAGCAGCGGCGTGGTTGTTGGGCGTGTGGCCGCCATCACGTATGACGACGCCTTGTACCGCGCCAAGGTAGTGTTGGAGCTGGACAAGCAATACCGCTTCTCACGCGACAGTGCGCTGAAAATCCTCACCAGCGGCCTGTTGGGCGATCAATACATCGGCCTGGAGCCTGGCTACGAGGATGAAAACCTCCAGGATGGCGACACGATTACAGCCACGCAATCGGCCATCGTGCTGGAGAACTTGATCTCCGCCTTTATGTTCAACAAGGCTGCCGAGCCTGCGCCCGCTGCCACCGCAGCGCCACCTGATGGCTCGGCCTCAACCGATAGCCGCTAACCCCAATCAGGCCCCTCATGAGAACAACAATGCCTACGACCAAGCCCCCACTCCACCGCCACCTGCTGGCCGCTGCCTTGGCCTGCATGCTGGCCGCCTGCTCCACCACCGGCGGGCTGAGCCAGGATCCGCGTGATCCTTACGAGTCCTTTAACCGCAGCATGTACCGCTTCAACGACGGGCTGGATCGTGCCGTTCTCAAACCCGTTGCCAGCGGCTACCAAGCCATCGTGCCCGCGCCGGTGCGCACGGGCGTGGGCAACTTCTTTGGCAATCTCGGCGATGTGCGCTCATTTGCCAATAACGTGCTGCAACTCAAGGGCGAAGCGGCCATGAGCAGCTTGTTCCGCGTGCTGGTCAATTCCACCTTTGGCTTGGGCGGCGTGTTGGATGTGGCAAGCGAAATGCGCTTGCAGCGCTACAAGAATGACTTTGGCTTGACCTTAGGCCATTGGGGCATGGCCTCTGGCCCATATCTGGTGCTGCCACTGCTGGGGCCATCCAGCGTGCGCGATACCGCTGGATTGCCGGTGGATTATTTCTCGTACCCATTGACGTACCTGGAGCCGGCATCCCACGGCTATGCGCTGCGGGGCGTGGAGATCGTCAACACCCGCGCCAATTTGCTGCGTGCGGGCGATACGCTGGATCAGGCCGCGCTGGATCGCTACATCATGCTGCGCGATATTTACCTGGCGCAACGCGAGCGCGCGCTGGGCCAGCAAAGCAGCGATGGCCGCCTGGACGACGACGAGAACAGCGGTCGCCTGCCCGATGAGGAGGAGGACGCCATGCCACCAGCGGCAGCGTCTGCGCAAGACCCCAAAACTACAAATCAATAGGAAATATTTTTAATGAAAAACACCTTGTTTCGGCATGATGACATTGAAGGCGAAGTTAAAAATATTTCCTTTGAATGGAAAACTCATCAATCCACGATAGCAAGCACACCACTGGCCTGCGTGGGTGCATAAAGCACTGGCACAAACTGATACTTTCCGGGCGGCACGCCCACAACCTGATTCACCACCGCGATGGGAGGAATGCAACCATGATCCGCACTTTCAAACTTTGGCTGGCAAGCGCAGCCTTGACCACAACCGCCTTAATGGGTGCATCGCCCGCCCGGGCTGCCGACCTGGCGCCCGATGCCATGGTTGAAAAAGTCACTTCCGAGGTGCTGAAGGAAATTCACAGCAACCAAGCAGTCAAATCCGGCAACATTGCCGCCGCCTCCGAGGCGGTTGATCGCGTCGTCATGCCGCATTTGGACTTTCAACGCATGACGGCAGCGGCCGTTGGCCCGACCTGGCGCAACGCCACGCCACAGCAGCGCCAGGAAATCGTGGCGGAGTTCAAGGCCATGCTCATCCGCACCTATGCCGGCTCGCTGGATCAAGTGGGCCAGCTCCAGGTGGCGCTGCTGCCCATGCGCGCCCAAGCCGATGCGAACGACGTGCTGGTGCGCTCTGAAGTGCGTGGCGGCGAACAGCCCATCCAGTTGGATTACCGGCTGAAAAAAACCCCCGGCCAAGGCTATGGCTGGAAGATCTACAACGTCAACGTCATGGGCGCATGGATTGTCGATTCCTACCGCAGCCAGTTCCAACAGGAAATCAGCGCTGGCGGCCTGGATGGTTTGATTCGCACGCTACGCAGCAAGAATCAATAATTGCTCCACTCAAAGAGATCACGCAAACCCTCCGATGGCATGAAGAGCCTGTCATCGGAGGGTTTTCGTTTTCCCGTTGCATGGTAAACACTTGCGACTCACTGAACGCGCTCCATGAGAACCCCTGCCATTGACCCCAAAGTCATTGCCACCTTGCCCATTTTTTGCAGCGTGTTTGTAGCCGCATCGCTGCTGTGGTATGTCCAAGCGCCACACTTGACGATGCCGTTTGTTCTCGGCATCGTCGCTGGCGGTCTGGTCGATCTGGATAACGGCCTGACAGGTCGGCTGAAAAACATTTTCCACACCGCGCTGGCGTTCTCGCTTTCCTCGCTATCCGTGCAATGGGCTATGGGGAACGGGCCTATGCTCACCATGGTCATGGTGGGGCTCACTTTTGTTTTCACCATGCTGGGCGCCGTGGGGCTGCGCTACCGCACCATTGCCTTTGGCGCACTGGCCGTCGCCACCTACACCATGCTGACCCATGCGCCGCAAATGGCTTGGTACACCAATCCGGCGCTGATTTTGCTGGGCACCTTGCTCTACAGCAGCCTCACACTGCTCTTGCACCTGCTGCTGCCCAACCGCCCTGTACAAGAAAACATGGCCAACGCCTACGCAGCGCTGGCAGCCTATTTCGATGCCAAAGCCGGTTTTTTTGATCCAGATGAAGATCAGGATGGGCTCGAGGGCCATCAAATCGATCTCGCCATGCAAAACCGCAATGTGATTGAGGCCTTCAACCAATGCCGCAGCGCATTGTTCTACCGCATGCGCGGCCAGCATCGCCACCCACGCACCACGCGCATGCTGCGCTACTACTTCACCGCACAGGATATGCATGAGCGCATCAGCTCTACCCATGTCGATTACCGCGACTTGGCCCAGCGACTCGCGCACACCGATGTGATTTTTCGTATCCATCGCTTGCTCGAATTGCAAGGCCAAGCCTGCCGGGATATAGCCGAAAGCCTGCGCAGCGGCCAGCCTTACCAATACAGCCCGCGCTTAGCTCGCGCAGTGAAAGGTTGCCAGCAATCACTTACCCTGTATGCGCAAAACCTGCACGACTCCAACGAGCATGTGTTGACCTTACAACGATTGTTGGACAACCTCTACGCCATCGACCACCAGCTCAGCCATCTCAACAACCATATCGACGGCACCCTCAATGACACACAGGATGCCTCACCACCCGATCGCACCCGCATTGCTGCGCAAGAGCCAATCGGCTGGCGCAATGCCTGGCGTGCCGTGCGCAAGCAGTTGAATTTGGAGTCAGCCGTATTTCGCCATGCTGTACGCTTAAGTGTCGTGGTCGTACTCTGTAGCGCCGTCGTACAAGTATTCGATCTTGAAATGGGCTATTGGATTTTGCTCACCGCATTGTTTGTTTGTCAGCCCAATTACTCCGTAACCAAACGCCGGGTGGTGCAACGTATTGTTGGCACAGTCTTAGGCGTTATCGTCGGCTCACTGCTGCCATATTTCACCCCATCAGTAGAAACCAAGCTGTGGATCGTCATCGCCTCCACTACGCTGTTTTTCTTTTTCCGCACCAACAAGTACAGCTTCTCCACATTCTTCATCACCATCCAGGCATTGATGGGCATGTCACTGATGGAAATGGATATTTACGCCGCAATGCCCGTTCGGATTGTCGACACACTGATTGGAACCGTTATTGCCTGGCTGGCCGTTTCCCTGCTATGGCCAGATTGGCACTACCTCACACTTGGCCGTACCGCCGCACAAGCCATGGCTAGCAACGGCGCGTATCTGCATCAAATCGCAGAACAACTGCGCTACGGACGAATCGACGATATTGCCTATCGCACTGCGCGCCGCCAAGCCCATGAGAAAGCAGCCGCTCTTAGCAGCACAGTTTCTGACATGAGCAGCGAACCCCGGAAATACCGTGATCACCTGCAAGATGGCTTTCACTTACTCAAAAGCAACTATGCACTGATAGGCTACATTTCTGCTCTTGGTGCGTACCGCAGCGCTCAAGGGCACTTTGAACATCGCAGTCTAAGCCCATCATCTGCAAAAACCTCTTCAGACTGCATAACGCAAGAGGAAGCCGCATTTGCCGCAAGCTGTTTTGAAATCGCACATCAAACAGCCGATGTACTTCAAAACCTTGCCCAACTTGACAGCACCACTTTCGACACAAGCAACAAGGCCATTCAAGATGGGCTGCAAACCTTGCAAGGCCAAATACAAAGTGCGCGTCAAAGCCGCATCCTTTGGCAGCAGCTAGACATGATTACCCGACAGCTTGCCCCTTGCCGCTCCATGCTTATGCGCGCGACCTCAATGGGATAAACCGGAGTCATCAAATGCCACTTGGGAAGTTTTACTTACACAGCAGAGTGGCTTGAGTCTCTCAAAACAGCAGGCTCAACTAAACCCTTGGTGAAACACACTGAGAGCGATGACGGCTGTACGTGTATCCGTTTAGCACGGTTTAAAAGCTGTGGACTTAGGTTATTTGCGCGCAATTTATTTGGAGGAATAGATTTTTTATGTCTGGATTGATGGGTATTGGGCGATTTTTATTTTTCATAAGTAAAACCCCTCAAGGCTTGATGTCTTGAGGG
>NZ_RDQM01000002.1 GCF_003703475.1 Allofranklinella schreckenbergeri | reverse complement strand
TTGTCTCGTGATTACGAGCGATTGCCAGACGTACTGGGGGGATTGCACTTCGTGGTCTTTGCCATTCTCATGCTGCCCAATGCCATGCCGTTGATTCGGTTGGCTCAAAGTTCATAACACGCTCTAGGCTTCAGGGGAGGGGCGCGCGGGCGCTGCCCGGTGGTGGGGCGTTCAATGCCCTGGTGTGGCCTGGGTGGCGAATGTCACGCGGGCCAGGCCGGCGTTGCGTGCGGCTTCCATGATGGAAACCACCGATTGGTGCGAGGCCAGGCCATCGGCGCTGATGACGACGATGGCTTGCGGCTTGGCGCGCGCGGCTTGTTGCAAGAGGCTGGTGAGCTGCGCGGGGCTGGCGGGGCCGACGACTGCGCCATCGACTGCGTAGTTGCCGCCCGTATCCAGCGAGACGACGATCTCTTGCGGCTTGTCGCGCATCGGCTCGGCGTTGGCCAGGGGCAGGTTCAACTGCAATTCGTTGTAGCGGCTGTAGGTGGTGGTGAGCATGAGAAAAATCAGGATCACCAGCAGGATGTCGATGAAGGGGATCAGGTTGATCTCCGGATCGCCCGTGCCGTCCTGAAAGCGCGAACCGCGGAAATTCATGGCTGCAAACCCCGCAAGTGCTTGACGAAATCTTCGCTGGCCACTTCCAGCTCCAGGATGTAGCTATCGACGCGGCTGCGGAAGTAGCGCCAGAAAATCAGCGCCGGAATCGCCACGATTAACCCGAAGGCGGTGTTGTAAAGGGCCACGGAAATGCCGTGCGCGAGCTGGCCCGGATCGCCCGTGACTACGCCGACGTCGATCGAGCCTTGCGAGGCGAAGATGGCGATCATCCCCACCACGGTGCCCAGCAGGCCCAGCAGCGGCGCGGCGGTGGCGATGGTGGCCAGCGGTTGCAGGAATTTGTTCAGCCGGTTGGCCACCAGGCGGCCACGGTTCTGGATGGCGTGGCGCAGGTCTTCCTCACTGGCTTGCGGGTTGGCCTGGAGGGCGCGCAAGCCCGCCGCCAGCAGCTCGCCCAGGGCGGAGTTTTGCTCCAGCTTGTCGATCACGTCGGCAGGGGGGATGTATTTGGAGGAGGCGGTTTTCGCCTCTTTCAGCAGGCCTTGCGGAACGATGGCGGCGCGCTTGAGGCTGTAAAAACGCTCGGCCACGATGGCCAGGGCGATGACGGAGCAAAAAATCAGCGGCCAGATGGGCCAGCCAGCGGCTTGGATGATGGAAAACAAGGGTGGCTCCCAAATACAAGAAAAAGGACAAGGGCCGATTATGGCTCTGCATCCAGGCGAAAACGACCACAAAAGCCGCTGTGCGTGGCTTGTGTGCAGCGTTCAAGCCCCCTGGCTGCGTTGCACAAAATGCAGCAGTTGGGTGGCCAGATCGTCTTGTGCCAGCAGGGAGGAGCGTGCGGCGCTCACGCAGGTTTGCCAGGGGCTGAGCGCGGCAGGGCTGGCGGGGGCAGGGCTGACGTGGGGGGCTTGGCTCATGCCATTGAGGGTGTGCATGGCGCGCCGCCAGTCGGGCGGGGCTTGCAGCCAGTGCAGAAAGGCGTCGAGCTTGGCGTGGTGGGCGTTGTCGTCTTGCGGGTAGATGTGCCAGAGCAACGGCTTGCCCGCCCAGAGCGCGCGCACCAGCGAGTCTTCGCCGCGCACGATGTTGAGATCGCAGGCCCACAGCAGCTCGTCGTAGGCGGGCTGGGACATGAAATCCAGCCAGTGCACATGCAATTGCCCCTGCTGCCAGGGAGCGCTGGCGTGCGGCTCGGGCCAGCCCAACTGCGCCCAGCATTGGCGCAAATAGGTTTGCGAGCGGCCTGCGGCGGCCAGCAGGTGCACCACCGGGGGAGGATGGGCCGCAGTCGAGGCCGGGAAAGCCCATTGGTGCAGCCAATCGCGCAGGCAGGCCGGCTCGTAGGCGAACAGGCTGATCCACAAGGTCTGCGCAGGCGAGGGCGGCACGGCAGGCAGCCATTGGCGGCGCCATGCGGCCCGGTCAAAGCGCGCTTGCCGATCGGCCAGGTCTTGCTCGCGCAGCAGGCCGCCCGTTTGCGCGGTGAAGCCGGGGTAGAAAAAGGTTTTGCTACGCCCTTGCGCCGCGCCGTGCATGACAGGCGAGGGCAGGCGGTGCATGCGCTGCACGTAGTCCTCGGCGCTGAGGTATTCCAGATTCAGCCAAACGGGCCAGGGCGACGCGCCCGCAGGGCGGCATTGCCGGGCCAGCGCCTGGAGGTAGGGTTGGGGGATGTCGCAGCCAAAGGCTTCGATCAGTACATCGGGCAGTGGATTGGGCAGTGTGCCCGGCAGTGCATCAGGCCGGGCCTGGGGCAGCAGCGCCGGGGCGATGGGCTGGGCATGGCCGGGGCGCCAGGGCAGGATGGTCAAACCCTGGTGCTGGATGGGGCTTGGGGGGGAGGACGGTTGGGTGACGGCCGGTCCCGTGGCGGGCAGGCCGCCAAGCCAGTGCAGGGGGGCGGGATCGTCGATCCACAGGCGCACGCTGTGCCCGCGCGCGCTCAGCTCGCGCGCCAGCCGCCAGCACACGCCCGCATCGCCGTAGTTGTCGATCACCTGGCAAAAAATGTCCCATCGCATGCCATGCTCCAATTTTATATTTCAAAGGAAAATTTATTTGATTGCCAATTTGCCTAAAAATGGCATTTTTATTTCCTTTTGATTTAAATTTTATGGGTGATCGGCCCTTGCCGCCGCAAAGCGGCCTGCAAACAGCGATGCGGCCAGATGGCGTGCCACGGGCAGCGGCTCTGCATGCAGGCTGGCGGCGAGGATTTCCGCGCACAAGCACGCCAGCGTCAGGCCCCGCGAACCCAGGCCCGTGGCCAGCAGCGCGTTGCCCGCGCGCGCTTGGGGCAGCCAAGGGCCGTACGCCGGGAAGCGATCGGGCACGGTGCAGCGCACAGCGCCCCAACGCTGCACGGGCGCACCGCCGTCAAACAAGCGTGCCGCCAGCGCAGGCCCGGCCGCTGGCAGCAAAGCCGCGATGCGCTCGCGGTTGTGCCGCAAGGCATCGGCCTGGGCTTGCGGCGTGGGCGCTTGCAGCGGGTCTTCACGCTCGAACGTGCCGCCGCTCAGCCACAAGCGCCCTTGGCCCGATGGCGCGGGGATGGCGATCAGGCTGCCTTTGCCATTGACCGGCCAGGCGGGCCAATCGGGCTGCGACCCTTCTGGCGGCGATCTTTCTGGCGAACTGGAAGGGGGGATCAGCCCCCAGGCCACCTGCCCGCGCACGGCGTTCAGCGGGGGGGCAAGGCGTTCAGGCAGCTCGGCGTGCGCCAGAGGTTGGGGGGCTTGCGGCGTTTGGGATGTTTGAGGCGGCTGCGCGGCTTCTGCCTGCACCGAGCGCGCCAGCGCCAGGCTGCCGTAGCCGCCTGCCAGGACAAGGCAATCGGCTTGGGCCAGCGGCTGTGGCGGGGCGCTGGGCGCTGCGGCCGTTGTCCCTGTTGCGGGGGATGGCGTCGCGTCCGGTTCGGCGGCATGGCCCAGCACCTGCCAGCGCACCATGCTTTCATGCTCGCCGTGGGGCGTGCTGGCAGTGCCCTTGTCCGCGCTCTGCGCTTGCGGGTGCGCTGGCTCCAGCGCCGCAATGGTGCTGACGCGGCAGTCCGTGCGCAGGCGAATGCGCGGATGCGCCAGCAGCGCCTGGACCAGCGCCGCCGGGCGCAGCCAGCCAGCCTGGGTGTGCATCAAGACCGGATGCGCGCTGGCGGCAGCCGCCGCTGCATCTATGCCCGAATGCAGGCGCTCGGCTTGCGTTGCCAGCCGCGTGGCGGTGCTGGGAATGCGGGGCGTGGGCGAAGCGGGATCGAGCGCGGTGGCTTCTTCTGGCCGGTGGCTGGCTTGTTCCGACACCATCGCAGCACATGCAGGCGCAGCAGCGGGCGCAGGCGGCAAACCGCTGCGCTTGCCAATACGGTGCTCCAGCACGCCGGAGGGCTGCCAATCCACCCCCTGTTGCAACAGGCGGGCGGCGGTGCGTTGCATGCAGCGCACGCCCGCGCGTGTCAGCCTGGATAGCGGTGCGTCGTCGGACGAAATGTGCGGGGCGAACAAGCCCACGGGCAGGGCCGAAGCGCCTTGTGCAGGGCCGCTGGCTTGCTCCAGCACGGTGACGCTCCACCCCCGCTCGGCCATGGCCCGCGCCACGCTGGCCCCGGCGATGCCCGCGCCGATGACGACGCAATGGCGCTGTGGCTGCTGGCGCAAGGCCTCGGGCAAAGGGGCGATGGAGCCAAGCGCACCAGCGGCGCCAGCGCGCCGCTGACTGGGTTGCCAGGCAGGCGCATAGCGCGCGCGCAGATTGTGTTTTTTCGGCGGCGTGCCCGGCACGCGCTCCACTTCAAAGCCGCATTGCCGCAGCGCGTCCTGCACGCTGCGCGCCACGCACCAACTGGCTAGCCGCGTATGCCCGGCCACGCAGCAGCGCGCCAGGGCTTTGAACATGTCCACACTCCACATCTGCGGGTTGCGGCTGGGGCTGAAGCCATCGAGGAACACGCTATCGGCCTGCCAGCTTTCCTGCCGCAGGCTGTCGCGGGCGTCGCCAATGGCCAGGGTGAGGTGCACGCGGTTGTCGTCAAAGCTCAGGCGGTGCACGCCCGTGTGCATATCGGTGTATTGGGCGGCCAGTTGCTGCGCCAGCGGCTCCAGCTCCGGGTAGCGCTGGCGGGCCGCTTCCAGCAGGGCCTGGGCGCTGACGGGATAGGCCTCGGTAGAGATGAAATGCAAGCGCGCGCAGCGCTGCGGGTCGTCGCGCCAGGCTTGCCAGGTGGCCAGAAAGTTCAGTCCCAGGCCAAAGCCCGTTTCAAGCACCCGCCATTGCGGGCGTTGCGCCCAGGCCGCTGGCAGGTCGCAGCCGTGCAAAAAGCTGCCCCGCGCCTGCGCCAGGCCACCGTCGTGGTGGCTGTGGTAGCGCTCATCAAAACGGGGGGAGTAAGGGCTGCCATCGTCCAGCCAGGTCAGATCGGGGGCGGCTGGGGCGTCTGGCCGGGGCGCTGCATCGCCTGGCTTCATGGCGTGTGCGGCGTTGGCGTTTACGCCGTGGGCGGTACGTAACCTTGGGCGACATCCGCACCATCGCCGAAGAAATGCTGCTCCATCTGGCGCGCCAGGTACTGGCGGGCGCGGGCATCGGCCAGGTTCAGGCGGTTCTCGTTGACCAGCATGGTTTGGTGGCGAATCCAATCGCCCCAGGCTTTTTTGCTGACGTTCTCGAAAATGCGCTTGCCCAGCTCGCCGGGATAAGGGGGGAAATCCAAGCCTTCGGCCTCCGTGCCGAGCTTGATGCATTGAACCATGCGGGCCATATCGTGAACTCCTGAAAAAACGGCCAGAAACTGGCCGTTGGGTGGCATGCGCTCGCGCGATCGGCGGGGATCGCGCGGGGCGATGGGGGCGGTGTGCGCACGCTGCCCCCACCGGGGCGCCGTGCGCGGCAAAGGCGCGACTGTAGCAAGAAAAGCCCGCTCGCCAGCGCCTTGGCTTGCCCTGCCCATGCCCGGGCAGTCGCTATCATTTGCGGCTTGCCGCCCGGGGGCCTGGCCTGGCCGCGCGGCATGCCCAACAACCCGGGGGCCTGTCATCAAAACGCCCGCAAATTTTGATGACAGGCCCTGATAACCACACAGGAACGAACATGCCCATGCCCTTGTCCATCCACCCGACCGACACCCCCACCTCCGCCGCCGAGCGCCAAGCCATTTTGGACAAAGGGGGTTTTGGCACCGCCTTTACCGACCACATGGTCACCATCGAGTGGACTGAGGGCCAGGGCTGGCACAACGCCCAGGTGCGCAAGCGCGAGCCGTTCCGGATCGACCCCGCCGCCGCCGTGCTGCATTACGCGCAGGAAGTTTTCGAGGGCATGAAGGCCTACCGTGGCGAGGGCGGTGCCATCACCTTGTTCCGCCCCGACCAAAACGCCAAGCGCTTTAACGCCTCCGCCCAGCGCATGGCCATGCCCACGCTGCCCGAGGACGTGTTCGTGGAGGCCGTGCAAGCGCTGGTGCGCACCGACCGCGACTGGATTCCCGGCGGCAACGGCAGCTTGTACCTGCGCCCCTTCATGTTTGCCGACGAGCCTTTCCTGGGCGTGCGCCCGGCGCACCACTTCACTTTCTGCGTCATCGCCTCGCCCGTGGGGGACTACTTCAAAAGCGGCCCCAAGCCCGTCAAGGTCTGGGTTTCGCGCGAGTACACCCGCGCCGCCGAAGGCGGCACCGGCGCGGCCAAGTGCGGCGGCAACTACGCCGCCAGCCTGGTGGCGCAGGCCCAGGCTTATGAAAACGGCTGCGAGCAAGTGGTCTTTCTCGATGCCGCCGAGCACCAATGGATCGAGGAGCTGGGCGGCATGAACATCTTTTTCGTCAAGGACGATGGCAACCTGCTGACCACGCCGCTGGGCACCATCTTGCCGGGCATCACGCGCGCCTCGCTCATCGAGCTGGCCCGCAGCAAGGGCCTGACGGTGGAGGAGCGCAAATACTCCTTCGACGAATGGCGCGCCGATGTGGCCAGCGGCAAGGTCAAGGAAGTCTTTGCCTGCGGCACGGCCGCCGTGGTGGCCTCCATCGGCGAGGTGAAGTTCGAGGGCGGCTCCTTCCAGATCGGCCAGGGCGAGAGTGGCCCCGTCACCAACGCGCTGCGCGAAGAACTCACCGCCTTGCAACGCGGCAAGATTGCCGACACGCGCGGTTGGGTGCGTGTTGTGTCTTGAAGACTTGGGGCAGGCCCGAAAGCCTGCTCCAAATGCACGGCGTCACCAGCGCTCTGGCCTGCCCGGGCCAGGGCGCTTTCTTTTGGCTGCCAGCGTCTGCCATGCCAATCAAAGGAAAAGACACATATCGCCCATCATGCCGAAATGGGGTGGTTTTTATTCCTTTGAAGTGGAAATGAAAAAGGCGCCTATTCCATATCAAAGAAAATAACGCTTTCCACCTCTGTTGCCGAAACAGGGTGGTTTTCATTCCTTTGATCTGCAAATTGGAAAACAAAAGCCTGCGCGGCATGCACCGCGCAGGCTTTTGTTGTTTGGGGCTTTCTCGCCGTGGGCCAAGGGGCGCTTAATTCAGCTCCTCCTTGCGCAGGCGCACCACCGAGCCCAGCACCGTGGGCAAGCCCTGGATTTTCTCCAGCGCCTCGTTCATCGTGCCCTCGCGCGTGCGGTGGGTGAGGATGATGAGGTCGGTCTGATCCGCGCCTTCGCCCAGCAAATCGTCCGATTCGCGCTGGAGCATGGCGTCGATGCTGATGCCGTGCTCGGAGAGGATGGTGGTGATGCGCGCCAGCACGCCCGGCTCATCGAGCACGCGCGCGCGCAAGTAGTAGCTGGTGACGACCTCCTCAATCGGCAGCACCGGCAGGCTGCCCTGCGCGGCGGCCAAGCTGGCGGACTGAAAGCCCAGCACGGGCGTGTAATGGCTGGGATCGGCGCCGTAGAGGCGGGCGATATCCACCAGATCGGCGATCACCGCGCTGGCGGTGGGCTCGGAGCCTGCGCCTTGGCCGTAGTACAGCGTGGTGCCCAGCGCATCGCCGTTGACGACGACGGCGTTCATCGCCCCTTCCACACTGGCGAGCAGGCGGCGCGTGGGCACCAGCGCGGGGTGTACGCGCAGCTCGATGCCTTTGTCCGTGCGGCGGGTCACGCCCAGCAGCTTGATGCGGTAGCCCAGTTGCTCGGCGTACTGGATGTCGGTTTTCTCCAGCTTGGTGATGCCTTCGACGTGGGCTTTATCGAACTGCACCGGCACGCCGAAGGCGATGGCGCACATCAGCGTGGTTTTGTGGGCGGCATCGATGCCCTGGATGTCGAAGGTCGGGTCGGCCTCGGCATAGCCCAGCCGCTGGGCCTCCTTGAGCACGGTGGCAAAGTCCAGCCCCTTGTCGCGCATTTCGGAGAGGATGAAGTTGGTCGTGCCGTTGACGATGCCGGCCACCCAGTTGATGCGGTTGGCCACCAGCCCTTCGCGCAGCGCCTTGATGATGGGGATGCCCCCGGCCACGGCGGCTTCGTAGGCGACGATCACGCCCTTGCGCGCGGCGGCGGCGAAGATTTCCTCGCCATGCACGGCCAGCAGGGCCTTGTTGGCGGTAACAACGTGCTTGCCCGCCTCAATGGCGGCCAGCACCAGGGTTTTGGCAATGCCGTAACCGCCGATGAGCTCGATCACCACATCCACATCGTCGCGCGCCACGACCTGGGCGGCATCGCCGACGACTTCCACCCCGTCGCCGACGATGCTGCGCGCGCGCGCCGTGTCCAGATCGGCTACGACGGTGATGGCGATCTCGCGGCCAGCGCGGCGGCGGATTTCCTCCTGGTTGCGCTTGAGTACGGTGAATGTGCCGGCGCCAACGGTGCCGATGCCCAAAAGGCCAACGCGGATGGGTGTCATGGGAAAGGTCTTGGGTGTAGGGGGGTGAGAGAAAAAGCCGGAAAAGCCCAGAAAGCCGGAAAAGCCAAAGGGGGTTCAGGCCGCGGCTTTTTTGCCGATGTGGCTCACGGGGCTGATGGCGCCTGCGCGGCGCTCGCGCACGGTGCGCAAAAAGCGTGCAATGCGCTCGATGGCTTCGCGCAAATCGGGCTCGTGCGGCAAAAAGACGATGCGGAAGTGATCGGGCTTGGGCCAGTTGAAGCCCGTGCCCTGCACCAGCATCACGCGCGTTTCGCGCAGCAGTTCCAGGAAGAACAGCCGGTCATCGGCCACGGGGTACACGTCCAGATCCAGCTTGGGGAACATGTACAGCGTGGCCTGGGGCTTGACGCAGCTCACGCCGGGGATGGCGTTGATCATCTCGTAGGCCAGATCGCGCTGGCGGCGCAAGCGCCCGCCTTCGCCGGTGAGTTCGTGAATGCTTTGGTAGCCGCCCAGCGCCGTCTGGATGGCCCACTGGCCGGGCACGTTGGAGCACAGCTTCATGTTGGCCAGCATGTCCAGCCCTTCGATGTAGTCGCGCGCGCAGTTCTTGTCGCCCGAAACAATCATCCAGCCGGCGCGGTAGCCGCAAGAGCGGTAGCTTTTGGAGAGGGAGTTGAACGTCAGCGTCAGCACATCGGGCGCCAGGCTGGCCAGCGCGGTGTGGGTGTTGCCGTCGTAGAGCACCTTGTCGTACACCTCGTCGGCCAGCAGCACCAGGCCATGCTCGCGCGCAATCTCGACAATGCCCAGCAGCGTTGGCAGCGAATAAATCACGCCCGTGGGGTTGTTGGGGTTGATGACGACGATGCCCTTGGTGCGCGGGGTGATCTTGCTGCGGATGTCGTCCAGATCGGGCTCCCAGTTGTTGCTCTCGTCGCAGATGTAATGCACGGGCGTGCCGCCGGAGAGGTTGGTCACCGCCGTCCACAGCGGGTAATCGGGCGCGGGCAGCAGCAGCTCGTCGCCATCATCGAGCAGCGCGTTGGTGGCCATGGCAATCAGCTCGCTGGCGCCGTTGCCCAGGTAAATGTCATTCAACGTCACGCCCGCGATGCCCTGGCGCTGCGTCTCGTGCATCACCGCCTTGCGCGCGGCAAAAATGCCTTTGCTGTCCGAATAACCGGCCGAGTTGGGCAGGTTGCGGATCATGTCCTGCTGCACTTCTTCGGGCGCATCAAAGCCGAACGCGGCCAGGTTGCCGATGTTGAGCTTGATGATTTTCTGGCCCTCATCCTCCATGCGGCGCGCCTCGTCCACGATGGGGCCGCGGATGTCGTAAAGCACGTTGGCCAATTTGGCCGATTTATGGATGGTTTTCATGGCGAGACAGCGATGGGGCAAAAAAGAGTAGTCAAAAGGGAAAACCCGTAATTTGACCACAGATCACAAGGACAAACGCCAGCGCACCGCGCGCCCTGGCGCTGGCGAAGGCGGCGAAAAGTGCATGACACGCTCTACACTTGCGCGCCTTTTTTCCCTTCCTTCGCGATTGAAACCTTATGAAACTCCAAGCCGATGCTCCCCAGGCCACCTCCATCACCGCTTACGGCCCCGGCTGGGTGCAATTGCCCGGCCCCGTGCGCATGGAAGGCAGCGTGATTTTGGGCAGCGAAGGCCTGCAGCAAGCGTGGGACTGCCCCGCTTTCGAGGCGCTGCAAGCCGCGCACTTGCAGCACCTGGCAGCGCTGGCAGCCGAGCATGGCGCGCAAGTCGTGCTGCTGGGCAGCGGCCAGCGCACGCGCTTTCCCCCAGCTGCCTGGCTGCGCCCTTTTTTGCAACAGCAATTGGGTCTGGAGGCGATGGACACCATCGCCGCCTGCCGCACCTTCAATGTGCTTGCGGGCGAAGGCCGCAAAGTCCTCGCCGCCTTGATTCAGGAAGCCCAATAATACAAATCAAAAAGAAATAAAAATGCCATTTTTTGGCATGATGGTATTGGTTTGATTTTTCTTGATATGTAATTTGCTCGTCGTGCCCTATGCGCCCATGCCGCATGAAAAAACCGCAGCGCCCTTGCGGGCGGCTGCGGTTCGGGGGTGCGGCGCACTCAGCGGGGTAGCGGTTTTGTTACCTGCTGGCGGGCGCGGGCCGCCGGGTATCAGCCCTTGGCTTGCTGGTAACGGCGCTCCACTTCTGCCCAGTTCACCACGTTGAAGAAGGCGGCGATGTAGTCGGGGCGACGGTTTTGGTATTTCAGGTAGTAGGCGTGCTCCCACACGTCCAGGCCCAGCACGGGGGTGTTGCCCGAGCCGATGCCGCTCATCAAGGGGCTATCCTGGTTGGCGCTGCTTTCCACCAGCAGCTTGCCGTTTTTGTCGCTGGAGAGCCAGGCCCAGCCGCTGCCAAAGCGGGTGAGGGCGGCTTTGGTGAAGGCTTCCTTGAAGGCGTCAAAGCCGCCCAGGTCGCGCTCGATGGCGGCTGCCAGCTCGCCGCCGGGTTGCCCGCCGCCGCCTTGGCCTGCGGGGGCCATGACGGTCCAGAACAGGCTGTGGTTGGCGTGGCCGCCGCCGTTGTTGCGCACGGCGGTGCGGATGCCTTCGGGCAGCTTGTTCAGGTCAACAATCAGTTCTTCGGCGCTTTTGCCATCAAATTCCGTGCCTTTGACGGCCGTAATCAGGTTGTTGATGTAGGTTTGATGGTGCTTGGTGTGATGGATTTCCATCGTTTGCGCATCGATGTGCGGCTCCAGGGCGTCGTAGGCGTAGGGCAGGGCGGGAAGGGTGTAGCTCATGGCGTTCCTCTCTTTGGCGTTGGTGGGGGAAGATTGCGCGTCTGCGTTGTCTCTGCCAGCGCGCCGGGCGCTGGGCTAATAGGCTTTCACCTTTAACGAGAGCGGGCGCGATTCTAGTGGGAGTTTTTTTACCTTGTGCGGGCGCTTTCTTTCGCGCCCGCTCGCAAACCCGCTTGCAAGCTGCTTACGGCGTTTGGGATTCTGGCGCGCCAGGCGGGGGGGCATCGGGCAGGCGCGTGGCGATGACGCGCTCGACCATCTTGCCCTCCATTTCCTCGACGACGAAGCGCCAGCCTTGCCAGTCGAATTGGTCGCCCACTTGCGGGATGCGCTCGAGCAGCAGCATGAACATGCCGCTGAGGGTGTGGTAGAGGCCGCGTTCTTCTTCCGGCACGCTGGCCAGGCCCAGCCGGTCTTTGAGTTCAACGGTGGGGATGGTGCCGTAGAGCGACCAGGTGGTTTCGTCCAGTTGGCGCGCCCAGGCGTCATCGGCATTGCGGGTGGTGAATTCGCCGGTGAGGGCTTCGGTGACGTCTTGCAGGGTCACCATGCCTTGGGTTTCGCCGTATTCGTCCACCACAAAGGCCATTTGCAGGCTGTTGGCGCGAAATTGCGCCAACAAGGCCATGCCGGTGAGGGTTTCGGGTACGTACAGGCTGGTGTGCAGCTCGCGCGCGAAGTCCGGCCCCTCGCCCTGGCTGATGCGCGCCAGCACCTGCTTGGCGTGGATGTAGCCCAGGATGTGGCTTAGCCCGCCGCTGCACACGGGAAAGCGGGTGTGGCCGGAGGCAATCATGCGTTGCAGGTTGGCCTCGTCGCTGTCTTGCAGATCGACGTAAACGATGTCGGTGCGCGGCGTCATGAGCGAGCCGACTTCGCGGTCATCCAGGCGGAAGACGTTGCGCACGATGTCGTGCTCGTTTTGGTGGATGACGCCCGTTTGCGAGCCTTCGGCCAGCATGGCGCGGATTTCCTCGGCGGTGACGCCGTCGTCACCCGCCTGGCGCGCGCCAGCGATTTTGAGCAAGGCGTTGGTGGAGAAGGTCAGCAGCCACACGAAAGGGCGCGTGAGCGCGGCCAGCCACTGGATAGGCCGCGCCACCAGGCGGGCCACGGGTTCGGGCGAGATTTGCCCCAGGCGCTTGGGCACGAGTTCGCCCACGACGATGGAGACGTAGGTCACGCCAATGACGACGACGATGGTGGCGGTCACGCTGGCCGAGGTGGCGGGCATGCCCAGCGCGGTCAGCCACGCGGCCAGCGGCGCGGCCAGCACGGCCTCGCCCACGATGCCGTTGAGCAGGCCGATGGAGGTGATGCCGATCTGGATGGTGGAGAGAAAGCGCGTGGGGTCCTCGCCCAGCTCCAGCGCCACGGCCGCGCCCTTGTCGCCTTCATCGGCCTTGGCCTGCAAGCGCGCGCGGCGTGCCGTCACCAGCGCAATCTCGGACATGGCAAAAATGCCGTTGAGCACGATCAGGCCCACAAGAATCAACGCTTCCATGCCAGGCCTCCTTGCCTCAAGGGTGCAGCGACGGGGTGCGGCGGGCGTGCCAAGGTGGGTAGTCGGCGCGGATGCGCGAAAGTGCGGCAGTGGGGACTAGGGGGTTCCATAAGCGGGGCGCCTTGCCAGCTTGCAACAAGCCAGCGAGGCGGGATAGGTCGTGGTTTTTTCTGAAGAAATGAATCAAGCCCGCCAACGGCGGCTTGCTAGGTCGCAGAGAAACATATCGTAACGCAAGCCTTTGCGGCCGCCGGGCAGCGGCGGTGGGGCCACTTGGGCGTTGGCTGGGCGTTGGCACGAGCGCTCAGCGCTGCACTTCGATGCGGGCGCGCTCGCGCACGCTGGCTGCGTCGATCCAGGCCAGTTGGTCGATCAATTGCACCGCAAAGCTGCCGGGCCCGGGCGCGTGGGCGGCCGTTTGTTCGGCGGCGATGGTATAGACCAGCACCGCCGCGGCCGTCAGCGCCAGCAGCGGGCTGGGCGGCTGTGGCTGCGTTTGCGCTGCGGCGTGCGGGGCGTACAAGGGCGCAAGGGCGGCAAACGCGGCCATCACGGCGCCCAGGGCGCAGCCGCCGCCGGTGATGCGGGTGAGCAGCGGCGTGCCGTTGGCCAGGTGGAGCTGGTTGCGCCCGTCGGTGAGAAAGTCCACCGGGCCGGAGACTGCCACCACGCCTTGCGTTTGCTCAGCCAGCGCAATGGCGGCCTGGCGCGCCTGGGCCACGCTGTCGGTGGCGTCCACGCCGCGGCCGCCGCCGCTGTGGCCTGCCAGCGCCAGGATTTCCGACGCATTGCCGCGGATGATGGGCGGGCGCAGGGCCAGCAATTGCGCCGCCAGGGCTGTGCGCAGGGGCAGGGCGCCGATGGCGACGGGATCGAGCACCCAGGGCTTGCTTGCGGCCTGCGCGGCGTGGGCGGCCTCCAGCACCGCATCGGCCTGCGCGGGCACGGGTGTGCCCAGGTTGATGGACAGGGCCGAGGCCATGCGCGCAAAAAGGCCCGCCTCGCCCGGGGTATCCACCATCGCAGGCGCTGCGCCCAGGGCCAGCAGGATGTTGGCAGTGAACTGGGCGGCAACGCGGTTGGTGATGGATTGCACCAGCGGCGCCTGGGCGCGCAGACGTTCCAGCGCACAGGCGGCAAAAGCGGCCCAATCGGCCGCAGATGCATGGGCCAGGGGAGGGGGCAGGGCGTGGGGGGAGGGCATGGGCGTGGCGTCGTCGCGGGGCAAAAGGCAAGACAAAAGGCAAGACAAAAGGCTGGCGATCCTACCAGCCTGCTCAGTTAGATGGGCGGAGCATTTCTTTTTTTATCAATCAAAGGAAAATCAATTTGACTACTATGTTGACAAAATAAGGTGATTTTTTTGCCTTTGGTTGGATATTGGTGTGCCTTTCTGAACTTGCCCGGAACTTACGGGTAAACCAGCACACAATAGCGGCGCTTGGATGGGCCTGTATGCGGGCATGCATGGCCCGTTTTTTGTGCGGCCAGGCCGCTTGCATGGGCAGGATTTGGAAAGGATTGGGTTTGAAACCGCTGTGGGATTTTCTCTTTGCATCGCCGCGCCGCTTGATGGGGCTGATCGCCCTGGCGTGCGCGGGTTTGTTGGGCTTTGGCCTGTATTTGCAGCACAGCGTGGGGCTGGATCCGTGCCCGATGTGCGTGGTGCAGCGCTATGCGTTTGTGCTGGTTGGCGTTGCCGCCGCGTTGGGTTGCGCCTGGCGCGCGCGCTGGTGGCAAGCGCTTTGGACGGTGGTGATCCTGGCGCTCAGCGGCTTTGGCGCATTCGTGGCCGCGCGCCAAAGCTGGATGCAGTGGTATCCGCCGGAAATCGCCAGTTGCGGGCGCGATTTCTACGGCATTGTGGAGAACTACCCCATCAGCAAAGCCATCCCGATGCTGTTTCGCGGCTCGGGCGATTGCACGGCCATTGACTGGAGTTTTTTGGGCATGAGCATTGCCAACTGGTCGTTTTTGATGTTCGTGGGCATTGCGGCGGCGCTGTGTGTTTCGCTGCTGTACAAGCGCTATTGAATGAATTGCAAATCAAAGTGATTTTTTGAAATTAAAATTCATTGACAGTGCTGCCGAAATCGGATTTTCATATTTCTATTTGATTTGTAAAAAATAAAAGGGCTGCGTTGCTTGCCAGACGCCAGCCCTTTTGCTTTGGCCCCTTTTGCTTTCGCCAGGCTTGCCCATCTCTGCCATGTCTTTGCCGCCCACTCCCTTGCCACCACCCGATGCCCGCCGCAGCCTTTTGCGCAGCGGGTTTGCCGCGCTGTCGGCGCAGTGGCAGCGCTTGAGCGCGCACAGCCAGGCCGTGTGGGGCTATCTGTTTCCGCTGCTGACGGTGGTGCTGTTCACGATCGTGATGCTGGGCGCGTATCTGTTTCTCCGCATGGAAGAAAAAGCCCGCGAAGCGCAGGCGCTGGAGCAGCGCAGCCAGTTTCTGGCCTTGCGCCTGAGCGAGCTGCTGCTGAGCAAGCAAGAGGATATCCAGCACCTGGTCAACGGCCTGGAAGGGCACACCGACAAACACGACTTCGACTCCGGCGCGCGCACCCTCATCGCCCGCGATGCTTCGCTGTATGCGCTGCGCCTGATGGATACCCAGCACCGCGAAATCACCAGCCTGCACTCGGCCCTGCTGCGCGGTCGCTTGCCCGGCGCGGCTCAGCAAGGGCAGCAGGAAAGCGCCCGCCGCCAAAGCCATTGGGAATTGACGCTGACCGAGCCAAGCCCTGGCGATGCCGGCGCCGCCAAGCCCGCCGGGCAAAGCGCGGTGCTGCGCCTGCACACGCCGATGTATGCGCGCGAGATCTACCTCGGCTCGGTGGTGGCGGAGTATTCGCCGCAACTGCTGCTGGGCGCTTTGCTCAGCCAGGGCAGCGTGCAGGACATGGCGGTGGCGCTGGTCGATGCGCGCGGGCAGCGCATTGCGGGCATGGAGGCCGTCTCCCGCCACGACGCGCTGGGCAGCCAACTGGCGCACGTCACCCTGCCCGTGGCGCCGCTGGGCGAGCACATGCGCTTGCAGGCCACGCTCTACCGCAGCGATGAAAACCTCATCGGCAACGCGCTGTTCGTTTTGATGATGCTGCTGGGCCTGACCACCATCGTCACTTTGCTGCTCAATTGGCGCTTAAGCCGTTATCGCTTGCAGGCCCAGCGCAAGCTGCATGAGGAATCGAACTTCCGCCTGGCCATCGAAAACGCGCTGACCACGGGCATCCGCGTGCTCGACATGGAGGGCACCACCACCTACACCAACGCCGCCTTCAGCCGCATGGTGGGCTGGAATCAGGAAGAAATGGTGGGCATGCGCGCGCCCTTTCCCTATTGGCCGCCGAAAGACAAGGATGTGCTCATGGAGCGCTTTCGCGCCGAGCTGGCCGGGCGCCATTACCCCAACGGCCTGCAACTGCGCATGCGGCGGCGCAACGGCTCCACCTTCGATGCGCGCATTCATCTGGTGCCGCTGCGCGATGAGCATGGTGCGCAAACCGGCTGGCTTTCGACCATCACCGATATCACCGAACCCAACCGCATCCGCCAGCAACTCAGCGCCGCGCACGACCGCTTCACGCGGGTGCTGGAGGCGCTGGACGCCTCCATCTCCGTCGCCCCGCTGGGCAGCCACGAGCTGCTGTTTGCCAACCGCATGTACCGCCAATGGTTTGGCTCCGACAGCCAGGGCCACATGCACATGCTCGCTGGCGCCAGCATCATGCAAACAGGCGATGCCATCGAGGAGGAGGACGCCCTCATGGGCCTGCCATCGGAAAGCATCACCAGCGCCAACAGCGAGCGCGCCGAGATGTACGTCCAGGCGCTGGACAAATGGCTGGAAGTGCGCTCGCGCTATCTGGACTGGGTCGATGGCCGCCTGGCGCAAATGCTCATCGCCACCGACATCACCAAGCGCAAACAGGCCGAGGAGCAAGCCGCGCGCCAGGTGGCCAAGATGGAAACCGTCAGCC
This sequence comes from Allofranklinella schreckenbergeri, assembly GCF_003703475.1. Taxonomy (GTDB): domain Bacteria; phylum Pseudomonadota; class Gammaproteobacteria; order Burkholderiales; family Burkholderiaceae_C; genus Lampropedia; species Lampropedia schreckenbergeri. The sequence continues at coordinate 230,292 of NZ_RDQM01000002.1, read as the reverse complement.
GCCTGATGACGATGGGCGAAATGGCCTCCAGCGTCGCGCACGAGCTCAACCAGCCGCTGGCGGCCATCACCAACTACACCAACGGCATGATCTCGCGCATCAAGGCCGGCACCATCGACCGCGAAGGTCTGCTGACGCCGCTGGAGAAAACCGCCCACCAGGCCATCCGCGCCGGGCAGGTGATTCAGCGCATCCGCTCCTTCGTCAAACGCAGCGAATCGGTCAGCGAAATCTGCTCACCGCACCGCTTGGTCTCCGAAGCGGTGGAGCTGGCCAACATCGAAATCCGCAAGCGCAATACCCGCCTGAGCGTGTATATGGAGCCGAATTTGCCTATGCTGGAAGTCGATGCCATCCTCATTGAACAAGTGCTGATCAACTTGCTGAAAAACGCCGCCGAAGCCGTCGATGGCGCGCAAAAACCACCCCATCAGCGTGGCATTGATTTGCGCCTGCTGCACCATGAAAGCGAAAACGGCCAGGGCCGGGGCGTGCGCTTCGTCATCACCGACCAAGGCCCTGGCCTGCCAGAAGAAACGCTGGGCCAGCTCTTTGACGCCTTTTACTCCACCAAACGCGACGGCATGGGCATCGGTCTGAACCTGTGCCGCAGCATCATCGAAACGCACCACGGACAGCTCCAAGTGCGCAACCTCTACAATGGCGACCCCGCCCAGGGCCAGGTCAGCGGCTGTGAATTCTCATTCTGGCTGCCCGCATCGCCGCACGGCAGCGCCGATGACCCCGAATCGCATACCCCCCCATTGCCGATCCTGGGCTGATCCCCATTCCCCACCCAAACCTTTGTATGAGCAACAACAAAAAAGGCACCGTTTACATCGTTGACGATGACGAGGCCATTCGCGATTCGCTGCAATGGCTGCTGGAAGGGCGCAACTTTCACGTGCGCTGCTTTGAAAGCGCAGAAGCCTTCTTGAACCAGTACGACAGCCGCGAAGTGGCCTGCCTGATCAGCGACATCCGCATGGGCGGCATGTCCGGTCTGGATCTGCAAGCCCAACTGGCCAGCGCCAACCCCGCCTTGCCCATCGCCATCATCACCGGTCACGGCGACGTGCCCTTGGCCGTGCAAACCATGAAGCAAGGCGCGGTGGACTTCATCCAGAAACCCTTTGACGAGCAGGCCATCACCTCGCTGGTCACCCGCATGCTCGAGCAGGCCCGCGCCAGCTTTGCCGATCAGCAGCAAGCGGCCACGCGCGAAGCCTTGCTGGCCAAGCTCACCGCGCGCGAATCGCAAGTGCTCGAGCGCATCGTGGCCGGGCGCCTGAACAAGCAAATTGCCGACGACCTGGGCATCAGCATCAAAACCGTCGAAGCCCACCGCGCCAACATCATGGAAAAGCTCAGCGCCAACACGGTGGCCGATTTGCTCAAAGTCGTGCTCGGCGGCAACGGCGTCGGCCAGCCCGCCACCTCCGCAACGGGCAAAGCCATTTGAGCGTTTGGCAGCGCTCGCCCCTTGCTCCAGCGGCCGCACATGCGGCCGTCGCGCTTTCATCTTCCCTTCAACCCCATAGCCCTTCACACCACCATGACCGCCCAGATCATCGACGGCCTTGCCCTCTCGCGCAAACTGCGCTCGGCCTTTGCCCAACAGGTACAAACCCTTACCGCCGCAGGCAAACGGCCCGGGCTGGCCGTCATCCTCGTGGGGGAGAACCCCGCCTCGCAGGTGTACGTGCGCAACAAAATCAAGGCGTGCGAGGAAACCGGCATCCACTCCGTGCTGGAACAACACCCCGCCAGCATCACTCAGGCCGAGCTGCTGGCGCGCATAGCCGCGCTCAACAACGACCCGGCCATCCACGGCATCCTGGTGCAACTGCCCCTGCCAGAACATATCGACGCCGATGCGGTGATCGAGGCCATCTCCCCCGCCAAGGATGTGGACGGCTTTCACATCAGCAGCGCCGGCGCGCTGATGACGGGCCTGGCCGGGGGCTTTTGGCCCTGCACGCCGCACGGCTGCCTGAAGATGCTCGATGACATCGGCTACGAACTGCGGGGCAAGCACGCCGTTGTTGTCGGCCGCAGCAACATCGTCGGCAAGCCCATGGCCATGATGCTGCTGGCGCGCAGCGCCACCGTCACCATCTGCCACAGCGCCACGCCCGATTTGGCCGCTATGACGCGCCAGGCCGATGTGCTGGTGGCCGCCGTGGGCCGCGAAAAGCTCATCACCGCCGATATGGTCAAACCCGGCGCCGTCGTCATCGACGTGGGCATGAACCGCAACGCCGAAGGCAAGCTCTGCGGCGATGTGGACTTCGAGGCTGTGAAGGAAGTCGCCTCCTGGATCACCCCCGTGCCCGGCGGCGTCGGCCCCATGACCATCACCATGCTGCTGGCCAACACCATCGAGTCCGCCCAGCGGGATTGAAGTTTTTTAATCAAAGGAAAATTGAAATAAAACCTACCATGCCGAAAAGGCGTGTTATTTTTTCTTTTTGAATTATAAATCAGATGCTGAGCGGATCCACATCCACCAGCCAACGCAGCAGGCCCTTCGGGGCCTGTTTTTTTGCCTGGTGCAGCAGGGGCTGCAAGGCGGCCAGGTAGGCTTGCAGGGCTTTGCGCGAGGCGCTCTCCAGCAGCATTTGGGCGCGTTCGGCATTGGCCACGCGCTGCACGGGCAGGGGCAGGGGGGGATAGACGGTGACGTGCTCGCTGCCGGGCAGGCGCGCCGCTTGCGCCAGGCGGGCGATGTGGCGCAAAAAGTCTTGCGCGGCGTCCTGGCTGCGGGCGTCGGCGCGCAGCAGGGCCTGGTGGCTGAAGGGGGGCATGCCCGCCTGGGCGCGCTCTTGCAGTTGCAGGGCGGCAAAGCCGGGGTAGTCCTGCCGGGCCAGGGCGGCGTAGAGGGGGTGGCCAGGCTCCCAGGTTTGCAGCCACAGCTCGGGTTGCGAGGCGCCAGCGGCCATGTAGCGGGCATCGCGCCCGGCGCGGCCGGAGGCTTGTATGAGCAGGGCAAACAGCCGCTCAGGCGCGCGAAAGTCGCTGGAGTACAGCGCGCCATCGGGCTGGACGACGGCCACCAGCCCGATGCGACGGAAGTCGTGCCCTTTGGCAATCATTTGCGTGCCCACGAGGATGTCGATATCGCCCCGGTGCACTTGCGCGAGCTGCTTTTGCAACGCCCCTTTGTGGCGGGTGGAGTCGGCATCGATGCGCAGGATTTGCGGGATGCGCCCGTCGGTCAGGGCCAGGCTGCCCAGGGTGTGTTCCAGCAGCTCTTGCAATTGCTCGGTGCCGCGGCCGATGGGGGCGATGTCGATACTGCCGCATTGGGGGCAGTGGCGCGGCAGGGGCGTGCTCCAGCCGCAGTGGTGGCAGCGCAATTGGCGCTCGCTTTTGTGCACGACCTGGTGGGCCGAGCAATGGGGGCAATCGCTTTTCCAGCCGCAGGCGCCGCAGCGCAGCACGGGGGCGTAGCCACGGCGGTTGAGCAAGACCATGCATTGCTCGCCCGCGTCGATGCGCGCGCGCATGGCGGCCAGCAGCGGCTCGGCCAGCACGGCCTCGCGCGGGTGCTGGCGCATATCGACTACGCGCAGGGCGGCCAGGGCGCCGCCGCCGATGCGCTCGGGCATGCTCAGGCGCTGGTAGCGCCCGCCGGCCTGGCCGGGCAGGGTGGGGCGGCTGTTGTGCCAGCTTTCCATCGACGGGGTAGCCGAGCCGAGCACGACGGGGATGCCCAACTGGTGGCCGCGCCAGACGGCCAGATCGCGCGCGTGGTAGCGCGCGCCGTCTTGTTGTTTGTAGCTGGCGTCGTGCTCCTCATCGACGACGATGAGGGCCAGGTGCGCGAAGCTGGCCAGCACGGCCATGCGCGTGCCCAGCACCAGGCGTTTGCGCCCCTGGTGCACGGCCAGCCAGTCGTGCAGGCGTTGCACGGGGGCCAGAGCGCTGTGCATGACGGCCACGCAGTCTTCACCCAGCCAGGGGCCAAAGCGCGCTTGCAGCAGGGCTTGCCACTGCGGGGCCAGGTTGATCTCGGGCACCATGAACAGCAGTTGCGCCTGGGCGTTGGCGCGCAGCAGGGCTTCGGCCAGTTGCAGATAGACCTCGGTCTTGCCGCTGCCGGTGACGCCGTGCAGCAGGCTGGCGCCCGCTGGGGCGGCCAACAGGCGATCCAGTACGCTGCTTTGCGCGGGGGTGAGTGCGGGTTTGTCCAGAGCGGGGAGGGCGCTGGCGCCTGGGCCGTTCAGCGGGGGCGCACCGCTGCTCGGGGCAGTTGTGGGGTGGGCTATGGGCTGCGCTGCGGGGGCGTTGGCGGTGGTTTCAGGCGGCGTCTTGCGGCGCTTGCGTGCGGGCTGGGGTGGCGGGTTGAAGGTCCGCTCCAGCTTTTGCAGGCGTTTGTGCCATTGCGCGGCGCTGTGCTCTTGCAAGGCGGTGGGCAGGGCGGTGATGGCCATCTCGCCCAGGCTGCGCTGGTAATAGCGGGCGGCAAAGGCGATCAGTGCGCACCAGGAGGCGGGCAGGGGCGGCTGCCCGTCGAGCACGGCGACCACTTCTTTGAGCTTGTGGATATCTTTTTCTGGTGTATCCGGGTTTTCCCCATGCGGCCAAACAATGCCCAGCACTTCCCGCTGCCCCAAGGGCACGCGCACCAGGGTTCCCGCTGGCAACGGCTGGGCGCTGAGGTAGCTGAGCAAATGGCCTACGCCACTATGAAAAGGCGCATTCACAGCCACGGATACCAGGTGCATGGGCGGGAAGAAAAAAAGCGAAAGGATGGAAGGCGCTTATCCACAATGGGCCGTGAAAGCGCTGCCACAACAGGAATTGCCTTGTGGATAACCTTGTGGGAAAAGATGTGAAAAGGCGTCTGGCAAGGCATTTGCGTGCAACGGCGCAGCGGTTGGGACGCAATGCTTTGCCATGCGGCGCGCGATGTTAATGCAGTCGCCAGGGGGCCAAGTGCAGGGGGCGGGGGCAAAGGTAGAATTGCCGATTCGGCCCTGTCCCTTTCTTTTCCTTTGCGCCGCGCCTTTTGCCCCTGATCGCCCCCGTTTGGGCGTGCAGCCAGCTTGGCTGGCGGGGCTTGCGGCCCCTGGGCTGCCATCTCTTTCTCCCTTCGAGACATGACCAAATTTGTCTTCGTTACCGGCGGCGTCGTTTCCTCTTTGGGCAAAGGCGTCGCCGCCGCCTCGTTGGCGGCGCTGCTTGAGTCGCGCGGCCTCAAAGTCACCCTCATCAAGCTCGATCCCTACATCAACGTCGATCCGGGCACCATGAGTCCCATTCAGCACGGCGAGGTGTTTGTGACCGACGATGGCGCCGAAACCGACCTGGATTTGGGCCATTACGAGCGCTTCATCGAAACGCGCATGAAGCAGGCCAACAACTTCACCACCGGCCGCATCTACCAAAGCGTGCTGGAAAAAGAGCGCCGGGGCGATTACCTGGGCAAGACGGTGCAGGTCATCCCCCACATCACCAACGAGATCCAGGAATTCATCCAGCGCGGCGCAGGCATTGGCACGCCCGATGCGGTGGACGTGGCCATTGCCGAGATTGGTGGCACGGTCGGCGATATCGAATCGCTGCCGTTTCTGGAAGCCGTGCGCCAGCTCGCGCTCAAGCTCGGCCCCAACAACAGCGCCTTCGTGCATTTGACCTATCTGCCCTGGATTGCCGCCGCTGGCGAGCTGAAAACCAAGCCCACCCAGCACACGGTGCAAAAGCTGCGCGAAATCGGCATCCAGCCCGATGCGCTGCTGTGCCGCGCCGACCGCGCCATCCCGCAGGACGAGAAGGACAAAATCTCCCTTTTCACCAACGTGCCGCAATGGGGCGTGATCTCCATGCCCGATGTGGACTCCATTTACAAAGTCCCCCGCCTGCTGCACGAGCAGGGGCTGGACGGCATGATTTGCGACAAGCTGCGCCTGAACACCCCGCCCGCCAATCTGCGCCGCTGGGACGATCTGGTTTACAAAACCGAGCATCCCCAAGGCCAGGTGCGCATTGCCATGGTGGGCAAGTATGTGGAGCTGTCCGACAGCTACAAATCCGTCAACGAAGCGCTGCGCCACGCGGGCCTGGCCAGTGGCGTGCAGGTAGAAATCAGCCACATCGACTCCGAAACGTTTGAGGGCGATGCCCAGGCGGTGCAATCGCTTGCCGCTTACGACGGCATTTTGGTGCCCGGCGGCTTTGGCGCGCGCGGAGTGGAAGGCAAGATTGCCACCGCCCGCTACGCGCGAGAGCACCAGGTGCCCTATCTGGGCATTTGCTTAGGCATGCAGGTGGCCACCATCGAATACGCGCGCCATGTGGCTGGCTTGACCAAGGCCAATAGCACCGAGTTTGATCCGCACACGCCTGAGCCGGTGATCGCCCTCATCGACGAGTGGGAAGACCAGGACGGCAGCATCCAAAAGCGCGACGCCAGCAGCGATCTGGGCGGCACCATGCGCCTGGGCGCGCAAAGCTCCGACGTGCAGCCCGGCACGCTGGCGCACCAGATCTACGGCGACGTGGTGACCGAGCGCCACCGCCACCGCTACGAGGCCAACACCAAATACCTGGACAAGCTGCGCGAAGCGGGTCTGGTGATTTCGGCGCTGACGCAGCGCGAGCACTTGACCGAAATCGTCGAGCTGCCGCAAAACGTGCACCCCTGGTTTATCGGCGTGCAATTCCATCCCGAATTCAAAAGTACGCCCTGGGCGGGGCATCCGCTGTTCAATGCCTTCATCAAGGCGGCGCTGGCAAGGCAAAAGGCCCATCCGGTTGCTTGATCGATGCAGCGTGGGCGAAAGGGCCTGCTTGCCAGGCGGCGCGATGTTCTCTAGCATCAGTGCATCAATTTCATGCTTTGATGTAAAGGAGTCTCTGATGCGCAGCACCTTCAATCTGGACGACGACATGCTCATCCTCGCGCAGCAAACCGCCCAGCGCGAGCGCATTACGCTGGGGCAGGCGGTGTCCAAATGGATGCGCCGCGGCGTGCAGGCGCATGGCCATTCGACTGCGCCTGCCGTGCAGGAAACGCCGGCTTTGCGCAGCCCTTTCAGCTTGCTGCCTGCGCGTGAGGGCGATGTCATCAGCAGTGAGCATATTTACCGCTTGCAAGATGAAGAGGGCATGTGAGCCATGTCCACTCCTCGCCGCCTGCTGTTGGATGTCAATGTCTGGATTGCGCTGCTTGACGACAGTCATCCGCATAGTCAAAACGCGCAGCGCTTCATGAGCGCCCTGCCTGCCATTGCCACCTGCCCGCTCACTGAAAACGGCGTTTTGCGCATCCTCAATCTGCCTGGATACAGCCGCCGTATCGGCCCAGTTGGTTTTGAGCGGGTGCGCAGCAAGCTGCATGAAATCTATGCCTTGCTGGACCACCAGTTCTGGCCCGATGACCTCTCTCTGGTGGCCGATGAGGTGTTGGATTTCACCCGCATCAGCGGCCACAACCAAATCACCGATGCGTATCTACTGGCCCTGGCCGTCAAGCACGGCGGCGCTTTGGCCAGCTTCGACCAGCGCATTGCCCTTTCCGCCGTGCGCGGCGCTACTGCCGAGCATTTGCTTTTGCTCTGAATCCACTCTCCATTGCCCTCTCCATCCATGGCAACGCAACCGCACCAACCCCTGGCCGAGCGCCTGCGCCCCCATACGCTGGGCGAAGTCGTCGGCCAGCGCCATTTGCTGGGCGAGGGCATGCCGCTGCGGCTGGCGTTTGAATCGGGGCGGCCGCACAGTTGCATCCTCTGGGGGCCGCCCGGCGTGGGCAAAACCACGATTGCGCGGCTAATGGCCCATGCGTTTGACGCGCAATTCATCCCCATCAGCGCGGTGCTGGGCGGCGTGAAGGAAATCCGCGAAGCCGTGGAGCTGGCCCAGCGCGCGCGCGATGGCTTGATGCCGCAAGGCACCATCGTCTTCGTCGATGAAGTGCACCGCTTCAACAAAAGCCAGCAGGACGCCTTTTTGCCCCACGTCGAAAGCGGCCTGTTCACCTTCGTGGGCGCGACGACGGAAAACCCCTCGTTTGAAGTCAACTCCGCCTTGCTCTCGCGCGCGGCCGTTTACGTTTTGCAGCCTCTGGGGCCGGAAGATTTGCGCGAAATCGTGCAGCGCGCCCAGGCGCTGGGCGCCGTGCCTGCGATGGAGGAGGGCGCGCTGGCGCAATTGCTCGATTGGGCCGATGGCGACGCCCGCCGCCTGCTCAACACCCTCGAAACCCTGGCCCTGGCCGCGCAGCAAGAGCAGCTTGCCACCATCACCCCCGCCTGGCTGCACCGCGTGCTGGGCGAGCGCCTGCGCCGCTACGACAAAGGCGGCGAGCAGTTTTACGACACCATCAGCGCGCTGCACAAATCCATGCGCGGCTCCGACCCCGACGCCGCCCTGTACTGGCTGGTGCGCATGCTCGATGGCGGGGTGGATCCGCTCTACATCGGCCGGCGCATGATCCGCATGGCCGCCGAAGACATCGGCCTGGCCGACCCGCGCGCGCTGCGCCTGGCGTTGGATGCGGTGGAAACTTACGAGCGCCTGGGCTCACCCGAAGGCGAGCTGGCGCTGGCCGAATGCATCGTCTATCTGGCCGTGGCGCCCAAATCCAATGCCGTTTACACCGCCTACAAAGCCGCCAAAGCCTGGGTCAAGCAAGACGGCACCCGCCCCGTGCCCCTGCACCTGCGCAACGCCCCCACGGCGCTGATGAAAGAGCTGGATTACGGCAAAAACTACCGCTACGCCCACGACGAGGCCGATGCCTTTGCCGCTGGAGAAAACTACCTGCCCGAAGGCATGCCCGCGCAACAGTTCTACCAACCCGTGCCGCGCGGGCTGGAAATCAAGATCGGCGAAAAGCTCGCCCACCTGCGCGAGCGCAACGCCCAAGCCCGCCAAGGACAGGGCAAGTGAATTCGTTTTACATTTCAATTGGAAATAAAAATTTCCCATTTCGGCATGATGGGTATTGTTTCAAATTTACTTTGATTGATAAATTGCCTGACCTTTGCAGATGAACGCACCCTTGCCCTGCGGCACGCGGGCCAAGGTGTGTTGCCGAACCCTCCCCCCGCAAGCAGGAGAGGGCGCACGGCCAACAACGAACGCAAAGGTTGCCAAAGTGGCTCAATCGGGGGCTTGCCCAAGGCCCCGCCTCGCGTAGGATCGCCCGCTTGAACCCGTATCCCACACGATCACAAGGAGCACCCCGTCCATGACCCCAACCCTTCGCATCACCACAGAAGGCCACATCGCCACCGTCACCCTCAACCGCCCCGACGTGCGCAACGCCTTTAACGACGAAGTCATCGCCGAACTCACCCAGGCCTTTGGCGAGCTGGGCCAGCGTGCGGATGTGCGCGCCATCGTGCTCGCCGCCGAAGGCAAAGCCTTTTGCGCCGGGGCCGACCTCAACTGGATGCGCCGCATGGCCGATTACACGCGCGAGGAAAACCTGGCCGATGCGGGCAAGCTGGCCGAAATGCTGCGCGTGATCTACGAATGCCCCAAACCCACCATTGCCCGCGTGCAAGGCGACGTGTACGCCGGCGGCATGGGCCTGGTGGCCGCGTGCGACATGGCCGTGGCCGTGGAAGGCGCGGGCTTTTGCCTCAGTGAAGTCAAGCTCGGCCTGATTCCGGCCACCATCAGCCCCTACGTCATCCGCGCCATGGGGCCGCGCGCGGCGCACCGCTACTTTTTGACGGCCGAGCGCTTCGACGCCCAGGAGGCTTTGCGCACCGGCTTCATCCATGCCATCGTGCCCGACGCCGCCGCGCTGGATGCCAAGGTGGCCGAGCTGTGCGCCGCGCTGAGCAGCGCCAGCCCCAATGCCGTGCGCGAATGCAAAAAACTGGTGCAAGACGTGGCCGAGCGCCCCATCGACGCAGCCCTGATCGCCCAAACCGTGCAAGGCATTGCCGACATCCGCGCCAGCGCGGAGGGCAAGGAAGGCGTGCAATCCTTTTTGCAAAAGCGCAAGCCCCAGTGGTTGCAGTGAAGTTGCAGTGAATGCGCTTTGATGAATTGGGCTGGTGAATCGGGCCGATGAAGCGCGCGGCTGTTTGCAACCAGAGCGCCGCGCAGCCCCTCTCGCCAGCGTGGCGTATCAACTTCTGTCAGAATCCACGCCTGTTTTTCATTTTTAGGCCACCGGGCTGTTGCATTTGAAAGGTTCCCCATGTCCTCTGCTTTGATCACCCACATCACCGACGCCAACTTCGAGGCCGAAGTGCTGCAATCGGCCACCCCCGTTTTGCTCGACTTCTGGGCCGAATGGTGCGGCCCCTGCCGCCAAATCGCCCCCGTGCTGGACGAGCTGGCCGCCGCCTACGAAGGCCAACTGGCTATCAAGAAAATGAACGTGGACGAAAACCGCGACACACCCGCCAAATACGGCATTCGCGGCATCCCCACGCTCATGCTGTTCAAGAACGGCCAACTGGCCGCCACCAACGTCGGCGCTGGCAACAAGGCGCAAATCCAGGCCTTCATCGACAAAAACCTGGGCTGAACACCCATAGCCGCTATCACCACCATTGAAAAAGCCGGGCCAATCACAGCCCGGCTTTTTTGTTGTGCGGCAGATAAAACACCGCAAAGCGCCAAAAGCGCCCAAAAACCCTGGCAATCGGGGTTTTCAACTATCGGTGCGCTCGTGGTTTATGCGGAAAGAAAGCGCATTTTGACCGACAATGGGCCAGATTTTTGGCCTGTTAAAGGCTGTTTGCTTTGCTGAGGGAATGTCGGATGTTGATGAATTTGCAGCCACCCGCGCCGCTTGAATACTTTGCTTCGCTCGTGCAGTCCGACAAGGGTTTCCCGCTGATTGAAGCGGCCGCCAGCCTGGCGCAGGACGAATACCCGCAACTGGATTTGCAGCAAGTGCTCGATGACGTCGAGCGCCTGCAGGCCCGCTTGAACCAACGGGGCATCCATTATTTGACCGTGGCCGAGCGCCTCATCCGGCTCAACCTTTTTTTCTACGACGAGCTGCAATTTGGCCCTCACCACGAACCCCGCGAGCGCCACGGAAACCACGACGGCGGCGATGAAGACCCCGAAAACCACTACCTGCACCACGTGCTCGCCCAGCGCCAAGGCAGCGCAGTCCCGTTGGCCTTGCTGTGGCTGGAGTTGGCTAAAGACGTCTATCTCAACGCGCACGGCGTGTTCTTCGCCGGGCAATTGCTGATTCGCGTGCTGCCCGGGCAAGGGCAACAAATCGTGATCGATCCGCTCAATGGCCGCTCACTCTCGCCAGCGCATCTGGCGCAGCGGCTGCACCCAGGCGACGCCCGCATGGCCGCGCTGGTTGAACAGCGCATGCCCGGGCTGCTTTTGCAAACCGCCACGCCGCGCGAAATCATTGCGCACATGCTGCGCAATTTGCAGGCCATCTTTATGGCGCAACGCGATTTCGCGCGGCTGCTGGGCGTGCAAAACCGCCTGATGACGCTGCTGCCAACGGATTGGGAAACGCTGCGCGAGCGGGCGCTGACTTACCGCCAATTGGGGCTGGTGGAGCGCGCCATCGAAGATTTGCAGCAGTACCTGGCCCACGTCCACCAAGGCCCCTGCGCGCAGGAGGCTGCGCAGGCCTTGGAGCAATTGCGCATGCAGCGTTAAGCCCGGCGCCACCACAATGCCAGCGGCAAAAATGGAAATGCAAACCAAAGGAAATTAAGCTTAATATCCAACAAGCCGAAATAAGCCATATTTTTTGCCTATTGATTGATAATTGAAAGCCCTTTGGCAGGCTGCACATTGCGATGGCGCACAGGCAGAGCCCTTACAATACGCCCCATCGATTTGATGAACACACCACACCGCTGAGCGGCAACGCTCTGCGGTGCATTTTTTTGGAAAAACGAGGATACACATGAGCACCCTTCCCATCACCAAGCGCGGCGCCGAGCTGCTCAAGGCGGAGTTGCACCGCTTGAAAACCGTTGATCGCCCCAACGTCATCAACGCCATTGCCGAAGCGCGCGCGCAAGGCGATTTGAGCGAGAACGCCGAGTACGACGCCGCCAAGGATCGGCAAGGCTTTATCGAAGGCCGCATCAAGGACATCGAGGGCAAGCTCGCTGCCGCGCAGGTGATTGACCCCGCCGCGCTGGATGCGGAGGGCAAGGTCGTGTTTGGCGCCACCGTCGAGCTGGAAGATGAGGACAGCGGCCAGCAAGTCACCTACCAAATCGTGGGCGAGGACGAGGCCGACATCAAACAAGGCTTGCTCAACGTCTCCAGCCCCATCGCACGCGCGCTGATCGGCAAGTTTGAAGGGGATGTGGCCGTCGTCCAGGCCCCTGGCGGCGAGCGCAGCTACGAAATCATCGCCGTGCGCTACGAGTAAGCCTCAAGCCTGTGCGCAAGCCCGTAAAGAAAGGGTGGGGAAGCTGCATGCCGGGCATGCATGCAGCACGCTTGGAGAGGGTTTATTCCGGGTCAGAACGGGCACGAAAAGTGCCAAAATCGGTCAATTCCTCCATTCATTTCACTTTTTGACGACGTGGCTTTCACCAATCCCTCTCCAAGCCTTCACGCAGCCGGGCAGGGCGCTCGCTCCAGAGGCGCCGCCTGTGCCGAAGCCTGCAAAGAATCGTCCCCGGCCGCCAGTGCCAAGCCGTCGTTGCAGCCCGCCAAGGCTTCGCCCGTGGCCTTTGTGCTCACCATCTTGGAAGCCTACCGCCGCAAAGGCAAAAGCAGCGTGCAGGCGCTCGAGCACGCCCATATCACGCCCGCCGATTGGCGCAACCCCAACGGCTGCATCACGGCTTTGCAGATGGAGCGCCTCTCCACCCACGCCATGCGCGATCTGGACGACGAGGCGCTGGGCTGGCTCAGCCGCCCCCTGCCGTGGGGCAGTTATGGGCTGCTGGCGCGCGCCTCCATCAGCGCGCCCAATCTGCGGGTGGCGCTCACGCGCTGGTGCCGCCACCACAACCTGCTCACGCAAGATCTGGCGCTGCAAGTGCAGGTGCACAAGCAAGGCGCGCGCAAGGTGGTGACGGTGAGCGTGCAGGAGCACTTTGCGGCCGAGCCGGATCAGCGCCGCATGGGGCTGCTGACGCTGCTGCGCAATGTGCATGGCTTTTCCTGCTGGTTGCTCGATTCGCAGATTCCGCTGCTGGGTGTGGATTTGCCCTTTGCGGCACCGGCGTATGCCACGCAGGTGGGGCTGATGTTCCCCGGCCCGATCCGCTATGGCGCGCAGCGCGCCTGCCTGCACTTTGATGCCCATTACCTGGACATGCCCGTGCGGCGCGATGAAACGGCGCTGAACCACATGCTCCAGCGCGCTTTGCTGGTGGTGGTCAAACCCTATCGGCGCGATCGCCTGACCCAGCAGCGCGTGCGCCAGTTGCTCAGCCAGGGCGAAGGCAGTTTGCAAACGGCCGAGAGCCTGGCCCAGGAGCTGCACATGTCCGTGCGCAGCCTGCACCGTTTTTTGCATGAGGATGGCACCAGCTTGCAACGCATCAAGGACGAGGTGCGCAGCGAGCGCGCCTGCCAATTGCTGGTGCGCACCCGCCATCCCGTCAAGAAAATTGCGGGCATGACGGGGTTTGACAACGCCAAGAGCTTTACCCGCGCCTTCACCCGCTGGACGGGGCTGTCGCCCACGCAGTATCGCCAGCAGCATGGGGCGGTGCAGCCAGAGTAGGCCGGAATAGGGCGCTGAAATACTCCATTTTACCAATCAAAAGGAAATAAAATTAGCCTATTTCGGCATGATAGGTAAGAATCCTTTTTTCTTTTGAAAAATTCCTGATGCGGGCTTAAGAAGCCGCTGCATCCGCCACGCCCAGCGCAATCCCCATGCTGTGCGCCGCCCGCAGCAGCGGGTGCTGCAAAGGCACGGTGCGGTTGAGGTCGGCCACCTGGGCCAACGGCACGCTGTGGCAGGCATCGCCTTGCAGCACGACCATGCGCCCGAATTCGCGGCGCTTGACCAGCTCGGCCGCGTAGTGCCCCAGGCGCGTGGCCAGCACGCGGTCAAACGGCGTGGGCGAGCCGCCGCGCTGCAAATGCCCCAATTGGGTGGCGCGGATTTCGCAATCCACCAGGGGCATCAACTGGCTGCGCAGGACTTCGCCGATGCCGCCCAGGCGCAGCGGATCGGGGCTGTCGGGCAGGTATTCGCGCACCGTCATCTCGCCGCCCTGCGGTTTGGCGCCTTCGGCGATGCTGATAAGGGCGTAGCCTTGCTGGCTGTAGCGCTGGCGGCAGGCGAGGGCGATGGCTTCGATGTCGTAGGGCAGCTCGGGGATGACGATCACATCCGCGCCGCCCGCCAGGCCGCCTTCCAGCGCAATCCAGCCCGCATAGCGGCCCATCGTCTCCAAAATCATGATGCGGCCATGGCTGCGGGCGGTGGTCTCCAGCCGCTCCAGCGCATGCGCCACCACGGCCACCGCGCTGTCAAAGCCGAAGGTGCGATCGGTGTGCATCAAATCGTTGTCGATGGTTTTGGGCACGCCCACCACGGGCAGGCCCAGGCGCTCCAGCCGGTGGGCAATGCTCATCGAGCCATCGCCGCCAATCACCACCAGCGCATCCAGCCCCAGCTCGCGCGCATAAGCCAGGGCCTGCGCAGAGCAATCGGCGCCGCCAGCGGGCGTCCACTGAAACGGGTTGGCTTTGTTGTGCGTGCCCAAAATCGTGCCGCCTTCGTGCACGATGTGATGCACATCCGCGCGCGTGAGCGGGCGCGAGCGCCGCTCCATCAAACCCCAAAAGCCGCGCTCAATTCCCGTCACGCGCGCGCCCAGCTCTTGCGTTAAACACAGCGTGACGGCGCGAATCACCGCATTCAGGCCAGGACAATCGCCGCCGCCAGTCAAAACACCAACATGCAGGGGCGGGCGAGGGGAGGCAGGCGAGCTCATATGGACAACAGGCAAAGGATGAAAAAGCGGGCAATGGTATCGGACAAAATCGGCGTGCCTATGGCATTTGCGCGTTGTGCGCCAATGCCAGCGGGCTTTGTGAAACAGGAGAAATTGGAGCTTTCCCCATGTCTGATCTCGACTGCATGGCCGACCGTATAACCGCCGCCGTCGCCGAATTGGCGCAATGCTTGATCGCCACCAACCGCATGATGGCCTGCGCCGAAAGTTGCACCGGCGGCATGGTGGCCGCCGCCTGCACGGCATTGGCAGGCTCCAGCGCCTGGTTTGAGCGGGGCATGGTGACGTACTCCAACGAAGCCAAGCAGCAAATGCTGGGCGTGCCCGCCGAGCTCATCGCCACACACGGCGCCGTCAGCGAACCCGTCGCCCGCGCCATGGCCGAAGGGGCCTTGCGCCATTCCCAAGCCCAACTCAGCCTCGCCATCACCGGCATCGCAGGCCCCAGCGGCGGCAGCGAAGAAAAGCCGGTGGGGACGGTGTGGTTTGCCTGGGCTGCCTCACCATCCCAAACACAAAACGCTGCTGCGCCGGTGTTCGATGTCCTGACCCGTCGGTGCATATTCGCTGGTGATCGCCAGGCCGTGCGTGAAGCGGCTTGCTGGCATGCCCTGAACGGGCTGCTTGATTTAGCCCGCAAAGGCAGCCTGTTTTGACCGGAATTTTGCTTTTCTGACAAAGAAGAGAATATAAAAATCAGGGTTTTTGCCAATTGTATGCAAACAGGGTAGGCGTCAGCATGTAATTCAATTTTTACAGACCATAGGCACAGCTATGAAAAATCGCAAAAAAATAGTGTTTCCATTCATTTTTGTTTCATTTTTGGCCGCTTGTGGCGGCAGCGATGAAAATTACTTAGAAAATATTACCAAAACAAATTTCAGGACTTTGTTGGGGCCTGAATCCATCACCAATCATGCCGACACGTCAAGAGGTTGCGTAGATGGCGCAGGAAGTGGGGTGATGCTGGGCTATATCAGCGATATAGCCATTAATACTTCAGCATTACAGGTGCTGACTCTTGAACGGGCCGTATGCGATGCATCGTACAGAATCCGCGTATTCGATATCGAGAGCAAGGAAATTAAAACCCAATTTATAGCGCCGCCTTACCATGCGCAAACGCAAGGCCCGCTGACTACGCTTGCCAGCCCATCGGCCATTGCAATGGCAAAAGATGGAGGCCTGTTGATTGCAGACTCAGAGGGTTTTACAGGCGGGCTTGGTATAAGCAATAGAAACAAGCCGGGGCATGGCAACGGAATTTGGCATTTGGATTCTGAAGGACGCTTATCGCAATTGGCCGGTTTTGCCACCCCCAATCCTCGCGTCGCTGGGCCTGGAGAACAACAAAAAGATGGCACTGGAAAACAAGCCGTTTTTTCCCTCATTGACAAAATTTGCCCGCAAGGGTCAAGTGAAGATTATTATTTGCTCGATAAAAACATTGTTCGACATATAACGAAATCCGGGTCGGTTACAACACTGATTAATGAAAACGGTGGTGCATACCAGGGATTGCACTGCAGCTCCGACGGGCGAGCCTTGAGTTCGTTCATTGACACCAACGGCCAATTCAAAGCCGTTGAGCTTGTATCAGGCACACAATATTCGATTACGAAAGCGATGTTTAATAGTATCCAGACACTTGCAACCGACGGCAAAGCCTGGATACGCTTGGACGATGACATGGCCCTTCTTGATCTTCATACGGGAGAGGTCATCAAAGATTCCAAAATTGCCACCAATGGGGCAAAAGGCGATACAGGAAAAGCACCAAACCCCATAGGTCGAGGGTTTGCACATTACCAAGGTGATAGCGCCATATATGCCAGCACGACTTCTTTGGTCATGCTGAAATACAGTGATTGATGCCGACTTTCATTTGAATCACAAACAAGGGCAAAGCTTGCCGGTTAGGCGGGCAGGCATGCCCAAGCGCTTGCCCGAGTGCATCGACCAGCCCGCCCACGCCTTGCCTGGCAGCTCGTAGCCAGCCCAGATGCGCAGCAGCTTGATCACCGCCGCAGGGACGGCGTGCTTGCCCGATCCCAGTCAGTATCGACGCGGCTTTGCCTGTGCATTGCCTGGCGGTATGGGGCCAATCGATCAGGCTTCATAGTCGATACGATGTATATTATGTCAAATTCATAAGAGGGGTAATTATGCAAATAGCTTCCCCGCCATCCCTTTCACTTCTGTCACCAAGCCCTACTCCGCCACACAGTGCCGTCCTGGCATGTTTTGTACCCGTATTGACACACTCAGGCTGGCTGGCGCTCCTATCATGCCGCGTCCATACGCCCTGATTGCAGGGCTGAATTCACAGGTTTCAAGGAGACATAAATGGAAACCGCGAAAGAGCTGAGCTATGCCAAAGGCCACACCCATACGCCACTCATAGAGCAAACGATTGGCGATTTCTTCGACGCCGTGGTGCAGCGTTACCCTGAGCGTGATGTATTGGTCAGCCGCCATCAGGGGCAGCGTTACACCTACCGCGAGCTGCAGGCCAAAGTCAACCAATTCGCCAGCGCTTTGCTGCGCACAGGCCTTCAGCCGGGCGATCGCATCGGCATTTGGTCGCACAACAATGTGGAATGGGTGCTGATGCAACTGGCCACGGCCAAAGTGGGCTTGGTGCTGGTCAATATCAACCCGGCCTATCGCACAGCCGAGGCCGAATACGCGCTCAACAAGGTTGGCTGCAAGGCCCTGGTGGCCATGCCCAGCTTCAAAACGAGCGACTACCTGGGCATGTTGCGTGAATTGGCCCCTGAGCTGGAGCAATGCGAGCCAGGGCAACTGGCTGCCCGCCGCCTGCCCTTTTTGCGTCGTGTGGTTTGGATCGACGTGCCCGGCCAGGGCCAGGAGCAACCAGGCATGCAGCGCTTTTCCGAGCTGCTGGCCACGGGCGATGCCAATGATCCGCAAGTCGCACAGGTGCAGGCCGGCCTGAAGAACACCGACCCGATCAACATCCAGTTCACCAGCGGCACCACGGGCTTTCCCAAGGGGGCCACGCTGACGCACCGCAACATCCTCAACAACGGCTTTTTCATTGGCGAGTGCATGAAGCTCACGCCAGAAGACCGGCTGTGCATCCCTGTGCCGCTGTACCACTGCTTTGGCATGGTGCTGGGCAATCTGGCCTGCATCACGCACGGCAGCGCCATCGTTTATCCCAACGACGGCTTTGACGCCCTGACGGTGCTGGAGACCGTGCAGGCCGAAAAATGCACAGGCCTGCATGGCGTGCCCACCATGTTCATCGCCGAGCTGGACCACCCGCGCTTTGCCGAGTTCGATCTCTCCAGCCTGCGCACCGGCATCATGGCTGGCACGGCCTGCCCCATTGAAGTCATGCGTCGCGTGGTCGATCAAATGCACCTGTCGGAAATCACCATCGCCTACGGCATGACGGAAACCAGCCCGGTGAGCTGCCAGAGCGACACGGCCACGCCGCTGGAGCGCCGCGTCACCACCGTCGGCCAGGTGCAGCCGCACCTGGAAATCAAAATTGTTGACCCGGTAACAGGCGGAACCGTGCCGCGTGGCCAGTCGGGCGAGTTCTGCACGCGCGGCTACTCCGTGATGCACGGCTACTGGGGCGATGAGGAGAAAACCCGCGAAGCCATCGACGCCGAGGGTTGGATGCACACGGGCGATTTGGCCACCATGGATGAGCAGGGCTACGTCAACATCGTCGGCCGCATCAAGGACATGGTGATCCGCGGCGGCGAGAACATCTACCCGCGCGAGATCGAGGAATTTCTCTACCGCCATCCCAAGGTGCAGGACGTGCAGGTCGTGGGCGTACCCGACGAAAAATACGGCGAGGAGCTGTGCGCCTGGATCATCGCCAAGCCCGGCGCGCTAGTGACGGAGGACGACATCCGCGAATTCTGCAAGGGCCAGATCGCGCACTACAAGGTGCCGCGCTACATCCGCTTCGTCGATGCCTTCCCGATGACGGTGACGGGCAAGATCCAGAAATTCGCCATCCGCGACGAGATGAAGAAACTGCTGGGCCTGAGCGAAGCCAAGACCGCCTGAAAACCCCGTTCAGAACGCCCTGCAACACCCCCAACACCAGGCCCCGGCAAGGGGCCAGCACACAAGAACCCCCTATGGCCATCCTCACTTCCAAGATCAATCCCCGATCCGCCGATTTCCAAGCCAGCGCTGACGCCATGCGCGCCCTGGTGGACGATTTGAACCAGCAGTTCGAGCGCATCGAACAAGGCGGCGGCCAGGCCGCGCGCGACAAGCACCAGTCGCGCGGCAAGCTGCTGCCGCGCGACCGCGTGCAGGCCCTGCTCGACCCCGGCTCGCCCTTCCTCGAAGTGGCGCCGCTGGCCGCGCTGAACATGTACAAGGACAAAGACGGCAAGGACGCCGCGCCCTGCGCTGGTGTGATCTGCGGCATCGGCCGCATCAACGGCGTGGAATGCATGGTGGTGTGCAACGACGCCACCGTCAAAGGCGGCACCTACTACCCCATGACGGTGAAAAAACACCTGCGCGCGCAGGAAATCGCCATGCAAAACCGCCTGCCCTGCGTGTATCTGGTGGATTCGGGCGGCGCCAACCTGCCCAACCAGGACGATGTCTTCCCCGACCGCGACCACTTCGGCCGCATCTTCTACAACCAGGCCAACATGAGCGCGCAGGGCATTGCGCAAATCGCCGTCGTCATGGGCAGTTGCACCGCCGGCGGCGCCTACGTGCCCGCCATGAGCGATGAAACCATCATCGTCAAAAACCAGGGCACCATCTTCCTGGGTGGCCCGCCGCTGGTCAAAGCCGCCACGGGCGAAGTCGTCAGCGCCGAGGATCTGGGCGGCGGCGACGTGCACACGCGCCTCTCGGGCGTGGCCGACTACCTGGCGCAAAACGACATGCACGCCCTGGCCCTGGCGCGCGAAAAGGTCAAGAACCTGCAATGGAGCAAGACCCCCTGCCCGGCCGACGCCCAGCCCAAGGCCCCGCGCTTTGCCGCCGAGGAGCTCTACGGCATCATCCCCACCGACACGCGCAAACCCTTTGACGTGCGCGAGATCATCGCCCGCATCGTGGACGACAGCGAGCTGGACGAATTCAAGGCCCGCTTCGGCACCACGCTGGTCTGCGGCTTTGCCCGCATCGAGGGCATGATGGTGGGCATCATCGCCAACAACGGCATCCTGTTTTCCGAATCCGCGCAGAAAGGCGCGCACTTCATCGAGCTGTGCTGCCAGCGCAAGATCCCGCTGGTGTTCCTGCAGAACATCACCGGCTTCATGGTCGGGCGCAAGTACGAAAACGAAGGCATTGCCCGCCACGGCGCCAAGATGGTCACGGCCGTGGCTACGGCCAACGTACCCAAGTTCACCATCATCATTGGCGGCAGCTTTGGCGCCGGCAACTACGGCATGTGCGGCCGCGCCTACTCGCCGCGCTTCCTCTGGATGTGGCCCAACGCCCGCATCAGCGTCATGGGCGGCGAGCAGGCCGCCAGCGTGCTGGCCACCGTCAAGCGCGACGGCATCGAAGCCAAGGGCGGCCAGTGGAGCGCCGAGGAGGAGGAAGCCTTCAAGGCCCCCATCCGCCAACAATACGAAGAGCAAGGCCACCCCTACTACGCCAGCGCCCGCCTGTGGGACGACGGCGTGATCGACCCCATCGACACCCGCCGCGTACTGGCCCTGGGCCTGTCGGCCGCACGCAATGCGCCAGTGGAAGACGTGAAGTTCGGCGTGTTCCGCATGTAAGCCCGTTTAGGCGGGTTCAAAATCTCCGCATGGTGGGCTGGCGATGCGCTGAAAGTCCCCCGCCATGCCTGCCTGCATCCGCCCCTTCACCCCAGCGTTCATGTAACTGAGCCGGTCCAGCCCATCGCTGAATCTGGCACCCAGGCTGCAACAGGAAAGCCAAGCATGAGCACCTACACCGCCACCGTCACCTGGCAACTCGGCCCGCAAGAAGACGTTGAAGCCTTTGAAAATTTTGCTAAAGGCCGCTACAGCCGCCGCCATCTCTGGCGCTTTGACGGCGGGCAGCAGGTGGCCGCCTCGTCCTCGCCGCACGTCGTGCCCCTGCCCTGGTCAGACGCGCAGGCCGTGGACCCGGAAGAAGCCTTCGTCGCCTCGCTCGCCTCCTGCCACATGCTGTGGTTTCTCTCCATCGCCGCGCGCCAGGGCTTTGCCGTGCAGCACTATGAAGACCGCGCCAGCGGCGTGATGGAGAAAAACGCCCAGGGCAAGCTCTGGGTGAGCGTCGTCACCCTGGCGCCCGCCGTGCGCTTCACGGGCCGCCAGCCCAGTTTTGCAGAGTTGCAGGCCCTGCATCATGCAGCCCACGAGGAATGCTTCATCGCCCAGTCGGTGAAAACCGAGGTGCGCTGCCAGCCCGTCTGGCCTTTGCCAGTTGGCGACGCGCCCCAGCCCGACTGATTTCTTGCCATCACGCACCGCCACCAGCCATGACCCCAGCCACCCGCATACCGCATGCAACCGCAAACCAACCCCGAACTCCCGCTTTTTGAACCGGCCCCGCTCACAGAGATCGTGCTCAGCCTCCAAGACACTGCCTATGAACTCATCCAGTCCGGGGCCCAGAAGCTTGAGTTTCGCATGCGTTGGCGCAACGGGCCGTGCATGGCTTACATCTATCGAAGTGGCCGGGTGAAGGAGCTTTCGGCCTGCATGAAGCTTGGCGCTCCCATCTTTGGTACGCCAGGGGAAACTGGCCGACTGGCCGAAGAAATGCGGCCGGGCAATAGGGCTTCAGTCGCAGAGTATTTGCTCCCAACGCAAGAGCGCACGAACAGTTAAGGGCTGGTGTCCTTCATCAAGCCCAGGCTTGCCCCATCACACAGCATCTTTTACGGGAAGACGCTCTTGCCGACTCTCCAGCGCCAACGCAGCACTGGCATGCAGGCAAATCGCCGCCGCAGTGGCGACGTTGAGCGATTCCTGGCCGCCAGGCTGCGCGATGCGCACAGGGGTGTGGGGCAAGGCTTCCAAATCCGGGGCGACGCCCTGCCCTTCGTGGCCTAGCACCCAGGCGCAAGGCCAAGGCAATGTGTGCTCTTGCACAGCCCGATGCAGATATTGGCCACGGTGCGAGCTGGTCAATAACAAGGGCACATTCAACGCCCGCACCTCATCCACCCCCGCCTGCTCCACCAAATGCAGGCTGGCATGCGCCCCCATGCCTGCGCGCAACACCTTGGGCGAAAACAAGCCAGCCGAGCCGCGCAGCGCCACCACCTGGGTGAAGCCAAAGGCCGCCGCGCAGCGCAACACGGCGCCCACATTGCCCGCATCCTGCAAACGGTCTAACACCACGGTGGCCACACCTGTGCGCACGGTTTGCGCTTGCGGGCATTGCGCGATATAGGCCAGCCCGGCGGGGCTTTCCAGGCCGCTGACGTGGGCAAACAGCGCATCGGGCAGCACATAGACGGGGGGCGGCAATGGCTTTGGATGCTCTGCCGGGGCAGCTTTGGCAGAGGCGGGCGGCAATGCCAGCCAGTGGGCGGCTTCGTCTGCTTCCCACCGCGTTTGCGAGAGCACCAAGGCTTGCACGGGCCAGACAGGGCGTTCGCGCGCGACGCTGCACAAATGCTCGCCTTCCAGCCATAGCAAACCTTGCTTGCGCCAGGCGTGGCTCTCTTGGGCGAGGCGACGCCAGGCTTTGACATGGGGGTTATCGCGTGAAGTAATGGAAATGGCGCGCATGGCCTGTGCAATGGGCGGTTGCATGAATCGCAATGGTCAATGGGGGTGATGGGGTGTTTTGGGGGTGCTCAAACTGCGCTCAGATTCTGTGAGGCGCCGTTGGCGCAGCGCAGGCGACTTTGCCACACGCTCTATGATCGCCCTCTTTGGCATTTTTTCTTTCCATTTTGAGCATTTTTGAGGCCCTGGCATGAGCACAACACCGACCCCCAGCATTGGTTCCAGAGATTACGCGCCCACCACGCCACGCCGTGTGGCTTTTATTGGTTTGGGCGTGATGGGCTACCCCATGGCGGGGCATTTGGCGCGTGCGGGGCACACCGTCGCAGTCTACAACCGCACCAGCGCCAAAGCTGCGCAATGGGTAGAGGAGTTTTCGCCCGTCAACCCTGCCGTGCGACAAGCGGCCACGCCAGCCCAGGCGGCCGAAGGGGCCGAATTCGTGTTCGGCTGTGTGGGCAATGACGAGGATTTGCGCGCCGTCACCCGTGGCGCGCAAGGTGCATTTGCAGGTATGGCACCCGGCGCGATTTATGTGGACCACACCACCGCTTCGGCCGAAGTCGCGCGCGAACTGCACGCCCATGCGACCGAGCGGAGCTTGCATTTTCTGGATGCGCCCATCTCCGGCGGGCAAGCGGGCGCACAAAACGGCCAGCTCACCGTCATGTGCGGCGGCGAGCAGGCGGTGTTCGATGCCGTCCTGCCCGTGGCGCAAGCCTTCTCCCGCGCCATCACGCTCATGGGGCCTGCGGGCGCGGGGCAATTGACGAAGATGGTGAACCAGATCGCCATTGCCGGGCTGGTGCAAGGCCTGGCCGAGGCTGTGGGCTTTGCCATGCAGGCGGGCCTGGATGTGCCTACCGTTATCAGCGCCATCAGCAAAGGCGCGGCGCAGAGCTGGCAGATGGAAAACCGCGCCCTGACCATGGCCCAAGGCCAGTTTGACTTCGGCTTTGCCGTGGATTGGATGCGCAAGGATTTGGGCCTGGTGCTCGACGAAGCGCGCCGCAACGGCGCACACCTGCCGGTGACGGCGCTGGTCGATCAGTTCTACGGCGATGTGCAAGCCTTGGGCGGTAATCGTTGGGATACCAGCAGCCTGATTGCGCGTTTGCACAAGTTTTGATGGGGGCAGCGGCCATCATCCCTATGAAAAAAGCGGTTGAGCGGGCGCCCCCTCGCTCAACCGCTTTTGCCTTCTGTGGCAAGGCGCATTATTTCAGCGTGAGGATCCACTCCGCCAGCTTCAGCGCCTCCTCCTCCGACACCCGGGTATTGGGCGGCATGGGCACTTTGCCGTACACATCCTTGCTGCCTTGGCGGATGTGCTGGGCCAGCAGTTGCGCGGCGCCCTCCTCGCCCGCTCGCTTTTTCGCCACATCCTTGAACGCCGGGCCCACCACCTTGCGCTCCACCGTATGGCAGCTCAAACAGGCTTTGGATTTC
Organism: Allofranklinella schreckenbergeri; assembly: GCF_003703475.1. Classification (GTDB taxonomy): domain Bacteria; phylum Pseudomonadota; class Gammaproteobacteria; order Burkholderiales; family Burkholderiaceae_C; genus Lampropedia; species Lampropedia schreckenbergeri. The sequence goes on along the minus strand of NZ_RDQM01000002.1, from coordinate 206,219 downwards.
ATCAGCTTTTCATCGGCCTGGGCCGCCTGGGCCATCGCCAGAGCGCAGCAAACCGCCAAGAGGTATCGGATAGGCATCGCGTGCAAATTCGTTGTGAATGGGACAGGCGAGGATGGTATTGCATTTCTGGAAACACAGACCGCAGCGGCGACAATGCCGCCCCGTTTTGCATGAACCCTCCCCAGCCCGCGTCATGACCGCACTGACCACCCTGATCTCCGTTACCCAACTGCAAGCGCTCCAGCAAAGCGGCGCGCCGCTGATGGTATTTGATTGCTCGTTTGATCTGAGCGACCCCGCCCAGGCCGACCAGATGTACGCCAACGCCCATATCGCAGGCGCGGTGCAAGCGCATGTGGATCGAGACCTCAGCGCCCACGATCCGGCCCGCGCCCTCAACGGCGGACGCCACCCACTGCCGCGCCGTGAGGACTTTGCCGCCTGGCTCACGCGCATCGGCTTTCACAACGGCATGCAAGCCGTGGTGTACGACCGCAACGGCTGCAACTTCTGCGCCCGCCTGTGGTGGATGCTCAAATGGGCGGGGCACGACGCCGTGGCCGTGCTCGATGGCGGCTGGCCAGCCTGGCTGACGGCCGGTGGCGCTGTGGCCAGCGGCCCCATGCCCGCACCCACCCAGGCGCTGCATGCCAGCGCCCGCCCCTTTGTGCTGCAAGCGCCCTTGCGCCGCCTGCTGCACATCGGCGACGTGCAAGCGCACCTGGGGCAGCCCGCGCAAACCTTGATCGACGCGCGCGGCCCCGCCCGTTACCGAGGCGAAACCGAGCCGCTGGACCCCGTGGCCGGTCACATCCCCAGCGCCCTCAACCGCCCCTTTACCGACAACTTCACGCCCAGCGGGCATTTCAAGCCGCAACCGCAATTGCAGGCCGAATGGGACGCCCTGCTGGCCGGGCGCGAGCGCGACAGCCTGGTGGTGTATTGCGGCAGCGGCATCAGCGCCCTGCCCAACGCCGTGGCCCTGGAGCTGGCTGGCTACCCGCCCCCGGCGCTTTACGCAGGCAGTTGGAGCGAATGGTGCCGCACGCCAGGCATGCCCATCGCCACGGGGCAGGAAAGTTGACTCCATTAATATACATCAAAAGAAACAAAATTGCCTTTTTTCGGCATGATGGTAAAAAAGTTATTTTTACTTTGAAATAAAATAATGCAATCGCTGCTGCGCCTACCCGCCCTGGCCACGCCCGATGGCCGCGCGCCCTGTGTGCTCCTGCCCGATTGGCCTGCCATTGCGGGTGTGCGGGCTTTGTTCACCACCCGCCAGGGCGGCTATAGCGCAGCGCCTTGCGATAGCTGGAATCTGGGCGAGCATGTGCAGGATGAGCCGCGCCACGTCCAGGCCAACCGCGACTTGCTGCACGCCGTCATCGGCCAGCTCCACGCGTCAGCGCCAGCCCACGCACAACCTCGCCCTGCGCCCCAGCCGCATTACCTCCAGCAAATCCACGGTTGCGACGTGTGGGCGCTCGAAGGCGGCGCGCCCGGCAGCGCTGCCGCCCTGCCCCAGGCCGACGCGGTCTGGACGGCCAGCCCCGGCCAAGTCTGCACCATCCTCGTGGCCGACTGCCTGCCCGTTTTGTGGGCGCACCGCCAAGCCCCCGTCGTGGCCGCCACCCATGCGGGCTGGCGCGGGCTGGCCGGGCAGGCTGGTGGCGGCGTGCTGGAGCACACCTTCGCCGCCTTCGCCCAGGCCGTGCGCCGTTGGCTGCAAGCGCACAACCGCCCTGACGCCGACGCTGACGAGCGCGCCATCGCCCGCCATACCCAGGTCTGGCTCGGCCCGTGCATTGGGCCGCAAGCGTTTGAAGTGGGCGATGAGGTGCGCCAGGCCTTTGCGGCGCATGCGCCCGCCCAACACGTTACAACCCAGCACGTCACAATCCAGCGCGCCACGGCCCAGAGCAGCGAGGATTGGGGCCGCCCGGATTGGGGCGACATCCCCCTGTGGAGCCCCAGCCCGCAACATCCCCAGCGCTGGCTGGCCCACCTGCCCGGCCTGGCGCGCCAGCGGCTGGCCCAATTGGGCATCACGCAGGTGTACGGCAACGATGGCACCAGGCCCTGGTGCACCTTCAGCCAGGAAACGCTGTTTTTCTCGCACCGCCGCGACAGCGCCCGCCTGGGCCGCACCGGCCGCATGGCCGCCTGCATTTGGCTGGGGTAGATTTTCAAATCAAAGAATTTTCGGCTTTAATTCCATCAAGCCGAAACAAGGCAATTTTATTTCTTTTAGATGTGGAAAATCCTTGCCATCCGAAGGCCGGACGGCAAGGATTGCAACGGGCGGGCCTGGAGTTGGCCAGAGCGTGTGAGGCACTTGCCCCCCCGCAAGAGCGCCAAGTGCCTCACAGGCTTTAGACGTTGAACAAAAAGTTCATCACATCCCCATCCTGCACCACGTACTCCTTGCCTTCGGCGCGCATCTTGCCCGCCTCCTTGGCGCCTTGTTCGCCTTTGTGCTTGATGAAGTCATCAAAGCCGATGGTTTGCGCGCGGATGAAGCCGCGCTCGAAATCGCCGTGGATCACGCCCGCAGCCTGCGGGGCGGTGGCGCCTTTCTTGATCGTCCAGGCGCGCACTTCCTTTACGCCTGCGGTGAAGTAGGTTTGCAGGCCCAGCAGTTGGTAGGCGGCGCGGATCAGGCGATTCAGGCCCGGCTCGGTTTGCCCCAGCTCTTCCAGAAACAGCGCGCGGTCCTCAGGCTCCATGCCCGCCAGCTCGGATTCGATCTTGGCCGAAATCGCCACCACCGGCGCGTTCTGGCTGGCGGCGTAGGCTTGCAGGCGTTCGAGCAAGGGGTTGTTCTCGAAACCGTCTTCGCTGACGTTGCCCACAAACATGGCGGGCTTGGCGGTGATGAGGCTGAGCGGCTTGAGCATGGCCAGCTCTTCGGCGCTCAAATCCAGCGTGCGGATGGGGCGGGCTTCGTCCAGCGCCGGTTGCAGGCGTTGCAGCAGCGCCAGCATCTTGGCCGCTTCCTTGTCGTTGCCCGATTTGGCCAGCTTGGTGTAGCGCTGGATGGATTTTTCCACCGTGCCCAAGTCGGCCAGGCACAGCTCGGTCTGGATGACTTCGATATCGGCGATGGGATCGACCTTGCCCGCCACGTGCACCACGTTGGCGTCCTCAAAACAGCGCACGACGTTGATGACGGCGTTGGTTTCGCGGATGTGGGCCAGGAACTGGTTGCCCAGGCCCTCGCCCTTGCTGGCGCCAGCGACCAGGCCGGCAATGTCCACAAACTCCACCACGGCGGGCACCACGCGCTCGGGCTTGACGATTTCCGAGAGCTGCGCCAGGCGCGGATCGGGCACTTCCACCACGCCCTCGTTAGGCTCGATGGTGCAAAAGGGGTAGTTCTCAGCGGCGATGCCGGCGTTGGTCAGGGCGTTAAACAGAGTGGACTTGCCCACGTTGGGCAGGCCCACGATGCCGCATTGCAAGCTCATGGTGGAATTTCCTGATTGGGGGCGCTACAGGCTCTGCAAGGGCGGGCTGCAAAGGCGCAGCAGATACAGCACAACACAGGCAGCGCCGAAAAAACAAAAGCGCGCACAGCGCGCGCGCAACAAACCCGGCATTTTAGATGCGCTGCCAAGGGCGCTCATACAGGCGCCGCGCCAGCGCCAAAGCCACCGAAACCGCCGTTTGGCGCCCTGCTACACTCGCGCCGCATGTTTTCTTCCCCTGTTTTTTTCATGGCTTTTTCTTCGTCCAGACGCGGCGCGGCGGCGGCGCTTGTGGCCGCTTTGGCGCTGGGCGGTGCGCCCCTGGCGCTGGCGAAAACGCCGTCTGCCCCTGCACCAGTTGCTGCCCCTGCGCCAGCGGCCGCCGCCACACAAAAGACGGCTGCCCCCATGCCGGTGCCAGCGGCGGCGGAGCTGGAATACGAGGTCAGCGGCAAGGTCAGCGGCTTTGGCTACAACGCCACCGGAAAGCTGTATTGGCAGCACGATGGCCACAGCTACCAGGCCGAGCAGCGCATCCGCGCGCCCATCGTGGGCACGCGCTGGCAAAAAAGCGAGGGGCGCATTGGCACGGCGTTTTTGCAGCCGCTGCGCTTTGAGGATTCTTCGCGCAAGCGCCGCAATATGCGCTTTGACCTGGCCGCAGGCACCGTCACGGCGGTCGAATCGGGCCAGACGCAGCCGGTGCGCCAAGGCGGGCAGGATCGCCTGAGCCTGTATTTCCAACTGGCCGCAGCAATGGCGGGCGATGCCGCTTTGCGCCAGCCAGGCAAGCGCCTGCCGATCTGGACGGTGGCAACGAACAAGCAAGAGCTGTGGGAGTTTGAAGTGGTGAGCCTGGCCCCCGTCACCCTGCCCGCAGGCCAGATGCCCGCCATTGAGCTGCGGCGCTTGCAGCGCAACGCCCAGGACGATCAGAAAGCGCATATCTGGCTTTCCCCCCAGACGGGTTATCTGCCCGTGCGCATCCATTTCGAGGACGATGGCGATGCGGTGGATTTGCGCCTGGCGCGCTACAGCCCCAGGCCTGGCCGCTGAAAGCATCGAAGCCATTTCAATCAAAGTAAAAATAACTTGATTCATAAGTTGCCGAAACAAGGCAATTTTGTTTCTTTTTGATTTATAAAAAATCCTCTGCCCCACGCGGGCTGTGCCTTTTCACCTCTTACCCCTGCCCTGCCCGTGTCTCTTTTCAAAGCCGCCTCCACGGTTTCATTGATGACTTTGCTCTCGCGCATCACCGGCTTGGTGCGCGATTTGCTCATGGCCACGATTTTTGGCGCCAACGCGCTGACCGATGCCTTCAACGTCGCCTTTCGCATCCCCAACCTGTTTCGCCGTTTGTTTGCCGAAGGGGCATTCAGCCAAGCCTTTGTGCCGGTGCTCGCCTCTACGCGCGCGCAGCAAGGCGACGCTGCCACCCAGGCGCTGATCGACCGCGTGGCCACCATCCTGTTCTGGGCGCTGATTGCTTTTAGCGCGCTGGGCGTGCTGGGCGCGCCGCTGCTGGTGTGGCTGCTCGCCAGCGGTCTGCACAGCGAGGCGGGCGCGTTCGACGCCGCCGTGCGCATGACGCGCTGGATGTTCCCCTACATCGCCTGCATGTCGCTGGTGGCCTTTGCCTCGGCCATTCTCAACACCTGGCGCCGCTACGCCATTCCCGCCGCCACCCCGGTGCTGCTCAACCTGTGCATGATCGCCGCCGCGCTGGGGCTGGCGCCCTGGTTTGCGCGGCAGGGCTGGGAGCCGATTTTTGCCATGGCCGCGGGCGTGATGGCGGGCGGGCTGTTGCAACTGGGCATGCAATGGCTGGCGCTGCGGCGGCTGGGCCTGCTGCCGCGGCTGGGCGGCTCGCCGCGCAGCGTGCGCGCGGCCTGGGGCGATAGCGGCGTGCGCCGCATCTTGCGCCTGATGGCACCGGCCCTGCTGGGCGTGGGCGTGGCGCAAATCTCGCTGATGATCAACACGCAAATCGCCTCGCACCTGCAAGCGGGCAGCGTGACGTGGCTGTTCTACGCCGACCGGCTGATGGAATTCCCCACCGCCTTGCTGGGCGTGGCCCTGGGCGTGGTGCTCACGCCGCAGCTCGCCAGCGCGCAGGCATCAGGCAAGGTGGGGGAATACTCCGCCATGCTCGATTGGGGCCTGCGCGTGGTGGCCGTGCTGGCCCTGCCCTGCGCAGCCGGGTTGGTGTTTTTTGCCACGCCGCTGGTGGCCACGCTGTTTCACTACGGCGCGCTGGGCGGGGCGGACGTGCGCCAAATCGCCCTGGCCTTGATGGGCTATGGCGCGGGCCTGCTGGGCCTGGTGGCCGTCAAGGTGCTGGCGCCCGGCTATTACGCCCGCGAGGACATGCGAACGCCCGTCAAAATCGCCGTCATCGTGCTGGCGCTGACGCAAGTGTTCAACATCGTCCTCGTGCCCTGGCTGGGGCACGCCGGGCTGGCTCTGAGTATTGGGCTGGGGTCGATGGTCAACGCCTCGCTGCTGCTGGTGGGGCTGATTCGCCGTGGCGCCTACCAACCCGGGCCGGGCTGGGTGCGGCTGGGCTTTCAAATTCTGGCCGCGCTCATCGCCCTGGTGATGTTCCTGAGCTGGGCCAGCCAGTGGCAGGATTGGCTGGCTTTGCAGGAGCAGCCCCTGCACCGCGTGCTGACGCTGGCGTGGATGCTGGCCGCCGCCATCGCGCTGTACTTTGGCACCCTCTGGGCCGCACGCTGCGATTTGCGCGCCCTGCTGCGCCATTCCGGCCAAGGGTGACAAGCCTTTGCGTTTTTCGCTTTTTCCTTTCTTCCGACCTTTCCCCCCCTCTGCCGACTTCCCCTCTCATGGCGCATCACAAAGTTTTGTTCGGCTTTCACGCCGTCACCGTTCGACTCAAAACCGCCCCCGATTCCATCGTCGAAGTGCTGTTCGACAACAGCCGCCGCGATGCCCGCATGAAGCAGTTTCTCGCCCGCGCGCAGGAAGCGGGCGTGCGCCTGATCGAGGCCGACGCCACGCGCATCGCCAAGCTGGCGGGCAGCCACGGCCACCAGGGCGTGGCCGCGCGCGTGAAAGAAGTGGCGCAACAGCGCTCGCTGGACGACTTGCTCGACAAGCTGGAGCGCGACGGCCACGCGCCGCTGCTGCTGGTGCTCGATGGCGTAACCGATCCGCACAATCTGGGCGCCTGCCTGCGCGTGGCCGATGGCGCAGGGGCGCACGCGGTGATCGCCCCCAAAGACCACGCCGCCGGCATCAACGCCACGGTGGCCAAGGTCGCCAGCGGCGCGGCAGAGACAGTGCCCTACTTCATGGTCACCAACTTGGCGCGCTGCCTGGGCGAGCTGAAAGAGCGCGGCATCTGGGTCACAGGCACCAGCGAGGACGCACCGCAAACCATTTACCAGGCCGATTTGCGCGGCCCCACGGCCCTGGTGCTGGGGGCCGAGGGGCCGGGCATGCGCCAGCTCACGCGCAAAAGCTGCGACGCGCTGGCGCGCATTCCCATGATGGGCGCGGTAGAAAGCCTCAATGTCTCGGTCGCCAGCGGCGTGTGCTTGTATGAAGCCATGCGCCAGCGCCAAGGTTGATTACTCCAAATTTCCAATCAAAGGAAAAAACAAAAAACCCTTTCGGCAATACTGTATTAACGAAAGGGTTTTTTATCATGAGCTCATGAATTGGAATCATGAGTTGGAGCTTTGCGCCCCCGCACGCAGCAGCGGATCGTTTTGCAAAGCCCCCAGCGCCACGTCGATCACGCGCGGGGCGGCTGCGCTCAAGTCCACCCGCCCGGGCTTGACCAGCCACAGTTGCAGCAGCCCCACTACGGCCGATTTCAGCCAGGTCGTCGCAAAGGCCAGATCCAGATCGCTGGGCAAAGCGCCTTGGCGCACGCACAGGCGCAAGGCCGATTCGGTTTGCTCCTGCCACATCAGGTGGTAGCGGTTCATGATGTCCACAATCCCGGCGTTTTCCTGCGTGTGCTCGCATTTGAGGTGCAGGATGTGGGAGAACTTGCGGTGCAGCGCGTTGTGCTGCACGCGCTCGAACATGTTTACCAGCGCCTGGCGCAGGCTCGCCAGCATATCGGGCGCGTTGTTGCGGATGTCGTCATCCAGGCGCTGGCTCACGTCGTGAAAAATGCGCAAAAACAAGGCGTCGAACAAATCTTCCTTGTTCTTGAAGTGCCAGTACAAGGCCCCCCGGGTCAGGCCCGCCTCCTGGGCGATTTCCTGCAGCGAGGCGCGGGCAACGCCACGGCGGTCAAAAACATCCAACGCCGCAAGCAGCAACTGCTCGCGGGTTTCTTGTGCTTGAGCCTTGGTTCTTTTCATGTCGGGGGGAGTCGGGGCAAAGGGCCGCGATTATAGGCAGCAAACATGCAGCCGCGTATGTATGTATCAGAGGGTTGCGGTAGGGCGGCGTGCACCTGGCGCCCCTGCAAATCCTTGCGCCCCGCTTGCGCTTCAACGGGCTGCCCGATTGGGGCCGCGCTTTCTGAACTTGGCTGACAATGCCTGCCTTTGCGCTCCTGCAACTGTGTTGTTGCCGCCAGCGCCCCTGTCATCTCCCCTGCCAGCTCCCATCCCTGCCGAAGAAAGAAGCCTGCTTTATGACAACGCCTTTTCCGCCGCCCACTGGCCGCACCACCCCCGTTCGCCTGGCCTTGGCTGGCCTGCTCGTGGCCGCCCTGCCCTGGCTGACGGCCTGCCAAACCACGCCCGCCGCGCCCGATACCCAGGCCATCGCCACCCAACTGGGCGCGCCCGTTCCTGTGCTGGCGGTGGATGCCAAAGGGCTGGCCATCATTGCCTATTACGGCGCGGCGGGCAGCGATGCCGAGGGCGATTTGCGCAACAGCCCGCAGCCGGGCGGTTTTTACCGCGTCTATATGGGTAAAAACAGCAGCGGCCAGCATTTGCTGCAAGAGTTTTATCAAGACAGCGCCAGCGCGCAAAGCAGCGCCTACCCGGTGGATGCCGCAGCGAATTTGCTGGATTGGGAGGTCACGCCGCAGGAGGGCGAAGTCGTTTTCTACCGCCCCAATGGCCAGGTGCGCAGCCTCTCGGTGTACCGCAATGGCAAGCTCAACGGCCGCACGGTGTATTACAACGACGATGGCAGCGAGCGCGCCTCCTACACCTGGGTGGATGATGCCCTGGATGGCCCCTTTGTCGTGCGCGAGCCGGGCACGCAGCGCAGCGCCGAGGGCCTGGCCCAGGACGATCAGCTCATTCGCCTGCAGGGGCGCGACGCGCAAGGCCGGGCTTTGAGCGCTGCGCAGGCGCTGGAGCTGCTGGCCGATTCCTTCTCCAAATGGCACGCCGATCTTTTTCAATAAGCGCTGCCTTGGCGAGGGCCTTCATGCGGTTAAAATTCCAGATCAAATAGCGATTTCCACAAGCTTTCGGCACGTCAGCCATGCCGAAAGCTTGTTTTGATTTTTCTATTGGTTTGGAAAGCTGTTGAAAAGCCATTGAAAAACCATGCAGCCGCCTGCCCTGCACGCCCGCTGCCAACCCCTCCCCCCGCAAAGGAAAGCACACCCATGTCCACCTCCCGCTTTGCCGCCATGCCCGATGCCCAAGGCTTTTTCGGCCCTTACGGCGGCCAATTCATCCCCCCCGCGCTCAAGCAAGCGATGGACGACATCGACCGCGCCTATGAAGAAATCCGCCAGCGCGAGGATTTCCAGCGCGAGCTGGCCGAGCTGCTGGCCGATTACGTCGGCCGCCCCAGCCCTATCTTTCACGCCAAGCGGCTCTCACAACAGCTCGGCGGCGCGCAAATTCACCTCAAGCGCGAGGATTTGAACCACACTGGCGCGCACAAAATCAACCATTGCCTAGGCGAGGCGCTGCTGGCGCGCTTCATGGGCAAGAAGAAAGTCATTGCCGAAACCGGCGCGGGCCAGCATGGCGTGGCGCTGGCCACCGCTTGCGCGATGGTGGGCATCCCCTGCGAAATCCACATGGGCGAAGTCGATGTGCGCAAGGAGCACCCCAACGTCACCAAAATGCGCATCCTGGGCTGCAAGCTGGTGACCGTCACGCGCGGCGCGGCCACGCTCAAGGAGGCGGTGGACAGCGCCTTTGAGGAATACCTCAACGACCCGGCCAACTACTTCTACGCCATCGGCTCCGTCGTCGGCCCGCACCCCTTCCCCAAAATGGTGCGGGACTTCCAGGCCATCATCGGCCGCGAAGCGCGCAGCCAGTTCCAGGCCAAGCACGCTCGCCTGCCCGACATCGTCACCGCTTGCGTGGGCGGCGGCTCCAACGCCATCGGCATGTTCACTGCATTTCTGGACGATGACGGCGTGCAGCTCGTGGGCGTCGAGCCTTCGGGCGAGGGGCTGGACAAGCCCGGCCGCCACTCGGCCACGCTCACGCGCGGCCATCCCGGCCAGCTCCACGGCATGGCCTGCTACGTGCTGGAAGACGCCCAAGGCGTGCCCGCCGCCGTGCACTCGATCGCCTCCGGGCTGGATTACCCCGGCGTTGGCCCGCAGCACAGCTACCTCAAGGACGTGGGCCGCGTGCGCTATGAAACCGCCAGCGACCAGGAAACGCTGGATGCGTTCATGACCCTCTCGCGCGTGGAAGGCATCATCCCCGCGCTGGAAAGCGCCCACGCCGTGGCCTGGGCCATGCGCATCGCACCCACGCTGGCGGCGGATCAGCACATCCTGGTCAACCTCTCCGGCCGTGGCGACAAGGATGCCGATTACGTGGCCGAACGTCTGGGCCTGTAACCCCTCGTGCAGCCCCAACCCGACAAGCCGCCCGGTACAAGGGTGGCTTGCCATTGAATTTGCAATTCAAAAAGAAATAAAATCAACCTATTTCGGCATGATGGCAGTAAAATCATTTTTAGTTTGATTGATAGATCATGAAGCGCTTGCTGACCGCCCTTTTCATGCTCCTGGCCATCACCGCCATCGTGTTCTACGGCATGTTCAGCTCGCTGAAAGTACGCAGCCAACAAACGCCACAAACGCCCCAGGCGCCAAGCCCTGCGGCGCAAACTCCCCCGCCTCAGCCCGGGGCCACGCCCATGCGCTAAGGCTGCCTGCCTCCTTCCCGCCTTCCCGCCGCCTTTTGCCCCTCATGTCCGCCAACGCTCCCGCCCCCGTCGCCCGTTTCGCCACCCTGTCCGAGTGGCTGAGCCATTGCGAGCGCATCCACCCCAGCACCATCGAGTTGGGGCTGGAGCGCATGCGCCGCGTGGCCGATGCGCTGGCGCTGCGCTTCGATTGCCCCATCATCACCGTTGCGGGCACCAATGGCAAAGGCTCCACCTGCGCCATGCTCGAAGCCATCTTGCAGCAAGGCGGCTACCGCACCGGCGTGTACACCTCGCCGCACATCGTCCACTTTGAGGAGCGCTGCCGCATCGACGGCGAGAACGTACAGGCGGCCGATTTGCTGCCCCATTTCGAAGCCGTTGAACGCGCCCGCCACCAGGCGGGCCAAAACGGCACAGGCGAAGGCGGCCACCCCGTATCGCTGACCTACTTCGAGTTCACCACCCTGGCCATTGCCCGCCTGCTCAGTCACAGCAAGCTGGATGTGGTCATTCTGGAAGTTGGCCTGGGCGGGAGGCTCGATGCCACCAACTTGTTCGATGCCGACTGCGCCGTCATCACCAGCATCGATATCGACCACACCGACTTTCTCGGCCCCGATCGCGAAAGCATCGGCCGCGAGAAAGCTGGCATCCTGCGCGCAGGCAAGCCCGCCATCGTCTGCGATCCCGTGCCGCCGCAATCGCTGTTGGCCTACGCCGCCGAGATCGGCGCCGACCTCTGGCTGGCCGGGCGCGATTTCAACTACGCGGGCGACCGCCAGCAATGGGGCTGGGCCGGGCGCGGCAAACGCATCCACGGCCTGGCCTACCCCGCGCTGCGCGGCGCCAACCAGCTCATCAACGCCGCAGGCGTGCTGGCCGCCCTGCAAGCGCTGCGCCCGCTGCTGCCCGTCACCGCCCAGGCCATCCGCCAGGGGCTGGCGTTGGTGGAACTGCCCGGGCGCTTCCAAATCGTGCCCGGCCAGCCCGTGCTAGTGCTGGATGTGGCCCACAACCCACATGCCGTCGCCACCCTCACGGCCAACCTTGATGTGATGGGCTTTTACCCCACCACCCACGCCGTTTTCGGCGCCATGCAGGACAAGGACATCACCTCCATGCTGCGCAAAATCGGCCCGCTGATCGACCGCTGGTACTTCACCGACCTGCCCGTGCCCCGCGCCGAAAAAGCCAGTGAGTTGCTCAACCGCTGGCAAGCCCTGCAACTGCTGGCGCAGCGCCCGCGCGAAGTGCCGGTCGCCACCTTTGCCGACCCGCTGGCTGCGCTGGACGCGGCCATCAAGGCCGCAGAGCCGACTGATAGAATCGTCGTCTTTGGCTCTTTCTTCACCGTCAGCGCCGTTTTGGCCAACGGCATCCCCAGGCTGGATGCTCCGCATTTGGCTGGCAGCAGCCCTTTGTGAACTGCTGGCGGGATGCGCCTGCGCATGGCTGATGGACTCCATGCCCCTCCATCAGGGGTATTTTGATTGAGACAAACCATGAGATGCCAGCATCGCGCAACCTCCCAAGTGGCGCCAGCCGCGCTCAGCCGCCCTACCCTCTAACCCGCTATGGCACTTTTTGAATCGCGCAAGGCCGACGCCGCGCCAGAAGACCGCAGCTCGCTGGCGCGCAAGCGCGTGCGGGCGCCCATCGACTCGGTTGAAGACATGCGCCGCCGCGCGCGCCACCGCCTCATCGGCGCGTGCCTGCTGGTGCTGGCAGCCATCATCACCTTCCCCATGCTGTTCGATGCCGAGCCGCGGCCCGAAGTGATCGATGCCCAAGTGAGCGTCGATGGCGGCGATACCGCACCTGCGCGCGGCCGTGGCAACCAAGTGGCGCTGGTTGCCGCCAGCGGCATCGCCAATCACGGCTTGGGCGACGACGAGGAAGTCGTGGAAGATTTATCCCCCGCGCCCGATCGCGCCACCGCCTCGGCCGCGAAAAGCAGCGATGCCAAAGCCGCCGTCGCCCCAGCCGCTGTCAGCCTGGCAGCACAGCGCGCGCAACAAGCCAAACAGCGCGCCCAAGCTGAGCAAGCCGCAGCGCGCAATAAGCCGGCTGAAAAACAGCCACCCCAAAAGCCTGCCAGCAAGCCTGCGGAAAAAACGTCGGAAAGGCCGGCCAAAGTGGCAGAAAAAACTGCGGAAAAACCCCAACCCAAGCCGAAAGCGCCAGAGAAAACTCCCGCCAAACCAGCCGATAAGCCTGCGCAAAAATCCGACAAGCCCACCCAGGTCGCCAGCGCCAAAGTATCGGAAAAAGCGCAGGAGAAAGCGATTGAGAAAAAACCCGCTGTGGCCGACAAACCCGCCCCAGCCGCCAAAACGCCCGCTATCCAGCCGCCGCCGCGCCCCGCCGCCAAAGACGAATCGGCTCGCGCGCGAGCATTGCTGGAAGGCCGCCAGGTGGATACGCCCTCAAGCCGCAGCGATCAAGGACGTTTCATTGTCCAAATTGGCGCTTTTTCCGATGACGCCAAGGTGCGCGAAGTGCGCCAAAAGCTTGAAAGCCTGGGCCTGCGCACCTACACCCAAGTGGTGCAAAGTGGCGGTGGCAGGGCAACGCGCGTGCGCGTAGGCCCCTTTGCCAACCGCGCCGAAGCCGACCGCGCTGCCAACCGCGTGAAAAGCGCGAACTTGCCCGCCGCTATTCTTTCGCTCTGAATATTGCTGCGTTCCCCTGGCTGACAGTCCCCTCCTCCATGACGCTGAACGGGTTTGACCTGGCCTTTTTGATGCTGGCCTTTCTTTCTGTGGCTGTAGGCATCTGGCGTGGCTTCGTGTTTGAATGCATCAGCCTGTTGGGCTGGCTGATGGGCGCTTTGGGTGCCATGCGCTTGGGGCCTGAGCTGGGCATGATGCTTATCTTTGGCTCCATCAGTGACGAGGCCCAGCGCGTGCTGGGCATGCTGGCCGTTTTCATTGTGTTGGTGTTTCTCTCTTCCATGTTCGCCAGCATGGCCAGGCGCTCGATCAAAGCATTGGGTATGCGCCCTGCTGACCGTTTTATCGGCGCGTTGGCGGGTTTTGTGCGCATTGTGCTGCTTGGCGTTTTGCTGGCTGTGGTCATCCATGCGCTGCGCTGGAACGACCAGCTATGGTGGACCTCGTCAGCCACCGGCCCGCTGCTGGAGCTGGCCCGCCTGGAATTGGCCCAATGGCTACCAGGCTGGACGATCCTGCAAACCCCTCAGTCCCTGCAATTGCCCTCGTTGCCCCCGGCTGGCGCGGCCAGCGCCTTGCCGCTGCTGCCCCCCCATCGGTGAAATGCCTGTGACCGCTGCAGCCTCTTATTTGCTTTTGCCTCATCTACATACAGTCCCCTCCAGGAGATCCATCCCATGTGCGGAATCATCGGCGTCGTCAGCGCAACCCCAGTCAACCAGCTTATCTACGACGCCCTATTGCTGCTGCAACACCGCGGGCAGGATGCCACCGGCATCGTGACCGAGCAGGATCGCAAGTTTTTCATGCACAAAGCCAAAGGCATGGTGCGTGACGTCTTTCGCACCCGCAACATGCGCGCCCTGCCCGGCACCACCGGCCTGGGCCAGGTGCGCTACCCCACCGCCGGCGACGCCAACAGCGAGGAGGAAGCCCAGCCCTTTTACGTCAATGCTCCCTTCGGCATCGTGCTGGTGCATAACGGCAATATCACCAATGCCAAAACGCTGCGCCAGGAACTGTTCAACACCGATCACCGCCACACCAACACCACCAGCGACACGGAAGTGCTGCTCAACGTCCTGGCCCACGAGCTGGAACGCAAAACCGCCGGGCAGCCGCTGACCACCGAGGCCATCTTTGCCGCCGTGCGCGCCGTCCACCGCCGCGTACGCGGCTCCTACGCCGTCATCGCCATGATTGCAGGCTATGGCATGCTGGCCTTTCGCGATCCGCACGGCATCCGCCCGCTTTGCCTCAGCCAGCGCCACGCCGACGGTGGCTACATGCTGGCCAGCGAATCGGTTGCGCTGGAGGGTACGGGCTACGCCCTTGCGCGTGATATCCAGCCCGGCGAAGCCATTTTCATCAACCAGCAAGGCGAGATCAGCCAAGCCCAATGCGCAGACCAAGCCAGCTTGCACCCCTGCATCTTTGAGTACATCTACCTGGCGCGGCCTGATTCGGTGCTTGATGGCATCTCCGTTTATGCAGCCCGCTTGAATATGGGCGAAACCCTGGCCCAGCGCGTGCTTTCGGCCGTTCCGCCCAAAGACATCGACGTCGTCATCCCGATTCCAGAGTCCAGCCGCCCCAGCGCCATGCAACTGGCCCAACTCATTGGCAAACCCTACCGGGAAGGCTTTGTGAAAAACCGCTACGTTGGGCGCACTTTCATCATGCCCGGCCAGAGTGTGCGCAAAAAGTCCGTGCGCCAAAAACTCAATGCGATCGCCAGCGAATTCAAAGGGCGCAATGTGTTGCTGGTGGACGACTCCATCGTGCGCGGCACCACCTCTAAAGAAATCGTGCAAATGGCGCGCGAAGCCGGGGCCAACAAGGTCTATATGGCCAGCGCGGCCCCACCTGTGCGCTACCCCAACGTTTACGGCATTGACATGCCCACCACGGCAGAGCTGGTGGCCCACGGCCGCAGTGTGGAAGAAATTCGTCAGCTCATTGGCTGCGATGCACTGATTTACCAGGATGTGCAAGCCATGAAACGCGCCGTGCACGCATTGAATCCTGACCTGGATGGCTTTGATGCCTCTTGCTTCGATGGGCAATACATCACGGGTGATATCACCAGCGAATCCATCATGGCGTTGAACGAAGGACGCAATCCGGCCCAACCCGAAGTGAACGGGGAATAAAGCTTTCCTGACTCAAGAACGCAGCGCAGCAAAAAGCCGGGCATTGCCCGGCTTTTTGCCAACCTATGCGCATGCTTTACAGCGGTGGAATACGCAATTTCTGCCCCGGATAAATTTTGTCGGGGTGCGTCAACATAGGCTTGTTCGCTTCGAAAATGACGGGGTACTTGTTCGCATCGCCATAGTATTTCTTAGCGATGTGCGACAGCGTATCGCCTTTGACCACATCGTGAAACTGCGCCTCTGGCTCAGGCGTCGTCACACTCATTTGGTTATCGACTTCTGTCACATGGGCCACATTGCCGCAGCACAAGGTGACTTTTTCCAAGTCCTGCTGCGTTTGCGCCACCCCGGTGACGGTCACTTTGCCTGTGGCGCCGTCAAATGCCACTTTGACGTCTGAAACTTGCAGCCCCTGCGTGGCAATGTACTTTTCGATGGCTTGCGCCGCCGTTTGGTTGAGATCAGGCTGCTCGCTGGGCGCAGCCTCAGCGCTTTTGCCTCCAAACAGTTTTTCGCCGGCTTCCTTGATAAAACTGAAAAGACCCACAGTGCACTCCTATTTAAAACTATTAAAAAACAGCCCAAACCAACCGTATGGGCCACCACAGTTTAGCGCCAAAGGGAATTTCAGGCAGCGCACATAAAAATACCGCGCCAAGTCCTGGAGCCTGGCGCGGTCGTCAATGGCATGCAGCAGAACTGCCGATAGCGTTTATTGCGGAGCAACCAACTTGTCGCCTACCGAAACGGGATCATGGCTATCCATGATCAAACCATAGGAGACACGATCAAACACACGGAAAATCAACAGCACGCCGTTGGGTTCATCGGGCAAACGCACGCGTCCGCCTTTCTGTTCAGGGTCACGCGCCAAACGGCCTTTGCGCAGAATTTGCACCACATGGCCGACTTCCATCGCATCGTTACTGCCCAGATTGATTGCAACCACTTGGCCAGAACCCGCATTGGTTACCGCCTGATCGGCATAAATGGAAACTACCCGGCCCTCGATGTGCGGCGGTGGCAAGTGGGGCACAAAATTGGCGTATTCGGCCTCTTCCTTGATCAAATCCAGCTTGTCGCCTACACGCACTTCCGTCACGGCCTTGGTGACTTCCAAGGTGGCTGGGCGGTACTCCTCAATGGGGCGGCCTTTTTTATCCACCGCCTCTTCAAAGAACTCGTCGCGCACAATCCGTGCCTGGCCCACATATTCGCCCTCGAAGCCCAGGATGTCCTGGGTTTCGGGGTCTTGCAAAGGCTTGGCCTTGCGGAAGATGGAGAGGTGTTTCGGGGAGCCTTCGCGCGTGGAAAGCGGCACGGCATCGCTGCCACGCACGTAAATGCGGTCGCCGTTCCCCATGATCAGGCGATCATCCACCGAAGCCAACACCGTGGGCAAATCACCCATGTCATTCAAGTCCTTGATAACTGGGCGCACCAAAAATGGCTCAATCAAGTCGCGGCGCACGGTGGGCAGCGGCGCGCTTTCCATAGGCTCCAAACGCACGCCCGGGGAAAGTTTCACAACCCCGCCAGCCCCGCTGGAGCGCACACCCAAACGGGCATAGCCCTCATGGATGTCAAGGTGGAGCACTTGGCCGGGATAAATCAAATGGGGGTTTTTAACGGTGGATGCATTCATGCCCCACAACTCGGGCCAGCGCCAAGGCTTGCTCAGGTACATCCCTGAAATCCCCCAAAGGGTATCGCCGCGTTTCACGGTGTATGTCTGCGGCGCATCCGCACGCAATTCATGAACGGGCAAGCCGCGAGCCGCAACTTGCTGTGCAATAGCGCGCTGATGGGCGCTGACGGGGTATTTGTGTGCTTGGGCTGGCCCTGCCAACAAGCACGCTGCCATCGCTATGGACAACAGGCCTCCCGCCTGAGGCCACGAACGTGTAATGGAATGGTTTTTTCTGGATAGATTCATAGTCTCACTGCAAATCTCGGGCCAAGCCCAAACTGTTTGCCCTACACAAGGCAGCAATGCATACACACGCTAACAATCGTCCCAAATTGTGACAAGGCCGCTTGGATTCTCATTGCAAGCCCGGTGCAAAGCAATGCTTTTTTGCCGCCCAACTGTGATCAATGGCAAAAATGACGAAAATAACGACACTCTAAGCCATCGCCCACCACTACACATGTCCACACTGGAAATTCTCCAATTCCCTGACCCCCGTCTTTTAACCGTTGCCAAACCCATAGCCCAGGTCGATGAACGCATCAAAGACATCGCTGCGCGCATGCTGGAAACCATGTACGAATCCAACGGCGTCGGCTTGGCCGCAACGCAAGTCAATGTGCATGAGCGCATGTTCGTGATGGATACCACCGAAGAGCGCAACCAGCCCCTGGTGCTGATTAACCCGGAACTGACCTGGGTCAGTGAAGAAAAAACCTGCGACGACGAAGGCTGCCTCTCCATCCCCGGCATTTACGACAGCGTCGAACGCCACGCATCCGTTCACGTCAAAGCACAAGATGAACACGGCCAATGGCGCACGATTGAGGCCACAGGCTTGCAAGCCGTTTGCATCCAGCATGAGATGGATCACCTCATGGGCAAATTGTTCGTCGATTACCTCTCCCCTCTCAAGCGCAACCGCATCAAAAGCAAAATGCTCAAACGCGCCAAAGGCTAAACCCAATCCCAAACACCCTACAGCCCCAACCACGGGGCTGTTTCTCTTGCCGCCGATCCGCCAATCAGGCGGGACGATTCAATGGAGGTAATCCCATGGCCTTATCCATTTGCGTTGCACAGCTCAACCCGACAGTGGGCGATTGGCAGGGCAATCTGGCCCAGGCGCTCGCCGCCGCAGCCCACGCACATGCACAAGGGCTCAGCCTGCTGGTCTTCCCAGAACTGTTTTTGACCGGATACGCCGCAGGCGATTTGTATGCCAGGCCGCGCTTTTTGCACGATGCCGCGCAAGCATTGCAGCAGTTGCAAGAAGCCAGCACGCAATGGCCTAGCCTGCATATCCTCATCAGCCACGTCGAGGCTTTGGATCCCCAAACCCCTTTGCCGCCGGACACCAGCATCCTCCCCCCGGCCAGCCAAGTCGTCAGCCTGCTGCGCGAAGGCCAGCGCCTGGGCGCTTGGCGCAAGCAAACCCTCCCCAATGAAGGCGCTTTTGATGAAAAGCGCTACTTCCTCAGCGGCATTCACCATCACGCACAGCCCGATCCCGTGATCGAAATCGCAGGCATGCGCCTAGGCATTCTGGTTTGCGCCGACGCCTGGAAGGCCGAGCCTGCGGCTCGCGCCAAAGCTGCGGGCGCACAAGCGTTGCTGGCCTTGAACGCATCGCCTTTCACCCATGACAAGCCCGCTGCGCGCCTGCGTATGGCACGCGCGCGCACCCAAGAGACCGGCTTGCCCCTGCTTTACGCCAATTTGCTGGGCGGGCAAGACGAGCTGGTTTTCGATGGGCACTCCTTCGCCATGCAAGCCAACGGGCAAACAGCAGGCCATGCCCCCGCGTTTGAAGAATGCCTGTGGCCGCTGCGCCTGGCCGCTGGCCCTGACGGCTTGCAATGGCTGAGTGAAAACGACGCGAGCGGCCCCATCAGCGAAAGCAGCGCCAACAGCCCTGATGCCCTCCGCCATCACGCCACCTGGCACGCCTTGACGCTGGCCACGCGCGATTACGTGCGCAAAAACGGCTTCTCCCATGTCCTCCTGGGCCTATCGGGCGGGCTGGATTCCGCCCTGGTGCTGGCCATCGCGGTGGACGCGCTCGGCGCCGATCGCGTGCACGCCATCATGATGCCCTCGCCTTACACCGCCTCCATCAGCGTGGACGACGCACGCGAGATGGTGCAGCGCCTGGGCGTGCGCTACGACGAAATCAGCATCCGCGAAACCTTCGAAGGCTTCAAACACAGCCTCGCCCCCCTGTTCGCAGGCCGCGCAGAGGACGCGACAGAAGAAAACCTGCAAGCGCGCATCCGTGGCGTCATGCTGATGGCCATCTCCAACAAATTCGGCGGCCTGCTGCTGACCACCAGCAACAAAAGCGAAGTCGCCATGGGCTACTCCACGCTTTACGGCGACAGTTGCGGCGGCTTTGCCCCGCTCAAAGACATCTTCAAATCCGAAGCCTTTGCCCTGGCGCGCTGGCGCAACGGCCACACCTTCGGCCTAGGCCCGGCCAACCCCATCCCCGAGCGCATCATCACCCGCCCGCCCAGCGCCGAGCTGCGCGAAAACCAGACCGACCAAGACAGCCTGCCACCCTACGAAATGCTCGACGCCATCGTGCGCCTGCGCATGCAAGAGGAGCACAGCGCCGAGCAAATCATCGCCGCCGGCTACCCGGCAGAGCGCGTAGCGCAAGTCTTCAAACTCTTGCGCATCAGCGAATACAAACGCCAGCAAAGCGCCCCCGGCCCCAAACTCAGCGCCCGCAGCTTTGGGCGCGACTGGCGCTACCCCATCACCAACCGCTACCGCGATTGAAACAAAGGCATGCCATCACTTGGGCCGCAGCCCAGGCCCCAAGGTCGAGCGCACGGCGAAAAACCGTCCCTTTGTATTAATTTACATCAAGAGAAAATAAATTACATACACATCATGCCGAAACAGGCATATTTTGTTTCCTTTGATTTATAGTGAAAACCCCTAGGACGCGCTGAAAATCAGCGTTTCCCCTAGGCATTTGCCCGTGCTGCGCGGCATTTGCCGTGTATGCTCGCCGCCTTGGGGGATCGAGGTCGATCCCTGCAACAATCCAAAGGAGTTCACATGACCTTCCAACTCAAAACCCTCGCCCTGGCCGCTGCTGGCGTGCTCGCTTTCTCCGCCCACGCTGCCGACACCATCAAAATCGCCGCCGTCGGCCCCACCACAGGCCCGGTGACCCAATACGGCGACATGGTTCGCGAAGGGTTGAACACCGCCGTTGAACAAGTCAACGCCGCAGGCGGCGTGCTGGGCAAGAAACTCGAAGTCGTCGTCATTGACGACGCCTGCGAACCCAAGCAAGGCCCCGTTGCCGCCAACCGCGTCGTCAACGACAAAATCCATTACGTCGTCGGCGGCGTCTGCTCCGGCGCCACCATCGCCGCCGCTCCCGTTTATGACGAAGAAGGCGTGGTGATGATTACCGCATCGGCCACCGCCCCAGCCCTGACCGACGGCAAAAACTACCAATACATCTTCCGCACCATCGGCCGCGACGACCAGCAAGGCCCCGCTGCCGCCAAATACATCATCGAGAAGGTCAAGCCGCAAAAAGTCGCCGTCCTGCACGACAAAGCCTCCTACGGTCAAGGCATCGCCAGCTCCGTGCGCAGCACCTTGCAAGCGGCCAACGTTGCCACCCCCATCTTTGAAGGCATCAACGCTGGCGATACCGACTACTCCGCCGTCATCACCAAGCTGAAAACCGAAGGCGTCGATTTCGTCTATTTCGGCGGCTACCACCCCGAAATGGGCCTGCTGTTGCGCCAAGCTGCCGAGCAAGGCCTCAAAGCCAAATTCATGGGCCCGGAAGGCGTCGGCAACCCTGACATCAACGCCATCGCAGGCGAAGCCGTCGAAGGCATGCTCGTGACCCTGCCCGCCGACTTCTCGCAAAACCCCGCCAACGCTGCCATCGTCAAAGCCTTCAAGGACAAAAAACGCGATGCAGCGGGCGCCTTCCAGCTCCCCGCCTATTCCGCAGCCATGGCCATCGTCGAAGGCATCAAAGCCGCTGGCGAAGACAACCCCGAAAAAGTCGCCAACTTCCTGCGCACCGCCAAGATCGCCAGCCCCATTGGCGAACTCTCCTGGAATAAATCCGGCGACCTGAACCACTTTGAGTTCGACGTCTTCACTTGGCATAAAGACGGCAGCAAAACCGTCAACAAATAAGCCATGCATGCACCCAGCCGCTGAACCCGGCTGAAGCCATCCAGGGGCGCCATGCAATGCTTGTGCTCCTGGGCTAGCAACACAAACGGGGGGATGGGTTCCAAGCCCATCCCCCCGTTGCCGTGGCTGGCGCCTCACATGGATTTCATTTCAAAGTAAATATTACTTGAATTATAAATTGCCAAAATAAGGCGATTTCATTTCTTTTTGATTTGCAATAAAATCCAACCAAGCCTCCACCAAGCCGCACCAAGCCTTTAAAATAGCCGCCTTGCCAAACGCCAGCCCTGCCGATCTCTGCAGAGCCGTCTTTTCATGAAATTCCTGTTTGACTTTCTGCCCTTTGTTCTGTTTTACGTCACCTACGTCAAATGGGGCATCTACGCAGCCACTGCCGTCGCCATTGCCGCATCGGCCCTACAAATCATTGTCAGCCTGGCCCTCGGCCATCAAGTGCAACGCATGCAATGGGTTTCCATGGGGCTAATCGCCGTTTTCGGCGGTTTGGCCCTGATATTGCAAAACCCCATTTTCATCATGTGGCGCTCTTCGGTCGTCAATTGGCTGCTCGCAACCATTTTGCTTGGCTCCATGCTGATTTTGAAAAAAAATCTGCTCAAAACCCTATTAGGCAACCAAATCAAAATGCCCGATGCCGCCTGGCGCAGCTTTGTCTGGGGGATGGCCACCTTATTCACCATCATGGGCGTTGCCAATATCGTCATCGCCAAAAACTTCAGTGAATCCTTCTGGGTCAATTACAAAACCTTTGGCAGCCCCGTCATCACTTTTATCGCCATATTGGCACTGATTTTGTTCATTCAGTTCAATCACGGCCAAGAGATCGAAGTCATCAACGACGATACCAAGCCACCAACGACTCCCCCATCGCAAGATTCGCCATGAGCACCGCCCCCCAAACCGTTACCGCCGAAGCCATTGATGCGCGCTTGCGCCAAGTTTTCCAGCCAACGGAACTTCTTGTGATCGACGAGAGTCATCGGCACGAAGGCCACGCAGGCGCCAATGGAACAGGCTTTGGAACCCATTTCAAGGTTCACATTGCTTCACCATTATTTGCCTCATCCTCACGCGTCGCAGCCCATCGCCTTGTGTATGATGCCCTGCGCGACTTTTTCGATGCGGGGCTTCACGCCTTGGCCATCGAACTGAAATAACCCGGCCCCAGGCCAATAAGGCATTTCTGTTCGGGCAAAGGCATGGGCCTTGACATCGTTTAGCAATCCACGCAACCCAACCAAGAGGTATTGAAAACTCATGAAAAAACAACTGCTTTCCGTTTTGCTCGCAGGCTCCTTCGCCGCCATGGCCCTGCCCGTTTCTGCGCAAAATCTCGCTACCGTCAATGGCGTAGCCATTCCACAAGCGCGTTACGATTTTTTCATCAACCAATTTGAACAAGCCGGTCAAAAGAAAACGCCCGAGCTGGAAGCGCACGTCAAAGAAGAGCTGATTCGCCGCGCCGTATTTGAACAGGAAGCTCAAAAATTGGGCCTCGAAAAAACCGATGCCTTCAAGGAGGAAATGGAACTGGCCCGCCAAACCTTCCTCATCCGTGCACTGTTCCAAAAATACCAGAAAGACAACCCTGTCTCCGACGCTGCCGTCAAGGCCGAATACGACAAATACGTGGCAGAAAACAAAGGCAAGGAATACCACTCCTCTCACATCCTTGTCGAAACAGAGGAAGAAGCCAAAGCCATCATTGCCGATCTGAAAAAGGACGCCAGCAAATTCGAGGCCATCGCCAAAGAAAAATCCAAAGACCCTGGCTCAGGTGCCAACGGCGGCGATTTGGGCTGGAGCCGCCCCGAAGCGTACGTGCCTGAATTTGGCGAAGCGCTGAAGAAACTCTCCAAAGGCAAAATGACGGAAACGCCTGTGAAAACGCAGTTTGGCTGGCACATTCTCAAGCTGAAAGACAGCCGCGATATTCAGCCCCCCAAACTGGAAGATGTGAAACCACAAATCCAGGAAGCGTTGGGACAAAAGCAATTGGCCGAATTCCAGGAAAAGCTGTATAAGGCTGCCAAGATCGAGAAATAAGACTTAACCTACCATAAAAAAATCCGCCTTGAAGGCGGATTTTTTTTATGGGTAGCCGAAATCAGATTTT
Source organism: Allofranklinella schreckenbergeri (assembly GCF_003703475.1). GTDB lineage: Bacteria > Pseudomonadota > Gammaproteobacteria > Burkholderiales > Burkholderiaceae_C > Lampropedia > Lampropedia schreckenbergeri. The sequence goes on along the minus strand of NZ_RDQM01000002.1, from coordinate 182,838 downwards.
GGCCATATTGATGTACTGGCTATACGGGAAATCCGAAGCGCGACTCCACAAGATTTGATCGCGCTGAAAGGCGCGCAAATCCTGGTAAATCTTTTTGAATTCCTCGTTTTTCGCTTCATGCTCGGCAAAGACTTCCATCGCCGCTTTGAAGCCTGCATCCATGATTTCCTTGGAAAAGATTTTGAGCTGCGTTTTATCGGCAATCAATTTCTTCAGGGCAATCGGATTATTCGCTGAGTAATAGGAGGTCATATCCGCAGCAGCCGTGCGCATGGCCGTTTGCAGCATCAGTTGGTACTCGGGCGAAAGGGCTTTGTATTTTTTCAGGTTGATGAAAAACTCCAGCTCCGCACTCGCTTCCCACCAGCCTGGATAGTAGTAATAGGGAGCTACGCGGTTGAACCCCAATTTTTCATCATCAATGGGGCCGACGAATTCCACCGCATCCAGCGTGCCTTTTTCCAGTGCGGTGTAAATATCACCAGCGGGGATATTTTGCGCCACCACGCCCAGTTTGGCCATGGTTTCACCAAACAGGCCGCCGCCCAGGCGCATTTTCAGGCCTTTGAAGTCTTCGGGCGATTTGATTTCCTTGCGGTACCAGCCACCCATTTGGGTGCCCGTATTGCCAGATGACGCGCTGAAAAAGTTGTATTTTTCAAAGAAAGCGTCAAGATATTTTCGGCCATTGCCGTGGTCTTTCCAGGCATTCATTTGCAGGGTTGTCAAACCAAATGGAATGGCGCAACTGAAGGCAAAAACGGCATCCTTGCCGGTGAAGTAATACCCTGCCGTCTGTGCCATGTCGATGGTGTCGTTTTGCAAGGCGTCCACCACGCCAAAAGCAGGCATCAGTTCACCGGCAGGATGCACGGAGATTTCAAATTTGCCACCGGACATGCCTTTGACCAGCGCGGCCATTTTTTCCGCCACACCAAATAAACTGGGCAGAGATTTGGGGAAGCTTGACGCCAAGCGCCAACGCACTGCCGGCTGGGCATGAACGGCGGGAGCTACGCCTGCGGCGAGAACGCCTGCAACGCCTGCCGTTTTGAGAATTGAGCGACGGTCCATAAGATGTCTCCAGTCAAAGGTTGCCAAAAGAAGTTGCCAAAAGGCATGCGCCGTGGGATGCGCTTTCAAAAGTTTATGCCATTTTTCAATAAGATTTGCACTGTAAATCGATGGGCTACCTTATTTTTTCCAGAATGGGTTGCTTGTGCATCACACATTTTCGGATTTTTAGCGCATGAAAATGGCGGCCAGTGCCGCCATTTCTTATCCAGCGTTTTTCAGGAAATCTCGGTAAATTTTGATTCGATCTCCTTCACACCTAGGGTGGTTTAAAACTTCATCGAATTGATGTACTGGTTGTACGGGAATTCGGAAACGCGGTTCCAGAGGATTTGGTCTTTCTGGAAGGCGCGGAAGTCCTGGTGGATTTTCTTGAATTCCGCGCTCTTGCTTTCATGCTCGGCGAAGACTTCCATCGCGGCTTTGAAGCCCGCATCCATGATGCTCTTGGGGAACATTTTGAGCTGGGTTTTTTCGGCCACCAGTTTTTTCAAGGCGACGGGGTTGAACGTCATGTAAGCCGAGGTGGTTTCGGCAGCGGCGACGCGCATGGCGGCCATTAAAATGGCCTTGTTTTCGGATGAAAGTTCGTTGAACTTCTTGATATTGGTGAAGAACTCAATATCGGCGCTGGCTTCCCACCAACCGGGGTAGTAGTAGAAGGGGGCAACTTTGTTCAAGCCAAGCTTTTCGTCGTCGAACGGGCCGACGAATTCCACCGCATCCAGCGTGCCTTTTTCCAGCGCGGTGTAAATGTCACCAGCGGGGATGTTTTGCGCCACCACGCCCAGTTTGGCCATGGTTTCACCAAACAGGCCACCGCCCAGGCGCATTTTCAGGCCTTTGAAGTCTTCGGGCGATTTGATTTCTTTGCGGTACCAGCCGCCCATTTGGGTGGTGGTGTTGCCTGCGCTGGCGGTGAAGAAGTTGTATTTTTCAAAGAAGGCGTTGAGCAGCTTGCGGCCGTTGCCGTGGTCTTTCCAGGCATTCATCTGCAAGGTTGTCAAACCAAAGGGTACGGCGCAGCTAAAGGCGAAGATGGAATCCTTGCCCGTGAAGTAATAGGCCGCGCTTTGCGCCATGTCGATGGTGTCGTTCTGCAAGGCATCCACCACGCCGAAAGCGGGCATCAGCTCGCCAGCGGGGTGCACGGAGATTTCAAATTTGCCGCCAGACATGGCCTTGACTTGTTGGGCCAGGATTTCCGCACTGCCAAACAGCGTTGGCAAGGATTTCGGAAAGCTCGATGCCAGGCGCCAACGCACGGCGGGTTGAGCATGAACGGCGGGGGCTACGCCTGCTGCCAAAACGCCAGCGACGCCAGCGCCTTTAAGAATGGAACGACGGTCCATGGATGGGTTCTCCAAAAAAAGTTAATGCCCCGCCCTCGTAGGGCGGCACAAGCGGACGATTCTAGTAAGGGATTGGGCTTGCGGGGAGAAAGGAAAACCCTGTATGCCTGCTTTGAGCAAAATTTTTTCAAAAAGATATATCTATTCATCAAAGGAAAAATCATTCTATACATAACATGCCCAAATATGGCAATTTCTTTTCCTTTGATTTGAAAAATTGTCAATCTGGCGCTTTCAGCAACTGCATCAGCGCCTGCCAGGCGGCTTGTTGCGCTGGGTCTTGCACTACGGCAGGGGCGGTGGGCGAGGCGGCTTCATCCAGCAGGCGCGCCAGCACTGCGGGGTGCGGAAGGATGGCACCCATGAATAGCAGCGGCCCCCCTGCCCTTCCTAGCGCAATGCTGGGGAAGGTTTCAATATCCACATCGCCCAAGGCCTGGGCCACCAGCTCATCCTCCACATCCAGCCAGGCGCTGGAGAAGGGCTGCGCGTGCGCCACGGTGTGCGTGCGCACGAGGTGTTCAAATTGCGGCTCAAATTCGCGGCAAACGCCGCACCATTGGGCGCACAGGCCGACCAGATACAAGCGATCCGACGGCGGGGCTGGCGCCTTTTCAGGCGGCTGGGGCGGTGGGGCGGGCACGGTTGGGGGCATGGGTGCGCCTTGGGGGGATCTCATTCAGGCCGCGCGGGCACGAGAATGTCGCGCTGGCCATTGCTGCTCAGCGCCCCCACCAGGCCGGCCTGCTCCATGTCCTCCAGCAGGCGGGCCGCACGGTTGTAGCCGATGCGCAGTTTGCGTTGCACGTGGGAGATACTGGATTTGCGGTCTTTGAGCACGATGTCCACGGCCTGGTCGTACAGGGGGTCTTTCTCGCCGCCTCCAGAGCCTGCGGGTGTGCCTTCAAAGTCCACGGCCCAATCGCTGGCGGCTTCGCTGCTGACGCCTTCGAGCACGCCGTCGATGTAGTCTGCTTCACCCATGCTTTGCTTGATGAATTCGACCACGCGGTGCACTTCGTCGTCGCTGACGAAAGCGCCGTGCACGCGCACGGGCAAGCCGGTGCCGCCTTTCATGTAGAGCATGTCGCCCATGCCCAGCAGGGCTTCGGCGCCCATCTGGTCGAGGATGGTGCGGCTGTCGATCTTGCTGCTGACCTGAAAGGCAATGCGCGTGGGCACGTTGGCCTTGATCAGGCCGGTGATGACGTCCACGCTGGGGCGCTGCGTGGCCAGGATGAGGTGGATGCCAGCGGCGCGCGCTTTTTGCGCCAGGCGGGCGATGAGTTCTTCGATCTTCTTGCCCACCACCATCATCAAATCGGCCAGCTCGTCGATGATGATGACGATGTGCGGCAGGGGTTCGAGCGGCTCGGGGTCTTCGGGCGTGAGGCTGAAGGGGTTGCCCATGATCTCGCCCGCTTCCTGCGCGGCCTTGATCTTGGCGTTATAGCCCGCCAGGTTGCGCACGCCCAGCTTGCTCATGAGCTTGTAGCGCCGCTCCATCTCGGCCACGCACCAGTTCAGGCCGTGCGCGGCCTGCTTCATGTCGGTCACCACCGGGCACAGCAGGTGCGGGATGCCTTCATAGACGCTCATCTCCAGCATCTTGGGGTCGATCATCAGCAGGCGCACTTCGCTGGGCTCGGCCTTGAACAGCAGCGAGAGAATCATGGCGTTGATACCCACGGATTTGCCTGAGCCGGTGGTGCCGGCCACCAGGCAGTGCGGCATCTTGGCCAGATCGGCCACGACGGGCTTGCCGATGATGTCCTTGCCCAGGCCCAGCGCGAGCTTGGATTTCTCGTCCTGATAGATCTCGGAGGAGAGGATTTCCTTGAGCTGGATGGACTGGCGGCGCGCATTGGGCAGCTCCAGCGCCATGTAGTTCTTGCCGGGGATGGTCTCGATCACGCGGATGGACATCAGCGAAAGCGAGCGCGCCAAGTCCTTGGAGAGGTTGACGATTTGCGCGCCCTTGACGCCCGTGGCCGGCTCGATCTCGTAGCGCGTGACCACCGGGCCGGGCTGGGCATCGACCACACGCACTTCCACGCCGAAGTCCTTGAGTTTTTTCTCAATCAGGCGGCTGGTCATCTCCAGCGTTTCGGGGGTGACGGTTTCCTGCTTCAGCGCCACGGGGTCAAGCAGCTCAACCGTGGGCAGCAGGCCGCTTCTGGCATCGTCGAACAAATGCTTCTGGCGTTTGACTGGGGTGGCAATCAAAGCGGTTTCATTAGCGGCTGTGGGGCTGGGATCGTCCCACAACGGCTCCAGGCGCTCCTCAGGCGTGGTGCTGGCATACGTCTTGCCCGGCGCTGGTTCTTCATCCCACGGCAAAACCTGGTTGGCGGTGTGGGCAGGCATCGGCGCGGCGGCCCCCGGCCCATCGGCTTGCGCTGCCTCTTCACGTTGCGGCGGCGTTGGCGTCAGCAGTTCCGGCTCAATGTCACGCAGGGGGGGCAGCTTGTCCTCGGGCATTGGCTGAGGCGGCTGCGCCTCTTTCTCCAGCACTTCGCGGGAGAGCACCACATCACGGGCGCTGTGCGCTTCGCGTTCGCGTTGCGCGCGCCGACCGGCACGGGCATCGCGCAGATGCTCATAGCCAAGCCGCGCACGATCCAGCCACTTTTCCACCCAGGCGCCCGTGCGCTCAGCCACCCTGCCCCAGGAAAAGCCCAGCACCCAGGAAAGCGCCAGCAGCGCCAGCACCGTGGCGGCCACGGTTGACCCCGTATAGCCCAGCCAATGCACCGCCAGCGGCCCAATCCAAAAACCCAGCGCGCCGCCGGAATGGTCAGGCAAGCTGTCTTCCAGCCGATACAAGCGCGTCCACTCCAGCACGGCACAGGCGCACAGCAACAAAGCCACCCACAGCAGCCATAGCAAACGCCGCGCCCACAGGCGCAACATCAGCAAGCGATCGTCCGTGCGCGGCGCTGTCTTGCCGCGCAGCCAGGCCTGGAACGTCCACCACCACAGCAGCGCCAACGCCGCCACCAGCACCCAAACGGTGTAGCCAAACAGGAAATAGCTGATATCGGCCCAGTACGCGCCCACATGACCCAGCCAGTTCTCCGTCTGCTGGCGGGCAGGCTGCCCTGAAGACGACCAGGCTGGATCCAGCGGGGAGTAACTTGCCAGCGATGCCACCCACGCCACGCCCAACACCAGCGCCATGAACAAAAGCGCATCTTGCCCCAGGCGGCTGATGAAGCCCTGGGTCATATCCTGCGCCGAAGAATTGAACGTATTGGTAGAACGAGATCGCGATCGCATCAGTCTCCTGGCGTCAAAAATTGCACAATGGCATCCAATTCCCACCTTTTTTCCGCAATCAAACCTCTATCGCGGTGAAAAGCACACATCACATGCCGCCAATTGATGACGCCAGCCCCCTCAAAGCCCCACAGGCCATCCTGAAGATGGCCTGTGGAGGTGAAATAAAAAAGAAAACTGCCTACAGCAGTAGCAGCACGGGACACGGGGTTGAGTCAAAGCCGTCACCCTTGCTCCCCACGCGCCTGCCTACAATGCCATACGCAGCCGCTGAGCACCACTGCTCTTGCGCCAGATTATCGCAAACCCTAGTCCCTGCGGCTTTTTCTTATCGGCTTTTTCCACGGGAGAAAACATGAGCACTTCCAACACATTACACGCCAAAGTTCTGATTCTGGGTTCAGGCCCTGCGGGCTACACCGCTGCGGTTTATGCTGCGCGCGCCAACTTGCAACCCGTGCTGATCACGGGTATGGCCCAAGGCGGCCAATTGACCACCACGACCGAAGTGGACAACTGGCCAGCCGATTTTGCGGGCGTGCAAGGCCCTGAGCTGATGGAGCGTTTTCTCAAGCATGCCCAGCGCTTCAACACCCACATCGTCTTCGACCACATCCAGCAAGTAGACCTCTCGCAGCGCCCCTTCACCCTCAAAGGCGATAGCGGAACCTACACGGCAGACACCCTCATCATCGCCACCGGCGCTTCTGCAAAATACCTGGGCCTGCCATCGGAGGCCGCCTTCATGGGGCGTGGCATTTCTGCTTGCGCCACTTGCGATGGCTTTTTCTATCGCGACCAGGACGTCGCCGTCGTCGGCGGCGGCAACACGGCCGTGGAAGAAGCCCTTTACCTCTCGGGCATTGCGCGCAAAGTCACCCTCATCCACCGCCGCGACAAATTCCGCGCCGAACCCATCATGATCGACAAGCTGATGGAAAAAGTGCAGCAAGGCAAGATCGAACTCAAGCTGTTGCATGTGCTCGATGAAGTGCTGGGCAACGACAGCGGCGTCACGGGCGTGCGCATCAAGCACGTTGAAAGCGGCGCAACAGAAGACGTCGCCGTGCATGGCGCGTTTATCGCCATTGGCCACTCCCCAAATACGGAAATTTTCCAAGGCCAATTGGCCATGGAAAATGGCTATATCGTCACCCAGGGTGGCCATGCCGGTTTTGCCACCCAAACCAGCGTGCCCGGCGTATTTGCCGCAGGCGATGTGCAAGACCATGTTTATCGCCAAGCCATTACCAGCGCGGGCACAGGCTGCATGGCCGCATTGGATGCGCAGCGATTTCTTGAGCAGTCTTGCGAAACATAAAAAAACTCCCAGGAAACCAGAGTTTACATAGCAGCAGCATCTGCCCCCTAGAATTGCAAAAAGGTCAGGCAATCACCTATAAAAGATTGCCTTTTATCAACCAAAGGAATCGAAATATGAAAATGAAACACCTCATCGCTGGCGCGCTGGCTTGCGCATCCCTTTCTGCCATGGCGGCCGATCATTCTGTCAGTTATTCCTGCGATCAAGGGCGCCATGTGACTGTGCGCTATAAGTTCAACAAAATGGGGATTCCTGTCAGCGCGGAAACCAGCATTCTGGGTAGCAAACAAGTTTTGCAATACGACTTGCAAAATTCCGATGATGTGGACACCATTTTCAAAAACAAAACAGGGTATCGTCTTGCCTCCAACGAGCTGAACTCCAAAAATTACCGCAACTCGCAAATCATCATTACCGCGCCCAATGATGAAATCCTGTTCAAAAACTGTCAGGTTTCCTCCAAAGCCAGCGCGCAAAAATCGACAGCCGCAGCTTCGGCCTCCAACACGGTTGCATATGCCTGCCAGCAAGGCCGTTTGAGCATCGATTACAAATTCAATAAAGTCGGCATTCCTGTCAGCGCTACGACCCAACTGCAAGGCAAGCGTCGCACCCTTCAGTACGATTTGAACGATTCCGATGATGTCGATACTTTTTTCAAAGGCCAAGGCTATCGCATCAGCACAGAGGCCATGACGCGCGACAACTTCCGCTCGCTGGCCGTCATGGTGACTGGGCCTAACGACAAAATCCTCTACAAATCCTGCATGCCTGCAAAATAAGAAAGCTCAGGCATATCGACCCAAGCTTTTTCTACTCTCAATCCCTCTCCAGCCGCACCAAGCCAGTGCGGCTTTTTCATGCCAAAATTATATTTCAAAGGAAAATAAATCGAGTTTTTCGGCATAATGGATGGAAAGTCGTTTTTTCTTTGATTTGCAATCTATCAAATACCAGGCAGCCACCGCCTGCCCAGGCGATTCAAAGGCGTTTCCACCCATTTGAAGTAAGCCCACGAGGCCAAGACCGCCAGCAATAAATAGCTCAATAACGCCAGTTTGCCGCCGCTCCACCATAACAAACCCGGGATACGTGGGAACAGCAAGCCATACAAAATCACCAGCAAGGGAATATGCAGCAAATACAAGGCGTAAGACGCATCGCCCAAGCGATGCAATAAAGCCCCAAACACCCCACGCCCAGATGGAGCCAAAGCCGCAACGGCAACTAAACCCACCGAGGCCGTGCCAAAAAACAGCACTCTCTCTGGATAATAGAGAAACGCCGCCATGCCAACGCCTTGCAGCCCGCCATATTTTTGATAATAGACGCTGGCTGCAATTGCCATCACCGTCGCAAGCAGCCACCAATGCACAGGTTGGCGCGGATAACGGTGGAGAAACTCACTGAGCAAAAATCCAGCGAAGAACTCCAGAATCAGCGGTGAAGTCAAAAAAACCTGGAAGATGAAAGACAGGCTTTGATACCGCTCAGGCAGATAAAACCCATGCGCAAAGCCCCACATGACATACATCGCCAGCGCCAGAAAGAGCGCTGTCAATATCGCCCAGGCCCATTTTCTCGAAATGAGCAGCACCAAGCCAATCAGCAAATAGAAATACAGCTCATAACTCAAAGTCCAGGATACATTGAGCAAATAATATTCCTGCGGCCACAGCAAAAATGAGCCGAGCCTGCTGATTTCAGGCCCCTGGAAAATTCCCAGCCAGATGCTCAATCCCAAGGTCAGGAAAAAAGCAGGCCAATAACTCGAATAAATGCGCCAGAAACGGCGCATCACAAAACTGCCTGCCGCTTGAGGGCCAGGGGATATGTTTCTGGTCGTCTGGGCCATGATAAAGCCGCTGATGACGAAGAAAATATCCACCCCGGCAAAGCCGTACAGCGATATTTCCGTAATAAAGGCCGGGATTTTTGCGTAATGGGCCGGGTGGATATTGGGCGGCAGCGTATGGTGCAATACGACCAGAAACGCGGCGAAAAAGCGCAGGATTTGTATATTCTGAATAATCATGAATAGCCTATCTGGGAATGCCCTGCGCGCATCCTAACGCCCATTTTGTGACAGCCATTTTTCACCGCATCCGGCCCAAGCCCCCCCTGCCCTGCGCCTGGCGGGGCCTTGCAGCGCTTACAGCGTGCAGGAGACGCAGCCTTCGACCTCCGTGCCCTCCAGCGCCATCTGGCGCAGGCGGATGTAGTAGATGGTCTTGATGCCCTTGCGCCAGGCGTAGATCTGCGCCTTGTTCACATCGCGCGTGGTGGCGGTGTCGCGGAAGAACAGCGTCAGCGACAGGCCCTGGTCCACGTGGCGCGTGGCGGCAGCGTAGGTGTCGATGATTTTCTCCGGGCCGATTTCGTAGGCATCCTGGTAGTACTGCAGGTTGTCCTGCGCCAGGTAGGGCGCGGGGTAGTAGACGCGGCCGACCTTGCCCTCCTTGCGGATTTCGATCTTGGCGACGATGGGGTGGATGCTGCTGGTGGAGTTGTTGATGTAGGAGATCGAGCCGGTGGGCGGGATGGCCTGCAGGTTCTGGTTGTAGATGCCGTGCTGCTGGATGCTGGCCTTGAGGGCTTTCCAGTCCTCCTGCGTGGGGATGGCGATGCCGGCCTGCTCGAACAGTTGGCGCACGCGGGCGGTCTTGGGCTCCCACTTCTGGAAGATGTATTTGTCGAAGTACTCGCCGCTGGCGTATTTGGAGTCCTTGAAGCCCTTGAAGGTCTTGCCGGTCTCGATGGCCAGCTGGTTGGAGGCGCGCAGCGCGTGGTAGGTGATGGTGTAGAAGTAGATGTCGGTGAAGTCGATGCCTTCTTCGCTGCCGTAGAAGATTTTTTCGCGCGCCAGGTAGCCGTGCAGGTTCATCTGCCCCAGGCCGATGGCGTGCGAGTCGTCATTGCCCTTGGCAATAGAGGGCACGCAGCGGATGTCGCTCATGTCGGAGACGGCCGTCAGCGCGCGGATGGCCATCTCCACCGTCTTGGCGAAATCGGGCGAATCCATGGTCTTGGCGATGTTCAGGCTGCCCAGGTTGCAGGAGATGTCCTTGCCGATGCTCTCGTAGCCCAGGTCGTCCACGTAGTGCGAAGGCTCGTTGACCTGCAGGATCTCCGAGCACAGGTTGCTCATGTTGACGCGCCCCTTGATGGGGTTGGCGCGGTTGACCGTGTCCTCGAACATGATGTAGGGGTAGCCCGATTCGAACTGGATCTCGGCCAGGGTCTGGAAGAACTCGCGCGCGTTGATCTTCTTTTTGCGGATGCGCGGGTCGTCCACCATCTCGCGGTATTTCTCGGTGATGGAAATGTCGGCCATGGGCTGGCCATAGACGCGCTCGATGTCGTAGGGCGAGAACAAATACATGTCCTCATTGTTCTTGGCCAGCTCGAAGGTGATGTCGGGGATGACCACGCCCAGCGACAAGGTCTTGATGCGGATTTTCTCGTCGGCGTTCTCGCGCTTGGTATCCAGAAAGCGCAGGATGTCCGGGTGGTGGGCGTTGAGGTACACCGCCCCCGCGCCCTGGCGCGCGCCCAGCTGGTTGGCGTAGGAAAAGGCGTCTTCCAGCAGCTTCATGATCGGGATCACGCCCGAGGACTGGTTCTCGATGTGCTTGATGGGCGCGCCCGCCTCACGGATGTTGCTCAGGCAAAAAGCCACGCCGCCGCCGCGCTTGGACAGTTGCAGCGCCGAGTTGATGGAGCGACCGATGGACTCCATGTTGTCCTCGATGCGCAGCAAAAAGCACGAGACCAGCTCGCCGCGCTGGCGCTTGCCGCAGTTGAGGAAGGTCGGCGTGGCCGGCTGAAAGCGCCCGCTGATGATCTCGTGCATCAGCTCCATGGCCATGGCCTCGTCGCCGCGCGCCAGCGTCAGCGCCACCATGCACACGCGGTCTTCGTAGCGCTCCAGATAGCGCTTGCCGTCAAAGGTTTTCAGCGTGTAGCTGGTGTAGTACTTGAAGGCGCCCAGGAAGGTCGGGAAGCGGAATTTGTGCGCATAGGCCGCATCCCAGAGCTTTTGCAGAAAGGCAAAGTCGTACTGCGCCAGCACCTGGCCCTCGTAATAGCCTTTCTCCACCAGGTAATCGAGCTTTTCCTTCAGGTTGTGGAAAAACACCGTGTTCTGGTTCACGTGCTGCAAGAAATACTGCCGCGCGGCCAGCCGGTCCTTGTCGAGCTGGATTTCCCCCCTCGGCCCGAACAGGTTGAGCATGGCGTTGAGCGCGTGGTAGTCCAGCGCCTGATCTTGCGACGAGACGCCTGCTCCCACAGGCTTGACTTCAGGCTTGAGAGGTTCGGGACGAAGGGCGATAGTCATGACAGCATTCGGAAAAAAACAGAAAAATCAAAAAAAGAGAAACGCCGCAGCAATGGCTCAAGCAGTCTGTGCGGCGCTTGCCTGCAAGAACGCCTGCACCCCAGCGCGCACGCGCTCCACATCGTCACTGGTGCCCAATAGCTCAAACTTGTAAAGCAGCGGCACCTGGCACTTTTGCGCGATCACCCGGCCAGCGATGCCATAGGCCTGGCCAAAATTGGTATTGCCAGCGGTGATGACCCCGCGCAACAAAGCCCGGTTGGCGGCCTGGTTCAGAAAGTGGATCACGGGCTTGGGCACAGCGCCTTCGAGCTTGCCGCCCCCATACGAAGGGACGATGAGCACATAGGGCGCGTCCACCTTGAATTGGGCGGCGGCGCTGTTGCTCAAGGGGATGCGCTGCGCCGGCAGGCCCAGCTTGGCCACAAACCGATGGGTGTTTTCGGAAACGGTCGAGAAATAAACAATCATGGCGCGGCGACACGCCAGAGCCCCACCCCCACCTGGCACGCCGGTGGCGCGGGCAGGGCTTTTCGCGTCGGTCTTTTCGCTCAGTTTTCGCTCAGGCCGTGGCTTTCAAGCCCCCGATCAAGTCAGGGCGAAAGCCGCTCCAATGCTCCGCGCCCGCCATCACCACGGGCGCCTGGGTGTAGCCCAGGGATTTGACCATTTCCATGGCCGCCGCATCCTGCGTCAGATCGACCACTTCATAGGCAATGCCTTGGCGCTCCAACGCCCGATAAGTCGCATTGCATTGAACACAAGAAGGCGTGCTGTAGACCGTGACCTGCATGAATTACTCCTTGGCGATGGAACAAAAAGCAGCCAGGCGTTGCCTGGCTCACGGTCGTGATGCTACTACATTTAGTGCCCCCAATCCCCATCAACCACTACATTTAGTGTTTTGACCTCATGAGGGCAATCAGCTTTTTTCCCTCAACCATGCGCCTTGAGAGCCGAAAATGCCTCGCAGCCCTTGCCGTTGCTGCACCGGAAACTGCAAACCCTTGCCCAGCAAGGGCGCAGCCGGTGCATGCCGATGCAAACAGCCAAATCCCCGGCCAACGCCAGCGCGCCCGCCAGGCGCTACGCGCTGCTGGGCCGGGGGCATCGCCCCGTAGAATCGCCCGCCATGCTTCAGTACCACACCATCCCCGTTACGCCCTTTCAGCAAAACTGCTCCATCGTCTGGTGCGATCAAACGATGGAGGCCGCCATCATCGATCCCGGCGGCGATCTGCCGCGCATCCTGCACGCAGTGGAGCAATTGGGCGTTGTGCCCAAGGCGATTTGGCTCACCCACGCCCACATCGACCACGCAGGCGCTGCGGGCGAGCTGGCCCAGCTCAAGGGTTTGCCCATCATCGGCCCGCATCCGCAAGACCAATTCCTCATCGACGGCCTGCCCCAGCAAGCCGCGGCCTATGGCTTTCCCCCGGCGCAAACGTTCACGCCCACGCGCTGGCTGGACGAGGGCGACACCGTGCAGTTGGGCCAGCTCACGCTGCATGTGCGACACACGCCGGGGCACACGCCGGGGCATGTAGTGTTCCACTCCCCCGAGGCGCGGCTTGCGTTTGTGGGCGATGTCTTGTTCGCTGGCAGCATTGGCCGCACGGACTTTCCGCGCGGCGACCACCAGCAGTTGCTCGACAGCATCGTCCTCAAACTCTGGCCGCTGGGCGACGCAACGGAGTTCGTGCCCGGCCACGGCCCCAACAGCACGTTCGCTCGCGAGCGGGCCAGCAACCCTTTTGTGGGCGGCACCTGAGTCCGGCCCCGGCGGGGCGCGCAAGCCAAGCCCAGCCAACGCGATGGCGGCTGGCTTCGGCTCTGCAAAACCGCCCCAAAAATACAAATCAAAAAGAAATAAAATCACCCTATTTCGGCATGATGGGTATATAGCATATTTTCCTTGATTGGAAATCCCTCATGAATCGCGCTCCAAAGCCAGGGCTTGCGCGCAAACCCCTGGCTTTGGAGCGCCCTCTCACCCCCCCGCTCGCTTGCCTTGCACGCTGCGCACAGGCCAGAGACCCACCGCCATGACCTCCCCTTCCAGCCCTTGCGCCACGGCCCGCTGGCTGCCAGCGCTTCGCATCTATCTGGAGCCGCGCTGCGTGCGCATGCTGTTTCTGGGCTTTGCCGCTGGCCTTCCCCTGCTGCTGGTGCTGGGCACGCTGAGCTTTCGCTTGCGCGAGGCGGGCATTGACCGCAGCACCATCGGCCATCTCTCCTGGGTGGCGCTGGCCTATGGCTTCAAATGGGCCTGGGCGCCGGTGGTCGATCACGTGCCCATCCCCATGCTCACGCGCTGGCTGGGGCGGCGGCGCAGTTGGCTGCTGCTGGCGCAGGCGGCCATCGTCGTGGGCTTGCTGGGCATGGCCTGGGCCGATCCGCGCCAGCAGCTCGCCGCCCTGGTGGGCTTTGCCCTGCTGGCGGCCTTCGGCTCGGCCACGCAGGACATCGCGCTGGATGCCTACCGCATCGAAACCGGCGATGCCTCGCGCCAGACGGCGATGGCGGCCATGTACCAGGGCGGCTACCGCATCGCCATGATTTGGGCTGGCGCGGGCGCGCTGTGGCTGGCCGCGCGCGGCGAAAGCGCCGCCGTGCAGGGCTACCAGCAGTCGGCCTGGGCCTGGGCCTATAGCGTGATGGCGGCCAGCATGCTGGTGGGCGCGGCCACAGTGCTGCTCTCGCCCGAGCCAGCGCGCCCCGCAGCCGCAACCGCTGCGCTGCGCGACTTCAAGCAATGGCTGTATGAAACCCTGATCGCCCCCTTTGCCGATTTCGTGCGCCGCTACCGCCGCCAGGCGCTGCTGATCCTGGCCTTGATCGCCGTCTATCGCATCAGCGACATCGTGATGGGCGTGATGGCCAACCCGTTTTATGTGGACATGGGCTACACCAAGGACGAAATCGCCCTGGTCACCAAGGTCTATGGCGTGCTGATGACGCTGGCAGGGGCCTTCATCGGCGGCGTGGTGGCCATGCGCATCGGCCTGCTGCGCATTCTGTTGCTGGGCGCGGTGCTCTCGGCGGGCACCAACGTGCTGTTCGCCTGGCTCTCCACCCTGCCGCCCGATGCGGGATGCAGCCGCAGCCTGGCCGAACTCTCGCCCTGGCTGGCCAGCCTGGGGCCGCGCTTTCTGGGGCTGGTGCTGGTGGTCTCGGCCGACAACCTGGCCGGCGGGCTGGCCTCCTCGGCCTTTATCGCCTACCTCTCCAGCCTGACCAACATCCAGTATTCGGCCACGCAATACGCGCTGTTCAGCTCCATGATGCTGCTGCTGCCCAAATGGCTGGGCGGCTTTTCCGGCCAGGTGGTGGAGGCGCTGGGCTACACGCAGTTTTTCAGCCTCACGGCCTGCCTGGGCCTGCCCGTGCTGCTGCTGATTGCCCTGATGGCGCGGCAAATGCCGCCCGCACCAGCGCTGGAAGAAGCCCAAAATACCAATCAATAGGAAAAAATTTCTGCCTATTTCGGCATATCCCTATTGAAATAAAATTTCTTTTTGATTGAAACGAAACTGACAACGGGCCACCCTACCGCCAGCGCCGTTTAGCCCTTCAACCAAGGCCGGGGGCCGCCCATGACGTGCACGTGCAAATGGTGCACCTCCTGGCCGCCCTCCTCGCCCGTGTTCACGACGATGCGAAAGCCGCCTGCCGGGTAGGGGTTGCAGCCTTGCTCCAGCGCCAGTTGCGGGGCTTTGCTCATGATGTGGCCCAGCAAGGCCGCATCCCCCTGGCCTACCTGCGCCATTGAGGCGATATGGCGCTTGGGCACAATCAGAAAATGCACGGGGGCCCAGGGGTTGATGTCGTGAAAGGCGTAGATTTGCTCGTCCTCGTACACCTTTTTGGAGGGGATTTGGCCCTCGACGATTTTGCAGAAGATGCAGTTGGGGTCGTGCTCGGTGTGGTTCATGGCGAAAGTTCCTGCGCAAAAAATTCCGGTTCAAGGCAGTTCAAGGAAGGCGCTCAAGCGCACTTGATGCCCACATGCAGCGCGGCAATGCCGGCGGTGAGGTTGTGGTAGTCCACATGGCCGAAACCGGCCTCGTGCATCATGGCCTTGAGGCTGTCCTGATTGGGGTGCATGCGGATGGATTCGGCCAGGTAGCGGTAGCTGTCGGCATCGCCCGCCACGATCTGGCCCAGCTTGGGCAGGATGTTGAAGGAATACCAGTCGTAAGCCTTGCGCAGCGGCGGCGCGACTTCGGAGAACTCCAGCACCAGCAGCCGCCCGCCGGGCTTGAGCACGCGTTGCATCTCGCGCAGGGCGCGGTCTTTATGGGTCATGTTGCGCAGGCCAAAGGCCACGCTGACCAGATCGAACTGGCCATCGGCAAAGGGCAGATGCTCGGCATCGCACACGGTCGTGGGCAACACCCGCCCGGCGTTGAGCATGCGCTCGCGGCCCGTGCGCAGCATGGCTTCGTTGATGTCGGTATGCACCACCGTGCCCGTGGGGCCGACTTTTTTCGCAAACGCGCCCGCCAGATCGCCCGTGCCGCCGGCGATATCCAGCACCTGCTGGCCGGGGCGCAAATTGGCCACCAGCACGGCATAGGCCTTCCAGGCGCGGTGCAGGCCCGCAGACATCAAATCGTTCATGACGTCGTATTTGGAGGCAACGGAATCGAAAACGCGGCGCACTTCCTTGGCCTTGTCTTCTTCATTGACGGTTTTGAAGCCGAAGTGGGTGGTACTCATGGGGTGGCATTCGTGTGCGCTGGCCCGGGCGGGCCAGCCAGGGGGGAAAAAAGAAAAACGCGACGGCGGCGCCCAGGTCGTGTCCAGGCAGCGCCGCCATGTTGTGTCTTGTGTTTACTGCACCAGCAGACCGCTGGCGACTTCATCGCGCACGGCCTGGCCTGCCAGTTGCTCAACCAGCGAGAGGGCGAAGGCAATGGTCAAGCCCGGGCCACGGCCGGTGGTGATCCGCCCATCGACCACCACCGCGCTTTCGGTTTGCAGTTGCGCGCCTTTGAGGTATTGCTCGAAGCCGGGGTAACACGTGGCTTTTTTGCCTTCCAGCAGCCCCAGGCCGCCCAGCACCATGGGCGAGGCGCAGATGGCAGCGACTTTGCCGCCTTTTTGCGCAAAAGCCAGCAGTTGCTGCTTGAAGTCTTCGTGTTCGTTGAATTTGGTGGTGCCGCCGGGCACCACCAGCATGTCGGCAGCGCTGAGATCGGCCTGCTCCAGCAGGCAGTCGGCCTCGACCGTCACCTGATGCGCGCCAGTGACTTGTTTTTGGCCGGTGAGCGAAACCGATTGCACGTTGAGCTTGGCACGCCGCAACACGTCGATCGTGGCCAGGGCTTCGATTTCTTCAAAGCCGGTGGTGAGAAAAACAAACACGTTTGCCATGGCAGTCTCCTTTGGTGGTGAGGATACAGGGGGATTGCATAAATTCCATATCAAAATTCATCTTTCTTAAAAAATTTTGAATACAGAATTGCCGAAATCGGTTTCTTGCTTTTCCTTTGATTGGTAAAAACATCAAGCCTTGCCCGCACGGCGCGAGCGCACGGCCTGGGCCAGTTGCTCAAGCACGGGCACGGTCTGCGCCATGCTGATGCAGGCATCGGTGACGGAAACGCCCCGGCGCAGCGGCTGGCCGGGGGTGATGTCCTGGCGGCCTTCTTCCAGATGGCTTTCGATCATCACGCCGGTGATCCGCGCATCGCCCGCTGCCACTTGCCCGGCCACATCGGCGGCCACATCGATTTGCCGCAGATGCTGCTTGCTGCTGTTGGCGTGCGAGACGTCGATCATCACCTGCTCACGCAGCCCCGAGGCGCGCAGCAAGGCGCAGGCAGCCTCCACATCGGCGGCGCTGTAGTTGGGCTGCTTGCCCCCGCGCAGGATGACGTGGCAGGCCTGGTTGCCGCGCGTTTCGAAAATGGCCGATTGGCCCATCTTCGTCATGCCGATGAAGGCATGGGGCGAGCTGGCCGCCACGATGGCATCGGCGGCGACTTTCACGCCGCCATCCGTGCCGTTCTTGAAACCGACTGGGCAGGACAGGCCGCTGGCGAGCTGGCGGTGGCTCTGGCTTTCCGTCGTGCGCGCGCCAATGGCGCCCCAACTGACCAGATCGCTGATGAATTGCGGGCTGAGCAGGTCGAGAAACTCCGTGCCCACCGGCAGGCCCAGCGCCAGCACATCCAGCAGCAAGGCGCGGGCCATCTCCAGCCCTTCGTTGATGGCAAAGCTGCCGTCCATGTGCGGGTCGTTGATATAGCCCTTCCAGCCCACGGTGGTGCGCGGCTTTTCAAAGTACACGCGCATGACGATGAGCAAATCGTCTTGCAGCGCCTCGGCCTGGGCCTTGAGGGCGCGGGCGTATTCCAGGCCCTGCTCGTGGTCGTGGATGGAGCATGGCCCCACCACCACGATCAAGCGGTCGTCGCGGCCATCGAGCACGCGGCACAGCGCATCGCGGCTGCGCTCCACCAAGGCGCGGGCCGATTCCGGCGCAGGCAGCCATTCTTGCAATAGCGCGGGCGTAATCAGCGGGCGCACGGCCTGGATGCGCGTGTCGTCAATGCGCAGCGTGTCTTCCGGGTCGATGGGCGTGGCGGGGCGGGCTTTCAATTCGGGCATGGCGATGCCAATCCTTTCCTCATCATGCTTGGCCGCAGGGCAGGCCAAAGCGGGGATTGTCGCCCTTTTTACCCCCTCATCGTTTGACCGCGCCTGCTCCCGAAGCCTGCACCACCAGCGCAATCCCCCATGCCACCGGCACGATGCCCAACAGATCCCAGGCCGACAGCGGCTCACCCAGCACCGCCCACCCCATCAGCAGCCCCAACGCGGGCGTGAGGAAAAACCACGCGCTGGCCGCACTGGCGCTGTAGCGGCGCAGCAAGGTGAACCACATGACGTAGCCCGCCAGCGACACCCCCCCCAGCAGCCAAGCAAAAGCGCCCCACAACGTGGGCGTCAAGCGCACATCGGCCACGCTTTCCACGCTCAAGGCCACGGGGCTGAGCAGCACGCCCGCCAGCAGCATTTGCAGCCCGGCATGGGCCACCACCCCCAGGCGCAGCGGCAGGCGCTTGTACAACACCGTCCCCGCCGAAAGCGAGGCCAGGGCCACCAGCACCAGCAACACCCCTTGCCAGGTATCGGCACCGCCTTGCAGCCGGTGGCGCACGATGAAAGCCACCCCGGCAAAGCCCAGCGCCAAGCCAACCAGCTTGCGCTTGCCCAGCGGCTCGCCCAGCCACAGCGCCGCCAGCACCGCCACCACAATGGGGCTGGCGCTGATGAGAATGGTCGCCAGGCCGGAGGAAAGCTGGCGCATGCCCGTCCAGCTCACGCCCAAATACACGGCATGGTTCAACAGCGCCAGCAGGGCCAACGCCAGCCAATCGCGCCCAGTGGGCAGGCCCGAGCGGCGAAACTCCCCGCGCCCGATGGCCCAGGCCGTCAGCAGCAGGCCAGCGCATAAAAAACGCACACTCAAAAACAGCAAGGGCGGGCTGTCAACAAACACGAACTTGGCCGCAGGGAAGGCGCTGGCCCACACCAGCGTAAAAGGCAAAGCCAGCCACAGCGCGCCGCCAGCCGCTGCGGGCCTGGCAGCGCAGGCAGTAGAGCAAAAACGATTCGGTTTCATGCGCCAGCAGTCTAGGCAGGCGCAAAGCATTTGAAAAACGAATATTTCTTATACTTTGGATTCGATTTTTTAATTCAATTGACAACAAACCGTGAGCGATTTCGACATCTCCTTGCTGCGCAGCTTTGTCCAGGTGATCGACAGCGGCAGCTTCGCCCGCGCAGGCGAGCGCGTGCACCGCACGCAATCCTCCATCAGCCAGCACATCAAAAAGCTGGAGGAGCACGCCGGGCGGCAGTTGCTGCTGCGCAATGCGCGCATGACGCGGCCCACCGCCGATGGCGAGCGCATGCTGGCCTACGCGCGTCGCATCCTGGCCCTGCACGACGAGGCCCGCAACCTCTTTGCCGAAGATTTGCCCGAACTAGTGCGCATCGGCCTGCCCGAAGACTACGCCGTGCAAGCGCTGCCCCATTTGCTGGCCGAAGTTGCCCGCCATCATCCACATGCCCGGCTGGAGGTGCGCTCCATGCTCTCGCTGGAACTGCGCGCGGCCTTTGAAGCGGGCGAGCTGGATATCGCCCTGTACCGCCGCGTCGCCACCGCGCCCGAAGCAAACGCCGCCAGCGACGACGACGCCTGCCCCACCTGGCCCGATCCACTGCACTGGGTCGCCGCGCACACCTCCCAAGCCGAACACCCACCCGAACGCCAAGCCGTGCTGCCACTGGTGCTGTTCCCCCACGGCTGCGTGTACCGCGCCTATGCCTTGGCGCAATTGCAGGCGCAAGGCCGCCGCTGGCGCGAGGTCTATACCAGCCCCAACATGGCCGGCGTGCTGGCTGCCGTGCAGGCCGGCCTGGGGGTGACCCTGCAATCGCGCCATGTGATTGCCACCGGCGGCGCGGTCCGCGCGCTCGACGGCAGCAGCGGATTGCCGCCCGTTCCGCATGCCCATTTTGTGCTGCGCAGCACGCCCGGCCCCAGCGGCGGCGCACACCAAGCCGTGCTGGCCCGCCTGCGCGCGCAATTGACGCAAACGACGCAAGCTCTCAAAGTGCAGCGCGCTATGCAAGTATTGACATAATCAAGCCGTACACACCATGAAACCTCTTGTATTCCTTGGTTCCAGTCAAAAAGACTTGCGCGAAATGCCTGCTGCTGTGCGTGCCGCACTGGGTTTGGAGTTGATGAATGTGCAGTTGGGTGGTGATCCGGGCGACTTCAAACCCATGCCTGCCGTGGGGGCGGGGGCCTACGAAATACGCTATCGGGATGCAACCGGGGCGTTCCGGGTGATTTATGTGGCCAAGTTTGCCGATGCGGTTTATGTGCTGCACGCCTTCCAGAAAAAGACGCAGAAAACCGCCCAATACGATCTCGACCTTGCCGCCAAGCGTTACAAAATGATAGGAGTTTGAACCATGCAACCATCGCCCGACGCCCGCTGGGAAGATACCAGCCGCACGCAAGGTAGCGGCAACGTGTTCCTCGACTTGGGTTTTGACCCTGCTGAAGCAGAAGTCATGCGCCTGCGCGCAGAGGTGATGCTTCTGACCGCACGGCGCCTCAAGGAACAGGGCTGGACGCAGGCCGAAGCAGCGCGCCATTTGGGCATCACACAACCCAGGGTTTCGCGCCTGCTCAAGGGACAAGTGGAGGACTTCAGCCTGGACATGCTGGTGACGCTGGCCGCGCGCGCCGGATTGCGTACCCAGTTGCGGCTTAGCTGATCAAGATCCCAGTCGAGCCAGCGCCTGCACTACCGCCTGCGGCGTCGGGCGCGCCTGCGCCACCTGCGCAAAGCCCAGCGCCTGCGCGGTGGCTGCAATGCGCTCGTGCGTGGCAATGGCGCGGTGCGCGCGCCAATCCTCGCTGGGCAGTAGCTGGGGCAAATAACGCACGCCTTCGGAACTGCTCAACAGCCACACCTGCCGCCGCGCTGCGGCTTGGCGCGCCTGCTCGCACTGCACCGCGCTCCAGACTGGGCAAGCACGCCAATAGGCGGCCAGAAACGCCACGCCCACGCCCTGCTCACGCAGCCGCTGCGCCAGCCAGTCGCGGCCCTGGCCGGGCGATTCGGCGCTGCTCGCCAAGCCATCCCCGCTGGCAGGCGGACGCCCGGCCATGCCGCGCACGATCAAAACCTGGCCTCTCAGGCCGCCCTGCCCCGGCATCGCCGCCGCGCACTGCGGGCCAACCACGTCCCACAGCGATTCGGAATCGAACTGCGCCGCATCGGCGCGCGGCTGGTCGATTTCCTGCGCCGTAAAACCCAACGCCAGCAGGGCCTGCGCCGTGCCCGGCCCCGGCGCCCACAGCCGCGGCAGGGCCGCCCCACTGTGCCTGCCCGCCTGCCAGGCCGCCAGCGCCTGGGCGTGCCAAAACCCCGCCACCGCATTGGGGCTGACGTGCATGATGGCCCGCCAGCGCTCCTGCCCATGCAGCGCCTGTAAAGCCTGCGCATGGGCGGCAGCAAACGCAGCGTCGTCGCGCAGGCCGATTTCCAGCAGGGGCAAGGCCACGCTGCCCACGCCCAAAGCCGCCAGAGCTTGCGCCCAGGCGGGGTTTTGCGCCTGCGGGCGCGTCAAGATCAAGGAGGGGGGAAATGTTGCGGCAGACACAGGGCAAAACGCCTGGGCGGCCGACTGGCCAGAAGGGCCCGAAAGATAAGGGATAAGGAGAGAAAAGAAAGGGTGACGAGCCTGACCCCGGCACTGGCTGCACAGTTAGGGCTGCTTGGTTCCCCACCTGACCCGGTTGGCTGTTTGACCATGCGGGAAGGCCCGTCGGGGCGCGATTGTAGTGCAGGTTCTGCCCCCGCACGGGCAGCCTTGGCGGCCTGGCCGCGCCACTACAATCGCCGCCCATGCTTACCCCCCCTCTTGCCGCATCCGCCCCCGCCGCCAGTGGCTATTCGGAAAGCTCCATCCGCGTTCTCAAAGGGCTGGAGCCTGTCAAGCAGCGCCCGGGCATGTACACGCGCACGGACAACCCGCTGCACATCATCCAGGAAGTGCTGGATAACGCCGCCGATGAAGCCTTGGCCGGGCATGGCAAAAAAATCCGCTTCACGCTGCATGCCGACGACTCCGTCAGCGTGGAAGACGAAGGCCGCGGCATCCCCTTCGGCCTGCACCCGGAAGAAAACGCGCCGGTGGTGGAGCTGGTCTTTACCCGTCTGCACGCGGGCGGCAAGTTCGATAAAGACGCGGGCGGCGCCTACAGCTTTGCAGGCGGCTTGCACGGCGTGGGCGTGTCGGTCACCAATGCGCTCTGCACCCGGCTGGAGGTGACGATTTACCGCGACGGCCAGGTGGCGCGGCTGGTTTTCGGCCACGGCGGCGAGGTGATCGAGCCGCTGCACGTGCGCCCGGCCCAGGCCGGCGAGCGCAAGCACGGCACCACCGTGCGCGCCTGGCCCGATGCGCGCTACTTTGAATCCCCCGCCCTGCCCCAGGCCGAGCTGGTGCACCTGCTGCGCAGCAAGGCGGTGCTGATGCCCGGCGTGGCCGTGACGCTGCGCAACGAAAAAACCGGCCAGCAGCAAAGCTGGCAATACAAGGGCGGGCTGGCCGATTACCTCAGCCAGGCGCTGCCCGCCGATGCCCTCATCCCCTTGTTTGAAGGCCAAGGCTACGCCGACCGTCACAGCGACAGCTTTGCCGAAGGCGAAGGCGCCGCTTGGTGCGTGGCCTTTACCGAAGAAGGCCAGCCGCTGCGCGAGAGCTACGTCAACCTCATCCCCACCACGGCCGGCGGCACGCACGACAGCGGCCTGCGCGACGGGCTGTTCCAGGCCGTCAAAGGCTTTATCGAGCTGCACGCGTTGTTGCCCAAGGGCGTCAAGCTCATGCCTGAGGACGTGTTCGCGCGCGCCAGCTACGTGCTCTCGGCCAAGATTCTCGACCCGCAATTTCAGGGCCAGATCAAGGAAAAGCTCAACTCCCGCGATGCCGTGCGGCTGGTCTCCAGCTTCGTCAAGCCCGCCCTGGAGCTGTGGCTGAACCAGCACGTGGACTACGGCCGCAAGATTGCCGAGCTGGCCATCCGCGCCGCACAAACGCGCCAAAGGGCCGGGCAAAAAGTGGAAAAGCGCAAAGGCTCGGGCGTGGCCGTGCTGCCGGGCAAGCTCACCGATTGCGAAAGCCGCGACCTGGCCTACAACGAAGTCTTTCTGGTCGAGGGCGACTCGGCCGGCGGCAGCGCCAAAATGGGCCGCGACAAGGAAACCCAGGCCGTGCTGCCGCTGCGCGGCAAAGTGCTCAACACCTGGGAGGTCGAGCGCGAGCGCCTGTTTGCCAACACCGAGGTGCACGACATCGCCGTGGCCATCGGCGTCGATCCGCATGGGCCGGGCGATGAGGTCGATCTCTCCGGCCTGCGCTACGGCAAGATCTGCATCCTGAGCGATGCCGACGTGGACGGCGCGCACATCCAGGTGCTGCTGCTGACGCTGTTCTTCCGCCACTTCCCCAAGCTGATCGAAGCCGGGCACATCTTCGTGGCCCAGCCGCCGCTCTACAGCATCGCCGTGCCCGCGCGGGGCAAAAAGCCCGCCGCCAAGCTCTACGTTTTAAGTGAGCAGGAACTGCAACGCGCGCTGGACAAGCTGCGCAAGGACGGCGTGAAAGAAGGCGCCTGGAGCATTGGCCGCTTCAAGGGCCTGGGCGAAATGAATGCCGAGCAACTGTGGGAAACCACCCTCAACCCCGACACCCGCCGCCTGCTGCCCGTGCAACTTGGGGCTTTCGACTTCGCCCAGACCGAGGGCTTTTTCACCCAGCTCATGGGCAAAGGCGAAGCCAGCGCCCGCCGCGAGCTGATGGAGCTGCACGGCGATGCGGTGGAGGTTGATGTGTAACAACCTGCCGCGAAAGCGCGGTTGTGAAAGCCACGCCAGCCCCACTCACGCCATTCACATCAAAGTAAAAATCACTTTATACCTATCATGCCTAAATAGGTGAATTTTATTTCCCATTGATATGCAAAAAATTCACCTTCAACCCGATTCCTCCCCCTCAAAAATCGCCATCAACCGCCACAAAGGAACCCCAGCCATGCAATTCATCCGCTTCAGCGACCTGTGCGAACAAGGCCAAGTCCAGGGCAAGCGCGTATTCATCCGCGCCGACCTCAACGTCCCGCTCGATGCGCAAGGCCACATCACCGAAGACACCCGCATTCGCGCCTCCGTGCCCGCCATCGACATGGCCCTCAAGGCAGGCGCTGCCGTCATGCTCACCAGCCACCTGGGCCGCCCCAAGGAAGGCGCGCTTGAGCCGCAAGACTCGCTCGCCCCCGTCGCCCGCCGCCTGGGCGAGCTGCTGGGCCGCGACGTGCCGCTGCGCACCAACTGGGTCGATGGCGTGCAGGTCGAGCCCGGCCAGGTCGTGCTGCTGGAAAACTGCCGTGGCAACGTCGGCGAGAAGAAAAACGATCCCGCCCTGGCCCGCAAAATGGCCGCGCTGTGCGACATCTTCGTGCACGACGCCTTCGGCACCGCCCACCGCGCCGAAGCCTCCACCTACGGCATCGCCGAATTCGCCCCCATCGCCGCCGCCGGCCCGCTGCTGGCCGCCGAAATCGACGCCCTGGGCAAAGCCCTGCGCCAGCCCAAGCGCCCGCTGGTGGCCATCGTGGGCGGCTCTAAAGTCTCCACCAAGCTCACCATCTTGCGCAGCCTGGCGGAAAAGGTCGATGCCCTGGTCGTGGGCGGCGGCATTGCCAACACCTTCTTGCTCGCCGCGGGCCTGCCCATCGGCAAAAGCCTGGCCGAGCCCGATCTGGTGCCCGAAGCCCAAGCCATCATGGAGCTGATGCGCCAGCGCGGCTCCAGCGTGCCCATCCCGCAAGACGTGGTGACGGCCAAGACCTTCGCCGCCGATGCCCCCGCCCAGGTAAAAGCCGCCCAGGACGTGGCCGAGGACGACCTCATCCTCGACATCGGCCCCCAGGCCGCCGCCGAGCTGGCCCGGCAAATGCGCCAGGCCGGCACCATCGTCTGGAACGGCCCCGTGGGCGTATTCGAATTCGACGCCTTTGAAGGCGGCACCCGCACGCTGGCCCAAGCCATCGCCGAGTCGGACGCCTTCAGCATCGCCGGCGGCGGCGACACGCTGGCCGCCATCGCCAAATACGCGCTGGAGCCACAGATTGGCTACATCTCTACCGGCGGCGGCGCCTTTCTGGAAGTGCTCGAAGGCAAGCAACTGCCCGCCTTTGAAATCCTCGAACGCCGCGCCAAGGCGGCCTGAGTCAAAAAAATCTTGCCCCCAACGTCGCTTTCCCGCCAATCAATGCCAATCAATTGCAAATAATGCGGTAAATCCGCATGCAGAACGTGAGATTGCACGCGTGTTGTTTTCCAATATGACATTGCGTGTCTAAACGTTACTTTGCAAAACAAGCCTAGGCCACCGGCCTGTCGTTACCTTAGGAGAGTCCACATGCACCAACGCATATTCCGCGCCACTGCGCTGGCCATCGCAGTCACTGGCTTGGCCGGCTGCGTCAACACCGCGACACCGCTGTCGAAAAACTTCGATCAAGCCGATCAATACAAAGTGCGTTCCGCCCAGCACTGGAATGTCATCAGCGCCGATGTGATGAACCGCACCCTCGCGGCCCTGCAAGCCGCTGGCGCCACCGCAGGCGCGCCGGTTTACGTGGCCACGCCCGAGAACGCCGGCACGTTCGAGACCGCCTTCCGCGACATGATTACCACCCGCCTGGTCGAAGGCGGCGCCTCGGTGCAGGCTCACCCCGTGCCCGGGCAGTACACCGTCGTCTATCACACCCAGGTGGTGCGCCATGCCTCCAACATGGGCTACTACAACGGTGGGCGCGACTTCCAGAACCTGGGCGACGGCGTAACCGTGCGCTACGGCCAGCACAACGTCGAAGCCGTCCCCGCCTACGGCCCTGTCAGCACCTACTCGGGCCAGACCGGCACGGAGATGGTGCTGACCACCGCCGTGCTGCATCAGGACAGATTCCTCTCGCGCACGACCGACGTGTACTACCTTGAAAACGTCGATGCCGGCCTGTTCCAGAGCAGCTTCAAAAACATCAAGATGAAAGTGGTGAACCAATGAAATTCCCGATTCTCGCTACCTCCCTGCTCGTAGCCGCCACGCTGGCCGGTTGCGCAAGCCGCAGCGACAACGCCGTGCGCGTGGAGCCGACTTACCAGGAAGCTGCCGCCAACGCCTTTTTGAGCACCAACCAGGAGGCCGCCCTCAAGCTCATCGCCGGTTACCAGACCGATGCCTTCAAGAACAGCCCGCTGCTGGTGGCCACCATCGTGGACGTGAACGACACGCGCGTTTCCGCCCCGCTGGGCCGCACGCTCTCGGAGCAATACGCCTCCACCCTCGCCAATGCGGGGCTGAACGTGCATGAAATCAAGCTGCGCGGCAACGTGTTCGTGCAAGAAGGCACGGGTGAGCTGCTGCTCTCGCGCGAAATCCAGGACATCGCCAAGAGCCAGAACGCAGGCGTGGTGCTGGTGGGCACCTACTCGGCCGCTGCGCGCTTCACCTACGTGAGCCTCAAGCTCGTGCGCACGGAAGACAGCCGCATCGTCAGCGCCTACGACTACTCGCTGCCCAACAACCGCGACGTGCGCCGCCTGCTGCAAAAATAAGCCGCCTGCCGCGCCTTGATCGCCGCCCGTCCACGCGCCAGCGCCTTGCCGCCCTGGCGCGTTTTTCATGGGCCAAACCTGGCAGAGCCAAGCCAGCGCGCGCGACATAATGCGCGGCTTGGGCGCCCTTTTCCCCCTCCCCTTTTTTGTCTTTCCCGGAGCAACCGCCATGCTGGTGCAACTGATTTTTGCGAGCCAGGCACGCCAAAGCTGTGCCGCCACCATCCAAGCCATCCTGGCGCAAGGGCGCGCGCGCAATGCCCAACGCGGCATCACCGGCGTGCTGTGCCACGGCTATGGCGTGTATATCCAGGCGATGGAGGGCGAGCGCAGCGCCGTCAACGACAGCTATGCCCAGGTGCTGCGCGATGAGCGCCACGAAGGCGTGCAACTGCTGCACTTTGCCGAGATCGACGAGCGCCGCTTTGCCAACTGGGCCTTGGGCCAGGTCAAGCTCGAGGCGCTCACGCCCTCCTGGGTGCTCAAGTACGCCGAGCGCCTGCCGTTGACGCCCCAGCAGTTCAACGCCCGCTCCGTGCAGGCCATGATGCTGGATTTGGTGGCCACCGGCTCCGTTGCGCACCAATAAGCGGGAAATTCACATCAAAGTAAAAACAACTTTATACATAGCATGCCAAAACAAGGCAATTTTATTTCCTTTTGATTTGCGATAAAAGGCCATGAACCGCTCTCCCACCCCTGCCGACGCGCCCGGCAAGCATGCGGGCGACCATCCCCCCATCCGCATCGGCCTGGTATCCACCAGCGACCGCGCCAGCGCAGGCGCTTACCAGGACGAGGGCATCCCCGCCCTCAAAGCCTGGCTGCTGGCCGCCGTGCTCAACCCCATCGAGTTTGTCGAGCGCCTCATCCCCGACGAGCAGGCGCTGATCGAACAGACCCTCATCGAGCTGGTGGACGAGGCCGCCTGCGATTTGGTGCTGACCACCGGTGGCACCGGCCCCGCCCCGCGCGATGTCACGCCCGATGCCACCCTGGCCGTGGCGCACCGCGTCATGCCCGGCTTTGGCGAGCAAATGCGCCAAATCAGCCTGCACTTCGTGCCCACGGCCATCCTCTCGCGCCAGGTGGGCGTCACGCGCGGCAAAACCCTCATCCTCAACCTGCCCGGCCGCCCGCGCGCCATTGCCGAAACGTTGGGCGGCCTCAAAGACAAAACCACCGGCGCCACCATCGCCCACGGCATCTTCGCCGCCGTGCCCATGTGCCTGGATTTGCTGGGCGCGCCCCGGGTGGAAACCCGCCCCGAAATCTGCGCTGCCTTCCGGCCCAAGGCTTGAGAACCTGTTGAAAATCCCTGCGCGGTGAGAGTCTGGGCCAAGCCCTTTTCCTTGCCCCGATCTCCAGCCCCTTCCCTGTTCGCCCGCTTGCCATGCCCGCCACGCTCCGCCCCTCCCATCGCGCCGCCATGCTCTGGCCTCTGCCTCTGCTGCTCAGCCTCGGGGCAGGGCCGATCACCGCCGCCCCTGCTGATCAAGCGCCCGCGCACGCCACTGCAGCGCCCGCACCCCAAGTCAGCCAGGCCAGCCAGCCCGACGCCATCACCCCTGATGGCGGGCGCTATTTCGGCCCACTGCGCAACGGCTTGATGCATGGGCAAGGCCGCATGGAATGGCCCAATGGGCGGCGCTACGTTGGCGGCTTTGAAAACGGCCTGTTCTCCGGCCAAGGCCAGATGCAATCGCCCGATGGCAGCGAGCATCAGGGCCAATACCGCGCAGGCGTTGCGCACGGCATGGGCCGCCTGCGTTTTCCCAACGGCGACATTTACACCGGCCCGTTTGCGGGTGACTTGCCCGACGGTCAGGGCAAGCTGGAGGTGCAAGAGCTGGGCACCTTCACCGGCTCTTTTCAAAAAGGGCAGCTCCAGGGCGTCATGGCCCTGGCCCATGTGAGCGGCATCCGCTACGAAGGCCAAATGGAAGATGGCACCTTCTCCGGCCCCGGCCGCATCACCTTGCCCGATGGCACCGTGATTGAAGGCGAGCTGGAGGGCGATGCCATCCACGGCGAAGGCAGCGTGCGCTACCCCGACGGCAATCACTACAGCGGTGAGTTGCTCCACAGCGAACCCCACGGCAAAGGCCGCATGCGCTACGCCAACGGCGATGAGTACCGGGGTGAATTCCTCGGCGGCATGCCCTTTGGCGAAGGCACCATGCGCTACGCCAAACGCCAGGCCGATGGGCGCCGCACCGTCAAAGGCCACTGGGTGGCAGGTCGTTTGCAGCAAGAGCCGTCCAAAGCCCCCGCCCCATCCCAATCCAGCCTGCTGGCCAAGCTGCGCGCAGCCAGCGACACTGCCCCCGATACGCCTGCGCAATGGCAGGCCAACGTCGAGACGGCGCTCTACAACCAAAACACCTTGCTGGCGCGCACGTTTACCCAGCTCCGGCCGCACACCCCCGGCCAAAGCGATTTGTATGCCCTGCTCGTTGCAGGCGATGGCACGCAAGAGGTCTTTCGGCGCGAAGTCACGCAAGTGCACCGCTTGCTGGATCGCCAATACGCCACCCAGGGCCGCTCCATCGCCCTCATCAACAGCCGCACCGGCGTCGAGCGCGCACCGCTGGCCACCCAGCACAGCCTGCGCGCCAGCCTCAGCGCGCTGGCCAAGGTGATGGACCCCGCCGAAGACGTGCTGCTGCTGTTTCTCACCAGCCACGGCAGCCCCGAGCATGCGCTCAGCCTGCAAATGCGCGGCATGGAGCTGCGCGATCTGCCCGCGCAAACGCTGGCGCAAATCCTGCGCGAATCGGGCATCCAGCGGCGCATCGTCGTTGTCTCGGCCTGTTATTCCGGCGGCTTCATCGAGCCGCTCAAGGACGAGCACACCCTCATCATCACCGCCGCGCGCGCCGACCGCACCTCCTTTGGCTGCGCCGACGACAACGACTTCACCTACTTCGGCCGCGCCTTCTTCGGGCAAGCCCTGGCCCAGCCCGGCGCCACGCTCAGCACCGCATTCGCCCACGCCAGCGCCCTGGTACGGCAATGGGAAGGCGAGCACGACCACGCCCAAGCGCCAACCCAAACCCAGGCGAGCCACGCCACTCAAACGCAGCGCTCAACGCAGTACTCCGAGCCGCAAATGCACGGCACACCGGCATGGATAGCCTGGCTGGATCAGCAATGGCTGCGCTGGGGGCAGGCGCACAACACAACCCAAAGCAAAACGCCTTTGAACGGGCGCTAAGACGCCCGCTTTTGCCCAATAAGCCAGGTGATATATTCGCGGCTTTGCCCGCCACGGGCAGGCTTTCCAAGACTCTCCGAAACGGGCATTTTGTGAATACCAAGGGCTTCGCCTCCATCCCAGCCACCCCACGCTTTGTCAACCTCTGCTCAGGGGTTCGCAGGCGGGCGGTATCGGCGGCGGCGCTGGCTAGCCTGGCGTGGTTGGCCCAGCCGCTGACCGCCTATGGCGACGAGGCCCCGGCGCGCGGCGCGGCCCCCTTGCAGCCCAGCGCCTTGCTGCAAGAAGCCATCCCCGCACAACAGGCGGCCAAGCGCCCGATCTTTCTCAGCGGCGACAGCATTGAGGGCCAGCAAACGGCCAGCGAAGCCGACGCCACCGCTGCCGACGCCCACATCCGCATCCAGGGCAATGCCCGCCTGCGCCGCGCCAACACGCTCATCCAGGCCGATGCACTGCAATACCACCCCGCCAGCCGCACCGCCACCGCCAGCGGCCATGTGCATATCGACAATGCAGGCGATGTGTACCAAGGCGAACATCTGGAGCTGGAGCTGGACACCTACGCCGGGCATTTCCAGCCAGTCAATTACCGCCTGCTGCGCAACCAAGCCCACGGCCAGGCCAAGCGCGTGGACTTCATCGACCGCGACCGCTACGTGGTGCACGAAGGCGACTACACCACCTGCCCGCGCATCGAGCACGACCCCGACTGGCGGCCCGCCTGGCAATTGCGCGCACGCAAATTGACCATCGACCGCGCGGCCGATGTCGGCATCGTGCACGGGGCCGTGCTGGACTTCATGGGCGTGCCCATCCTGCCCCTGCCGTATCTGGATTTCCCGCTCTCGGGCCAGCGCAAAAGCGGCCTGCTGCCGCCCACGCTGGGGCTGGACAGCACCTCCGGCCTGCAATACGCCCAGCCCTATTACTGGAACATCGCGCCCAACCGCGATGCCACGCTGACGGGCGCGCTGATGTCCAAGCGCGGGATTTCGCTGGGCGGGCAGTTCCGTTATCTGGAGCCAGGCTACAGCGGCGAAGTGGCCGCGCAATGGATGCCCAGCGACCGGCTGCGCGACCGCCAGCGCTGGAGCGCCGCCGCGCGCCACCAGCAGGTGCTGGCCTCGCCCGTGGGCGATGTGCGCCTGGAGCTGGATGCCCGGCGCGTCAGCGACGCCAACTACTGGCGCGACTTCCCCCGCAGCGGCTACAACCTGAACGAACGCCTGCTGCGCAGCGAGCTGGGCGCAACCTGGCAAGGCGGTCGCCAAAAAGACCTGACAGTGCTGCTGCGCGCGCGCAAATGGCAAACCTTGCAGGATGTGGACTCCGTCATCCTCCCGCCCTACGACATGCTGCCCCAACTCCATGTGCGCTACACCCCCTGGGAGATTGGCGCGGGGCTGGATTTCAGCCTGGAGCTCGACAGCACGCGTTTTCGCGCCGACAAAGCCTTTGCCGCCCAGCTCACCGACGGCCAGCGCAGCTACGCGCAAGCCAAGCTCAGCCGTCCCTTCATCGCACCGCAAGGTTTTCTCACCCCGGCGCTGCAATTGCACGCCAGCCATTACCGGCTGGATTCCCCCCTGGCCGGACGGCAAAGCCGCAGCCTGGCGCTGCCTACCCTCAGCCTTGATAGCGGCCTGGTGTTCGAGCGCCCCACTACCCTGCGCAACCGTGCCTTGCTGCAAACGCTGGAGCCGCGCGCCTTCTACACCTACACGCCCTACCGCGACCAAAGCATGCTGCCGATGTACGACTCGGCCGGGCTGGATTTCACCTTCGCCAGCATCTTTGCGCCCAATTCCTTCGTCGGCCACGACCGCATCGCCGACAACCACCTGCTCACGGCAGGCCTGACCTCGCGCCTGCTTGATGCCGACAGCGGTGCCGAACTGCTGCGCGCCAGCTTTGCCCAGCGGCTGCGCTTTGCCGATCAGCGCGTCACCGCCCCAGGCGTGCCCGGGCAGGACAAAGGCTGGTCGGATGTGCTCCTGGGCGCCAACGTGAACTGGTCCCCGCGCTGGGCCAGCAGC
Source organism: Allofranklinella schreckenbergeri (assembly GCF_003703475.1). Lineage (GTDB taxonomy): Bacteria > Pseudomonadota > Gammaproteobacteria > Burkholderiales > Burkholderiaceae_C > Lampropedia > Lampropedia schreckenbergeri. The sequence continues at coordinate 150,990 of NZ_RDQM01000002.1, read as the reverse complement.
GGCGTCATCCAATACAATTACGACCAGCGGCACACCGCGCGCTACACCCTCACCGGCCACTACAAACCCGGCCAATACCGCGTGCTCAGCGCCGGCTACCGCATGAAGCACAACGCCAGCAAGCAAATCGAGCTGGGCTGGCAATGGCCTTTGAATGCTGGCTCGGCCAGCCCCGCCGCCCTGGCCGCCAACGGCGCCCTGCGCCCCGAACTGGCCCGCAACCAGGGCCGCTGGTACACCGTGGGGCGGCTCAACTACAGCCTGCAAGACAAAAAGCTGGTCGATACCGTCATCGGCCTGGAATACAGCAGTTGCTGCTGGGCCGGGCGCATCGTGCTCGAACGCCTGCAAAACAGCGCCCGCACCGCCAACACCCGCGTGCTGTTCCAGCTGGAGCTGGCCGGGCTGTCCCGCATCAACATCGGCTCCAACCCGCTGGCCTCGCTGCGCACCCACGTGCCTTATTACGAGGACATTCACACCCCAGTCGCCCCGCCGGGCAGCCGCTTCACCCAATACGATTAACGCCTGTGTCCATGCCTGTGCTGGCGGCCATTGCTCCCCCGCCATGCGAACAGGCGGCCCTCGTACACACGCACACCCCGACAACACCACGTCAACGATGGATGGTTTCCAAATGAACACCTCCCCCCTGCCCTCCCTCCCCCAGCGCTGCCTGCGCGCGGCTCTTTCCGCCAGCCTGGGCTTGGCGCTGGCAGCCCACCTGCCCAGCCAGGCGCAAGGCCTGCGCTTGCCTGGCACAGGCTCAGGCTTGCAGCTCGGCGGCATGGAACACGCTGGCAGCGCCCCTAGCCAGCGCGCCCAGCCCCCTGGCGGCCCAGCCACTGAAAAAACCACCGGAAAAACCACCAACCAAAAACCAGCCCAAGCCAAGCCCGCCAAATCCGGCCAGGCCCCTTACGCCAACGACCTGCGCGACGCCGCCAGCAACGCCCAAGCCTCCTCGCGCACCGCAGCGGCTGGCGCCAGCAGCCGCCAGGCCGACTACATCGTGGCGCTGGTCAACTCCGTGCCCATCACCCACGTCGAGCTGCAAAGCCGCATGGAAAACGCCAACGCCATGCTGGCCCAGCAAGGCCAAAGCATCAGCCAGGCTCGGCTGCGCCAGGAAGTGCTGGATCTGCTCATCGCCGAGCAACTGCAACTGCAAGAGGCCAAAGACCTCAAGCTCAGCGTGGACGACTTCACCTTGGAGCAAGCCGAGCGCAGCGTGGCCGAGCAAAACGGCGTCAGCGTCACCGCCATGTACCAGGAGCTGGCCGCAGGCGGCATTGGGCGCGATCAATTTCGCAACCAATTGCGCAACCAGCTCACCCTCATGCGCGTGCGCGAGCGCGCCGTCGAATCGCGCGTGCGCGTCAGCGACCAGGAGCTGGATCGCTACCTGCGCGAACACCCGCAAGAGCTAGGCCAGCGCGTGCCCGATGCCATCAACCTCGGTCACATCCTCGTCGTTGTGCCCGAGCGCGCTTCGCCCGCGCAAGAAGCCGAACTGAAAAAACGCATCGAATCTGCCCAAGCCCAACTGGCCCAAGGCCGCAGCCTGGCCGACGTGGCGCGCGACTTCTCCGACGCCAGCGAAGCTCGCCACGGCGGCGAGCTGGGCCTGCGCCCCGTCACGCACTACCCCGATTTATTCCTCCAGGCCATCCAGGGCCAGCCCGTTGGCGCCATCGTCGGCCCCATCCGCTCGCCTGCGGGCTACCACCTGCTGCAAGTGCTTGAGCACCAAAGCGGCGGCGCCGACATGGTGGTGCGCAACCATGCCCGCCACATCCTCATCAAACCCAGCTCCGGCCGCTCCGCGCAAGAAGCGGGCGAGCTGCTGATGGAAATCCGCCAGCGCGTTGAAAACGGCGAAGACTTCGCTGACCTGGCCCGCCAATACTCGCAAGACGGCAGCGCCAGCCAGGGCGGCGACCTCGGCTGGGCTGGCCCCGGCCTGTTCGTGCCCGAATTCCAGGAAGCCATCGACGAGCTGCGTCCCGGCGACATCAGCCGCCCCATCGTCTCGCGCTACGGCCTGCACCTGATCCAACTGCTCGATCGCCGCCAGGACAAAATCACCCAGCGCGAACAACGCGAATTGGTGCGCGGCCAGGCGCGTGAAGAAAAAGTGCAAAAAGAGTACATCCGCTGGATTGAAGGCCTGCGCGCCCGCGCCTTCATCGAAATGCGCGATGGCAGCGCAGGAGATTGAACAGAGCGCGGTGCGAGGATGTTGACGGCACACCACCCTAAGTCCGGTTTGGGCATGCTCGCCCAAACCACTTGCAGCAAGCCGTCTTGCGGCTGATCTGCCCCGTTGCGACGTGCAAGGGGGCATACAAATGGGCCGCGAAATCTACCAATCAAAGTAAAACCGTATCGATATTTATATCGCCAAAACAAGCAAATTTTATTTCCTATGAATTGGAAATTTGGTTGAGCGCCTGGCGCCTGTAAGTATTAATCCTGTTTCCGTATTTCACGCTTGGCTATAGCGTCTCCATGCTTTGCATGTCTGTCGATGCTTACTCAGTTTGGAGCGTGTTATGCCAATACTCACGCAAGCTCACAACCACCCTCGCCCGCAATCATCCGGCTTTACGTTGATAGAGCTTTTGGTGGTCATCGCCATCGTGGCCATCCTGGCTGGCCTTGCAGTCCCCAGTTTCAACCCACTCATAGAGCGCTGGCGGGTGCTTGGCAGCGTCAGTGCATTTGAATCCTCCATCTACCTGGCCCGCTCCGAAGCCATTAAACGCGGCGGCTCCGTGGTGATGCGCAAACTGCCCAAAAATCGCCAATGCACGTTGGCAAGCACCAATCAAGAGTGGGGATGCGGCTGGGAAGTGTTTGTGGATAGCAATCGCAACAACAGGCGAGATACAAGCGATTTGCTGCTGCAAACAATCGCCCCGCAAAACGCAACCAACGTCATGTTGCCTGGCAATCGCGGGGGACAACTCACGTTCGACCGCTGGGGGCAAATCAACGGGTTGAGCGCTGGGCGCATCGTTATTTCGCCAGAGCCAGCAGGCGCCTCCTCACCCGCAACCAAAGCCTTGTGCATCAGCTCTGGCGGTCGCATCAGAATCGTGGATGGGGAAGTTTGCTAAAGCCAACCTATTCACAAGGCGCGCAAGGCTTCAGCCATGGCAAGCAAATGGGCAGCAGGCCCCATTGAACCTCCCGGCGCATAAAGAGGGCTTGCTACAATCGCGCCCTTTCTCATGCGCCACCTTGCTCAGGCAGGCGTGGTGCGTGCGGGATTTTGCCTTCCGCACACTCACCAACGATTACCTATGGCTAAAGAAGAATTGATTGAAATGCAGGGTTCAGTTACGGAAGTGCTGCCCGATTCGCGCTTTCGCGTCACGCTGGACAACGGGCATGAACTCGTAGCCTACACCGGCGGAAAAATGCGCAAGCACCACATTCGCATCCTCGCAGGCGATAAAGTCACGCTGGAGATGTCTCCCTACGATTTGAGCAAGGGTCGCATCATCTTCCGCCATTTGCCAGGCCGCGGCGGCCCTGCCTCTTAAGCCGTATCCACAATCGCCCTTGTATCAATCTGTGCTACAGTGCGCCGCATGCAAAAAATCTCCCTAGCGCTACTAGTTTTCGTCCAACGGGCGGGATAGGTTGCGCGCGTTTTTTTGCACACACTCATACCTTACGGCCCGTTTTGCTGGTGTAGCAACGGGCCGTTTTGTTTTGTCTTCCATCCATTGCCACCAGCCTTCCTTTGACTTGACAGGAGCCACCATGATGTTGAAGAACCCCGCCAGCAAATACCAAGCTTTCAAGCCTATTCACTTGAAAGACCGCACCTGGCCCGATGCCGTGATTACCAAACCGCCTGTATGGTGCAGCGTGGATTTGCGCGATGGCAACCAATCACTGATTGAGCCGATGGATCTGGAGCGCAAATTGCGCATGTTCAAAACTTTGGTAGCCATTGGCTTCAAGGAAATTGAAATTGGCTTCCCTTCCGCCTCGCAAGTGGAATTTGATTTTGTCCGGAAACTGATTGACGACAAACTGATTCCCGAAGATGTCACCGTCCAAGTACTGACGCAAGCGCGCGAGCATTTGATTCGCCGCACATTTGAAGCGCTGCAAGGCGTGCCGCGCGCCATCGTGCATCTTTATAACGCCACGGCGCCAGTAATGCGCAAAGTGGTTCTGGGCATGAGTGAGGACGAAATTGTGGAATTGGCCGCATCCAATGCCCGCTTGTTTGCCGAGTTGGCTGCGCAGCAACCTGATACGAAATGGACGTTCCAATATTCGCCCGAAATGTATTCCGATACCGAGTTGGAATTCAGCAAGCGCGTGGTCGATGCCGTGACCGATGTGTGGCAGCCCACGCCTGACAACAAATGCATTATCAATTTGCCCACCACGGTGGAGCACAGCACGCCCAATATTTTCGCCGACATGATTGAATGGTCGCACCGCCATCTGAAACGGCGCGACTCCATTGTGCTGAGCGTTCACCCGCACAACGACCGTGGCACCGGCACGGCCAGCGCGGAACTGGCTTTGATGGCGGGGGCTGACCGTCTGGAAGGCTGCCTTTTTGGCAATGGCGAACGCACGGGCAATCTCGATATCGTCAATGTCGCGCTCAATATGTATACCCAGGGTGTGCATCCTGGGCTGGATTTTTCGGATATCGATGATATTCGGCGCACAGTGGAATACTGCAACCAATTGCCCGTGCATCCTCGCCATCCTTATGTGGGTGAATTGGTCTTCACGTCGTTTTCCGGCTCGCACCAGGATGCCATTAAAAAGGCATTCAATATGCGCCAGGAGGATGAGATTTGGGATATGCCCTATTTGCCCATTGACCCAAAAGATGTGGGGCGCAGTTATGAGGCGGTGATTCGTGTGAATAGCCAATCGGGCAAAGGCGGCATTTCCTACCTGCTCGAAAATGAATACAAAGTCGCCCTGCCCCGCAAATTGCAAATCGAGTTCAGCCAAGTGGTGCAAAAGGCCATGGATGCCGAGGGCACGGAAATGACGGCTGCCGATATTTGGGCCATTTTCAAAAGCGAATACCGCCTGGATGAATCGGCCCCCAGTTATCAGCTCGGCGGGGACGGTGCAGCGACTTCCATTACAGCCAGCATCCGGAAAAATGGTGTTGCCACGCAGATTCACGGACAAGGCTCCGGGCCGGTGGACGCCTTTATCCAAGCCATGCGGCAGGCCACGGGCTGCGATGTGCGCGTGCTCGATTACGCCGAACACGCCATTGGCGCAGGGGCGGATGCGCAGGCGATGGCCTATGTGGAGGTGGAAGTGGGCGAGCAGCGCTGCTGGGGCGCGGCGCAAAACCCGAATATCGTTTCGGCCTCGATTGCAGCCATCCTCTCGGGCATGGAGCGCGCGGGCGTGGATTTGACGCAATTGCGCGCTGCTGAAGCGGTGGCCGCCTAAGCGTTAAGGCATTAGCGCCAATGACAATGCGCCCGGCCTGCAGGCCGGGCGCATTTTTTTGGGCGGCACATCGACAATCCTTGAATTACAAATCAAAATATTTTCCAAACTAGACACACTATGCCGAAACAGGCATTTTTTATTGTCTTTGATTTGTAATTTTGAATCAGAAAGTGTGAAGCAGGCCGATACGCCGGATTCTGTGCATGGCAAAACTGCCATGTGACCGCCATCAATCTGGGCCGGTGGTCGCCCAACCGGCTCGGTGCTACCTACCCGCATGCTCGCCGGAGCCAGTTCATTGCATGCCTATTTGGTATTGCTGCGCGTAGAGATTGCCCGTTTCACCCGCAGTGCCCGAAGGCGCTGCGACTCGTCTCTGTTGCTCTAATCCTCACCTCGCGGTGGGCAGGTGTTACCTGCTACGCTGCCCTGTGCAGTCCGGACGTTCCTCCAGTGCGGTGTTTCCACGCTTGCACCAGCGGCGGCCTGGCCTGCTTCACGGCGCGCATTATCGCCGCTGGCACGGCCCCCATTGGGCGGCAATTGGGCGAAAAAAGGCTTTGCTGCTGCCGTTTTTTCCTCCACCATACAGCAGCAGCCGTTCACGCAAAGCGGTTGGCGTGGGCGTATAGCGTGCAACGTTGCTCTCGCATGAAGCCCGCCAGGCCCACATTCAATCGCACCGCCAGATCGATCGCCAACGCAGTGGGCGCGGACAAGGCCACGAGCACATCAATGCCTGCTGCGGCCGATTTCTGCACCATCTCAAAACTGGCGCGGCTGGAGACCAAGGCCATGCCTTCGCGCACGGGCAAATCCTCGCGCCGGATGAGCGCGCCAATGAGCTTATCCAGCGCGTTGTGTCGTCCCACATCTTCACGCACCAAATGGAGCCGCCCATCGCGCGTGGCCCAGCCTGCGGCGTGGGTGGCGCCCGTTTCCTCAAACAGCCACTGCTGCGCCCGCATGGCCTGCTGGGCTTGAAAAAGCGCAGGCACCTTCACAGGCGCGCCCGCTGCCACAGGGGCGATGTCGCGCACGACTTCGGGCAGTGAATCGACCCCGCACAGGCCGCAGCCAGTACGCCCGGTCAACGCACGACGGCGCTGCTTGAGGCGGTATTCGCATGCGCTGGAGATTTCGATGGCCACCACAATCCCGCCATGCTCCGGCACGGGTTGCACTTCCACACCGCGCACATCTTGCGCGCTGGCGATGATGCCTTCGGTGAAAGAAAAGCCGTAGGCGAAATCCTCCAGATCCGCAGGCGTTGCCAGCATGGTGGCGTGGCTGATGCCGTTGTATTCCAGCGCCACAGGCACTTCGCTGGCCTGGATATCGCGTTCATGCAAGCGCCCATCCTGTCCAGCGGCCACGCGCACCACCGTGCGGGGCTGGCTGCGCGGGGGCGTCTGGCGATCGTTTGCATCAGCCATGTGCGGTGCGAAGTGTGGTGCGAAAGGTGGCGGAAATGAGGGGCGAGCGACTCATGCCTGCAATGCCGGCCCGGATGATGGGGTGATGCGGCGGGGTTGCCAGATGGCAAAAACAGGCATTAGAACAGCAATTTTACAAACCAATAGGAAAATAAATAAACCTTTTACGGCTTGTTATTGTGTAAGTAATTTTTCTTTTGATTGGCAATTTGCGACAAATGGCACGAATGGCAAAAACGGGGCATCTTTTGCCATGAAAACCCCGGACGTGCGCCTCATGCGACACACGTCCTGGGGACTGGCCTCAGCAGCCAAGGCATTTAGCGCTTCTGCGGCGGCAGGTCGGTACAACTGCCGTGGGCCACTTCAGCAGCCATGCCGATGCTTTCGCCCAGCGTGGGGTGGGGGTGGATGGTTTTGCCGATGTCGATGGCGTCGGCGCCCATTTCGATGGCCAGGGCGATTTCGCCGATCATGTCGCCCGCGTGCGTGCCGACGATGCCGCCGCCCACGATCTGGTGGGTGGCTTCGTCAAACAGCAGCTTGGTAAAGCCTTCGTCGCGACCGTTGGCAATGGCGCGGCCGGAGGCGCTCCAGGGGAACAGGCCTTTTTTCACCTTCACGCCCTGGGCCTTGGCCTGGTCTTCGGTCAGGCCGACCCAGGCGACTTCGGGGTCGGTGTAGGCCACGCTGGGGATGACTCGGGCGTTAAAGGCGGCGCGGGCCAGCTTTTCGTCGCCCTTGAGTTCACCGGCGATGACTTCGGCGGCCACGTGCGCCTCGTGCACGGCCTTGTGCGCCAGCATGGGCTGGCCGACGATGTCGCCAATGGCGAAGATGTGCGGCGCGTTGGTGCGCATTTGCACGTCCACAGGGATGAAACCGCGCTCGGTGACGGCCACGCCGGCGTTTTCGGCGCTGATTTTCTTGCCGTTGGGGCTGCGGCCCACGGCTTGCAGCACCAAATCGTAGGTTTGCGGGGGCGGCGCGCCTTCGCCCTCAAACGTGACTTCGATGCCCGCATCGGTGGCGCGGGCGGCCACAGTTTTTGTGCCCAGCATGATGTGGTCAAAGCGCGGGGCGTTCATCTTCTGCCAGACCTTGACCAGGTCGCGGTCGGCGCCTTGCATCAGGCCGTCCATCATTTCCACCACGTCAAGCCGTGCGCCCAGCGTGCTGTAGACGGTGCCCATCTCCAGCCCGATGATGCCGCCGCCCAGCACCAGCATGCGTTTGGGCACGCCCTTGAGGGCCAGCGCGCCGGTGGAATCGACCACGCGCGGGTCTTCGGGCATGAAGGGCAGGCGCACGGCCTGGCTGCCTGCGGCGATGATGGCGCGCTGGAACTGCACCACTTGCTTGCCGCCGGTTTTCTCCTGGCCGCTGCCGCTGGTTTCTTCCACCTGCACATGGTTGGTGCCGACGAAGCTGCCGTAGCCGCGCAGCACTTTCACCTTGCGCATCTTGGCCATGGCCCCCAGGCCGCCGGTGAGCTTGGCGATGACTTTTTCCTTGTGGGCGCGCAGTTTGTCGATGTCGAGTTTGGGCGCGCCGTAGTCCACGCCCAGCGCGGCCAGGTGGCCCACTTCGTCCATCACGGCGGCCACGTGCAGCAGCGCCTTGGAGGGGATGCAGCCCACGTTCAGGCACACGCCGCCCAGCGTGGCGTAGCGCTCGACCAGCACCACGTTCAGGCCCAGATCGGCAGCGCGGAAGGCCGCGCTGTAGCCGCCGGGGCCGCCGCCGAGCACGAGCACGTCGCATTGCACATCGGCGCTGCCTTGGTAGCTGGCGGCCTGGGGGGCGCTGGCAGCGGGAGCGGCCGGTGTGGCTGCCGCACTGGCAGGGGCGGCAGCGGGGGAAGGCGCTGGCGCACCTGCGCTGGCCCCGGCTTCGGCCGCCTCCAGCGTCAGGATGACCGTGCCTTCGCTGACCTTGTCGCCCAGCTGGACTTTCAGCTCTTTGACCACGCCCGCATGGCTGGAGGGAATCTCCATACTGGCCTTGTCGCTTTCCACAGTGATAAGGCTTTGCTCGGCAGCCACGGTATCGCCGGGCTTGACCAGCACTTCAATCACCGCCACGTCTTTGAAGTCGCCGATGTCGGGGACTTTGATGTCGATTGCACTCATGGTTTGCCTCCTTTTGCCTGCAACGGCAAAAAAATCGCGTCATTCAAGAAAATTCAAAAAAACCGTCCCTTGCATGCATGCCATTGCACGCGCCTGTCAAACAGCAATAATTTCCAAATCAAAGGAAATCCATACTCAACAAAATAAAGCCATATATAGGAAATTTAATTTCCTTTTGATTTGAAAATGCAAAAGACCAGCCCGCTGCAAACCGTAAGGCCAGGCAGCGGGCAGGCGCCTTGGAGGCTTACAGCATCACCCGGCGGAAATCCGCCAGCACCTGCGCCAGATAGGCGTTAAAGCGCGCGGCGGCCGCGCCGTCAATAACGCGGTGGTCGTAGCTCAGCGACAGCGGCAGGATCAGGCGCGGCACGAATTGCTTGCCGTCCCACACCGGGCGCATGCTTGAGCGGCACACGCCCAAAATGGCCACTTCGGGCGCATTGATGATGGGCGTGAAGTAGGTGCCGCCAATGCCGCCCAGGCTGCTGATGGTGAAGCAGCCACCAGTCATCTCGGCGGGGCCGAGCTTGCCCGCACGGGCCTTGGCGGAGAGTTCGCCCATTTCTAGCGCGATCTCGGCCACGCCTTTCTGGTCGGCATTCTTGAGCACGGGGACCACCAGGCCGTTAGGCGTATCGGCGGCAAAGCCGATGTGGTAGTACTTTTTGTAGACGAGGTTGTCACCGTCCAGGCTGGCGTTGAACTCGGGGAATTTCTTCAACGCCGCCACGCAGGCTTTGATGAGGAAGGCCAGCATGGTGTATTTCACCTCGCTCTTGGCCTTGGCGGCCTCGGCGTTGAGCTGCACGCGCAGGGCTTCCAGCTCGGTGATGTCGGCATCTTCGTTGTTGGTGACATGGGGAATCATCACCCAATTGCGCGCCAGGTTGGCGCCGCTGATTTTCTTGATGCGCGAGAGCGGCTTGGCCTCGACAGGGCCGAACTTGGCGAAGTCCACCTTGGGCCAGGGCAGCAGATCCAGCCCCACGCCCGAGCCTCCTGCCCCGCCACCCGCAGGCGCGCGAGCCGCCTGGGCCTGGGTTTGCAGATGGCCGGACATGACGGCCTGGGTGAATTTCTGCACGTCCTCTTGCGTGATGCGGCCTTTGCGGCCGCTGCCTTTGACTTCGGCCAGCGGCACGCCCAGCTCGCGCGCGAATTTGCGCACGCTGGGGCTGGCATGGGGCAGGCCCAGTGGGGGTTGGGTGGGGTCGTGAGCGGGGGCGGTGGTGGCCGGGGCCTGGACTGGCGCGGGAGCAGCAACGGCCCCCGCAGGCGCTGCGGCAGGGGCAGCAACCGATGCGGCAGGCGCAGCAGCGGCAGCGCCTGCCGCGCCGCCCGCACCTTCGAGCACGGCGATGAGGTCGCCAATGTTGACCTTGTCGCCCAGCTTGACTTTGACCTCCTTGACTGTGCCTGAGGCGCTGGAGGGGATTTCCATCGACGCTTTGTCGCTCTCAACGGTAATGAGCGACTGCTCGGCTTTGACTGCATCGCCGGGCTTGATGAAGACTTCGATGACCGCCACATCCTTGAAATCGCCAATATCGGGGACGCGCACTTCCACCGGGCCAGCCGCCGCAGCCGGGGCGCTGGCGGGTGCCGCTTGGGCAGCAGCCTGTGCAGGCGCTGTGGCCTCCACCTGTGCGGGCGCGGGCGATGCAGCGGCTTCAACCGCGCCTTCGGCTTCAAGTTGCAAAACGACGGAGCCTTCGCTGACCTTGTCGCCCAGCTTGACCAGCACCGCTTTCACCACTCCGGCATGGCTGGAGGGGATTTCCATCGATGCCTTGTCGCTTTCCACGGTGATAAGCGATTGCTCGGCCTTGACCGTATCGCCTTCTTTCACCAGCACTTCGATCACCGCGACGTTGTCGAAATCGCCAATGTCGGGCACTTTCACGTCTATCAGAGCCATGTGTGTTCTCCTTGTTTCTCCGGCGCTCGTCAGGCGTACAGCGGGTTGATCTTGTCGGCTTCGATGCCGTATTGCGCGATGGCTTGGGCAACCTTTTCACGCGGCAGCTTGCCTTCGTCGGCCAGAGCCTTGAGGGCGGCAACCACGATGTAATGGCGGTTGATCTCGAAATGCTTGCGCAGGCGGGAGCGGAAATCGCTGCGGCCAAAGCCGTCCGTGCCCAGCACGGTGTAGCTGCGCCCTTGCGGGATGAAGGGGCGGATTTGCTCGGCAAAGCTGCGCATGTAGTCGGTCGAGGCGATGACGGGGCCGCTGGTCTGGCTCAATTGCTGTTCAACAAAGCTGACCTTGCGCGGCTCAGTGGGGTGCAGCAGGTTCCAGCGCTCGCAGTCCTGACCGTCGCGCCCCAGCTCGGTGAAGCTGGGGCAACTCCACACATCGGCGGCCACGCCCCAATCGCGCTCCAGCAACTCCTTGGCAGCCATGGATTCGCGCAGGATGGAGCCGCTGCCCAGCAGGTTCACGCGCAGCTGTGCACCTGCGGCGGCCGGTTGTAGCAAGTACATGCCCTTGAGAATTTGCGCCTCCGTGCCCGCCGTCAGGCCAGGCATGGGGTAGTTCTCGTTGAGCAAGGTGATGTAGTAAAAGACGTTTTCCTGCTTTTCCACCATGCGCTTGAGGCCATCTTGCATGATGACAGCCACTTCGTGCGCGAAGCTGGGGTCGTAAGCCACGCAATTGGGGATGGTGCCCGCCAGGATGTGGCTGTGGCCATCTTCGTGCTGCAAGCCTTCGCCATTGAGCGTGGTGCGCCCGCTGGTGCCGCCGAGCAAGAAGCCGCGCGCCTGCATATCGCCCGCCGCCCAGGCCAGATCGCCCACGCGTTGGAAACCGAACATGGAATAGAACACGTAGAACGGCACCATGATGCGGTTGGAGGTGCTGTAGCTGGTGGCCGCTGCAATCCAGGAGGCCATGCCGCCCGCTTCGTTGATGCCCTCTTGCAAAATCTGGCCGGCCTTGTCCTCGCGGTAGTACATCACCTGGTCTTTATCAACCGGGGTGTAGAGCTGGCCCTTGGGGTTGTAAATGCCGATTTGGCGGAACATGCCTTCCATGCCGAAGGTGCGCGATTCATCGACCACGATGGGCACCACGCGCGGGCCAAGAGCCTGGTCCCGCAGCAGCTGGTTCAAGAAGCGCACATAAGCCTGGGTGGTTGAGATTTCGCGGCCCTCGGCGGTGGGCTCGAGGATGGCCTTGAATGTCTCTAGCGAGGGCACGGTAAAACGCTCGGTGGACTCGGTTCGCCGCTGGGGCAAATAGCCGCCCAGGGCCTTGCGGCGCTCGTGCAGGTATTTCATCTCCGGCGTGTCGTCGGCCGGTTTGTAGTAAGGCAGCTTGTCCAATTCGCTGTCGGGAATGGGGATGCCGAAGCGGTCGCGGATGTAGCGCACGCCTTCGTCGTCGAGCTTCTTGGTTTGGTGGATGGTGTTCTTGGCCTCGCCATATTTGCCCATACCGTAGCCCTTCACCGTTTTGACCAGCAGCACCGTGGGCTGGCCCTTGTGGTGGTAAGCGGCGTGGAATGCGGCATACACCTTCTCCGGATCGTGGCCACCGCGGCGCAGCTCGAAGATTTCCTCATCGCTCATGTGCTCGACGAGCTTGGCCGTCTCGGGGTATTTGCCGAAGAAATGCTCACGCACATACGCGCCATCGTTGGCCTTGAGCACCTGGTAGTCGCCATCGAGCGTTTCCATCATCAGTTGCTTGAGCTTGCCGCTCTTGTCGCGCGCCAGCAGCTCGTCCCAACCCTTGCCCCAGATCAGCTTGATGACGTTCCAGCCGCTGCCGCGGAACTCGCCTTCCAGCTCCTGGATGATCTTGCCGTTGCCGCGCACCGGGCCGTCCAGGCGTTGCAGGTTGCAGTTGATGACGAAAATCAGGTTGTCCAACCCCTCGCGCGCGGCCAGGCCGATGGCGCCCAGGCTTTCCGGCTCGTCCATCTCGCCGTCGCCCATGAAGGCCCAGACCTTGCGGTTTTCCGTATTGGCGATGCCGCGCGCGTGCAGGTATTTCAAAAAGCGTGCCTGGTAAATCGCCATCAGCGGCCCCAAGCCCATGCTGACAGTGGGGAACTGCCAGAACTCAGGCATCAGCTTGGGGTGGGGATAGCTGGACAAGCCCTTGCCGCCCACTTCCTGGCGGAAGTTATCCAATTGCTCCTCGGTAATACGCCCTTCCAAAAAAGCGCGGGCATAAACGCCTGGCGCGCTATGGCCTTGGATGTAGAGGCAGTCACCACCGTGGTCTTCGCTTTCGGCGTGCCAGAAATGGTTGAAGCCCGCACCCAGCATGGAGGCCAGCGAAGCAAACGAACCAATGTGCCCGCCCAGATCACCGCCATCTTCGGGGTTGAGGCGGTTGGCGCGCACCACCATCGCCATGGCGTTCCAGCGCATATACGCGCGCAGGCGCTTTTCAAACACGATGTTGCCGGGGCAGCGCGCCTCTTGCTCCGGCTCGATGGTGTTGACGTAGCCGGTAGTGGCGGAAAACGGCAAGTCGATGCTGTGCTGGCGCGCGTGCTCCAGCATCTCCTCAATCAGAAAGTGCGCACGCTCGGCGCCCTCACGGTCGATGACGGCAGAAAGCGCATCCAGCCACTCACGGGTTTCCTGGGCGTCGATATCGGCTGCCGTCTGGGCAGATTGAGCGTTTGTGTTATCACTCATACAAGTCTCCAAGGGATATATCCAATGCTGCGCACCTGTACGCACTTATCGCAAGGCGCTGCCATGCGCAAATCTACACCGCCAAACAGCCGCTGCTGGTCAGCCGCGGCCCTGATTCTTCAAGGGTTTACCCGCCATTTGTGGGTTTTGCTCGATGCAATCAGACGCGTTTTGCGCACTAGCCAGTGTCGCATAAGAGGTAGGCTATTTTTCAAATTGAGGCTCAATATTTCTTATGGCGAAATATTGAGCCTCTGGAACGTGCCCTACCCCAATCAAAACGGCGATAAAGATGAGAAAAATTGCAAGCAGAGCATCAACCTTGCCTCGCGCGCTCAAAAGGAGGGCTGCTGCTTGTCTCATTCAAAGCCCATAAACTGCACACAGAGTCCTCAATTCTGCGAGCGCTTCTCCCCCGAACCTTTGCGGCTGGGGGCATTGTTTTGCTGCGCACCATCCATTGATGCCGTAGCAAGCTCGGCATTGGCTTTGCGTATGGCATCTCGCGCTTGCTCTGCCTCAAAAAGCTGCATTTGGCGCTGATCGATCCGTTCTTGAGCTAAATCATCCAAACGCTGCTGGCGCAAAATTTTCCGTTGACGCCCCAGATCGTCAATCCAAAGCTCCCCAGAGGCGGGGCAAGCCGTCTCTTGGTAGGACACACGTCCGGCCTGCGTACATTTGTATAAATCCGCTGCCTGTGTAGACCCTACTAAAAAGCCGCCCAGAATCACCAGCCAGTAACCCATAGCGGGACGCGACCAATTCATCAAAGTGCTCATAGCTCTCTCCCGATTCAATTCAGAGGAGTCAAGCATAAAAGAGCTTTTCAGCAGGCAACAAAAAAGCCGCTTGAGGCAAGCGGCTTAAGTGTTTGATTTGAATTGGTAAAACTTGGTGGCGCATCAGGGACTCGAACCCCGGACCTGCGGATTATGATTCCGTCGCTCTAACCAACTGAGCTAATGCGCCGAAGCCCAGCATTCTAGCCGAAAAAAATTGCGTCGCGCGTAAAAATTGCTATTTTTTTCGCAATCACTGCGCTCTTCTCTCTCCTTGCGGGATCGGCAGCAGGCCTCGGGCGGGGTCGCGCACTACGTCACACAAAAATTGCCAGACCGCTTGCACTCTAGCTAAATGGCGAATTTCCGAAGGCATGGACATCCAAAAAGTCCGCTGGAAATGGGCCTCCTGCGGCAATAAGCACTGCAAACTGGCATCGCGCCCACCCAAAAACACAGGCAAGATAGCCAGGCCCCCTCCAGCGCGTACGGCTTCGTATTGGGCAATGATGCTGGTGCTGCGCAAGCCAAATTGCCGAGGCTGGAAAAAGTTGTCTAAAAATTGCAGTTGCCTGGAAAACAGCAAGTCATCCACGTAGGAAATGAACGTGTGCCCGACCAAGTCCTGCACGGTCTGGATCGGCTTATGACGAGCCAAATAGCTCTGCGCTCCGTAGAGGCGCAAGACATAGTCGCTGAGTTTGGTGACCACGACGGAGTCGCGTGTGGGGCGCTCCAGCGAAATCACGATGTCCGCCTCTCGTCGTGAAAGCTGCACTTGGCGCGGTAAAGCCAGCAAATCCACCACTAGCGCGGGGTGCTGTTGCGCCAATCCGGCCAAAGGTGCGGCCAACACGCAGGTGCCCAGCCCTTCCGGCGCCCCAACCCGCACCAAGCCAGAAAGCCCTTCCCGAGCAAAAAGTGCCGTGTTTTCTATCGAGAGGAAAGCCGCCTCCATCGCCTCAGCGTGGGGCAGCAACTGGCGGCCCGATTCGGTGAGGCGATGCCCGAAAGACTCCCTTGCAAAAAGGGGCACGCCCACTTGCTTTTCCAACGCCTGAATACGTCGGCTCACCGTTGTGTGATCGACCCCCAACATGCGAGCGGCATTCACCAGCGTTCCCGTGCGTGCTAGCGCTAAAAAATACCTGAGGTTGTCCCAATCCATGTTATTTATCGTCCGCAGCTTGCGAGAACGAAACCTCCACACGTAGAGCCGGGCATCATATCGCCCGTTTTTGAAATGCCCCAATGGGCAAGAAAGGTTGCCTCATGCCTGAGTTTGTCGATACCTCCCCGCCAGGGGTGTGCATTTTTTGTAAGCTGGTTGCAGGGGAGATCCCCTCATCCAAGGTGTATGAAGATGCGTTGACCATCGCCTTCATGGATTTAGGGCAAGTCACGCCCGGCCATGTGTTGGTGGCCACCAAACGTCACACAACGGATTTGTTTGATCTCACAGCACAAGAGTGCGCAGCCGTCATGCAGACCAGCCAGAAAGTGGCGCGTGCAGCCAAGCAAGCTTTTAGCCCAACAGGCATGACGCTGCTACAGGCCAATGGCCGAGATGGCGGGCAAACCGTGATGCACTTTCACATGCACGTTGTTCCGCGCCATGCCAACGATGGCGTAGGTCTGATTTGGCCGCGCAAAGAGCCTGGCGCCCCTGTGTTGGAGCGCTATGCCGTTCAACTGCGTGCGGCCATGCTATCCCTTGAGGCAGACGCTTCTCACCAAACAGCGTCTCCAACCGATTAAATGCAAAAAAGCGGCTCAATGCATCACTGAGCCGCTTTTGCGCGTTCAAATTGATCGCTTTAACTTGCTGCTGTTTTAGTTGTCAAAGCCAACTTTATCGACCAATTCGCTGGCTTGTTTGCGGTATTTGGCGATTTCGGTCAAGGACAGGGTATCGGCTTTGAGCGGACCGAACGACTCCGTCACAGGATCGAGCTTGACGCCTTCCCGAATGGGGTATTCATAGTTGGCGTTGGCATAAAGCTGTTGCGCAGGCACAGAAACCAAATACTCCAGCAACTTCACAGCGTTGTCCTTGTTGGGCGCGTTTTTCGCTACCGCTGCACCAGAGATGTTGACGTGCGTACCTGCACCCTTGGCGAAGCTTGGGCGCACCACTTTGATGGCCTCGCCCCACTTGCGATCGTCCGAGTCTGGCTTGGCGTTACGCATCTTGCCCACATAGTAGTTATTGGCAATGCCGATTTCACAGATTCCGCCCAGGATATCGCGCGCTACGTTGCGGTCACCGCCGGTGGCTTTGCGCGCCAAATTGGCTTTAACGCCCTTGAGCCACTGCTCGGTGGCTTGCGCGCCGTTATGGGCGATCATGGCCGCGATCAAGGCGGTGTTGTAAGGGTGCTGGCCTGCGCGAATGCAGACTTTGCCTTTCCACTTGGGATCGGCCAAGTCTTCGTAATGGAAGCTGGACAGAGGCAAATCTTTCGCGGCATACAGCACCCGATCGCGCAGCGACAGCGTAAACCATTCACCATTGGCCCCACGCAAGTGGGCGGGCAGCACGCTGTTCAGCGTCGCCGATTGGACGGGCTGCGTTACGCCCGCATCCACCAAATCCAGCAAATTGCCAATGTCCACCACCATGAACACGTCGGCGGGGGACTTATCGCCTTCTGCCTTGGCGCGCTCCAGCAAGCCGTCCTTGACGAAAACGGTGTTGACCTTGATGTTGCTATCCTTTTCAAAAGCCTTGATCAGCGGCTCAATCAGACCAGGCTCGCGTGTGGTGTAGAGATTGATCTCCCCAGAAGCCAAGGCTTGCGATTGGAAAGCGCCTGCGGCGACGGCCAATGCGGCGCCGAACAAAGCCTTGCGACGAAAAGAAGTGAATTTCATGGATGCTCCATTGGTTGTGACATGGATAAAACTGCCAAGACCTCGAACAGGCTCTCAGAGCGCACCAAGGCTCGCTCCGTTGCAGTTGGCTGCGCATTATCCCAGCTTCAAAAAGCCAGCAAGAATTCATCGCATTTCCATTTCAGATTACACCCCCTTCCCCAACTGGCGATGCGGTATAGACGTGAGCAAAATTCAACTGAGGCCCGCACTTCGCTGCCGATGGCCCTATCGCCCGGCAGCATGAAAAAAGCGGCGAGTTTTCGCCGCTTCAGAATGTCGGTTGCCTGCCCACACAGATAAAACGCAAATTACATTTCATAAGAAAACAGCATCCTTTATAAAAATGCCAAAATATCGATATATTATTTCCTTTGAAATGTAATTTTAGCCTCATCCCCAGCAACCAGATTGCCAGTTACGCGCCAAGGTAGGCTTTGCGAATTTCCGGATTGCCCAGCAAATTGGCGCCTGTGTCTTCCAAGACCACGCGGCCAGTTTCGAGCACATAGCCACGATCGGCAATTTGCAGGGCCTTGTTGGCATTTTGCTCAACCAGGAAAACCGTCACGCCTTCGGCGCGGATGGTTTGGATGATTTCAAAGATTTGCGCGATGATGAGCGGCGCCAGGCCCAATGTCGGCTCATCCAGCAGCAACAAGCGCGGCTTGCTCATCAGGGCGCGGCCAATGGCGAGCATTTGCTGCTCGCCACCGGACATGGTTCCCGCGCGCTGATGGGCGCGCTCTTTCAAACGGGGAAAGAGCGCAAAAACGTGCTCCATGCCCTCTTCAATGGCCTGCGCGTCCTGGAAAAACCCCCCCATCTTGAGGTTTTCCACCACCGTCAAATCAGGGAAAACGCGCCGCCCTTCGGGCGAAATGGCAATCCCGCCCTGCATGATCTGGTGGGTTTGCATGCGGGTAATGTCCTTGCCTTCGAACAGCACCCGACCGCTGCTGGCGCGCGGTGTGCCGCAAATCGTCATGAGCATGGTGGTTTTACCCGCCCCGTTGCTTCCAATCAGCGTGACGATTTCCCCTTGATTGACGTGGATACTGACGCCGTCGAGCGCCTGAATGGCGCCGTAATAGGTGTGAATGTCCTCAAGCTGCAACATGGGCGCGCTCGCGCCCTGCCCGGTTGGTTGTGTCACGATCGGCTCCTGCACAGTAATGGTTTCGGTGGCAACCTGGCTCATTATTCTTCTCCCAGGTAGGCTTTGATGACACGCGGGTCGTTGCGCACCACTTCGGGCGTGCCTGTCACGACCGGCTTGCCATGCTCCATGACCATGATCCGCTCGGAGACGTTCATCACCAAGCCCATGTCGTGCTCAATCAGCAAGACGGCTACGCCAAAATCGTCCCGCAATTTGCGGATCAGCATTTGCAGCTCGACCTTTTCCTGAGGGTTCAGGCCAGCCGCTGGCTCATCGAGCATCAGCAGGCGCGGCTGCGTGATCATGCAACGGGCAATTTCCAGGCGGCGTTGGTGGCCATAAGCCAAATTGCCTGCCTCGCGGTTGGCAAAGGGGCGAATGCCCATGAAATCCAGCCACCACACGGCGCGATCAAGCGCATCACGCTCCGCTTTGCGATAGGAAGGCAGGCGCAGCAAGCCTTTGAGCAGACCGCTTTCCACCTGCGTGTGCTGGGCTACCAGCAGGTTTTCAACAGCCGTTAGCTCTTTGAACAAACGCACGTTCTGGAAAGTGCGCACCAAACCGTGGCGCGCCACTTTATGGCTTGGCAGACCGGCGATATTTTCCCCACCCATTTGCACATGCCCAGAAGTGGGGCGATAAAACCCGCCCACGCAATTGAAGACCGTGGTTTTGCCCGCGCCGTTGGGGCCGATGATGGCGAAAATCTCCTTTTCGCCCACATCGAACGAAACATTGTCCACCGCCAGCAGGCCGCCGAAACGCATGACCAAATCGCGCACCTGCAACAGGGGCGAACGCGGGGTTTGGGGAGGAAGGTGCTCAGGCATGGTTTGCATGGTTGGTGTCTGTGCGCTCATTGGGGGATCTCCACGTGCGGGCGTTTAGTGGGCAGCAAGCCTTGCGGGCGCCACATCATCATCAACACCATGACCAAACCGAACAGCAGCATGCGGTACTCGGCAAACTGGCGCGCCAGCTCCGGCAATACCGTCAACACAATGGCCGCCAAAATGACGCCAATCTGCGAACCCATGCCGCCCAGCACCACGACTGCGAGGATCAGGGCCGACTCGATAAAGGTAAAGGATTCGGGGTTCACCAAACCTTGACGCGCGGCAAAGAAAGCGCCGCCAAAACCCGCGCACATCGCCCCCAAGGTAAAGGCCGAGAGCTTGATGTTGGTAGGGTTCAGGCCCAGCGAACGGCAAGCGATTTCGTCTTCTCGCAGCGCCTCCCAAGCGCGGCCGATGGGCATGCGCAGCAAGCGGTTGGAGATATACAGCGTTACCAGCGCCAGCGCCAAAGCCATCAAATACAGATAAATCGGCATGTGCAGGTTGCTGAATTTCCAGCCCATCATTTGGTGGAAAGTTTGCGCCCCCTCCTCGCTGGCGCGGCGGGCCATTTCGTAACCCAGCACAGTGGGTTTGGGAATGCCGGATATGCCATCAGGCCCGCCGGTGTACTCCGTCAGGTTAATCAGCAGCAGGCGGATGATTTCGCCAAAACCCAGCGTCACAATCGCCAGGTAATCGCCCCGCAGGCGCAAAACGGGAAAGCCCAGCAAATAGCCAAACAAAGCCGCCATGGCGCCAGAGAGCGGCAGCGCCATCCAGAACGACCAATCGGCCCAGTGGTACAGCAGTGCATAGGTATAGGCCCCAACGGCATAAAAGCCCACAAAGCCCAAATCCAGCAGACCTGCAAAGCCCACCACGATGTTCAGCCCCAAGCCCAGCATGATGTAAATCAGCACCAGGGTGGCGATGTCCACCTGGCTGCGGTTGCCAATGCCCAGGCCGGGGAAGATTTGGCCTAGAA
Source organism: Allofranklinella schreckenbergeri (assembly GCF_003703475.1). GTDB lineage: Bacteria > Pseudomonadota > Gammaproteobacteria > Burkholderiales > Burkholderiaceae_C > Lampropedia > Lampropedia schreckenbergeri. Next base: position 130,655 of record NZ_RDQM01000002.1, on the reverse strand, counting down.
AAGGCCAAAAAATCGCCATGGCAATCAGCAACCAACCGAAGATTTTTTGCTTGGACGAAGAAACCGAAGGCGCCGAAGGCAGCTTCACACCACTAAAAGCCTTGGCCAGAAAAGGCTTAATCAATTGCAGCACGAACACGATGGCGCAACCCAGCGCCACCAAGCCCCATTGCGGCTCCAGGTGAGTTTGCGCGCCTTGGCGTACCAGTTGCAAGCCAAAAACGGGGGTAATGATGACAGCGGTCATCGCCGCTGCAATGAAGGCATTTTTGATTGTGTTTTCTTGCATTACACCTTCTCCACTTCAGGCTTGCCCAAAATCCCTGTGGGGCGGAACAGCAAAATGAATACCAGCAAACCAAAAGCCACGATGTCTTTGTACTGTGAGGAAATGAACGCGGCCGCGTAGGTTTCGACCACACCCAGAATCACGCCACCGAGCATGGCGCCGGGGATCGAGCCGATACCGCCCAACACAGCGGCCGTAAAAGCTTTGAGGCCAGCGATAAAGCCGATAAAAGGGTTGAGCTTGCCAATGGTGACCGCAATCAGCACCCCGCCCACGGCCGCCAGCACGGCGCCCAAAACGAAGGTAAAAGAAATCACTTTATTCGTGTCGATGCCCAGCAAACTGGCCATCTTCATGTCTTGCGAGCAGGCGCGCGAAGCGCGGCCCATGCGGGAGTTTTTGATGAAAAGCGTCAAGGCCACCATCAGCACTACCGTCACGCCAATCACCAGCATGCGCGAGTACGGCAGCATGACGTCAAAGCCTTCGAAATTGAACACAACCGCGCCGGAAATCAGCGAGGGCACGGCCTGGTCGCGCGCGCCCTGCCCTAGTGCGACCCAGTTCTGCAAAAAGATCGACATCCCGATGGCCGAAATCAGCGCCACCAAACGCGGCCCGCCACGCACAGGTCGATAAGCAATGCGCTCGACGGCAAAGCCGTATGTCGCAGTTACGGCCATGGCCGCAATCAACATGATGGCCACGATCAACGCTACGGGCAAACCGCTTTGCCCGCCGATGGCCGTCAAAGTCACCAAGCCCACATAGGCGCCAATCATGTAGATCTCGCCGTGGGCAAAATTGATCATGCCGATGATGCCGTAGACCATTGTGTAGCCGATGGCGATCAACGCATAAATGGCCCCCAGAGACAGCCCGTTAAAGGTCTGCTGGAGGATTTCAGGAAAACTGGGTATTGCGAACATGAAACAAAGCTCCTTGGAAAAGCGGCAGCAGGCGTGTGGCCCGCTGCCGCCCCTGAGAGCCTGCGCACGATCTCGGATCTCGATGCGAACAGGCTCTGTGCGCCACTAGTGTGGTGTAAGGGTGTGCCAGTGGCGCGCTATCGATCCAACTGATGATCCAACGGATGGGTGGATTACAACTGTTTCTTGTTACCGTCCTTGTCCCATTGGTACACCGCGAATTCGAAATTCTTCAAATCGCCTTTGGCATCGAACTCCACCTTGCCAATGGAAGTTTCAAAGCTGTTTTTGTGCATGTAGTCGGCCGCTTTCTCAGGGTCTTCGCCCACGGCCTTGATGGTGGCGGCCATGATTTCCACTGCGGCATACGCTGGCATCTGGAATGCCCCGTCAGGGTCGCGCTTGGCGTCGTGGAAGGCTTTGACGATCTTGGCATTTTCGGGGCGCTTGGTGAAATCGGCGGGCAAAGTCACCAGCAAACCTTCCAGCGCGGGGCCGGCAATGGCTACCAGATCCTGGTTAGCCGTGCCTTCGGGCGCCATGAATTGCACTTTCAAACCCTGTTCGCGCGCCTGGCGCAGCAGCAGGCCCAGCTCAGGGTGGTAGCCACCAAAGTAAATCAAGTCCGGCCCCATCGTCTTGAGCTTGGTGATGATGGCTGAGTAATCGCTATCGCCCACGTTTACGCTCTCGAACATGGTGATATTGACCTTGCGCTCTTTGAGCGCATCGCGCACTTGCGCGGCGATGCCGGCGCCGTACGTCTGCTTGTCGTGCAAGATGGCTACGCTCTTGGGCTTGAGTGTTTTGGCGATGTACTCTGCAGCGTAAGGGCCTTGCAAATCATCGCGGCCGATGGTGCGGAAGAAGTAATGCGGCTTGGTGGTGTCCGTCACCGTGGGGCTGGTGGCACCGGGGGTGATGGCAACGATTTGCTCCTCGTCATACACCGGCGCGGCCGCTGTGGCCACGCCCGAGCAGGCATGGGCCACGGCAAACTTGGCACCCGAATGCACCACCTGGTTGGCCGCTGGCACGGCTTGCTTAGGCTCGCAGGCATCGTCAATCAACACCGGCTCAAGCTTGCGACCGTTGACGCCGCCTGCGGCATTGATGGTTTCAATGGCGGTGAGCGCACCGGCCTGGATCTGGTCACCATACTGCTTGACCGGCCCCGTCATGGGCATGGGGATACCGATTTTGATCGTCTCGGCAGAATGGGCGGCCCCGCTCAGGCACAGCGCGGCTGCCGCGGCCACAACGGGAATAATCCGGTTCAATTTCATGGTGACTCCTCTTTCTTAATTGGAAAAAGCTCAGGCTCAGCGCGGCACTTCGTCCGCACTCGACGCCCATGCGCAGAGGGGGTGTATTGTGCGGACTCCATTTCACTTTGTCATCGACAGGTTAACCCTAAGACAGTTTGTGCCGTCCAAATCGGCCAATGGTTACAATATCAAATCAAAGTGAAATCAATTTCAATAACACCATGCCGAAACAAGGCATTTTTATTTCTTTTTGAATTATAAAAATTACCGCTTCAACGTCTGCTCCAGTACATGCAGTTGCTGATTGAGTTCGGGCTGCTGCTGGCGCTCCTGCGCGATCTTGCGCACAGCGTGCAACACCGTAGTGTGGTCGCGCCCGCCAAAGAGTTCGCCGATTTCGGGCAGGCTTTTCTGTGTCAACTCCTTGGCCAGATACATCGCAATCTGGCGCGGCCGCGCGATGCTGGCGGGGCGCTTTTTGCTGTACATGTCGGCCACTTTGATCTTGTAAAAATCGGCCACCGTCTTTTGGATGTTCTCCACGCCAATTTGCCGGTTCTGGATAGAGAGCAAATCGCGCAAGGCGTCGCGCGCGACGGGAATGGAGATTTCTTTGTGGTTGAAGCGAGCGTAGGCCAACACCTTGCGCAAAGCGCCTTCCAGCTCGCGCACGTTAGAGCGCACGTTCTTGGCCACGTAAAAAGCCACTTCCTTGGACAACTGGATGCCCTCGCTTTTGGCCTTGTCGATCAAAATGGCCACCCGCATTTCCAGCTCAGGCGGCTCGATCGCGACGGTCAGGCCAGCATCAAAACGCGACACCAGGCGCTCGTGGATATCGGTCAGCCCCTTGGGGTAGGTGTCGCTGGTCATCACGATGTGCGAGCGGCGCGAGAGCAAGGCCTCGAAGGCGTTGAAAAACTCCTCTTGCGTGCGCTCTTTGCCTGCGATGAATTGAACGTCATCGATCAGCAGCAAATCCAGCGAGTGGTAGCGCTGCTTGAGCGCATCAAAAGTCTTGCGCTGGTAGGAGCGCACCACATCGGTCACAAACTGCTCGGCGTGGATGTACAGCACTTTGGCATCCGGCCGCTCGGCCAGCATCTGGTTGCCCACTGCATGCATCAAGTGGGTTTTGCCCAGGCCCACTCCGCCGTAAATGAACAGCGGGTTGTAGAGCTGGCCTGGCGCATGCGCCACATGCAGGGCTGCCGCCCGCGCCATGCGGTTGGCCGAGCCTTCGATCAAGTTGTCGAAATTCAACTGCGGATCCAACCGCGCGCCCGCCACCCCGCCCACCGTGGCCCCCACAACAGGCGCGGCTGCTATTTCTTCCTGCTCGACGGGCGCAGCATGCGCAGGGGCGGCATCCTGCGCCTGCGGCCATGCTTGCCCTTCATGCTCTTGTGCATAGGAGGCGGCCAATAAATCCGTCTGCATTTGAGTGGCCAGCGCTTGCATAGGCTGTGGCGCGCCATCGGCCAATGGCAAGGCCCGTGCAGCGCCCACCTGAGAGCCCCCCCTTGTCTGCGTCGCGCGCAGGGGGGCGGCGCCTGGCCTTGCTCCCACTGTACGTCCAGGCTTGGCCGTGCGCGAGGCCAGGCTCACCTCCAGTTGGATATGTTGCCCCCCTATCTCTTGCAGCAAAACGGCCATGCGCTCGAGATAACGCTTGCGGATATGGTCCAGCGCAATGCGGTTCGGCACGTAAATATGCACGCTCGCGCCAGTGGACTCCACGCGCAGTGGCTTGATCCAGGCGGCAAACTGTGGCCCAGGCACCTCAAGCGCCAAGCGTTCAAGACAGCGCTGCCACAAGCCCGCATCGTCCGCAGCGGGTTTGATGACGTCATTCATGGTGTATATCGAAAAGGGCCAGCCACACGGCCTGCAGCCCTGAATCCAAAAACACAAAGCCTTTTTAAATCAAATAGTTGTCAGGCTTTGCATCGACAGAGGCTGGCGCTCAATCGCCCACCCCGTTACAAAAGAGGCGCGGATTATAGGTCTGTCCCCTCCCGCAGCCAGGAGTTATCCACAACTTCTCGCATGCCCCCCATGCGGTAGTCTTTAATTGCCACTGGCAACAACAATGCCATCATGTGCGATAATTCGCGGTTTGCTTTACGGGGCCTAAGCCGTTAGGGATCGAGCGCTGGTTTTTTGCGCAAGCACAACCCCATGCTCGGTTTTGCGGACTTTCGCCTTCTCGCCTCGTCGGCCTGGCTTAAAGCCTGTGCAAAGGCTCTTATTTACAGCCCGTCGAAACTCCGCAGATTTATCCAAACCTTCCCAGAGGTCATTGCTATGAAACGCACCTACCAGCCCTCCAAAATCCGCCGCGCCCGCACCCATGGCTTTCTCGTGCGCATGAAAACACGGGGCGGCCGCGCCGTTATCAACGCTCGCCGCGCCAAAGGCCGCAAGCGTCTGGGCCTGGCATAAGCCTTCGCCCCGTTGCCCTTGTTGCCCCTGCCGCGCGCATTCCGCATCGCATCCACAGGGTGACGCAGGGAGAGGTGCTACCGCATGCCGCAGGCATCACAGCCCAAGGCCCTGCGCCATTTGAAAAAACGCCAGCAGTTTCAACAACTGCTGGCTGTTTTTCCTGTGGCCAAGACCTCTCACTTCTGCCTGCACAGCTTGCCCGCCGCACAGTTGGCAGGGGTTGCGCCGGCACATCGCGATGCGCTTTGGGTGGGGGTTTTATTGCCCAAGCGCTGGGCGCGCCACGCAGTCACTCGCAACTTGATTCGTCGGCAGGTCTATGCGGTGGCGCTGGAGCACTGCCGCAATGATGGCGCTGGCTCTATCCCGGCCCAAGCCATTTTGGTGCGATTGCGCGGGGGGTTTCATGCCCCGCGCAAGCCTGCGCATACCCCGCGCCAGCGGCACCGCCAACCAGCAGCCAGCTCCGTCCTCCTGCAAGCAGCAACTGGCACAGCCCGCCAAACACCCGCTCCTTTGCGCAGCGCCGCCTCTGATGCGCTGCGCTTGCAAGTGCGGGGGCAATTGCAGCGGCTGTTCGCGCGCGCTTTCGCAGCTGCGGCTCCTGCCGCTTTCCCAAATGTGCCTCAAGCTGGTGCAGACCCTAGCCAGCACACCGCTCCTCCCCTGCCATGACGCTTAACGCCTTCTTCCGCGATGGGCTGATCGGCTTGGTCAAGCTCTATCGCCTGCTGCTCAGCCCTTGGCTGGGTAGTGGCTGCCGGTTTGAGCCCACTTGCTCGCTGTACGCCATTGACGCTTTGCAACAGCACGGCGCAGCGCGTGGCAGTTGGCTGACCGTGTGCCGTCTGGCGCGCTGTCATCCTTGGTGCGAAGGCGGTTGCGATCCTGTCCCTCCGCCCGCAACGCCACCTGCTGGAGAGCGCCAAGGCTTGTTTACGCGCTTGCTCGCCTCCGAGAGCAACGATTGCCCCCCTTCTTCCCCCTCGTCCGAGAAGTCTTCATGAACGATATCCGTCGCTCCATTTTGTGGGTGGTTTTTGTCTTCTCCCTCATCATGCTGTGGGATCGCTGGCAAATCCATAACGGCAATCCGGCGCTGTTTTTCCCGCAGCCAACCCCGGTCTCCGCCAGCGCCGAAGCCACTCCGGCCGCCTCTGAAGGCGCTGTTCCCGCTGGCGTGCCTGCCGCAACTTCCACAAGCGCCCCGCCTGCCAGCGCCCAAGCGCCCGTGGCGGGCGCGGAAGATGTGGTGGTGACCACCGATGTGCTGCGCTTGACGTTCAGCACCCAAGGCGGCTCGCTCAACCGCGTGCAATTGCTGCAATACGACAACGATGCGCGTGATGGCAATGTCGTGTTGCTCGACCGCCGTGGCGACCACACTTATGTGGCCGAGACCGGCTTGACTGGCGGCAGCCTGCCCAACCATCAGACTTTGATGACGCTGGCTGAAGGCCCTTTGAGCCTGGCGGACGGGCAAAACGAGCTGCAAGTGCGCTTTGAATCGCCCGTGCAAAACGGCGTCCAGCTCGTGAAGATCTGGACATTCAAGCGCGGCCATTACGACGCGCATGTGCGCCATGAAGTCATCAACCATAGCCAAGCGCCCGTCTCCACCCAGCTTTACGAGCAGATCACCCGCGATGGCGGCCTGGTCGATGGCGGCGTGATGTTTGCGGGCACCTACACCGGGCCGGCGGTTTACAGCGATGCGGAGAAGTTCCAGAAAGTCAGCTTCGAAGACATCAACAACAAGAAGGACAACTTCGAGAAAACCACCGACACGGGCTACGTGGCCATGGTGCAGCACTACTTTGCCTCTGCCTGGATCTTGCGCGACGGCATCCAGCGCACCAACTACGTCAACCGCCTGGGCCCGAATTTGTATTCCGTCGGGCAAACCACCCCCTTTGCCACCGTTGCGCCCGGCCAATCGCAAGCGGTTGAATCCATCTTCTACGCTGGCCCGCAGATCGAGAAAAACCTCGAAGGCATCACCCCCGGCCTGGAGTTGGTCAAGGACTACGGCATGTTCAAAGTGCTGGCCAAGCCGCTGTACTGGTTGCTCGATCAGTTGCACAACCTGCTGGGCAACTGGGGTTGGGCCATCGTCGCGCTGGTGGTGCTGCTCAAAGTCGCCTTCTACTGGCTCAACGCCAAGGCTTACGCCAGCATGGCCAAGATGAAGGCCATCAACCCGCGCATCCAGCAACTGCGCGAACGCCACAAGGACAACCCCCAGCAGATGCAGCTGGAGATGATGCGCATCTACCGCGAGGAGAAGGTCAACCCCTTCGGCGGCTGTCTGCCCATCCTCATCCAGATGCCCTTCTTCATCGCCCTGTACTGGGTGCTGCTTTCCAGCGTGGAAATGCGCCATGCGCCCTGGATTGGCTGGGTGAACGATTTGGCCGCGCCCGATCCGTACTTCATCTTGCCGCTTCTCATGACAGTCTCGTCCCTGCTGCAAGTGGCCCTGAACCCGGCGCCGCCAGACCCCATGCAAGCCAAGATGATGTGGTTCATGCCGCTGGCCTTCAGCGTGATGTTCTTCTTCTTCCCGGCGGGCCTGGTGCTGTACTGGTTGACCAACAACATCCTCTCCATCGTGCAGCAGTGGATCATCAACACCCGCATGGGCGTGCCGCCGCAGTTCAACCTGCCCAAGTTCAAATAAACACCCTACGCCCTACCCGAAGCCGCCTGCCAGGCGGCTTTTTTCTACAAATAACCAATCAAAAGAAACGAAATCCACCCATTTCGGCAACATACAAATAAAACCCAAAATACATTGAAATGGAAAATCTGCAAGCCCCGGCTCTGCCCGAGGCCACCCCCTTCGTTTTGCTCGACGACGCCACCTGCAACCAGGCCCGCCTGCTATGGGATTGGCGCAGCACGCACACCTTCGGCGCGGCAGAGCTGGACGGCTTGGACGCCCAACTGCACCACGGCTGGGCGCAAGGCTGGCACGCCTTTCTCTGGCTGCCCTACGAATGGGGCCAGGCCCTGCAACACCTGCCAGACAGCCGCGTCTGCGCCCAGCTCCACTGGTTCGCCCAGGCCAGCCCGCTTCAGCATGCCGCCCTCGCGCAATGGCTGGAGCAAGCTGGCGGCCATGCCCCGGCGGGCCTGTGCGCCTGGGCCGATGGCATCGACGAAGCCAGCTATCGCGCCCACGTCGCCCAGGTGCAAGCCGCCATTGCGCGCGGCGAGGTTTATCAAATCAACTACACCACCCGCGCCCAGGTGCGCAGCTACGGCCACCCCGCCGCCCTCTACCGCCGCCTGCGCCAACAGCAACCCGTGCCCTACGGGCTGCTGGCCCGCCTGCCCGGCGCTGCGCAAGCCTGCGCACAAGCCCCCTTACAGCCTGCCCCGCCGGTGTGGACGCTGGGCTTTTCCCCCGAGCTGTTTCTGCGCATCCAGCCCGATGGCCTGATCGAAACCGAGCCGATGAAAGGCACGGCCGCGCGCGATTTGCACAACCCCGAGCGCGACCGGCAACGCGCCCAGGCCCTGGCACAAGATCTCAAAAACCGCGCCGAAAACGTCATGATCGTGGACTTGCTGCGCAACGACCTGGGCCGCATCGCCGAATACGGCAGCGTCGCCGTGCCCCGGCTCTTTCATGTCGCCCCCTACGGCTCCGTCTGGCAAATGACCAGCCGTATCCAGGCCCGCCCGCGCCCCGGCACGCGCTTGGCCGAGCTGTTGCGCGCCACCTTCCCCTGTGGCTCCATCACCGGCGCGCCCAAGCGCATGAGCATGGAGAAAATCCGCGACCTCGAAGCCGCCCCGCGCGGCATTTACACCGGCAGCGTCGGGCATCTGGCCCCTGCCGATAACCCGCTGGGCTGCCAGGGCGCGCTCAACGTCGCCATCCGCACCTTGCAACTGCACCCGCGCGCCGATGGCCTGCATGAAGGCGATTTCGGCGTTGGCAGCGGCATCGTCGCCGACAGCGACCCCGCCGACGAATGGCGCGAATGCCAATGGAAAAGCCGCTTTCTGCGCGAGCTGCCGCCCCAGTTCAGCCTGATTGAAACCCTGCGCGCCGAGCACGGCCACTGCCCCCTGCTGCCCCTGCACCGCCAGCGGCTGGAGGACAGCGCCCGCGCCCTGCGGTTCCCCCCTGTGCCGCCGCAACTGTGGGAACAAGCCCAAAGCCTCGCCGCCAGCGCGCCCGCGCCGCAAACGCCGCAAGCCCTGCGTATCGAATACTTCCCTGATGGCCGCTACGAGCTGCGCTTTCGCCCCGCCACCCTGGCCAGCGCCAGCACGCAACGCCCCGTACGCCTGCTGATCGCCCCCGAACCGCTGCCCGAGCGCGATTTCTTGCGCCGCTTCAAAACCTCCCACCGCGCCCACTACGACCAGGGCCGCCAAAACGCCACGGCCCAGGGCGCTTTCGACAGCCTGTTTTTCAACACCAGCGGCCATCTGCTTGAAGGCGGCATTTGCAACGTCTTTGTGCGCCTGGATGGCCAATGGCACACGCCCGCGCTGGAGCTGGACATCCTCGAGGGCGTGATGCGCCGCGCCATCCTGGCCGATCCCGCCGCCTATCTGGGCGCCCACAGCGTCCGCAGCGCGCGCCTGACCCGCCAGGACCTGGCCCGCGCCGAAGCCATCGCCGTCAGCAACGCCTTCCAAGGGCTGCTACCCGCGCAGTGCACGCCCGGCCAACATGCCACGCTCTAGGCTCCGCCAAAGGACGCCCTCATCATTTACAAATCAATATAAAACTGTCTTATTAGCCGACATGCCGAAACAAGGTTATTTTTTGCCTATTGATTGGTAAAAAATGCCTCCAAAAGCTTCCCGCTAGCCAGATGGCTCCAGCGCCGCCTGGGTGTCCTCCAACTCCAGCACCTGCTGTGCCCAGGGCGCGAGCACGCCGGTGTCGGCCTGGAGAATGCGCTCCTTGACGGCCAGCAATTGGGCCGGGTTCATGGAAAAAGATTGCAAGCCCAGGCCCAGCAGCAAGTGGGTGATGTGCGGATCGCCTGCGATTTCGCCGCACAGGCAGACGGATTTGCCCTGGGCCTTGCATTGGGCAATGACGTTGGCGATCAAATGCAGCACGGCGGGGTGGGTGGCATCGAACAAATGCGCCACGCTGGCCTGGGCGCGATCAACCGCGAGGGTGTATTGGGCCAGGTCGTTGCTGCCGATGGAGATGAAATCGAAGTGCGGCAAAAACTGCCGCAGCATCAGGGCGGCAGCGGGCACCTCCACCATCGCGCCCAGGCGCACGGGGCCAAATTCCACGTTGCGCGCGCGCAGCTCCTCGCGGGCTTGCTCCAGCAACTCCAGCGTTTGGCGCACTTCACCCATTTGGGACAGCATGGGAAACAAGATGTTCAACGGCCCATGCACGGCGGCGCGCAACAGAGCGCGCAACTGGGTGCAAAACAGCTCGGGATTGGCCAGGCTCCAGCGGATGGCGCGCAGCCCGAGCGCCGATTGCTCCTGGCTGGGCAGCGCGTGGCCGCAAACCTCCAGCAACTTGTCCGCGCCAATATCGATGGTGCGGATGGTGACCGGCAGGCCCTGCATGGCCTGGATGGCTGCGCGGTAGGCGCGGTATTGCTCCTCCTCACCGGGCAGGCTGTCGTGGCGGCCCAGAAAGAGAAACTCGCTGCGAAACAGCCCCACGCCCACGGCTCCGGCAGCCACGGCGGCTTCGCAGTCGGCGGGCAGCTCGACGTTGGCCAGCAGCTCGATCTGGCAGCCATCGCGGGTGATGGCGGGGGTGTAGCGCAAGCGCTGCTGGCGCTGGCGCGCCTGGAGCATCTGCGCCTGCAAGCCGCGGTAGGTTTGCAGGGTGGCCTCATCGGGGTTGAGGATGACCAGGCCCGCATCGGCATGCACGATGAGCAAATCGTTGTGGGCGATGCGCGCGCTGGCATCTTTCATGCCGACGACGGCGGGAATATCCAGGCTGCGCGCCACGATGGCGGTGTGCGAGGCTTTGCTGCCCGCATCGGTGACAAAGCCTGCAAACATGCCCCGGCGAAAGTGCAGCATGTCCGCAGGGGCCAAATCGTGGGCGACGACGATTTGCGGCAGCGCATCGCGCGGCCGGGGCGGCAAGCTGGTGACATCCAGGCTGGCATCGGCACCGCTGGGCAACACCGTCATGGGTGGTGGCGCCACGCCGGGGGCCAGGCGCATGCATTGCAGCACGCGCGCCACGAGCTGCTCCAGATCGGCCTTGCGCTCGCGCAGATAGCTGTCATCCATGGCGTCGAAATCGCGCGAGAGTTCGGCCAATTGCTCCATCAAGGCCCATTCGGCGTTGTAGTGGCGTTCGCGCACGTAGTGGGCCGCGCCTTGCTGCAAGGCTTCGTCCTCGAGCAGCATGGCGTGGGCGTCCAGCAAGGTGTGCAAATCGGCGTAGGCGGCCTCATCGGCAAGCCCCTGCTGCACGCGCCGCAACTCGCCAATGGCCAGGTCAAAGCCGCGCTGCAAGCGCTCCAGCTCGGCAGGCACCTGCGCGCCGGGGATGATGTGGTGCTCAACCTGCAAGGGCGCGCGCGCCAGCGTCAACGCGCGGCCAATGACGATGCCACGCGAAACGGCAATGCCTGCCAGGTGGATGTTGTGCGCACTCATGGCAATCCCTTGGAGCGTGTCATGCACTTTCCACCGCTCTCTAGAGCGAAAAGTGCATGACACGCTCTAGAGCCTGTGCCGCACGCAGGCCGCCCGAAGGGGACAAGGCAACGGTTGGGGGCCGCCATCATTCGCCCTCCCCAAAGCGGTCGGCAATCAGCTCCAGCAGCGCCTGCATGGCCTGGGCCTCGTCGGGGCCATCGGTTTCCAGCCCGACTTCAGCGCCCTTGCCTGCGGCCAACATCATTACGCCCATGATGCTTTTGGCATTGACGCGACGGCCATTGCGGCTCATCCACACCTGGCTCTCGAAGCTGCCCGCCAGTTTGGTCAGCTTGGCCGAAGCGCGCGCGTGCAGGCCCAGTTTGTTGACGATGGTGGTTTGAGTTTGGATCATGGCTGAATGCAGGTGATGGATTGCACGGCCCCGCTGCTGGCGCGCTCGGCCAAGTCAGGCAGGCTTTCGTGCCGATAGGTGATGGCGCGCAGCAGCATGGGCAGGTTCGCGCCCGTGAGCACGCAGGCAGGCAGGCCCGCCTGAGCCGCATGCGCCGCCAAGGCGCACGCCACGTTGTACGGGGTGGCGCCAATGATGTCGGTGAGCAGCAGCACCGGGGCCGGGGGCGCCGCAGCATCTGCGGCAGAGCCTGGCCGTGGCGCCAGCAGCAGCGCATCAGCCTGCGCATGCCAGAAAGCGCTGTCGTGCTCAGGCAGCACATCCAACACCTGCACATCGGCGGCGGCATCGGCAAACACATGCTCTGCGCAGGCTTTGAGGGCCGAGGCCAGCGGTGCGTGGGCGACGATGAAAATGCGGCAAAGGGTCATAGCGGGCGATTATTGCGGCGCTGGCGCATGGCGAAAACGCAAAAACCACCCCAGCGCGGCCAGCTTGCACGCCCACATCAGCATCAGCGCGATTTGGAACGCGGCCACGCGCTCAAACCCTGCCTGGCCAAAGGCATTGATGGCTGCGCCCACGCCCCATTGCAGGAAAAAGCCGCCAGCAAAAATCGTCAGATTGAACGCCGTCAGCGCCCGGCCCGCCAAATGGCTGGGAAAGTGCTGGGCCAGCTTGGGCTGCACCAGCGAAAAGCCCGACAGGCTCATGCAATACACCGCCCAATGCAGCCAGCCCGCGCGCTCGCCCTGCCACAGCACCAGCGGCAACAGCGCCAGCCCGGTGAGCATGGTCACCAGAACCAGCGGCTCCAGTTGCAAGCCGCGCCGCTCCAGCCTGGGCGCCACGACGCCCCAGAGGAAAAAGGCCGCCATCATGCCCATATTGATCGCAAACAGGCCGGAGGCCACTTGCTGCGCATTGGCGCCATGCACCTCGCGCAGCCAGGGGCCGATCCACAGCGTCAGCATGGCGAACATCGCGCCGTAGCCAAAAAAACCCACTGGCGCGACGCTGAGAAAGCGTTTGTCCAACAGCACCGTGCCATAGCCTTTGAGGATGGCGCGCAGCGTGGGCGGGCGTGGCGCAGCAGGCGGCGTGGCCTGGCCTGCCGCAGCGCCGCCCTGCCCTGCCCCATTGCCCGCTGCTGCGTGGTCTGCCGCTGCGTTGTGCTGCCAACGCGGAATCCACAGCAGCAAGCCCAGCCAGGCCAGCAGCGCCAGCCCCGTCCACAACCAGAACACGCCGCGCCAGCCGATTTGGGGCAGCAGCCATTGCACCGGCACGGTGGAGGCCAGCATGCCCAGCGAGCCGACGGTGAGCATCCAGGCGTTGGAGCGCACCTGCGCGGCGGGGCGAAACCAGCGGCGGTAGGCCGCCATGGGCGCCATCAGCCCGGCAGCCAGGCCCAGCCCCAACAAGGTGCGGCCAGCCAGCATGGCGGCAAAGGATTGGGCGGTGGCGGTCAACACCCCGCCCGCCAGGGCCACCAACAGGAACACGACGGCGGTGCGCGGCGGGCCAAAGCGATCGAGCGCCATGCCCAGCGGGATTTGCATCAGCGAAAAGCCGACGAAATAGCTGCCCGCCAGCAGGCCCAGTTGCGCATCGTCGAGCGCGAAAGCGGCGGTGAGTTCGGGCGCCAGCGTAGCCATGATGGCCCGCACCATGGTGGAGAGGAAGTACACCAGCGCAAACACGCAGAACACGCGCACGGTGGCTGCGGGGCTGAGGTATTGGGAGCTGGGGGCGTTCATGGCATCGGGTTGTCGGCGGCATTGGTCAATGCAGCAAATTACATATCAATATGAATTCAACTTCAATACCATCATGCCGAAAAATGGTTGTTTTATTTCTTTTTGAATTGTAATTACAAGCATGCAAAGGCCTTTTTGCTCAGGCTGGCGCGCTGCCTTCGGGCCAGTAATGCGAATCGGGCAGTGCGCGCGCGCCGAAGATGGCCTGGCCCACGCGCACAGTGGTCGAGCCTTCTTCCACCGCCCACTCGAAATCGCCCGACATGCCCATGGAGAGCTGCGCAATGGCGCCGCCATAAGCCGTCTCTTGCTGCAAGCGTTCGCGCAATTGGCGCAGCAGCACGAAGCAGCGGCGCACCTGGGCCTCTTCGGTGGTGTGCATGGCCAGCGTCATCAGCCCGCGCACCTTGAGCGCGCCAAACGCCGGCAGGGCCTGCACAAATGGCACCACTTCGGCCGGCTCCAAGCCGAATTTGCTGGCCTCGCCCGAGGTGTTGACCTGCACCAGCACGTCCAGGCTGCGCCCCAGCGCCTGCAAGCGCGTATCCAGCGCCTGGGCCACGCGCAGGCTGTCGAGCGCGTGGAATTCGCTGGCAAATTCGGCCACGAACTTGGCTTTGTTGGTTTGCAAATGGCCAATCAGGCACCAGCGCAAATCGGGCATGGCTTCGCGCATGGCCTGCCATTTGCCGTGGGCTTCCTGCACTTTGTTTTCACCCATCTCGCGCACACCGGCGGCATAAGCCAGGCGCAGGCGCTCGACTTCCACCGTTTTGCTCACGGGCAACAAGCGCACTTCCTGCGGGTCGCGCCCGCTGCGGGCGCAGGCCGCATCAATGCGCGCGCGAATGGCCGCCAGGTTGCGGCGCAGGTCTTCTTCGGTCAAGGCGGGCTGGAACGCAGTCATGGCTCAGGGGGAAGGAAAGCGGGATGGGGCAGGCGGCCAAGCGTGAAAACCGGCGCAAAGCCTGCGGCTATCGCAACGCGGCCTTTTCGCCAGGCCGCCGCTTGGCCCGGAAATGCGCCCGGCGAGCATCCGGCGCAGCGTGGACCCTGCGATGCGTGCCACGCCTTAACTGAGCAGCAGGGCATCGTCGGCCAGCACTTCGCCGCGCGTGCGCTCGAACAGATGCAGCAAATCCGGCACGTCCATACCCTGGCGCTGCTGACCACTGACGTCGAGCACCACGCGGCCCTGGTGCAGCATGACGGTGCGGCTGCCGTAATCCAGCGCCTGGCGCATGCTGTGCGTAACCATCATGGTGGTGAGGCGGTTTTCCTCCACGATGCGGGCGGTCAGCTCCATCACGAAGGAAGCGGTTTTGGGGTCCAGCGCGGCGGTGTGCTCATCAAGCAGCAGGATGCGCGAGGGCTGCAACGCCGCCATGAGCAGGCTGACAGCCTGGCGTTGGCCGCCAGAGAGCAAGCCGATGCGATCGGTCAAGCGTTTCTCCAGCCCCAGGCCCAGGCTGGCCAGGCGCTCGCGAAACAGCTCGCGGTCAGCGCGCTTCAGAGCCATCGCCAAGCCGCGCTTATGCCCCCGGCGCATGGCCAGGGCCATGTTTTCCTCGATGGTCAAGGCTTCGCAAGTGCCCGCCATGGGGTCTTGGAATACGCGCGCCACCATGTTGGCGCGCTGCCAGGCGGGTTTGTGGGTGACATCCACGCCATCGATTTCAATGCGCCCGCTATCGACCATCACATCGCCTGCGATGGCGTTGAGAAAGGTGGATTTGCCCGCGCCGTTGGAGCCGATGACGGAGACGAACTGGCCCGAGGGGATTTCCAGCCCCGCCCCGCGCAAGGCGGGGTTTTCGATCGGGGTGCCGGGGTTGAAGGTGATGTGCAGGTCGGTGGCTTTGAGCATCGTTGGCGACTTCTCGTTCGACTTCTCAACAAGGGTTCTCGGCGGCCTGCGTCACTTGCGCGAGCGCAGGCCGCGCTTGATCAGCGGCAGCACCAGCACCAGCACTACCAAGGCAGAGGCAATCAGGTTCAAGTCCTGCGATTGCAGGCCCGTCCACTCTCCACTCTCCAGCGCCAAGGCGATGAACAAGCGGTAGAGCACCGCGCCAATCACCACCGCCAGGGTCGCCCAGAGGATGCGCCGCGAGGGCAGTACGCTCTCGCCGATGATGACGGCAGCCAAGCCAATCACGATGGTGCCAATCCCCATGGAGATATCGGCCCCGCCTTGGCTTTGCGCAAACAAGGCCCCGCCCAAAGCCACCAGCGCGTTGGAAATAGCCAGCCCCACCAGCTTGGCCCGGTTGGTGGCCACGCCCTGGGCGCTGGCCATGCGGGCGTTGGCACCTGTGGCGCGCATGGCCAGACCGCGCTCGGTGGAGAAATACGCATCCAGCAGCAACTTGCACAGCAGCACGATGACCAGGAGGATCAGCGGTTTTTCAATGTATTCGGGCTGCCAGCCCGGCATCAGCACGCTGAAAACCGTCGGCTCGCTGATCAGCGGGACGTTGGGCCGCCCCATCACGCGCAGGTTGATGGAGTACAGCGCCCCCATCATCAAAATGCCCGCGAGCAGATCCATGATCTTCAAGCGTACGTTCAGCCATCCCGTGATAAACCCCGCAGCCGCCCCCGCTGCAGCCGCAAGGGCCGTGGCAATGAAGGGATCTCGCCCATTGGCAATCAGGATCGCCGCCACGGCGCCGCCCAGCGGGAAGGAGCCATCTACCGTGAGGTCGGGGAAGTTGAGGATTCGGAAGGAAATCAACACGCCCAGGGCGACCAGGCCAAAAATCAGCCCGATTTCCATGGCGCCCATGAATGCGTAGAAGGACATGTCGCGGTGTGATGAAAACGATGACGTCTGAAAACGGAAACAGGGGGGAGGCGGTGATTGCTCTCAAGCCCCACCCTGGGACGGCGCGCATGCGCCAGCGGGCGCTCAACGCGCCCGCAACACGACCCACTATCCCCTTGTGCCGGGAAGCGGGGCCAAGCAAGCCATTACTGGATCACTTCCTTGGCAGACTGGATCAGCTCCTGGGACAAAGTCACGCCTTGCGCCGCTGCGGCCTTGGTGCTGACAAACAGCTCCAGGCTGGCCGCGCGCTGCGAAGCGATGTCGCCAGGCTTTTCACCCTTGAGGATGCGGGCCACCAACTCGCCCGTTTGGCGGCCAATGACTTTGTAGTCCACGCCCAAAGCGGCAATCGCACCACGGCGCACCGCCTCGGTATCGGAGGCGATCAGGGGGATCTTGGCTTCGTTGGCAACCTTGGCCAGGGCCTCGTAGGCAGAGATCACGTTGTTGTCCGTGTTGGTGTAAATCACGTCCACCTTACCAGCGAGCTTGCGCGCGGCCGAGGTCACATCCACCGTGCGCGGCGCGCTGGACTCCACCAGTTCCATGCCGTGCTTGGGCAGCACTTGCTTGAGCTGTTCGGCCACGGCGTTGGAGTTGGCTTCGCCGGGGTTGTAGACAATGCCCACGCGCTTGGCATTGGGCACGATTTTCTTGATCAGCGCGATCTGGTCTTCCAGCTCCAGGGCGTCCGACACGCCGGTGACGTTGCCGCCGGCAGGCTCCCAGCTCTTGACCAGTTGCGCTGCCACGGGATCGGTCACGGCGGCGTACACCACAGGAATGTCCTTCGTCGCGGCAACGACCGCCTGGGCCGACGGCGTGGCGATGGCGATGATGGCGCTGGGCTTTTCACCAATGAATTTGCGCGCAATCTGCGCAGCCGTAGCGGTGTTGCCTTGGGCGCTTTGGTACTGCCACTTGAGCTGATCGCCGGAAAAGCCAGCAGCCTCCAGCGCCGCCTTGGCACCATCGCGAACGGCATCCAGCGCGGGATGTTCCACGATTGCCGTAACGGCCACGGAGTGGCTTTGCGCGTAGGCCGTCGCCGTGGTGCCCAGCAATGCAGCCGCAGCAGCCGTGCACAGCACGGCGCGGCGCGTGACCGAGGTCAGAAAAGTCTTTTGAATCATCGTGTTGTCTCCTTGTTGCCCTTGATGGGCTTACTGCACCACTTCCTTGGCCGACTTGACCAAGTCTTCAGGCAGGGTCGCGCCCTGGTTCTTGGCTGCGCCCGGGTTGATGAACAGCTCCAGCTTCTTGCCCGTTTCAGAGGGGATGGCGCCGGGTTTCTCACCGTTGAGGATGCGCACCACCATCTGGCCGCTTTGGCGGCCCAGGTCGTAATAGTCAATTCCTAGCGCTGCTGTGGCGCCGCGCTTGACGGCGTCCGTCACCGAGGAGATCACGGGGATCTTGGCCTCGTTGGCGACCTTGATCAGCGCCTCCAGCGCGGAGAAAACGTTGTTGTCGGAGTTGGTGTAGATCACATCGACCTTGCCCACCAAGTTGCGTGTGGCGGCGGTGATGTCCACCGTGCGCGGCGCGTTGGACTCCACCAGCTCCAGGCCGTACTGGGGCAGCAGGCGCTTGAGTTCTTGCGCCACGGAAACCGAATTGGCCTCGCCTGGGTTGTAAACCATGCCCACGCGCTTGGCATTGGGCACGATTTTCTTGATCAGCTCGATTTGGTCGGCCAAGGCCACGGCGTCCGACACGCCGGTGACGTTGGTGCCGCTGGCGTCCATGCTTTTCACCAGTTGCGCCGCGACAGGGTCGGTCACGCCCGAATACACCACGGCAATCTCTTTGGTGGCCGAGACAACAGCTTGGGCCGAAGGCGTGGCGATGGGCACGATCACATCAGGTTTTTCGCCAATGAATTTGCGCGCGATTTGCGCAGCCGTGGCGGTGTTGCCCTGGGCGCTTTGGTATTGCCACTTGAGCTTGTCGCCCTTGAAGCCGTTTTCCTCCAGTACCGCCTTCACGCCATCGCGGATCGCATCCAGCGAAGGGTGTTCAACGATGGCCGTCACGGCCACGGATTTGACTTGCGCCTGCGCGCCTGCCAACAAGCCAAACCCCAACAGGGCGGCCGCAGTGGCGTTGAGCAAATGGCGACGGGTGGATGATGCGTGCATGTAGAGCTCCTTGGGCTGTGGGTCTGTGGGGCAAAGAGGCGGATCGTAACTGAAAACACAACCAGAAGAGCGTAAAAGCCGCTATCGCCGCTGATGGGCTTACCCGGCCGCAGGGCAAAAGCGCCCCACAACCTCACCCACACCCAAATTCCAAATCAAAGGAAAGAAAATCTGCACTTTTCGGCAACGCAGTCAAGTAGTGGAATTTCCTTTGCCGGAAATTCAAAGACTTCCGAAAAAAACTAATCAAAGGAAAAGAAATCTATCCTTTTAGGCATGTCTATCAGACGATCAATTTTCCTTTGATGTGCAAATCATCTCGGACGCACTACAGAGCTGCAAAGCTTGAATGACGACCTTGGCGGGCAGGTCGACATGAAGTGCATGCGCCAACTGCATCGCGGCGCTGGTATGCGCACGCCCCGCCAGAGTGACTAGCTACTTTGATTGCCGCAACCTGTGCCACTGGGCAATGGTTTGTTGCGAGCAAGGCTTCTACAGTCCACCTTGCTTCAATAGCCATCAGAGCAGCCCCAAGCCAGATCTTCTGGCGTGCATGGAGAAAACACAATGAGTCACTTTCTGGACCGCCTCACGTTTTTCAAAAGACGACATGAACCCTTTTCCGACGGCCACGGCGTGCTCGTCGGCGAGGATCGGCAATGGGAGAACGCCTACCGCAGCCGCTGGCAGCACGACAAGGTGGCCCGCTCCACCCACGGCGTGAACTGCACCGGCTCGTGCAGTTGGAAGATTTACGTCAAGAACGGCATCATCACTTGGGAAACCCAGCAGACCGACTACCCGCGCACGCGCCCCGATCTGCCCAACCACGAGCCGCGCGGCTGCCCACGCGGGGCCTCTTATAGCTGGTACGTCTATTCCGCCCAGCGCATCAAATACCCCATGATGCGCGGCGCACTGGCCGAACTGTGGCGCCAGGCGCGCAAAACCATGTCCCCCATTGAGGCCTGGGCCTGGATTGTGGAAGACCCCGAACGCGCCAAGTCCTACAAGACGCAGCGCGGCATGGGCGGCTTCGTGCGCACCAACTGGGACGAAGCCTATGAAATGGTGGCCGCTGCCAACGCCTACACCATCAAGAATTACGGGCCTGACCGTGTGATCGGCTTCTCGCCCATTCCGGCCATGTCCATGGTCAGCTACGCCTCGGGCGCGCGCTATCTGGGGCTGATCGGCGGTGTGCCGCTGTCGTTCTACGACTGGTATTGCGACTTGCCGCCCGCCAGCCCGCAGACTTGGGGCGAGCAGACCGACGTGGCCGAAGCGGCCGATTGGTACAACTCCAACTACCTGCTGGTCTGGGGCTCGAACGTGCCCATGACCCGCACGCCCGACGCCCACTTCTATACAGAGGTTCGCTACAAAGGCACGAAGACGGTGGCCGTGTCCTCCGACTTTGGCGAAATGGCCAAGTTTGGCGACATCTGGCTGGCCCCGCGCCAAGGCACGGATGCTGCACTGGCAATGGCCATGGGGCATGTGATCCTCAAGGAATTCCACATCGACAACCCCTCGGACTACTTCCAGGACTACTGCCGCCGCCTCACGGATATGCCCGTGCTGGTGTGCCTCAAGTCCGATGAAAAAGGCTATGTGCCCGAATACACCCTGCGCGCCTCGCAACTGGAAGGCAACCAGGGCGAAGAAAAGAATGCGGAATGGAAAACGCTGATTTGGGACGAGCTGGCCGAAAGCCTGGCCGTCGCCAACGGCTCCGTGGGCTTTCGCTGGGATGGCAGCGGCAAATGGAACCTGGAGACGCGCGCGCAAGACAAGGACGTGCGCGCAGCCATGACGCTCAAAGGCCGCGCCGATGACATCGTGCGCGTGGGCTTTGGCTATTACGGCGGCGAGCACGACGAAATGCTCTACCGCAAGGTGCCCGTCAAACGCGTCAGGCTCGCTGATGGCAGCGAACAACTGGTGGCCACCGTGTTCGACTTGCTGGTGGCGCAATACGGCGTTGACCACGGCCTGGACGACGACAACGTCGCCAAGGATTACTACGACGACAAGCCCTACACGC
This sequence comes from Allofranklinella schreckenbergeri, assembly GCF_003703475.1. GTDB lineage: Bacteria > Pseudomonadota > Gammaproteobacteria > Burkholderiales > Burkholderiaceae_C > Lampropedia > Lampropedia schreckenbergeri. The sequence continues at coordinate 109,919 of NZ_RDQM01000002.1, read as the reverse complement.
CCAAGTGGCAGGAAAAGCACACTGGCGTCAAACCCGAGCTGGTGATTCAGGTGGCGCGCGAGTTCGCCCAGAACGCACACGACACACAGGGCCGCAGCATGGTGATCCTGGGCGCTGGCGTGAACCACTGGTATTACCTGGACATGAACTACCGCGGCATCATCAACATGCTGATGATGGTCGGCTCCATCGGCAAATCCGGCGGCGGCTGGTGCCATTACGTGGGCCAGGAAAAGCTGCGCCCTCAATCGGGCTGGTTGCCGCTGGCGTTTGCCACCGACTGGCATCGCCCCGTGCGGCAGATGAACGGCACCTCGTTCTGGTACGCCCACTCCAGTCAGTGGCGCCACGAAAAGCTCAGCGCCGATGAGTTGCTCAACCGCAATGCGGACAACAGCATGCGCCGCATGGCCATGATCGACTACAACGCCAAGGCCGAGCGCATGGGCTGGTTGCCCAGTGCGCCGCAGTTGGAAACCAACCCACTGGATTTGACCGACCAGGCCGCCGCCGCTGGCATGGATCCCGTGGAATACGTGGTCAAGGGGCTGAAAGAGGGCTCGCTGCACATGTCGTGCGAAGACCCGGACAACCCCAAGAACTTCCCGCGCAACATGTTCATCTGGCGCTCCAACCTGTTGGGTTCTTCGGGCAAAGGCACGGAATACCTGCTCAAGTACCTGCTGGGCACGCAAAGCGGCCTAATGAGCGATGAGGCCGATTGCATCAAGCCAGTCGAAGTCAAGGTGCGCCCTGCCGTCGAAGGCAAGCTGGACTTGTTCACGCTGCTGGACTTCCGCATGAACACCACCTGCCTGTATGCGGACGTGATCTTCCCCACCGCTACCTGGTACGAGAAAGACGATCTCAACACCTCCGACATGCACCCCTTCATCCACCCGCTCACCGAAGCCGTGCAGCCGCTGTGGCAGAGCCGTTCGGACTGGGAGATTTACAAGGGCCTGGCCAAGAAATTCAGCGAGTTGGCCAAGGATTACCTTGGTGTACGCAAAGACCTGGTGCTGACCCCGCTGATGCACGACAGTCCGCAGGAAATGGGCCAGCCCTTCGACCCCAAGGACTGGAAGCTCGGCGAGTGCGACCCCATCCCCGGCAAGACCATGCCTGCCATGACGGTGGTCGAACGCGACTATGGCGCCATCTACGAAAAATTCACCTCTGTCGGCCCGTTGCTGGAAAAAGTCAACAACAACGGCAAAGGCATGGCTTGGGATACCAAGCATGAGGTGGAATACCTGCGCAAACTCAACGGCGTGCAGCCCGAAGGCGCAGGCAAAGGCCAGCCCAAAATCGACACAGCCATTGACGCTGCCGAAATGATTTTGACGCTGGCGCCGGAAACCAACGGCCACGTGGCCATGAAAGCCTGGCAAGCGCTGGGCAAAGCCACCGGACGCGACCATACGCATTTGATTGCTTCCAGCGAGCACACGCAAATTCGCTTCCACGACATCGTGGCCCAGCCACGCAAGATCGTCACCTCGCCCATCTGGTCGGGCGTGGAGAGCGAAACCGTTTGCTACAACGCCGGTTACACCAACGTGCATGAGCTGATCCCATGGCGCACGCTCACAGGCCGCCAACAGTTCTACCAAGACCACAAGTGGATGCGCGATTTCGGCGCCGACTTCTGCGTGTACCGCCCTGCGGTGGACACCAAGACGACGCAAAAACTGCTGGGCAAAAAGCCCAACGGCAACCCCGAAATCACGCTCAACTTCCTCACCCCGCACCAGAAATGGGGCATCCACAGCACGTACTCGGAAAACCTGCGCATGCTCACGCTCTCGCGCGGCGGCCCGCACGTGTGGATCTCCGAAGCCGATGCACAAAGAGCCGGTTTGGTGGATAACGACTGGGTAGAGGTGTTCAACACCAACGGCGCCATCGCCTGCCGTGTGATCGTCAGCCAGCGCATCCCTGAAACCATGATCCTGATGTACCACGCACAGGAAAAACTGGTGCACACCCCGGTAGCCGAAAGCACCGGCATCCGTGGCGGTATTCACAACTCCGTCACCAAAGCCGTGCTCAACCCCACCCACATGATTGGCGGCTATGCCCAGCTTGCTTACGGCTTCAACTACTACGGCACGGTGGGCTGCAACCGTGACGAGTGGGTGATCGTTCGCAAGATGAGCAAGATCGACTGGATGGACGAGCCTGCCGACGCGCCCAAGCACGTCGAACACTCCAGCCAACACTGACAAGCACCGCGAAAGACAGATTGCTTGAGAGCCGACTGACAAGGATGCACGCCATGGATCACCCAATACCTGCCCTGCCTCATGTGCTGGACATTGCGGCCCATCTTCAGGCCCAGCCCCAACAGTCGGTGCGCACCTTGCTGCAAACCGTGGATGGCATCAACCTGGTGCTGTGGCAGATCCCCCCTGGGGCCAGTCTGCCGCCGCACCGCCACCCACACGGCACAGACATCTGGTTTGTGCTGCAAGGCAGCGCCGAGCTGCTCGACGACGCTCAAAGCCACCGCACCGTGCATGCCGGGCACATCGTCCTCATTGGACGCCACCAGTGCCACGGCGTGCGCAACACAGCCCAGCAAGACTGCGTGCTGGTGTCCGTGATCCCAGTCAGTGCAGGCTTTGAGCCATTGAGTTGAGGCCCTCACTCAAGCGATTTCGTCAATCCCCCAGATAACCACCAAAAGGAACACCCCCATGAAAATCAGAGCACAAGTCGGCATGGTTCTGAACCTGGACAAATGCATTGGCTGCCACACCTGTTCCGTGACCTGCAAAAACGTTTGGACTTCGCGCGATGGCGTGGAGTACGCCTGGTTCAACAACGTGGAAACCAAGCCCGGCATCGGTTACCCCAAGGAGTGGGAAAACCAGGACAAATGGAAAGGCGGCTGGGTACGCAAAGCCAACGGCAAGCTCGTGCCCAAACAAGGCGGCAAGCTGCAAATCCTGGCCAATATCTTTGCCAACCCCAACCTGCCGCAAATCGACGATTACTACGAGCCGTTCACCTACGACTACGAGCACCTGCAAAACGCCCCGCGCATGAAAACTGCGCCGACCGCGCGCCCCATCTCCGTGCTCACAGGCCAAAAGATGGACAAGGTCGAATGGGGCCCCAACTGGGAAGACGACCTCGCTGGCGAATTTGAAAAACGCAGCAAGGACATGCTGTTTGAAGGCGTGCAGAAAGAAATGCTCGCCGCCTTTGAAAACACCTTCATGATGTATCTGCCGCGCCTGTGCGAGCACTGCCTCAACCCCGCCTGCGTTGCCTCCTGCCCCTCGGGCAGCATCTACAAGCGCGAAGACGACGGCATCGTCCTCATCGACCAGGACAAATGCCGCGGCTGGCGCATGTGCATCTCTGGCTGCCCTTACAAAAAGATTTACTACAACTGGACATCCGGCAAAGCCGAGAAATGCATCTTCTGCTATCCGCGTATCGAATCGGGCCAGCCCACCGTCTGCTCTGAAACCTGCGTGGGCCGCATCCGCTATCTGGGCGTGCTGCTTTACGACGCAGACAAGATCGAAGCCGCTGCGGCCATTGAAAACCCGCAAGACCTGTACGAAGCCCAGCTCGACATCTTCCTGAACCCGCACGACCCTGCGGTGCAGCGCGAAGCCCTCAAGCAAGGCATCAGCCAATCCTGGCTGGATGCGGCCAAGCAGTCGCCCATCTACAAAATGGCGATGGAGTGGAAGGTCGCCTTCCCCTTGCACCCTGAGTACCGCACGCTGCCCATGGTCTGGTACATCCCGCCACTCTCGCCCATCCAATCGGCGCTGGAGAGCGGGCGCATCGGCGCCAACGGCATCATCCCCAACGTGGACGAAATGCGCATCCCGCTGCGCTATCTGGCCAACTTGCTGACCGCAGGCAAGGTCGAGCCGATCAAGCTTGCCCTGGAGCGCATGATCGCCATGCGCCGCTTCAAGCGCGGCGAAGTCGTGCACGGCCAGCAGCAGGAAGAAGTGCTTGCAGGTACGGGGCTCACGCCCGCCATGGTGGAGGACATGTACCAAATCATGGCCATCGCCAACTATGAAGACCGCTTCGTGATCCCCTCCAGCCATAAAGAGATGGTGGAAAACAGCTTTGACGAAAAAGGCGCTTGCGGCTTCACCTTCGGCAATGGCTGCTCAGGCGGCGCCACAACAGAAAACCTGTTTGGCAAGCGCAAGGAGTCCCCTGTCATCTTCTTCGAGCGCCGCAAGGACATCCGGGCCAACCGGGAAAAAGGGGTGCACTGATGCAAGGCCGCCCCGTTTACAAATGGCTATCGGCGCTGCTGTGCTATCCAGAGGCCGATTTGCTGCAAGCGCTGCCCGAATTCGAGGCCGCACTGCACCAATGGCCCGAGCTGGCCAGCAGCCGCCAGAGCCTGCAAGGCTTTCTGGACTACCTGCAAAGCCAAAGCCTGCGCACCCTGCAAGAGAAGTACGTCCTGACCTTCGACCGCAGCCGCACCAACGCCATGTATATCTTTGAGCACGTCTATGGCGAGGACCGCGACCGCGGCTCCGCCATGGTGGACTTGCTCCAGGAATACCGCAAATACGGCTACGAACTGGGCGACGGCGAATTGCCCGACTATCTGCCCGCGCTGCTGGAGTTTTTTGCCCACATCCCCCCAGAGCAAGCGCAAAAGCTGCTTGGCGATGCCGTGCATGTCATCGCCCACATCGCCCGGCAGCTCGAACAGGCCCAATCGCCCTACGCCGCCGTACTCCATGCGGTGGTAGCGCTCAGCCCCGTGCAGCCGCAGCCGCTGAGCGTGCCGCCCGTGCGCGACATGGACGAAGCCATGGAAACCTTTGGCCCCGACCTCGCCGGTCTGGAGCCGCTGCTCAAGCCCAGCCTGGAAAACGTCATCAAGTTCTACCCCAAGGCAAGCCTGCCCGCATCACAGTAAGGAAGCCCCACCATGAACACCTTCAACCAATTCTTCTTCGGCATCTATCCCTATATTTGCCTCTCGATCTTCCTCTTTGGCAGCTTGGTGCGTTTCGACCGCGAACAGTATTCCTGGAAGGCCGATTCCAGCGAGCTGCTGCACCGCGGCCAATTGCGTATCGGCAGCATCCTCTTTCACGTTGGCGTGCTGGCCGTGTTCTTTGGTCACCTGGTTGGCCTGCTCACGCCGCTGTGGTTCTGGCACGTGCTGGGCGTCAGCCACGGCGCCAAGCAAATCTTCGCCATGGTCATGGGCGGCATCTTCGGCACCATGGCGCTGGTGGGCTTGCTCATCCTGATCCACCGCCGCTTCACCATCAGCCGCATCCACGTCAACAGCACATGGCGCGACAAGCTCGTGCTGGTGTGGCTGCTCATCACCTTGCTGCTGGGCCTGTCCACCATCTTCGTGAGCATGGGCCACCTCGACGGCCATGAAATGGTGCTGTTCATGGAGTGGGCGCAGCACATCGTCACCTTCCGTGGCGGCGCGGCTGAATTCCTGAAAGATACGCACCTGCTGTTCAAGCTGCACATCTTCATGGGCATGACCTTCTTCCTGATCTTCCCCTTCACCCGCATGGTGCACGTCTGGAGCGGCTTTGCCAGCGCCGCCTACGTCACCCGCGCATGGCAACTGGTGCGCCCACGCGCCTGATGTCCCCCCGGCGCCCGCGCGCAGCGGCCCCCCAGCCTTGCGCGCGGCGCCCCATCCAAGCCATGAGGACGGAGGAATAACCCATGCCCATCACAGTCAACGGCGTAGAGCTGTGCGATGCCGAAGTCGAGCAGGAACTGCCCAAGCACCAGGATGCCGATAACCCCCTGCACCAGGCCGTCATCGCGCGCATTCTGCGGCGCGTCATGCTTGATGAAGCCGCCCGCCTGGGCATCGATACCGCCGATGAGGAGCAAGCCGTCTCCGACCTGCTCGAACAACAAGCGCCCTACCCCACCCCCGATGACGACGCCTGCCGCCGCTTCTATGCCGCCAACCAGGCCCGCTACGTGGTCGGTGAATGCATCGAAGCCGACCACATCCTGTTCCAGGTCACCCCTGGCGTTAACCTGCAAGGGCTGATCCTGCAAGCCGAAGACGTGCTCGCGCGCCTGCAAGAGCAACCCGAGCGCTTTGCCGAATTCGCCCGCCACTACTCCAATTGCCCCTCCTCTGCCCTGGGTGGCAATCTGGGCCAAATCAGCCGCGGCGACACCGTGCCCGAGTTCGAGCGCGTCGCATTCGGCATTGCCGCAGGTACCATTCACCCCAAACTGGTGCACAGCCGCCACGGGCTGCACATCATCCGCGTCAACCGCCGCAGCGAAGGCAAGCTACGCCCCTATGAAGATATCGCAGGCGAAATCGCCCAGGCACTGGGCGCGCTGGGCCGCGATACGGCCTGGCGCCAATATGCCAAAGTGCTGGTTTCGCGCGCCGACATCACCGGCATCGACCTGGATGACGACAACGCCGACCGTTTGCTGTTAGACCCCAACGAGGGCAAACGCGCCAGCGCCCCTGCACAACCGCTGCCAGAACCCGCAGGCAGCGGCTGTGGCAGCGACGGGCACGTCTGCACCTGCGCAGGAGGAAACTGATGAAAGAACAAGGCCACCCATCCCAACTGATCGACAGCTTCAATCGTCGCATCAGCTATTTGCGCGTCTCGGTCACCGACCGCTGCGATCTGCGCTGCACCTACTGCATGCCCAAAGACTTCAAAGGCTTTGAGGAGCCAGCCAACTGGCTCACCCATGCAGAAATGGCGCGTTTGGTTGGCCTGTTCGTTGACATGGGCGTGAAAAAAGTGCGCCTGACCGGCGGCGAGCCGCTCACACGCCGCAACCTGGCCGAACTTGTCGGGCGCATCACCTCCATGCCCGGCGTGCAAGACATCTCCCTGTCCACCAACGGCACCATGCTGGCGCGCCATGCCGCTGGCCTCAAAGCCGCAGGCGTCAAACGCCTCAACGTCAGCCTGGACACCATCGACGCCATCAAATTCCGGGAAATCACCGGCCGCGACCGCCTGCAAGACGTGCTCGACGGCCTGGCCGAAGCACGCCGCGTCGGCTTTGCCCCCATCAAGCTCAACTGCGTCGTCAACAGCGAAACCAGCGAGGCCGAGCTGGCACGCCTCTTGAGCTACTCGCTGGCCAGCGGCTTCATCCTGCGCCTGATCGAAACCATGCCCATGGGCAGCGCCGGGCGCCAGTTCCAGGCCGCCAACCTCACCCAAATGGGCGCGCGCATTGCCGAGCGCTTCGGCCTCGTCCCTGCCTTGGACACCAGCGACAGCGGCCCCGCACGCTACTGGACGGCGGGCAAAGGCGCACCCGCCCTAGGCGTCATCACCCCCATGTCGCAGCACTTTTGCGAAAGCTGCAACCGCGTGCGCCTGACTGTGGATGGCACCCTGCATCTGTGCCTGGGCCAGGAAGATCGCATCCCCCTGGGCCAATACCTGCGCGAAGGCGCTGACGACGACACCCTGCGCCAGCACATCCTCGCCGGCATCGCCGCCAAGCCCGAGCGCCACGAATTCAACACCGCGCCTGAGCGCATCGTGCGCTTCATGTCCCAAACAGGCGGTTAAGGCCAGTTAAGCCCCCCATCTCGACTTGCTGCTGCTTTTGACGGCGACCCCGCGCCTCTCCAGGGTCGTTGCGGGCTGTCCTGCGCGCAGAAAAAGCCGCACCTCTGCATTGATCTCTACAGGAGTGAGCCTCTTATGCCCATCGAAGACATTGCCAACCTCATCAACGGTTTTGCGCGCTTTCAGCAACGCTACTTTGAGGAATCGCCCCAGCTCTACAGCGATCTGCAAGAAGGCCAGCACCCCAGCACCTTGCTCATTGGCTGCTGCGATTCGCGCGTGGATCCGGCCCTGCTGCTGGACTGCGACCCCGGTGACATCTTCACCGTGCGCAACATCGCCAACCTCGTGCCCCCTTCCAGTGGCATGGGGCCGCAAGCTGTGCTCGCCGCCGTGCAATACGCCGTGCAAGTGCTGCAAGTCGATCGCATCATCATCCTCGGCCACGCCAGTTGCGGCGGCATCCGCGCCCTGATGCAGGCCGAACCCAATCAGGGCGACATCGCCGAAGACGACCATGTGCGCCGCTGGATGGACGTGGCCTGGCCCGCCCGCGAACTGGTGATGAAAAGCCCCTCGCTACACACCGAGGAAGAGCGCCTGCACGCCTGCGAGCAAGCCTCCATCCTCATCTCGCTCAAGAATCTGGAAAAAATGGCCTGCGTCAAGGAACGGCTCGATAACGGCTCCCTCACCCTGCACGGCTGGTACTTCGACCTGCACACAGGCAGCCTGCTGGCCTACTCCGATCGCGCCGACGCCTTTCTGCCCCTGTTCTGCCCCATCGGATCGTAATCGGGTCGTCATCGCTTCGCCAACTCCCGGTCACCCCAATTCCTTCAATATTTCATTCAAAGGAAAACAAAAAAACCGCCTATCAAGCCATGATAGGCGGTTTTTTTATCCTTTTGAAATGGATTTTTATCTCAGGCCATCAGAACAGCACGCGCGCGCGGATGGTGCCGGGCACCTGGCGCAGCGGCTCAATCACCTTGGCGGCAGCGCCAGCCTCCGTATCGATCACCACATAGCCCACCGCCTCGTCGGTTTGCAGATATTGCGCGGCCACGTTGATTTGGGCGTCCGAAAACACCTGGTTGATGGCCGACATCACGCCCGGCACATTCTGGTGGATGTGCAAGATGCGGTCGCGCCCCGGGTGGGCGGGCAGTGCAGCCTCGGGGAAGTTGACCGAAGTCGTCGTCGTGCCGTTGTCCGAGTAGCGCACCAGCTTTTCCGCCACCTCCAGGCCGATATTGGCCTGCGCCTCCATCGTCGAGCCGCCGATGTGCGGGGTGATGATGACGTTGTCCATGCCGCGCAAGGGCGAGAGGAATTCCTCATTGTTGGACTTGGGCTCGATCGGGAACACATCCACCGCCGCGCCCAGCAATTTCTTGCTGCGCAAGGCTTCGGCCAGGGCATCGATATCGACCACCGTGCCGCGCGAGGCGTTGATGAGGATGGCGCCATCCTTCATCGCCGCGATTTGCTTGGCGCCAATCATCCACTTGGTCGAGGGCAGCTCGGGCACGTGCAACGTCACGATATCGCTCTTGGCCAGCAGCTCATCCATGCCCACCTGCTGGGCGTTGCCCAGCGGCAGCTTGGTGACCACATCGGAAAACAGCACATGCATGCCCAGCGACTCGGCCAGCACCGACAACTGCGAACCGATGGAGCCGTAGCCGATGATGCCCAGCGTCTTGCCGCGCGTTTCATACGCATTGGTGGCCGATTTCAGCCAACCGCCGCGGTGCGCCACGGCGTTTTTCTCGGGGATGCCGCGCAGCAGCAAAATCGCCTCGCCCAGCACCAGCTCGGCGACCGAGCGGGTGTTGGAATACGGCGCGTTGAACACCGCCACGCCCTTGCGGCGCGCCGCTTCCAGATCGATCTGGTTGGTGCCAATGCAAAAGCAGCCCACGGCCACCAGTTTCTTGGCTGACTCCAGCACCTCGGCCGTCACCTGCGTGCGCGAGCGAATGCCCACAAAGTGCGCATCGGCGATTTTCTCCGCCAGCTCCTGGCCCTGCATGGCGCCGGGCAGCACTTCCACATTGGTGTAACCATCCTGCTCCAGCACCTGCACCGCAGAGGGGTGGATGCCTTCGAACAGAACGAATTTGATCTTGCTTTTGTCCAGCGATGTCTTGCTCATGATGGTTGCCGTGGGAGGGGGAAAGGGTAAACGGGGGCAGTGCGAAAAGGCGGCGATATTAGCATTAACCCTTAGTGTTAAAGGCTAGTGTTAAAGGCTGCGCCCCCCATCGTTGCGCACGGGAAAGCGCAGCGCCAGCAGCTCCTGCAAGCCCATTTCAGCGGCGATGGCCTCCAGCCGCTGGCGCGCGCTGCGTTTTTTGTGGCCGGTGTAGCGGGCGATGATGAGTTCGTTTTTCATGCTGTGCTCCCAGCCGGTGAGTTCGGTCACGCTGACCTGGTAGCCCTGGGCCTCCAGATACAGGCAGCGCATGACGTTGGTGAGGTGGCTGCCCAGCTCGCGCGTGTGCAGCGGGTGGCGCCACAGCTCGGCCAGGGGCGTGCGCGCCAGCGCCAGGGCTTTGTGCATGCGCAGATGGGCGGCAACCTCGGCCTGGCAGCAAGGCACCAGCGCCATCGCCCGTGCACGTTTGGCCAGGCCGAAGGCGATGGCATCGTCGGTGGCGCTATCACAGGCGTGCAAGGCTGTGACGATGTCCACCCGCGCGGGCAACTCGGGGGCGTTTTGCGCATCGGCCACGGCCATGGGCAAAAACGCCATGCGCGCAAAGCCCAGGCGCTGGGCCAGCGCTTGCGAGCGGGCGATCAGCTCGGGCCGCCACTCCACGCTCACCACACGCCCGCGCCCCAACGGGCGCAACACCAGGTCGTACAGCACAAAGCCCAGGTAGGACTTGCCCGCGCCGTGGTCCACCAGCACGGGGCCTGCATCGGGCGGCGCGCCATCGGCGGGCATGGCCCGGGCCGCCTCCTGAATCAGCGGCTCGATGAATTGCACCAAATGCAGCACCTGCTTGAGCTTGCGGCGCGAATCCTGGTTGAGCCGTCCTTCGCGAGTGAGGATGTGCAGCGCTTGCAGCAGTTCGACAGAAACGTCTTGCGCCAGCCCCAGCTCGGCCAGGGCTTGGCGGGCCTTGTCGGCTGGGGTGCTGGCGGCAGACTCGGCGCGGCGAGGGTTGGAGCGAGGCGGCGGACGCGATGGGGAATCTTGGCGGGGCATACAAAGCAATGGCAATCGGGCTGCGGCCAGGGCGGCCGCGCGGGTCGGCATTTTCGCCCACAGCGCGCCAGCAGAGCGCCAGCAGTCCGCCAGCGGGCGCATACCGCCGCAGGCGGGCGCTACACTCGCGGGCTTTGCCGCCAACCACCCTCGCCCATGAAGTTACAAGGCATCCGCCGCCGGATTGTGTACGTCACCATTTACGAATTGATCGCCATCGCCGTCTCGGGCCTGGGCTTGATGCTCGCCAGCGGGCGCGATATGCAGCAATCGCTGGTGGCCGCCACGCTGGCATCGGCCACGGCCATTGCCTGGAATTACATCTTCAACACCTTGTTCGAGCGCTGGGAAGCGCGCCAGCCCATCAAAGGCCGCAGCCTCAAGCGCCGCATTGCCCACGCCATCGGCTTCGAGGGCGGCTTGCTGGTGTTTCTCGTGCCCCTGTTCGCCTGGCAGTTGCAAGTGAGCTTGTGGCAGGCGTTTGTGATGGATTTCGGGCTGCTGATCTTCTTTCTCATCTACACCTTTGTTTTCACCTGGTGCTTTGACCGCATTTTTGGCCTGCCCCAAAGCGCCGCCGCCAGGTAAACCCTCTCACCCCATCACAGAAACAGAAAGCCCCCCGTGCGCCACATCCCCCGCAAACGTTTCGGCCAGCATTTTCTGGTGGACGACGCCATCATCGAGCACATCGTCAAAGCCATCGACCCCCGCCCCGGCCAACTGCTGGTGGAAATCGGCCCGGGCATGGCCGCCCTGACCGCGCCCTTGCTCGAGCGCATCGATCGCCTGTGCGTCATCGAGCTGGACCGCGACCTCATCACCCGGCTGCGCCAGAACCCGCGCCTGCACGTCATCGCCAGCGACGTGCTGCAAGTCGATTTCGTGCAACTGGCCGCACAACTTTCAGCACAACCGGCCGCGCAGCACGGTGTCGAGCCAGGCGCCCCCGCCCCCAAGCTGCGCGTGGTGGGCAACCTGCCCTACAACATCTCCACCCCGCTGCTGTTTCACCTGCTGCAAGCCATCGACGTGGTGCAAGACCAGCACTTCATGCTGCAAAAAGAAGTCATCGACCGCATGCTGGCCGAGCCGGGCAGCTCCGCCTTCGGGCGCCTGTCGGTCATGCTGCAATGGCGCTATGCGATGGAGCGCGTGCTCAACGTGCCGCCCGAGGCCTTCGATCCGCCACCCAAAGTCGATAGCGCCGTCGTGCGCATGCAGCCCCTGGCCGATTGGGTGCGCGTGCCCCAGCCACTGCTGGAGGAGCTGGTCAAAGTCGCCTTCAGCCAAAAGCGCAAACTCGTGCGCCACACCCTGGGCAAGTGGCTGGAGGCGCGCGGCTTTGCTGGCCACTTCGACACCCAGCGCCGCGCCGAAGAAATCCCCACGCATGAATACACCGCCCTGGCCGCGCAACTGCATGCGGCAGCGCCAGGCCTGGCATGAGGCTTTGGCACACACCTGCTCCGCCAACAACCCATCAATCAAAAGAAAATCAACTCAATACCCATCATGCCTAAACATGGGTATTTTTTTGCCAATGAAATAGAATTCAAAGAAGCCCATGCCCCGCAAGCCGCAGCCTTTCGGAGCTCTTAAGCCAAGGCTAATTCAGGGATAATCCCTAGCCATGTCTATCACGCTCAAAACAGAAGCCGATTTGCCCGGCCTGCGCAACGCCTGCCGCCTGGCTTCGGAAGTTCTCGATTACCTCACCCCCCACATCAAACCCGGCATCACCACGCGCGAGATCGACCGCCTCGCCGCCCAGTGCATGGCCGAGCAAGGCACGCGCTCGGCCACGCTGGGCTACCAGCCCGAGGGCTATCCGCCCTACCCCGGCTCGGTCTGCACCTCGCCCAACCACGTCGTCTGCCACGGCATCCCCAACGACAAGCCGCTGAAAAAAGGCGACATCCTCAATGTGGACGTCACCGTCATCACCCCCGATGGCTGGTTTGGCGACAACAGCCGCATGTTCGAAATCGGCGCAGTCTCCATCGCCGCGCGGCGGCTGTGCCGCCTCACTTTCGAGGCCATGTGGCACGGCATCTTGCAAATCAAGCCCGGCAACCGCCTGGGCGATGTGGGCCACGCCATCCAGAAATTCGCCGAAGGCAATGGCCTCTCCGTCGTGCGCGAATACTGCGGCCACGGCATCGGCCGCGCCTTCCACGAAGAACCCCAGGTACTGCACTACGGCCGCCCCGGCACGGGCGAGCGGCTGGAGCCAGGCATGGTCTTCACCGTCGAACCCATGCTCAACCTGGGCCGCCCCGAAATCAAACACCTTGGCCACGACGGCTGGACGGTCGTGACCAAAGACCACAGCCTCACCGCCCAATGGGAGCACCAGGTGCTGGTCACCCCCACGGGCTACGAAGTGCTCACCCTCTCGCAAGGCTCGCCCGCCCTGCCCGACTTCGTGCAGGCCACCAAGACCTGAATTCTTACAAATCAACCGCAATAAAAAACACCGCTTTCGGCATAACTTGCCTAAAGCGGTGTTTTTTATTGATCTGCAATCGGTGTGCGGCCAGGCACTACTTCCAGAACTTCCACCAAGCTGGTTTAGCCTCCGGCGCTGCCGCGCCGCCCTGCCCGCCTTGCGGGAAAGACGCCTGACGCACCCGGCGCGTGTCGTCGCGCAAATCCGTCATGCCCAGCTTGTCATAGGACTTTTCCAGAATCTCCAGCGCCTCGGCCAGCGCCGGGGCCTCCTTGTAGTCACCAATGGCCATCTGCGCGCGGTTGATGGCCGCCACGTAGGCCCCGCGCGAGTAGTAATAGCGCGCCACATGCACCTCATAGGCTGCCAGGGCATTCACGATATACAGCATGCGCTGGGCCGCATCGGGCGCATAGCGCGATTGGGGGTAGCGGTCGGTCAGCTCCTTGAACGCCTCGAACGACTCCTTGGCCGCGCGCTGATCGCGCTCGGACAGGTCCTGCGGCGACAGCCACGAAAACAGCCCCGGGTTATCGCTGAAGTTGATCAGGCCCTTGAGATACAGCGCGTAATCCACCGCCTCGCTGGTGGGGTGCAACTGCATGAAACGATCCAGCGTGGCAATCGCCTCCGCCCCCTTGCCATCCTTGTACTGGGCATAGGCCTTGTCGATCTGGGCCTGCTGCGCCAGCGTAGTGCCCGCAGCGCGCCCTTCCAGACGCTCAAGCAGCGGCACGGCTTTCTCGAAATTGGCGGAATTGAGTTCGCCACGCGCTTCGCTGTAGAGCCGGTCGGCCGACCAGTTTTCCGTGCGATCTTTGGAAGTGCTGGAACAAGCCGCAAGCACAAGCGCCAGCGCGCCACAAAGCAGGGGTGAGGTGTGAATTCGCATAAACCAAGGGCCGCGCAACCGGGGAAAACAGGGAGAAAACGCCCCAAAAGGCAGGCAGAAAAGGCCAAAAAACAATGGGCGGCCATTGTAGCCATGCCCACTGCCGTTGCTGAGAGCCTGTTCAAAATCTCGGCGCGAGTGGACAAGAAGCGGTTTGGGATGGGCTGCAAGGCGCAAAACACAGCCATAGCCGCAGCTATGGCGAGGCTTTGCAACGCCGCAGACCGCCCAAATCCGCTTTCTTGAACACCGTGCAGAGATTTTGAACAGGCTCTGAGAGGCCAAGGGCCTGTCCATGGCCTTGGCCGCGCTCTGGCGCAATCGTGTTTGGAGGGACAATCACCGCCTTGTCGTTTCGGCCCCTTTGCCTGCCTCTTGCCATGTCCCACTGCGCCCCCGCCTGCCGCCTCTCCTTGCTCACCCTTGCCACATCGGCCCTGGTCGGCCTGTCGGCCTGGGGCTGGTTGAAAGTCATTCCCGCCTCCGATCGCCATGCTGCGCCACAGCGGCCCGTTGCGGTTTCAGAGAATCCAGCCCAGTCCGTCGCCATCCCCGCCCTGGCAGAGCGCGCGCAACCGATGTATCTGCTGCTGACGGTCGAGGGGCTGGATTACTGCCCCGAAAACGACACCAGCGATGCCCTCAAGGCCGATTTGGTGCGCCAGAACTTCGACAACGCCGCCCATCTCCAGCATTTGCTCGAATCCATTGAGCCTGGCGGCGCGCAGGGAAAAATCCAGGCCGGCTATGTCATTACCACCAAGCTGCTGAGCCTGTTCAAACCCGAAAGTGACGGCCAGGGCTGGACTTTCGATGCGGGTGGCTTTGCCTGCCAACTGCGCCTGGTGGAAAAGCTCGACCGCCCAGTGGCCTTGTACCTGTCCTCCACCCACTTCGATACCCAAGGCCCGCTGCCCCAGAAGCTGAGTCAGGAAGCGGCCAACCTGGCCCTGTTCCCCGACCTCAAGCCCGCCACGCTGAGCTATTTCTCCTACCCCATCGTCCCCTACACCCTGCAAACGGATGGGGCCATTGCCGTCAACCACTACAAACGCCAGGCGCTGGCGCACATCCACCAGATGGTGCAGGCGCTGGCGCCCGAGCACCGGCGCAAGATCGTCGCCATCTTTCTGGGCGGCGAAACGCACCAGTTCTACCAGGGCTTTGAAGATGGCATGGGCGAATTCGCCCAGCCCGTGGTGACCGATTACAGCCCCGCCTCCCAGCAGCAGTTCCGCGCCTGGCTGGCCCAGCGCTACGACAGCATTGATGCGCTCAACCAGGCCTGGGGCAGCGCTTTGCCATCCTTTGACGCCATTGCCGCGCCAGCGGGCAACTTCCGCGCCCAGCCGCAAACGCCGCTTTTGGCCCATTACGACGGCTATGCCCAAGGCAGCGTGCCCGTGCACGGCTGGTTCTGGGACGCCAGCGGCACGACCGAAGCCCTGCGCGTGTACCTGGACGGGCAATACATCGGCCCCGCCCAATGGGGCCTGAACCGGCTGGATGTGTACCGCGCCGTGGAGGACATTGCCACCCCAGCCGTGGGCTTTCGCATGAATTTGCCCTTTGACCGCCTGCCCGCCGGGCGGCACATGGTCAGCATCACCCACGCCCAGGGCGCGTATGAGTGCCTGATGGACGAGCGCGTGATCGAGGTGCTGCGCCCTGCGCCCGCTGCCGGGGCCGATGCGCCGCTGGATTTCAGCGACAAGCACCGCGTGTTCACCAGCATGCGCGACAAACCCCTGCGCTGCCCACAGCGGGCCAAGGCCGGCAAGCGCTATTACCTCGACAGCCCCGCCTGGGACATGAAAGTGGCCTTCAACCCCGCCGCGCGGGACTGGAACCTCTTTCGCCAGGCGCAGGTGCGCGCGTACATGCAGCAGCTCTACGACTGGGCGGTGGAGATGGGCTACGACGCCAGCCTGCTGTTCTCGCACCAGATCGTGCCCGAGCTCAACTCAAGCTGGAACGAAAACCTCTTTGCCACGCAAGGCAGCGTGGCCGCCGATACGCCCTGGAAGCCCGGCTTCAACCTCTACGGCGCAGGCGCCTGGTCGCCCTGGACGCAAGACTTCCTCCAGCGCCTGGCGCCCCAGGAGGGGGGCTACGGCATCCCCGAGTTCCACCCCCAGCAGTGGAAAGACGCCCGCAGCGCCCGCGCCGCCATCGCCCACCACTACAACGCGGGGGCACATTTCCTCAGCCCGTATTACTTCTCCATCATCCCGCCGCAGTATTTGCAGGACCCCACCTCCAACGCCGTGGCGCGCATGCGCCTGGAGGCAGGCAACAGCGCCGATGGCTCCAACGTCTTTTACGAGGCCATCCGCGAATATGCCCGGCAGTAACCCGGCAACAACCCGATAAAACCAATCAAAAGAAAAATAAAACTAACAAAATATTGCCAAAACAAGGCGATTTTGTTTCCTATTGATTGATAAAAAACCAACGCGCTCGCCCTGTTGCAGCCCCCCCCCGCCTCGCCCCCCTCTCGCATGGCCGCCATTCTTTTGCTTTACTCCACCGTTGATGGGCATACCCTGCACATCTGCCGCCATATCCAGGCCCAGCTCCAGGCCCAGGGGCACAGTGCCACGCTGGCCAGCATCACGGCCGAGCCGCTGCCGGATTTGGCCGCATTCGACGCCATCACCATCGCCGCCAGCATCCGCTACGGCAAGCACCGCCGCTCGGTGTTCGAGTTTGTTGCGCGCCATCTGGACGTGCTCGAACGCGTGCCCAGCGCGTTTTTTTCCGTCAACCTCGTCGCGCGCAAGCCTGAGAAAAACCAGGCCGAGACCAACCCTTACGTGCGCAAGTTCTTCGCCCAAACGGCGTGGCGCCCGCAATTGACGGATGTGTTTGCGGGCAAGATCGACTACCCCCGCTATCGCCTGGCCGACAAGCTCATCATCCGCTTCATCATGTGGATGACCAACGGCCCGACGGATTTGCGCACCACTGCGGAATTCACCGATTGGCAGCGCGTTGACGCCTTTGCCAAGCGGCTTGGCTCACTGTGACGGGGCGGCGGCCTGCACCAGGGCTTGCGTGTAAGCACACTGCGGATGCTCAAGCACCGCGCGCCAGGGGCCGTATTCCACCGCCTGGCCATCTTTCATGACCAGGACGTCGTGGGCCATGGCGCGCACCACATCCATATCGTGGGTGATGAGCAGATAGGCCAGCCCCCGCTCGCGTTGCAGGCGTTGCAGCAAGGCCAGCACCTGCTGCGCGATGGTGGCATCCAGGGCGCTGGTGGGCTCGTCGAGCACGAGCACGGCAGGCTCGCTCACCAGCGCGCGGGCGATGGCGATGCGCTGGCGCTGGCCGCCGGAGAAGGCGTGCGGATAGCGCTCCAGCAGGCCGGGCCAGTGGCGCAGATCCAGCCCCACTTCCGCCAGCAGCGCTGCGACTTTGGCGCGGCGCTGCTCGGCGCTCAGGTGCGGCGCATGGACCAATAAGCCCTCCTGCACGATTTCCCCCACCGTCAAGCGCGGGGAGAGGGCCGAGAACGGGTCTTGAAACACCACCTGCACCTGGCGGCGCAAAGCCCGGTTATGCGGCGTGTTGCGCAGCGCGGGCTGCTGCCACGGCTGGCCTTGCAACCGCAGCTCACCCTGGCAAGGCAGCAGCCCCAGCACCGCTTGCGCCAGCGTGGTCTTGCCCGAGCCTGATTCGCCCACCACCGCCAGCGTTTGGCCGGCGCGCAAGGTGAAATCCAGCGCATGCACCGCCGTGAAATGCCCTTTGCGCAGCCAGCCGCGCAGGCCCGGCAGCGGCACTTCGTAATCCACGCGCACGCCGCGCGCCTCGATACAGGCCGGGGCGCTGTCGCCTGCTGCGCCGCGTTGCTGCACCTCCACCACATCCCGCCGGGGGCGGCTGCCCAGCAATTGGCGGGTGTAAGCCTGCTGGGGATTTTCAAAAACCTGCCGCACCGGGCCTTGCTCCACAATGCGCCCGGCCTGCATCACCGCCACGCGGTCGGCAAAGTGGCGCACCAGGTTCAAGTCGTGGGTAATCAGCAGCACCGCCATGCCACTGTCTTGCTGCAAATCGGCCAGCAATTGCAGGATTTGCAAGCGCAGGTGCACATCCAGCGCCGTTGTCGGCTCATCGGCAATCAACAGCTTGGGCCGGTTGGCCAGGGCCATGGCGATCATGGCGCGCTGGCGCTGGCCGCCGCTGAGCTGGTGCGGATAGCTGCGCGCGCGCCGCTGCGGCTCGGGGATGCCGGTTTGCGCCAATAGCTGGGCGGCCTGCTGCTGCGCGGCGCGTTTGGGCAAGCCTTGCTTGATTTGCAGGATTTCGGCGATCTGGTTGCCGATGGTCATCAGCGGGTTGAAGGCCGTCATCGGTTCCTGGAACACCACCGCCGCATCCGCGCCACGCACCGCCTGCAATTGGGGCGCGTGCATGCGCACCAAATCGCGCCCTTGCAGCAGCGCCTGGCCGCTGAGCTGCGCGCCCTCGAGCAAGCGCAGCAAGCTCAGCGCGGTGACGCTTTTGCCCGAGCCAGACTCGCCCACCAGCGCCAGCTTTTCGCCTGGCGCCAGGGTGAAATCCACGCCATGCACCACGGTTTTGCCATCAAAGGCCACGCGGAAATCGCGCACCTCCAGCAGCGGGGCCGAGGCGGGTGCAGGGGCGGGCGGCTCATTCATGCCGACCTCACTGCCAGCCAATCGCCTGCCCTGCCTGGATGAGGATGGCTTGATTGCACATCAAAAGAAATAAAAAAGCCGGTTTTCGGCATGATGGATGGAGCATTGAATTGCGCTTGATGTGCAATCATATTTTAATTCAAAAAGAAAAAATATTGCTATATTTCGGCAATAGGAGCGCTGCTTGCATTTTCCCTTGATCTGTAATTGAGCTTACGCCTGCGCCTTGCGGGGATCGAGCGCGTCGCGCAGCGCATCGCCCATCAACGTCAGCAGCAGCAGCGTCAGCACCATGACGGCGAAGGTGAAAACGCCAATCCACCAGGCATCCAGATTGCTTTTGCCCTGGTTGAGCAACGCGCCCAGCGACGGCGTGCCCGGCGGCACGCCCAGGCCCAGAAAATCCAGCGCCACCAAAGAGGTGATGGCCGCGCCCATGCGAAAGGGCAGAAACGTCACCACCGGCGTCATGCTGTTGGGCAGGATGTGACGCGTCATGAGCCGCCAGTTGCCCACGCCCAGCGCCCGCGCCGCACGCACGTAATCGAGTTGGCGGTTGCGCAAGAATTCGGCACGCACGTAGTCCGACAAGCCCATCCAGCCAAACAGGCTGAGGATCAGCAGCAGCAAGCCCACGCTGGGCTGAAAAATCGCGCTGAGGGTGATGAGCAAATACAGCTCGGGCATGGAGCCCCAAACCTCGATAAAGCGCTGCCCCGCCAAATCCACCTTGCCCGCAAAAAAACCCTGCACCGCCCCGGCCAGCACCCCGAGCAGCACGCCAATGGCCGTCAGCGCCAGGGCGAACAGCACGCTAATGCGAAAGCCGTAGAGCAATTGCGCCAGCAAGTCGCGGCCGCGGTCGTCCGTGCCCAGCCAGTTCTGGCGCGAGGGGGGTGCCGGGTCGGGCGCGCTGCTGTGGTAGTTGATGGTGCCCGCGCCGTAACGGTTGGGCGGAAAAATCGCCCAGTTTCCGCCGCTGTGGATGCGCTGCGCGATGAAGGGGTCGAGGTAATCGGCCTCGGTATCGAACTGCCCGCCAAACTGCGTCTCCGGGTAGGTCTGGAACACGGGGAAGTAATACTGGCCCTCATAGCGCATCAGCAAAGGCTTGTCGTTGGAGAGCAGCTCCGCCATCAGGCTGAGCGCCAGCATCAGGGCAAACAGCACAAAGCTCCCATACCCCAGGCGGTTGCGCTTGAATCGGCGCCACGCCCGCTGGCGTGGGCTGGCATAGGCAGAGGAATAATCGGGCGACGGGGACATAAATGCAGTCAACAACATCCGGGCAGGCACGGGCCAGAGCTGAAAAAACCCTGCCCTTCATGATGGACAAGCAACGCCATCCATCCACCACCAACGACAACGGCAAGTGTATGCAAGAACTGATCGAGCGCATCCTGGGCCACCGGGGGCATTTCGTCTGCGCACAAATCTCGGCGCCAGCCAGCCAGCACAAAAAGCTGCCTTTCACACACATCTGCACCCCACCTACCGGCGACGCCTCAGACCTGCCAGAGGTGGGCGGCCTGCGCAGGTTCTACAGCGCCATCGGCAGCCTGACGCTCTACCACGTCGCCGCATCCGACGAGGCAGGCGCCTACATCGCCTCGCCCGCGCAATGGGCAAGCCTGCAACACGATTTTCTCGGCGGGTTCGAGGGCATGAGCGCGCAAGATTGGAGCGCAGAAGATCAAGCCTGGATCGAAGCCTGCTGCGTCATCGGCACCGAACCACACACAGGCAATTACTTTCTGATGCGCATGGAAGGCGATGATGCGGGCTGGGTGTACAGCTTTACGCACGCCGGGCTGGAGTTCGACGAAGAAGCGCCCAGCCTGCCCGCCTTTGTGGAAAAACTCCTCACCGTCAACAACAGCCTGGCCCGCCGCCTGGCCTACCACATGCGTTTTTCAGAAGATGGCGGGCGCACGCAGTGGACGCTGCACAGCATCCACGACAACACCGGTGCCTGCGGCCGCCTGGAAGCGTAAGAGCCTGGCACGGGCCCGCAGGGCCGCTACGATGGCGGGCTTTGCAATTTCAAAGGCCCACCCCATGCCCCTGTCCGCCCTTCCCTTGCTTTCCCCGCTTTCCCGCCGCCCCTTCGCGCTGGCCGCTGGCGCACTGTGCCTTGCGCTGGGCGCAGCGACCTTCACCGCCCCCGCCGCCGCCCAGGCCAAGGGCCAGCTCATCGGCACGGTGGATACCGCTTTCATCCTCATCGGGCGCGACCACGATATTGCGGTGGAGGTCTATGACGACCCCGCCGTGCAAGGCGTGAGCTGCTACGTCTCTCGCGCGCGCACCGGCGGCATCAAAGGCTCGCTGGGCCTGGCCGAAGACCGCGCCGAAGCCTCCATCTCCTGCCGCCAGGTCGGCCCCGTGCGCATCGACAAGGAGCTGCCGCTGCAAGAGCAGGTGTTCAGCGAGCGCATGTCCATCCTGTTCAAGCGCCTGCGCGTCGTGCGCATGGTCGATGTCGATCGCAACACCCTGGTCTATCTGACCTATTCGGACAAGCTGATCGACGGCTCGCCGCAAAACAGCGTCACCGCCGTGCCCATCGACCGCGCCATGCCCATTCCCGTCAAGAAATAAAACCAACAAGCCCCCGCCCGTTGCATGAAAAGCTACCTCCTCGCCCTTGACCAAGGCACCTCCAGCTCGCGCAGCATTGTTTTCGACATGCAAGGCCAGCTCTGCGCCATCGCGCAGCAAGAGCTGCCGCAAATCTACCCGCGCCCCGGCTGGGTCGAGCACGACCCGCAGCTCATCTGGCAAACCCAACTGGCCACCGCCCAGCGTGCGCTGCAACAAGCGGGCGTGAGCGCCAGCCAGGTGCGCGCCGTGGGCATCACCAACCAGCGCGAAACCGCCGTGCTGTGGGAGCGCGCCAGCGGCAAGCCGCTGCACCACGCCATCGTCTGGCAAGACCGCCGCGCCGAGCCTGCCTGCGCCCGCCTGCGCGAAGGCGGGCATGAAGCCCTGGTGCAGCAAAAAACCGGGCTGATCGTCGATGCCTACTTCTCCGCCACCAAGCTGCAATGGCTGCTGGAGAACATCCCCGGCGCACGCGCGCGGGCCGAACGCGGCGAGCTGGCCTTTGGCACCATCGACAGTTGGCTGATCTGGAACCTCACGCGCGGCGCGGCCCACGTCACCGACGTCAGCAACGCCTCGCGCACCATGTTGTTCGACATCCGCCGCAACACCTGGGACGAAGAACTGCTGGCGCTGCTGGACATCCCCCACGCCCTGCTGCCGCAGGTGCTGCCCTCGGCCAGCGCCTTTGGTCACATCCACCCCGATTGGCTGGGCGCGGCCCTGCCCATTTGCGGCGTGGCGGGCGACCAGCAAGCCGCCCTGTTCGGCCAGGCCTGCTTTCGCGACGGCATGGCCAAAAACACCTACGGCACCGGCTGCTTCATGCTCATGCACACGGGCGAGCACTTCCAGCTCTCGCACAACGGGCTGCTCACCACCAGCGCCGCGCAAACCGATGCCGCCCGCCGCTTTGCGCTGGAAGGCAGCGTTTTTGTCGGCGGCGCCGTCGTGCAATGGCTGCGCGACGGCCTGGGCGCCATCAGCAGCAGCGATCAGGTACAACACCTGGCCGAAACCGTGCCCGACAGCGCTGGTGTGCGCTTTGTGCCCGCCTTCACCGGCCTGGGCGCGCCCTATTGGCAGCCCCAGGCGCGCGGCACCATCACCGGCATCACGCGCGGCACCAGCATCGCCCACATCGCCCGCGCCGCGCTGGAGAGCATCGCCTACCAAAGCGCCGCCCTGCTCAACGCCATGGACCGCGACGCCCAGGCCGCCGGAGCCGCCCCCGTGACCGAGCTGCGCGTAGACGGCGGCGCCAGCGTCAACGACTTGCTGATGCAGTTCCAGGCCGATTTGCTGGGCATCCCCGTGCTGCGCCCCAAAGAGGTGGAAACCACCGCCCTGGGCGCGGCCTGGCTGGCGGGCCTGGGCGCGGGCCTGTACGCCGGGGCGGACGAGCTGAGCAGCCTCTGGCAAGCCCAGCGGCGCTTTTACCCCACCATGCCGCGCGAGCGCGCCCAGGAGCTGATGCAGGAGTGGGAGCACGCCGTGCGCCAGGCCACGGCGGCATGAGCGTGGCCCCCGCCCGCCAATCATCCAATCAAAGGAAAATTTATTCCAATACCATCATGCCGAAATAGGCATGATTTATTTCTTTTGAAATAGAAATCAAAGCATGTCTGCGCTTTTTACAAGCGCGCCAGCCGCCGCAGCGCCTCGGCCAGCGTGGCCTCTTGCTTGGCAAAGCAAAAGCGCACCACCTTTTGGTCGAAGCCATCGGCGTAAAAGGCCGAGAGGGGGATGGCCGCTACGCCGATTTCGCGCGTCAGCCATTGGCAGAACTGGTCTTCGGGCAAATCGCGCTCGGGCACGGCCAGCTCGGCGATGCTGGCGCACTGGAAGTAAGTGCCCTCACAAGGCAGCAGGCGAAAGCGCGTTTGCGCCAGCCCGGCGCGGAAGGCATCGCGCTTGGCAGCGTAAAACGCGGGCAGGTTCAGATACGGCGCCGGATCGCGCAAATACGCCGCCAGCCCATGCTGCATGGGGGTGTTGACGGTAAAGACGTTGAACTGGTGCACCTTGCGCAGCTCGGCGCTCAGGGGCGCGGGGGCGGCGACGTAGCCCACCTTCCAGCCGGTGACGTGAAAAGTCTTGCCAAAGCTGCCAATCACGAACGCGCGCGCGGCCAGCGCCGGGTGGCGCGCCACGCTTTCGTGCCGCAGCGGGGCGTACACCATGTGCTCATACACCTCGTCGCTGATGAGCAGCGCGTTGGTGGGCGCCAGCAGCTCGGCCAGGCGTTGCATGTCGGCCGCGCTCCAGACGGTGCCGCTGGGGTTGTGCGGCGTGTTGAGGATGAGCGCGCGCGTGCGCGGCCCCAGCGCGGCGGCGATGCGGTCGAAATCGGGCCGAAAGCTCCCGGGCGTGAGCGGCACGCGCACGGCGGTGGCCCCGGCCAGGGCGATGGCGGGCAGATAACAGTCGTAGCACGGCTCCAGCACGATGACTTCATCGCCCGGCCCGGCGCAGCAAAGCAAGGCGGTGAGGATGGCTTGCGTGGCCCCGGCGGTGATGGTGATTTCGCGCTCGGCGTCGTACGCGTGGCCGTAGAGCGTTTGCAACTGCGCGGCAATGGCCTGGCGCAAGGCGGGCACGCCGGGCATGGGCGGGTATTGGTTGTGCCCGGCGCGCATGGCCTGGGCCACGGCATCGACCAGCGTCGCATCGCAATCGAAATCGGGAAAGCCCTGGCCGAGGTTGACGGCCTGGTGCTGGGCGGCCAGCGCCGACATGACGGAAAAAATGGTCGTGCCCACGCCGGGCAGGCGCGATGCCATGGCGGGGGTGGAAAAGGTGGCTGGGGTGGCTGGGGTGGCGGGCTGGGCGGCAATCATGACAAATCAAAGGAAATAAAACAGCCTTGTTTCGGCTTGATGGGCATCAAGCTGATTTTCTTCATTTGGAAAACCAATGGCTTGCCGCCTTGCAGGCCATCCAGCGCTTGGGCAGCCACGCGCTTGGGCAGTGTCAAGCCGCCACGCGCTCGATATCGGCGCCCAGGGCGCGCAGTTTGGCTTCGATGCTGTCGTAGCCGCGGTCGAGGTGGTGCAGCTCAGCCACGCGGGTTTCGCCTTCGGCCACCAGGCCTGCGATGACCAGGCAGGCCGAAGCGCGCAAGTCGGTGGAGCTGACCGATGCGCCGCCAAGCTTTGCGCCGCCTTCGATGACGGCGACCTTGCCATCGGCCTGGATGTGCGCGCCCAGGCGGGCCAGCTCGCCCACGTGCATGAAGCGGTTTTCGAAAATCGTCTCGGTCACGGTGCTGCTGCCCTTGGCCACGCAGTTGAACGCCATGAACTGCGCCTGCATGTCGGTGGGAAAGCCGGGGTATTCGGTGGTGCGAAAGCTCTGCGCCGTCAATTGGCCGCTGGCCGCGCCGGGGCTGCGCACGCGGATGCCTTCGGGCTGCACCTCGATGGCCACGCCCGCTTCGGTGAGCTTGTCCAGCACGGCATGCAAATGCTCGGCGCGGGCGTTGCGCAGCAGCACATCGCCGCCCGTGGCAGCGACGGCGCAGAGGAAAGTGCCCGCCTCGATGCGGTCGGCCACCACGTCATGGGTGCAGCCGTGCAGGCGCTCCACGCCCTGGATGCGGATCACGCCCGTGCCGTGCCCTTCGATGCGCGCGCCCATGGCGATGAGCATTTCGGCCAGGTCGATCACCTCCGGCTCTTGCGCCGCATTGGTCAGCACCGTTTCGCCTTCGGCCAGGGTGGCGGCCATGAGCAGGTTTTCCGTGCCGGTGACGGTGATCATCTCCGTGGTGATGTGCGCGCCCTTGAGGCGGCTTTGCCCCGGCGGCAGGGAGGCGACGATGTTGCCGTGCTCGATCTGGATTTGCGCGCCCATGGCTTGCAGGCCACGGATGTGCTGCTCCACCGGGCGCGAGCCGATGGCACAGCCGCCGGGCAGCGCCACGATGGCCTGCCCCAGCCGCGCCATCAGCGGGCCCAGCGCGAGGATGGAAGCGCGCATGCTGCGCACCAGCTCATAGGGCGCATGCGGCTGGCCCAGGTGCTCTGCGTGCAGGTAGGCGGTGGAGGCCACATCCAGCACGTCGGCGCTGCGCGCGCTGCCTTCGTGGCGCACTTGCACGCCCACGCATTGCAGCAGTTGCAGCATGGTGTCCACATCTTGCAGGCGGGGGACGTTGCGCAGCACGACCGGCTCGCTGGTCAGCAAGCTGGCGCACAGCAGGGGCAGCGCGGCGTTTTTTGCGCCGGAGATGGCCACTTGCCCATGCAGGGGGCGGCCGCCGCGGACGATGAGTTGTTCGGCAGACATGCGTCGCTTGCTCCCGGGGCGCGGTTAGGCCTGTTGGGCTTGCCACTCGGCGGGCGTGAGGGTTTTCATGGAGAGGGCGTGCAGCTCGTCGGTATGCATGCGGTTGCCCAGCGTGGCATAGACCTTTTTGTGCCGCTGGATGCGCATCAGCCCTTCGAACTCGGGCGAAACAATGGTGGCAAACCAGTGGCGGCCATCGCCCTCAAGCTCGATGTGCTGGCAAGCGATGCCTTGCTCGATGAGGGCGCGGATGTCTTCTGCGGTCATGGGGGATGAGAGTCTGTGTGGGGGAAATCAAAAATCAGCCGCGAATCTTATAGCCATTCCTGAGCATGCCCAGGGCCAGCGCCGCCGTGGCGGCCCAGACCGCCAGCGTGATGCCCAGGCTCAGCCAGGGGGAGAAATCGCCCTGCCCGAGAAAGCCGTAGCGAAAGCCGTCGATCAGATAAAAGAAGGGGTTGAGGTGGCTGATTTGCTGCCACAGCGCGGGCAGCGAGTGGATGGAATAGAACACGCCGGAGAGAAACGTCATGGGCATGATGAGAAAGTTCTGGAACGCGGCGAGCTGGTCGAACTTATCCGCCCACAGCCCGGCAATCAGCCCCAGCGTGCCCAGCAGCCCCGCGCCGATGAGGGCAAAGGCCAGCGCCCAGAATGGATGGGGCAATTGCAGCTCGGTGAAAAACGGCGTGACCAGCAGCACGCACGCGCCCACCACCAGCGCGCGCAAGATGCTCGAGGCGATGTAGGCGGCAAACCAGGCGCGGTGCGACAGCGGCGTGAGCAGCAAAAACGTCAGGCTGCCGGTGATCTTGCTCTGAATCAGGCTGGAGGAGCTGTTGGCAAAGGCGTTGTTCAAAATCGCCATCATCGCCAGGCCGGGGATGAGAAAACGCGCGTAGGCCATGCCGCCGTACACATCGGCGCGGCCATCGAGCACGTGGTTGAAGATCAGCAAATACAGCACGGTGGAGAGCACCGGCGCCGCAATGGTTTGCAGCGCCACGCGCCAAAAGCGCAGGATTTCCTTGAGAAACAGCGTGTACCACCCCCACAACGTGGCACGCCAGGAGGTGGCGCGCTGCCCGGGCGCAAGGGCCAGGCTGGCTTGCCGCTGGGCGGCGGCGGTGGAGGCATCGTCCTTCAAAACTGGCTCAGACATAGCAATTTCAACCGATAAAACCAATCAAACAAATCAAAAGAAATACAGCATTAATATCATCATGCCGAAACAGGCTTATTTTTATTCCTTTGATGTGGAAAAAATTGGATTTGCACTTACCCCTGTGCCGCTGGCGCAGCCTGATCCTGGCGCTCCTGCTGCATCAAGGCGATAAACACATCCTCCAAATGCGCGCGGCGGATTTCCATCTCCTCAATCTGCACGCCCGCCTGGCGCAGTTGGTTGAGGATCTCCTCCACCGCCTGCGCGCTGCCCTGCGGCTGGCCGGTGGGGATTTGCACCGTGCGCCCCGTCACCCTGGCGCGCGCGGCCAGCGCGGGCGGCAGCGCCTGCTGGGTTTTGAACTGCAACACGCTCTGGCTCAGCCGCGCGAGCAAATCGCCCGTCTCCTCCAGCGCAATCAGGCGGCCGCCGCGCAGCATGGCAATGCGCTGGCACAGCGCTTCGGCCTCCTCCAGGTAATGCGTGGTCAGCAGCACCGTGTGGCCCTCGCGGTTGAGCTGCTCGATGAAGTGCCACAGCATCTGGCGCAGCTCCACATCCACCCCGGCCGTCGGCTCATCGAGCACGATCACCGGCGGCTTGTGCACCAGCGCCTGCGCCACCATCACCCGCCGCTTCATGCCGCCCGAGAGCTGGCGCATGTTGGCATTGGCCTTGTCCGTCAGCCCCAGGTGGTGCAGCAGGGAGTCGATCCAATCGTCGTTGTGGCGGATGCCGAAATAGCCGGACTGAAAACGCAGCGTTTCGCGCACGGAGAAAAACGGATCGAACACCAGCTCCTGCGGCACGATACCCAGGCGCTGGCGCGTTTGCGCCGGCTCGCGCTGCACGTCAAAGCCCTGCACCCGCACCGTCCCCGCGCTGGGCCGCACCAGCCCGCCCAAAATGCCGATCAGCGAAGTCTTGCCCGCCCCATTGGGGCCAAGCAGACCGAGAAACTCGCCCTCGCGCACCTCCAGATTGATGTCGCGCAACGCCTGAAACGGCCCGGCGGGCGTGGCATAGGTTTTACTGACAGACTGGAAGGAAACGGCTGCTGGCATGGCGGGAACAAAAAAACCGCCTGGGGGCGGTTGGGCGTAGCGGTACTGAACAAGCCGCGCAGTGTACGCCAAGATGCCAAGACGGCGTGGCAAAGCGGTTGACTCCCCGGCATCAATCCAGATCAAAGAAAAATACACTCCATAAATAATTTGCCAAAAATGTGCAAATTTTTTTCTTTTGAACTAAAAAAAGCCTGGGCTTGCAAGACCCAGGCTTTCTTTCTCCCGCCCTGCGGGGGCTACATCAGCAGCGCGCTTCGGCGCCCTTGCGGGTGTAGTACCACCAGTTCAGCGCGGCGCAGATGGCGTAGAAGGCGATGAAGCCGTAGAGCGCGGCGTTGACGCTGCCCGTGGCGGCGATAGAGGTGCCATAGCTCTTGGGGATGAAAAAGCCGCCGTAGGCTGCAAACGCTGCGGTGAAGCCGATCACGGCCGCGCCTTCCTTGGTGGCGTCCAGACGGGCTTGCTCCACGGAAACCTTGCCTTGCTCGGCAAACTTCTGGTGCATGTTCAAAAAGATCACCGGCACTTGCATGAAGGTCGAGCCGTTGCCAATGCCCGTGAGCGCGAACAGCACCAGAAAGCACACGAAAAAGCCCCAGAAGTTGCCGCCCTGGCCGTTGCTGGGCAAAAAGAAGATCACGCCGAAAACGGCCACGATCATGCCCATGAAGACGATTTGCGTGACGATGGCGCCGCTTTTGATCTTGTCCGAAATCCAGCCGCCAATGGGGCGCACCAGCGCGCCGACCAAGGGGCCGAGGAAGGCGTATTTCACCGGGTCAATGCCGGTGAACTGGCTTTTGATGAGCATGGGAAAGCCCGCCGCAAAGCCGATGAAGGAGCCGAAGGTGCCCAGATACAGAATGCACATGATCCAGTTGTGCTTGCGCTTGAAGATCACGGCCTGCTCGGCAAAGCTGGCCTTGGCCGAAGCCAGATCGTTCATGCCAAACCAGGCCGCCAGGGTGGAGAGGATGATGAATGGCACCCAGATAAAGCCCGCGTTTTGCAGCCAGATTTGCTTGGTCACATCGCCCTTGGTCCAGGTCTGCGCCTCGCCGCCGAGCGCGCCGAACACGCCTGCGGTGATGATCAGCGGCACCACGAACTGCACGGTGGACACGCCCAGGTTGCCCAGGCCCGCATTCAGGCCCAGCGCCGTGCCCTTCTCCGCCTTGGGGAAGAAAAAGCTGATGTTGGCCATGCTGGAGGAGAAGTTGCCCCCGCCAAAGCCGCACAACAAGGCCAGAATGACCATGGTGACGTAGCTGGTATCGGGGTTTTGCACGGCAAAGCCCAGGCCGATGGCGGGCAGCAGCAAGCTGGCAGTGGACAGCGCCGTCCACTTGCGCCCGCCGAAGATGGGCACCATGAAGGAATAGAAAATCCGCAGCGTCGCGCCCGAGAGCGCAGGCAGCGCGGCCAGCCAGAACAGTTGGTTCTCGGTGTATTTGAAGCCGATGTTGGGCAGGTTGATCACCGCCACGCTCCAGACCTGCCACATGGCAAAGGCCAGCAGCAGCGCGGGAATGGAGATCCACAAATTGCGGTTGGCGATTTTCTTGCCGGTGCTTTGCCAGAAGTCCTTGTCTTCTGGCCGCCAGTCTTGAATCAAATAGGACATGGGGAATGCTCTTTCCAGGAGAGAAAAAAAAGCTGCCTGCTGTGCGCGCAGGCAGCCCAATCGATCAGGCAGAAGCCTGCGCCGCGGATTTGGCGATCTCGGGACGGAAGCTGTAGTGCATGCAAATCAGCGATACGCACACCGTGCCATACAGCAGCATGAAGGCGCTGGAGCGAATGCCCGTCCAATCCAGCAGCGCGCCGAACATGATGGGCAGGATGAAACCACCCAGGCCGCCAGCCAAGCCCACGATGCCGGAAACCGCGCCGATGTTGTCGGTGAACTCATCGGAGATGAACTTGAACACCGAGGCTTTGCCAATCGCCATCGCAATACCCACGATGAACAGCAGCACCGTAAACACCCAGGCATTGAGGCCAATGTGCATGGTGATGGGGCCATTGACGCCCTTCATGGTGAAGTCCGTGGGCGGGTAGCTGAGGATGAAGCAGCACACCCAGATCACCCACATCACCCACCACGTCGTCTTGTAAGCGCCATAGCGGTCGGACATCCAGCCGCCAATGGCGCGCAGCACGCCGCCGGGCAGCGAGAAGCACACCGCCAGCAGGGCCGCCAGCTCCAGCGAGAACTCGTACTCGCCCATGTAGTACTTGGTCATCCACAGCGCCAGGGCCACATAGCCGCCGAACACCACCGAGTAATACTGGCAGTAGCGCAGCACGCGCGGATCTTTCAGCAAAGCCAATTGCTGCGAAAAGCTCGCCTTGCTGCCCGTGACCAGGTGGTTGGGGTTGGTGGCCGAGAACAGCCAGAACAAGATCGCCGTACCCAGCAAAATCGCCGCATAAACCTTGGGCACGATGGTCCAGGAATTGGCCACCGCCGCGCCGCCCGCCACGGCGATCAGCCAAGGGGCCAGCATTTTGGTCAGCGACGAGCCGGCATTGCCCGCACCAAACACGCCCATGGCCAAACCCTGGCGATCGCGCGAGAACCAGCGCGCCACATAAGGCGTGCCCACCGAGAACGAGCCGCCCACCAGCCCCACAAACAGCCCCAGCACCAGAAACTGCCAGAACTCGGTGGCATAGGCCAGCAGATACACGGGAATGACCGAAACGATCATGATCAGGAAGAAGACGATGCGCCCGCCGTAGCGATCCGTCCAAATCCCCAAAGGCACACGCACCAGCGAGCCGGTGAGCACCGGCGTGGCCGCAAGCAAGCCGAACTGGGTTTCGGTCAGATTCAGTTGGTTCTTGATGGGAATACCCAGCACGGCAAACACCATCCACACCATGAAGCAGACGGTGAACGCGACCGTGCTGGCGATCAGCACGCTCATGGCTTTGGCATTGCCTGGATCTCTGATTGGGGTTTCGGCCATCGCGGCTCCTTGTAGTTGAAAAACGTTACCAAGGGTAGGCTTTTGCAACCACACTGCCAATTGCCCGTCTGATGGATAAGCGCCCCGCCAGATTAGCTAGTCACACTGCACAAGGCGAGGTGCGCAGGCCACTCCAAGGCCGCTTGTTACACTGCCGCGCCATTGGCCCACCCCCGGATATCCCCATGATTACCATCCAATACTTTGGCGCTTTGAAACAATTGCAGCCCGCAGGCACGGAAACCCTGCCCTGGAGCGGCGGCACCACCGACGATTTGCTGGCCCTGCTGCGCGAGCGCGGCCCCGACTGGCAGCAGGCCCTGCAACCGCAGCGCATCTTCAAGATCGCCATCAACCAGCAATTGATGCACGCGTGCGCGCCCATTGCGGACGGCGACCAAATCGCCATCCTGCCGCCAGTGACCGGGGGGTGATGGCATGCCTGCACAGCAGCCCTTGACAGCCCCCTTGGCCCCCTCCCTGGCACAGCCCTTCAGCGTGCGCATCCAGACCGAGCCGCTCGACCCCGCCGCCCACCGCCCTGCCCTGCCCGGCCACGCCAGCGGCGCCGAAGTGCGCTTTATCGGCAAAGTGCGCAACGACGCACGCAATGCCACCGCGCTCAGCCATCTGGTGCTGGAGCACTTCCCCGGCGTGACCGAAAGCGAAATCGAACGCATCATCGCCCTGGCGCGCCAGCGCTGGGCCTTGCAGGGCGCGCACGTCACCCACCGCGTTGGCCCCATTGCGGCGGGGGAAGACATCGTGATGGTCACCACCCACAGCGCGCACCGCCGCGATGCGTACGAAGCCAACGTCTTCATCATGGATTACCTCAAGACCGAGGCTCCCTTCTGGAAGCAGGAATGCTTTGCCGACGGCAGCGCCCATTGGGTGCAGGCCAAGGCCAGCGACCAGCAGGCGCAGCAGCGCTGGGCGCAGCGCGGCGATGCCGCCCCCGCTGCCCTGCTGGCCCAGCGCCGCATGGGCGCGCTGGTGCTCGCCGGCGGCCAGGGCAGCCGCATGGGCTACGTCAACAAGGGCCTGCAACCGCTTGATGGCCGCCCGCTGGTGCAGCACGTCATCGACGCCCTGCGCCCGCAAGTGCAAGCCCTGGCCATCAGCGCCAACCACGATCTGGACGCCTACCGCGCCCTGGGCTTTGCCGTTGTGACCGATGCGCCCGAATACCAGGGGCTAGGCCCACTGGCAGGCATTGCCAGCGCCACGCCACACCTGCCGCCCGATCTGGATGCCATCCTCGTCGTGCCCTGCGACACGCCGCGCCTGCCGGCCGATTTGACGCACCGGCTGGCCCAGGCCCTGTTCGCCCCCGGCGCCCCCCCTGCCGCCATGGCCGCCACAGCAAGCAGCCTGCACCCCAGCATCCTCCTGTTCCGCCCGGGGCTGTATATCAGCCTGCTACAGCACCTCAAGGCACAGCATGCAAGCAAGGCGGGCTTGAGCCTGCGCGCCTGGCTGTCTGCACACGGCTGCGCCACCGTCCATTTCGACGACGATGCGGCCTTCGTCAACGTCAACGACCGGCAAGCGCTGGCGCAATTGCACCGCGCAGAGGCTTGAATTACCAATCAAAAAGAAACAAAATCACGCCATTTCGGCAACATGGAAATCAAATGGATTTTTCCATGATTTGAAATCAATCGCGCCACGCACGCTCTGCCCTTGCGCCGCCTTTTTGCAACCCTTTCGCGTATCCGCCCATGTCCGACCTCCTCGACTACCACGACGCTCTGGCCACCCTGCTGCAAACCCACACGCCCCTGCCGGGCGAAGACGCCGTGCCGCTGGCGCATTTGCACCAACGCGTGCTGGCGCGCGAAGTGCGGGTGGTGCACGACGTGCCCGCCTTCGACAACAGCGCCATGGATGGCTACGCCATTTGCGGCAACGACTGCCCAAGCTGGCAAGTGGTGCAACGCATTGCCGCAGGTGATGCGGGCGCGCAGTTGCGGCTCGAACCCGGCCAGGCCGCGCGCATCTTCACCGGCGCACCCGTGCCGCAAGGCGCTACCGCCGTGCTGATGCAAGAGCATGTCGAGCGCGAGGAAGCCGCGGGCGCGCCGCCTTGCATCCGCCTGCGCCCCGGCGCCGATGGCACACGCCCCGCAGTGGCCGAAGGGCAAAACATCCGCCGCCAGGCCGAGGAGCTGCGCGCCGGCGAGCCGCTGCTGGCCGCCCACCAGCGCCTCACCCCCGCCGCCATCGGCCTGCTCGCCGCCCAGGGCTATGCCCAGGCCCCGTGCGTGCCGCAATTGCGCGTGACGGTGTTCTCCAGCGGCAACGAACTGGCCGAGCCAGGCCAGCCCCTGCGCGAAGGCCAGATTTACGACAGCAACCGCCTCATGCTGCTGAACTGGCTGCGCACGCTGGGCTTTGCCGTCACCGACGGCGGCATCCTGCCCGACCGCCTCGCCCCCACGCAGCAGGCGCTGGCGCAAGCGGCGCGCACGGCCGATGCCATCCTGTGCTCGGGCGGCGTCTCCGTGGGGGAGGAAGATCACCTCAAAACCGCCCTCACCGCCGTGGGCGAGCTGATCCACTGGCGGCTGTTCATCAAACCCGGCAAACCCTTCACCTGGGGCCACATCCCGCAAGAAGGCGGCCGCCTGTGCCGCGTGTTCATGCTGCCGGGCAACCCCGTCTCCAGCCTCGTGACCTTCCAGCAACTGGCCCTGCCCGCACTGCAACGCCTGGCGGGCCTGCCCCAAGCCCAGGCCCGCCCCTGGCAATTGCAGGCCAAAGCCGCCTTCACCCGCCACAAAGCCGAGCCGCGCCGCGAATTCCTGCGCGTGAACCTGCAAAGCCAGGCCGATGGCTACCACGCCCAGCCGCTGGGCCGACAAGGCTCGGCCATGCTCAGCGGCGCAGCCTTTGCCCAGGCGCTGGCCGAAATCCCGCCCGGCATGCGCATTGAGCCGGGGCAAATGCTCACGGTTTATCCGCTGACAGAGCGTTTCTGACCCTAAAATTACAAATCAAAAGGAATAAAAACAACCTTTTTAGGCATGATATAAATATAATAAATTTTACTTTTGGATTGTAAAACAACAGGGCAGCCACCATGATTGCCGCCTCCCAGCCCGATGCCGCCACGCTGCTGGCCCGGTTGAGCACCATCGTCGGCCCGCAACACGCCCTGACCGGCGAGCAGGACACACGCCGCTTTCGCAAAGGCCACCGCACCGGCGGGCGAGGGCCGGGTGCTGGCCGTGGTGCAGCCGGGCACCGTGCCCCCTGCTGAAGAGCAATGGCGCGTGCCGCAAACCCGCCCTGGCCTCCCACTACCGCGCGCTTGACCTCACCAACAGCTTCAACCCCGGCATTGGCCACACCAGCCGCCAACGCCACTGGGGCTGCGCCCCGCAATGGCCGCAGGGTTATCGGGAAAACGCCTCACCCCAGGATATTCAATCCATCGAGTCATGAACCCAAGCCATCCAAATCCGGATGGTTTTCATAAATGATTGAAAGCGAACCGACTTCAATCTCTCCAATCAAGACCCCAGCCGCACGCTTGATTTTTTCCTGACCGGCCGCATCGCACCCGGAGTTTTCCAGCTCCCCCACAATCGCCCCAAGCAATTCGATTGCAGCCAGGCATCTGGCCTGCATGTTTTTTGCGAATTGGCGTTTCATGACTTCATTCCTCGAAATGGCAAATTTCACTCCCGCACCGCCCACTGCGGATGCAACAGGGAGCTGGCCGCACTCCAGATCACCAGGGAAACCCCTTCTTCTGCCTCAAAACCGGAAACAGCTACAGAAATTTGCAAAAACCCGTCATTCGAGAAAAAGCTCAAGGGATGCCCTTTTTCATTGCGCAAAAAAGCGATGGGCGTGCACCGCTGAGCCTGCACCCAGACCAGATCGGCAAAGCCGAATTTTTCCTCTGCGAAAACAAGGCCCTGCCGATCGGCAAGCTGCACCCAAACCTCGCCTTTCGGAGTTTGCGTGCAATCATGGCTCTTGAATACAAACAGCAATTGCTGCTCGCCCCGGTACAGCCCATCATGGTGCAATGACACGCTGTGAGACCCTTGCTCAAACTCCATTAACCGCACCGATTGGGAATAGCGAACAAGCGCGCAGCCATGCAAGACAGCCGCCATGACCAAAGCCATCAGCCATTTGCCAAACAGGGCCCGAGCCAATCCATGATTTGAAGCCCTGGTGCAATCACGCAAGCCACTAGCGCCTATCACCCCCAGCTCCCCTTGAGCGCCAGCAGCAAATCGTCGGCCACCATGCCTGCGCCCAGGCGCTGCGCCGCCTCGCCGTGCTGCCACACGGCTGCGCAGGCGGCTTCAAACGCGGGCACGCCCTGGGCCAGCCAGCCCGCGGCCAGCCCTGCCAGCACATCGCCCGTGCCGCCGGTGGCCAGCCAGGCCGGGGCGTTGGCGTTGATGGCGCAGCGCCCGTCGGGCGCGGCCACCACCGTGTCGGCCCCCTTGAGCACCACCACTGCGCCTGCGCGACGGGCGGCCGCAGCGGCACGGGCGCGTTTGTCGCCTGCCAGGGCGGCAGACAAGTCGCCAAACAGGCGGGCGAATTCGCCCTCATGCGGCGTCAAGATCGCCTGAGCGCTGCTGGCGGCCAGGGCCTCGAACACATCGGCCACTGCGCCGCCTGGCTCTGCCGGGGCAAATACGCTGAGCGCATCGGCATCCAGCACCACATGCTTGCCGCGGTGCAGCGCCGCCAGCACCGCCGCGCGGGTGCGCCAGTTCACCCCCGCGCCGGGGCCAATCAGGCACACGTTGCGCCGCCCATTGGCCAGCAGTTGCTGCCAGCCCTCAGCCCAGGCGGCTGAGGCTGCATCAAGGGTCGCACCTTGCGTATTGGTATTGGCATGGGCGGCCGCCTCGCCGTCGCCTTCCGGCAGCGCCTGCACCATGCAGCCTTGCAGGCTTTGCGCATAAACGGGCCAGACGGCTTGCGGCACGGCCAGCGTCACCAGCCCCGCGCCCGCGCGCTGGGCCGCCTGCGCCGCCAGCCGCGCCGCGCCTGTGAGCATGGCGCCGCCCCACACCAGCACATGGCCGCGCTGGTATTTGTGGCTCTGTGGCCCCGGCTGCGGCAGGGCGTGACGCCACAACGCGGGGGTGTTGAGCCAGGTAGCCAATGGTGGCTCCAGGCTCTTGAGCACGCTTTCGGGGATGCCAATGTCGGCCAGCACCAGCTCGCCGCATAACTTGCGCCCCGGCAGCAGCCAATGCCCAGGCTTGGTGCGGAAGAAAGTCACCGTCAGCGCGGCTTGCACTACGGGGGCGGTTTCATCGGCCGGGGGAGCGCCCGTCGCGCCATCCAGGCCGCTGGGCACGTCCACCGCGCACACGGGCAGGCCGCTGGCGTTGAGCGCCTGCACCAGCGCTGCGGCCTGCCCGTCCAGCGGGCGGCACAGGCCCGCGCCGAACAGGGCGTCGATGGCAATGTCGCATGCAGCGGGGTCGAATGCCGCGGCATCCTCCGTCGCGCCTTGCCATTGGCTGGCAGCCCAGGCAGCGTCGCCGCGCAGCTTGGCCAGCTCGCCCAGCAGGAACAGCCGCACCGGCCAGCCGCGCTGGCGCAGCCATTGCGCAGCGACAAAGCCATCGCCGCCGTTGTTGCCTGGCCCGCATAACACGGCTACGCGGCAAGGCTGCCAGCGCCTGGCAACAGCCAGCGCCACGGCCTCGCCCGCGCGGGCCATCAAAGCCACACCGGGCACGCCCGAGGCGATGGCGGCGGCATCGGCCTGCTCCATTTGGGCCGGGGTCAGCAGCGCCTGCACACTTTGACCCAGGGTGCAAATGCAATGGCTATCCAGCATGGCAATGTCCTTTCGATACTAGTTAAAGCCTGGGCGCTTTTTGTTACGATGGCCCGGCTTTGGTTTACACCTTTGTGCAATCGATTATTGAATGGCTCTCATGCTGCTTTACAAAATCCTGGCTTTTTTACTCAACACCGCTGTCGGCATTTTGGTGGGCGCACTGCTGCTGCGCATTTACATGCAAGGCATGCGCCTGAGCTTTTCCAACCCTCTGGGGCAACTGGTGCTGGGCTTTACCGATTGGCTGCTGCTGCCGCTGCGCAAGCGCCACAGCGCTTTGCGCCCCAAGGGCCGCTGGGACTGGGTGGCGCTGTTCATTGCGCTGTTGCTCTGTATTGTCAAAGTGGCGCTGCTGCGGGCCATGCTCCAGCCCTGGTCGCTGAGCGCGTCCGTCGTGCAGGGCTTTTTTGAGCTGGCCACCAGCGCTGCCGGGTTGGCGGTAGCCGGGGTGCTGGCTTATGTCGTCCTGTCCTGGATCGCGCCCCAGCATTGGCTGTATAGCCTGCTGGCGCGCCTATGCGCCCCGTTGCTACAGCCCCTGCAGCGCAGGCTGCCAACCTTGGGCGGCATCGACTTTGCGCCCATGCTGGCCGTCATGGCGCTGTATATCGTGCTGATGGTGCTGGAGCACATCGAGGCCGAAATCCTCGTGCGATACCTGCCCTTGCCCTGATCTGCCCCACAATTTCGCTTCCGCCCTGGCCGCGCAGCCGGGGCTTTTGCTTTTCTCTGTTCCCAGAAAGAACCCCACATGCAATTTCTGCACACCATGCTGCGCGTCGGCAATCTGCAACGCTCCATCGACTTCTACACCCAAGTCATGGGCATGCAGTTGCTGCGCACCTCCGAGAACCCCGAATACCGCTACACGCTGGCTTTTCTCGGCTTTGACGGCGGCAACCCCGCCCAGGCCGAGCTGGAGCTGACGTACAACTGGGGCACCGAGAGCTACGAAATGGGCACGGCCTATGGCCACATTGCCCTGGGCGTGCCCGATGCCTACGCCGCCTGCGAGCGCATCCGCCAGGCGGGCGGCAAGATCACGCGCGAGCCTGGGCCTGTCAAAGGCGGCACCACCGTGATCGCCTTCGTCGAGGATCCCGATGGCTACAAAGTGGAATTGATCGAGCGCAAAAATGCCCAAGCCGCTGGCGGAGGCCTGCGATGAATCCCCCAAACACCGACAGCGCCACACCCGGCATCGACTTGCCCTCCATGCGGGAAAACTACGCATTGGGCGAACTCTGCGAGCAACAAGCCAGCGCCGATCCCCACGCCTTGTTTGGCGCCTGGCTGGCCGAAGCGGTGCAGCACGGCGTGCCAGAGGCCAACGCCATGACGCTGGCCACCGTCGGCAGCGATATGCGCCCCAGCCTGCGCGTCGTGCTGCTCAAGGGGCACGACGAAAAAGGGCTGGTGTGGTTCACCAATTACCAAAGCCGCAAAGGTGTGGAATTGGCAGGCAATCCCTGCGCCGCCTTGCAGTTTTTCTGGCTGCCCCTGCAACGCACCGTGCGCATTGAAGGCCGCGTGACGCCCACTACCGAAGCCGAGAGCGAGGCGTACTTCCATTCCCGCCCGCTGGCCTCTCGCCTGGGGGCCGTCGTCAGCCCGCAAAGCCGCCCCATCGAGGGCCGCGCCGTGCTGGAACAAGCCTATGCCCGCCTGCAAGCCAGCCTGCCCCCCGGCGCTGGCCCCGAGCGCCCGCCGCATTGGGGCGGTTACCGCCTCCTGCCCGAGCGTTGGGAATTCTGGCAAGGCCGCGCCAGCCGCCTGCACGACCGCCTGCTCTACACCCGCGCCGATGCCCAAAGCCCGTGGTTGCGTGAGCGGCTGGCGCCGTGATGCGGTGGCTGCGCTATAGTCGCCGCCTTTTTGCCACTTACCCCGCCCGTAACCATCATGCCCCTCAGTATCGACGAATGCGTTCGAATCAACCTGCAGCAATACTTTGCTGACCTGGACGGGCAAGACCCCACCAACGTCTATGCCATGGTGATTCACTTGGTGGAGCGCCCCGTGCTGGAAGAAGTCATGCAACGCGCCCAGCACAACCAATCCCGCGCCGCCCAGTGGCTGGGGCTGAACCGCAACACCTTGCGCAAAAAGCTGCAAGCGCACGGCCTGCTGGATACCGATGCGCAAACGCCTTCCTGAGTTCTTGCCATGCCCATGACCTGCCCCGCCCCATCCTGCGCTCCTGACGCCCCTTTGCCATCGGCCAGCATCATCGTCATGCGGGAAGCGCCCCATGCCAACGCGCACGGCGATGCCTACGGCGCCAGCGGCATTGAAGTCTTGCTGATGGAACGCGCCAGCCAGGCGCGCAATTTCGGCGGCGCATTGGTCTTTCCAGGCGGCAAGGTCGAACCCGGGGACGATGCCATCGCCCTGCAAAGCGGCTTTACCGAGCAATGGCCCCAACTGATGCCGCGCCTGCCGCAAGACCCACAGACGCCCGACCAGCAGGCGCTGGCCAGCCTGTACGGTGCGGCCTTGCGCGAAACCCTGGAAGAAGTCGGCCTGCTCTGGCTGGCAACGTGCGGCTCTGCCGACACCCCGCCCGCTCCAGCAGCGGCCTTCCCCGCCCCTGCCAATGCGCTGGCCGCAGCGCGGGGCGCGCTGGCGCAAGGGCAAACCTGGGATGCCGCCCTGAACGCACTGCGTGCAGCAGCGCCAGCGGCTACGCCCTACGCCCCCAGCGTGCAAGCCTTGCGACCGTTTTCACGCTGGATCACGCCCAAAATCACCAATATGAGCGCCAAGCGCTTTGATACGTGGTTTTTCCTCGCCTCCCTGCCGCCAGGCCAACAGGCCAGCGCCGATGGCAGCGAGGCCCAGCACCTGCTATGGGCCTCGCCACGCCAATTGCTGACGCGTTACGCGCAGGGCGAAATCCTGCTGGCACCGCCACAAATCATGACCCTGGCGCACCTGTGCCGCTTTGCCGACAGCGCCAGCCTATCGGCCTACGCCAGCCAGCAGCCCATCCTTCCGATTGAGCCGGTCAGCATCGACCAGGAAGGCCAGCGCATCGTGTGCTTTCCCGGCGATCCGCTGCACGAACAAACACAGCCCCGCACCCCCGGCCCCACGCGACTGGTGCTGCGCAACAAGCGCTTTGAGCCTGAGCAA
This sequence comes from Allofranklinella schreckenbergeri, assembly GCF_003703475.1. Lineage (GTDB taxonomy): Bacteria > Pseudomonadota > Gammaproteobacteria > Burkholderiales > Burkholderiaceae_C > Lampropedia > Lampropedia schreckenbergeri. The sequence continues at coordinate 70,048 of NZ_RDQM01000002.1, read as the reverse complement.
GGTTTTGAAGCGTTGTTTGCTTAAAGTTGGGTCCCAGGCTTTGCAACGGCAGCAGACCGCCCCAATCCGCTTGCCTGCCGCGCAGGGATTTCTAACCGGTTCTTACCCATACCTTCCGCACTCCACACTTGCCGTTGATATGGATGGCATTTCCCGTGGATTCGATAGCGCCATATACCTCGCTTTTTTCCAAGACTCTCTCATAAAGAACATCACCAGCGAGACTGGCCAGCAAAACATAGTATTTCGCAGTTGCCGCCCTTGATCGGATCAAAACAAGCAGGTATTTTCCGCTTCCGGAGAAACCAATATGCCACCCTCTGCCTTGAAAAACCCCGGGAAGGGGCCTTGCGATGCGTTCATATCCATCCACTGCAATTTTCAAATGCCCATCAGCCGTTAAAGAAAATGCCTGATTGGCAAAAACGGCTTTTTCATCCGTATTGAAAACAGCATCAAACCCTTGCAGTTTGCGATCGGCGCCAACCCATGCAATTTCTCCGCATGGCGCATTGATGGTCACTTCCTCAATATATCGCTGATCCCAAAAGCCTGTAAATGCTTCTGCTTCCCTGACGAGCGCCGCACTGTCTTGACTGGCGCCAGCAACCCCATACCCCAAATCGCAAGCGGCCACTATCCAGGCGAAAAAAGAAATACACAGAATATTCCACAAATTCTTTGCAGGAAAATCCATCAATCCCTCCAAAATCAAAAACCCGCAAAACCAAATAGATATTGAAGTTTTTTGATTTTATACAAACCACCGCAATACCAACGGCCCGAGCGCCCCCAACACGCTGGCGGCTATGCCCCAGAGAAGAAAGCGGTTGGCCTGGCGGGGCGCGTAGGTCAGCAACAACCCCAAAGCCAGCGCAGCGAAAGTCATTAAACCCAGCCCAATCAACACGGCCAGCGCGGGCGGCCAGTAACTCAGGCAAAGCAGCCCCGCCAGCGCCAACCCTGCTGCGCCCTGCCCCATGCGGCGGCCCGGGCTGCCTAGCCAAGGGCTGAGGGCGAAATCATCGCGGTGGCGCTCCATGGCGCTGGCCAGCAACACACAGCCTGTAAAGCTCAAAGCCCACACCAGTGGCATGCCATGCCAAGCGTTGTTCATGCGATTTGCTCCTTCTCTCGGGGGTCAGCGCCTGTTCTCATCCTTGGGAAACACGGGCGGCTTGGCCTGCGGCAGGGTGGCTGGCAGCCGTGCCCGCTGCTGCGCCCTGGCGCTGCCTGGCTTTCACCGGCTGCGCCTGAGCGCGACGCAGCCACCAGAAAACGGCGCCGCAAGCCGCAGCCATCAGCAGCGCCACGGCATCCATGTTCGCCACGCTCCACTGCTGGCGCGCCAAGGCGGCAGGCCAGGCTGCACCGCCCGTCAACGGGTTGAGCAGAGGCAGCAAAGCCCATAGCCCGGCGGCGAACGCCATTTGCTCCTGCCACGCGCGGCGGTGGCTGCGCAGCCAGGGATGCAGGGCGCACAGCAGCCAGATCAGGAAAAAGCCGCGTATTTCCCACAAAGCACGATCGGCCAGGGCGGCGGGCAGCAAGCGGTTGCACCAGAAGTAGCTGGCCACTGCCACGCACAGCCCGGCGATGGCGGCGACGTTGAGCCGCTCGACCAGCCGATGCCCGCGCGGGGTGTAGCCCTGCTTGGCGCGCTGCGGCAGGCGTTTGACGACCCAGAGCACCATGCCGCTGGCCACCATCAGGCTGCCCAACAGGCCGGAGAGAAACAGCAGCCAGCGCACGGCCGGTTCAGCAAAACGGCCCAGGTGCGTCGTTACCAGGACGTTGTAGGTGGCGCGCACCCAGGAAGGCTGGGCGGCAGGGGGCGCTGGCAACGCCGCGCCGCTGGCATCAAAGCGCAGGCGGCGGGCATCGCCGCGTTCGCTGAGATGGTCGCCGCCGCCTTCGCGCAGCTCGACCGTGGCTTTGGGCGAATAAGGGGCCTGAATGGTGATGCGGCCCACGCCATGCCTGGGCCATTGCGCCTGGGCGTGCTGAATCAGCTCTTGCAACCTGGCCTCGCCTACGGCGGGATGGCTTGGGCGGTGCGCTGGCTCGCTGGCGTCGTCTGCTGCCGCGCGGCCTGGGCGGCTTGCGGGCGAGGCATTCGCTGCGCGGCCGCCAGACGGGCGGGCATTGCCGGCTGCGGCGGTGAGGCCGCTCGACTCCATGAAATACGCCATGCGATCGCCACGGTACACCGCATCGACCGGCCACGGCATGAGCGTGTTGACCAGCAACAGCAGCCCGCTGAGGGTGATGACGAAATGAAACGGCAAAGCCAGCACGGCACTGGCGTTGTGCGCATCCAGCCAGGAGCGCTGGCCTTTGCCGGGACGGAAGGTGAAAAAGTCGCTAAAGATTTTCTTGTGCGTGATGACGCCGCTGATGATGGCCACGAACATCATCATGGTGGCGATGCCGATGAGCCAGCGCGTCCAGACGCGCGGCAGGCCGTACAACTCGAAGTGGAAACGATAGAAAAAACTGCCCCCGCGCGTCTGGCGCGGCGTCAGCGGCTCGCCCGTGGCGGCGTCCAGATAGCGGGTCGCCTGCCCTGCCCGCCCGGGCGGCGCGTTGCCAGCCCCGCCAGCGGCCGCGCCGGGGCTGGCAACGCGCCAGCTCACGGCCAGCGCCGTCTGGCGGGCGCTGGGCAAGGCAATCGTCCAGCTATCGGCCTGCGGGGCCAGGCGCTGCAAGGCTTGCAAGGCATTCGCCGCAGCTTGCGCGGGCGGCGTGGCGGGCGATGAAGCGTGCAGCTCGGGCCGCATCCAATCGTCGATCTCGCTGCGCATAAAGCTGAACGTGCCCGTCAGAAAGACAGCAAACAGCAGCCACCCCAGCAGCAAGCTGCTCCAGGTGTGCAGCCAGGCCATGGCCTGGCGCAGACCCTCGGGCTTTCCATCCGGCCTCATGCGGCGCCTCCCCAAGTTTGCACCCACCATAACAGCCCGGCGCACACCAGCACGCCCGCGCCCAAGCCACGCCAAACGCGCCAACCGCTGGCGCTGGCGAAAGCCCACAGCACCACACCGGCATGCAAGAGGAACGCCAGCATGGTTGCCAGGGTGACGGCATCAGCGCGATGCATGCCCAGCTTGGGCAGCAGCAGCGCCAGCAATGAAGCGGCCAAGCTCGCCAAAGCGTAGCCCAGGCCCACGCCTGCCAGCGCGCGCGCGGCCACGGCCAGTCGGTAACGCCCGGGCAAAGCGGGCGCTGCGGGTGAAGGTGCAGAGGTTGAAGGCTTGCCTGCCATAGTGGGTGTTTTGCTTGCCGCCCCCTTGGCGCAATGGCCAGCGCCGTGACCTGCGCCAAGGCCAGCCCGCCCCGCATGCCACACAGGGCGCTGGGCTTGGCAAAGGCAATGGGCGCTCGCCACAGGGGCGCCAGGGGATCAGCCGGGACGAAAAAAAGCGTGTCAACGCCACAGGCTGACACGGCCACCCGAGATGATATAAGAATTGTTCTTATTCGCTATAAATTTTCAGGGGTTTTTCAGACCGACCCCATCTGCAAATCCGCTCTTTATAACAAATCAAAAGAAAATAGATTTCAATATCATCATGCCAAAACAAGGCAATTTTTTATCCTTTTGATTTGTAAAATAACCTGTCAATCCTGCGCCACCCAATCGATCAAGGAATCAAAAGCCGCCCCCCGCACCGCCGCAGCATTGGGGTGGTTCACAAACGCCACCAGCACATAGCGCCGCCCGCTGTGGCCGTGCACGTAGCCCGCAATGGCGTTAACGTCGCGCAGCGAGCCCGTCTTGATATGCGCCGAGCCGGAAGCCCGACTGCGCCGCATCGTGCCATCCACCCCCACGGCGGGCATGGAGGAGAGCAGCTCCGGCATCACGGCCGAATGCCAGGCGTTTTGCAGCATGCGCCCCAGTGCATGCGCCGTCACCCGCGCCGTGCGGCTCAGACCCGAGCCGTTGTCCATCACCAAGCTGGCGCGCGGATTGCCAATGCGCCGCTCCCACCACTGCAACACGTTGGCCTGCGCATCGCTGGGGCGCATGTTGCGGCCCTGCCCGCCCACGCCCGCCAGCGCCAGAAACACGTGGTCGGCCATCACGTTGTTGCTGTATTTGTTCACATCGCGCACGATTTCGGGCAGCGACAGCGAGGCCTCCACAATCATCGGCCGCAGCGCCGCAGGCGTCACGCCCGCATGCACGCGCCCCGTCAGGCTGCCGCCCAGCGCGCGCCACATGCCCTCCACCGCCTTGTTGGCAAACGCCTCCGGGTCGGGGTAAGCCACCGGCCAGTTCAACTCGCCGCAAGCGGCCGGATAGCTGCCCGCAAAACGCCAGCGCTCCGGCTCGCTCACATCCAGGCGCAGCCCCTGGCGCCAACTGGCCGGGCAGGTTTTCGCGTTGGTGGAAAGGGGCACCGTCGCAGGCACCTCCAATTGCGCCATCGGCGGCGAGATTTGCACATGGGCCACGCCCTTTCCCATATCGGGCACAAACCGCATGACCACCGATTTGAAGTTGATCAGCAACCCATCGGGCGCAGCGTTGTAGGGCCGCAGCGGCTCATCATCGAACGCTGCCGCATCGTGCGCAGGCAGCTCGAACACGCTGCGATCGAGCACGATGTCGCCCACGATCACCTGCACGCCGCGCTGCTGCAACTGGCGCAGCAGCAGCCACAGCCGTTCCATCACCAACTTCGGATCACCCCCGCCCTGGATATAGACGTTGCCGCGCAAGCTGCCGTTGTCGATCGCGCCATCGGTGTAAATGCGCGTGCGCCAGGTGTAAGCCGGGCCGAGCTGATCGAGCGCCGCATACGTCGTCACCAGCTTCATCGTCGAGGCTGGACTCATCAAATGATCGGCGCGGTGCGCCACGCGCGGCTGGCCATTGCCATCGGCCGGGGCCACCCAAACCGACACCGCCTCCTGCGGAATCTTGGCTTTGGCTAGCGCCGAAGCAAAGCCCCTGGGCAATGCCGCCTGCCCCGCAGCCGCCATTGAAGCCGTCGCCGTTGCAGCCGCCGCTGTTGGAGCCGTCACTGCCGGGGCCAGCGCCGCCTGCGCGCGGCCCTGCGCCAGCGCCACCCCGGGCCAGGCACAGGCCAGCAGCGCCAGCGCCGCCGCCACGGCCGGGGCCGCGCCCCGGCCCGCAAAAGGAATCGCGCTACACTGCCCGGCCCATTTTTTTACAAACAACATACACACGGCTTTGGCTCACTCAGGTTCAACATACAAGCCTTCTGCGGGCACGCCTTGGCGCTGCGCATCGCTTGCCATATCTTGCAGCAGAATCATAGCCTTGTCGTGCATTCTTCATCCCGGCGCGAGCAGCCAAAAGCGTTGAGCAGGCGCTGCATGCGCCCAACCGGCCGCCCGGCCCCCTGCCCACTTTCCCGCCATGCGCCTTCTCGCCTTCGACACCAGTACCGATCAGCTCTCCATCGCCGTGCAAAACGGCTCTGTGCAGTTGCATGTCGAACAGGCGGGCGGGCCACAAGCCTCGCGCCAGCTCTTGCCCCAAGCGCTGGCCTTGCTGGAGCGGGCGGGCCTTTGCCTGCGCGCGCTCGATGCCATTGTTTACGGCTGCGGCCCCGGCGCTTTCACGGGCCTGCGCACCGCTTGCGCCGCCGCGCAGGGCCTGGCTTGGGGCGCGCAATTGCAGGCATTGCCGGTCGATTCGCTGCTGGCCATCGCCGAGCACGCCCGCCTGGAGATGGGCGCGCAGCGCGTCATGGCCGTGCTGGATGCCCGCATGCACGAGGTGTACGCCGCGCCGCTGCGCTGGCAGCCCGCGCCCGCATCAGCCGCTGCTGCGCCCGCCTCCCTGGCGCCCGGCCATTGGGTGCGCGAAGCCCCCATCCGCGCGCTGCCGCCAGCTGAGCTGCATGTGCCCGACGGCTACGTCCTGGCCGGCAACGCGCTGGAGGTGTACGCCGATGCCCTGTGCGGCAAGGCCGGCCAATCCTTCTTCGCGCGCCCCAGCGCCCTCGCCATGCTGTCGCTGGCCCCCGGCCTGATCGCCCGCGGCCTGCTGCAAGCGCCCGCTGCGGTGGCGCCACTGTACGTGCGCGACAAAGTGGCCCAAACCACGGAAGAGCGCGAGCGCGCGCAAACCCAGGCACAGGCAAAAGCCCAGACCAGGCCATAAAAAAACCGTGCGGTGTCCGACCGCACGGTTCGAGGCGCCCACTTGTGCAAAATTTCTTACAAGAAAAACGGATTCAATACCATCATGCCTAAACAAGGCAATTATTTTTCCTATTGATTGATAAAAAAATCCAATGGCACCAGCCATGCGCTGCCCGCCCAGCGCTTTTGGGGGACAGGCGTTTATTCCTCGCTGGACGCCGTGCGCTTTTCCGCCACCGGCCTGCGCCAGCCGTGGCGGCGCAACAAGTTGTACACCGTGGACAGGGCAATCGTGCGGCCCAGTTTTTTCTCCAGATCGGCCTTGACCTGGCCCACATCCACAGCCGTGCCCTGGCGGGCGCGGTCGAGGTAGGGCTGCAAAATCTGGCGCTCTTCCGCCTCGCTCATGTGCTGGCGGCGGCGACCGCCGCGCGTGGGTTGATCGCCCACCATCTCACCGGCCAGAAAGCGATTGCGCAAACGGCTGGCCCAGCCGACCGAGCAACCGATGACCTTGGCCGTCTCCTGCATGTTCAACCCGCAAATCAGCGGCAAGGCCACCGCCTGCGCCTGGCGCAACTGCTCCACCGTTTTGGCCTGTGCAATCACTTCCAGGGCGCGCTCCAATTCACCCGATCCTTTTGCTGTCCTTGGCATTTCCAACTCCAATGTGCATGAATGAAGCCGACATTATTGCTTTTTTGAAGTAAAAAGCAAACAAATCGTCCTCCAAAAACAAAAGGCGCCTGGAAAAGCGCCTTTTGTGTTGTTTCACTGCGTAATGCTGGGGCGATGGCGGGGGGCTGTGCTGTGCCCAGCCCCATCAACCACCCCATCAGCGGCCCCGCTCGCAAGCGCGATCAACAGCTCGATCAGAAACGGTAGTTGACGCTGACACGGTACTCGCGGCCTGGCTCTGGCAAAGCGCTGTTGCCCGAGCGCTGGCTGTGGCTGCGGTAGAGCTTGTTGCCCACGTTGTTGATGGCAAAGTTGACGTGCAAGCTGTCGTTGCCCAGCGGCATCCAGGTTGCATACAGGTCGTGCACGCCGTAGCCGCTGCGGTTCACAGGCGTGCCGCTGCCACGGGTGGCGTTGATGTAGCTGCCCTTTTGCGCGTAACGACCGCGCCAGCCCAGCTCCAGATGCGCGGGCTTGAACTGGTAGGCCAGGCCGGTGGTCCACTGGCGGCCCATGGGCACGGCGGTGGCCACGGAGTCGTAGGTTGCGCCATTGAGCTTGGGCTTGCTGTGCGCCACGCCCAGGCGGGCGGTCAAGCCTTGCCAGCGGTAGCTGCTGCTCAGCTCATAGCCACGGTTGCGCAGCTCGCCGTTGTTGCGCACCAGGCGATAGGCGCAATTGCGGCCCTGGCAGTTCATCCCCTGGAAGTTTTGCAAGTCCTTGATTTTTTGCTGGAAGTAGCTGCCGGAAACAGCAAAGCCGCCGCTCGTCCAGTCAAAGCCAATCTCGGTGTTTTGCGAGCGCTCGGCCTTGAGGTTTTCCGCGTAGCGGATGGGCGTCCTGGCCAGCAGAGCTTCGTAAAAGCGCGGGCTGCGGCTGGCGCGGTTGTGGCTGAGGTTGAAGGAGAGGTTGCTGGAGACATCCCAAATCAGCCCCACGCTGGGGTTGATGTTGCCGTCGGAGCGCTTTTGGCCTTCGTTGGAGGTGAGGCTGAAGCGGTCGTAACGCAGGCCGGTGGTCAGCGTCACGGGCGCCAGGTTCCAAATGCCTTCAACGTAGAAGCCAGTGTCGGATTTTTCCTGGCTACCGAGCTTGGCAGCTTGGGCGGTTGTCGAGTCGGCCTCCTGCTTGCGCAAGTTGATGCCGTATTTGACGCGGTGCTCGCCCACGCGGCTGCTCATGCGCAGGTTGCCCATATTGGTGTTGATATTCACCACGGAAGCCGTTGGCAGCGCCCCTGCACCTTCGCTTTCCTGCTTGGTGCGCATACGGCTGGCGTTGGCTTCCAGCGTGTCGATAAAGCCCAGGTTTTTGTGCGTGAAGACCGCCGTGGTGGTGTCCACCGTGCGATGGCGGTGCGAGGGGCTGTCGTTGGCGGTATCGAAGAAGAATTCTTCGCGCAGGTTGCGCACGCCAAACTCCTCCTCGCGGCGATGGCTGAGGGTGGCGCGGGCGTCTTGCGAGAAGCTCACGCCCGCCTTGGCCAGGAAGCTGCGGCCATCCAGCGCGCTGTTGCCGATCTTGCGGCCGCTGCCGTCTTTGTAGTCCTGATCGTCCACCCGGTTGAACACCACCAGGCCATCGACCAGGCCGCTTTTGCCATAAACGGACAGGCCGCCATTGCGCCCTTTGTTGCTGCTCAGGCCCGCGTTGGCGCGAAAGCCCACGTTTTGGCCCTCGCGCAGGAGATCGAGCGCATCCACGGTGGTGGCTTCGATCTTGCCGCTGGTGGCACCGATGCCGGAGCTGGCCGAGCCTGTGCCCTTCTCGATGCCGATGATCTTGACCAAGGCGGGATCGAGCATGAAACGGCCCTGGTGGTGGAAGATTTGCGCATCGCTGGAGGCATCGTCCACCACGTAGTCGATCTGGTCTTGGCCCATGCCGCGGATGGTCACCCACTGCGATGCGCCCCGACCGCCGCCAAACTGCACGGCAGTCTGATCGGCCAGCACTTCCTTCAGATCGGTATCGGTCGTGCGCTCCAAGGCGCGCCAATCTTCCACGGGTGCGGTGGGCGCGGCCTGGCCCTGAACGTTGACGGTAGGCAGCACCGCATCATTGGCCTGCGCATGGGCAAAGCCCGCTGCCAGCAAAGCGATTTGCAGGGCGCTCAAACGAAAGACGTTGCGTTTCAGCGAAGACATGAAAACTCCTATGCAATCAAAAAGGATGGGAAGACGCGACGAGAGCGTGCACAAACTCCAAGGCCTACCTCAGCCGCCACCATTGCAGGCATGAAAAAACCGCCCAGTGGCGGAGGCGGTTTCGGCAATGGCCCATCCCGCATGGGGATGGCGCGAATGACGAGGGCTGTGCGCTCTGAATAATTAAAACAATTCGTATTATTGTGACGAAGCGGTTTCTCAAGCGCCTTGGCGACTGTTTTTGGCTCCCCGAGCATGTTTAATTCCGCCAAATGTTGCCAGAGTGCAACATGAAAATAGCTTACCAAGAAACTGTCACGCAGCTTCACGGGTTTGCCAAATTACCAATCATTGCAAAATTGATTTAAATACCATCATGCCTAAACAAGGTCATTTTCTTTCTTTTTGATTTACAAAATTAAATCTCTGGCAAGCGTGTAACCAGCACCTGGTCGATGCGGTAGCTGTCCACGTCCATCACTTCAAACTTGTAGCCCGCCCAATTCACCGAGTCGGTGCGCCGGGGGATGCGCCGCAGCATGACCATGAGAAAGCCCGCCAGCGTGTCGTAATCCTCAAAGTGCGGAAACTCATCGATCTGCAATGCATGCACCACATCCTCGATGGGGGTAATGCCGTCAATCAGCCAGGAGTTTTCATCGCGCTGCACGATGAGCTCCTCATGGTCGGGGCCGATCAAATCGCCCATCACGGTGCTCATCACGTCGTTGAGCGTAACCACGCCTACCACCAGGCTGTATTCGTTCACGACGACGGCGAAATCCTCGCCAGCCTGGCGAAACTGCTCCAACGTTTCCGTCAAGGTGAGGCGGTCGGGGATGACCAGCACCTTGTGCACGAGCTTGTCGTCCTGCAAGTTGATGGGCTGGTTGTTGAGCGCGCGCTGGAACAAGTCTTTCGCATCCACATAGCCAATGACGTGGTCGATATCGCGATCGCACACGGGGTAGGTGGAATAAGGCTCCTCGGCAATGCGGGCGCGGATGAGCGCGTCCGTGTCGTTTTGCAGGAAAAACGCCACCCGGTCGCGCGTGGTCATGGCGCTGGTGACCAGGCGGTTATCCAGATCGAACAGGTTGGCAATCACACGCTGCTCGCTCTGCGCCAGCTCCCCCGCTTGCGTGCCGGCCTCAGCCATCGCCAGGATGTCGTCAGAGGTGACGCGCTCATCGCGCTGCGTCGGCAGGCGCAGCAGCTTGAACAGCAGCGTGCTGGTGCTGCTGTAAAACCACACCAGAGGGCGCAACACCGTCATGAAAAACTGCATGGGGCGGCACACGCGCATGGCGACTTTCTCCGGCTCCGCCATGCTCAGCCGCTTGGGCGCGATGTCGGCAAACAGAATAAACAGCGAGGTGATCAGCAGAAACGAGATCACGAACCCCACCGTCGCCGCCGTGGCCGGGGGCAGCCACCGATCCAGCGCCATGGTGATGTAAGGGCTGAACGCGCCCTCCCCCACGATGCCGCCCAGCACGGCGATGGCGTTTTGCCCGATCTGCACCACCGTGAAATAGTCGCCCGGCTGCTCTTGCATCAGCAGCACGCGCTGCGCCTGCACGTTGCCGTCTGCAATGAGCTGGCGCAGGCGGATACGGCGCGATGCGGCCAGGGCGATTTCCGCCATGGAAAAAAATCCGCCCGCAACAATCAGGGCGGCAATTAAAAGCAGGCTGTGCTGAACCGTCATGGCACTGTGGGGCCGCCACACGCGCTTGCGGCGCGCTGGCATGCATCATCAAGTCGGTTTCGGTGGAATAGGCCCACGATGATAAGGGGCTAAATAAGGGGCGAACCAAGGGGCTGACAGCGCAGGCTCGCGGTGCAGGCTGACAAAGCTGCGGAAACAAGCGCCCGACCGGCAGTTTTGCCGCCGGTCATACACCCCTCAACACCCCAAAATTTACAATCCAAAAGAAAAAAATCAATGCCTTTTCGGCATATCCACGTGGAATCGATTTTTCCCTAGGTTTGCAAATACACCATCACCCCCCATGCCGACGGCCACCAATGGCCAGCCCGCTGTGCTGCAAGGGGGAAATGCCCCCAGGCCCGCGGTTTTTATTGCGGTTGCCGCCTTTGTTGCGGCGGCCGCGCTCGGCCATGCTGTCCACACTGGTGCGCATAGGGTCTGGCTGGCGGCCGCTGTCGCCCCGGTATGCAGGTGCCAGCGAAATGCCCGTTTGGGTGCCCAGGTGAGCATCGGCGCGCAGCATGGGATCGCGCGAGCGTTGCTCCCGCTGGCTGCCCCGCCCTGTTTTATTGGGCTTGGCCGGGCGCGCACCCTGCGGCTTGGCATATCCGGTCGATGGGCCGGGGCCGCGCGATACGGCAGCTTTTTGGCCGCCTTCCGCCCCTGGCGCGCTATCGCTGCGTTGCGCGCGGCTGCGCCCCCCGGCGCGGAAGCGGTTGCGGCGCTTCAAGGGCTTGCCATCCGCATCCAGCGGGCGCGGGCTGGAGTTGGATGCGCCTTCGCCCTGCGGGGCCGAAGCCGATGCCATGTCACTTTCCGTAGCGCCTCCCATTGCTGCAGCCCCTTTGGCACGCGCTGGCTTGTCCTGCTCTTGCGCTTTGTACTCCGGCCCTTTCTTGCGGCTACCCTGGGCCACACGCTTGCTTTGGATGCGTTCCATCATCTCTTTGCGCGCGGCTTTGGCCGCCGCTTGCATGACTTCCCGGCTCGGCGGCTTGCCCGCCCCGCCCCACAGCGTCTGGCGGCCCATGGCAATCGGCTCGGCCACTTCGTCTTCCGGCGGCGCGAACTCAGGCATCAGTTCCACGGGGATTTCCTGCTTGGTAAAGCGCTCAATCTCCATCATGAAGCCTTCTTCATCCAGGCACACCAGGCTGATGGCATGCCCTTCGTTGCCCGCGCGGCCGGTGCGCCCGATGCGGTGCACGTAATCTTCAGGCACATTGGGGATTTCGTAATTCACCACATGCGGCAGCTCATCGATATCGATGCCGCGCGCGGCAATGTCTGTTGCCACCAGAACGCGCAAATCCCCCGCTTTAAAACTGGAAAGCGCCTGGGTGCGGGCCGATTGGCTTTTATTGCCATGCAGGGCCATGGCGCTGACACCGTTTTTATTCAGGAATTCAGCCACATGGTTGGCGCCAAATTTGGTGCGCGTGAATACCAGCACCTGATTCCAGTTGCGCGAGGTGATGATGTGCAGCAAGGCCGCTTTTTTCTGCTGCCTACCTACCGGGCAAATGACTTGGCTAATGCGCTGCACCGTCGTATTGGGCGGCGTGACCTGGATGTGCTGCGGATTTTTCAGAAAGCTGTTGGCCAGCTTGCGGATTTCATCGCTGAAAGTCGCCGAAAACAGCAGCGATTGCTTGTCATCGGGCAGCACCGCCAAGACTTTGCGCACATCATGGATAAAGCCCATATCCAGCATGCGATCGGCCTCATCGAGCACGAGGTAGCGCACGGCGCTGAGATCCACATACCCTTGGCTGTGCAAATCCAGCAGGCGCCCCGGCGTTGCCACGAGGATATCGACGCCTTTGGCAATGGCATTGATTTGCGGCGTCATGCCCACGCCGCCGAAGACCACGACGGAGCTCAGCGCCAAATGCTTGCCGTAAGCGATGATGTTGTCGTTGATTTGCGCCGCCAGCTCACGCGTGGGAGTGAGGATGAGCGCCCTCGGCGCCCGCCCCTCTTGCCTGCCTTGGTCAGCCTGGCTGAGCGATTGCAACAAAGGCAGCGTAAACGCAGCGGTTTTTCCCGTGCCGGTCTGCGCGCCAGCGAGCAAATCGTGACCGGCCAAAATCAACGGGATGGATTGGGCTTGGATGGGGGTGGGCTGAACGTAGCCCAGCGCTGTCACGGCAGAAACGATGTCGGCCGACAGATTCAAGGATTCAAAAGTCACTGTATTTTGATGGGCGTCCTGGCAAACAAAACGCCGTCCACTTGGTTTCGCCCACGCCCGCTGTTTTCGGTATGAAGCAAGGCGCTCAGTCTGGGCATCGTGCGTTGTTGATTAGAATTGTGCGGTGGCGCTTGGCCCTCAACGCTGCGAATCAAAGGTTTTGGGTGACTGAAACCCAAAACGTGCGCATTTTGGCACAAGATGCCGCGCATACTGCCATTTACTCTCCAATGGGCTGCCCCCACGAGGCCAGAGAATGCAGGCACTGTCGCAAAGATGCCGCACCGCGCCCTTTCCGAAAGCAATCCGCTCCCCCTTATTCAATACCCCTCTGAAAGACCAGATGGCTCAATACGTCTATTCGATGAACCGTGTCAGTAAAACGGTTCCCCCAAAACGCCAAATCCTCAAGGACATTTCCCTGAGCTTTTTCCCCGGCGCCAAAATTGGCGTGCTGGGCCTGAATGGTTCGGGCAAGTCCAGCCTCTTGAAAATCATGGCTGGTCTGGATAAAGAAATTGAAGGCGAAGCCTTGCCAATGCCAGGCCTGAAAATCGGCTATTTGCCGCAAGAGCCGCAATTGGCGCCCGAGCAAACCGTGCGCGAATGCGTGGAAGAAGCCATGGGCGAGGTGATTTCCGCCCGCGCTGAGCTGGAGAAGGTGTACGCCGCCTACGCCGAACCCGACGCCGACTTCGACGCCCTTGCCGCAGAGCAAGCCCGGCTGGAAGCCATCATCGCTACCGCAGGCACGGATTCCGAGCACCAGTTGGAAATCGCCGCCGACGCCCTGCGCCTGCCCCCCTGGGATGCGGTGGTTGGCCACCTCTCCGGCGGGGAAAAGCGGCGCGTGGCGCTGTGCCGCCTGCTGCTGTCCAAGCCCGACATGCTGCTGCTGGACGAGCCCACCAACCACCTGGACGCCGAAAGCGTGGATTGGCTGGAGCAGTTCCTCCAGCGCTTCCCCGGCACTGTCGTCGCCATCACCCACGACCGCTACTTCCTCGATAACGCCGCCGAGTGGATTTTGGAGCTCGACCGCGGCCATGGCATCCCCTACAAAGGCAACTACAGCGAGTGGCTGACCCAGAAACAAGCCCGCCTGGAAGCCGAGCAAAAAGGCGAGGAAGCCCGCGCCAAAGCCCTGAAAAAAGAGCTGGAATGGGTGCGTCAGAACGCCAAGGGCCGCCAAGCCAAGAGCAAAGCCCGTATCGCCCGCTTCGAGGAGCTGTCCGACTACGAATACCAAAAACGCAACGAAACCCAGGAAATCTTCATCCCTGTGGCAGAGCGGCTGGGCAGCAAAGTCATTGAATTCAAGAACGTCAGCAAGTCTTTTGGCGACCGTCTGCTGATCGATAACCTGAGCATGAACATCCCCGCCGGGGCCATTGTGGGCATCATCGGCCCCAACGGCGCCGGTAAATCCACGCTGTTCAAGCTCATCGCCGGGCGCGAAACGCCCGATAGCGGCACGGTTGATATCGGCCCTACCGTGCAAATCGCTTACGTCGATCAATCCCGTGATGATCTCTCCAACGACAAAACCGTTTGGGAAGATATTTCCGGCGGTCTGGATATTGTCACCGTTGGTAAATTCCAAATGCCCAGCCGCGCTTATGCAGGCCGATTCAACTTCAACGGCGGCGACCAGCAGAAAAAAGTGGGCAATCTCTCTGGCGGGGAACGAGGCAGGCTACACTTGGCGAAAACACTGCTGACAGGCGGTAACGTTTTGTTGCTTGACGAGCCTTCAAACGACCTGGACGTTGAAACCCTGCGCGCCTTGGAAGATGCCCTGCTGGAGTATGCGGGCACGGTGCTGGTCATCAGCCATGACCGCTGGTTCCTGGACCGCATTGCCACCCACATCCTGGCTGCCGAAGGCGATAGCCAGTGGGTCTTCTTCGACGGGAACTACCAGGAGTATGAGGCCGACAAACGCAAACGCCTGGGTGAAGAAGCTGCACAACCGAAACGCATGCGCTTCAAGGCACTGAAATAAACAAGGGGCTTCAGGCCCCTTTTTACGGGGAGGTGAAAGATGGAACAGCTTGAGGCCAACTGGACTACTTTCAAAAAAGGGGTCATCGCCGCCTTGAGAGAGAGCGGCTCCAGCGTGCGGCGCATTCTCAAGGAAGCGCATGCACGCATTGCCCAAAACCAGGATCCAACCCTGGGGCAAATTGGCCCCGTATTGATGCAGCAAAGCCTGCACTTTTTGCAGAAAAACCAAGATGAGTGGGAGCGTGCCTACCCCGCTTATCTGCTCAACGCTTTCTCCGAAGTCGTTGACTTCGACCCCTTTCAGGACGATGACGACATCACCTCCAGCCTGGGCGGTTTAGGCGCTGGCAACGATTTGTCCATCCAGGCCAAAAGCGATTTATTGCACCTGCGCAATGCACTGGAGGCGGCTGTGAGCCACAGCCTCAATCAACTGGATGGGTTGGTCAGCGCCGCACGCGGCTACAGCTACATCCACCCCAACCGCAACCCCATGCGCCCCGAGAATTACCTGCTGGCGGCGCAAAAAATGATTTATGCCAGCCAGGGCGAGGATGCCGTCAAATCGCTGGCGCTCAAGAGCTTTGTTGCGGTGCTGCCCACCTATCTGGCGCGCACGTACATGCTGGTCGCCAACCAAATGTCCGAAGCCGGGGTAGAGGCGGTGCAAAAACGCAATACCAGTTTTGGCGCTTTGACGACAGGGTTTGGCAACATGTCTTACCTGAATACAGGCATCAGCACCAACTCCGAGGATTTGCTCACCAAACAAGAGCTGTTGCGCACTTTGGGCGATCAGGCCCATCTCTACGTGCTCAACAAGCCTGCACAAGCGCCCCAGCCCGAGCAAACGGATGCGCTCCACCTGCCTGAAGCGGATTTTGCGCTGACCCAGGTGGGCCGTCCGGCCAGCAAATCTGCCGCGCCTACCCCAAAACCAGAGGCCGAAGCTTTGGACCTGCAAACCTTGGTGATCCATCTGGTCAAAGACACGGCCCATCTGCCCACCCTGAAAAAAATCGTCGCCCAATGGATGCCCGCGTTGCGCGCCCTGGTGCAAAACGACCCTGCCTTTTTGCGCAGCACCGCGCACCCCGCGCGCGCCTTCTTGGCCGAAGTGCGCGCCAAGGCCAAGCAGTTTCCCACTGAACAAGCCCCAGGCTGCCAGGACTTTTTACAACGTGTGCAAAGCATCTCGCACACCGCCCGCCTGGCTCAGGCGCGCTCCACCGAGGCCTTTCAGTGGGCCAGCGAACAACTTTTGAATACGCCGCGTCCGGCCGCCCCTGCCACCGCCTCTGCGCCAGCGGTTGGGCCAGAGATCAACACCGACGCACTGTTGAAAAAAATCGTTGCGCAAATCAAGGCCACACCGCGATATGCCGCAGCGCATCCGCGTGTGCGCGCATTCTTGAGTGGCCCCTGGGCCAAGGTCGTTGCCAAATCTTTGCTGCGCCACGCCAGAGACTCCGGCGAATCCTTCACCGATGAAGATGCGCTGATCGCACGCGATCCCAAAGGCTATCTGCGCCTGGTCAGCCTGTTGCTGCTGAGCGTGCAGGCCGACAGCTTCCGCCACCCCGCTCCGGAGCTGCTGCGCTCGGTCAAAGACATGCACGAACAACTGCGTGTGGGCCTGCTCAGCGTGGGCCTCTCGGCAGAGCAGGTCGAGCCAGCGGTGAGCAAGCTCAAAGACCTGCACCGCCAAGCGATCCAGGAGGCGACGGCCGAAGTGCCGCAAGACGGCGGCGTACAACTTCTCTACGCCTCGCCCGAAGGCCAGGCCATCGACATCGGCCAGCCCAAAGGCGCAAGGCCTGCTGCCGCGCCATCCGCCCGCATGGCCGTGCCCATGCTGACAGAGGCGCCAGAGGAATCACCCAGCAGCCCCAAGAGCAAAGATGCCAGCGGACCTGATCTTCCCCCCATGCAAGTTGGCGCCTGGTTCTTTCTCGGTGAAAACGGCTTGCGCACCCAACTGACCTGGGCCAGCCCCGATGAAGGCATCTTCATGTTCACATCGCCGGATGGCTTCAGCCAGACCATGACCCGCCGGCGGCTGCTCCAATTGCAGGAAAACGGCCAGCTTCGCCCCGAATAGCCATCGCCGTACAAATTACACATCAAAGGAAAATCATAAAAAATACCATATTGCCGAAACAAGCATATTATTTTTCCATTTGATATAGAAAATAAAATACCCATTCAACAAGCAGGCCAGCCCTTGGGGCACTTTCGTGAATCGGCATATGCCCGCCAGGCATGAGCGCCAGCGTATAGTCCAAGCCCATGAACCGTCTTGTTGCCGAATCTTCTGAGCTTGCCCGATCCGCCCAGACAGCCCTTGCGGCTGGCCGCACCGACGATGCGCAAGCCCCTCAGCCACCCGTGTTCAGCGCTGCCGCCCATTTGCTGCCGCAACAAACAGGCATGCTGGAGCGCGCCCGCGCCTTTGCCGAGCCGCTGCTAACCGATGAGACTTTGCGCAGCGGCGAAAACGCGCTGGCCCATGCCGATGCCGTTGCCGCCATCTTGCGCGACATTGGCGGCTCCGAGGCCATGCAGACCGTCACCTATCTGATTTACGCCTCTTTCCACCTCAGCCATCCGCAGGAAGCCATTGCGCGGCGCTTTGGCGAAACCTATGCCACCCTCGCGCTGGAAACCTCACGCCTGATGCACGTGCAACACCAAGCGCGCAGCGGCCCGGGCGTTTACAAAAAAGGCGATGCCAAAGTCGAGCAAGCCGAAACCGTGCGCAAGATGCTGCTGGCCTTCTCGCGCGATTTGCGCGTGGTGCTTATCCGCCTGGCTTCGCGCCTGCAAACCCTGCGCCACCACGCCAGCAGCAAAACGCCAATTGACCCCATCCTCGCGCAAGAGAGCCTGTACGTCTTCGCCCCGCTGGCCCATCGCCTGGGCGTCTGGCAGCTCAAGTGGGAGCTGGAAGATCTGGCCTTTCGCTTTCTCGAGCCAGAGACTTACCGCAGCGTCGCCAAACAGCTCGACGAAAAACGCCGCGAGCGCGAGCAGTACATGCAAAGCCTGTGCGCACTCATCCGCGGCCAACTCACCGAGCGGGGCATCGACGCGACCGTGCAGGGACGGCCCAAGCACATCTACAGCATCGTCAAAAAAATGCGCGGCAAATCGCTGAGCTTTGACCAGCTCTACGATTTGCGCGCCGTGCGCATCATCGTGCCCACCGTACAGGCCTGCTACGAAACCCTGGACTGGGTGCACTCGCGCTTCACCCAAGTCTCCGCAGAATTTGACGACTACATCGCCCGCCCCAAGCCCAACGGCTACCAATCGCTGCACACCGTGGTGCGCGATGCGCAAGGCCGCGCCGTGGAAGTGCAAATCCGCACCCAGGCCATGCACGACCACGCCGAAACCGGCGTGGCCGCCCACTGGGCCTACAAGGAAGCGGGCACCAAAGGCTACGCGGGCGTTTCCGCCAGCGGCGATTACGACGCCAAAATCGCCGTGCTGCGCCAGCTACTGGCCTGGGAGCGCGAATTTGCCGATAGCGAAGAAGTGCGCGCCCTGGGCCTGTTTGACGACCGCATCTACGTCCTCACCCCCGACGCCAGCATTGTCGAGCTGCCCCGTGGCGCCACGCCGGTGGACTTTGCCTACACCGTCCACACCAGCCTGGGCCACCGCTGCCGCGGCGCCAAGGTCGATGGCGCCATGGTCGCGCTCAACACCCCGCTGGAAAACGGCCAAACCGTTGAAATCACCGCCGTCAAGGAAGGCGGCCCCTCGCGCGACTGGCTCAACAAAGAGCTGGGCTATTTGCAAAGCTCGCGCGCGCGCAGCAAAGTGCGCGCCTGGTTCAACGCCCAGGCCCTGGCGCAAACCATCGCCAAAGGCCGCGAAATCGTCGAAAAAGTCCTGCAACGCGAGGGCAAAACCGCCCTCAAGCTCGAGGACATCGCCGCACAACTGGGCTTCAAATCCACCGATGCCTTCTTTGAAGTCGTCGGCAAGGACGAATTCTCCCTGCGCACCCTCGAAGTGCTGCTGCACCCCGAACCCGCGCCCGAGCCAGCCGCGGCCGACGACGTCGTCGTGCGCAAGCCGCGCAGCAGCGGCGCTGGCGGCAAAGTCCTCGTCGTGGGCATGGACTCGCTCATGACCCACCTGGCCAAGTGCTGCATGCCCGCCCCGCCAGACGCCATCGGCGGCTTCATCACGCGCGGCAAAGGTGTAGGCATCCACCGCCAGGACTGCCCCAACTTCCAGAAAATGCTGGCCACCACGCCCGAGCGCATCATCGACGTGCAGTGGAGCCAAAGCGCAGGCGCCGAAAGCACCCGTAACGTCTATCCCGTGGACATCCTGCTGGAAGCGCACGACCGCCAGGGCCTGTTGCGCGATATCTCCGACGTGCTCGCGCGTGAGCGCACCAACGTCATCGGCGTGCAAACGCGCAGCCACCGCAACCACAGCGCCACCATGACCTTCACCATCGAAGTGCCCAACGCCACCCACTTGCAAGCCGTGCTCGCCGCCGTCGCCCAAGTGCCAGGCGTGCGCACCGCACGGCGCAAGTGAGTTCAGACACATTCAATCAAAGTAAAAATCACTTCAATACCATCATGCCAAAACAAGTTAATTTTGTTTCCTTTTGATTTATAAAAAATAGCACTCACAAGCCCTTTCCCGCGCTTTCCAGCCCCTTTCCATTGAAAACCTTTCCCGGCGCCCGTATCTGGGCCGCTGGTGTGTTGGCCCTCCAGGACATGATGGGCGCGCCAACGCACACCCACTTCAACCCCCTCATAAAGGCCCATTCGTGACCTCCGCCAACCCGCTGCTCTCCATCACCGATCTCCCCGCTTTCGATCAAATCCGCCCCGAACACGTTGGCCCCGCCATCGCCGCCCTGCTGGCCGATGCCGACGCCGCCTTGACCACCGTCACCGCGCCCGACTTCCCCGCCGACTGGCTGGCCCTCTCCAAAGTGCTGGATGTCGCCACCGAGCGGCTCTCCAAATCCTGGGGCGTCATCAACCACCTCAGCGGCGTTGCCGACAGCCCCGAGCTGCGCCAGGCCTATAACGAAGCCCTGCCCCTGGTCACCGCGTTCTGGACGCGCCTGGGCGCCAGCGAAGCCCTGTTCGCCAAATACCAGCAAATCGACCCCGCCAACCTGAACGCCGAGCAGCGCCGCGCCCTCGAACTGGCCCTGCGCGGCTTCGTGCTCTCCGGCGCGCAATTGCAAGGCGCCCAGCGCGAGCGCTTCGCCCAAATCCAGGAGCGCCTGGCCGCCCTGCAACAAAAATTCAGCGAAAACGTGCTGGACGCCACCGACGCCTACCACTACGACGCCACCGCCGAAGAAGTGCGCGGCCTGCCCGGCGACGTGCTGCAAGCCACCGCCGCCGCCGCACAGGCCGCAGGCGTGCCCGAGCGTCACCGCCTCACCCTCAAAATGCCCGTGTACCTGCCCGTACTGCAATACGCGCAGGATCGCGCCCTGCGCGAGCGGCTCTTTCACGCCAACGCCATCCGCGCCTCCGACCTCGCCCCGGCCGAGCAACAACACCTGGACAACAGCGCCGTCATCGACGAAATCCTGCGCCTGCGCGCAGAAGAAGCCCAGCTTTTGGGCTACCCCGATTACGCCGAGCTTTCCCTCGCCCCCAAAATGGCCAACTCCGGCGCCCAAGTCGTGGAGTTTCTGCGCGACCTCGCCCGCCGTGCGCGCCCCTACGCCGAAAAAGACGCCGCCGACCTGCGCGCCTACGCCCGCGAGCATTTGCAACTGGACGATCCCCAGCCCTGGGACTGGACCTTCATCTCCGAAAAGCTCAAAGAAGCCCGCTACAGCTTCAGCGATCAGGAAATCAAGCCCTACTTCCAGGCCCCCAAAGTCATCGAAGGGCTGTTTGCCATCGTGCAAAAGCTCTTCAACGTCACCATCCTGCCCGATCAGGCCCCCGTCTGGCACCCCGCCGTGCAATTCTTCCGCATCGAGCGCGACGGCCAACTCATCGGCCAGTTCTACCTCGACCAGCCCGCCCGTGCCGGCAAGCGCGGCGGCGCCTGGATGGACGACATGCGCGGGCGCTGGCTACGCCCCGACACCGGCCAATTGCAAACCCCGGTGGCCTACCTCGTCTGCAACTTTGCCGCAGGCGCTCAAGGCCAACCCGCCCTGCTCACGCACGACGACGTCATCACCCTCTTTCACGAATTCGGCCACGGCCTGCACCACATGCTCACCCAGGTCAACGAGCGCGATGTCTCCGGCATCAGCGGCGTGGAGTGGGACGCCGTCGAACTACCCAGCCAATTCATGGAGAACTTCTGCTGGGAATGGCCCGTGCTGCAAGACATGACCGCCCACATCGAAACCGGCGAGCCGCTGCCACGCGCGCTCTACGACAAGATGCTGGCCGCCAAAAATTACCAAAGCGGCATGCAAACCCTGCGCCAGGTCGAATTCGCGCTGTTCGACATGCTGCTGCACCAGGCGCCAGAACCTCAGGTGCTGCCCCTGTTGGCGCAAGTGCGCGCCGAAGTCAGCGTGCTGCCCGCTGCCCCCTACAGCCGCACGCCCCACGCCTTCTCCCACATCTTCGCAGGCGGCTATGCCGCAGGCTATTACAGCTACAAATGGGCCGAAGTCCTCAGCGCCGACGCCTACGCCGCCTTTGAAGAAGAAGCCCCCGAACCCGGCCGCGCCAGCCCCCAGACCGGCCAACGCTACCTGCACTGCATTCTGGAAGCCGGCGGCAGCCGCCCGGCCATGGAATCGTTCAAAGCCTTCCGCGGCCGAGAGCCCGAACTCGATGCCTTGCTGCGCCATCAAGGCATGGCCGAGCCTGCTTGAGCCACATGAACGGCCTGCTCATTACTCATTGGCTATTTCCCATTGAAAATTGCCTGCCTTCAGCATCGGCAGGCTTTGAAAAAGGGCATTGAAAAAGGGACTGGAGTTGGCACTCCAGTCCCTTTTTGTTTTTCAAGCCATCGGGCTCATTTTTGAAAACAATTTTTAAAAACGAATACCCGTCGGATTGGAAGGATCCAAATTCGGCACATCAGGCAGCCCATCCACCGATGCAGGCGCAGCCTCCTTCTGAGCTTGCTTTTGCAAAACAGTCAATGGCTCCACCTTCGGCGCTTGATACCCCTCTGGCAACAACGAAGTCGCCGGATAACCCGCTGCGTTCAAATATTGCTCCCATTGCGCCTCATTGAATCCACGCAAGGCTTGCCGCCCAATCGTCAAATGCGGCAAAGAGGCAATCCCTTTTTCCTCCAAGACACTTTGGTCTTCGGCCGTAGCAATCGTGTACTCCTTGAAGGGAATTCCTCTTTGATTCAGCACCTTCCGCCCTTGTGCGCAAGGCGCGCAATCGGGCGAAGAAAACAAAACCACAGGGTAGCGCCGCACCGATTTTTGCAATGCCTCAGGGAAACCGCCATCCGTCAATAACGCCTCTTTTTCCTTTTTCACTAAAGCCGCGCCAGGCGTTAAAGCCCGATCCGAATACATCACGGTGCCCGATGCCGTCTTGCTACGATAAACCTCCTGCGCCATTGCCGGTGAAAAAAATGCAGTGCAAACCATGCCCAAGCATGCTGAAAAGACGGTTAAATTTCTCATACCCAATCCTCCAAAGAGATTAAAAACACGCCCACAATTGCTCTGCAAATCGGACCATCAAATCCCGATCGACATAAAGCCCAAAAACCAATAACAGCAAAACAAAGACCGCAGCCCCCACACCCCATTTCTTCAGCGATTTTTTATCCATCATGCTTCCCTCCACCACTTAAGCAGCCTGAATCGGAGAAACTCTGTGCACTGGTTTTTCATCAATCGGCAAGTTCATCAAAGTAGCAAACACTCCCAACGCAATCGCAATATACCAGACCACATCGTAACTCCCCGTAGAGTCATAGAGATAACCGCCCAGCCAAACCCCCAAAAAGCTACCAATCTGGTGACTTAGAAAAACAATCCCCGCCAGCATCGACAAATGCCGCACTCCAAACATCTGCGCCACAATCGCATTGGTGGGGGGCACTGTGGACAACCAAAGCATTCCCATCACTGCCGAAAAAATATACACACTGGCCGAGCTGATCGGCACCATCAAAAATATGGCAATCACAACCGCGCGCGCGCTGTAAATAAACGCCAAAATTTTACGGCGGGCAATCGTTTGTCCCAACCAGCCTGCAATATAAGACCCCACCACATTAAAAAGGCCAATCAAGGCCAGCGAATAAGTGGCCACATGCGCAGGCATTTGCATATCTTTCAAATAGCTGGGCATATGCACCCCAATAAACACCACTTGAAAGCCGCATACAAAATACCCGGCCGTCAGCATCAAAAAACTGCGATACGTAAACGCCTCACGCAAAGCCTCTCTCACCGTTTGTTCTTGCCCACCGAAAAGTGCCGATGATTTTCTGGAATGCACACCCGGCTCACGCAATCCCAGCGCCAGGGGAATAATCGCCAAAACCACCACGGCCAAAACCACCAGCGCATCTTGCCAGCCCAGCACATCAATCAGCTTTCCTTCCACAGGCAACATGAGAAACTGGCCAAAAGAACCTGCTGCAGCCGTCACGCCCATCGCCCAGGATCGTTTCTCCACAGCGATTTGACGGCCGATCACGCCATAAATCACGGCATACGTCGTGCACGATTGCGCCAACCCCAACAGCACACCCGCGAATAAAGAGAAAAGCAAAGGAGTGGGCGCATAGGCCATCCCCCACAACCCCACCCCATAGCTCAACGCGCCCACGCACAAAACACGAAAAGCGCCATAACGATCTGCGGCCATACCGGCCAAAACGCCAAAAAATCCCCAGGCCAAATTCTGGATGGCCAGTGCAATGGAAAAATCCTGCCGCGACCAATCCATTTCCATGGTGATCGGCAACAGCCACAGACCAAACCCGTGCCGCACCCCCATAGACAGAGTGACAACCATTGCGCCACAGAGCAAGACCTGTGTCATCGATAAACGTCGATTCATAGTATTCAAAAAATTATTGTTTCCCATAAAAAAACAAGCTGCTCGTTTTCAACAAGCAGCTTGCTTTTATCAAAGAGACTCCCAATTTTTTCAAAATGGAAAGCCTCAACCCGGCAGACTTAATTCAGAGGCCCCGAACATTCCTCCCCTGGGTTCTTGGGAGTCACTGTGACACGAACCACTTGGTTCTTTGTGATACCCGCAGAGCTCACTTGGATGATCAAGTCATAAGAACGCTCCTCATAAGTCCATGTAGGCGACTGCGGTTGTTGCGCTCCTGGTTGTTGCGTTCCTGGTTGCTGTGTTCCCGGCTGTTGCGTCCCCGGTTGCTGTGCTCCCGGCTGCTGCGTCCCCGGTTGCTGTGCTCCCGGCTGCTGACCAGAATTCCCTCCAGAACTTTCCTTCTTCTTGCAAGTCAGCAAATCTTCTGTGACGTCACCATGGTCCGCATATAAAGTGGCCGTTTCTTTGTTGAACCTCAAGAACTTATGAATTTTCTGATCTTCTGAAGATTCTGGAACGGAATCCCATGTGTAATGACCATCGCCTCCTGCTCCCGTGAACAGATACACAAAATCCGACCCCACTACAGCAGGCGACTTCAACTCACACACATCGGTTCCATTCCCACATTCCGCAATGTGCGGCGTGAAAGGCGATTCCTCAATGGAAATAACTGCCGATCCCGTTGCAACCTGGTTGCTACGCCATGGCGCATATTTATTGGTGCTATCCACCACAGCCACCCTAAAGGTGTGATCTTTCACCAAGCGAGTGGGCACGCCACTGATCACGCCATTGGGTTTCAAAGTCAAACCATCCGGCAACGTGCTGCCATCAATCAGACGCCAGTTATGAGGTGGCAAACCAGATCCGTTCAGAGTCAGCGCACCCATGAATGGCTGCATGTAATACCCTTTCAACTGCTGACCTGGCAGAATCGAAAGCGGCGGAATAAAAGAAGGCGGCGGCTCATGCAACGCATACACCACGGTGAGATTGCTGACAGGCTCCACAATGCCGTTGGACACATTGTTATCTGCACGGTCTGCAATAAACTCAATCAGAATCGGCCCTTCATATTGACCACTCGTCACAGAGAAAGTCGCCAAACCGCTGATTGTAGAAACGGCAATCGTCGAACCTGTACCACCCGAAACGGTTGGACCAACGCCCCTCAATTTCGCCACTCGGCTGGCATCGTTGTAGCTGCCCACAATACGCGCATAAAGGTTACTCACCCCCGCAGGCGGATTGGCAACAGGCTGATCCAAGTCATTCCAGACTTTGACATTCAGCAGCAATTGCGTATTGTTTTGCGAACCTTGGGTATGCAAATACCCCACATTCCCTGTACTCGTGCTTTCGATATAGTCCACCGAGGGGTTGGTGTTATTTGCTTCTCTAGGCCCCACACGAATCTTTGTCGCCGCCGTGCGCTCTTGATTATCACGAGGATCGGTGTACGAGCACGAAATCGTCGCTTCGCCTGCCGTCGCATCTCTGCCATGGAAATGGAAAGTCGCCATCCCGCCAAACGAAGGCAGCGCAATCGATCGGAAAGCGCCCGGCACCTTCACTTTCTCACCATTTCCAGCATCCACCTCAACCTGGTGCTCTTCTTTACCATCCAAGTAATAAAGCGTTCCCACCTCTATCCCTGCCCCATCCAAGGAACAGGAAAAGACATCCTTATCCCCGGAGGATGGAATAAAGCGACCGTCGACCTTTGCCTCAACCGTCAAAGACGTCGTATAGGGAGAGTTCTTCCCTCTACCGCTGTAGTTCCAAATCACACCCGGTTGGAGTTTGGCCAAATTCAACGGCAGCTCGGACTTTTCTGCACGCAGAAAGATCTCCGTTTTGGAGGTATTTCCCCCACCTGGGCCAGTTCCCCCGCTTCCTCCGCCGCCACCGCAAGCTGCCATAAGCGCAGCTGCTGGTAATGCAGCAAACATCCAACGAGAAAGTACCTTTTTTTTCACCTTCATACTCCTTAATTTATTCCATGCTGGCTTATCGGCGCATCGAATTTTGTTCCGTCACAATTTTAGGCGTAATAAACACAAGCAATTCACTCTTGCTTGCACTGCGTTCCTTACGCTTAAACAAGTTCCCTGCAATTGGCAAGTCCCCCAAGAAAGGCACTTTATTTTCCAAAACCGTCTCATCCAGTTCAAAAATACCGCCAATAACGACTGTCCCGCCGTTTTCAACCAGGACTTCCGTATTCACCCTCCTGGTATCAATAGCGCCTTGACCGTGCGCGGAAAGGTTATCTTTCTTCACCAATAATTTCAGTATGACGTTACCCTCAGGCGTAATCTGAGGCGTCACTTCCAAACTGAGGACAGCTTTTCTGAACTCGACGGTTGTACCGCCACTGGGAGATGAAGTAGCATAGGGAAGCTCCGTCCCCTGCTCTATGTAAGCCTTTACCTGATCGCTGGTTACTACTCGTGGGCTGGAAATCACCCGCCCTTCACCAGTAGATTCCAAAGCCGAAATCTCTAAATTCAAGAACCTGTTAGCTGCAGAGTTGAAAACGGAAAGCGCAAAGCTCGCCGCACTGGTAGAACCGATAGCATTCGCACCGAGATCAAAGAACTGTCCCGCTGCCGTCGTGCCATTTGCAGCGCCAGAGCCTACGAGCACATTCCCATAGGTGCCACCAAAAACAGCCCGGTTGCCGCCTCCCAAGTGGTAACCACCATCGCCACCGCGCTCAGCTCGTTGATCGGACATGCCCAAGCGAACCCCGAGGTTCCTCCCAAAGCTGTCATTGGCCTGGACAATACGCGCCTCAATCAGCACTTGCCTTACAGGAATATCCCAATCGGCAATGAGTTTCACCACTTCCTCCAATTTGGAGGGCGTATCCGTCACAAAAAGCTGATTAGTGCGCGGCTCCGCAATCGCAGATCCACGCTCCGTCAAAAACCGGCCACTTTGAGAACCTTGGCTTCCTTGATCTTGCGTTTGTGTCAACTGCTCTGCGATTTTCTCTGCTCTCGCATAGTTAAGCTGGAAGCTTTGGGTTCGCAGCGGCTCCAATTTCTCCAAAGCCAAACGCGCCTCGTGATCTTTTTGTCTCCTTTCGTTTAACTCATCTTTAGGAGCAACCCACAAAACGTTACCATTTTTTTCGTAACCCAATTCCTTGGAGTTCAAAATAACATCCAAGGCTTGATCCCAAGGAACATCTTGCAAACGAAGTGTCAACGACCCGTTTACGGAGTCCGCAACAACAATATTGAAGTTAGTAAAATCCGCTATTACCGAAAGAAGCGATCTAATATCAACATTTTGAAAGTTCAAAGAAAGCTTCTCACCAGAAAACCCAACACCAGGCGTTAGCTTCCCGGGATCAGGAATGACCTTGTGCACTTCCAGGACATACTGATTACCGACTTGGTAAGAACTTTGACTCCACTCACCCTCAACTTCAATTTCAACAACAGTCGATTTATTTGTTTGCTTTGGCCGAATATATTTTACAGGCGTACCAAAATCAGCCACATCCAAATAATTTTTAAAGCCATCTGAGAGCGATACATTGGGTATTTCAAGAATAATTCTCTTACCCTCTTGGCGGACATCGACACCCACGCTATCGCTGGGCAAGTCCAACAGTACTCGCCCAACGCCATTCATTCCACGCCGAAAGTCGATTTTTTCTATTGCCTCCGCTCGCGATAGAGAGCTTGACTTCACCGCTTCGGTCGAATGACGGACCGACGGCGCATCACCAAGTTGCACCGTCACCATGTTTCCAGACTTGTGGATTTGATAAGAGCCGATTTCCCGTAAACTCAAAACAACTCTGGAGCGATCACCTGCCTCAACTGCATTAATTGATCGCAAATTTCCTTGGTTAACATCAATATGCTTTCGACCAGCGACAACCCCAACTCCGGGAAAATCCAAAGAAATTCTCGCAGGGGACTGCACCAGAAATGCTACAGGGTCAAAATCAATTGGCTCATTCAGCTCAATTTGCACGACCTCGCGCCCGTTTTGGTGCATTCCATTGATAGAAACAATATCCGCAGCCCATGAAGCAACACTAAAACACGAAATAAATCCCAACAATATGGAATTCGCAAGCAAAGAACGCTGTTTCATTTTGTAATCTCCTTCACTCTTGCAACTCAAGCACCGTCGAACGTTCCACCCATTCACCAGTGGCATCTTGCACCACTTCCTTTAAATCAATGCGAGTCTCTGAAATTTGTTCAATCTTTCCAAAATTTTGACCAATGTAATTCCCAGCCACTACTTGATAAAGGTGCTTATCCACTTCAAGTACGGCTGTTGGGCGGCCTGATTTTTCCAAAAATCCTACCATCTTTATAGAATCAATCGGATAGGCTTCCAGGGGTTCCCTGCGCCGCTTATCGTGAATATCCATTAAATTAGCGCCTCCTTTTTTGGCATCTGCAAACACCCTAGCAAGCTTTTCGAAGGCGAAAGGATCCTCTGCATTCCCTCTCTCATATGAAAGGGGATAAAAAACACCAGGCTCTTGCAATGGCGCAATTTTGGGAACCGCCTTGCTTTTCTCCTGAGCCATCCAAGCTGCCACCTCCTCCTGCCTGGAACTCACACAGCCGAGCAAATTAGCACACACTCCCAAGAGCACAAAAAATCTTATTCTATTTCTCATTTTTTCCCTCCTTTATTATTTTTCTCCTTGGCCTGCTCAATTTGCTCATCAGGACTCAAGTAACGATATGTCTTCGCTACCGCCTTCATTGTAAGACGATCATTAGAAATATCCTTGGAGTCTTTGGTTACATGCATATTGCCTATAGTAACAATACGGGACAAGTGCGCAATATCCGAAGCAAATTCACCAATTGCATCATAGTTCCCTGTAACCACAATATCAATCGGCTGCTCACCATAATAATCTTTAATCTGAAATGCTCCAGGTTTAAACAACTCAAAATGCAAACCTCGCCCGATACCAGCTTGGTTGATATCGGACAGCAGCGCATCCATTTCAGCTTTATTGGGAAGCTGCTTTTCTAATAAACTGACGTATTGGATAGCTTGCTCTTTCTGCTTCTTCAAGGCCTCCAGATTAATCGCTTTTTTATAGTCACGAGAGAAGTCCGACCTTAATGAAGCCTCTTTTGCTTGCGCAGCTTCCAGTTCCTCCTTAAAAGAAGTGAGGTAGAAAAACCAAGCAAGCACAGCAACAGCGATAGCAATCGCAATGAACAAAGCAATTCTTGGCAAAATAGGCCACAACCATGGATCTCGGCCGCTGGCTTGTCGAAATTGAGATGCCCAATCTTTCATACGCCCTCCTGCCAATTATTTGATAGGCACATTGTTATCATCTTCCTCCGCCCCCGGCTTATCCAAACGGAAGTTCATCGCATATCCATAAACTTGCCTTTTCTTGCCTCCACCCAAATCAATATCGGTCGCTTTTGTCTCAATAAGTTGCGCCCTGGAATCCCACGGCATATTCTTATCAATATTTCTCAGCAAATCCGAAACTGTTTGATTGGATTGCGCCATACCCTGCAAGGCGACCTGTTTATCAGTCTTGTTCAAAGACGTGACATAGGATCCATTGGGAACCTCCCTGATGACATGATTCATCAAATCGACGGGCAAGTTCCGCTCCGATTGCAAATTCTCAACTGCCTGCTGGCGCGCTTTCAAAGCGGCAATTTCTGCTTCAATATTATTAACCTCTTTAATTTGCACTTTTAGCCGCGCATTCTCCTGCTCAATCATTCGATTGGCACTTTCCTGATCGGAAATCAAAACCTGAAAATAGGAATAAATAATACCTGCAATCCCCAGCCCGGCAAGCGCAGAAAGGGCCGCAGACAGCATGAACTTTTCTTTTCGCGCTTTCTTCGCCGCTTCACGATGCGGCAACAAATTGATCCTGATCATTCGTCAAACCTCCGCAATGCAAGGCCGCATGCTGTCAAGTAGCTTGGCGCCTCTCGCATGACAGATTTCATGCGAACCCCTCCACCCATCTCCATACCTTCAAATGGGCTTGCTATTTGGCATGCCGTTTCAGTAGTTTGCGTGACAGCAGCGGCCAAGCCATTCACTATAGCCGTACCACCTGCCAACAATATGCGATCGACTGAGTTGTAGGGAGAACTGGTAAAGAAAAATTGCAACGCCCGGCTAATCTCCTGCGTCAGACTATTGACGTAAGGCCGTAGCACGGCAGTAGCATAGTCTTCCGGCATTTCACCTGCACGCTTTTTGTTTTCTGCCTCTTCAAAGGAAATTCCATAATGCCTTGCAATGGATTGCGTTAATTGCGCTCCACCAAAAGACTGATCGCGTTCAAAAAGAATTTCCTCACCTTGGAGAATCATCAAAGTGCTATTCGACGCACCAATTTCAAACAAAGCCACAATAGGCTGCTCTGATGTTTTGGGCCATGCCTTGGCAAGGCGCATTACTGCCAACCTCGAAGCAAAAGACTCGACATCGAGAATAACCGCCTTCAGGCCAGCAGCTTCTGCCAAGCCCTGCCGATCCTCAACTTTATCCTTTCGTGAGGCGGCAATTAGTATTTCAACATCATC
The DNA here is from genome assembly GCF_003703475.1 of Allofranklinella schreckenbergeri. Classification (GTDB taxonomy): domain Bacteria; phylum Pseudomonadota; class Gammaproteobacteria; order Burkholderiales; family Burkholderiaceae_C; genus Lampropedia; species Lampropedia schreckenbergeri. Next base: position 39,590 of record NZ_RDQM01000002.1, on the reverse strand, counting down.
GCTTGAATTTTTGGATGGGCCAATTTCACAAAAATCCAGACTTACCTCATCCAAAGAAAACGGAATATAGTGACTCGCTTCCGATTCAACCTGAATTTCCAATTCTTCTTCAGAAAGCCCGGCAGGCAGTACGATTTTTCGTGTAATCACGGCCGAAGGGGGCAAGGCCAAAGCCACTTGTTTTGTACGCGAGCCGCTTTTTTTCACGACTCTTCGCAAAGCATCTGCCACTTCATCGAAATTTTCGATGTTTCCCTCATTGACCCACCCTTTTTCCAAGCGCTCAATAGCCGCCCTTTCAAGGGTCAATTTGCCATCACGCGCACTACTAAGCTCGACAAGCTTGATACTGGAAGTGCTGATGTCAATACCCACCAATGGCGTTTGCCTTGGGGCAAACAAAGATCTCGCTGAGACCACATCCAACCTTTCTTGCGCTGTTAAATAGCGCAACAAAATGTACAACTTGACACGCATCCTAGCAGCATGTTTTTTTGCTGAAAAGAGGAAGCATGTGCGCTTATTTCGCACCTGTTGTCAAAAGCACACGTGATTGTCATTATTCTGTCTGATGCACAATGTGCTGTATCCTCAGCTCTCTTAAGTTTTTGTATTTTCATAACAAACTTTGACAGTTGCCCGGCTGCGGGCGGCGGTGCATTGCAAATCCATGGTTTCTCATCGCAACAGCAGTGGGCGTAAACGCCCACCCAACATGGCGAACAACACATCTGCTGACAGTAGGGGAGACCACTCCCAGCCGCGCAAGCGAAGTCCGTTGATTGTCCGCGTTTTTGGCTGGTGTTTAGGCTTAATGATTGCTGGTGCTGTGGCGGCCGTGGCCGTTGCGGTTGTGGTAGTCGCCACGATCTATCCCAAGCTGCCAGACGTTTCTGATCTGGCTGACTATCGCCCCAAGCTGCCATTGCGAGTTTATTCGGCAGAAGGTGCTTTGATTGGTGAATTTGGCGAAGAACGCCGCAAACTCACTCCCATCGAAGACATCCCCGATGTCATGAAAAATGCCATTCTGGCAGCAGAGGACGCGCGTTTTTTCCAGCATAACGGCATTGACTACCGCGGCATCATCCGGGCCGCTTTGGCCAATTTGCGAGATTTGCGCAGCCAAGGGGCCTCGACCATCTCCATGCAAGTCGCCCGCAATATGTACCTTTCGCCTGAGCGGACGTTTACGCGCAAGCTCTACGAGGTGCTGCTGACGATGAAGCTGGAGCACATGCTCTCCAAGAACGAGATCCTGGAGATTTACATGAACCAGATCTTCTTGGGCAACCGCGCGTATGGCTTTTCTGCAGCGGCAGAAACGTACTTTGGCAAGCCGCTGAAGGAGGTCAGCATCGCAGAAGCGGCCATGCTGGCTGGCCTGCCTGTTGCGCCATCCGAGTTCAATCCCATCCGCCGCCCTGAGCGCGCCCGCATTCGCCAACTGCACATCATCAACCGCATGGTGGAAAACGGCTTTATCACCGCAGATGAAGCCGTGCAGGCGCGCAAAGAAGCCAAAGCGATGAACGTGCGCCGCACGCTGGACAACTTCCCCGTTCGTGCGGAGTACGTCGCTGAAATGGTGCGCAAATCCATGTTCGAGCGCTATGGCGAGGAGGCCTACACCCGCGGCCTGAACGTTTACACCACCATCCAGCTCTCGGATCAAGAGGCCGCCTATAAAGCCTTGCGCACGGGCATCATGAATTACGAGAAACGGCAGCATTACCGCGGCCCGGAAAATTTCGTCAACCTGCCTGATGACCCGGAAAAACGCGAAGCGGTGATTGACAACGCCCTCTCCGCCCACCCCGACAACGGGGAAATTTTTTCTGCCGTGGTGCTGAAAGCCAACCGCCAAAAAGTGGAAGTCGCGCGCGCGGATGGCTCCCGTTTGGAAATCACGGGCCTGGGGCTGCGCCCCGTCCAATCCGGCCTGGCCGAAAAAGCCCCCGCCAACATCAAAATTCGCCCTGGCGCCATCGTGCGCATCATGCAAACCGCCAAGGGCGAGTGGGAGATCACCCAACTGCCCGAAGTGGAAGGCGCTTTCGTCGCGATGGAGCCTGCCACTGGCGCCATTCGTGCGCTGGTGGGCGGCTTCGATTTCAACAACCGCAAGTTCAACCACGTCACCCAAGCCTGGCGCCAGCCTGGCTCGGCTTTCAAGCCCTTTATCTATTCGGCAGCGCTGGAAAAAGGCTATATGCCCGCCACCCTCATTGCCGACACCCCCATGTACTTTGGCAGCTCCGTCACGGGCGGCAAGCCTTGGGAGCCGCGCAACTACGACCGCCGCTTTGAAGGCCCCATCACCATGCGCACGGCCTTGGCTCGCTCACGCAATATTCCGACGGTGCGGCTGATTCAAACCGTTGGCGCCAAAAACGCCCAGCAGTGGGTGACCCGTTTTGGCTTCGACGCCCAGCGCGTTCAGCCCGTGCTGCCCATGGCCCTGGGCGCGGTCGAGGTCACCCCGCTGCAAATGGTGGCGGCTTACAGCATTTTTGCCAATGGCGGACACAGGGTGGAGCCGTGGCTGATTGAACGGGTGACCGACCACCGCGGGCGTGTGCTCTCGCACACCCAGCCCAGCCCTCTTGACGAGACGCCCCAGGCCATCGACCCGCGCAATGCCTTCATCACCAGCAGCCTGTTGCAGGAAGTCACCCGCTCTGGCACGGGCGCGAAAGCGCGCGCCGCGCTCAAACGCCCCGATATTTACGGCAAGACGGGCACTACCAACGATGCCCACGATGCCTGGTTTGCGGGCTTTCAGCCCTCCATGGCCGCCGTCGCGTGGGTGGGCTATGACAACCCGCGCGACCTGGGCAGCAAAGAAACAGGCGGCGGCCTGGCATTGCCCATTTGGGTGCAGTTCATGCAACACGCCCTCAAAGACACGCCCGTCAGTGAACTCAAAGCCCCAAAAGGCGTTTCGCGCGAAGGGAGCGATTGGGCGTACAACGAGTTCACCCGCGGCCGTGGCGTAGCCAGCCTTGGCATGGAGAGCTATTACGCAGAATCGAACGCCAGCTCTGCGGGCGGCTACACCCCGCCCACCAGTGCAGAGCGCGCCCAGATTCTGGATTTGTTCCAAAACTGAGCCGAACCCCAGCTCACGATCTTTGCGTGACGGGCCATGAAGCGGATGGGGCGCGCCCTGCGGCGTTGCGAGCGCACGGCATGCCCCGCAGCACTGCAAAGAATACAAATCAAAAAGAAATAAAATACCCTTGTTTCGGCAATTCTGCATTCAATCGAGTTTTATTTTGATATAAAAACAACACTACGCACAAGCGATGCACAACACGGCGTCGCGGCCAGGCACAGCCTCCGGGTTTGATGGTACAAAACGCCACCCAGGCTGGCGGCAATCTGCCTTGCTTCTCGCCCCCTCGGCCATTGCCCAGGGGGCCTTCTTCTGAACCTTCTTCACACCATGCAAACCCTGCGCATCCGCGCTCTGCGCGGCCCTAATTTGTGGAGCCGTAAGACGGCCATCTTGGTCAACGTGCAATGTTCACCCCAGGAGTGCGATATCGCCCAACTGCCGGGTTTTGCGGCCCGGCTGCGCGCCTTGTTTCCCGCCGTGGGCACCCCGACGAGCGAGGACGGCAGCCCCGTCTCCCTGGCCCATGTGCTGCAATTTGCCGCAGCGGTGCTGCAACAGGAAGCGGGCGTGGCCATCGGCTTTTCGCGCACCGTGCCCACCTCCGAGGCCGGGGTGTTTCAAGTGATCGTGGAATACAAGGAAGAAGACGTTGGCCACCAGGCCGTCAGCGATGCGCTGGCGTTGATCGACGCCGCCTTGCATGAGCGCCCGTTTGACGCCGCCGCCGCCATCGCCGCGCTACGCGAGAAAGACGAGCACGAGCGCCTGGGGCCCAGCACCGGCTCCATCGCCCAGGCCGCACTGGCGCGCGGCATCCCCATGCGGCGGCTCACGCGCGGCTCCATGGTGCAATTTGGCTGGGGCTCGCGCCAGCGCCGCATTCAGGCTGCTGAAGTCGATGCCACCAGCACCGTGGCCGAATCCATCGCCCAAGACAAGGAATTGACCAAAAAGCTGCTGATGGCCGCTGGCGTGCCCGTGCCCTTTGGCCGCCCCGTGCATAGCCTGGAGCAGGCCCTGCAAGTCGCACAAGAGCTGGGCTGGCCCGTGGTGGCCAAACCGCAGGATGGCAATCAGGGCAAAGGCGTGACGGTGAACATCCAAACCGCCGCCGAGCTGGAGGCGGCCTACCACGCCGCGGCCCATTACGGCGTGGTGATGGTGGAGAAATACCTGCCTGGCCAGGATTACCGCCTGCTGGTGGTGGGCAACCGCCTGGCCGCAGCGGCGCGGCGCGAGCCGCCGCAAGTCATCGGCGATGGCGAGCACACCGTGCGCGAGCTGGTGGAGATCGTCAACCTCGACCCGCGCCGCAGCGACGGGCATGCGACCTCGCTCACACGCATCCGCCTCGACGACATCGCCCTGGGCCAGCTTGAATTGCAACAACTCACGCCCGATTCCATCCCCGAGCCAGGCCGCAAAGTCGTGCTGCGCCACAACGCCAATCTCAGCACCGGCGGATCGGCCACCGACGTTACCGACTCGGTACACCCCGCCGTGGCCGCCAGCGCCGTGGCCGCTGCGCAAATGGTCGGGCTGGATATTTGCGGCGTCGATGTCGTTTGCGAGAGCGTGGAGCGCCCGCTGGAAGACCAATCGGGCGGCGTGGTCGAAGTCAACGCCGCGCCCGGCCTGCGCATGCACCTGGCTCCTTCCTACGGCCAGCCGCGCCCCATTGGCAAATACGTGGTGGACATGCTGTTTGAAAAAGGCAACGACGGCCGCATCCCCGTCGTCACCGTCACCGGCACCAATGGCAAAACCACCACCACCCGCCTGCTGGCGCATTTGCTCATGGCGCATGGCCTGACCACCGGCATGACCAACACCGATGGCATCTACATCGACGGGCACCAGATTGAAAGCGGCGATTGCAGCGGCCCGCGCAGTGCGCGCAATGTGCTGTTTCACCCTGAGGTGGATGCCGCTGTGCTCGAAGTTGCGCGCGGGGGCATCCTGCGCGAAGGGCTGGGCTTTGACCAAAGCCAGGTGGCCGTGGTCACCAACATTGGCGAGGGCGACCACCTGGGCCTGAACTACATCGATACGGTAGAGGAGCTGGCCCAGGTCAAGGGCGTGACGGTGCGCAACGTCTCGCCCAAAGGCTACGCCGTGCTCAACGCGGAAGACCCGCTCGTAGCCGCCATGGCCAGCACCACGCCCGGGCAGGTCATCTACTTCGCCATGGACAAACACCACCCCGTGCTGGCCACGCACCGCTCGCAAGGGCGGCGCAGCGTGTTCGTCGAGGGCGATGCCATCGTCGCCACCGAAGGCACCTGGCGCGACAGCATCCCGCTGGCCGACATCCCCATCACCCACAACGGGCGCATCGGCTTTCAGGTGCAAAACGTCATGGCCGCCGTCGCCGCCGCCTGGGCGCTGGGCCTGCCCGCAGAAACCATCCGCCGCGGCCTGGCCAGCTTCATGAACGACAGCGACAACGCCCCCGGGCGCTTCAACACCCTGCGCATCCAGGGCGCCACCGTTGTGGCCGATTACGGTCACAACCCCGATGCCATGCGCGCGCTGGTGCAAGTCGTGCAGGCCACGCCCGCAGGCAAGCGCGTGCTGGTCATCAGCGCTGCGGGCGACCGGCGCGATGAAGACATCCGCGCGCAAACGGCCATTCTCTCCAGCGCTTTTGATGAGGCCATCCTCTACCAGGACGCCGCCCAGCGCGGCCGCGCCGACGGCGAAGTGCTGCGCCTGCTGCGCGAAGGCTTCGAGCGCGCCAGCGGCAGCCATGACTTGCGCACCCGCCACATCCAGGAAGTGCGCGGCGAAATGCTGGCCATCGACACCGCCATCGCCCGCTTGCAGCCGGGCGATTTCTGCCTCGTGCTCGTTGACCAGGTGGAACAAGCCCTGGCCCACCTGCGCCGCCTGGCGCAGCAACCCGCCACAGCGTGAGCGTGAGCTTGTACCGCACCGCTGACGCGCCGCCCGCGACACCAACTAACCCACCGACTCGCTCCCCCTACCAGCCGATAATCGCTCCCATGACTGCATTGACCCTCACCGCCGCCCAGCGCCGCGAACTGCGCGCCCAGGCCCACCACCTCAACCCCGTCGTCCTCATCGGCGCCGAGGGTTTGACCGCCTCCGTCATGAAAGAAGTCGCCGCTGCGCTGGATGCGCACGGCCTGATCAAAGTGCGCGTATTCAGCGACGAACGCACCACCCGCGACGCCTTTGCGCAGGAAATCTGCCAGGACCTGGGCGCCGCCGCTGTGCAACACATCGGCAAGCTGCTGGTGCTCTGGCGCCCGCCAGCGCCCAAGGCCAAAGCCGCCAGCCAGGGCAAAGCGCCGGTGCAAGTCAAAGTCGTCAAACCCGCCAAGCGCCCCGGCCAAAAGCCCGAAATCAAACACCTGCGCGTGCTGGGCAACCAGCGCCTGACCGCAGGCGGCAACATCAAAAAAGCCAAGCCGCGCCAAGCCTCGGCCAAAAAACAATCGCTGGATTAACCGCCAGGGCGCGCGCCCTGACGCTCCCTCAACGCGCGCGCCACGCACACGCTGCCCTGCCGCCCGCGCCACACGCCTGAAACCATGCCCAACGCCCTCGCCGCTGCACCCGCCTCCCCCACTGCTGCGCCCGCCTCCCCCACTGCCCGGCATGTGCTGTGCATGAAATGGGGCACGAAATACGGGCCGGAATACGTCAACCGCCTCTACGCCATGGCGCGCCGCCACTTGAGCGGCGCGCTGCGTTTCATTTGCCTGACTGACGACGAGCAAGGCATCCGCAGCGAGGTCGAGTGCTTCCCCATCCCCGAGCTGGATTGGCAGCGCTACCCCAAGCAGCCCGACCGCGCCTGGAAAAAACTCGCCACCTTCTCGCCCGATTTGTGCGAGCGCTACGGCCTGCGCGGCACCGCCCTATTTCTGGATCTGGATGTCGTCGTCGTCGGCGCGCTCGATCCCTTCTTCGAGCAGCCCGGGCCGTTTCGCATCATTCACGACTACGCCCGGCCCTGGAAAAAGCGCCGCATCACCGGCAATTCCTCGGTTTACCGCTTTGAAATCGGCGCGCATCCGGACGTGCTGGAATACTTCCAGCAACACGTCGCCCAGGTGCAGCAGCGCTTTCGCAACGAACAGGCCTACCTCTCTGACTACCTGCACCGCCAAGGCCAACTGGCCTATTGGCCCGAAGGCTGGTGCCCCAGCTTCAAATACCACTGCATCCCCACCTGGCCCACCAATTTCTGGCGCGAGCCCTTCATCCCCAAAGGGGCCAAGGTCATCGTCTTTCACGGCGAATGCAACCCGCCCGACGCCCTGGCAGGCCTGCGCAACCGGCGCTTTCGCTACATCCGCCCTGCAAGCTGGATTCAGCGCGACTGGATCGATGTCGCCAACCAGATTTGAAAGCCTCACCCAATTATCCAATCAAAGGAAAAGCCACCAATTGGCAAACATGCCAAAACAAGGTTATTTTTATTCCTATTGAATTGTAAAATAATCACGAAACTGCCTTTTCTCACCCCTTTGCCATGAGTGACACCCCCCGCCGCAAAAGCCCTCTGGCCCGCTGGGCCATGCTGGCGTTCTTCCTGTTCAACATCGTGTTGTTTTCCAGCCTGGGCATCTGGCAAGTGCAACGCCTGGCCTGGAAGAAAGAACTGGTAGCGCGCATCGCCTCGCGCACGCAGGCCGCCCCCGTGCCCGCGCCGCTGACGCCCACCGAATGGGCCGCGCTGACAGCCGACAACGCCGAATACCGCCACATCACCCTGGAAGGCCAACTGCTGCGCGACCAGGAAGTGGCCGTCTATACCAACACCGCCCTGGGCGCGGGCTACTGGGCCATGGCCCCGCTGCTGGTGGGCGCTGCCCAGCCGTCTGACGGCCAGCAGCAGCCTGCCCAAGCCATCGTCTGGATCAACCGCGGCTTTGTGCCCAGCGCGCTGCGCCAATACGCCCAGCGCCCCGAGGCCCCCAGCGCCCAGGTGCGCATCACCGGCTTGCTGCGCCTGCCTGACAAGCCCCACCTCTTTTTGCGCGAAAACGTGCCGCAGGAGGAGCGCTGGTACCGCCGCGTGCCCGCCGAGTTTTCCGCCGCCCGCCCCCTGCCCGCCGCCGGGGCCAGCAGCCTGCCCACTGCGCCCTACTTCGTGCACGCCCACACGGCCACCACCGAAGCCGCCAACGCCGAATGGCCGCGCGCTGGCCTGCCCCTGGCCACCTTGCGCAACAACCATTTGAGCTATGCGCTGACCTGGTTCACCCTGGCGCTGATGAACGTGGCCGCGCTGGTGTTCTTGCTGCTCGCGGGCCGTCGCCAGGCACAGTCGGCCCAGGCGCGGCAGCAGCAGGCGTGATGCGTCAACAAAACCCGGCGCAGCACGTTGCTGAGGCGCGCTTGCCCCCTTCTGAAGATATGACCGCCCAGCCTTCTTCCGCAACTTCTGCCGCATCCTCCCCCCCCGCCCTCACGCACCCTTGGCCTGCGCTACCACTGGCCGCTGGCGAGCGAGTGCTCAGCGCCCTGACCCTGGATGTGCGGGAAGATTTGCACTTTGGCCTGGGGCGGCTGGTGCTGACCGACCAAGCCTTGCTGGCCTGGCCCGCCCCCGCCGGCATGGAGCAAGCCCAAGCCCCCAAAGGCTGGGCGCGCTACCCGCTGGACGGCCAGCACGAGCTGCGCTTTGCCGAGCAGGCCGCGCTCGTCACCCTCAGCCTGCACTCGCCCCAGGCGCGACTGGCCGTTTGGCGGCTCACCCAGCAAGGCAGCGTGCAGGCGCAGCGCCTGGTCGAGCACTTCAAGGCCCAGGTGCAGGGCGACGCGCAAAGCGCCCAGCGCGCGCAGGACATGTCCACCTGCACGGCCTGCGGCGCGGCCCTGCCGCAAGACAGCAGCGCCTGCCAAGCCTGCGCCGAGAAGGAAGAAGAAGCGCCCGTCTCCAGTTGGGTGCTGCTGCGCCTGCTGCGCTTTGCCAAGCCCTACCGCAAGCTCATCGCGCTGGGCTTTGTGCTGACGCTGGCATCGACGGCCGCCACGCTGGTGCCGCCGTACCTGACCATCCCGCTGATGGACGACATCCTCATCCCCTACCAATCGGGCCAGCCCATCGATGCCTCGCTGGTGGCCTGGTACCTGGGGGCGCTGCTGCTGTCGGCCATCGTCGCCTGGGCGCTGGGCTGGAGCCGCACCTACGTGCTCTCGCTGGTGTCCGAGCGCATCGGCGCCGATTTGCGCACCACCACCTTCAACCACCTCATGCGCCTGTCGCTGGACTACTTCAGCAGCCGCCGCACGGGCGATCTCATCACCCGCATCGGCTCCGAGACCGACCGCATCAACACCTTTCTCTCGCTGCACGCGCTGGATTTCGCCACCGACGTCATCATGATCGTCATGACGGCGGCCATCTTGCTGTCCATCGACCCCACGCTGGCGCTGGCCGCCCTCGTGCCGCTGCCCTTCATCTTCATCCTCATCCAGCGCGTGCGCGCCAAGCTCAAAGTGGGCTTTGAGCGCTCCAGCCGCGTCTGGTCGCAAATCACCAACGTGCTGGCCGATGCCATCCCCGGTGTGCGCGTGGTCAAGGCCTTTGCGCAGGAAGAGCGCGAGCAGGAGCGCTTTGCCGAGGCCAACCGCGTCAACCTCATCGCCAACGACCGCGTCAACCGCGTCTGGTCGCTGTTCTCGCCCACCGTCACGCTGATGACCGAGGTGGGCACCCTCGTCGTCTGGGCCTTTGGCATCTGGCTGGTGGCGGGCAACACCATCACCGTAGGCGTGCTGGCGGCCTTCATCGCCTACATCGGGCGCTTTTACACGCGGCTCGATTCCATGAGCCGCATCGTCAGCATCACCCAGCGCGCCGCCGCCGGGGCCAAGCGCATCTTCGACATCCTCGACCACGTCTCCACCGTGCCCGAGCCGGCCCAGCCCACGCCCCTGCCCGCCGTGCAAGGCCATCTGCGCCTGAAAAACCTGGGCTTTCGCTACGGCAGCCGCACCGTGCTGCGCAACCTCAACCTGGAGATCGCGCCGGGCGAGATGATTGGCCTGGTAGGCCACAGCGGCTCGGGCAAATCCACGCTGGTCAACCTCATCTGCCGCTTCTACGACGCCAGCGAAGGCGCCATCCTGTGCGACGGCATCGACTTGCGCCACATCGCCGTGGCCGACTACCGCCGCCACATCGGCCTGGTGTTGCAAGAGCCGTTTCTGTTCTTCGGCACCGTGGCCGAGAACATTGCCTACGGCAAGCCCGATGCCACGCGCGAGGAAATCATCGCCGCCGCGCGCGCCGCGCACGCGCACGACTTCATCCTGCGCCTGCCCCACGGCTACGACTCGCTGGTGGGCGAGCGCGGCCAAAGCCTCTCGGGCGGCGAGAGGCAGCGCATCAGCATCGCCCGCGCGCTGCTGATCGACCCGGCCATCCTCATCATGGACGAGGCCACCTCCGCCGTGGACACCGAGACCGAAAAGGAAATCCAGAAAGCGCTGGACAACCTGGTGCAAGGCCGCACCACCATTGCCGTGGCGCACCGCCTCTCCACCCTGCGCAAGGCCAACCGCCTCGTCGTCATGGACCGTGGCCACATCGTCGAAGTGGGCGGTCACGACGAGCTGCTGGCGCGCCAGGGCGCGTACTGGCGGCTCTACCAGGCCCAACAGCGCCGCGAGCAGCAAGAAGGCCTGCTGGGCGAGGCAGTGGCATAGCCCATATTTACAAATCAATATAAAAACCACTTGATACACACCATGCCGAAACAAGGCGATTTTTATTCCTATTGATTGATAAAAAGGGAGAACCCATGAACGCCCTCGTCGCCCAGCCCCCATCGCCATCGCTGCCGCTGCACCTGCGCTATCTGCCCCGCCACGTGCGCCTGCTGAGTGAAGACACCCCGGCCGATGCCCTCGCTTACGATGCCCACGGCCAACTGCTGCTGCATGCGCAGGCCAGCGGCGACCCGGCTCACCCCGCCGAGCCAGCCGCCATCGCCGTGCAGCCCGTGCCCGCCTTTGGCCTGAGCGCGCCGCGCGAATGCCTCTCTTTGGTGGACGCCCACGGCAAGGAACGCGCCTACATCCCCCGTCTGGATGCCCTGCCCGCCCCTTGCCGCCAGGCCATCGAAACCGCCCTGGCGCTACGCGAATTCATCCCCACCATCGAAGCCATCACCCACGTCAGCAGCTTCTCCACCCCCAGCACCTGGCAAGTGCTCACCGATCGCGGCCCCACCGAGCTGCATCTGAACAGCGAGGACGACATCCGCCGCCTCGGCCCCGAAGGCAAATCCCTGCGCATCACCGATCGCAACAGCCTGCAATACCACGTCCCCGACGTCGATGCCCTGCCCAAAGCCTCACGCAAACTGTTGGGGCGATTTATTTGAAAAATCCCGCAAGAAATAATTGATAAAAGAATATCCAATTCAAAATCCATTTCCATATCCGACAAAATCCGGCCTGTTCATTTGACAGCCATAACCGGCAGACGCATACTCTCTCTCGGGAATCCTCCCGGATTATTATTTGAGAGAGAAATATCATGAAAATGAAAGCCGCCGTCGTCACCCAGGACAGCAATGGCAATGTGGATTTGGTAGAGCGCGATATTCGCCCTCTCGAAAATGGCGAAGCGTTGGTGGAAGTGGAATATTGCGGCGTTTGCCACACCGACTTGCACGTCGCCGCCGGGGATTTCGGGCAAAAGCCCGGTCGCGTGCTCGGCCACGAAGGCATTGGGATTGTGAAAGAAGTCTTCCCCGGCGTGACCTCGCTCAAGCCGGGCGACCGCGTCAGCATCGCGTGGCTTTACAAGAGCTGTGGCGGCTGTGAGTACTGCGTCACCGGCCGCGAAACACTGTGCCGCCGCGTGGTCAATTCCGGCTACACGGCCGATGGCGCGATGGCCACGCATTGCATCGTGTATGCGGACTACGCCGTGAAAGTACCCGAAGGGCTGGATCCGGCCCAGGCCAGCAGCATCACCTGCGCGGGCGTGACCTGCTACAAGGCCATCAAGGTTTCAGGCGTGCAGCCCGGCCAGTGGATCGCCATCTATGGCGCAGGCGGCCTGGGCAACCTGGCGGTGCAATACGCCAAAAAGGTCTTTGGCGCCCACGTCGTCGCCGTTGACATCAATGACGACAAGCTGGCCCTGGCGCAGGAAGTGGGGGCCGATCTGGTCGTCAACCCCAGCAAAGAGGATGCCGCCCGCTTCATTCAGGAGAAAACCGGCGGCGCCCATGCAGCCGTGGTGACCGCCGTTTCGCGCGCGGCCTTCAACTCCTCCGTCGATTGCGTGCGCGCTGGCGGCCGCGTTGTCGCCGTGGGCTTACCCTCGGAGAAAATGGATTTGTCCATCCCCCGCCTGGTGCTCGACGGCATTGAGGTCATCGGCTCCCTGGTGGGCACGCGCAAGGATTTGGAAGAAGCCTTCCAATTTGGCGCAGAAGGTTTGGTCGTGCCCGTGGTGCAAACCCGCTCGCTGGACGAAACCAATGCGATTTTCCAGGAGATGCGCGATGGGAAAATCCAGGGCCGCATGGTCATTGATATGAAAAAAGGCTGCTGCTGCTCGCACAGTTAATGCAGCCAACGTTTGGCGGCGCTTGAATGCATGCCGCCCGCATTACAAAACCGGCGTTTTGCAGTCAATAACTGCAAAGCGCCGGTTTATTTTTTGGGCAGCGATCTCTAATCACTTGCCCAATCACCTTCCAAAATGCTGGCGCACCCATCTACTGCCCGTTGATGTATGGGCTGCGCCTGGCTATTTTGAAGGCTGGCTTTCAGAGCCAGTTCAAAGTCAAAACGCCATCAGAACGCAGGCACGATCGCGCCCTTGTACTTGGTTTGGATGAAGGCGCGTACATCTTCCGTGCGCAGTGCATCGGTCAGTTTTTTGATCGCTTCGTCGTTGGCGCGGTCTTTGTGGGCGACGACGATGTTCACGTAGGGCGAATCCTCGCCTTCGATCAGCAGCGCATCCTGGGTGGGCACCAGCTTGGCTTCCAGCGCGTAGTTGGTGTTGATCAGCGCCAAATCCACATCATCGAGCGCGCGCGGCAGCATGGCCGCTTCCAGTTCGCGGAATTTGAGCTTCTTGGGGTTTTCCGCAATATCCGCAGCGGTGGAGGTGATGTTGCTGCGATCTTTGAGCTTGATCACACCGTGCTTGTCTAGCAGCAGCAAGGCGCGGCCGGAGTTGGAGGGATCATTGGGGATGGCCACCAGCGCGCCTTCTTTCAAATCGGCGATGGCCTTGATTTTTTTGGAGTAAGCGCCGAAAGGCTCAACGTGAATGCCGCCATTGGGCACGGCCACAAGTTCGGTCTTGCGGTCTTTGTTGAAGCTCTCCAGATACGGCGTGTGCTGGAAGAAGTTGGCATCGAGCTGCTTTTCTTGCACCGCCGTGTTGGGCAGCACGTAGTCGTTGAACTCCTTGACTTGCAGCTCCACGCCCTGGGCTTTCAGGGCCGGGGCCACGTGTTGCAGCAGCTCGGCGTGGGGCACGGGCGTGGCGCCGACGACGAGCTTGGTTTGCGCATGGGCCGCGCCAAACGAGAGGGCCACCGCAGCGGCCAGGGGAAGCAGTTTGCGAATCATGGAAAAAGTCCTTAGCAATGCAGTTGAGGGATACGGGCAGCTTGAAGAGACAAAATTATAAATCAAAAGGAAAATAAATACATATGCTATGGCAAAACCAGTAACAAATGAATTTTTCTTTGATTTGAAATCCCGAAAGATTAGACGCTGCACCGCAGATGGCGACGATTCTAGGCGCGGCTATAGATGAATGGGTTTTAAGCGTATGCCCAAAAAGCTATAGCTCGCTCATCGCCATCGGTGAGGGTTCAGCGCGCATCATCAATCCGTGGCTGCATCCAGCACGGGCGGCACAGGCGGCCCGGCTTGCCACGGGGCCAGGCTGGGCTGGGCCGATGCCTGCGCGCTGCGCAGCGGCAGGATGGATGAGGGCATGGGCACTTCATCGATGCGGCGCGGCGCGCCAATGGGGGCGGCGGCCTTGCCCGCCTGCACGGCGCGGATGTCCTCCTCGCTGGGGTAGCGGCCCGCCAGCCAGTAGTCCATCACGCGGCGGGCAATGGGGGCGGCATGGGCAGCGCCAAAGCCGGCGTTTTCCACCACCACAGCCACGGCGATGCGCGGGTTTTCAATGGGGGCAAAGGCGATGTAGAGCGAGTGGTCGCGCTGGTGCTCGGCCAGTTTGGCGGCGTTGTAGCGCTCGCGCTGGCCGACGGTAGCGGCCTGGGCGGTGCCGGTTTTGCCTGCGGAGCGGTAAGGCGCGCCCGCAAAGACTTTGCGTGATGTGCCGCGCAGGGTGACGCCCTCCATGCCGTCGAAGATGACTTTGAGGTGCTCGCGGCGGTAGCCCAGCGGCTGGCCCGGCGGTTGGGGAATGCCCAGCAGTTCGTTGCGCATGGAGTCCAGCCGCCCCTTGGCCAAATGCGGGCGGTGGCTGATGCCGCCATTGGCCAGCGTGGCGGTGGCATGCGCCAGTTGCAGCATGGTGAAGCTGTTGTAGCCCTGGCCGATGCCCAGCGAGACGGTGTAGCCGGGCACCCAGACTTTCTGGCGCGGGTCCTTGAACGCCTGGCGCTTCCACTCCCGGCTGGGCAATACGCCGCGCGCTTCGCCGTTGAGGTCGATGCCGGTGAGCTGGCCAAAACCCAGCGGCTTCATGAAGTCGTGGATTTTGTCCACCCCCATTTCATAGGCCAGCGAGTAGTAATAGACGTTGCTGGAGCGCTCGATGCTGCGGCGCATGTCCACCGGCCCCAGGGCATGGCCGCTGCGGTAGCGGTGACCGGCCAAAGTCCAGGTGCCGCCGTCCTGGATCACGGTGCTGGCGCTGCGCGCGCCCGTCTCCAGCGCGGCCAGGGCCATGAAGGGTTTGTAGGTGGAGCCAGGCGGATAGGTGCCGCGCAAGGCGCGGTTGAACAGCGGGCGGTCGATGGATTCGTTGAGGGCTTGCCAGTTCTCATGGTCGATGCCATCGACGAAAAGGTTGGGATCGAAGGTGGGCATGCTGACCATGGCCAGGATTTCCCCGTTGCCGGGATCGATGGCCACCAAAGCGCCGCGCCGCTGGCCAAAGAGCTGCTCGACCAGGCGCTGGAGCTTGATGTCCAGCGAGAGCACAACGGTGTTGCCCGAGCGCGCCGGGGAGCTGTCCATGACGCGGATGGGGCGGCCTGCGGAGGATTTTTCCAGCTCCTCCACTCCCGTAATGCCGTGCAGCTCGCCTTCGTAGCTGTCCTCCACGCCGGTTTTGCCAATGTGGGTGGAGCCACGGTAATTGGCCTCATCGCCGCGATCTTCAATGCGCTCCATGTCGTTGGCGTCGATGCGACCGATGTAGCCAATCACATGGCTGGCCGTGTGCCCCATCGGGTAGGTGCGAAACAGGCGCGCCGCCACCTGCACCCCGGGGAAGCGCCAGCTTTGCGCGGCAAAGCGGGCCACTTCCTCATCGGTCAATTGGCTGCGAATGGGCAGCGAGTCGTAGCGGCCCGCCTCGCGGCGCAAGCGATCGAAGCGGCGGCGGTGAATGGGCTGGATATCGACGATCTGGGCCAACTCGTTGATGGTGTGCTCCAGATCGCGCACGCGCGCGGGCGAAATCTCCAGCGTATAGGCTGAATAGTTAGAGGCCAGCAGCACCCCGTTGCGATCGACGATATTGCCGCGGTAGGGCACGATGGGCACGACGGCGGTGCGGTTGCTCTCGGCCTGTTCGAGAAAGTCCTCGTGGCGTACCACTTGCAGGTAATACGCCCGCAAGCCCAGCAGCGCCAACGCCGCCAACACCAACAGCGCCACCACGGCCACACGCAGCGCAAATCGGCTGCTGTCGTTGCGCTCGTCTTCAAACCCCGTCATAGCGGGCGGCGCTCTTTTTCAGTCAGCGAGCTCAGCTGCGGGGCCAGCAACAAGGCGCGCATCAACGGCCAGAGCACCGTTTGCAGCACCGGCGCCAGCAAGCTCAGCGGCGAAGGCAGGATGTGGCTGGAGAGCCAACCCGCCAGCCATTGCAGGGCGCTGGCGGTGACAAATGGCAGCAGCAGCAGCAGCGCCTGCTGGCTGCCCGTGGGGTACCACAGCAGCCGGTTTTGCACTGTTTGCACCCAGAAAATCAGCACCACGTAGGCCAGTGCATGCTGGCCCATCAGGCTGGCCGAGAGCACATCCATCACCACCCCCAGCACAAAGGCCACGCCGATGCTGACCCGCTGGGGCTGGTGCAGCGCCCAGAAGGTCAAAGTCAGCAAAGCCAAGTCGGGCTTCCAAGGCACTTGCCCCAGCGGCAAGGCTTGAAAGCACAGGGCCAGCAGCAGACTCAGCACAATGAAGCGCGGCTTGGCCGGGCGCAAAATTTGGGCGGAATGGGGCAGTTGCATGGGGGTAATCCTCTGGGCCGCTACCTACTGCACTTTGCGGGAGGCCTGGGCGCG
This sequence comes from Allofranklinella schreckenbergeri, assembly GCF_003703475.1. GTDB lineage: Bacteria > Pseudomonadota > Gammaproteobacteria > Burkholderiales > Burkholderiaceae_C > Lampropedia > Lampropedia schreckenbergeri. The sequence continues at coordinate 23,012 of NZ_RDQM01000002.1, read as the reverse complement.
CTTGGGCGCTTTGCTGGCTGCCACAGGCTCGGGCGGACCATGCGGCTCGTGCAGTTCCGGGCCGTTTTCGCCAGGCAGGCCAACAGGCTCCAGCACCATCACGTAACGGGCGCTTTGGATTTGCGCCAATGGCTGGGCAAAGATGCGGATAAACGGCGCATCGTTGTGCGCTTCCACGAAATGGACTTGGCCCACCGGAACACCAGGCGGGTAATACCCATCAATGCCGCTGGTGACCAGCACATCGCCCTCCTGCACATCCGAGCCTGCCGGCACAAAACGCAATTCCAGCCCTTTGCCCGGACGCTGCCGCGCTTCGCCCGACGCCACCATGCGCAGGCCCGTGCGCAAATTCATCACCGGCACGGTTTGCTCCCGGTCGGTGACCACGCGCACCTCGCTGGTGAGAGGAAACACCTGCGTCACCTGCCCCAGCACTCCCGCCGAATCCAGCACGGGCGCGCCCGGGCGCACGCCCGCGTTCATGCCTTTGTCGATGACCAAGCGATTCGTGAAAGGATCGGGCGCCTCGTAGCTGATTTGCGCCGTCACACTGCGGGTCGGGATGCGGGCACGCAAGCCCAACAAGCCGCGCAGGCGTTCGTTTTCCTGCTCCAGGTGCTCCACATGGTTGATGCGCTCGGCCAATCGCAAGGTTTCTTTCTGCGCCTCATCGATGTGCTGCTGGGCGGCGTGCAAGTCCTGCATGTACTGGCGCGCATCGCCCCACGCCCGCACGGGCTGTGCCATCAGCCACTGCAAGGGGTACACGGCCGTGCCCACCGCCTGCCGCACAGGCGAGGCAATTTGCAGCCGCCCATCGGCCACCATGAGCAGCAGCGACAGCATTCCCAGCAGCACCAGCTTGGTGCCAAGCGAGGTGCCGTGGGCAAAAATGTGCGGCGTGCGTCTTTCAAACATCGACGCCCATCACATCACGCTCTGGCCCATCACGCTGCACCACGCAAGGCCTTGGGCCATCGGGCGGCACCGTCGCTCATCCTTCGTCGGTAAAGATGCTGACCATGTCGTCGATGCGATCCAGGGCCATGCCGCACCCCCGCACCACGCAGGCCAGGGGCATCTCCGCCGCCAGCACGGGCAAGCCGGTTTCCTCGGCCAGCAAGCGATCCAGATCACGCAGCAGCGCGCCGCCACCAGTGAGCATCATGCCGCGCTCGGCAATATCGGCGCCCAGCTCGGGCGGCGTTTGCTCCAGCGCCGTTTTGACGGCCGACACGATTTGGTTGAGCGGCTCGGTCAGCGCCTCCAGTACCTCGTTGCTGGAGATGGTGAAACTGCGCGGCACACCCTCGCTGAGGTTGCGGCCCTTGACTTCCATCTCCAGCACCTGGCCGCCGGGGAAGGCCGAGCCGATTTCCTTCTTGATGAGTTCGGCCGTCTGCTCGCCAATGAGCATGCCGTAATTGCGGCGGATGTAGTTGACGATAGCCTCGTCGAACTTGTCGCCGCCCACGCGCACGCTGCCTTTGTAGACCATGCCACCCAGCGAGATCACGCCCACCTCGGTGGTACCGCCGCCGATATCCACCACCATGGAGCCGCGCGCCTCGGAAACGGGCAGGCCCGCGCCAATGCCGGCGGCCATCGGCTCCTCGATCAGATAGACCTTGGAGGCCCCCGCCTTGAGCGCCGCATCCTTGATGGCGCGGCGCTCCACCGGGGTGGAGCCGCAGGGCACGCAAATAATGATGCGCGGCTGGGGCGCGAAGATGGAACGGGGATGCACGCGGCGGATGAACTGCTTGATCATCTGCTCGGTGATGACGAAGTCGGCAATCACGCCGTCCTTCATGGGGCGGATGGCCTCGATATTGCCGGGCACTTTGCCCAGCATGGCCTTGGCCTCGTGGCCCACGGCCTGGATCACTTTTTTGCCGCCGCTGCTCAGGCGGATGGCGACAACCGAAGGTTCATCAAGCACCACCCCTTTGCCGCGCGCAAAAATCAAGGTGTTGGCAGTGCCAAGGTCAATCGCCAAATCGGTAGAAAAATAGCGACGCAAAGGTCCAATCATTGAAAAAAATCCTCTGCCGCCCGCCCTGTCAATCCAATTGCCGACACGAGAAACGCCTGGCGCGCCAGCCTTGGACGGCCCCAGGCAGCGCGCGCGACGTCAATCATGGCCTGACAAAAAATTGGAAAAATTCAAGCGACCGGCGCTTGCTGCACACAAGACGCAACAAGAGGGATTGTTCCACTGCGATTTGGCCCTGAGGCCAGATAGCGAGAACAAGCCCTCAAATGTTCTGAAACGACGGTAAAGGGCAGATAATAACGCATCCCCAGGCTGGGAGCCTGCTCACAACAAGCGCTACACACCTGCGGCCTGGGACAAACTGTCACACTTTTGTCATGTCCCTTTCTTCTGAAGACATTCAGCGCATTGCGCGCCTTGCCAAGCTCTCCTTCCAGCCCCAGGAAACCGAGGCCATGCGCGAGAGCATCAACCGCTTTTTTCACCTCGTCGAAAAAATGCAGGCGGTGGATACCGAAGGCGTCGAGCCGCTGTTTCACCCCGTCTCCACCATCCAGGACATCACCTTGCGCCTGCAAGACGACGTCGCCGACACCAGCGACCGCCGCAGCGGCAACATGCAAAACGCGCCTGCGGCAGAGGATGGTTTTTTCCTCGTCCCCAAGGTGATCGAGTGATTTTCAAATCAAGATAAAACACACCTCAATACAGTCATGCCGAAACAGCACGATTTGTTTTATTTTTGATCTGTAAAAAATGCAGGGCGACGCCTCTCGCCCTTTTCCCCCCTGCCCCTGACCTGCTCCCATGAGCCAAGCCCTTCACCACCAAAGCCTGTACGCACTCAGCCAAGCGCTGCGCACGCGCCAAACCAGCGCCACCGAATTGGCGCAACACTTTCTGCAACGCATCCAGGCCCAACCCGCGCTGGGCGCTTTTCTCGCCACCGACCCCGAAGCCACCCTGGCCCAGGCGCGCGCCGCCGATGCCCGCCTCGCCCAAGGCGATGCCGGGCCGCTGGTCGGCCTGCCCCTGGCGCACAAGGACATCTTCGTCACGCGCGACTTCCCCAGCACCGCCGCCTCGAAGATGCTCGAAGGCTACCGCTCGCCGTTTGACGCCACCGTCGTCACCCGCCTGGCCCAGGCTGGCATGGTGGCGCTGGGCAAAACCACCTGCGATGAATTCGCCATGGGCTCGGGCAATGAAAACACCGCCATCGCCCCCATCGGCCAGGCACAAGCCGCGCCCTGCCGCAACCCCTGGGATGCCAGCCGCGTGCCCGGCGGCTCCTCGGGCGGCAGCGCCGCCGCCGTGGCCGCAGGCCTGACCCCGGCGGCCACCGGCACCGACACCGGCGGCTCCATCCGCCAACCCGCCGCCTTCTGCGGCATCACCGGCATCAAGCCCACCTACGGGCGCATCAGCCGCTACGGCATGATCGCCTTTGCCTCCAGCCTCGATCAGGCCGGCCCCATGGCCCGCTCGGCCGAAGATTGCGCGCTGCTGCTCTCGGCCATGGCCGGCCCCGACCCCGAGCACGACTCCACCAGCCTGGACGCCCCTGCCGAAGACTTCACTCGCCAACTGAACGACAGCATCGAAGGCCTGCGCATCGGCGTGCCGCAGGAGTTCTTCGGCGAAGGCATTGCCGACGACGTGCGCGCCGCCGTCGAGGCCGCCCTCAAGGAATACGAAAAGCTCGGCGCCAAGCTGGTGCCCGTCTCGCTGCCGCGCACCGAGCTGTCCATTCCCGTCTACTACATCATCGCCCCGGCCGAGGCCAGCTCCAACCTCAGCCGTTTCGATGGCGTCAAGTTCGGCCACCGCGCCGCGCAGTACGACGACCTGAACGACATGTACGTGCGCACCCGCAGCGAAGGCTTTGGTGAAGAAGTCAAGCGCCGCATCATGGTCGGCACCTACGTGCTCTCGCACGGCTACTACGACGCCTACTACCTCAAGGCCCTGAAGCTGCGCCGCATGATCGCCGATGACTTCCAGCGCGCCTTCCAGCAGTGCGACGTCATCGCCGGCCCCGTAGCCCCCAGCACCGCCTGGGAAATTGGCGCGCACAAGGACCCGCTGGCCGACTACCTGGCCGACATCTTCACCCTGCCCGCCTCGCTCGCTGGCCTGCCCGGCATGAGCGTGCCCGCCGGTTTTGGCGCAGGCGGCATGCCCGTGGGCCTGCAACTGATTGGCAACTACCTGCAGGAAGCGCGCCTGCTGAACGTCGCCCACCGCCTGCAACAGACCACGGATTGGCATTTGCAAACGCCGGCCGGATATTGAGCCACGCCAGCACACGCGCCATGTTCTACACCGACGAGCAACTGTTGGAGCTGGTGACGGCGCCCGAGTCGCCAACGCTGGAGCGTAAGCAATCCTTCACCGATAAAAATAAAGACAAGATTTGCAGGACACTTTGCGCATTTGCCAACGATTTGGCGGGCCTGGGCCAACCCGGCGTCGTGCTGCTGGGCGTGGCCGATGACGGCAGCGTCACCGGCGTCGATGCCAACGATGCCCTGCTGCAAAAAATCGACCAAATCCGCGCCGAAGGCAAGATCCAACCACTGCCCAGCCTGATGATGCGCAAGCTACCCTGGCAGGGCAAAACCCTGGTGGCCATCATGGTGCAGCCCTCCTCGCTGCCGCCCGTGGCTTTTGACGGGCGCATCTGGGTGCGCCTATCGGCCAGCACCCAACAGGCTAGCCAGGAAGATGAACGCCTGTTGGCCGAGCGTCGGCGCACGCGCGCGGGCCGTTCATTCGACAGCGAAGGCGTGCCTGCCGCCTCGCTCCAGGATTTGAACCAGATCTACTTCCTGTCGACCTACCTGCCCCAGGCCGTCGCACCCGATGTGCTGGAAGCCAATGGCCGAAGCCTGCAAGAGCGTCTGATGACCACCCACATGGCCACCGCTGACGCCCAGCAGCCCGTACCCACGGTCGCCGGGCTGTTGACCACCGGGCTCTCTCCGCAAGACTGGTTGGCTGGCGCCTACGTGCAATTCATCCGCTATGCCGGCACAGAGCACGGCGGCGCTGTCATGGATGAAAAGCGCATCACCGGCAATCTGGAAGATGTCATCAACGGCACCGAAGCCATTTTCAAGGCCCATATCCAGACCACTATCGATATCACCGGACAAGACCGCGAACGCAGGCAACCCGACTACCCCTTGCCCGCCTTGCAACAACTGTTTCGCAACGCCATCTTGCACCGCAACTATGAGGGCACGAATACCCCCGTGCGGGTGTACTGGTTCGACGATCGCATCGAAATCGCCAGCCCTGGCGGTCCGTATGGCACGGTCACGGCACAAAACTTCGGCCAGCCCTACGCCACCGATTACCGCAACCCTATCGTTGCCGGCGTGCTGTTCAATCTTAAGTATGTGCAGAAGTTTGGCTTTGGCATCCAGAATGCCCGCAAGCTACTGGCGGAAAACGGCAACCCCGCGCCCGAGTTTGAAATCGGCCAGACCATGGTCGTGGTCACCGTTCGCAAGGTCACGTAATGTCCACGCCAACTTTCACCTTCTTCAACAACAAAGGGGGCGTGGGCAAGACCACGCTGGTCTATCACGTGGCGCACATGCTGGCGCAGTTGGGTCGGCGCGTGCTGGTCGTCGATTGCGATCCGCAGGCCAACCTCAGCGCTGCTTTTCTCTCTGACGCGCAACTGGAAAAGCTGTGGGACGCCCCCGAGCGCATCACCACGATTTACCGCAGCGTGCAACCCATGGTGCGCAAAGGCGATTTCGCTGCACCAGAGCTGCAAACCATTCATGATCGGCTGCATTTGCTGGCAGGCGATTTGCTGCTGTCCTCCTTTGAAGACCAGCTTTCCGAGCAATGGAACAATGCCAACTCGGATTCAGAGGATGTCTACGGTCGCGCCTTCGACATTCTCACCGCCTTCTGGCGCTGTGCCCAGCAAAGTGCGCAAGCCTGCCAGGCCGACATCGTGATCTTCGACATCGGCCCCAACCTGGGTGCCATCAACCGCTCCGTGCTGCTGGGCACGGACCACATCATTGCCGTACTCGGAGCCGATTTGTTCTCGCTACGCGGTCTGCAAAACATTGGCCCCACACTGCGCACATGGCAAAAATCCTGGCAAACGCGCTACCGCGACAAAGTCTTTGACGACTACGCCTTGCCGCAGGGCCATATGCATGTGCTGGGTTATGTCGCCATGCAGCACCAGGAGCGCCTGTCGCGCCCCGTGCGCGCGTATTCACAATGGATGGACCGCATCCCGCAGGATTACCGCCAATATGTGCTCAACCAAGCCCAGCCGACAGAAGTTCCCGACATCAAGGAAGACCCCTACTGCCTGGCCTTGCTTCGCCATTACAAGAGCATCGTCCCCATCAGTCAGGAAGTTCGCAAACCCATGTTCGACCTCAAGAGCGCCGACGGCGTCAGCGGCTCGCAAATCAGCACCGTGCGCGCAGCCCATGCCGACTTCCAGGCGCTGAGCAAACGCATTCTGGAACAAGCCCAACTCTCGATATGACCGCACAACTCATCCAAGGCTACGAAGTCGTCATCGGCTTTGAAACCCACGCCCAACTGGCCTGCGCCAGCAAAATCTTCAGCCGCGCGCCGCTGGGCTTTGGCGCCGCGCCCAACACGCAGACCGCGCCGGTGGACTGCGCCCTGCCCGGCACGCTGCCGGTGATGAACCGCCAGGCCGTGGCCTGCGCCATCCGCCTGGGCCTGGCGCTGGGCAGCCATGTGGCGCCGCGCTCGATCTTTGCGCGCAAAAACTACTTCTACCCCGATCTGCCCAAGGGCTACCAGATCAGCCAGTTCGAAATCCCCGTGGTGCAAGGCGGCGAGGTCAGCTTCTTCGTCGATGGCGAGAAAAAAACCGTGCGTCTGGTGCGCGCCCACCTGGAGGAAGACGCGGGCAAATCCGTGCACGACCAGTTCCCCGACGCCTCGGGCATCGACCTCAACCGCGCCGGCACACCGCTGCTGGAAATCGTCACCGAGCCGGACATGCGCTCCACCGCAGAAGCCGTGGCCTACGCCAAGGAGCTGCACAAGATCGTCACCTGGATCGGCATCTGCGACGGCAACATGCAGGAGGGCAACTTCCGCTGCGATGCCAACGTCTCCGTGCGCAAGCCCGGCCAGCCCTTTGGCACGCGCCGCGAGATCAAGAACCTCAACAGCTTTCGCTACATGCAGCAGGCCATCGACTACGAGATCCGCTGGCAGATCGAGCAGCTCGAGGACGGCCACGCCATCGAGCAGGCCACCGTGCTGTTCGACCCGGCCACGGGCGAGACCCGGGCCATGCGCAGCAAGGAAGACAGCGCCGACTACCGCTACTTCCCCGACCCGGATTTGCCGCCGCTGGTCATCGCCCCCGAGTGGATCGCGCAGGTCAAGGCCGACATGCCCGAGCTGCCGCGCCAGATGGCCGAGCGCTTCGTGCGCGACTGGGGCCTGCCCGAATACGACGCCACCACGCTGACGCAAAGCCAGGCCATGGGCGCCTACTTTGAAGAGGCGGCCCAAGCCTGCGGCCAGGCCAAGCTGGTGAGCAACTGGGTGATGGGCGAAATCTCGCGCCGCCTCAACACCGAGGAAATCGGCATCGAAGCCGCCCCCGTGCGCCCGGCGCAACTGGCGGCGCTGATTGGCCGCATCCACGACGGCACCATCTCCAACAACGCCGCCAAGCAAGTCTTTGAAGCCCTGTGGAGCGGCCAGGCCAGCGAGGTCGATGCCGTCATCGAAGCCAAAGGCCTCAAGCAAATGAATGACAGCGGCGCGCTGGAAAAAATCATCGACGAGGTGATCGCCGCCAACCCCGCCAACGTCGAGCAATACAAGGCCGGCAAAGACAAAGCCTTCAACGCCCTGGTCGGCCAGGTGATGAAAGCCAGCAAGGGCAAGGCCAACCCGCAACAGGTCAACGAATTGCTCAAGGCCAAGCTGGCGGGCTGATAGCCCCAACATCAAAAACCAATCAAAAGAAAATATGAATTAAACCCAATCTGCCGAAACACGCCGATTTTCATTCTTTTGATTTGCAATACTCACTCAACCTGCCGTTTTCACGTATGGCCGCCGTTGCAGCTTGCCCGTAGGCTTGCGCGCAGGCCTGTTGGCCGCCACGGCGCTGAGCCTTGCGCGCCTGTGTGGCATGCGCCAGCGCCGTCTGCATGACTGTTTCTTTCAAAACGCCGATCTGCACTCCATGACATCCAACGCCAAACCCCTCTCCGAAGCCGAACAAGCCCTGCGCCTGGCCGCGCTCGAATACCACAGCGCGCCCAGCAAGGGCAAGATTTCCGTCAAGCCCACCAAGCCCCTGTCCAACCAGCGCGATCTCTCGCTGGCCTACTCGCCCGGCGTGGCCTACCCCTGCCTGGACATCCAGGCCGACCCCAGCAAGGCCGCCGAATACACCTCGCGCGGCAACCTGGTGGGCGTCATCACCAACGGCACGGCCGTGCTTGGCCTGGGCGACATCGGCCCGCTGGCGGGCAAGCCGGTGATGGAGGGCAAGGGCTGTCTGTTCAAGAAATTCGCTGGTGTGGACGTGTTCGACATCGAACTGGCCGAGCGCGACCCGGACAAGCTCATCGAGATCATCGCCGCGCTGGAGCCTACGCTGGGCGGCATCAACCTGGAGGACATCAAGGCGCCCGAGTGCTTCTACATCGAGCAAGAGCTCTCCAAGCGCATGAACATCCCCGTGTTCCACGACGACCAGCACGGCACGGCCATCATCTCCTCGGCCGCACTGATCAACGCGCTGGAGCTGGTGGGCAAGGACATCGCCCAGGTCAAGGTCGCCGTCTCCGGCGCGGGCGCGGCCGCCATTGCCTGCATCAACGTCATGGAAGGGCTGGGCGTGCGCCATGAAAACGTTTTCGTGGCCGACTCCAAGGGCGTGATCCACGCCGGGCGCGACAAGCTCGACGCCTCCAAGGCGCGCTTTGCGCACCAGACCGAGGCGCGCACCCTGGCCGACATCGTCAAGGGCGCGGACGTGTTCCTGGGCTGCTCCGCCCCGGGCGTGCTCACCGCCGAGATGCTCAAGACCATGGCCGACAAGCCCATCGTGCTGGCCCTGGCCAACCCCGAGCCGGAAATCCGCCCCGAGCTGGCCAAGGCCGTGCGCCCGGACGTCATCATCGCCACCGGCCGCTCGGACTACCCCAACCAGGTCAACAACGTGCTGTGCTTCCCCTACATCTTCCGTGGCGCGCTGGACTGCGGCGCCACCAAGATCACGGACGAGATGAAGCTGGCCTGCGTGCATGAAATCGCCGCCCTGGCCAAGGCCGAAGCCAGCGATGAGGTCGCCGCCGCCTACTCCGGCAAGGAGCTGAGCTTCGGCCCCGAATACCTCATCCCCACCCCGTTCGATGGCCGCCTGATCCTGCGCATCGCCCCGGCCGTGGCCGAAGCCGCCGCCCGCTCGGGCGTGGCCACCCGCCCCATTGAGGACATCGCCGCCTACCGCGAAAGCCTGCAACGCTTCGTCTATCAAACCGGCATGTTCATGAAGCCCGTCTTCCGCGCCGCCAAAGCCGCCCTGCGCCGCGTGGCCTACGCCGAAGGCGAGGACGAGCGCGTGCTGCGCGCCGTGCAAGCCGTGGTGGACGACGGCCTGGCCCGCCCCATCCTCATCGGCCGCCCCGCCGTCATCGCCGAGCGCATCCAGCGCGCCGGCCTGCGCATCCGCATCGGGCAGGACGTGGACAACGTCAACCCCGAGGACGATCCGCGCTTTCGCCAGTATTGGGAGGCCTACCACAAGATCATGGGCCGCAGCGGCATCACGCCCGAGACTGCCAAATCCGCCGTGCGCCGCTCCAACACCATCATCGCCGCGCTGATGATCCACCTGGGCGACGCCGACGCCATGCTCTGCGGCATGGTGGGCCGCTTTGACGACCACCTGCGCCGCATCCACGACATCGTTGGCGTGCGCGACGACTCCGAAGGCCTGGCCACCCTCAACGCCCTGCTGCTGGACGACCACACCCTGTTCGTGGCCGACACCTACATCCACGAGGATCCGGACCCCGAAGGGCTGGTCTCCATCGCCCAAATGGCCGTGCGCGAAGTGCAACGCTTTGGCGTGCCGCCCAAGGTGGCGTTTCTCTCGCACTCCAACTTCGGATCTTCGGCGCGCCCCAGCGCCCTCAAGATGCGCCAGGCCACAGCCCTGTTCAAGCAGCGCTTCCCCGACATCGAGTGCGATGGCGAAATGCACGGCGACGCCGCCCTTTCCGCCGAAGTGCGCGGCCGCACCCTGCTGGACAGCACCCTCAGCGGCGACGCCAACATCCTCATCTGCCCCAACCTGGATTCGGCCAACATCCTGTTCAACGTGCTCAAGCAAGTCAGCGCCCACGGCACCACCATTGGCCCCATCCTCATGGGCGCAGCCGCATCGGCGCACATCCTCACCCCGTCTGCCACCGTGCGCCGTATCGTCAACATGTCGGCCCTGGCCGCCGCCCAGGCTGGCAGCGCGAGCTAATCGGCCAATCGGCTGATCGGCCCTGGTGGGTGCGCACCGAGGCTGGCAGCACACCCCAGCCTTTCTCGGGCCTACCAAAATTACTATTCAAAGGAAACAAAACAACCCTTTTTCGGCATGATAAAAGGAAATATAATTTTCCTTTGAATGGAAATTTTAAATTCAGGCCAGCAAAAAAGCGCTTTGGGAGCCAACTGCCCAAAGCGCTTTTTTCCTATGGCGTTTGATCTGCTAGCTCATTTGCCGTCCCATCCGCCATCTATCTGCATCTCAAGCCGCTTGCAGCGCCTGATCCAGATCGGCGATCAAGTCGTCCACATGCTCGATGCCGATGGACAGGCGCACGGTTTCTTCCTTCACGCCGGCCTTGGCCAGCTCCTCGGGCGAGAGCTGGCGGTGGGTGGTGGAGGCCGGGTGCGTGGCCAGCGAACGGGTGTCGCCGATGTTGACCAGGCGGGTGAACAGTTGCAGCGCATCGAGCAGGCGCTCGCCCGCCGCGCGGCCGCCTTGCACGCCGAAAGTCAGCACGCCCGAGCCGTGGCCGCCCAGGTAGCGCTGGGCCAGGGCGTGGTCGGGGTGCTCGGGCAAGGCGGCGTAGCTGACCCATTGCACTTTGGGATGGTTTTGCAGAAATTGCGCAATGGCCAGGCTGTTGCGGTTGATGCAATCCATGCGCAGGGCCAGGGTTTCGATGCCTTGCAGGATTTGCCAGGCGTTGAAGGGCGAGATGGCCGCGCCCATGTTGCGCAGGGGCACGACGCGTGCGCGGGCGATGTAGGCCGCAGCGCCCAGCGCCTCGGTATAGACGACGCCGTGATAGCTCACGTCCGGCTCGTTCAGGCGTTTGAAGCGCGCCTTGTGCTCGGCCCAGGGGAAGCGCCCGGAATCGACGATGGCGCCGCCCAGGCTGTTGCCGTGGCCGCCAAGGTATTTGGTCAGCGAGTGCACGACGATGTCGGCGCCGTGCTCGAAGGGGCGCAGCAGGTAGGGGGTGGCGACGGTGTTGTCCACGATCAGCGGCACGCCGTGGCGGTGGGCGATGTCGGCCACGGCGGCGATGTCGGTGACGTTGCCCAGCGGGTTGCCGATGGATTCGACATAGACGGCTTTGGTGCGCTCGTCAAACAGGCCCTCGAAGCTGCGCAAGTCGCGCGTATCGGCAAAGCGCGTGGCGATGCCGTATTGCGGCAGCGTGTGGGCAAAGAGGTTGTAGGTGCCACCATACAAAGCGCTGGCGGAGACGATGTTGTCCCCCGCCTCGGCAATGGTTTGGATGGCGTAGGTGACCGCCGCCTGCCCCGAGGCCAGGGCCAGCGCGCCCACGCCGCCTTCCAGCGCGGCCAGGCGCTTTTCCAGCACATCGTTGGTGGGGTTCATGATGCGCGTGTAGATGTTGCCGGGCACTTTCAGGTCGAACAAATCGGCGCCGTGCTGGGCGCTGTCGAAGGCGTAGGCGACGGTTTGGTAGATGGGCACGGCCACGGATTTGGTGGTCGGCTCAGGGGTGTAACCGCCGTGCACGGCGATGGTGGGCAACTTCCATTTCGGTTGCTGGGGCTGGCTCATGGCTGGAAACTCCTTGGAAAGGGGGAAAGTGGGCCGCTGGCGAGGCGGTGGGCGAGTGAAGGGAAGGGCTGGGCCTGGAGGGTGGCTGGAATGCAAAGCCCTGGCGCGCAAGCGCTGCGCTTGCGCGCCAGGGGTTTGAACAGGCTCTGTGGCTTTTTCAGGCGTTCTGGCTTTTGCTCTTACCGCAAGCTGTCGTAACTGCCCAGGTTTTGCACCTGCGTGTAACCCAGTTGCAGCAGGGTTTGGCGGGCGATTTCGGAGCGCCGCCCGCTGCGGCAGTACAGGGCAATCGGGGTGTTTTTATCGGGCGCAGCCGCTGCGATGTGCTGCTCGATTTCGTCGTAAGGGATGTTCAACGATTGCGGCACATGGCCTTGGGCATGCTCATGCGGCGTGCGCACATCGATCCAGATGGGCGACTTGGCCTGTGCAGGCGCGGCCAGGGCTACGCCGAGCAGCGCCGCGGTGACGGCGGCAGCCCAGCGCATGTGGGGCCTTTTTGCACGCCCGTTTGGGGGGGCGCTGGGGCCTGCGTTGCTGCGGTCGTCGGTCGTGCGGCCGTTCATGTGGCCGTTCATGCGCCCACTCATGTGCGGTTGGCTTCGATGGCCTCGATGGCGCGCAGCGAGTAGGTGTAGGCCGCGCCAGCGTTGAGCGAGATGGCGGTGGCCAGCGCGCCAGCGACTTCGCTATCCGTTGCACCCGCTTTCACCGCCGCCTGGGCATGCACGGCGATGCAGCTCTCGCAGCGCGTGGTGACGGCCACGGCCAGGGCGATGAGTTCGCGGGTTTTGGCGTCCAGCGCTTCGGCGGCAGCGGCCGAGTCCAGCGCCATATAGCCTTGCAGCATCTTGGGGTGCTTTTGCCCCAGCTCGCCAAAGGATTTTTTGACGTGGCTGGCGTGTTGCTTCCAATCCAAAAACATGTGTTTTCCTTTCTGTGCAGGTTGGTTTGCGGGCCGCCTATGATTTCCAATCATTGGTAAAAATCACTTTAATACCATCATGCCGAAATAGGCATAAAAATTTTCCTTTTGATTAGAAAAAATAAGCAATATTCAAGTCTCCGGGGCGATTTCGCCCGCCCATTCGTAGAGCGCGCCAAGGATATCCTGCTGCGCCTCGCTGGCCTGTTCATACAGGGCGTCGATTTCGTCCATCAACTGCCCGGCGCTGCGCGCACCGCCCTGGCCTTGCAGCAGCGTGGCACGGCGGTGCGCTTGCCAGCGCGCCCGCTCCTGCTCACTCAAGCGGCGCGGAAAGTTGCGCGCGCGAAAGAAGAACACCAGCTCGTCCAGGCGCGCATCCTCAAAGCCCAATTGCTGCGGCCAACTGCCCACGGGGCGCTGGCGCAGCGCGTCCAGCCGCTGGCGGTCGGCATCGCTGATGAAGCCGCCGTACAAATCCTGCTCGGCGGGGATGCGTTCATCACCCTCGTCCGGCGCGGGCCGGGCGGCGTACACCTCGGCCCAGATGGCGCTCATGTCGGGCAAATCGCGCGCAATGGCGGCGTGCTGCGCCATGCGCTGCATATCCAGGTCCCAGCGCTCTTGCACGGCGGGGGTGAGCACGCGCAAATCGCCCACCACCATGGGGGATTTGTTCAGATGCACGCTTTTGAGCGGCAGGCGCTGCACGCCTTGGGGCAAATCGGCCTGGCGCGTGAACAGGCGCTGGCGGATGGCGGCGGCATCCAGCGCTGCCAGCTCGCCCGGGTCGTGCGCCAAATCCCAGGCCAGCACTTCGTTGCGATTGTGCGGGTGGCTGGCCAGCGGCCACATCACCGCCAGGCAGCCGCGCTCGGGCGCGAACATGCCCGAGATGTGGACGAAGGCCCGCTCCTGCCCCTTGAGGGCGGGAAAGCCCAGCTCCTTGGCCACCTCGCGCTTGTCGCGCAGCCTGAGGGCGAACTCGAACAAGCGCGGCTGGCGCGCACGGATCAGCCGCGCCAGCGCCAGCGTGGCGCGCACATCGCTCAAGGCATCGTGCGCGGCCTCGTGCGCCAGGGCATTGGCGGCGCTGAGGCGCTCGAGCTTGAAGCTCACCTGCCCGCGCTCGTCCCTGGGCCACTCGATGCCCTCGGGCCGCAAGGCCCAAACCAGGCGCGCCACATCCAGCAAATCCCAGCGGGCATTGCCATTGCGCCATTCGCGCCCGTAGGGATCGAGCAAATTGCGCCAGAACAGAAAGCGGGTGAACTCATCGTCAAAGCGGATCGTGTTGTAGCCCACGCCAATCGTGCCCGGGCGCGAAAACGCCTGGTAAATCTGCCAGGCAAAGGCGTGCTCGGGCAGCCCTTTCTCGCGCGCCTGCTGTGGCGTGATGCCGGTAATCAGGCACGACTGCGGATCGGGCAGATAGTCCAGCGGCGGCTGGCAAAACCACTCCATCGACTCGATCTCCTGCAACTGCGCATCGGTGCGCACAGCCGCAAACTGCGCCGGGCGATCGCGCCGGGGATCCGCGCCAAAAGTTTCGTAGTCGTGCCACAAAAAAGTGTGCATGCCTGATGCCTTCGATTGCCAGCCAAATTGAGCCAAGAAAGGCGCGATTGTAGAAGGCCGAAAAAAGCCTGCGGCAGAGCCAAAAAGCGCACGCAAAACGCAACATCCCCAGCCTCGGCCAGCATGAAAAACCGAAAAATATCAGCCAGTTGGGCCCATCTTTTGCAGCCAAACCCTACAATTTCGCCCCTATGGAAACACCCACCTCCCTGACCGACCGTCTGCACTGGCAAGTCGAGCAATTGCTCGCACGCTTGGCCAGCGCCGAGCACAGCCAGGCCCAATTGGCCCGGCAGTTGCAAACCCTCACCGAGGAACGCGACGCCCTGCAAGCCCGCCTGGACACGGCGCGCGAGCGCGTCGATGCCCTCATTGAGCGGCTGCCAGCCATCCAAAACGCGCTGGAGGGCGGGCGATGAAACAGGTGGAAGTCAAAATCCTCCAGCAAAGCTATTTGCTGACCTGCCAGGACGGGCAGGAGCAACGCCTCTCGCAAGCCGTGCGCCTGGTCGATGACGCCATGACGCGCATCCACGACGCCGGCAAAGTGCGCGCCCGTGAGCGCATCGCCGTGCTCGCCGCCTTGAACCTGGCCTATGAGCTGGGCGATTTGCGCCAGGCGCTAGAGGAGCAAACCGAGCTGGCCGCCCAGGCCGCCGCAGCCAGCGCCGACGCATACGATGCCGACGCTGCACAACAAGCGGCACAACAGGCCGCCCACAACGCCGCGCAGCTGGAGCACACCGAGCACGCCTTGCGCGCCCTGGTGCAACGCCTGGACGATGCCTTGGGCCATGGCGAAAGCGCGCAGGACGGCTACGCACACGACGACGGCCACACATCCGACCGCCACGCATTCAACGGCAATGCGTTCGACGGCAGCAACACCCCCGCGCATGGCGATGACAGCGACAACGGCGAAACCGCCCGCCATGGCGATGGGGACAGCCTCGGCCCCATCGACTTTTAACCTCCCCTTTGCCGCCCACCGCCCAGCCCCAGGAGCTCCCATGCCCATTTACGCCCTTGATGACGCCGCCCCCGACCTCGCCCCCAGCGCCTGGGTGGCCGACAACGCCACCGTGCTGGGCACCGTCAGCGTCGGTGCGCATGCCAGCATCTGGTTTGGCGCCGTGGTGCGCGGCGACACGGATCACATCGCCATCGGCGAAGGCAGCAACATCCAGGATGGCAGCGTGCTGCATGCCGACGAAGGCGTGCCGCTGACCATTGGCCGCCACGTCACCGTCGGGCACCAGGTGATGCTGCACGGCTGCACCATTGGCGACGAATCGCTCATCGGCATCGGCGCCGTCGTGCTCAACGGCGCCAAAATCGGCAAACATTGCCTGGTGGGCGCGCGCGCACTGGTGACGGAGAACAAGGAGTTCCCCGATGGCTGGCTGATCCTGGGCAGCCCCGCCAAAGCCGTGCGCCCCCTGACCGAGCAGGAAATCCAGGGCCTGCGCCACAGCGCCCAGCACTACATCGACAACGCCCGCCGCTACGCCAAGGGGTTTCGGCGCATCGGCTGATGCGGTGTTTTTCTGATGCGTCGTTTCCGAAAGCGCTTGAATTACCAATCAAAAAGAAATAAAACCACCCTATTTTGGCATGATGGCAGGAGATCATTATTTCTATTGATATATAAATCCCCATTCCCTTCGCCTCGCCATTGCGAGGCGAAGGCGTTTTGGGGCCGCTCTGCTTCACTCCAGACCACTTGCAGTGCCTCTGACCACTTTGGGCCGCTTCAAGCCTTTGGCACATCTGCCCCCCATGCCCGCCCGGCTTGAAAACCACCCCCAGCGGCGCGATATGGGCAAGGCTTTCCAACTTTCCAAGGGCTGCTCTCCCTGCCCCAAACCATGACCGAACTGCAAAAATTCCTCTTTGAAGGGCTGCCCGTGCGCGGCGCCATCGTCCGCGTGCAAGCGCCCTGGCAACAAGTGCTGGAGCGCCGCGCCGCCAATACCGAAACCGGCGCTTACCCGCCCGCCGTCAGCCGCCTGCTGGGCGAAATGGTTGCCGCGGGCCTGCTGATGCAGGCCAACATCCACTTTGAAGGCTCGCTCATCCTGCAAATCCAGGGCGATGGGCCGGTGCGCCTGGCCGTGGCCGAGGTCGATTCCAGCCTGCGCCTGCGCGCCACCGCCCAGCTCGCCGCCGATGCTGCGCAAAGCCTTGCGGCCGATGCCAGCCTGCCCGCGATGCTCGATGCCCACGGCCAGGGCCGCTGCGCCATCACGCTGGATGCGGGCGAGAAGCGCCCCGGCCAGCAGGCCTACCAGGGCATCGTCGCGCTGCGCGATGCGCAAGGGCAAAGCCTGCCCTCGCTGAGCGCCGTGTTGCAGCAATACATGCAGCAGTCCGAGCAGCTCGACACCGTGATCGTGCTGGCCGCCAACGAGCAGGTCGCTGCGGGCCTGCTGGTGCAGCGTATCCCCATCAAGGGCCAGGGCAACCTGGCTGGCCAGCAGCACGACACGCAAACGCAGGATGCTCTGGGCGCGAACGAGGATTTCAACCGCATCGCCACGCTGGCGGCCAGCCTGAAAACCGAGGAGCTTCTGGAGCTGGATGCGGCCACCATCTTGCGCCGCCTGTTCTGGCAGGAGACTTTGCAAGCCATCGACACCGAGGGCGCCACGCCCCATTTCGCCTGCCAGTGCAGCCGCGAGCGCGTGGCCAACATGCTGCGCGGCCTGGGACAAGAGCAGGTGCAGCCCATGCTGGAAGAAAACGGCAAGCCGCTGGAGATCGGCTGCGAGTTCTGCGGCGCGCAATACGCGTTTGACGCTGTGGACATCGGCCATTTGTTCGCGCCCCTGGCCGCCGAGGCGCAGCAAGGGCTGCACTGATTCACGCGGCAACCCATCAAACCGTGGCCGCGCCACGGCCACGACCTATGAAGAAAAAAAGGGGCCTTGTAGCCCCTTTCTTCATGCTTGTGATCGCGTACGGCGGACGGGCCCACCGCGCCCAAACCTGGTATTTCAATCAAAAGAAAATCAACTTGATTGCCAACATGCCAAAATAAGGTGATTTTATTTCCTATTGATTGATAAAATATCGATCAACACAGCACTCAATGCTTGTGCTCTTTGTGCTCCATACGGTGGCCATGCATACCCGCTTTCATGTCCTTGACCACCACCTCAATAGGCACCTCACCCGCTTGCTGGAACTGCACCGTCATCTTGAACTTATCGCCCTCTTTCAGCGGCTCTTTCAAGTTCATCAGCATCACATGCAGCTTGTTGCCCTCGCCCAGCGTGATGCTTTGGCCCGCAGCCACTTCGATGCCCTCGATCTGGAACATGTGCATCACATCGCCTTCCATCTTCATGTCGTGGATTTCCGTGTGGCCTGCCACATCGGTTTTCGCGCCCACAACGCGGTCTGCCGCCTTGCCGCTGTTTTTCACGCTGAACCAAACCGCGCCGTTTTTCACCCCCGCCACCGTGGCGCGCGCGTAGGGGCTGGAAACCTCGACATCCCCTTGCTTGAAATCTTGCGCATGCGCAGGCAGCAAAGCCGCGCCAGCGCACAGCGCGAGGATGTTGAGCAATTTTTTCATGGCAAATCCTTTCAAAACCATTGCACGATTGCAGTTGCACAAAGGCGCGCAGTGTAAGTCGTTCCAGATTGCACAATCGCGGCCGCTCTCTTGACTGCCGTGCAGAGAACTTCAACAGGTTCCAGGCGCCATCAACGCCGCTTGCGATAACCTCGCGCCCCACGCCACGCCTAGCCCTTTCATTTCAGACCATGCGCGCTGCCCCTTCCTGCCCTGCCCCCTCCACCCTTCCCCAAGCCTTGTTACTGGGCCTGCGCACGCTGCGTCGCGATTTGCGCGCGGGCGAATTGACCGTGCTGCTGCTGGCCGTGCTGCTGGCCGTGGCAGCGCTGACGGCCGTGGCCTTTTTTGCCGATCGCCTGCAAGGCGGCCTGCAACGCGATGCGCGCCAATTGCTGGCGGGCGATGTGGTGGTGGCCAGCGACCACGGCATCGCCACCGATTTGCGCCAGCAGGCGCACGAGGCGGGCCTGCAAACGGCGGTGACGGTGGTCTTTCCCACCATGGCGCGCGCCACCGAGGCCCAGGGCGGCGCCAGTCGGCTGGTCAGCCTCAAGGCGGTCGAGCCTGCCTATCCCTTGCGTGGCCAGATTGAAACCACGCCCCATTGGGGCGAACAGCTCAGCGCCGCGCAACTGGCAGCGGCAGGTCAACCCAGCCGGGGCGGGCCGGGGCGGGGCGAGGTCTGGGTCGATGCCGCCTTGCTGGTCAGCCTGGGCTTGCAGCCCGGCCACACGCTGCTGCTGGGCGAGAGCGCTTTCACCATCACGCGCGTCATCACGCAGGAGGGCGACCGGGGCGCGGGCTTTCTCACCTTCGCCCCGCGCGTGATGGTGGCGATGGACGCCCTGCCCGCCACCAGGCTTGTGCAACCGGCCAGCCGCCTGAACTGGCGGCTGCTGGCCGCGGGCGAAGATGCCGCCGTGCAGCGCTTCACCCAACACGTGCAACAACATGTGCACACCAGCGGCGAGCGCGGCCTGCGCCTGCTCACGCTGGAGGGCAGCAGCCCCCAAATGCAGCGCACCATCGAGCGCGCCGAATCCTTTTTGCGCCTGGTAGCGCTGCTCACCGCCTTGCTTTGCGCCGTGGGCGTGGCGCTGGCCGCGCGCAGCTTTGCCCAGCGCCATCTGGACGGCGCCGCGCTGTGGCGCGTGCTGGGCTTGAGCCAGCGGGCCATCATCGGCGCTTACGTGGTGGAGTTCGCCCTCGCGGGCCTGGCCGCCAGCCTGGCGGGCGCGGCCCTGGGCTACGGCGCGCATGCGCTGTTCGCCCACCTGCTGGCCGATGTGCTGCAAGTGCAATTGCCCGCCGCCCGGTGGTGGCCACTGGCGCTGGGGCTGGGCATGGGCGTGGCCCTGCTGGGCGCTTTTGGCCTGGCCCCCGTGCTGCAACTGGCGCAGGTGCCGCCGCTGCGCGTGATGCGCCGCGAGGTGGGGCGGCTCAAACCCGCCTCACGCGGCGTGGTGCTGGCGGGCCTGGCGGGCTTTGCCGCGCTGCTGCTGCTCATCAGCGGCAACCTGCGCCTGGGTGGTATCGCTGTAGGAGGCTTTGCCGCCGCCGTGCTGGCCTTTGCCCTGCTGGCCGCCGCCGCCATCGCCCTGCTGCGCCGCCTGGTGCACGAAGCGCGCGCGCCGCGCTGGCTGCTGCTGGCCACGCGCCAGCTCGCCGCCCGGCCCGCGTTGGCCATCGTGCAAACCAGCAGCCTGGCCCTGGGCCTGCTGGCGCTGGTGTTGCTGGCGCTGCTACGCACCGACTTGATCGACAGTTGGCGCCAGGCCGCGCCGCCGCAGGCCAACAACCGCTTCATCATCAACATCCTGCCCGAGCAAGCCCAGCCCTTTCGCCAGGCGCTGGAAGGCGCCGGGCTGCACGGCTACCAGTGGTATCCCATGGCGCGCGGCCGCCTGACCCACATCGCAGGCCAGCCCGTCAACGCCAGCCGCTACGCCGATGAAGACACGCGCCGCCAGGCCGAGCGCGAATTCAACCTCAGCTACACCACCGAGCTGCCCAAAGACAACCACATCGCCGCCGGCCAATGGCGCGCGGGCGAAGCGGGCGCGCTCAGCATCGAACAAGGCATTGCCAAGCGCCTGGGCATCCAACTGGGCGATGTGCTGCGCTTTGACATCGGCGGCCTGCCGCACGAGGCCCAAGTCACCTCCATCCGCAAAGTCGATTGGGGCTCGATGAACGCCAACTTCTTCGTGCTCTATCCCGTGGCCGACATGCCCGACTGGCCCGTGACCTATCTCAGCGCCTACCACTGGCCCGATGCGGCGAGCAGCGCTGGCGAAGCAGGCAGCGCCAATTTCGACAACGCCCTGGTGCGCCAATTCCCCAACATCACCCTGATCGACTTGAGCAGCACCTTGCTGCAAATCCAGCGCGTGCTCGGCCAGGTCAGCCGCGCCGTGGAACTGCTGTTTGGCTTTGCCCTGGCCGCCGGTGTGGTTGTGCTCTTTGCGGCCACCGCCGCCACGCGCGAAGAACGCGCACGCGAATACGCCATCATGCGCGCCCTGGGCGCCAGCGGCCGCCTGTTGGCCCAAGTGCAACGCGCCGAACTGGCCGGCGTGGGCCTGCTGGCCGGCCTGCTCGCCAGCGCCGCCGCCATCGCCATCGCCTGGGCGCTGGCGCGCCATGTGTTCGATTTCGCCTGGCAATTCCCCCTGTGGGCCCCCATCGCCAGCGCCACCGCCGGCGCCGCCCTGGCCTGGCTGGCAGGCTGGTGGAGCCTGCGCGGCGTGTTGCAGCGGCCTGTGGGGGTGAGTTTGCGGGGGGTGGCGTCATGACGCCGATCTCTCCCTCACTGTGTGCCTCAGCCTATTTTGTCGTGCACGGCGCCAGCCAACAGCCGACTGCTCCTGAATTACATCGCCCAAAGCTTCGACGTATGCATCAAGCGCACAAGAAACAACGCCGAATATTTCCACCGCGAGACATGCACGCATGAGGTACATCCGGGAGAAAAAAAGGAGATCGGGCCAATGGGGATGTCATGGGGCTTGCTTGGCCCGGAGTTTTTAGCCAAAACACGGCGCATACGCAGCTTGGGGCTTGGTGCCTCACTACGCGCTTTCAATCAATGCGCCGTTCCCGGCATGGGCAGCGTGTGGTTCGGCAAGCAATTGCTGCTGGCCACCTTGGGCGTGGCTGTGGCGAAACAAGCGCGAGAGCAAGGCGCCAAAGCCAGCAATATCGAGGTCACCAATGCTATTGAGGCCTTGGCTTGCTGGCTGGCTTTCAATAGCAACGAGTGGCAAGGCGACCCACGCCTGCGCGGCATCACCAAACTGAAAGACTCGACCGATTTCCAGTTCCAATATGTGCGCCAGCACCATTTCTATGTCAGCCAGCCTATGCGTACGGCCAGTGTGCAGCCTTTGCCTGCGCTGGGTTTTGTCGAGTCTGGCCATACGCGCTTCAACGCCTTTCGCTGCACACAGGTCGGTGAAGACTTCATCAAGGCAGCCACACGAGACTGGCGACCACGCAACCGTACTGTCACCGACCATCTGGTGCAATGGGTGCTGGGTAAAGAAAGCCAGATCAAAACGGCGACACTGACGCAAGCGCTCTCGCCGCTGGAAGCGCTACCGCCACGAGCCGTTCAACTACTGCGCGAACAATTGCACCGAGGCGGGAGCCAGGAGCCGGCAGAAGACACTGCCAGGCGAACAGCGACCCTGGCCTGGGTCGAAGCTCTGCGCGTCAGCGACAAATCCCATACGTCATGGCAGCAACGCCCAGCACACATTACCGAAGTGCATTGGCACGATTTGCATGCGGGCGCCCAGCTCTTTCTGACACGCGAAGCCGCCATTGCGCTGCTCAATCAGATGGAGGCCCATTTGGATAATTTAAGCGGCAAGCCAGTACTGCCCTTGCGCAACCTACCCCATGCTTTCGATGTAGCCATCGAAAAGCTGCGCACGCACGCACAGGCTTTTATGGCGTTGCAAGCCATGCCACTGGGGTATCGGGACGAAGAAGCGCAGCGGTTTTGCGACCAATGCATCTGCGGCCCTGACGCCAACGTATTGCGTGAGCTCGTGCTGCGCGACGGACTGGGGCTACGGTTGGAAGGTGACAACATCAAGCCTGGACCGCTTTTTCTCGGTGCGGCAGCAGGCAACACCATCGCAGACGAAGACGACACAGATGGAGACGAAACAAAAACCCATGATCTGCTTCTTTGGCCCGAAGGGATGACGTTTCGCATGAACAACCTCTACCTTCTGAACCAGGACATGCACAACGCCAGCCCTGCCCGCCCGTCATGAGCCCCCACCAGCGCCCGTTCCCTCCACCTTCGTTGGCACAGCATTTCGATTCGCCTATCGATCACATCGGACACTTTGGCTGGCTTTGCGCCTATTCCGGTGACGAGGCCTTTCTGGATGACGCCGCAGCGCGCTTCACCTGCCTGAACCGCTCGCAGCGCGCGGCCCAAGGCCGCATCGCCCTAGAGCGTGTTATGCACTTTTCCGAGAGGTGGTGCTGAGCTTGGATACAGTGCCAGCATGTCTCGCAAGCCTTACCCCAGTGATGTCAGCGATGAAGAATGGAGCTTTGTTGCACCCTACCTTATCTTGATGGATCAAGATGCACCGCAGCGTCAGCACGATCTGCGTGAAGTGTTCAATGCGCTGCGCTGGTTGGTACGTGCAGGCGCCCCCTGGCGCATGCTGCCCAATGACCTGCCACCGTGGGAGGCTGTGTATCAGCAAAGCAGGCGCTGGCTGGATGCAGGTTGTTTCGAAGCCATCGTCTCGGACCTGCGCTCCATCATCCGGCTCGCTCAAGGTCGGCAGGGGCAGCCAAGCGC
>NZ_RDQM01000019.1 GCF_003703475.1 Allofranklinella schreckenbergeri | reverse complement strand
TCACCCCGCACAGAAAACTTTCAATGCAGAGCAACAAACAAAACTTCCAACCAACTCTCGCAAACCCCAAAAATCATTCCGAAGCAGCGAAGCCGTGAACTATAACACAACTTCAGCAAACCACAAACAAAATTTTGGGGAATTTTTAGCAAGCCTCGCTTCCCTATGATGTTTGGCATGCAAGAGTCTTGGATTGTTATGGTGCTGGCATTGGCGCTGGATCGTTTCTTGGGGGAGCCTTCGGTGCGTTGGCATCCCGTGGTTTGGATGGGGGCTTCGCTTGATGCCATGCAGCGTTGGGTTTTTAAAGCACATGCCCAGAGGGCCTTGTTTTGGCGAGGCGCTTCGGGGTGGCTTGTATTGGCTATTGCGTGGGTGGCCTGCGCCTGGTTGGTGCAGTGGGGGCTTGCGCAGTTGCACTGGGGTGTGGCGTGTTTGCTCACGGCTGTTTTACTCAAGCCCATGTTTGCTTGGCGCATGTTGCGTGGGGAGGCTTTGGCGGTGGAGCACGCTTTGCGCCAATCGCTTGTGCAAGGGCAGCAGCAGTTGGCGCGCCTGGTCAGCCGCGATGTGCATCGGCTTCAGCCCGCGCAGGTGCGTGAAAGCGCTATCGAGTCTTTGGCGGAAAACTTCAACGACTCGGTGTTCGCCCCGCTGTTTTGGTTTGTATTGCTGGGTTTGCCTGGGGCGGTTTTGTACCGTTTTGCCAACACGGCGGATGCGATGTGGGGCTATCCCGGTTGGCGCGCTGGCCGCGATTGGCAGTGGGCGGGCAAATGGGCAGCGCGCGCGGACGATGTGCTGTCTTATCTGCCGGCCAGGCTCACGGCGCTGGCATTGCTGGTTGCCAATGGGCGAGTCATTCAAAAGAGCGGCGTCGGTTGGCGGCGCATGCTGGAGCGCCTTATCCATAACGCGCGACAAACGCCATCGCCCAATAGCGGCTGGCCGATGAGCGCCATGGCGTTGCTGCTGGATGTGCGCTTGAGCAAGCCGGGCGTGTACGTCCTCCACCCCGACGGGGCCAGCCCTGGCCCCCACTCGCTTGAAGCGGCGGCGCGAATGGCGCGGCGCGCCTTGCATCTGGCGTGCTGGGGGCTGGGCTTGCTGGTAAGCCTCCCGTTTTGGACGTTTTGGTTGACCAAATCCCTTTGAATTATCGATCAATAGGAAATAAAATTGCCATGTTTTGGCGATTCAGTAATTGGATGAAATTTACTTTGATCGATAAATAACATCATGCCCCCCTCGCCAATTTTCTTTTCCCATCAACATGGCGGCACCGATGGCCTGGGCCTTGCACCGTGGGATTTTTCCACCAACAGCAACGCCTATGGCCCTTGCCCAGCCGCGCTGGAGCAGGTGCGCCAAGCCGATGCCAGCCATTACCCCGATCCGCATTACCACGTGCTGCGCGAAGCGCTGGCCGATTGGCATGGCGTGGCGCGCGAGCGGGTGTTGCTGGGCGCCAGCAGCAGCGAATTGATCCATCGCATCCACCTCTGGGCACGCTTGCAGGGCATCGCCACCGTGTGCATTCCCCAGCCGGCGTATGGCGACTACGCCCAGCAGGCGCAGGCCATGGGTTTGCAGGTGCGCTGGCGCTCTCTCCAAACTGGCGGCGCGCATGCCCCCACAAGCGCCGGCGATGTCACCGACGATGGCGGGCTGCATTGGGCTTGCTCGCCCTCTAGCCCGCTGGGCTGGCCCGACCCCATCCTGCCGCACTGGCAACAGGCAGGCGCTGCGGCTCAAGCGGGTGCACTGCGGCGGTTTCTCGATGCAGCCTATGCCCCGCTGGCCTTAACGCAGCCTGGCGAGCCGCCTACGGATTGGCTGGCATCAGCGCGCCAACGCCCTTATTGGCAACTGTTTTCACCCAATAAATCCTTGGGGCTCACCGGCGTGCGCGCCGCCTACGCCATCGCGCCGCCGCTCACAGCGGCCAACGCCCCAGCGTGGAAAGCCATGCAACAAGCCTTGCTTGCCCTGGCCCCTTCCTGGCCTATCGGTGCGCATGGCGTGGCGCTGTTGCACGCGTGGACGGATCGCGGCATACAAGCCTGGCTGGCCCAAACGCGCTTGCAACTGGCCCAGCTCAAACAGCGCCAAATCGCCCTGTGCACCTCGCTAGGCTGGCAGGTGTTGCCAGGTAGCCAAACGCCGTACTTCGCCGCCCGACCCTTACCCCATGTATGGCAAGCCTATGTGCAAGGCCAGATCCGCCCGGAGCAGGCGCAAGCGCTGTTTGCGCAAGCGCTGGCGCACCTGCGCCAGGCAGGCGTCAAGCTGCGCGACACCGCCTCCATGGGCCTGCCGCTGCACGTGCGCGTCAGCGCCCAATTGCCAGCGGCGCAAGACGCGCTCGCACACGCCTGGCACAGCCTGCCCGCGCGGCTGAGAGAAGGGGGGCAAGGGTTTACAGGCTGACCGCCTCAAAGCGCGCTTGCGGCGCCACGATCTGCGCCTGCTGCGCAATCAGCGGCAAATCGCGCCGCCCCGGCGTGGTGTGGCGCACCAGCTCATACAAACTCGACGTGGCCAGCGCCAGCGCATCCGGCCAGGCTTTTTGTTGCAGCAAGTGGGCCAGCAAGATGGCCGCAAATGCATCACCCATGCCGTTGGGCAGCGGCGTGAGGTCGATCACGGGCGTATGCACCGCCCAGGCGGTGCGG
This sequence comes from Allofranklinella schreckenbergeri, assembly GCF_003703475.1. Classification (GTDB taxonomy): domain Bacteria; phylum Pseudomonadota; class Gammaproteobacteria; order Burkholderiales; family Burkholderiaceae_C; genus Lampropedia; species Lampropedia schreckenbergeri. The sequence goes on along the minus strand of NZ_RDQM01000019.1, from coordinate 36,700 downwards.
GCGGTAATGGCTACCGTCGCCAACTGGCCGGTGGGGATATCGGGCGTCATCAAGCTGGTGATGACCACCGTTTTGCCGCTGTCACCGATATGGCGGCGCGCCACTTCCAGGGCGTGGGCGGTGGAAGTCAGGCTCACCCCGCCCATCAACTGCTCAAACTCGAACTGGTTGGGCGTGATGATGTCGGCAGCGGGCAAGGTGTGGTCGCGGTGGTACTCCGGGATGCCCGGGCGCACAAACACCCCGCGCCCCACATCGCCAAACACCGGATCGCACAGGTACAGCGCCTGCGGGTTGTGCTGCTTGATGCGGCCCACCACATCCAAAATCGCATCGCCAATGCTGCTGTCGCCCATATAGCCAGAGAGCACCGCCGCCACATCGGGCAACACCCCGCGCTCCTCCAGGCCCAAAAACACATCGCGCAAATGCGCCACATCGAACACCTGCCCACGGAACGCCCCGTAACCCGTGTGGTTGGAGAACTGGACGGTATGCACAGGCAACACCTCCATCCCCAGGCGCTGCATCGGGAACACCGCGGACGAGTTGCCAGCGTGGCCATACGCCACATGGGATTGGACGGAAAGAATCAAAGCAGTCATGACGAGAAAGGAGGATCAAAACGGGCGCGAAGTATGCCCGCAAACCTGCCCGTCCAACTCAGGCTCGGGCGCCCGCTCAAACCGCCAGCCCCCGCCCGCAAGCCGACGCACGCCCAATGCACCCAGGCGCGCCAAGCGGCCCGGCTAACCGCTTGCGCCATGCACAATGCGCCCCGGCTCGCGCCTGTGCGAGCGCCTTGATGTGCCCTTTCTTCTGCGTCCCTGCCGCTTGACCACCCCATGCCCGCCTACTCCTTCGACGCCATCGACGCCCAAGGCCAATCGCGCAAAGGCACGATTGAAGCCGACTCCGCCCGCGCCGCCCGCTCGCAACTGCGCGCGCAAGCACTGGTGCCGCTGGCCGTTGAACCGCTGGCCGCCAGCGCCGCGACAGGCCAGGCGCAACCGCGCTGGGCGCGCCGCGCCTTCAATGCCACCGCGTTGACGATTTGGACGCGCCAACTCGCCGGCCTGGTCGGCTCCGGCCTGCCGCTCGAACGCGCCCTGGCCATGCTGGCCGAAGAAGCGCCCGATGAGCGCCAGCAACACCTCATCGCCAGCCTGCGCGCCGAAATCAACGGCGGCGCCAGCTTCGCCCAGGCCCTCTCGGCCTGGCCGCACACCTTCTCCGACGTTTATATCGCCGTCGTCCGCGCGGGCGAGCACAGCGGCGAGCTGGCCCGGGTGCTGGAGCGCCTGGCCGACGAGCTGGAAAACCGCCAGGCCCTGCAAGCGCAAATCACCGGCGCGGCGCTCTACCCCGCCATCGTCACCCTCACCGGCCTGCTGATCGTCACCTTTTTGCTCAGCTACGTCGTGCCCCAAGTCGCCAGCGTCTTCACCGGCAACGGCCGCAGCTTGCCGTGGCTGACCGACATCCTGCTGCGCATCAGCAGCTTCATCCGCGCCGGGGGCCTGTGGTTTGCCATCGCCCTGGCGCTGGTCGCCCTGGCCTGGCGCGCCCTGCTGCGCATCCCCGCCCAGCGCGAAAAAATCGATGCCGCCTGGCTCAAGCTGCCCCTGCTGGGGCGGCTGGCGGCGCAATACAACGCCGCACGCTTTGCCTCCACCCTCGCCATGCTCAGCGGCGCAGGCGTGCCCATCCTCAAAGCCCTGCAAGCCGCCGCCGAAACCGTGGGCAACCGCAGCATGCGCCGCGACGCGCACGACGCCCTGGCCCTCGTGCGCGAAGGCGCGCCGCTGGGCGCCGCCCTGGCACAGAAAAAACGCTACCCCGCCCTGCTGGCCATGTTCGCGCGCCTGGGCGAACAAACCGGCGAGCTGCCCCTGATGCTGGAGCGCGCCGCGCGGCAATTGCAAAGCGAAGTTCAGCGCCGCGCCGTGCGCCTGGCCACCTTGCTCGAACCCCTGCTCATCGTCGCCATGGGCGTGGCCGTCATGGTCATCGTGCTGGCCGTGCTGCTGCCCATCATCCAGATGAACACCCTAGTGAAATAACCCAAGCACCCCCAAGAATTACAAATCAAAAGAAAAAAAATCAACCAATTTCGGCATGATACCAATCAAATTAAATTCACATTGATATAGATCAACAAAACCCGGCCCTGGCCCGCCCGCCCCAGGCCAGCGCACGCGGCCCAAAGCCGCTATGCGAAAATCGCCCCTTTTTATCGGCCCGCACCCCCCTGCGCGCCGCATCCCATAGCCCGCCGGGCGCGCCGCCCAGGCCCACACGAGGAACCCTTATGGAAGCAGAACGCATCAACCAAATCGCCGCGCAACTGGAAGACCTGAGCGCCCGCACCCAGGACTTACGGAGGTATCTTTGACTTCGATGCCAAATTCGAACGTCTGAGAACCGTCAACGCCGCGCTGGAAGACCCCGCCGTCTGGAACGACCCGAAAAAAGCCCAGGAGCTGGGCAAAGAGAAAAAACTGCTCGACGGCGTCGTGCTCACGCTCGAGCGCCTCACGCAAGAGCTGGCCGACAACAGCGAACTCTTTGAAATGGCCCGCGAAGAAGGCGACGACGCCAGCCTGGAGACCATCGAAAGCCTGATCGACAGCCTCAAGCCCGATGTGGAGGAGCTGGAATTTCGCCGCATGTTCAGCCAGGAGGCCGACCCGCTCAACTGCTTCATCGACATCCAGGCCGGCGCTGGCGGCACCGAAGCCAACGACTGGGCCAGCATGCTGCTGCGCCAATACCTCAAATACGCCGAGCGCAAAGGCTTTACCACCACCATCGAGGACGAAACCCCCGGCGACGTCGCCGGCATCAAAAGCGCCACCATCAAAGTCGAAGGCGAATACGCCTACGGCCTGCTGCGCACCGAAAGCGGCGTGCACCGGCTGGTGCGCAAATCGCCCTTTGATTCCTCGGGCGGGCGCCACACCAGCTTTGCCTCGCTGTTCGTGTACCCGGAAATCGACGACTCCATCGACATCCAGATCAACCCCGCCGACGTGCGCGTGGACACCTACCGCGCCAGCGGCGCGGGCGGGCAGCACATCAACAAAACCGACTCGGCCGTGCGCCTGACGCACATCCCCACCGGCATCGTCGTGCAATGCCAGGACGGGCGCAGCCAGCACAGCAACCGCGACGTGGCCTGGCAACGCCTGCGCTCGCGCCTGTACGACCTGGAGATGCGCAAGCGCCTGGAAGCGCAGCAAAAGCTCGAAGACACCAAAACCGACGTGGGCTGGGGCCACCAAATCCGCAGCTATGTGCTGGACAACAGCCGCATCAAGGATTTGCGCACCAACGTGGAAATCTCCAACACGCAAAAGGTGCTCGACGGCGATCTGGACGCCTTCATCGAAGCCTCGCTCAAGCAAGGCGTCTGACTGCAAAATTACAATTCAAACTGAATTCAATTTGAATGCAGACGCGCCGAAATAATGCCGTTTTATTTCTTTTTGAATTGTAATATATGCATCGATAGAGCATGAAAAAAGGCAGCCCACGCTGCCTTTTTTCATGCTCTGGCCAGAAGCTGGCCCAGCCTTACTTCTTCTTGCTCAACATGCCCCAGAGGATGAGCAACACGATGGCGCCCAGCACCGAAGCCACAAAACCCGCAGGCTCGCCTGGCCCATAGAAGTTCAGTTGCTGGCCCACGAAGCTGGCAAAAAACGCCCCAGCAATGCCCAGCACCGCCGTCATGATCCAGCCCAGGGCATCACGGCCCGGCTTCAGCGCCCGGGCAATCAAGCCCACGACCAAGCCAATCAAAATCGTCCAAATAATGCTCATTGCTTTTCCTTATTAGGGTTGCCAAAAAAAGGGGCGCGATTATGAGGCTCACTTTTTGCGCTTACCGACTTTGGCGCGAGAAACCTTACTCCCAGCCTTGGAACCTTTCTTGACGCGTGCATCCTTGGCTCGGGCCGCTTTGCCGCTGGCCGCCTGCGACGCGGCCTCGCCCTGCGCCGATGGACGCCCCGATGTGCGGCCAGTTGAACGGCTGGCGCGCGCGCCCTCCCAGGGGCGCTCATCGTCCACGGGCGTGAAGTCGATCTTGCGCGCATCCAAATCCACGCGGCTGACCTGCACCTGCAAACGTGTGCCCACGGCATAGCGCACGCCCGTGCGCTCGCCGCGCAGCTCCTGGCGAGTTTCATCCCAGCGGAAATACTCGCTGCCCAGCTCGGTGACATGCACCAGGCCTTCCACGAACATCGCATCCAACGTGACGAAGATGCCAAAGTTGGTGGCCGCCGTCACCGTGCCAGCAAACACCTGGCCCAGATGCTCGCGCATGTATTGGCACTTCAGCCAGGCCTCCACATCGCGGCTGGCCTCATCGGCGCGGCGCTCATTGGCGCTGCAATGCAGGCCCGCCGCTTCCCAGGATTGGAGCTCGCGCTGATCGCGCTGGGCGCTTTTGCTTTTGCGCCGCTGCTTGCCCGCGCCCGCCTCTGACGGCTCGACCTCGGGCGGCGGGGCCACTTTGGCGGCCAGCTTTTTACGAAACGCCTCGGTCGCCGCGCCAGCCTCCGGAATGGCGGGCAGATGGTATTGGCCGCCTTCGAGCATGGCTTTGAGCACGCGGTGCACCAGCAAATCGGGGTAGCGGCGAATGGGGCTGGTGAAGTGCGTGTAGGCCTCATACGCCAAACCAAAATGGCCGCTGTTATGCGGCGTATAAATGGCTTGCTGCATGGAGCGCAGCAGCATGGCGTGGATTTGCTTGGCATCGGGCCGGTCTTTCGTGGCCTCGGCAATGCGCTGGAAATCGGCCGGCTGCGGATCGTCGCCAATACTCAAGCCCAGGCCCAGCGCCTGCAGGTACGCGCGCAACACGTTTTGCCGCTCGGGCGTAGGGCCTTCATGCACGCGGTACAGCGCCCGATGGCGGTGGCTCTGCAAAAAATCCGCCGTGCAGACGTTGGCGGCCAGCATGGCTTCTTCAATCAAGCGGTGCGCCTCTGTGCGCTCGCGCGGCACGATTTGCGTGATGCGGCCGCTTTCTTCATCGCTGAGGATTTGCGTCTCCGTCGCCTCGAAATCCACCGCACCCCGCGCCTGACGTGCAGCCAGCAGCGCTTGATACACGCCATGCAAATGCGCAAATTCCGGCGCCAGCGCCTGGTATTGCTGCGCCACTGGCGAGCGCGGGTTGGCCAGAATATCCGCCACCTGCGTGTACGTCATGCGCGCATGGCTGTGCATCACGGCGGGATAGAACTGGTAGGCCTGAATCTCGCCCTTGGCCGTCACCAGCATGTCGCACACCATGCACAGGCGATCCACGCCCGGGTTGAGCGAGCACAGCCCGTTGGAGAGCTTCTCCGGCAGCATCGGGATCACGCGGCGCGGGAAGTAAATACTGGTGGCGCGCTCAAACGCATCGGCATCGATTGCGCCGCCCGAGGGCACGTAATGGCTGACATCAGCAATGGCCACCAACAAGCGCCACCCCTTGCCGCGCCCGACTTTGGCTGGCTCGCAATACACAGCGTCGTCGAAATCGCGCGCATCTTCGCCATCAATCGTCACCAGCGGCACATCGCGCAAATCGATGCGACCACGCCTGTCGGCTGCGCGCACCGTGGCGGGCAGCTTGGCGGCGGCCTTTTGGCACGCATCGGAAAAGACATGCGGCACTTCATATTTGCGCACCGCGATCTCGATCTCCATGCCCGCATCGTCCGCATCACCCAGCACCTCCGCAATGCGGCCCACGGGCTGGACGTGCAGCGAGGGTGGCTGCGTCAACTCCGCCACCACTACTTGCCCCTCCTGCGCCTGGGCCAGCGCCGCATCGGGAATGAGAACATCCTGCCCATAGCGCCGATCCTCCGGCGCCACCAGCCACACGCCGTGCTCTCTGAGCAGCCGCCCCACAATGGTGCGGGTTGGCCGCTCCAGAATTTCCAGCACCCGCCCTTCTGGGCGCCCTTTGCGATCCAGCCGAACAATGCGCGCCAGCACCCTGTCGCGGTGCACCAACTGGCGCATTTCTTCCGGGGGGAGATACACATCGTCGGAGCCATCATCGGGCGTGATGAAACCGTGTCCTTCGCGTCGGCCCTGGACGGTGCCAACAATTTCTTGCGTTAAATAGCTTTTTTTCAATTCAGATCCATTTTTTGGTATTACAATGCCGTCTTTCCTGAAGTGCCCAGGTGGCGGAATTGGTAGACGCACTAGCTTCAGGTGCTAGCGGGGGCAACTCCGTGGAGGTTCGAGTCCTCTCCTGGGCACCAAGTTTAACGAAGAAAGCCACTCATCCGAGTGGCTTTCTTGCTTTCGGGCCTGCCTTGCCCTGCGCGCCTGCAATAACCAGCTCCGCGCCGATAATCGGGCCATGTCAGAGAAAAAAGCCTCCATTCTGGTCGTGGACGACGAGCCTGATCTGCGTCTGCTCTACGAACTCACGCTCATGCGCGAGGGCTACCAGGTCGAATCCGCCGAAACCGTCGCCCAGGCGCGCGCCAAACTTGAGCGCCCCTTCGACGTCGTCTTGACCGACATGCGCCTGCCCGACGGCTTGGGCATGGAGCTGCTGCTGGAGCTGCAAGCGGCCTCGCGCCCCGAGCGCTGCATCGTCGTCACCGCCTACGGCTCGGCGGAAAACGCCATCGAAGCCCTGCGCGCTGGCGCGTTCGACTACCTCAGCAAACCCGTTGAACTCAAGCAACTGCGCAGTGTGGTCGCCTCCGCTATTCAAGGGCTGCCAGGCAAAACGCCGCCCGCAGCGCCAGCGGCTCAGGCGGCCGCCAGCACAACGCCAGCAGCCAGCGCTCGCAAAACCAAAGCCACACAACCAGACGCTCCTGCCAGCAACGGCGCTCCCCTGGACAAAGGCGCTGCCGCGCTGGCCGATCTGGTCGGCCAGTCGCCCCTGATGCAAGCCGTCAAAGAGCGCATCGGCAAAGTCGCGCGCAGCATGGCGCCCGTGCACATTCACGGCGAATCGGGCACGGGCAAGGAACTGGTCGCGCGCGCCCTGCACGCCAACAGCCAGCGCGCCGATGGGCCACTGGTGGCCGTCAACTGCGGCGCCATCCCCGAAAACCTGCTGGAGGCCGAATTCTTCGGCGCCAAAAAAGGCTCCTATACCGGCGCCACGCACGACCGGGGCGGCTTTTTCCAAGCCGCCAAAGGCGGCACGCTGTTTCTTGATGAAATCGGCGATTTGCCCTTGGCCATGCAAACCAAACTGCTGCGCGCCATCCAGGAGCGCAGCGTACGCCCGCTGGGCGCCACGCAAGAAGAAGTGGTGGACGTGCGCCTGGTCAGCGCCACCCACCGCGACCTGGCCACGGAAGTGGCCGAAGGGCGCTTCCGCCAGGATTTGTACTACCGCCTCAACGTCATCGAGCTGCGCATCCCGCCCCTGCGCGAGCGGCGCGAAGATCTGCCCGCGCTGATCGCCGCCTTGCTCCAGCGCCTCACGCGCGACAGCCCCTTCGACACCCTCCAAACCGACCCCGCCTTCATGGACGCCGTGCTGCGCCGCCCCTTCCCCGGCAATGTGCGCGAGCTGGAAAACCTGCTGCACCGCGCCGTCGCCCTGAGCGAAGACGGTATCTTGCGCGCCGAATACATTGAAGACGCAGGCGAAGCCTTCGCCCCGCCCCCTTCCACGCCCGCAGCCCCGGCAGCCACTACGGCGGCCCTACCCCCACCGGCAGCGCCCACCGCGCCCGCGCCAGCCTCCCCCAGCCCCACCTTCAGCATGCCTGCGCCCGTGGCCTACGCCAGCTTTGCCATGCCGGCCTTTCAAAGCAGCGCGCCACCCGCACCCTCGCCAGCCGTCACAGACGCGGCCTCCAGCCCTCCGGAGGCGCAACCGGAAGCGGCCGAAACGCCAGCCCCCTCAGCAGCCGCCATCGCCACCAGCGCCCGCCGCTACGACGATTTGGCCGATCTGCCCAAAGACCTGCAAGCCTGGCTGGACGAGCAAGAACGCGCCGTACTCATCCGCGCCCTCAAAGCCGTCAACTACAACCGCACCGCCGCCGCCAACCTGCTGGGCCTGAACCTGCGCCAAATGCGCTACCGCATCGAGCGACTGAACATCCCCACCGAACCCGACGCCCGCGAGTGACTCAAACGCCGCAAGCCAGTGGAATTCCTTGCAATTTATCAATCAAAGTAAAAATAAAACAATTACCATCAAGCCAAAACAACGGCATTTTGTTTCCTATTGATAGATAAAAATATCGCCTCAACGCCTTTCCATGCCTCCGGATCACCCCGCCCCCCTGCTGCACCACGGCCGCTACCGCCCCGCGCGCTGGCTCGCCTCGCCCAACTGCAACGACCGGCCGACAGGCGCCGTCGTGGACCTCATCGTCATCCACTCCATCAGCCTGCCGCCCGGTGTTTTCGAGGGCGACGCCATCGAGCGCCTGTTCACCAACACGCTCGATTGGGACGCCCACCCCTACTACCAAGGCATACGCGGCCTGCAAGTCTCCGCCCACTTCCTGATCCGGCGCGATGGCCGCGTCGTGCAATTCGTCCACACCGACAAGCGCGCCTGGCACGCCGGGGCCTCGTTCTACGCGGGCCGCAGCGCGCGCAACGACGACTCCATCGGCATCGAGCTGGAAGGGCTGGAAGGCGGCCAGTTCTGCGACGCCCAATACACCGCGCTGGCCCAGTTGTGCCAGGCCTTGGCCGCCCACTACCCGATTCAGGACATCGCCGGCCACGAAGACATCGCCCCCGGCCGCAAACACGACCCCGGCGCAGGCTTCGACTGGCCCCGCCTGCAACGCCTGCTGGCCTGGCCGCACCGCATGTTTCCGCCACGGGTGTTCCCGGCCCCATCAAGCTGAGAATGGCGCCGAGAATCTGTGCAAACCTGATTTATCCACCAAAGGAAAATAGAGCCATTTTCCATCATGCCAAAACAAGGCAATTATTTTTCCTATTGATCGATAAAAATTCACCAAATCCAGGCGCTTCAGCCACCAGAAACGCAAAAGGGTGGCCCAAGCCACCCCTCTGCAACACCAGCGCGCGCCACCCGCAACCACCGGGGCCAACCCGGCGGCCTGGGCAGCCGCCAAGCCATCACATCTCCATGTAGTTCGGTCCGCCGCCGCCCTCGGGCGCGACCCAGACGATGTTTTGCGTCGGATCCTTGATGTCGCAGGTCTTGCAATGCACGCAGTTCTGCGCATTGATTTGCAAGCGCTGCTTGCCGCCTTCGCTCTCGTCCTCGACGAACTCGTACACACCCGCCGGGCAGTAACGCGCCTCCGGCCCGCCGAACTTGGCCAAATTCACCTGCACCGGCACGCTGGCATCCTTGAGCGTCAAGTGCGCGGGCTGATCCTCGCCGTGGTTGGTGTTGCTCATGAACACGCTGGAGAGGCGGTCGAAGCTGATCTTCCCATCCGGCTTGGGATAGTCAATCTTGGCGCACTCAGCCGCCGGCTTGAGGAAAGTGTGATCCGGCGCGGGGTTCTTCAGCGTCCAGGGCGGCGTCTTGATGCCCAGCTTGGGCAGCAGCCAGTGCTCGATGCCCGTCATCAGCATGCCAATCGTCTGGCCCTTCTTGAACCAGGGCTTGAAGTTGCTCGCCGCCTTCAGTTCTTCATACAGCCAGCTCTTCTCGAACGCCTCCGGGTAAGCCGTCAACTCATCCTGCGCGCGGCCCGCCGCCAGCGCGTCGAACAAAGCCTCGGCCACCAGCATGCCGCTCTTGATCGCCGCATGGCTGCCCTTGATGCGGCTGGCATTCAGATAACCCGCATTGCAGCCCACCAGCGCGCCACCAGGGAACACCGTCTTGGGCAGGCTGGGAATGCCGCCGTTGTTGATCGCGCGCGCGCCATAACCCAGGCGCTTGCCACCCTCCAGATGCTGGCGGATGGCCGGGTGCGTCTTCCAGCGCTGCATCTCCTCGAACGGGCTGAGCCAGGGGTTTTTGTAATCCAGCCCCACCACAAAGCCCAGCGTGACCTTGTTGTCCTCCATGTGGTAGAGGAAGCCGCCGCCAAACGTCTCCTTGTCCATCGGCCAGCCCGCCGTGTGCACCACCAGGCCCGGCTTGGCCTTCTCCGGCGGCACCTCCCACAGCTCCTTGATGCCGATGCCAAAGCTCTGCGGCGCCTTGCCCTCTTGCAAATTGAACTTCGCCAACAACTGGCGGCCCAACTGGCCGCGCGCGCCCTCGGCAAAAATCGTGTACTTGGCGTGCAATTCCATGCCCAACTGGAACTCGCCCGTCGGCTCGCCATCCTTGCCCACGCCCATGTTGCCCGTGGCCACGCCCTTGACGGCGCCGTTTTCGTCGTACAGCACCTCAGTCGCGGCAAAGCCGGGGAAGATCTCCACCCCCAGCTCCTCGGCCTGCGCCGCCAGCCAGCGCACCACGCTGCCCAGGCTGATCACATAGCAGCCCTCGTTGTGGAAGTTGTTGGGAATCAGCGCCGCAGGCGTCTTGCGCACGCCCGTGGCGCTCAACATCAAAATCTCATCGGCGCTGACCGGCTGGTTCAGCGGCGCGCCCTTTTCCTTCCAGTCGGGAAACAGCTCCGTTATCGCGCGCGGATCCATCACCGCACCCGAGAGGATGTGCGCGCCCGGCTCCGAGCCTTTCTCCAGCACCATGACGCTGAGCTCCTGCTCTTTCTCCGCCGCCAACTGCTTGAGGCGAATCGCCGTCGCCAACCCCGCCGGCCCCGCGCCGACGATCACCACGTCGTACTCCATCGACTCGCGAGGGCCGTACTGGGCAAGAATTTCTTCGTTTGTCATATGCATTTTTCCTGTGGGGAGAGGACAAAGAGCACTTGCAACCCATCCTTGGCCAAGCGCCCTCTATCTATATATACAGCACCGAGAGCCGCCTTGCTGCCACTGCGCACGCCGTGGGACTATCGAAACGCATCAAAAGTCAACCGCAGCAAACGTTGCAGCAAAGCAGGCATCGAATGCATTATCAGCCAAGAGCGCTACCGCAATAAGAGAGTTCTTGATCGACGAGAAAGAACAGAGCCCAATAGCCATCAATCCCCGCCGTCAAGCGCGCCTGCGTTGCTTGACTATTTCAGGGATATATTTATTTTTTCTCGATTCATCCCCAAAACCCAAGCGCTCATAGACGGAACCGCCAATGCCAGGCTCCACGTTCTCTCCATTCTTTCTGGAGTCTTCAGCCACCCAAAAAAACTCGAATTTATCCGAAATGGCCTTGGGAAACTCCTTGGCCAACCTTTCTTGCGCGCCTTTCAAAATGACTGGTGCAACCACAAAAATCTGATTCACCTCCACAGCAGAGATCGCCCTTGTCAAATTCGTTTTCACCACACAAGCGCCAGAAATGATCGACTTGACGACGACGAATGAAGCCGTTTGGGTGGTTTGGCCTTCTTTATATTGCTTGAATATGGGAGAAATGGAAATATCGCCCTCCCGCACTCTTTCATTCCAAAGACACATCAGCTTGACCCTGGAGCCAAGCCCGCTTTGCTCCAAGCGCTCAATAATCCCTCTCGCAAGAAAGTCAGCATCTTCCACCGTGCAAACAACGTAGATGTCCTCCAGAGGGGAAGAGATTTTTTGAGGCAAAAAAGAAGCCAGCGCTTTGCCAAGAGCAATCATCGCCTGGCGATACTCTGCGACATTCAGATTCTGATTGGCAATTCTATCCACCAAATCCCGAGCATCTGCATCCTTTTCAGCATAAACGCTATAAACCCTGGTAGCTGTATCAGTCATAGCAAGAACTCCTCCAACTGCTCAAAGGTTTTGGGATTGGCTTGGATTATCATTTTCTGGAAGGCGTCAAACTGGGGCGTCAGGCAGCTGTACTTCAAAACACCTGAATCATTTTTTCGACTCCATTCGAAAAACCCTCTTTCAATACTGAATCTGAAGTCTGGAATTTCGCGGAGGATATTTTTCAATTCATCCTTAATTTTTATATTGGCAGCCTGCTCAGGCAGAAGCCTGATCAATTGCGGAGATTGCTCTTGGGCGATCATCAAAAGTTCATCAACCCTTCCACCCTTATCGCTATGCATAAAGGCTGCTGCAAGAGCGGAATAAACAAATCCCAATTCAGCCAAGTCAGGACTGGAAGTTATGCTCAACTGAGCAAGAATCTCTCTCAAAGGATGATGTTCGAAAATCAAACGATTGATTGAGCCATCACAAAAAGGAAAGAACTCGACTTCAGTATGTTCTTCAATATTTTCTGGAAGCGTTCTCTTTAACTTATCGGCTAAACCCAAGTTCGCCACCACAAGAACCGTGGAGCCCCGCTCTTCCAATGCGTCAGAAAGGCTCTTTTGCATCATGAAGTCCGCATGCACAGAGCCTTCTTCCCCACGTCCCCAGGAAAGGTCTTGAACATTCTTCAGTTGATGGTATCTGGCCCCATCAGCAGTCTCCACCAGCAAGTCGTCCACCGCCGCTTCAACTTGCTCATACACGGCTGGCCACCGTTCCACCCTCGGCAGCATGCAATACCTCACCAAGACTTGGGCAAGGGCGAACGCTGCATACAGTCTTTCATAGTCCGTGCCTTTTCTGCCGTTATGCCCGCCCCGCCACTTGTTTTTCAGGTAAAGGGCAGATCCGGGGAACAAAGTCTGCATACGCTGCAAACGTTCCTCTGGAGAATGGCTGGAGTAGGACATGAAGCAATTCGCAGAAATACACAGTGATTCGCACTGTTTGGCAGTCTAACAGCTTGGCCTGCTGTGCAAGTCACAATGTTTACCAACTCAGCGTGCTGCCCCGTAGGCGCCCAAGCGGGGAACCCGCCTGCCATCTGCTGCAAAAAGACGGACACGACTTGATGACCACAGCGGGGGGCGGCGCTCAGGACGAAGGGGAAGCAAACCCGCTAGCCCCAGCCCAAACTTGTCAGCCCTCACCTCCAATTTTTGCCCTCTGCCAAAAATTGGCACCCAGATTGGCCAATTTTTGCGCCTCACCTGACCAAAATCGGCGCGCAATGTCACAAAACCTGCCCACCCGCTACTTTCATTGACATTTATGTACACATTGCGGCCTGGCACGCCCCTTGCATTCTTCATAGGCATTGAACGAGGGGTTCAATAACTGAAGGTAAGTTTATTTTTCAACCATTCCCAACCAAGGAGTAAAGACATGAAAGCAACTCTGCAAAAAGGTTTCACCCTGATCGAACTGATGATCGTGGTCGCGATTATCGGTATTCTGGCCGCTGTGGCTCTGCCTGCTTACCAGGACTACACTGCTCGCGCTCGTGTTTCTGAAGTGATGCTGGCAGCTTCCCAGTGCCGCACTACCATCACCGAAGTTTCGCAGACTGGTATGACCACTGCTCCTGCCGCAGATGGCTTCGGTTGCGGTGAAGGTGCTCCGGCTGGCGGTCTGACTCAATACGTGGCTGAACTGCATACCACCAACACCGGCATTATCACTGTCAAGGCTCAGAACATTTCTCAGCTTGGTGCTACCGATGTGCTGAGCTTGGAGCCTTTCTCTGACACTGCTATGGCTACCCCATCCGTCAACACTGACTTTGTGCGCGGTACCGAGCAAGCTGTCGTTGCATGGCGTTGCGGCCACACTGCTGGCGGTACAACCATTCCGCAGCGTTATCTGCCCGCAAGCTGCCGCGGCTAATGCAGTGGGCACGTCAAATGGCGATGCCCTTGCTTCCTACGAAAAGGCCCCTACTGGGGCCTTTTTATTACTGCAATCTTCTATAGCCATCCCGATGGAAGGTCACGCACTCTAAAATCTGCACAGCGCTCAATTCACCTTTGTGCATGAGACTGTACGATTTTCTCCCTAGCATCATGCGGTAAGATTTTTCGGAAGGGCCGATTGCATAAAAATCATGCAAAGAGGACTAATAATGAAAAAGCATCATGGCTTTACTTTGATTGAATTGATGATCGTAGTAGCCATCATTGGTATTTTGGCCGCTGTTGCATTTCCTGCTTATCAAGATTACACCGTGCGTGGACGTGTTTCCGAGGTTTTGTTAGCCGCATCCAAGTGCCGCACATCAATCATAGAGGCGTCAAAAGTGGGGTTGATATCCCCTCCCCTGCCCAATGGCTTTGGATGCGGCGAGGGTAATGGCGGGGGTCTCGGTCTTAGTCAATATGTGGCGGAAATACGCACTAGCCCTGTGGGAGTGATCCAAGTGGACGCGCAAAATATTCCCCAATTGGGAGGGACGGTAACCTTGTCGCTGGAACCATTCAGCGATGCGAGTCTGACAACTCCGTCTGTTGCGGCTGATTTTGTACGCGGTACATCAAAAGATGTTGTCGCTTGGCGTTGCGGTTTTCCGGCCGGTGGAACCAACATCCCAACTCGCTATTTACCATCCAGTTGCAGGCACTGATGATGCCAACTTGAAAGATGCTTCTGAAAAATATTTATTCATCTTCTCTGCTGCGAGCAAAAATCAAGGCTGCATTAATCCATCTGTCTATTACGGCTACGCTGGCGGTCTTGGTCGTCTTGGCAGTCAACCATTTTTGGTTTCCTTATGGAACTCTTCGATTTTTGAAGGGGTGGGAGATTTTTTTGGTGCTGATTGCATGCGATATTGTGTTAGGGCCTGCGTTATCTCTAGTAATTTTCAACCAAAACAAGCAGCGGCGAGAGCGTATAATAGATTACAGCGTTATTGCTGCAGTGCAACTGGCCGCATTATTTTATGGCCTACACATGCTGAGTCAAAATAGATTGGCATTTCTCGTGTACACAGTAGACAGGTATGAGGCCGTCAGTGCTGGAGATTTGTCTAAAGAAGAAATGGCCAAGGCTCCAAATCCGAAATGGCGCAATCTCAGCTACGTGGAAAATTATGTAGTTGCCGTTCAACCCCCTGATGCAACCCAGGCAGATTTTTTTTCTATGGTGTTTAGCGGCTTAGAAAATAAAGATTTACAATTCTTCCCTTCTCTCTATAGAGAGCTGGATACCGTACACCCCCCTATTCGCGATCGAATTCAATCGATAGATGCGCTATCACCACAAGCACAAGATGTGTTAAGGAGCGTCATTTCCAAATTAAATATAAAAAACCAAAACAATGTGGGCTGGCTGCCGTTGAGTCGAGAGCGGGTTTTTTGGACTATATTGGTTGACAAAAATACAGGGAAGCCGATTCATGCATTGGCGATAGACCCCTATCTAAATGGGGCTTAGCAGGCTGCTGAAATACTGAATTGACAGGCTGAAAAGCCCCAGACTTGCCGCCTCAAGCCATCGCAATTCATTGATTTATGGTCTGCGAAGGGGCGATCAGGGCATCATGTCGGATGTTTTCGCCCAGCGTCGGCAGTATTTCAGCAGCCTGCTAATTTTTCACGCCTTCAAATACTCCCACCGCACCCCCAGCCAGCGCCGCATGTGTTCTTCGGCCTGCTGGGGGTGTTCGCGCAGCATGATGGGGGCGGCGGTGCGGGCCCATTCGAGTAGGGGTTGATCGGCCTCCAGGTCGGCAAAGCGCAGCAGGGCGGCGCCGGATTGGCGGGCGCCGAGGAATTCGCCGGGGCCGCGGATTTCGAGGTCGCGGCGGGCGATTTCAAAGCCGTCGTTGGTTTGGGCCATGGCGCGCAGGCGTTCTTTGGCGGTGTCGCCCAGGCGGCCGGTTTCGCCGGGGGTGTAGAGCAGGATGCAGGCCGATTGCGCTGTGCCGCGGCCGACGCGGCCGCGCAGTTGATGCAGTTGCGAGAGGCCAAAGCGCTCGGCGTGTTCGACGACCATGAGGGAGGCGTTGGGCACGTCCACGCCGACTTCGATGACGGTGGTGGCGACGAGCAGGCCCATGTCCCCAGCGGCGAATTGCGCCATGACACTGTGTTTTTCCGCCTGCGGCATGCGCGAGTGCAGCAGGCCGATGCGGGCCTGGGGCATGGCGGCGCAGAGTTCTTCGTAGGTGGCGGTGGCGTTGGAGAGGTCCAGCGCTTCGCTTTCTTCGATGAGGGGGCAGACCCAATAGGCTTGTCGGCCTTGGGCGATTTGATGGGCCAGGCGTGCGATGAGTTCGTCGCGCCGGGCGTCGGCGATGAGGCGGGTATCGACGGGGGTGCGACCGGGGGGGAGTTCGTCGATGGTGGAGACGTCCAGATCGGCGTAGTAGCTCATGGCCAGGGTGCGCGGGATGGGGGTGGCGCTCATCATGAGCATGTGCGGCTCCGGGGCGGAGGCGGCCTCGCCCGGCTGGGCGGGATGGGCTGGCGTGGCGGCGGCCCCATCGCCCTGGCGGTTGCGCAGGCTCAGGCGTTGTTCGACGCCAAAGCGGTGTTGCTCATCGATGAGCGCCAGCCCCAGCCGGGCAAAGCGCACGTGTTCCTGGATGACGGCGTGGGTGCCGACGACGAGCGCGGCCTGGCCGGATGCGATGGCGTCCAGCGTGGCCTGGCGCTCTTTTTTTTTCTGCGCACCCGCCAGCCAGGCGACGTGCTGGCCACGCGCTTGCAGCAGAGGATCGAGCCAGTCGGAGAGTTTGCGCAGGTGTTGCTCGGCCAGGATTTCGGTGGGGGCCATGAGGGCGCATTGCCAGCCCGCGTCGATGCAGGCGCAGGCGGCCAAGGCGGCGACGATGGTTTTGCCCGAGCCCACATCGCCTTGCAGCAGGCGGTGCATGGGGATGGGGCGGGTGATATCGGCCAGGATTTCGCCCACCACGCGGCGCTGGGCGCGGGTGAGCGCAAAGGGGATGCGGGCCAGCAGTTGCTCGTGCAGGGGCAGGGCTGAACCGGCGTCATGGCCAGCAACCCGCGCGGGCCGCAGCACGGGCGCGCGCAGGCGCTGGCGCAGTTGGCGCACGCGGTATTGCGAGAGTTGCTGGGCCAGCAGTTCTTCCACCTTCAGGCGCTGCCAGGCGGGGTGGCTGTGGTCTTGCAGGGTGTGCAAGGCCACGTCGGGCGCAGGGTGGTGCAGAAAACGCAGGGTTTGCGCCAGCGGCCACCAGGGGCTGTCCGCCCCACTCTGGGCTTCAACCCTTGGCGCGCCTTTGGGCAGGGGCGGCGGGCCGATGCGCTCGAACAGGGCTGCGGGCAGGGTGTCGGGCAGGGCGATGCGTTGCAAGGCGGTGACGATCATGCGCCGCAGATAGGCTTGGGGCAGGCCCTTGCTGACGGGATAGACGGGGGTGAGGGCGGCGGGCAGGGGCGCATCGGCCTTGCGCAGTTGGGGGTGCACCATTTCGCGGCCCCAGAAGCCGCCGCGCATTTCGCCATACAGCCGCAGGCGCTTGCCGGGCGCCAGGCTTTTTTGCTGCGAGGGGTAGAAGTGCAAAAAGCGCAGTTGGCAGCTGCCGCTGGCATCTTCCACCATGGCCACGAGCTGGCGGCGCGGGTGCAGTTGCACTTCGCAGTGGGTGACGGTGGCCTCGATCAGCACGCTGCGCCCTTCGCGCGCCTGGGCGATGGGCACGACGCGGGTTTCGTCCTCATAGCGCAGGGGCAGGTGCAGCACCAGATCGATGTCGCGGTGCAGGCCGAGCTTGTCGAGGGCTTTGCGGATGGCGGGAGTCATGCGGTGATGGTGCCATAGCCCCAAGGGTGCTGCGGCCCAATGGCGTGCAGGCCAAAGCCCGTAAAATTTTACAAATCAAAGGAAACAAAATATGCTTGTTTCGGCATGATATGCAATAAATTGGTTTTATTATGATTGATAATATACTCCAGCCCCAGGCTTTGTGCCGCCCGCTGCGCTGGCGCTGGCGCTGCGCGTAAGACCCAATGGGCATGCCCTGCATTTGCATGCACACTATCGCGCTTCCCCGGTTGTGTTTTGCCCGCGTGGCAAGGCGCGCCATTTTCACCACTGCATCAAGAGGAAATCACATGACAAGAGAAGTCGTCGTCGTCAGTGCCGTTCGCACCGCCATTGGCACGTATGGAGGCAGCCTCAAAGACATCGCGCCTACGGCGCTGGGCGCGCTGGTCGTCAAGGAATCGCTGGCGCGCGCGCAGCTGGAGGGCAAGGATGTGGGCCATGTGGTCTTTGGCCACGTCGTCAACACCGAGCCGCGCGATATGTACCTCTCGCGCGTGGCCGCGATCGACGGCGGCTGCCCGATCGAGACGCCCGCCTTCAACGTCAACCGCCTGTGCGGCTCGGGCCTGCAAGCCATTGTTTCGGCCAGTCAAAGCATTTTGCTGGGCGATGCCGATGTGGCCATTGGCGGCGGCGCCGAGAGCATGAGCCGCGCGCCCTACGCCAGCCTGAACACCCGCTGGGGCGCGCGCATGGGCGACACGCAACTGGTGGACATGATGGTGGGCACGCTGCACGACCCCTTCCACAAAATCCACATGGGCGTGACGGCGGAAAACATCTCCAAAGAGTTTGGCATCAGCCGCGAGGAGCAGGACGCGCTGGCGCTGGAGAGCCATTTGCGCGCCGCGCGCGCCTGGGATGAAGGGCGTTTCGAGGGCCAGATCGTGCCCGTCATGCTCAAGACGAAAAAAGGCGAAGTGGCCTTCGAGAAAGACGAGCACTTCCGCCCCGGCGCCAAGCTGGAGGATTTCCAGAAGATGAAGCCCGTGTTCCTGAAGGAAAACGGCACCGTCACCGCCGCCAACGCCAGCGGCATCAACGACGCCGCCGCCGCTGTGGTGCTGATGGAAGCGGGCGCGGCCCAGGCGCGCGGCCTCAAGCCCCTGGCGCGCCTGGTGGGCTACGCCCATGCGGGCGTGGAGCCGAAAATCATGGGCATCGGCCCCGTGCCCGCCACCCAGGCGCTGCTGAAGAAAACCGGCCTGTCACTGGAGCAGATCGATGTGATCGAAGCCAACGAAGCCTTTGCCGCACAAGCCTGCGCCGTGACCAAAGGCCTGGGCGCCGACCCGGCCAAGGTCAACCCCAACGGCTCGGGCATTTCGCTGGGCCACCCCATTGGCGCCACGGGCGCGCTGATCACCGTCAAGGCCTTGTACGAGCTGCAACGCATCCAGGGCCGTTACGCGCTGGTGACGATGTGCATCGGCGGCGGCCAAGGCATTGCCGCGATTTTTGAGCGCATGTAAACAAACGGCGCTTTGACTGGCGCGCACGCGCAGGGCTTGCCCAAGGGCACTTGGCCACAAGCGCCAAGCCCCTTGCCCAAGCAAACCCTTCGCCGCCCCCCTTGGCCCCCGCCGCACTTCTGCCAGGCAGATGCGGCGGGGAGCCTGTTTTTGGGCCAGACTTTTGGCCCGGCTTGACGGCCCATGCCTGCCAGCCTTTCGGGCAATCTCCGGGCAAGTTCCGGCAACGGCATGGCTTGCATTTGATCTAGAAAACGCCTTTCATTTCATATCAAAAAGAAATAAAATTACCTTGTTTTGGCATGATGGTCAATGCACTCATTTTTCTTTGATCTGACATCATCGGATTGGCAAGCGAGACCCCTGCCACAACACCCGTTACAACATCCATCACCGCGCCGCACACCCTGGGCACGCAGGCATGGGCGCGGCACACGCCAGGGCATTGCACAATCGCCGCTCCTTTCGCATTCTTTTCTCTTGCACCCTTCATGACCTCACCCCAACCGCCCCGCTGTGCTGTGCCTGACGATGCTGGCAAGCAAGCGCTGGCCTGGTGGCACACCGCGCGCTTTTTGACCACTGCCGCCCAGCTCGATCAATTGCCCGCGCTGGCGCTGCCGGAAATCGCCTTCGTTGGCCGCTCCAACGCGGGCAAATCCACCTGCATCAACACCCTGGCGCAACAGCGCCAACTGGCCTTTGCCTCGCGCACGCCGGGGCGCACGCAGCACATCAATTTGTTTGCGCTGGGGCCCAAAGAGCAGCCCCAGGCTGTGCTGGCCGATTTGCCCGGCTACGGCTACGCCGCCGTGCCGCAAAAAGACAAGCTGCGCTGGCAGCGCGTGATGGCCAATTACCTGCTCAGCCGCGCAAACCTGTGCGGCGTGGTGTTGCTGTGCGATGCGCGCCTGGGGCTGACGCCGCTGGATGAGGCGCTGCTGGAGATGATGCGCCCGCGCGTGGAGCAGGGCTTGCGCTTTCTGGTGCTGCTGACCAAGGCCGACAAGCTCAACCGCGCCGAGCAGAACAAGGCGCTGCAAATCATGCGGCTGAACGCTGGCGGTGGCCAGGTGCAACTGTTCTCCGCTCTGAAAAAGCAAGGCGTGGCCGCCGCCGCGCAGTTGTTGCGCAGTTGGGTGCCCGAAGCCATGCACAATGCCCCCGATGGCGACGCGCCGCCGCCCACGCAACCCCATCAACCTGAGCAACCCACGCCCGCTGCGCCACAGGCGTAACCCGCGGCGCACCTGCCCTACACTGCCGCGCGCCGCCCCAATAGCTGCACGGTTACCCGGCCCAAGCGGGCCTGCCGCGGCTGGTTTTCACTTCTTTTTGGATTCACCCATGGCTTTGCATCCTCTCGTCCCCTTCGCTTTGTGCCTGACCGCCGCGCTCACCGCTGGCGCGGCGCAGGCGCAAACATCGGCCCCCGCACACACCACGCCAGCGGCGCCAGCCGC
The DNA here is from genome assembly GCF_003703475.1 of Allofranklinella schreckenbergeri. Taxonomy (GTDB): domain Bacteria; phylum Pseudomonadota; class Gammaproteobacteria; order Burkholderiales; family Burkholderiaceae_C; genus Lampropedia; species Lampropedia schreckenbergeri. The sequence continues at coordinate 16,203 of NZ_RDQM01000019.1, read as the reverse complement.
ACAGGGCAGCGACGACATCGCCTGGCTGGAAAAAACGCGCCATTACACCTACGGCGCCTCGCACTGGCTGGCCAGCTCCGTCGATGGCTGGTTTGGCAACAAGCCTTTTGATGCGCACGGCAAAGTCTCCGGCTTTGTGCGTGTGAACACGCTGTGGGAGCAGCACGACGGCTTCAAGGCCAACGTCAAATTCCGCCTGCGCGCCGATTTGCCCAACCTGCAAAACAAGGCCTACGCCTTCGTGGGCCAGGACAACAAGCGCGAAGTGGTGACCGACCAGCCCGAGAACTTCTCGCGCGAACAGTTGCTGCTGCGCGAAGACCGCAAGGAGGATCAATCCTTCTTCGCCGGTTTGGGCTACGCCTTTATGGACGATGTGGACTTCCGCCTGGGCTTTCGCGGTGGCCTCAAGCCCTACGCCCAGGTGCGCTACAAGGCGCAATGGGCGCTGTCGCCGCGCGATACGATCTTTTTGCGCGAAAGCCTGTTTTGGTCCTCGCGCGACAGCCTGGGCTCCACCACCGTGGTCGATTACGAGCACACCCTCTCGCCCACGCTGCTGGCGCGCTGGAGCACGGTGGGCACCATCACGCGCCGCAGCGACGGGCTGGAGTGGCAAAGCTCGGTGGGCCTGATCAAGGCGTTGCCGCAACTGCGCACCGTCAGTGTGGAGGCTTTGGTGCAAGGGCGCACCGGCTCGGTGGATATCTCCAATTACGGCGCCCGGGCCTCGTGGCGCCAGCCTATCTACAAGGACTGGCTGTTTGGCAAGGTCAGCTTGGGGCACTTCTGGCCCAAGGACAAGACCCATCTGGAGCGCGATCGCTCCTGGGCTGTGGGCGCCAGCGTGGAGATGCATTTCTGATTTGCACGCCCAGCAGCGCAAAACAAAAAACCCAAAAACGGCGCATCAGGCATGTCTGGTGCGCCGTTTTGCATGCTCCTTCGCACGCAGCGGAGGATTTCAATCAAAGGAAAATACAGTATTACCCATAAAGCCAAAAACAGGGCATTTTATTTCCTTTTGATTGATAATAAAAACATCTTTCAAGCCGGCATTTTGCCCGGCTGCGCCACCAGCTGCTCCAAATACGCGCCATAGCCGCTTTTGCGCAAAGGGGCGGCCAGTTGCAGGAGCTGCGCATCGTCAATCCAGCCCGCGCGCCAGGCGATTTCTTCCGGGCAGGCGATCTTCAGGCCTTGGCGCTGCTCCAAGGTGGCGATGAATTGCGAGGCTTGCAGCAGGCTCTCATGCGTGCCCGTATCCAGCCAGGCAAAGCCGCGCCCCATCAGCTCCACATGCAAACTGGCTTGCTCCAGGTACAGACGGTTGAGGTCGGTGATTTCCAGCTCGCCGCGCGGCGAAGGTTTGAGCGTGCGCGCCAGCTCCACCACTTGCGCGTCGTAGAAATACAGCCCGGTGACGGCGTAGCTGGATTTGGGCTGGGCGGGCTTTTCCTCCAGCGAGAGCACCTTGCCCTGCGCATCGAACTCGGCCACGCCGTAGCGCTGCGGATCGTGCACGTGGTAGGCAAACACCGTGGCGCCTTGCGTGCGCGCATCGGCGGCGCGCAGTTGCTGGGGCAGGTCGTGGCCATAAAAAATGTTGTCGCCCAGCACCAGCGCGCTGGCGCCACCGGCCAGAAAGCGCTCGCCAATCAGAAAGGCTTGCGCCAGCCCATCGGGCGAGGGCTGCTCGGCGTAATGCAGGCTCAGGCCCCATTGGCTGCCATCGCCCAGCAGGCTTTGAAAGCGCGGCAAATCCAGCGGCGTGCTGATGATGAGGATGTCGCGCATACCCGCCAGCATCAGGGTTGTGAGCGGGTAGTAAATCATGGGCTTGTCGTACACCGGCAAAAGCTGCTTGCTCAAGGCCAGCGTGGCCGGGTGCAGCCGCGTGCCGGAGCCGCCTGCGAGGATGATGCCTTTGCGGGAAGTGGTTGCCATACGGAACTTCAATCGTCAGAGGGGATGGATTCAAGAGCGCCCTGCGCCTGCGCCTGTGCAGGCACTGCAAGCGCGGCCGGACAGAGTCGGGCGCGACAGGGGATGCGTGGATGGTGGTATGTTAGGGCGCTTCCGGGGCGGCGCAGCACAGATCGGGCTGAGGCTGGCTGCAACCGCTCCCTCTTTTTTTCGCGACTTTCGAGAATGGCTATGCACACTTTTTCCCGCAACACGATTGGCACGCTTTGTCTGGCGCTGGCGGCGAGCCTGGGCTTGAGCGCTTGCGCCCCTTTGGTCATTGGTGGCGCGGTGGTGGCGGCCTCGGTCGCGGTGGATCGCCGCACGGCTGGCACGCAGCTTGAAGATGAGGCCATTGCGCTGAAAACGCTCTCGGCCCTCAATGGCCAGCTTGGCCCTGAAGCCCACGTCAACGCCGATAGCTACAACCGCCAAGTGCTGTTGACTGGCGAGGTTGCCAGCGAGGCCGCGCGCCAGCATGCCACGCAATTGGCGCGGGGGGTGGAGAACGTGCGGGCGGTCTTCAACGAGTTGCAGGTGATGCCGCCTTCCAGCCTTTCCGAGCGCTCCAACGATACGTGGATCACCAGCAAAGTGCGCAGCCAAATCCTGGCCGATGGCCGCCTGCCCGCCAAATCCATCAAGGTCACGACCGAGCGCAGCGTGGTTTATCTGCAAGGCTTGGTCACACCGCCCGAGGCCCAGGCCAGCGTGGAGATCGCCCGCAACGTCAGCGGCGTGGTCAAGGTGGTCAGCATGTTCGAGTTCATCTCGGAAGCCGAACTGCAAAAATCACAGGCTGAAAATGCCGCGCACCATGCCGCGCCTGGCAACAATCCCTGGACCGGCCCCAACCATTGAATTCCAATTCAAACAAATCAATAAAAAAGGCTTATGGCAATACCATCTTGCCATAAGCCTTTTTTCATATTTCTTTTGAATTGTAAATTTTCAAGCCGATGCCGCTGCGCGCGCCAGACGATCGCGCACGCCATCCCACTCGGCCGTTGGCGGAGGTGTTTCCACCCAAATCAGCTTGACCCCTTGCGCATCGAAATCCCGCAGGACGCGAAACAGCTCTTGCGCCGTGGCCTGTGCCGTGGCGGGCATGCGCTGCACGGTGACTTGCGGCGACGCGCTGCGCACGGGCGTGCGGGCATACACGGCCAAATCTCGCCCCTGCGCGCCCAGCACATGCAAGGCGGTCTGGATGGCCTCTGCATCCATGAGGCGCACTTTGGCCTGGGGCGCGTAATGCGCCGTCAGCGTGCCCGGCGCTTGCGGCACATCGGCGGCTTGCTCCTCATCCTCCAGCCCGGCAACGGGCAAGCCCGTGGCCTGGGCAATTTGCTCGGCCGTGATGTGGCCCGGCCTTAACACCACCGGCCGCCCGCGGCTGCAATCGACGATGGTGGACTCGATCCCCACATCACAATCGCCGCCATCCAGCACGAGGAGATCGGCGCCCAATTCCTCCTGCACATGGCTGGCGCGGGTGGGGCTGACGCGGCCAAAGCGGTTGGCACTGGGGGCAGCGATGCCGCGCACGGGCGGCTCAGCAGCCAAACCCAGCTGCAAAACGCGCCGGGCCACGGGATGGGATGGGCTGCGCAGCCCCACCGTGGCATGGCCGGCTGCGGCAGCTTCGGCCACCCCGGCACGGCGCGGCACGATGAGGGTGAGCGGGCCGGGCCAGAAGGCCTGCATCAAGACGCGGGCGAAGTCGGGCAATTCAGCGGCGAAATGCTGCGCCACCTGCGCATCGTGAACATGCACGATCAAGGGGTGGTTGCGCGGGCGGCCCTTGCGGGCGTAAATCTGCGCCACGGCCGCATCTTGCTCTGCGTCGGCCGCCAGGCCGTACACCGTCTCGGTCGGCAAACCGATCACCTGCCCTTGCTGCAACGCATGCAGCGCTTGGGCCAGGCCTGCTTCGTTGGGGTGAACAATCATGGCGACGACGCTTGAAAACGCTTGGTTGAGATGGGATGGGGCTAATCAACAACCCCTAGGGCAATGCCACATCGGGCGGCAGCCCCAGATGCGTGGCCACATGGCTGGCGGTTTTCAGCGCGGCCTCGGCCGTGCGCGCCGTGATGGTGATGTGGCCCATCTTGCGCCCGCGCCGCGCGCTGCGCTTGCCATACAAATGCAGGTGCACGCCGGGCTGATCCAGAATGCCTGCCCAATCAGGCTCCACCGCCTTGTCCCCGCCAGCGCGGAACCACAGGTCGCCCAGCAAATTCAGCATGACCGCTGGGCTGTGCTGGCGCGGCTCGACCAACGGCAAGCCCGCCAGCGTGCGCACTTGCAGCGCGAATTGGGATACGTCACAGGCATCAATGCTGTAGTGCCCGCTGTTATGCGGGCGCGGCGCCATTTCGTTGGCAACAATGCGGCCATCTTCCAGCACGAAAAATTCCACGCAGAGCACGCCCACGTATTCGGTCGCCACTGCAATGCGCTCGGCAGCGAGAATGGCTTGCTCCTGCACAGCCGCATGGACGCTGCCCGGCAGCACCAGCGTCGTCGCCAACACACCGCCGCGATGCACATTGCGCTGCACGGGCAAGTGCACCATCGCGCCATCGCGACCACGCGCCAGAATGACGGAAATTTCATAGTCCAGCGCCAAGCGCTTTTCCAGCACACACGGCACACCACCCAGCTCTTGCCACGCCTGCGCCAACTGCGCCGGGTTGTCAACCGTCACCTGCCCTTTGCCGTCGTAGCCCAGCCGCGCGGTTTTCAGAATACCGGGGAACAAGGCAGCGGTTGCCGCCGCGCTCAGGCTTTGTGCTGAATCGATCACCGCAAACGGCGCCACGGGTACGCCGTGATGCTGGAAATGCACTTTTTCCGCCGCCCGGTCTTGCGCAATGGCCACCGCCACGGCGGGTGGCGCCACGCGGCTGATTTGGCTCAGTGCAGTCAAGGCTTGCGCGGGGACGTTTTCAAACTCCGTCGTCACCGCTTGCGCCGCACGCGCCATTTCGGCCAAGCCTTGCGCATCGCTGTAGCTGCATACCAATTGGCGATCACTGGCCTGAGCGGCTGGACCATCTGGCTGAGGATCGAGCACTACGGTGTGGTAGCCCAATGCCTGCGCCGCATGCACAAACATGCGCCCTAGTTGCCCCCCGCCCATCACGCCCAACGTGGCTCCCGGCAGAATAGGCGCGCCAGGCATTACCGCCTGCGACTGGGTGGAGAACGGCTCACTCATACGGATACACAGAAAATCTCAATGGATCAAAAGCCATGCCAAGCGAGCCTGTTTCACAGGCTCTGCACAGCGGGCAATGCAACGGATTGGGACGGCTTGCTGCATTGCAAAACATCGATGGGCCTTTAAAAATCTGTTCAAAGAGGCGGCCCATCAAACTGGGGGCAACTGCATTTCCCGCGCAACCTGCGTTTGCTTGGCGCGCCAGGTTTGCAGCGCCTGGGCCAGTTGCGCATCGCCACGCGCCAGCATGGCCACGGCAAACAGCGCTGCGTTGGCAGCCCCCGCTGCACCAATAGCAAACGTCGCCACAGGCACGCCCTTGGGCATTTGCACAATGCTGTGCAAAGAATCCACCCCCTGCAAATGGCGGCTTGCCACTGGCACCCCCAGGACGGGCACAATAGTTTTGGCTGCCAACATCCCGGGCAAATGCGCCGCGCCGCCAGCGCCCGCAATAATGGCTTGCAACCCGCGTTGTGCAGCGCTCTCCGCATAAGCAAACATGTCGTCGGGCATGCGATGGGCCGACACCACGCACGCCTCATGCGCGATGGAAAACTCCTGAAGAATCGAAACCGCGTGCTGCATGGTTTCCCAATCGCTGCTGGAACCCATCACCACGCCAACCTGAATATGCGACATAGCCAATCAAGCGGGTAAACGGGCGATTCTAAGCGGGCCTGTCCGCGCACAATACAAACGCTCCAACAAGTAGTCCGCAGGGCCTTCCCATCCAGCCGGTATTTCACTAGAATGCGCGGTTCGCTTTTGCTGATGCTCTGTGTATCGGCGACGGGCGTGTCTCGTTAGCCCACTGCAACAGGTCTGCGCACAGGAGACTTGGGGCTTTTCTCAACAATAGGTGAATTTCATGTACGCAGTCATAAAAACCGGTGGCAAGCAATATCGCGTGGCCGCTGGCGACAAAATCAAGGTAGAACAGATTGCTGCGGACGTGGGCCAGGAAATCGTGCTCGATCAGGTGCTTGCTATTGGTAGCGGCGCAGACCTGAAAATCGGCGCGCCTTTGGTTTCCGGTGCCAGCGTCAAGGCAACAGTCGTTTCGCAGGGCAAGCACGACAAAGTGCGCATCTTCAAGCTGCGCCGTCGCAAGCACTATCAGAAACATCAAGGTCATCGCCAGCGCTACACCGAGCTGCAAATTGGCGATATCGCTGCCTGAAGTAGCACAAAAGCAGCACGAAAGGATTTCAAATGGCACAGAAAAAAGGCGGCGGCTCTACGCGCAACGGGCGTGATTCCAAGCCCAAAATGCTGGGCGTGAAAGCCTATGGCGGTGAATTGGTCAGCGCTGGCTCCATCATCGTTCGCCAACGCGGCACGCGCGTGCACGCTGGCACCAATGTCGGCGTGGGTAAAGACCACACCCTGTTTGCGCTGGTGGACGGCCACGTGGTGTTTCGCCACAAGGGCGCTTTGAACAAACACACGGTGGAAATCTCCCCCGTGGCCTGATTCCCTTTCAGGCAATACCGTCCAAGCCCCGCCTCAACGCGGGGCTTTGTTTTTGAAACCGTGCCATCCCGGCACCCGCACATATTTCCAAGGCACCTAATGAAATTCGTTGACGAAGCATTCATCGACGTCGCCGCGGGCGACGGCGGCAACGGCTGCTCTTCCTTCCGGCACGAGAAATTTAAAGAATTCGGCGGCCCGGATGGCGGCGACGGCGGCCGAGGCGGCCACATCTATGTCGTCGCCGACACCAACCTCAACACCCTGATCGACTTCCGCTACGCTCGCCGCCACGAGGCCAAACGCGGGCAGCACGGTATGGGTTCAGACATGTTTGGCGCCGCCGGAGACGACTTGCTCCTGCGCATGCCGGTAGGCACCATCATCAGCGATGCCGAAACAGGCGAAATTTTGATGGAGCTGCTCACACCAGGCGAACGCAAAATCCTTGCCAAAGGCGGTGACGGCGGCTTTGGCAACATGCATTACAAAAGCTCCACCAACCGCGCGCCCCGCCAAAAAACCATGGGGCGGCCCGGTGAGCGCAAAAGCCTCAAGCTCGAACTCAAAGTACTGGCCGACGTCGGCTTGTTAGGCATGCCAAATGCGGGGAAATCCACATTTATCGCTGCCGTCTCTAATGCGCGCCCCAAAGTTGCCGACTATCCATTCACGACGCTACACCCCAACCTCGGCGTCGTCCGTGTTGGCCCAGAACAAAGCTTTGTTGTTGCCGACATTCCAGGTCTTATCGAAGGCGCATCAGAAGGCGCCGGTCTCGGACATCAATTTCTGCGCCATTTGCAACGCACTGGCTTATTACTGCACATCATCGACGTCGCCCCATTCGATGACAGCATAGATCCCGTTACCCAAGCCAAAGCCATCATTGAAGAATTACGAAAATACGACGAAGCGCTCTATCAAAAACCGCGTTGGCTTGTGCTCAACAAAATCGACATGCTTGATCCTGCCAGCCGTGCAGAGATCCGCAAAAAAATGATTCAAGGCTTGAAATGGAAAGGCCCCATTTATGAAATCTCGGCTCTGGCACGAGAGGGCTGCGAAACGTTGATTCGAGATATCCATCAGCATCTTCATGCTCAGAAACCACCGAGCGAAGAAGAAATCCAAGCCAATTTCGACCCACGTTTTGATCGTTGAGAAAATCTGCTCTATTTCAAAACCATTAAAAAACCCCTTTCCTTGCCAAGCAGGGAAAGGGGTTTTCAATTGAATATTAACTGCGCTTTTCCACTACCTCATCCACTAAACCATAATCTTTTGCCTCTTGCGCCGTCATAAAGTAATCGCGCTCGGTATCATGGACGATTTTTTCATAAGGCTGTCCCGTACGTTCAGCCAAAATACGATTCATCTGCTCCTTAGTTCGCAAAATATCTCGTGCGTGAATCTCAATATCCGTCGCCTGCCCCCTGGCTCCACCTAAAACCTGGTGGATCATGATTTTGGAATTAGGTAAGGAATAACGCTTGCCTTTAGCGCCCGCTGCCAAAAGGAACGCTCCCATGCTGGCTGCAAAGCCTAAGCACATTGTCGACACATCAGGCTTAATAAACTGCATCGTATCGAAAATCGACATCCCTGCAGTCACACTGCCACCAGGTGAATTAATATAAAGCGAAATATCTTTATCAGGGTTTTCGCTTTCAAGAAATAAAAGCTGCGCCACAACAATATTCGCTGTGTGATCGTTCACTTCGCCAACGAGAAAAACAACACGCTCTTTCAGCAAACGCGAATAAATATCGAAAGCCCGCTCGCCACGACCCGATTGTTCAATGACCGTAGGGATCAACCCCAAGTTTTGGTTTGGCACGTACATCTGTTCTCTCCAATCAATACATATAAATCCGATTTGCCCCGAGGCATTTGACTTGTTACCAATGGCCTCCACGAGCCTGCTCAAAGGTTCATCTGCATGCATTCCGGAAGATAAGGGCGCACAAGCTTAAAACAAGTTACACACCCTTCGCCACACCCATCACATCCAAATCAAAAGAAAAATGACTTCTTTTGCAGCATGCCGAAACAGGCAATTTATATTGCCTTATGAATTAGAAAACATGCAGAATAGAAAGCTCCCCTTTCCTTTTCAGGAGAGGGGAGCTTTGTAACACGTGGCACCTAAAATCAACGCTTCTGACGGTACTTTCTCAACGCCGCCAACTGGGCAGCCAAGATAGCCAGTTCCGACTGCGCCGTCGCCAAATCAAGATCGCTCTTGGCATTACGCAAAGCATCTTCTACAGCTTGTTTGGCCCGATTGGCTTTTTCCTCGTCCAAATCTGCACCACGAACCGCTGTATCCGACAAGACAGTCACTCGATCAGGCTGTACTTCCAAAATTCCACCAGCGACGAACACAAACTCTTCTTTGCCGTCAGGCAGTTCAATGCGAACGGACCCAGGCTTAATACGGGTAATCAGCGGCACATGGCGAGGCAAAATCCCCAACTCGCCAGATTCACCTGGCAACGCAACAAATTTGGCTTCACCCGAGAAGATGGACTCCTCAGCACTCACCACATCGACATGAATGGTATGGGCCATGCTTTCTGTTCCTCAATATGCCTCACACATCAGGCGCGAATCATTTGCGCCTGATGCTCGGTGCGGCGAAGCCTTAAATCTTTTTCGCCTTTTCAATGGCTTCGTCGATCGTACCTACCATGTAGAAAGCCTGTTCAGGCAAGTGATCCACTTCACCATTCGTAATCATCTTGAAGCCACGAATGGTCTCCGCCAAAGGCACATATTTACCAGGCGAGCCAGTAAACACTTCGGCCACATGGAAAGGTTGCGACAAGAAGCGCTGAATCTTACGCGCACGCGCCACCACCAATTTATCCTCGGGGGCCAATTCATCCATCCCCAAAATGGCAATGATGTCGCGCAACTCCTTGTAACGCTGCAATGTGCCTTGCACAGCACGTGCTACTTGGTAATGCTCTTCGCCCACCACGGCCGGATCCAACTGACGGCTCGTGGAATCGAGCGGATCCACCGCAGGGTAAATACCCAATGCAGCAATATCACGCGAGAGCACCACTGTCGAATCCAAGTGCGCAAATGTCGTCGCAGGAGAAGGGTCAGTCAAGTCGTCAGCGGGAACGTACACAGCTTGAATCGATGTGATCGACCCCACTTTGGTCGAGGTAATACGTTCTTGGAGACGGCCCATTTCCTCAGCCAGCGTCGGCTGATAACCCACGGCAGAAGGCATGCGACCCAACAGCGCCGACACTTCCGTACCAGCCAGCGTATAGCGGTAAATGTTGTCCACGAAAAAGAGCACATCCCGGCCTTCATCGCGGAAAGATTCGGCAATCGTCAAACCCGTCAAAGCCACACGCAAACGGTTGCCTGGAGGCTCATTCATCTGACCATACACCATGGCCACTTTGGATTCACCCAGGTTTTCCTGATTCACCACCTTGGCATCCGACATTTCATGATAGAAGTCGTTGCCTTCACGAGTGCGTTCACCCACACCCGCAAACACCGAAAGACCACTGTGCGCCTTGGCAATATTGTTGATGAGCTCCATCATGTTCACCGTCTTGCCCACACCGGCACCGCCGAACAAGCCCACCTTACCGCCCTTGGCAAAAGGGCAGACCAAATCAATCACCTTGATCCCGGTTTCCAACAACTCCTGAGAGGGGGAGAGTTCATCATAAGCGGGGGCTTTACGGTGAATAGAAGCCGTTTGCGTCTGATCAACAGGACCACGCTCGTCAATAGGGTTGCCCAGCACATCCATAATGCGGCCAAGCGTCGCTGGCCCCACAGGAACCGTAATTGGATTGCCCGTGTTAACCACGGTCAAGCCGCGACGCAAACCATCCGATGAGCCCAGCGCAATCGTACGCACCACACCATCGCCAAGTTGCTGCTGAACTTCCAAAGTCAAAGGAGAGCCTTCGAGCTTGAGAGCATCGAAAACGTTGGGCACGGAACCTTGGGGAAACTCCACATCCACCACGGCGCCAATACATTGAACGATTTTTCCTTGAGCTTGAGCCATTGCTATTCCAATCAAAATGTTTAGACGGCCGCCGCACCAGCAACAATTTCCGAAAGCTCGGTTGTAATTGCTGCCTGACGCGTCTTGTTGTAGACGAGCTTCAATTCATTAATGACATTACCAGCATTGTCGGTAGCAGCTTTCATTGCCACCATACGCGCTGATTGCTCAGATGCCATATTGTCAGCCACTGCTTGATAAATCAATGACTCGACATAACGCACCAACAACTCATCAATCACAGACTGCGCATCGGGTTCATAAATGTAGTCCCAATCGCACTTTTTCTTATCAGAAGTCAGTTGCTCCGGCTGCAATGGCAACAACTGCTCCACGACAGATTCCTGTCGCATTGTGTTGATGAATTTGGTGTAGCTCAAATACACCGCATTGATTTCTCCTGCAGCATACGCATCAAGCAGCACCTTGACTGGACCGATCAAAGCATCCAAACGCGGTGTATCACCCAAGGCAGTGGCCTCTGCCACGACAGGTGCGCCAATGCGGTTCAGAAAGCCCAAACCTTTGCTACCTATTGCCACAGCGCGAATGCTATTACCAGCTTTTTGCAGATCGCTCAGCTTGTTGGTAACAGCCCTCAACACGTTGGTATTCATGCCGCCGCACAAACCCTTATCGGTCGTCACCACAATCACACCCGAAGCTTTCGCTTCATTTTCAATCATGAAGGGGTGACGATATTCGGGATTAGCTGCCGCCAAGTGAGCCGCAATAGTACGGATTTTCTCACTATAAGGGCGAGCTGCCTGCATGCGTTCCTGCGCTTTGCGCATTTTCGACGCAGCCACCATTTCCATGGCCTTAGTGATCTTTTTGGTGTTTTCCACCGATTTGATCTTGCCGCGTATTTCCTTTCCTGCTGCCATAGCTTTTCCCCTTTGAGATCAGCGGGCTGATCAGGCAAACGATTTCTTGAAAGACTCGATTGCGGAGGTCAAGGCAGCTTCGGCATCCTTATCCATCGCTTTGCTGGTCAAAAGCTTGTCCAACAAAGCGGCGTGAGAGGTTTGCAAATACTGATGGAGACCTTTCTCAAAATCCAGCACGCGCTTGACCTCAACGTCATCCAAGAAGCCTTTGTTTACAGCAAACAAGGATGCCCCCATCAAAGCAATATTCAATGGCGAATACTGCGGCTGTTTAAGCAGTTCCGTAACACGAGCACCACGATCAAGCTGTTTACGTGTCGCCTCATCCAAGTCTGAAGCGAACTGCGCAAAAGCGGCCAATTCACGATACTGCGCCAAATCCGTACGAATGCCGCCCGACAAACCCTTAATCAATTTTGTTTGAGCCGCACCACCCACGCGAGAAACCGAAATACCTGCATTAATAGCTGGACGAATACCCGCATTGAACAGATTGGTTTCCAAGAAAATCTGACCGTCCGTAATCGAAATAACGTTCGTCGGCACGAAAGCCGAAACGTCCCCAGCTTGCGTTTCAATAATAGGCAAGGCTGTCAGCGAGCCCGTTTTCCCTTTAACTTCACCTTTGGTGAACTCTTCTACATAATCAGCGTTCACACGAGCAGCACGCTCAAGCAGGCGGCTATGCAGATAGAACACATCGCCCGGATAAGCCTCACGCCCTGGCGGGCGGCGCAGCAACAGCGAAACTTGACGGTACGCTACAGCTTGCTTGGACAAATCGTCGTACACGATCAGCGCATCTTGACCGCGATCACGGAAATATTCACCCATGGTGCAACCGGAATAAGCCGAAACATACTGCATAGCAGCAGATTCAGAAGCCGTTGCAGCCACAACAATGGTGTATTCCATCGCACCAGACTGCTCCAATGCGCGCACCACGTTTTTCACGGAAGAGGCTTTTTGACCGATCGCCACGTAGATACACGTAACACCTTGGCCTTTTTGGTTGATGATGGCGTCAATCGCCACCGCCGTCTTACCTGTTTGACGGTCACCAATAATCAGTTCACGCTGACCACGACCAATAGGCACCATCGAATCAATCGACTTCAAGCCTGTTTGCAAAGGCTGATCCACCGACTGACGTGCAATCACACCAGGAGCGACTTTTTCAATCACGTCCGTCAGCTTGGCATTGATAGGACCCTTGCCGTCAATAGGCTGACCCAACGCGTTCACCACGCGCCCAACCAGCTCAGGACCTACAGGGACTTCCAAAATACGACCAGTAGTCTTTACCACATCGCCTTCGGAAATGTGCTCGTATTCACCCAGAATCACCGCACCGACCGAGTCACGCTCCAAGTTCAAGGCAAGGCCATACGTCGGCTGGCCGCTCTTATCTGCCGGAAACTCCAGCATTTCACCTTGCATCACCTCAGACAAACCGTGCACGCGCACGATACCATCCGTCACAGAAACCACAGTCCCTTGGTTTCTCACATCAGCACTAGATTCAAGACCCTCAATGCGGCTCTTGATCAGCTCGGAAATTTCTGCTGGATTGAGTTGCATGACTCGTTCCTCGTTGCTCTTTATACAAACACCAACAAGCCATCAGGCTGTCAGCGCAGTTCTCATTTGTTCCAAACGGGCTTTCACGGAAGTGTCGAACTCTTCGTCGCCCACCACTACCCGAATGCCCCCAATTAAAGTCTCATCAACCTGTGAAGACAAATTCAGCTTACGGGCAAAACGTTTTTCCAATGCCGGGCGCAAATCCTGCATTTGCGCGTCAGATAGCGCAAACGCGCTGTAAATCACAGCATCAGCCGCACCGACCTTGTCGTTAACCAATTCACGAAATTGCGTGGCAACTTGAGGCAAAGCCGCCAAACGACCATTATCAATCAGCACGTTCAGGAAGTTCTTAGCCAACTCAGGCAATTGCATCTGAGCCACACTCTCGAACATTTCCAACAATTGAGCCTGCGTAACCTTCGGACTTTGGGAAACACGCAACACCTCTGCATTTGACGCAATACGCGCAAACACATCCAACCATTGTTGCGTGCTTTGCTCAGCACCGGCAGTTGCTTTAAAAAGCGCCTCCGCATAAGGACGGGCAATAGTGGCCAGTTCTGCCATACTCAACCCTTCTCAAAGCTCTGTCTTCAGGCGGTTCAGCAAATCCGCATGCACAGCGGGATTGACTTCCTTACGAAGGATTTGCTCAGCCCCTTTAACAGCTAGCACAGCCACCTGATCCCGCAAAGCCTCACGGGCCTGTACGACTTGTTGATCGGCGTCCGCTTTTGCCTGGGACAAAATTTTCTCGGCCTCGACACTGGCCCGAGATTTAGCCTCATCCACAATGGCTTGTGCACGACGCTCAGCATCCGCCAGCAAAGACGCTGTTTCGTTACGTGAAGCGGCCAGTTGCTGCTCTACGCGCTGATTCGCATTTGCAAGCTCGCTTTTCGCCAGATCAGCCGCAGCCAATCCATCGGCAATTTTCTGCGCTCTTTCATCCAAAGCCTTAACGATGGGCGGCCATACGAATTTCATCGTAAACCACACCAAAATCAAAAAGACGACAGCCTGAAAGAACAGTGTTGAGTTGATATTCATTGCAACACCTTTCTTGCGTGGGCGTTGGGCAATATCAGGCGGGAACGAACGGGTTAGCGAACGCGAACAACAGAGCAATAGCCACACCAATCAGGAAGGCAGCATCAATCAGACCGGCCAAAATGAACATTTTGGTTTGCAGATCGTTGATCAGCTCAGGCTGACGAGCAGAGGATTCGAGGAACTTACCGCCCATCAAAGCGATACCGATAGAAGCACCAATTGCGCCGAGGCCAACAATCAGACCACAAGCCAATGCAACCAGACCATTGATGTTACCGATGATTTCCATGATTTATCCTTCGTAAATGGAGGGAGGGTTGAAAAAGAGGAAGACAAAACTCGCAAAAAATGGTGCACCAACCAGCGATGCACCAATATTGCCTTGATTTTTAATGATGACTATGCGCTTGACCAAGATAAATGAGCGCCAACATCATAAAAATAAATGCCTGAAGCGTAATCACCAAAATGTGAAAAATCGCCCAAATGGTACCAGCAATGACATGCCCCAGACCCAGCATGGCACCACCAAAAGACATGGCAGCATAGCCACCCATCAAGGCAATCAGCATAAAGACCAGCTCACCTGCATACATGTTTCCAAACAACCGCATGCCGTGCGAAACGGTTTTTGCCAGATACTCAATGATTTGCATCACAAAGTTGATTACACCCAAAATCACAGCAAACACAGGATTTTTGGATGTACCAAAAGGAGCAGTTACAAGCTCATGCGCCCAGCCACCCCAGCCTTTGATCTTGACAGAATAATACAAACACAAAGCCAAGACAGCCAAGGAAAGACCAAATGTCGTGGACAAATCCGCCGTAGGCACAACGCGCAAATAGGCGTGATGTGGATCCTCATGCGCCATACCCCAGAGATGAGGCAGCAAATCCACTGGCAACAAGTCCATGGCGTTCATCAGGAAAATCCAGACAAAAACCGTTAGCGCCAATGGAGCAACGAATTTTCGACTCTCCGCATTATGAATATTAGCCTTGGCCTGACCATCCACCATTTCAACCAGCAATTCGACAGCAGCCTGAAAGCGACCCGGAACACCAGATGTCGCATTCTTGGCCGCGCGATGCAAGATCCAGACCCCCAACAAGCCAAGCACCAATGCAATAAAGATGGAGTCGTAATTGATGACAGAAAAGTCAACAATGAAGCCCTGCTTGACGTTGGTCAAATGCTCGAGATGGTGGGTAATGTATTCGCCTGCCGTAGGGCCTTGTGCTCCTGCCGCCATAAATCCACTCTTTCACTTATTCGACACATCCAGAGCGCCTAGCCACAGAGGCGCGATCCAGTACATATTCACGGTTAACACGATGGCAAGCAACAGCGGCCACCAAGCGACCCTGTCCAGAACCCACGGCGAAATAGCAATGAGCACAACGCTCAGCAACAACTTGGCCATTTCACTCAGAACCAGCGCACCCAGTGAGGCGCGCCCGACTATGGCCCTGGCAAAGAAAACAGCAGGCAAAATAATTGCAACTGCTCCGTAAAGCCAGGAGATTATAGCCACACTTTCTTGCGAAATGATCCAAATCAACAACGCGCCCACTAGGGCTGCAACGGCTTGACATGTCAGTATCCGCCAAGGCGAAAGCGCCCTGTGGCGCAGCCGCCATTGGGCAGCTTCTTGAGCTGTCAGAGGGGCAACATCACTCCCGCCTTGATCGCTTTCGTCTTCCTCCCATGGCACGGCGCGCCATGCGTTCGGATGCGTTTTTTTGTCTTGGGTCATGGCTTTTGCGGTGGTGCTGTGATAGGGCAAGCAAGCGGGCCATTATAGGAATGCCATTGGGCAGCCTAGAGCGTGTTATGAACTTTGAGCCAACCGAATCAACGGCATGGCATTGGGCAGCATGAGAATGGCAAAGACCACGAAGTGCAATCCCCCCAGTACGTCTGGCAATCGCTCGTAATCACGAGACAA
>NZ_RDQM01000018.1 GCF_003703475.1 Allofranklinella schreckenbergeri | reverse complement strand
CCCTCAAGACATCAAGCCTTGAGGGGTTTTACTTATGAAAAATAAAAATCGCCCAATACCCATCAATCCAGACATAAAAAATCTATTCCTCCAAATAAATTGCGCGCAAATAACCTAAGTCCACAGCATTCAAGCCTAACCCTGCCCTTAAATAACCCAATACATCACCATAACTGGTTTCAATCTGCTGGTATGCAGCATTGAGAAAATCTCGGTGTACACGCCAAAGCACGTTCATCGCTTGCTTGGAAAATGGTCGATTAGCACTGTAGTACGAGGGGAGGATGTAATGCTTGTTGGTGAGCATAAAATCCCGCGTAATGGTTTCTCGAGGTACATCTAAAGCCTCCAATAGCATGGCGGCAGCGAAGCCGGTGCGGTCCTTACCCGCCGTGCAATGAAACACCACGGGCGCATCTTGCGTGAGTAGCACGTCGAAAAATGCGCGGTACTGTTTTGTATTGCGCTGCACAAAGGCCTCATAGGTTTGCGCCATCAACCGATGTGCTGTCGCCACATCCAGTGTTTGGCCTAGTTCAATCATGCGGTGCAAGGTTTGTGTAACGTAAGGCTCAATGGGAAGAGTGGTGCGTTGTAAGTTTTTGATGGCGTAATCGCTGTTTTGACGCTCGGCTTCACTGCGGAAATCTATGCTGTGGCGTACACCCAATCGATCAAACGGCTCTTGATCTTCGTATTGCAAATCAGACAATCTGTCTGATCGGAACAGCACGCGCCAGCGTACCTTGCGGCCATCGCGGCTGCGATAGCCTCCTAAATCGCGAAAATTGCTGATGCCTTTAAACGGTATATGGCGGCTGAATGGAGTGGCCGTGGCTGCGCAAGAGGACAAGGGTTGTAACGACATGGGCCGTATTTTGCAGGGAAGACCCCGGCATGGCTGGAAAGCCCGTTCTTCTTCATATCCTGCGGATGATGGGCATGCGAGCATTTGCCGCAACTGTTTCCTCCATCCACCCCCCATGCTCAACCTGTGCCAACCATACAGTCCATGCACCACACCACTCGCGCCGCTTATGTTGGGCGCTTTGCGCCTTCTCCAACTGGCCCGATGCACCTTGGATCTGCGGTTGCCGCCTTAGCCAGTTGGTTGGACGCTCATGCAGCCCGGCATGCTGGCCTGTCTAGCTGCTGGTTGGTGCGCATTGAGGACTTGGATACGCAGCGCTGCAGTGAAGCCGCAGCCATCACTATCCTGCGTCAATTGCAAAGCTTGGGTTTGACACCTGACGCTTCGCCACAATGGCAATCACGTCGCCTGCCCCACTATCGGCATGCTTTGCAGACGCTGCAAGCCCATGGACTGGCTTATCCCTGCCAATGCACCCGGCGTGACATTGAAGCGGCTTGGCAGGCTCGGGGCGTGCAGCGTCAGCGTTTTCAAACATTGATCTACCCTGGCACATGCCGTTCTGCGCAGCATGTGAACCCCGTGCGGGTTTGGCGTTTTCTCACTGAAGGGGAGCAAACCTCGCACACAGTGCGTTGGCATGATCGACGCCTGGGCTGGCAGCAACAAGATGTGTCTAAAGAGGTTGGGGATTTCGCTTTGCTGCGCGGCGATGGGATCTGGAGCTACCAAATCGGCTGTGTGGTGGATGATGCCGAGCAAGGGATCACCCACATTGTGCGAGGGGAAGATTTGGCCGACAACACTGCGCGGCAAATCTTGTTGCAACAGGCGCTGGGCTATACACGGCCGGTTTATTTGCATTTGCCTCTGGCGCGCGATGCTTGGGGCGAGAAACTTTCCAAAGGCAATCAAGCGCCCAGCATTGATGGCTGTCCGCCGTTAGAGGTGCTGTGTCAGGCGGCACATATTCTGGGCTTGCCGCCCGTCACGGCCTCTACCGTACCGGATGCTTTGTTGAGCTGGACGCGAGCTTGGAGTGATCTCTATCCCCTATCCGCATCGGATGATGATGCGCCTGCTTGAGAGACAATGCCGCCCCTGTTTCCTTGATTTGCTTTGCTATGACTGTGGATACCCCCACACCTCCCAGCCACGACGATGCCACCGCTCTCCCCGCGCACTTCAAACGCATCCGCAGCTATGTGGTGCGCGCAGGCCGCACCACGACGGCTCAGCAGCATGCCATTGACGCCTTAGGCCCGCGTTATGTAGTGCCGTTTGCCCAGCAAACGCTCGACTTCGCTGCCCTCTTTGGCCGCCAGGCCCCTGTAGTGATGGAAATTGGCTTCGGCATGGGCGACGCCACTGCTGCCATTGCCAAGGCGCGTCCGCAAGAGGACTTTCTTTGTTGTGAAGTGCACACCCCCGGCGTTGGTGCGCTGCTCAAGCGCATGCATGAAGAAGGAATCACCAATATCCGCATCGTCCAGCACGACGCGGTAGAAGTGCTCCAGCACATGGTGCCCGCTGCCAGCCTGGCAGGCGTGCATATCTTTTTCCCCGATCCTTGGCATAAAAAACGCCACCATAAGCGCCGTTTGATTCAGCCGCCTTTTGTGCAAATGCTCTTGAGCTACCTGCAACCTGGCGGTTATCTGCATTGCGCTACCGACTGGCAGGAATACGCCGAGCAAATCCGTGATGTGCTGCAAGCCAACGCAGCATGGGTCAACCAAGGGCAATTGCCCGATGGCTTTGCCCAACGCCCTTGGTACCGCCCCGTGACCAAATTTGAGCAGCGTGGTTTGCGCCTGGGCCACGGCGTGTGGGATGTGCTGTTTGCCAAGCAGCCGCAGGAGCGGCCCGAGCGTGAAAGGGCGCTATAATCGCCGCCTTTGAAACGTTCTCGCAAAGTTCGGTTTCGGGGCTCTTAGCTCAGTTGGTAGAGCAGCGGACTCTTAATCCGTTTGTCGTAGGTTCGATCCCTACAGGGCCCACCAAAAACTTCAAGGCTTGCATCGGTGCGATGTAAGCCTTTTTCTTTTGCCGATTCAAACCGGCCGGAAAAGCCCACAAGAAGGCCCATGAAAAAGCCGCCATGAACGAAACGCATGGCGGCTTTTTCATGGGCAGACAGTGTGGGCCCCGCGTGCGCAGAGGCCCACACTTTCAGCGCAGCTTGGTGGGCGTCAGAAAGCGTCCAGCGGCAATTCCGTCACGCTGTGCGCGCCTTCCACGATGGCATCACGCAGCGCGCCGGTGCGCGGCAGGATGTGCTCGGCGTAGAAATGCGCGGTGGTGATTTTGGCGCGCAGGAAGTCGGCATCGCCTTCGCCTTTGGCCAGCAGCTCTTTGGCGGCCAGCATGGCGCGGCCCAGTTGCCAGCCAGCGACCAGGTTGCCCGCCAGCATCAGGTAGGGCACGCTGCCAGCATAGGCGGCGTTGGGGTTTTCGCGGCTGTTGGCAACGATGAAGTCCACCACCTCCAGATACGCTTGGCGCGCTTTTGCCAGGCCGCGGGCGGCGGCTTGGGCGGGTTCATCGCCGGCGGCTTGCAGGGCGGCTTCGGTTTGCTCGATTTGCGCAGCGATGGCTTTGGCCACGGCGCCGCCGTCGCGGCCGGTTTTGCGGCCCACCAAGTCGTTGGCCTGGATGGCAGTGGTGCCTTCGTAGATGGCCAGGATGCGGCAATCGCGGTAGTGTTGGGCCGCGCCGGTTTCCTCAATAAAGCCCATGCCGCCATGCACTTGCACGCCCAGGCTGGTGACTTCCTGGCTGATTTCGGTGCTGTAGCCTTTGACCAGCGGCACCAGGAATTCGTAAAACGCCTGGTTGTGCTGGCGGGCCTGGGCATCGGGGTGGCGGTGCGCTGCATCGTAGGCGGCGGCGGCGGTGATGGCTGTGGCGCGTGTGCCTTCGGTGAGGGCGCGCATGGTCATGAGCATGCGGCGCACATCGGGGTGGTGGATGATGGGGGCGCTGCCTTTGACGGAGCCATCGACGGGGCGGCTTTGCACGCGCTCGCGGGCGTAAGCCACGGCTTGCTGGTAGGCGCGCTCGGAGACGGCCACGCCCTGCACGCCCACGGCGTAACGCGCGGCGTTCATCATGATGAACATGTATTCCAGGCCGCGGTTTTCCTCGCCCACGAGGTAGCCGATGGCGCCGCCGTTATCGCCAAATTGCAGCACGGCCGTGGGGCTGGCCTTGATGCCCATCTTGTGCTCGATGCTCACGCAATGCACGTCGTTGCGTTCGCCCAGCGAGCCGTCGGCGTTGACCAGGAATTTGGGCACGATGAACAGGCTGATGCCCTTGATGCCTTCGGGCGCGCCTTGCACGCGTGCCAGCACCAGGTGCACGATGTTCTCGGCCATGTCGTGCTCGCCCCAGGTGATGAAGATCTTGGTGCCGAAGACTTTGTAGGTGCCGTCAGGCAGCGGCTCGGCGCGCGAGCGCACCAGGGACAGGTCGGAGCCCGCTTGCGGCTCGGTCAGGTTCATGGTGCCCGTCCACTGGCCGGAGATGAGTTTTTCCAGATAGGTGGCTTTGAGCTCGTCGCTGCCTGCCATCAGCAGCGCCTCGATGGCGCCGTCGGTGAGCATGGGGCACAGGGCGAAGCTGAGGTTGGCGCTGTGCAGCATTTCCTGGCAGGCGGCGCCGATGGTTTTGGGCAGGCCCTGGCCGCCGTAGTTCACATCGTGCTGCAAGCCTTGCCAGCCGCCCTGGGCGAACTGGGCGAATGCCTCTTTGAAGCCGGGCGTGGCGGTGACAACGCCATCTTTGAAGCTGGAGGGATTGGTGTCGCCGGGCACGTTCAGGGGCGCGACCGCGTCTTGCGTGAACTTGGCGCATTCCTCCAACACGGCCTGGGCGGTATCCAGCCCTGCATCCTCAAAACCGGGCAATTGGGCTACGGCGGCGAGGTTGGCCAGGTGCTCAATGTCGAACAGCAAGTCTTTGACGGGGGCTTTGAAACTCATGGAGAACTCCTTGTACTGCGGTAAAAAAGCATGCCCAAGGGCATAGAATGCTTTAAATTACAAATCAAAGGAAATGAAATGCGCCTTTTTTGGCATGATGGGCTTAAAGATAAATTTCCTTTGATTTGATGCTTTAATTGGCTGAAAAAAATGGCATCGCCAAGGATGCCATTTTTCAGATTGCTCGTGCCGAGGCTTTGAGCAGCCTTAGAGCTTTTCGGTCAACTCGGGCACGGCGGCGAACAAGTCGGCCACCAGGCCGTAATCGGCCACGGAGAAAATGGGCGCTTCCTCATCCTTGTTGATGGCGACGATGACCTTGGAGTCCTTCATGCCTGCCAAGTGCTGGATGGCGCCGCTGATGCCCACGGCCACGTACATCTCGGGGGCGACGATCTTGCCCGTCTGGCCCACTTGCAAATCGTTGGGGGCATAGCCCGCATCGACGGCAGCGCGGCTGGCGCCGATGGCGGCGCCGAGCTTGTCGGCCAGAGGGGTGATGACTTCCTTGAACTTTTCTTCGCTGCCCAGCGCGCGGCCGCCGGAGACGATGACCTTGGCGGCCGTCAATTCGGGGCGATCGCTCTTGCTGACTTCGCGGCTGACAAAACGGCTCTTGCCCGAATCGGCCACGGCTGCCACGCTTTCCACGGCTGCGCTGCCGCCGGTGTCGGCTGCGGCGTCAAAGCCGGTGGCGCGCACGGTGATGACCTTCTTGGCGTCCTGGCTTTGCACGGTGGCAATGGCATTGCCGGCGTAGATGGGGCGCTCGAAGGTGTCGCCGCTGACGACTTTGGTGATATCGGAGATTTGCGCCACATCCAGCTTGGCGGCCACGCGCGGGGCGATGTTCTTGCCCGAGGCGGTGGCGGGGAAGACGATGTGCTCATAGCCATCGGCCAGCGCCAGCACCTGGGCGGCGACGTTTTCAGCCAGGGCGTTTTCCAGCGCGGGGCCATCGGCGTGCAGCACTTTGGCCACGCCTGTGACCTGGGCGGCGGCCTGGGCGGCGGCGGCGGCGTTGTGCCCGGCCACCAGCACATGCACTTCGCCCAGTGCGGCAGCGGCGGTGACGGTGTTGAGGGTGGCGCCTTTGAGGCTGGCGTTGTCGTGTTCGGCAATAACGAGTACGGTCATTGGGATTCCTTTCAGAAGTTCAGCGGTTGCCTCAAATCACTTTGGCTTCGTTTTTGAGCTTGTCCACCAAGGTGGCCACGTCAGGGACTTTCACGCCTGCGCTGCGCTTGGGCGGCTCGCTGACCTTGAGCGTTTTCAGGCGCGGGGCGACGTCCACGCCCAGATCGGCGGGCTTGATCGTTTCCAGCTCTTTTTTCTTGGCCTTCATGATGTTGGGCAGCGTGACAAAGCGCGGCTCGTTCAGGCGCAAATCGGCGGTCACGACGGCGGGCAGCGTGACGGTGATGGTCTCCAGGCCGCTATCGACTTCGCGCGTGACGGTGGCTTCATTGCCAGCGATTTCCACCTTGGAGGCAAACGTGGCCTGGGGCACATCGGCCAGGGCGGCGAGCATTTGGCCGGTTTGGTTGGAGTCGTCGTCGATGGCTTGCTTGCCCATCAGCACCAAGGCTGCCTGCTCCTTGTCCAGCAGGGCCTTGAGGATTTTGGCGACGGCCAGCGGCTGCACTTCGTCCTCGGTTTCCACCAAAACGGCGCGGTCGGCGCCCATGGCCAAGGCAGTGCGCAGGATTTCCTGGGCTTTGGCGCCGCCGACGGAGACGGCCACCACTTCCGTGGCTGCGCCTTTTTCTTTCAGGCGCACGGCTTCTTCCACCGCGATTTCGTCAAAGGGGTTCATGCTGTGCTTGAGGTTGGCGACATCGACGCCGCTGCCGTCGGCCTTGATGCGCACCTTCATGTCTTTATCCACCACGCGCTTGACGGGTACCAGGACCTTGGTCATTTCCTTGTATCTCCTTGAGTTGCCCTGCCGGGCATTGGGTTGGTCAAGACGGCTGCACACGCGCGCCGCCCCATGTTGAAAACGTCAAAAACTGCAACAGTTTTCATTCTAGTCGCGCGGACATGCCCTTCTGGGCAAGCGCGCCCGGGTAAACCCGAATAGTCGCCAGGATGGCATTTTTTGCAAAGCCGCGCCCGCTGCATCGCGCGCCTTGCCCTGTGTTTTGCGCTCTGTGCGTTGTCATGCGCCCGGCTCAAAGCCGCGCAATTGCAGCCAGTCGCCCGGCTCTGCGCGGCTGGTGCGCCATTGGTTGATGGGGGCGCTGGCGTCGGCGTAGCCCAGGGCAACGCCGCAGATGACCATATAGCTTTCGGGCAGGTGCAAAAAGGGTTTGACGCCCGCTTGCATGCGGCGCCAAAAGCCTTGTGCGCAGGTGGCCAGGCCGTTTTCGGTGGCCAGCAGCATGAGCGATTGCAGGTAAATGCCCACATCCAGCCATTGCGCGGGCTGCATGCGCCGGTCGGCGCAGATGAGGATGCCCACGGGCGCGCCGAAGAAGCTGAAGTTTTGCGCGGCTTGGGCCTGGCGCGCCTGGGCGTCGTCGTGGCCGATGCCCAGTGCGCCGTACATGCCTTCGCCCACCTGGAAGCGCCGGGTGCGGTAGGGCTCCCACAAATCGGCCGGGTAGGAGGCGGTGAGGGCGTCGTCCTGCGGCGTGTCGCCGCGCACGGCGTCGATCAGTTCTTGCAGCGCCGCGCCGCGCAGGGCGATGACTTGCCAGGGTTGCAGGTTGCCTGCCGAGGGGCTTTGTGCGGCTTGCTCCAGCATGCGCTGCACGAGCTGGGGGTCAGGCTCTTGGGCGGTAAAGGCGCGCGCGGAGTAGCGCTCGGCCAAGGCGGTTTGAACAGTCATGGAGGGCCTTTCTTCAGAAAAATACAACAGAAATTCTTATTCTTGCAAATCAAAAGGAAAAATAAACACCTTGTTTAGGCGTGCTGGTATTTATTTGATTTTTGCTTTGATTTGCAATTCAACGGCAGGCGCGCATCAGCATGGCCACCGCCTGGGGCACGTCCTGCATGTGGCGGATGACGCACACGGCGCCTGCGGCGCGCATGGCGTCGGTGGCCTGGCCGTGCTTGTCGTAGGCGATGACGGCCGCGCCAGCGGCCACGCCGGCGGTAATGCCGGGGATGGAGTCTTCCACCACCACGCAGCGTTGCGTGGGCACTTGCAGCGCAGCAGCGGCGGCCAGATACACGTCGGGCGCGGGCTTGTTGCGCGCCAGCTCCTGGCCGCTGAAGACGCGGCCTTCAAAGTAATCCCACAGGCCCACTTTCTGCAATTGCAGCCCGAGCTTGAAGCGGTCGGCCCCCGAGGCGCAGGCGATGCGCCCGCCAAAGAGGGCGTGCATGCCTTGCACGGTGGCGATGGCGCCGGGCTCGGCCAGCAGCTCCGCTTGCAAGCGCAGGTTGCGGCGGGCGTAGAAATCGGCCATCCAGTCGTCGGTCAGGGGCTGGCCGGTTTCGGCTTCGATGCGGGCGGTTTCGTCGCGCACGGCTTTGCCGTGGAAGATGGCAAAGCATTCTTCATAGCTCAAGCGCCAGCCCGATTCCTCCAGCTTTTGGCGCAGCACTTGGTTGGTAATGCCTTCGCTATCCACCAGCACGCCGTCGCAGTCGAACAGCATGGCGGCAAAAAACGGCGTGGGCGAGAGTGGGGCGGGGCCGGTCATGGCGGAGTTCCTGCCTTCTCGCTCAGGCGGCCAGGCGGGCCAGATCGGCCACGCGGTTCATGGCCTGGTGCAGGGTTTTGAGCAGGCCCAGGCGGTTGCGGCGCAGCTCGGGCTGCTCGGCATTGACCATCACGCCATCGAAAAACGCATCCACGGGCGCGCGCAACGCGGCCAGGGTTTGCAGGCTGGCGGTGTAATCGCCCGCGTCAAATTGCGCTTCGGCCTGGGGCAGCACCTGCTGCATGGCGGCGTAAAGGGCTTGCTCGGCGCCCTCTTGCAACAGGGCTTGGTTGACTTGCGCATCGGCCTCGTCCTGGGCTTTTTTCAGGATGTTGCCGATGCGCTTGTTGGCGGCGGCCAGCGCGGGGGCTTCGGGCAGTTGGGCGAAGGCGCGCACGGCGGCCAGGGCTTTGGGGATTTCGCCCCACATCGGGCGCGCGGCGATGACGGCATCGGCCTCTTGCGCGCTGGCGCCCAGCTCACGCAAATAACCGGCGATGCGCTCGTAAATGAAGGCCAGCAGTTGTTCGTTGCTCTTGGCGGCATCGGGCAGCAGGGGGCCGAAGGCCTGGGCGGCGCTGGCCACGGTGGCGGGCAAATCCAGCGGCAGGCGTTTTTCCACCAGCATGCGGATCACGCCCAGCGCGTGGCGGCGCAGGGCAAACGGGTCTTTGTCGCCCGTGGGCAGGTTGCCGATGCCGAACATGCCTACCAGGGTTTCCAGCTTGTCGGCCAGGGCGACCACGGCTCCGACCTCGCCGCGCGGCAGCTCGTCGCCGGCGAAGCGGGGCTTGTAGTGGTCTTCAATGGCTTGGGCGATGTCTTCGCTCAGGCCGTCGTGGCGGGCGTAGTAGCCGCCCATGATGCCTTGCAGCTCGGGGAATTCGCCCACCATGTCGGTGAGCAGATCGGCCTTGGCCAGCATGGCGGCCTGGTCGGCGGCGGCGGCCAGCGCGGGGCCGCCCAGTTGTTCGCCCAGGGCTTTGGCGATGGCGCGCACGCGTTGCATACGCTCGCCCTGGCTGCCAAGCTGGTTGTGATAGACGACTTTGTTCAGCCCCTCCACGCGGCTTTCCAGCGTCTTTTTGCGGTCGGTGTTGAAGAAGAATTTGGCATCGGCCAGGCGCGGGCGCACCACGCGCTCGTTGCCGTCGATGACGGCGCTGGCGTCCTCGGGGCTGATGTTGCTGACCACCAGGAATTGGTGCGTCAGGCGGCCTGCGGCATCAAGCAGCGGGAAGTATTTCTGGTTGGCCTTCATGGTCAGGATCAGGCACTCCTGCGGCACTTGCAGAAACTCTTTTTCAAATTGGCACACCAGCACGTTGGGGCGCTCGACCAGCGCGGTGACTTCGTCCAGCAGGGCCTCGTCCTGCACCGGCTGGCTGCCCTGGCCGATGCGCGCGGCAGCGGCCTGCAATTGCTCGGCAATGGCTTGGCGGCGCTGGGCGTAGCTGGCGATGACGGCGCCCTCATCGCGCAATTGCTCGGCGTAGCTGTCGGCGCTGCGCAGTTCGATGGGATCGGCCTGGGCCTCGAAGCGGTGGCCGCGCGTGCTGCGGCCGCTTTGCAGGCCCAGCGCGGCCACGGGCACCACCTCGCTGCCATGCAAGGCCACCAGGCCATGCGCGGGGCGCACGAAGTGCACGCTGTCCCAGCCGGGCAAGTCCACGCCGGTTTCCAACTGGTAGGCCATGACTTTGGGGATGGGCAGGTGGCGGATGGTGTCGTCCAGCGCTTTTTGCAGGCCTTGCGCCAGCGTGGCGCCCGGTTGCACGCTGTCCAGGTACAGCGCTTCGTTTTTGCCTTCGCCTTGGCGGCGCAGTTGGTTTGCGGCTTGCGCGTCCAGCCCCAGGCTGGCGAGCTTTTTCAGCAGCGCGGGTGTGGGCGCGCCTTCTTGCAGGCCGACGGAGACGGGCATGAGCTTTTGCGTCACGGGCTTGTCGGCGGCTTTGGCGGCGACGTCTTGGAGATGCACGGCCAGGCGGCGCGGCGTGGCGTAGGCCGTCACGCCCGCGCTGGCATCGGCCAGCAGGCCTTGCTGCTGCAAGCTGCTGGCAATGCCTTGGGCAAAGGCGTCGCCGAGCTTGCGCAGGGCTTTGGGCGGGAGTTCTTCAACAAAGAGTTCGACGAGCAGATTCTGGTTAACAGTCATGGCGACTCGGGCCGCGCTGCGCCAAGGGCTGCGCGGCGTGTGCGTGAGGTTGGAAGGGGGAGTGCAGGCAAAACGCTGGCAAAGCGGCTATTGTCTGGCAATTTGAGGGCATGGCGGTCGCTGTGGATGGGCCGCAGACAGCCGCAGCGGGGGGCGGCCGGCTCAGAACACGCTCTAACATGCGCACACTCCCCCACCATGCCCTTGATGGCGTGGTTTTGCTGGTTATTTTCAAATCAATGGATAATTGATTTGATGCATATCATGCCGAAATGGGGGTATTTTTTATCCTTTGTTTTGTAAATCAATTCCGGGGCCGTTTGCAGCGGCCTTGTCCCCACCGTGCGCAATCAACCTATTGATCAAACCCGGCTTCAGCGCTTCATGGGCTACCGCCTCACCCGTATCAAGCTCAGCGTTCACAAGCGATTTCTTCAGGCCCTGGCGGATTGGGAGCTAGGCCCCAGCGAGTTTTCGCTGTTGGT
The DNA here is from genome assembly GCF_003703475.1 of Allofranklinella schreckenbergeri. Taxonomy (GTDB): domain Bacteria; phylum Pseudomonadota; class Gammaproteobacteria; order Burkholderiales; family Burkholderiaceae_C; genus Lampropedia; species Lampropedia schreckenbergeri. The sequence goes on along the minus strand of NZ_RDQM01000018.1, from coordinate 31,055 downwards.
GTTGGTGGATGCCAACCCGGGCATTTTTCAGCGCCAGATCAGCCAGGCGCTGGATATTTCTCCGCCCAATTTGGTGCCGCTGGTCGAGCGGCTGGTGGAGCGCGGCTTGATCGAGCGGCGCGCCAGCGCCGAGGATCGGCGCTTGCAGCAGCTCGTGCTCACCCCGGCGGGCAAGCGCCTGCAAATCCGGGCCGAGCAAGCGGTGGAGTGTTTCGAGCGTGATTTGGAGCAGGCCCTCAGCGCCGCCGAGCGCCAATGCCTGAGCGTGGCGCTGGATAAGCTGCAAGCGCGCCTGGGCGAGCGCGCCCAGGATGGGTGATGGAGGGCATCATGCCCGGCCCATGACCCGCTCCACCAGCGCCACCAGCTCGGCCTTGGTGCGTTGGATCAGCAGGCTTTCGCGGTAGTGCGCGCGCTGGGCCAGGCAGAGTGTGCAGGGGATTTCGGGTGTGTGGATCAGGCGCGCGTCCAGCGTGCTGTCGCCGCGTTCCTGGTGGCTGTCCAGCGCCGTTTCCGTCAGCACCGCAAAGCCGTGCCCGGCTTTGAGCAAATCGAAAATCACCGGCAGGCTGGCCACTTCCCAGGCCACGTTCAATGGCGTGCCGTGCAGCAGGGCTTGCGCCTCCATCAGGCTGCGAAAGATTTGCCCTTTTTGCGCCATCACCAACGGGTAGCGGGGCAAATCGCCAAAGGCCACCGGGCCGGGCGGTAGGCTGTCCTGGCGGCCAATCAGGCACAGGCGCTCGCGCGCCAGCGGCGTGATGGACAGGCTTAAATGCGGCTGCGGGTTGTAGAGCAGGGCCATATCCATCTGGCCGTCAATCAGCCAGCCCGTCATGTGGCTGGACAGGCCCTCCACCACCTCCAGCCGGGCCTTGGGCAGGTGCGACTTGAAGCGCTGGATCAGCGGCACGGTGATGCGCCGCGCGATGCTGGGCGGCAGGCCGATGGTGGCGCGGCCTACAGGCTCCTGGCGGTGGGCGCCGAAATCGGCGCGGGCGTTTGCCACCGTTTGCAAGATGGTGCGGCCGTGCAAAAGCATGCGCTGGCCCGCCTCGGTCAGCTCCACGCCACGGCCATTGCGCGCGAACAGGTGCTCGTGCAGCGCTACCTCCAATTGCCGCACCTGGCGGCTGAGCGCAGGCTGCGCTGTGCCCAGCACCTGTGCGGCTTTGCTGAAGCTGCCCAGTTCGGCAACGGTGACGAAGATTTCGATTTGCTTGAGGTTCATAAAGCACAGGCCAGCAGGTCAATGGGCCAATGGGGCGACGAGCTATGCCATTTTGCAATAGCAGTTAGCCAGGTTAGAACATGGACGGCATGTGTGCGCGCCGTGAGAATGCCGCCAAAGGCGCTTTGCGCAGAGCATTTCCCAGAACACCCAGGCATGGAGACTTGGCATGACAGGCACGCCCCAGGACAGCCCCGCCCAGCACACCCAGCGCGCGCCGCTGGTGATCGACGTTCACGGCCACTACACCACGGCCCCCGCCGCGCTGGGCCAGTGGCGCGAGCGGCAAATTGCCGCCTTGCAAGGTGGCCCCAGCCCGGCGGCCAGCGAGCTGCACATCAGCGATGACGCCATCCGCGAGAGCATCGAAGCCAACCAGTTGCGCCTGATGCGCGAGCGCGGCTCGGACCTGACCATCTTCAGCCCGCGCGCCAGCTTCATGGCGCACCACATCGGCGATTTCCAGACCTCCTCGACCTGGGCGGCCATTTGCAACACGCTGTGCTATCGCGTCAGCCAGTTGTTCCCCGAGCACTTCATCCCTGCGGCCATGCTGCCGCAATCGCCCGGCGTGCCGATCGAGACTTGCATCCCCGAGCTGGAGCGCTGCGTGAAGGAATACGGCGCCGTGGGCATCAACCTCAACCCCGATCCTTCTGGCGGCCACTGGAACAGCCCGCCGCTGTCCGACCCGTACTGGTTCCCCATCTACGAGAAGATGGTGGAATACGACATCCCCGCCATGATCCACGTCAGCACCTCGTGCAACGCGTGCTTTCACACCACGGGCGCGCACTACCTCAACGCCGACACCACGGCCTTCATGCAGTGCCTGACCAGCGATTTGTTCACGCGCTTTCCCACCCTGCGCTTTCTCATCCCCCACGGCGGCGGCGCCGTGCCCTACCACTGGGGGCGTTTTCGCGGGCTGGCGCAGGAGCTGAAAAAGCCCACGCTGGACGAGCATTTGCTGAACAACATCTTTTTCGACACCTGCGTGTACCACCAGCCGGGCATCGACTTGCTGGCGCAGGTGGTGCCGGTCAAGAACATCCTGTTCGCCAGCGAAATGATTGGCGCCGTGCGCGGCATCGACCCCTACAGCGGCCACTACTACGACGACACGCGCCGCTACATCGAAGCCACGCCCCACCTCACGCCCGAAGAGCGTTTTGCCGTCTATGAAGGCAACGCCCGCCGCGTCTTCCCGCGCCTGGATGCGGCGCTGCGCGCACGCGGGCTCTGAAGGATGATTGTTCAATCAAGGGAAATTTGATCTGAATACCATCATGCCGAAACAGGGTTATTTTATTTCCTTTTGATTTATAAAAAGCAGAAAGAAGCAGCCATGTTTGAACTGGGAGTCGTCTATCGCAACATCGCGCGCGCCGAGCGCGAGGTGGCCGATCAACTGGCCCGCTACGGCAGCGCCACCGTGCACGAAGCCATGGGCCGCGTGGGCCTGCTCAAGCCCTACATGCGCCCCATCTACCCCGGCGCGCAAGTCAGCGGCACGGCGGTGACCGTGCTGCTGCAGCCCGGCGACAACTGGATGATGCACGTCGTGGCCGAGCAGATTCAGCCCGGCGACATCGTCGTGGCCGCCGTCACCGCCGAATGCACCGACGGCTTTTTCGGCGACTTGCTCGCCACCAGCTTCCAGGCCCGTGGCGCGCGCGCATTGGTCATTGATGCAGGCGTGCGCGACGTGCGCACCTTGCAGGACATGGGCTTTCCCGTCTGGAGCCGCGCCATCTCCGCCAAAGGCACCATCAAGGCCACGCTCGGCTCGGTCAACATCCCCGTGGTCTGCGCGGGCATGCTGGTCACCCCCGGCGATGTCATCGTGGCCGATGACGACGGCGTCGTCTGCGTGCCGCGCGCGCAAGCGGCCGCCACCTTGCAAGCGGCCGCCAAACGCGAAAGCCTGGAAGGCGAAAAACGCGCCAAGCTCGCCAGCGGCGTGCTGGGACTGGATATGTACCAAATGCGCGAGCCGCTGGCCAAGGCTGGCTTGCGCTACATCGACTAAGCCGCCATGCAAGCCCCCGCCACCCCCACCATCCCTGCCGAAGCCCGGCGCTGGCGCATCGGCTTGCTCGGCTATGGCGAAGTGGGCCGCATCCTGGCCGAAGACCTGCGCGCCCAGGGCATCGCCGTCAGCGCCTACGACCGCCAGCTCCACCACCCGCGCACCCAAGCGCAGGCCCAAACCCTGCGCGTACATGCTTATGCGCAAGGCGTCGAGCTGGTAGACAGCGCCGCAGCCCTGGCCGCAGGCTGTGACTGCCTCATCAGCGCCGTCACCGCCAGCCAGACGCAAGCAGCCATCGAGGCCGCCGCGCCTGGCCTGCGCCCCGGCGCGTGGGTGCTGGATCTCAACTCCGCCTCGCCCGGCACCAAGCAGGCCGCCGCCGCCATCGCGCATGCCCAGGGCGCGCGGTATGTGGAGGCCGCCGTCATGAACAGCGTGCCACCGCAGCGCATCCGCACTCCCATGCTGCTGGGCGGGCCGGGCGCCGCCGAGCTGGCCGCCTTGCTGGCCCCGCTGGGCTTTGCCTGCCGGGCCGTCAGCGCGCAATTGGGCGTGGCCTCGGCCACCAAAATGTGCCGCAGCGTTCTCATCAAAGGGCTGGAGGCGCTGTGCATCGAAAGCCTGAGCGCCGCGCGCCACTTCGGCGTGGAGGACGCCGTGCTGGCCTCACTGCAAGACACCTTCCCCGGCGTGGACTGGCAGGCGCAGGCCAGCTACTTCTTCCAGCGCGTCATCGCCCACGGCCAACGCCGCAGCGAAGAAATGGCCGAATCGGCCCGCACCGTGGCCGAAGCTGGATTGGCCACCGGCATGGCCCAGGCAGCTTCCCATGCCCAGGGCTGGCTGGCGCAGCAAGCGGCCGCAGGCGTCTTTGGCGCGCCCGATGCCCCCGGCTTTGCCCGCAGCGACGACTGGCGCACCGAGGCCGACCGCCTGCTGGCCGCGCTGGAGCAGCCCGCGCACTCCACCCCAAACCCCACCCCGTGATCCCCAACGCCCCCAACACGCCGCTATGAGCACCTTTGAAAAAACCCCCGGCTGGCTGGATTGGCACCCCAACCCCAGCAAGCCCCGTTTGTCACTGCCGCCCGGCAGCGTCGATGCGCACTGCCACGTCTTTGGCCCCGGCGACGAATTCCCCTACGCGCCCGAGCGCAAATACACCCCGTGCGATGCCAGCAAGGCGCAGCTTTTCGCCCTGCGCGACCATCTGGGCCTGGCGCGCAACGTCATCGTGCAGGCCACTTGCCACGGCGCGGACAACCGCGCCCTGGTCGATGCCCTGCAAGCTGCTGGCGGCGCGGCGCGCGGCGTGGCCACGGTGCGCCGCGACATCAGCGACGCCCAGTTGCAAGCCTTGCACGACGCCGGCGTGCGCGGCGTGCGCTTCAACTTCGTCAAACGGCTGGTGGACTTCACGCCGCAGGACGAGCTGATGGAGATCGCCCAGCGCATCGCCCCGCTGGGCTGGCATGTGGTGATTTACTTCGAGGCCGCCGATCTGCCCGAGCTGTGGGACTTCTTCACCCGCCTGCCCACCACGGTGGTGGTCGATCACATGGGCCGCCCCGACGTCAGCCAAAGCGTGGACGGCCCCGAATTCGGCCTGTTTCTGCGCTTCATGCAAGAGCACGGCAACGTCTGGAGCAAAGTCAGCTGCCCCGAGCGCCTCTCCATCAGCGGCCCGCCAGCGCTGGCGGGTGAGGCCGCGCCCTATCGCGACGTGGTGCCCTTTGCCCGCCGGGTGGTCGAGCGCTTCCCCGACCGCGTGCTCTGGGGCACCGACTGGCCCCACCCCAACCTCAAGCACCACATGCCCGACGACGGCCTGCTGGTGGACTTCATCGCCCACATCGCCCCCACGCCCGAGCTGCAGCGCAAGCTGCTGGTGGACAACCCCATGCGCCTGTACTGGCCCGAAGAAGTCTGAAAACAGGCTTGAAAAAGAGGCCTGGCACAAGAGGTCTGATGCACCGCCGCCCAGCCATTTCAGGAGAAAGGAGACAACCCCGTGGCTCTCGACAAACCCTATCTCGACATCCCCGGCACCATCATTTTTGATGCCGAGCAAAGCCGCAAAGGCTATTGGCTCAACCAGTTCTGCGTCAGCCTGATGAAGGCGGAAAACCGCGCCCGCTTCAAAGCCGACGAGCGCGCTTATCTGGACGAATGGCCCATGACCGAGGAGCAAAAGCAAGCCGTGCTGGCGCGCGACCTCAACTGGTGCATGCGCACGGGCGGCAACATCTACTTCCTGGCCCGCATCGGCGCGACCGACGGCCTGAGCTTTCAGCAAATGGCTGGCTCCATGACCGGCATGAGCGAGCAGGAGTACCGCGACATGATGCTTGGCGGCGGCCGCAGCATCGAAGGCAACCGCTACATCGGCGAAGACGGCGACGCCCAGGCCCACCGCCAGCCCCAGGGTGCGCATCACAACAAGGAGGCATGAACATGGCCCGCATCACCGCAACGGTATTCACCTCGCACGTGCCCGCTATTGGCGCGGCGATGGACTTGGGCAAAACAGGCGAGCCGTACTGGCAGCCGCTGTTTGCCGGTTACGAGTTCTCGCGCCAGTGGATGAAGGACAACAAGCCCGATGTCATCTTCCTGGTCTACAACGACCACGCCACCGCCTTCAGCCTGGAGTTGATCCCCACCTTTGCCATTGGCACCGGGGCGAAATTTATGCCCGCCGACGAGGGCTGGGGGCCGCGCCCCGTGCCGCCGGTCATCGGCCATCCCCAGTTGGCCAGCCATATTGCGCAAAGCGTGATCCAGCAGGACTTCGACCTGACCATCGTCAACCAGATGGAGGTCGATCACGGCCTGACCGTGCCCCTGTCGCTGATGTGCGGCGAGCAAGACCCGCAGCAAGGCGCCTGGCCTTGCCCCGTCATCCCCTTTGCCGTCAACGTCGTGCAATACCCCGTGCCCAGCGGCCAGCGCTGCTTCAACCTGGGCCGCGCGCTGCGCAAGGCCATCGAGAGCTACGACGAAGACCTCAACGTCCACATCTGGGGCACGGGCGGCATGAGCCACCAGCTCCAGGGCGCGCGCGCGGGCCTGATCAACGCCGAGTGGGATAACCGCTTTCTCGACCGCCTCATCGCCGAGCCGGCCGAGCTGGCCAAGATGCCGCACATCGACTACGTGCGTGAAGCCGGCAGCGAAGGCATTGAGCTGGTGATGTGGCTGATTGCGCGCGGCGCCATGGCCGACGCGGCCGCCGATGCCACTGGCGCCCCCCCGCCCCGCGTGGCGCACCGCTTCTACCACGTGCCCGCCTCCAACACCGCCGTGGGGCATTTGATTCTGGAAGAAACCAGGTAAGCAACCCGACAAACAACCGCAAGGAGTTCAAAACCATGACGATCAAAGTCGCGCTGGCAGGCGCAGGCGCTTTTGGCATCAAGCATCTGGATGGCATCAAAAACATCCCCGATGTGCAAGTGGTGTCCCTCATCGGCCGCGAGCTGGAGAAAACCCAGGCCGTGGCCCAGAAATACGGCATCGGCCACGTCACCACCGATCTGGACGAAGCCCTGGCCCTGCCGGGGCTGGATGCCGTCATCCTCTGCACGCCCACGCAAATGCACGCCGCGCAGGCGCAGGCCGCGCTCAAGGCAGGCAAGCATGTGCAGGTGGAAATCCCCCTGGCCGACAGCCTGGCCGACGCCGAGGCCGTGGCCGCGCTGCAAAAGCAAACCGGGCTGGTGGCCATGTGCGGCCATACCCGCCGCTTCAACCCCAGCCACCAGTTCGTGCACCGGCAAATCAAGGCCGGGCAATTCAACATCCAGCAAATGGATGTGCAGACCTATTTCTTCCGCCGCACCAACACCAACGCGCTGGGCCAGCCGCGTAGCTGGACCGATCACCTGCTCTGGCACCACGCCGCGCACACGGTGGATTTGTTTGCCTACCAGGCTGGTGAAATCGTGCAGGCGCACGCCATGCAAGGGCCTATCCACCCCACGCTGGGCATTGCCATGGATATGTCCATCCAGCTCAAAAGCGCCAGCGGCGCCATTTGCACGCTCTCGCTGAGCTTCAACAACGACGGCCCGCTGGGCACGTTCTTCCGCTACATCGGCGACAGCGCCACCTACATCGCGCGCTACGACGATTTGGTCAACGGCAAGGAGGAGCCTATCGATGTGTCCCAAGTCGATGTCTCCATGAACGGCATCGAGCTGCAAGACCGCGAGTTCTTCGCCGCCATCCGCGAGGGCCGCGAACCCAATGCCAGCGTGCACCAGGTGCTGCCCTGCTATCGCGTACTGCACCAGTTGGAGCAGCAATTGCAGCAACAGTCCGCATAAATCGCGCACAGCTTGCGCACAGCCCGCGCAATGCCCCGCGCCGCCGCCCGCAAGCGGCGGCGCGGCCCCCTCACTACAACAACACACCGACAAGGAGACACACCATGCGTTTGAATCGCAAGCAATTTCTCGGCGCCCTGAGCGCCGCCACGCTGGCCATTGCCGCACTGACCAGCGGCGCCGCGCACGCGCAGGAGCGCTACACCCTGCGCCTGCACCACTTTCTGCCGCCCCAGGCGCCCATCCCCAAAGACGGGCTGGCCAAGTGGGCCGAGAAAATCCAGAAAGACAGCGATGGCCGTCTGCGCATCCAGCTTTTCCCCGCCATGCAACTGGGCGGCAAGCCCACGGATTTGTTCGATCAGGCGCGCAACGGCGTGGTGGATTTTTCCTGGACGGTGCTGGGCTACACCCCGGGGCGCTTCCCCAAGACGGAAGTGTTCGAGCTGCCCTTTTCCATCGGCTCGGCAGCCCAGGCCTCGCCTGCCATTTACGAATACGTGCAAAACCACGCCGCTGATGAGTTCAAGGACGTCAAGCTCATCACCGTGCACACCCACGGCCCCGGCCTGTTCCACACCCGCAAGCCCATTGCCAAGCTGGAGGATTTGCGAGGCATGAAGATCCGTGGCGGCTCGCGCATCATCAACATCATGCTCGAGCAGCTTGGCGCCGTGCCGGTGGGCATGCCGGTGCCGCAAGTGAGCGAAGCCATCTCCAAGGGCGTGCTCGACGGCACCACCGTGCCCTGGGAGGTGGTGCCCGCGTTGCGTGTGCAGCAAATCGTCAAAAACCACACGGGTTTTAGCGGCCCCAAGGGCTTGTACACCCAGACCTTTGGGCTGCTGATGAACCAGGCCAGCTACGACAAGCTGCCCGATGACCTCAAGCGCGTGATCGATGCCAACTCCGGCATTGAGGTGGCACGCGCGTTTGGTCTGGTGATGGATGCTGCCGATCAAACCGGCATCGACTTGGCGCAAAAAGCGCGCAACCACATCGTGACGCTGGACGAGGCCGAAACCCAGCGCTGGAAAGACGCCGCCCAGGCCACGCGCCAGAGCTGGTTCAAGGAGGTGCAGCAGCGCGGCATCGACGGCCCCAAACTGGCCGAAGAAGCCCAGCGCCTGCTCGACAAGCACAGCGGCGCGGCGCAATAAGCGGCCCACGACGTGTCGCCTGGATGGCTTCGGAGTGTTGCAGATCAATGAAAAATCAACTGTAGGCATAACATGCCGAAAAAATGCGATTTATTTTCCTATTGATTTGCAATAAGTCCTCCTGCCATCCATCGCTCCCAACGCGTTGACCCAAAAAGGAGGCAACACCGTGCAACACCTGATTTATGGCATCAGCCGCGCGCTGGCCTGGCTGGGCGCGGCCGTGCTGATCGTGCTGGCCGTGCTGAGTGTGGTCAGCATCAGCGGCCGCGCCCTCAGCCAGTGGGGCCTGGGGCCAGTGCCCGGGGATTTCGAGCTGGTGGAGGCGGGCACCGCCTTTGCCGTTTTCTGCTTTCTGCCCTGGACGCACCTCACGCGCAGCCATGCCGTGGTGGATTTGTTCTGGGGCCTGTATCCGCCGTTGATGAAAAAGCTGCTTATCGTCGTCAGTGATGCCGTGATGCTGCTGCTATGGGTGCTGCTGACCTGGCGGCTGGCGGCTGGCATGCAGGACTATCGCGCCACGCAGGAGCTGACCTTCATCCTCCAGTTTCCCGTCTGGTGGGGCTACGCCGCCTGCCTGCTGCCAGGCGTGTTTGGCTGCCTGGTGTACCTGTGGCGCTTGCTGGAAGACGTGGGCCTGGCGCGCCCGCCATTGCGCTTTACCGCACCGCAAGGAGGGCACTGATGGATCCGTTGATGTTGGCGGCGTGGTCGCTGCCCGTATTGATGCTGCTGATTTTTTTGCGCGTGCCCATTGGCCTGTCCATGCTGCTGATGGGGTTGGGCGGCTCGTGGTGGATTTTCGGCAGCCTCGCGCCCTTGCTCAGCCAGATGCAAACCCTGGCCTACGGGCAGTTCTCCAGCCATTCGCTGTCCATCATTCCGCTGTTTTTGCTCATGGGGCAATTTGCCAGCCAAGGCGGCATGTCGCGCGCGCTGTTCAAGGCGGCGGAAGCCTTTATCGGCCACCGCAAAGGCGGCGCGGCGATGGCAGCGGTGGGCGCTTGCGCGGGCTTTGGCGCCATTTGCGGCTCCTCGCTGGCCACCGCTGCCACCATGGGGCAGGTGGCCCTTCCCGAGCTGCGCCGTGCGGGCTACGCCAACAGCATCTCCGTAGGCGCGCTGGCGGCGGGCGGCACGTTGGGGATATTGATTCCGCCCTCCATCGTGCTGGTCATCTACGCCATCCTGGCCGAGCAAAACGTGGCCAAGATGTTTGCCGCCGCCTTCGTCCCGGGCGTGGTGGCGGCGCTGGGCTATATGCTCACCATCGCCATCATGGTGCGCATCAAGCCCAGCCTGGCAGGCACGGTGCAGCCGCTGCCCTGGGCTGAGCGCTGGCGCGCGCTAGGCCAAGTCTGGCCCGTGCTGCTGATTTTCGCCTTGGTGCTCGGCGGCATGTACAGCGGCCTGTTCACTCCCACCGAAGGGGCAGCCGTAGGGGTCGTGGGCACCGCTTTGGTGGCCTGGTGGCGCGGCGGCCTGCGCGCGGCCAACCTCAAAGGCATTTTCGAGAGCACCGCCGCCAGCACCGGCATGCTGTTCATGATCGTGCTGGGCGCGGCCGCCTACAACACCTTTCTGGCCCTATCCATGCTGCCGCAAGAGCTGGCGGCATGGGTTGGCACGCTGGGCCTCTCGCCCTATGAAATCCTCTGGGCGATCTTGCTGTTCTACGTTGTCTTTGGCTGCGTGATGGACTCCATGTCCATGATTTTGCTGACCATTCCCATCTTTTACCCGATGATCTCCGGGCTGGATTTCGGCCTCACGCCCGAGGAGCTGGGCATCTGGTTCGGCATCCTGGTGCTGGTGGTGGCCGAAGTGGGTCTGATTACGCCGCCGGTGGGCATGAATTTGTTTGTCATCCAGTCCATGTCGGAGGACATCACCATCAGCCAAGCCTACCGGGGGGTCATCCCTTTTGTCATCAGTGATCTGGTGCGCGTGCTGATTCTGGTGGCGTTCCCGGCGCTGTCGTTGTTTGTTTTGAGGCTGTAGCCATGCTTGATGTTTGTGCCACTGAGGATGAAGCCACACCCGTATTAGGCCGGAGGGCGCTGCTGCTGGTCGGAGCGTCTGCGTGCCTGTGCGCTGCCTGGCCGGGCGCGCTCGCGCAAACCGCCCCAGCAGGGCAAGGACGTGCAGCCTGGCCGCACAAGCCCTTGAGCTTGATCGTGCCCTTTGGCGCGGGCGGCGTGGCCGATGTGACGGCGCGCACCGTGGCGCGGGCGATGGAGGCCGACCTGGGCCAGCCGCTGGTGATCGACAACCGCCCCGGCGCAGGCGGCATCACCGCCACCAGTGCGGCGGTGCGCGCGCAGCCTGACGGGCACACGCTGCTGCTTATCAGCAACGCCACCGCCATCAGTGCCACCTTGTTCCCCAAACAGCCGTTCGATGCGCGGCGCGATTTGCAGGCGGTGAGCACGTTGGGGCATTTCGACCTGGCCGTGTGTGTGCGCCAGGACGCCCCCTGGCAAAACCTGGCCCAAATGCTGCGCTTTGCCAAGGATCAGCCTGGCAAGCTCAGCATCGGCACGATTGCTGTAGGTTCAACGCAAAATCTGACTGCGCAAATGCTCAAGGCTCAGGCCGGTGTGGACGCTTTGGTGGTGCCGTACAAAAGCTCGCCAGAAGTCGTCACGGCCTTGCGCAGCGGCCAGATCGATGTGGCGGTGGATATCCTCAGCCCGCTGCTGGCGCATGTGACGGCTGGCAGCATTCGCGCGCTGGCTGTGACGGCGGCCGCGCGCCATCCGCTGTTGCCGGATACGCCTACGGCCGCAGAGGCTGGGCTGGCGGATTTTCTGGTCAGCTCCTGGAACGGCTTGGCCGTGCCTCAGCGCACGCCGCCCGCTGTCGTGCAGCGGCTCAATGCCGCTGTGCATCACGCGCTGGCCCAGGACGAAGTGCAGCAGCAACTCACCCGCCTGGGGGTGCGCCCGGCGGCCAGCACGGCTGAGGGGCTGGCGCAACTGCTGGAGAGCGACACTTTGCGCTGGCGCAAAGTGATCGAAGCGGCAGGCATGGCACCCGTCGCTTGACGGATGCTGTTGCCGAGATTCAAGCCATCGGCAAGCCCACGTAGTTTTCGGCCAAGGCGGTCGAGGCGGCCTGGGAGTGGATCAGGTAATCCAGTTCCGCCTCTTGCACGCGCTGGCCAAAACCGCCTTCGGCGGGGAAGCGGTGCATCAAATTGGTGAACCACCAGGAGAAGCGCTCGGCCTTCCAGATACGCGCCAGGCTGCGCTGGGAGTAGTGGTCGATGCCCGCCTGGCTGCGTTCCTGGTAATACTCAATCAACGCTGTGGAGAGGTAATGCACATCCGAAGCCGCCAGGTTCAACCCTTTGGCCCCTGTGGGCGGCACGATATGCCCGGCATCGCCCGCGAGGAACAGCCGTCCAAAGCGCAGCGGCTCGGCCACGAAGCTGCGCAGCGGGGCAATGCTTTTCTCCAGCGAGGGGCCGGTCACCAGGCGCTCGCGCGCGGTTTCGTCCAGGCGCAGGCGCAGCTCGTTCCAGAAGGCCTCGTCGCTCCAATCTTCCACCTTGTCGGTCAGCGGCACTTGCAGGTAATAGCGGCTGCGCGAGAGGCTGCGCTGCGAGCACAGGGCAAAGCCGCGCGGTGTGTTGGCGTAAATCAGCTCCTCGGAAACCGGCGGCGTGTCCGACAGCAGGCCCAGCCAGCCAAAGGGATAGACCTTTTCATACTCGGTGATGGCGCCGCTGGGCACGCTGGCGCGGCACACGCCGTGAAAGCCGTCGCAACCGGCGATGAAGTCGCACTCGATCGTCTCGCTGCGGCCCTCGCGCTGGAAGGTCACGCGCGGGCGCTCGCCATCGAAGTCGTGCACGGCCACATCCGCGGCCGAGTACACCGTGGGCAGGCCCAGCGCCTGGCGGGCATCCATCAAATCGCGGGTGAGTTCGGTCTGGCCATAAACCATCACCTTTTTGCCGCCGGTGAGCGCTTGCAGGTCGATGCGGTGGCGCTGGCCCTCGAACAGCAATTCAATGCCTGTGTGCGGCAGCCCTTCTGCGTGCATGCGCTGGCCCACGCCGGCCTCGTCCATCAAATCGATGGTCACCTGCTCCAGAATCCCGGCGCGGATGCGGCCCAGCACGTATTCGGCGCTTTGCCGCTCCACGATGATGTTGTCGATACCCGCTTTGTGCAGCAATTGACCGAGCAGCAGGCCGGAGGGGCCTGCACCAATGATGGCAACCTGGGTGCGCATGGGAAAGTCTCCTGGTGTGTTGTGAACAGTGAAAAGTCCAGCTTAGGGCGCAGCAGCGTCAGGTTCCACGGGCGGCGGCGGTCGTTGCGCGCTATGCGCGCAGCCTGCGCGCATAGCGCGCAAAACACCCCATTGGCAAGGGAGGCGGCATGAGCCAGGAGCCGGTTGTCAAAACACAGGATTTCATCGACGCCCTGGCGCGCGGCCTGGCGATTCTGGAGAGCTTCGACACCCAGCGCCAACGCCTCAACGCCACCCAGGCAGCCGAGCGTGCGGGCCTGACCCGCGCCGCCGCACGTCGGCATTTGTTGACCCTGGCAGCGCTGGGCTATCTGGAAACCGATGGCAGCGGCGCCTTTTGGCTGGCGCCCAAAGTGCTGCGCTTTTCCGGCAGCTATCTGGCGTCGGCGCGGCTGCCGAGGCTGGTGCAGCCGGTGCTTAATCGGCTCAGCTTGCGCTCGCAAGCGGCCCATTCCGTGGTGGTGCGCGACCAGCACGAGGGCGTCATCGTCGCGCGCAGCGGGCCGCTGGAGCGCGTTGGCCCCATGCTGCCGCATGGCCTGCATTTGGGCGCGCGCCTGCCACTGCATGCCACTTCCACCGGGCAGGTGCTGCTGGCCGCCTTGCCGCAGGGTGAGCTGCATGCCTGGCTGGCACAGCAGGCGCTATTGCCTGCTGGGCTGGCGCGGTTGACGGCCAACACCCACACCCAGGCGGACGCGCTGCATGCCGCCATTGCCCAGGCGCGCAGCCAGGGCTACGCCTTGGCCAGCGAACAGCACGAATGCGGCGTGTGCGCCCTGGCCGTGCCGCTGCTGGATATGCAAGGCCGCACCCATGCCGCGCTCAATGTGGTGGTGCGCACCGCGGGCGATAGCGCCGCGCAGTTGCAGCGCGTGTATTTGCCGCTGTTGCAAGAGGCAGCGCACGAGCTGCGCGCGGTGCTGTAGCGCAAAGTGCATCACGCGCTCTAAGCCAATAGGTAATTTCATCTATTCCGACTGCCGATGTTCTGATTTTCAACGGGCGAGCGGCTCTCTACGCTTCGTGTGTCGTCCCAATTGGGGCGATGCGTACAAAGCAAAAAGAAACAGAGAAGACCCCTATGCCCTACATCCCCAACCCTTTCCGTCGCTGTGGTAATGCCCCCGAGAGCGAGGGCTGCGCCAAGTCAGCCGCTGCGCCTGCGCCGGGCGGCAAGCGCGGCTTTCTCAAGCAATTGCTGGGGCTGAGCGCCACGGCCACGGTCATCCCCATCCTGCCCGCGCAGGCGGGTATTAACGACCAGCCGCCGCGCCGCCCCGGCATGGAAGGCAAGCGCTTTGGCATGCTGATCGACATGCGCAAGTGCATCGGCTGCCAGGCCTGCACGGTCAGTTGCTCGGCGGAGAACCAGCCGCCCATTGGGCAGTTCCGCACCACGGTGTTGCAGTACGAGATCGACCGCAACGATGGCACGGCCCCCGCGATGGTGAGCCTGCCGCGCCTGTGCAACCACTGCGACAACCCGCCCTGCGTGCCGGTCTGCCCCGTGCAGGCGACCTTTCAGCGCGAGGATGGCGTGGTGCTGGTGGACAACACTCGCTGCGTGGGCTGCGGCTATTGCGTGCAGGCCTGCCCCTACGACGCGCGCTTCATCAACCACGAGACGCAAACGGCCGACAAGTGCACGTTCTGCGAGCATCGCCTGGAGGTGGGCCTGCTGCCCGCCTGTGTGGAGAGCTGCGTGGGCGGCGCGCGCGTGATTGGCGATTTGATGGACCCGAACAGCGAGATCAACCGCCGCATGGCCGAGTCCAAGGAGGAGATCAAAGTCCTCAAACCCGGCATGAATACCGCCCCCCGCGTGTTCTACATCGGCCTGCCCGATGAGTTCGTCAATGGCATCGATGGGCAAGCCAGCGTGCGCCTGATTGCCGAGCATTGAGCGCGCCACCCGATCCAGAGCACACATGAATAGGCAAGGAGAAACACCATGGACATCATCGAGTTGTTGACGCCTTATTACGAAGCGGCCTGGTTGCCTTGGGCCGTGCAGTATTTCTTTCTCATCGGCATGGCCACCGGCGCGGCCATGCTGGCAGCGTGGGGCGTGTGGGCGCCCGAGCAGCGCCCAGCGGCCAAAGCGTTGCCGCTGGCGATGGTGCTGCTGGCGGTCACGGCCATCAGCGCCCCGGTGGCCCTGCTGGCCGATTTGCACCAGCCCGCGCGCTTTTGGCACTTTTATGCGTATCTGACGCCGTGGTCGTGGATGTCGCTGGGCGCGTTGCTGCTGCCCGTGTTCGTCACCCTCTCGCTGGGGCTGTGCGCCACCTGGTGGCTGGGCTGGCAGCGCTGGATGCGCATTCTCTCGCTGGCTTTGGTGGTGTCGGCCATCACCATCGCCGTGTACACCGGTGCGGAAGTGGCCATCGTGCGCTCGCGCCCCTTGTGGAACAACCCCTGGGTGCCGCTGAATTTGACGCTGACCGCCTGGTTGGCCGCCGTGGGCTGCATGCTGGGACTGACGCTGTGGATGGCGCCGGGGCGGGACGTGGCCGTGCGCGCCTGGCTGGGCAAACTGGGCCTGGCCCTGAGCGTGGCCCTGCTGGCCGTGGCCTGCGCTTGGGCGGTGAGCGGTTATGTGTGGCAACTGCCCTCCTTCCTGGCCGCGCAGCAGTTGTATGCGTACTTTCCCATCTGGCGCATCAGCCTGTGGCTGTCGGTCATTCTGGGCGTGATCGTGATGGTGCTGTGGTTGCGCCCGGCCTGGTGGCTGCATTCGCGCCCCATGATCGTGGCGCTGGGCACGGCGGTGTGCGCGGCGGCCTGGGGTTTTCGCTGGGCCTTGTTCATGGGCGTGCAAGGCGTGCCCAAGTACGGTGCAGGCCTGTACGTCTATCACATGCCCTTGGGCGGTGAAGGGCTGATGGGCATCCTGGGCGTGTTCGGCCTGTGCATTGCGGTGCTGACGCTGGCGCTGTGGGCGCTGGAGCTGTGGCCGCAGCGCGATGGCCGCGCGACCTTGGCGGCTACCATGCCTTGAGAATCAAGATTGTTACAAATCCATAGGAAACAAAATAACCTTGTTTCGGCATGATAGAAATTAGGTTTAATTTCCTCTGATTTGTAATTAGAAAAAAATGAACCAGACACCTGAGAACAAGAGGACGATCCCCATGACAGACAAACCCCAACGGCCTATTGCCCCTGTCCCCCCCGCCAATGCGGCCCCGGCGGCCAGCCCTGCGCCATCGGCCCAGCCCAACGCCACGCGCCGCAACTTGCTGCGCGGCGGCTTGGTGGCAGGCGGTGCGGCGGCCTTTGCCGCAGGCTATGGCGAAACCCTGATGAAGGGCGCCAAGGGCCTGCTGACCGGCACCTCGGGCGTGCCCACGGCCAATGCCACGCGCGGCAACTCGCTGCAACCAGAGTTCCGCATCAACCCCGCCACCGGCCTGCTGGACACACAGCCCGGCCAAGTCGTCAGCCCCTCGAGCTGCCTGGGCTGCTGGACGCAGTGCGGTATCCGCGTGCGCGTGGATACAGAGAACAACAAAATCCTGCGCGTGGCCGGCAACCCCTACCACCCGCTGGCCACCACCCACCACGCGCCGATGGAAACGCCCGTGCGCGAGGTCTACGCCATGCTGGGCGGCGACAACGGCCTGGAGGGGCGCGCCACCTCCTGCGCGCGCGGCTCGTCCATGTTCGAGCACCAAACCGCAGCGCACCGCGTGCTCGCGCCGCTCAAGCGCGTGGGGCCGCGCGGCTCGGGCCAGTGGCAGACCATCTCCTTTGAGCAACTGATTGAAGAAGTCTGCGAAGGCGGCGACCTGTTCGGCGAAGGCCACGTGGAAGGCCTGCGCGCCATCCGCGATGTGCAAACGCCCATCGACCCCGACAACCCCGAATACGGCCCCAAGGCCAACCAGTTGTTGTTCACCGACGCCTCCAACGAAGGCCGCAAGCCGCTGATCAACCGCTTTGCCAAACAATCCTTTGGCACCAACAACGTGGCCAACCACGGCGCTTACTGCGGCCAGTCCTACCGCGTGGGCACGGCCGCGGCGCTGGGCGACATCCCGGCCATGAAGCACGGCAAGCCCGATTGGAAAAACTCGCGCTTTGGCCTGTTTCTGGGCACCGCGCCCGCGCAGGCAGGCAACCCCTTCCAGCGCATGGGCCGAGAGCTGGCCGAGGCGCGCTCGCGCGATGAGAAGACCTACCAGTACGTGGTCGTCTCGCCGTTGCTGCCCACCTCCTCCAGCCACGCCGCAGGCGACAACAACCGCTGGCTGCCCATCAAGCCCGCCACCGATTTGGCTTTTGCCATGGGCCTGATCCGCTGGATCATCGACAACGAGCGCTACGACGCCCCATTCCTTGCCCAGCCCGGCCCTGCGGCCATGACTGCGGCGGGCGAAGCCTCGTGGAGCAATGCCACGCACTTGCTCATCAACGACCCCAAGCACCCGCGCTACGGCCAGTTCCTGCGCGGCGCCGACATGGGCTGGCCCATGCCTGCGCCCAAGGACGAGAAAACCCCGGCAGAGGACGTGTACGTCGTGCAACTGGCCGATGGCACGCTGGCGCCACACACCGTGGCCCAAGCTGCCGAGCTGTTCGTCGAGCGCATGGTGGAAATCCTGCCGCCCGCACCCGCGCCAGCCCCTGCCGCCGAGGGGCAGGCCGCCGCACCTGCAGCAACACAACAAGCCGCCGCGCCCCTGCCGCCCGTGCCAGTGGCCGTGTGCAGCTCGCTGTTCAAACTGCGCGAACAGGCCCGGCTCAAAACCTTGCAGGAGTATTCCGACCTGTGCGGCGTGCCCGTCAAGGAGATCGAAGACCTGGCGCGCGAATTCACCAGCCACGGCAAGCGCGCTGTCGCCAACTCCCACGGCGGCACCATGAGCGGCGCGGGCTTTTACACCGCCTACGCCATTGCCATGCTCAACAACCTGATCGGCAACCTCAACGTCAAAGGCGGCTGGGTGCTCGATGCAGGCCCGTTTGGCCCCTTCGGCCCCGGCCCGCGCTACAACTTCGCCAAGTTCGACGGCATGGTCGCCGCCAAGGGCGTAACCCTCTCGCGCACGCGCTTTCCGTACGAGAAAACCAGCGAATTCAAGCGCAAAAAAGAAGCGGGCGAAAACCCCTATCCGGCCAAGGCCCCCTGGTATCCCGCGCCCGGCCCCATGAGCAGCGAAATGCTGGCCGCCGGCCTGATGGGCTACCCCTACGGCATCAAGGCCTGGATCAACCACATGAGCAACCCGGTGTACTCGATCTGCGGCTTCGAGCAGGCCCTGGTCGAAGGCGTCAAAGACACCAAAAAACTGCCGCTGTTCATCTCCATCGACCCCTTCATCAACGAAACCACTGCGCTGGCCGACTACATCGTGCCCGACACCGTCACCTACGAAAGCTGGGGCATCGGCGCGCCCTGGGCCGACGTGATCGCCAAAACCTCCACCGTGCGCTGGCCCGTGGTCGAGCCGGCCACCGCCAAAACCGCTGAAGGCCGCCCCATCAACTGCGAAACCTTCCTCTTTGCCGTGGCGAAAAAGCTCGGCCTGCCCGGTTTTGGCAAAAACGGCATGTCCACCAAGGACGGTCAGCCGCTGGATCTGGACACGCCCGAGCAATTCTTCCTGCGCGGCATGGGCAACATCGCCTACCAGGCCGGCAAGCCCGTGCCCGAGGCCAGCGACGACGACATCGCCATCACCGGCCTGACGCGCTGGATGCCCGAGCTGGAGCAAAGCCTGGCGCCCGAGGAAGTGCGCCGCGTGGCCATGGTCATGAGCCGTGGCGGGCGCTTTGACAGCATCGACGCAGCCTGGAAGGGCGACCACATCAAGGCCGCCTACGCCAAGCCGGTGCAAATCTGGCACGAGCCGCTGGCCAAGATGCGCCACTCCATGACCGGCGAGCGCTACAGCGGCTGCCCCACCTGGTACCCCACCCGCTTTGCCGACGGCAGCGCCATGCGCGAGCACTACCCGGAAAAGGACTGGCCGCTGACCATGAGCTCCTACAAATCCAACCTGATGAGCTCCATGTCGATCGCCGCCTCGCGCCTGCGCCAGGTGCACCCGCACAACCCCATCTCCATCAACCGCGAGGATGCGCAGGCCCTGGGCATTGCCAATGGCGACCACATCCGCGTCACCACCCCCGGCGGCTCGCTGCAAGGCGTGGCGCTGGTGCGCGGCGGCATCGCCAAAGGCGCCATCGCCATCGAGTACGGCTACGGCCACACCCAACTGGGCACAGTGGCGCACTTGGTGGATGGCAAGCCCACGGCGCACAACCCGCAGCATGGCCGGGGCGTGAACCTCAACCGCCTGGGCTTTACCGACCCGACCCGCCCGGCGCACGACAACGTCTGGATCGATTGGGTCTCCGGCGCCGTCGTACGCCAGGGCCTGCCAGTGCGGGTGGAGAAGGTGGCGTAAGCCAGGGACAGGAAAAACCTCCGTGGGGCGAAAGGGCTGGGCGCTCTTTCGCCCTTTTTTGTGGGGTAATTGCCCCAAACCATAGGAGAAAAGGGGTGATTGACCTCGCATTAATGGAACAATCGCCAGATCGCACAGCGAGAGTGGGGCGCAGTGCTGCAGGCCTTCGGTTTTGATCGAGGTCATGGATACCCCATTGCCCGAGCTCCACAATGGGGCCGGTGCAAGAAACCCACGTACTTGCGAAAGGAGATTCTTTGTTATGAGGGTTCAACCAAGAAAACGAAGCGCCGTTTCATTACGGCGCAATGGACAGCGGCTGGCGGCGTTGTCGCTATTGCTGTTGGGTAGCGTGTGGTCAAGTCAGGCCCTGGCCGCACTCAATATCACCGTGGCCAAGGTACACGATGGCACTGGTACCTGTACGCTCGATGCGGATACCAACAACGATGTGCTGTGCACCAATGACGAAGCGCGCTACAAGGTGGACTACCAAGTCACGCCGCCGCCTGTGAAGCAAGACAACGTTCGTATCACGGTGAGCCTGCCCGCCACGGAGCCGTTTCGCTTTGCCCCCACCAGTGCCGGCCTGAGCACCTGCCGCAATGCCGCCACCGCCATCAGCGCCGATGGCCGCACGGTGGACTGTCTGCTGGTTGGCAGCGGTGCCAACCCGCCCAATGGCCCTATCGCCAATCAGTCCGGCACGCTGTTTTTTGATGTCAGCACCAGAAGCGAAGCTCAAAACGGCAGCGTGCTAGGCAGCGTCACCGGCAAGATCGTTTCCGATCAAGACACCGCTGGCGCAACCTCCACCGCGCCCGGGGTGACCGTGGTGGCCAAGCCGCAAATCGACCTCGTCAAGCGCTACATTGCCAACCTCGGGGCGATCAACAAGCCGGCCGGTTGCAGCTCTGCGGCCACTGGCACGGGCCTGGCGCTGCTCTACAGCGTGGCCCTGAACATCCCGCAGACCAAGGGCCATGAGTCGCTGCAGCAGGGCTGGACCTATACCGACGCGCTCGGCAACCTGGGCGCGGACGCCTGCGTGTACAGGGTGGAAAGCTACCGCGAGCGCAACAACCGCACGTTCCCCGCAGGCGGCGTGCCAGCCAATGTGCCGGTAGACGCTGGCACCGGCTCCTACAGCTTTGTCCAGGCGGGCAGCACGGTCACCGTCACTGCCTCCACCACCAACCCGCCGCTGACCTCGGGCGAAGTCACCGGAACATGGCCTGGCGCGGCCAATGCCACGGCCCTGCATTACATCCGCGTCTGGATCCCCAAGGATACGGCGACCAACAATGGCACCAGCTGCCAGTACTCGCCGCAGAACCGGATCGAGGAACTCACCGCCCCGGGTCTGTCGGGCGTGCCCAACGCCAGCGACGATCCGGCCAACAACGTGGTGACGACCAACAACATGAGCGTCTGCTCGGGCGAGTTCCAGAAGTTGTTCTACGCCACGAGCAAGGGCCGCTCCGCGCCGCTGGTCAACAGCCCCAACCGCATGAGCAACGACCTGATCGGGCCGAACGACTTCGTCGACTCCTATGTGTATTGGGAGAACAAAGGCGTCAACGCCGCCCAGGTTTCGCTGTGCGACCACTGGGACAACCGCAAGCTCAAGCTTGACCTGTTCGACCCCTCCACCCACGGGATCTGGACTGCGCCGCCGGGCACCCCCCAGCTGGGCGCCAACAGTCCCTACCAATGGAAGAAGCTTCCGGCAACGACAGCCAACAGGGACCACAGCCCCGGCTATGCCCACTTCTACAGGAATTCGGGCGATGCGGGCGGCGCCAGCTCGGCCAGTGGGCAGCCTGAGGACGCGGAAGTCCAGTTCGGCTTTACTGCCTTTGGCAACGGCGATGAAACCCTGCTGCGCGATGCCAGCTGCAACAACGCTGATTCCACGCTGAGCGCCGTTGCCGCTGCCGCCGGTGTGCCGACCACAGGCATCATGGCCTCCGGCTGGATCACCCAAAGCGCGCTGGAGGCCAACCCGGCCTTGGTGCCGTTCATCAACTCGGCCCGCCTGGTGAATGTGAACATCCCCGTGAGTGGTCGTGTCCAGATGTTCGTGCACCTGAACACGCTGCCCGCCAACCCGCAGGACGGCGCTACCTGGCCTGATGGCAGCATCATTCCCAACTACGGTCTGTATCAGACCTCCGTCGAGTCCGGCTTCGAGCCCGGAACCCTCAACTGGAAGCATTCTGAACACGCCTTCATGGGCAACGACCACAATGCCACGCTCTTGGGTTCGGGCAGTTCATCGTGCAAGACCAGCACCAACCCGGCCCGCTACTGCGACGATGCCTACAGCGACCGCCTGCGCCTGTCCACACAGTCCGTCAGCATCCGCAAAGGCATTGAGGGCGTTGACCCTGCCGGCGGCCCCGCAGCCGACAACCCGGTCGTGCCCAAGACCAAGGGTCAGATCGTGACTTACCAGTTGTGGCCGCGCCTGGTGTCAAACCAGCCGAACGTGACGATCCCGAACGACCTGATCCTGATCGACACCATCCCTGCGGGTATGAGCTTTGTCAGCGGCTCGCTCAAGTGGGGCGGCGCGCCCGTGCCGGCGGGAGACTTCCATCTGGACGACCAATCGGCCACTTTCGCCGCTTCCACGCTGCAGATTCGTTTGCCGAATGTGAACGCCAGCAGCCCGGCTGCGGACATTGACGTGGTGGAGTTCCAAGCGCAAATCATGCTTAATGCGCCGGGCAACATCCCCAATGCTTCGCTGATCAACCAGGTAGAGATCCGTGGTTGCGCCCCAGGGGCCAGCTTCACGGGCGGTGCCCTGACTTGTACCGATCAAACGAGAGGCCAGCGTCTGGTCGAGCGGCAAGCCACGCGCACCGTGCGCCTGGGCGCCATCGACGGTCTCGTGGTGCAGAAGGCGGTGATTGGCGATGCCGTCAAACAAATCGGCTCGGGCTTCACCATGGAGTTGCGCTACCAGAACGTGGGCAACGAGAAGGTGGAAGAGCACCGCCTGATCGACGTGCTGCCCTACAACGGTGAGCCGCCGCGTGGTGACACCAGCTTCAGTGGCCAGCGCCCAGTGACCCAGGTGCGCGCGCCTGCGGCTACCGGCTATCAGGTCTATTACACGACCGACCTGCCGACCACCATCAACACCAACCCCAAGTGCTCCAGCAACATCACCGCCGTCACTGGCGACTGGCCCGCGTTCGCGCCGGGCGTGCCAGCAGCGGCAGGCTGTGCCAACAACAGCGGCAGCACCAACTGGATACTGGCGACCCAGGCTGGCGCAAACTGGACGGTGCCTGAGAACACCACGGCGCTGCTGATGAAAGACACCGAGCCCTTCACCTCGGGTGCGCCCAGCCGTGCGTTCCGGTTCGACTTCAATACGCCCGGCTCGCGCCATGACGATGTGTACGCCAACAACTTCAGCGGTGCCCACGGCAGCGCAGGCACTGCAGCGCAGGAAGGCACGGGCGCACGCTTTGATGTGACCTCGAACAACGTGCAGGTGCGCGTGTACGCATCGAGCATCCAGGGCACGGTCTTCGTCGATCCGGATGCCAATGGTGCCACCACAGGCTTTGACCCGGCAGGCGGCGACACCGGCTTGGGTGGCCAGACGGTGACCTTGCGGCGCACGGGCATGCCCGATCGCACTGCGGTGACAGCTACCGCCGCCATTGCGGCTGACAAGTTCTACAACCCGACCAATGGCGAAGCCGCCAACGCGGTCGGCCCCGGCCTGTGCCCGGTGCCTGCCTCTGGTCTGGCCGCGGGGCAGTATCTGTTCTGCGATCTGGAAGCGGGCGAATACTCGCTGGTCGAAACCCAGCCTGCAAACTACACCACCACCGGCAACCGGGCCGGCACGGCGGGCGGCACGGTCGCTGGCGACACTATCAGCGCTATCAATCTGGCAGCCAATACCAAAGCCACCGGTTATGACTTCGGTGAGCGCCAGCAGGCCACCGTTACCAAGGTCTCTGGCCGCGTGTATGTGGAAGGCAATGGCAACACGGCCGATAACGGCAACGCCACCGATCCCGGCATTGGCGGGGTGACCGTGACGCTGACGTACACGCCTCCTGGCGGCGGTGCACCCGTGACGGCAACTACCACCACCACGGCCGATGGCAGCTACGAGTTCACCAACGTTCCTGTAGGTGCAACGAACTTGAGCATTACCGAGACCCAGCCCTCGGGCTATGAGAACGTCTACAACACCCCTGGCAGCAGCGGTGCGGCCAATGGTGGCAACAACCCTGGCACCACCAGCGACAGCGTGATCACCATCGCGACGCTGGCGGCAGCCGGTTCGACGGGCAACAACTTTGCTGAGAAGCAAGCTGGCGGCACGCCGCCCCCGCCCCCACCCACCGTTACCACGGTCTCTGGCCGCGTGTATGTGGAAGGCAATGGCAACACGGCCGATAACGGCAACGCCACCGATCCCGGCATTGGCGGGGTGACCGTGACGCTGACGTACACGCCTCCTGGCGGCGGTGCACCCGTGACGGCAACTACCACCACCACGGCCGATGGCAGCTACGAGTTCACCAACGTTCCTGTAGGTGCAACGAACTTGAGCATTACCGAGACCCAGCCCTCGGGCTATGAGAACGTCTACAACACCCCTGGCAGCAGCGGTGCGGCCAATGGTGGCAACAACCCTGGCACCACCAGCGACAGCGTGATCACCATTGCCAAGCTGCAAGCGGGTGGTTCGGCAGGCAACAACTTTGCCGAGCAAAAGCCCGCCACCGTCACCACGGTCTCTGGCCGCGTGTATGTGGAAGGCAATGGCAACACGGCCGACAACGGCAACGCCACCGATCCCGGCATTGGCGGCGTGACCGTGACGCTGACGTACACGCCTCCTGGCGGCGGTGCACCCGTGACGGTGAGCACCACCACCAAGGCTGACGGCAGCTACGAGTTCAGCAACATCCCTGTGGGTGCAACTGGGCTGACCATTACCGAGAAGCAGCCTGCTGGTCACACCAATGCCTACAACACTGCTGGTGGCAGTGGTGCGGTCAATGGCGGAAACAACCCTGGCACCACCAGCGACAGCGTGATCACCATTGCCAAGCTGCAAGCGGGTGGTTCGGCAGGCAACAACTTTGCCGAGCAAAAGCCCGCCACCGTCACCACGGTCTCTGGCCGCGTGTATGTGGAAGGCAATGGCAACACGGCCGACAACGGCAACGCCACCGATCCCGGCATTGGCGGCGTGACCGTGACGCTGACGTACACGCCTCCTGGCGGCGGTGCACCCGTGACGGTGAGCACCACCACCAAGGCTGACGGCAGCTACGAGTTCAGCAACATCCCTGTGGGTGCAACTGGGCTGACCATTACCGAGAAGCAGCCTGCTGGTCACACCAATGCCTACAACACTGCTGGTGGCAGTGGTGCGGTCAATGGCGGCAACAACCCTGGTACCACCAGCGACAGCGTGATCACCATCGCCAAGCTGCAAGCGGGTGGTTCGGCAGGCAACAACTTTGCCGAGCAAGAGCAGCAGATGCCTGACCTGACCTCCTCCATGGTCTGCACGGCTTCGGGCGCTATGGCAACTTGTGAGCTGACTTGCACCAACAATGGGCCGGGTGTGGCGCGCAATGTGGCCTGCGGCTTTACCTCTGGCTTGCCTGCGGGAGCGACTGTGAGCTGCACGCCTGGTTCGCCGCAAGCCACATTGGCGGAGGGCGGCACGATCGTGTGCACCACCAGCGCGTTCCAGATCCCGTCCACTCCGCTGGAGTTGCAGGGCGGCGTTGGGGCGGCTAACGACAGCAATGGTGGCCCCGCACTGAGCGCAGGTAATAACGGCACACGTGCGCTGATTGGCGGTGGAGCGTCGTCGGTCGTGCCCGTACCCACCTTGGGCTTCGGTGGCTTGCTGCTGCTGGCCTTGGCATTGGGTGTGGCGGGTTTGCGCCGCCGCGTTGCCTGATCGCAAGGCGTGAAAGGCCAAGCCGTCCAAATGTGGATGGCTTGGTTCTGAAATAAAAAGAGCCATACGGACGACCGTATGGCTCTTTTTTTGCCAGGCGAGGGCGAGTGCCGAGCGCTTGTTATGGCGGCAGTTGCGCCTGTAGCTGATCGGCCAGGCAAGCGGCCACGGCATGCCAATCGGCGTTCACGCCCAGCGAGCGCATGTCGCAAGTGGTTAGATGGGCGTAGCCGCAGGGATTGATGCGCTGGTAAGGCTGTAAGTCCATGGCCACATTCAGCGCCAAGCCGTGGTAGGCGCAGCCACGGCTGACCTTGATGCCCAGCGCGGCGATTTTGGCCAAGCCTGCAAACGATGGCGCTGCTTTGTCCGCATCAGGCTCTGCCTGTGAGGGGGGCAACGTGGGTGAAGCGGTGGCCAGTGCCACATACACGCCGGGCGCACCAGCCACACGCTGGCCTTGCAAGCCAAAGGTGCGCAGCGTTTCGATGACGGCGGCCTCCAGTCGGGTGACGTAATCGCGAACGAACAAACCGCGTCGCCGCAAATCCAGCAGGGGATAGGCCACGACTTGGCCCGGGCCGTGGTAAGTGACCTGGCCGCCGCGTGTGGACTGCACAACGGGGATGGCGTTTGTGCCGAGGATGTGCCGCGCGTCGCCTGCGGTGCCCAGGGTATAGACGCTGGGGTGTTGGCATAGCCACAGTTCGTCCTCGGTGTGGGCGTGGCGCGCCTGGCTCCAAGCCTGCATGGCAGCCACAGTGCGTTGGTAGTCGGCTAGCCCCAAGTGGCGGATTTTCATGACGGGCAAGTGGCGCGCGTGGCGTTGGCTTAGAACACCATTTTGGAGAGTGGGTGCGCCGTCAATTCCTGATAGATGCCGTCCAGGTGTTCGCGGCTGGTGGCGGTGATGGTGATGGTGACGCTGAGGTATTTGCCCTCGCGGCTCTCGCGCAGCTCGACCGTGGTCGGGTCAAAGCCGGTGTCGTGGCGCGCAGCGATAGCCTTGACGGCGTCGATGAATGCTTCGGACTTGAGACCCATCACTTTGATGGGGAACTCCAGTGGGTATTCGATGATGGATTCTTGGGCGTTGCTCATGGCGTTTGCGTAAAAAGCGGGGAGAGAAAAAGGCCGCTTTTCGGTGCGGCGCAAAGCATTCCATTGTGCCGTGGTTCGATCAGATCGGTTGCTGGGCTGGGGATTTTGCGAAGGCGGCCTGCGCGCCGGACGCTCTACACTCGCAGCCCCGCGCTTTTTGTCTGCCTTCATTGCCTGTTATGCGTACCACTCTCTCGCCTGCTACTGCGTTTTTGTTGACCCTGCCAACCCTGATGTGGGCAGGCAATGCGGTGGTAGGCCGCGTCCTGGCGCCACTGGTGCCGCCGCTGACGCTGAACTTGCTGCGTTGGACACTGGCGGTCGTGTTGCTGCTGCCGCTGGGCTGGCGCTTGTGGGGGATGCGTGCCCAGTTGGCGGGTTCGCTCAAGCCATTGGCGCTCATGGGCTTGTTGGGCGTGGGTTGCTACAACGCTTTTCAGTACATGGCGCTGAAAACCTCCACGCCGCTGAACGTCACGCTGGTAGCGGCGAGCATGCCGCTTTGGATGATGCTGGTTGGCGCACTGTTTTTTGGCGAGCGTCCCGGGCTGCGTCAGGGCGTGGCGGCGCTGTGCTCCATATCGGGCGTGCTGGTGGTGCTCTCCGGTGGGCAATGGCAGCGGCTGGCCGCGCTGCATCTGGTGCCTGGCGATGTGCTGATGTTGGCTGCCGCTGTGTGCTGGGCAGGCTATAGCTGGTTGCTGATGCGCGCGCAACTGCCCGCCGATCTGCGTGGCGACTGGGCCGCTTTTTTGTTGGCGCAAATCCTGTGCGGGCTGGTGTGGTCGGGCCTGTCCACTGCTGTGGAGTGGCAGGTGGGGCAGACGCATATCGTTTGGGGTTGGCCTTTGCTGCTGGGCCTGGTGTATCTGGCGGTGGGGCCGTCGCTGATCGCCTATCGTTGTTGGGGCCTGGGCGTGCAGCGCGCAGGGCCGACGGTGGCGGCGTTTTTTTCCAACCTCACCCCCCTGTTTGCGGCCATTCTTTCGGCCGCTTTGCTGGGCGAAACGCCGCAGGCCTACCACGCATTGGCGTTCGCGCTGATCGTGGCGGGCATCGTGATTTCGGCCCGCAAATGATTCTCCCGGGGTGATGCCTTGCGCCATCTGTGCCCGTGCAAAGGCTTGTGGGGCAGTGGGGCCAGTAGGCAGTCGCCCGCCCAAAACGCTCTACCATCACGTCCATGGCCAGCAGCATCCCCTTTCACGTTGACGTGCGCACGCAGTACCTGCCCGAGCAATCCCGCCCCGCGCAGGGGCTGTACCGCTTTGCCTACACCATTCGCATCACCAACTCCGGCCCGCAGGCCGGGCAAGTCATTGCCCGCCATTGGTGGATTCGCCACGGCGATGGGCAGACCGAGCAGGTGCGCGGCCTGGGTGTTGTGGGCGCGCAGCCCTTGCTCAAGCCGGGCGAGACGTTTGAGTACACCAGCGCCTGTCAACTGCGCACACCCACGGGTGCCATGCGCGGTTATTACCTGTGCGTGACAGAAGAAGGCCAAGTTTTCGAATCGCCCATCGCCGAGTTCACGCTGGACGCCTACGCGCGCGAGCGCCCGGATGCGGCCCTGGCCCGCGAGCTGTCGTTGCCGCCCGGCCCGCGCGTGCTGCACTGACGCCATGCGCTTGCCTACGCATTGCCCCCGTATTGCCATCCGCATTGCCTATGGGCGAGTTTGACCTGATCCGCCGCTATTTCAGTGGCCCTGACTGGCAGATGCGCAGCCCCGCTGTGGTGCAGGGTGTGGGCGATGACTGTGCCCTGCTGCAACCGGCGGCGGGCATGCAATTGGCCATCTCCTGCGATACCTTGAACGAAGGGCGCCATTTTGTGCCCGGCACCGACCCAGCCCGCCTGGGGCACAAAGCCCTGGCCGTCAACTTGAGCGATCTGGCCGCCTGCGGCGCTGCGCCGTTGGGCTTTACGCTGGGGCTCAGCCTGCCTGCCATCGACGAAAGCTGGCTGAGCGCATTTGCCCAGGGTATGCAGCAACTGGCGCGCGCCAGCGCCTGCCCGCTGGTGGGCGGCGACACCACCCGCGGCCCGCTGGCCTTGCACATCACCGTGTTTGGCCAAGTGCCGCAAGGCCAGGCACTGCTGCGCAGCGGCGCGCGGCCGGGGGATCGGGTGTACGTCACCGGCGCCATTGGCGAGGCCCGTGCCGGGCTGCATGTGTTGCAAAACACGCCGCCCTGGGACGAAGCCGAAGCGCCCGTCGCAGCAATCAAGGCATCGATCACCGCATCGGCTGCCGAACCAGTTGCCGCCTGCAAGGCACGCCTGATCGAGCGCCTCGAAGCCCCCACCCCGCGCCTGGTGCTGGGCCAGCGCCTGCGGGGCGTAGCCAGCAGCGCAATTGATTTGAGCGACGGCTTGCAAGGCGACCTGGGCCATATCCTGCGCGCCAGCGGCGTGGGTGCGCGCCTCAGCGGCCCGGCCTTGCTGGCCACCGCCCCCAAGCTGTGGCGCGCCCCCGCGTTGGCAGGCTGGAGCACCGCCCAGAGCGTGGCCTTTGCCCTGGCGGGCGGCGACGATTACGAGCTGCTGTTTACCGCCCCGCCCGAGCGGCATGCGCAAGTGCTGGCGCTCGGTCAAGGCGCCGATGGCCGGGGTGGCGACCTGCCCATCCACCCCATCGGCCACATCACCGCAACGCCGGGCCTGACGGTGCTGGACGAAGCCGATGCGCCCATGGCGCTCACGTCGGCCTCGTTCGATCACTTTGCCCAGATTGTCAAATCAAAGTAAATTCGATTTAAGTATAGAATTGCCGAAACAGGGTATTTTTATTTCCTATTGATATAGAAAAATCCTTGTATTTTCCTTTGCCAGTCCCGCCTCTGCCATGCAATCGCGCCACCTCATCCACCACTGCCGCCGCTGCGGCCATGCCGTCGAGCAACGCGTGCCCGACGATGGCGACACCCGCGTGCGCGCCATCTGCCCCGCCTGCCACCTCGTGCACTACCTCAACCCGCTCAACGTCGTGGGCACCATCCCCGTGTGGGAAGACAAAGTGCTGCTGTGCAAGCGCAACATCGAGCCGCGCATGGGCAAGTGGACGCTGCCCGCAGGCTTCATGGAGCTGGACGAAACCACCGCCGAAGGCGCCGCGCGCGAAACCTGGGAGGAGGCCGGCATCCACGTGGACATGGGGCCGCTGTTCTCCATCATCAGCGTGCCGCGCGTAGGCCAGGTCCACCTGTTTTACCGCGCCGCCATGCGCAGCCCCGAATTCGCCCCCGGCCCCGAAACCCAGCAAGCGCGCCTGTACGCCGAGGCCGACATCCCCTGGGACGAGCTGGCTTTCCAAACCACCCAGCGCACGCTGGAGCGCTTCTTCGCCGACCGCCGCGCCGGGGCTTTCGGCCTGCACGATTTGCGGATTGATTAGAGCGTGTGATGCACTTTCCGCCCCCCCGCGAGAGCGCCCCGGCGTGTGCAGTGCAAGAGGACGGCAACGCCGCAATGCGCATGCCGGGGCGCTTCTGCCTTCGGGCTGGCCCCAAAACCATGCACTCGCTGCGCCCTCTCGCTTGCCAAGGCAGCCAGCCTTGGCGGCGCGCGCCGCCTTGCGATTACACGGTTTTGGGGCCAGCGCGGGGGAGCGCAAAGTGCATAACACGCTCTAACGCCCGCTTGCAGCTACACCGTGTCGCCGTCAAAGCGCACTTGCCCCAGCGTTTGGCCGTCGGGGCTTGGGGCGGATTTCGATGGGGCTGGACGTGCGCGGTTCGATCATTTCTGCCCGGCCAGCAGGGCATCGTCAATGGCATCGGCGCGCAGGCGGGCGGGGCGCTGACTGTGCGCTTCTACAAAGGCGAGAAAGGTCGGGCGCGGCTCCAGCAGTTGGAATTGCAAATACCAACCCACGTAGGCGGATACCAGCAGGTCGGCGGCGGTGAAGGTCTTGCCGACCAGATGGGTGCGATCTTTGAGGGCGGCTTCCAGGGTGTCGAGCAGGTCTTGCTCGGTGCCGAAACCGGCCGATTCCGGCTTGGGCAGGTTGCCGCCGTTGGCTTTGGCCATCATCAACTGCTCCAGCGGCGCCATGAAGCTGATCCAGCGGTAATAGCTGCCGCGCTCAGGCGCGCCCACCGGCGGGGCAAGTTGTTTCTCGGGCACAAGATCGGCCAGATACAGGCAAATCGCCGCCACTTCGGTGACCACGGTGTCGCCGTGCCGGATGGCGGGCACCTTGCCCATCGGGTTGATGGCGCGGTATTCGGGCGCTTTCATGCTGCCGCCGTACTCCAGCAGCACGGTGTCGTAGGGCAGGCCGGTTTCTTCCAGCATCCAGCGCACGACGCGTCCGCGGGACATGGGGTGGGTGTAAAAGGTCAGAGACATGGCGCGCTCCTGTTTGAGTAGAGGCGGTAGTGTGGCACAGGGCCTGTTTCTCGATGAGCGTCATCACACGCTCTAGAGCGTGTTATGCACTTTTCCGAGAGGTGGTGCTGAGCTTGGATACAGTGCCAGCATGTCTCGCAAGCCTTACCCCAGTGATGTCAGCGATGAAGAATGGAGCTTTGTCGCCCCTTATCTGATCT
>NZ_RDQM01000017.1 GCF_003703475.1 Allofranklinella schreckenbergeri | reverse complement strand
TTGTCTCGTGATTACGAGCGATTGCCAGACGTACTGGGGGGATTGCACTTCGTGGTCTTTGCCATTCTCATGCTGCCCAATGCCATGCCGTTGATTCGGTTGGCTCAAAGTTCATAACACGCTCTAGCCGTCATGCTGGATCCGGGCAATGCACAGATATCGATGTTGCAAGCGCCCGCCGTGGCGCATCTGCCTCTGTCGCCGCACTTGCCCAAACCCTTTCGCCTGCTGCACGCCAAAGTGGCCATCTTGGGGTTTCGTCACCGCGAGAACCCTGAACATTGGCAACTGCGCCTGCTGGTTTCCACCGGCAACTGGACGCGGCAAACATTGGAAGAAAGTCTGGATTTGGTCTGGCGCATCGACATCGGCAGCGAACAACTGGCCACCCCCAACCCGGATGCCACAACACGGCAGCATTGCGCCGACCTCAAGGCCGCCTGGGATTTGCTGGCTTGGTTGCAAACACATTTCGATACCCGTCTGCTTCAGCAGGAGATCACTAACCATGCCCTGGAAGAAGTCGCACAGCAATGGGTTCAAGCCTGTGTCGAACAGGCCAGTGGCCAGCCCTGCTTCATAGATAACCGCATGCAATCGCTATTGTCGCAATTGCCGAAAAAAATCCAGGCGATCAACCCAGTGCGGCGCAGCTATCTAGCCATGGGGTCAGGCTTTTATGAGTCCGGTAGCGAACCACAGCAAACGCCCAGCGTGCCGCTGGAGATCATCGAACAACTACGCCAATCCAAACTGCTAACCAAAACGGCCGAACTCGATCTCTACGTCAACCCCTCTGCTTGCCAAAGCGTCGCCGCATCGTGGCCCATTTTGCGGGACAAGCACGGCATTACGGTACGTCCTGCCGCCACGCCCCCCGCCATCTTTGGCAACAGGGCGCAGCGCAGCCTGCACGCCAAATTTCTGTTCAGTGCGAACCAGGGTGGCCCACATCCCAAAAGCCCTTGGGTTTATCTCGGCTCCAGCAACCTGACCCAAGCTGGATTGACCCACAAAATGCATCCGGCAGCAGGCAACCTCGAAGCGGGCGTGGTGTTCGATCCCGGCCGCATGCTCTGGCAATCCACGTCAGCCAAAGTGCAGTTTCCGCTGGTCACGAACCTGCTGCCCATCCAATGGGAGCAAGAAGTGGATGAACATTCGGCACTTCTGGCCGGTGAGGAACTTGAGGAACTCGATGCGCAGGAAGCAGGCTGTGACTACACCGCCCCGCCCATCCCTTGGCTGCTGTGGCATGAAGCAGGGGAACAACGCGAACTACGCTTTGACGCAAACGACGCAAACGCAGCCAGGCTTGCCGGTGTAACGGTAATGGCAGGTGGAGGCAGGCTGTGTCAGCCCTCCGATCAGGGTTTTCGCTGGCCTCATGATGAACGGCCTCGCGTGGTAAGAATCTTTTGGTATGCGCAGAACGTGCGCCATGAGGCGCGCATTCCTGTCATGGACGGTTACGGCCGCCTCGCGGCTACCGCCTTGGCACCCATTGATGTGGACGAGGCGTGGTGGCAACTGGCCGACTTTCCCTTCTTGCCGGACGATGAGCGTAGCGACGACGGCAGCGACGACGGCAGCGACGACGAAGTCTTTTGGGCAATCGAAAACAGTGCCACCACACGGTTCACTCCCTGCGCTGGCAGAGACTATCCAATACGGCAAATGATGGCACTGCTCGAACGCATCGCCGCCAAGCAAACCCGCTTGCACGAGCTCGACTGGCTATTTTGGTGCTACCGGCTGGAGCAAAGCCTGGCGCAAGCCGCGAGCAGCCCGGTAGTGGCTTATTTCCGTGATGAGCTGGCGCTCAACCCGCTAAGTCCGCTGCGCGAATCCGCCTTTCGCCCCAGCTTTGCCGAGCACGGTCAATCGGTGCTGGGCGAACGCTACGAAAGAGCGCTGGATCACATCGAACGGCAATGGCGCGTCCAGGCTTTGCCTGCACTGGGAGTCATGCCATGAAGAAACACCGATTCCAAGGCTGGGCGCAGGTGGCCCTGATGCTTCAAACATTGACCTCTCAGGAGTCAACCTCCAAGCAACTCAATGCAGGCCAGAAAGCCAGCCTGCTGGCCTTGGCCAAACGCTTGCCGGACAACGGCGTCATCATCGCCGACGAGGTGGGCATGGGGAAAACCCGAATTGCCGCCATGCTGGTCAAAGCCGTCGCCGAAGCAGGCGGTCGCGTCGCCATTCTGATGCCACCCGGTCTGGGGTACCAGTGGGCTGACGAGCTGAAAACAGCCACCGCCCCACACACGCCGCCCATTTTGCGCAGCCTCTGGCAGTACTTGCAGGCATGGAACCCCGACGCGCCAGACACCCCCTGGTTTTCGCACTCCGTAGTGCTAATCTCGCACACCTTCGTCAACTGGCGCTTGGGCGACAACACTCCTGCCTGGCGCTGGGCCTTGCTGCCAGAGCTGTATGCCCAGTGGCGCAAGCAGGCAGAAGGGCGCTTCCCCCGAGGTTTTCACGATAACGACAAACTGCGCGATCCCTGGGTGAAAAATGCCGCCGACGCCATCGTCAGCGCCATCGCCAAGTGCAGCAAGCAACACCCGGCCCGGCAGCGCTTGCAAGAGTTGACCGAAAGCACGCCATGGCCCGGCGCACTACAGGCTGGCGCTTACAAGCGCGATGCAACACTGCGTCCCAAGCTGGCGCAGGCCGTTGGCCTCGGGCTAGGCACTTTCGATTTAGTCGTCATTGATGAAGCACACAAAAGCAGGGGCATCTCCAGTGGCTTGAACCAACTGTTGGACAGAGTCATTTTGCAATCGGCCAGGGCCCGCCGCCTGGCCATGACGGCAACCCCCATTGAGCTGGATGCCGCGCAATGGCAACAAATGCTGGAGCGCATTCAACTTCAATTGCCAGACGATCAGGCTCTCGACCTCAGCCAGACCATAAACCACTACATGCAATCGGCCGCCCTGGTACGCTGCTGTCCCGGCGATGTGCAAACACGCGAGCAATTCCGGCGTGCCGCAGCCACATTCCAGCGAGCATTGACGCCCTACCTGCTGCGACGCGACAAGCGGGAAGACTCGGCCGTCACACTGTTCGCGGAAAAAACCAACGCCCACTACCACACCTATCGCAGCGAGGAGAAAGCCAGTGTGGATGCGGCCCAACTCCCACCGCAATGGAAACAGGCGGTTTGCGCCGCAGAAGCCCTGTCTTTCGTGGCGACCCAAGCCGATGCGCCACTGGCTCAGCGGCTGCGTCTAAGCTTCGGCAATGGGCATGGCATTGCCGCCCTGCTCGACCATTCGTTGCAGGACGAAGGCGATAGCAATGAAGCAGCAGCGGAAGATAAACCGCTTGCCGCCAGCAGCCGGTCAGCGCGGGCACAAGTGCCGGACGACAAACGCCGCCAACGTGTGGATTGGTGGATGCAGCGCCTGCTGACCCCCTTTCAACAAGACCCAGGGCGTGCATTGTTTGAGCACCCGGCTCTGTTGAAGGCCGTCGAAGTCATCGAAGACATTTGCCTGGCACAGGATGAAAAAGTCCTGGTATTCGGGCGCTTCACGCGCCCGCTGCGTGCCTTGGTGCAATTGCTCAATGCCCGGGAAATGTTGCGTCGCCTTGACCAAGGCAGGTTCTGGCCGCAATCGCAACTGGCTGAAGATGATTGGCCGGCGCTGTACGCTGCGCATCGCCAGTTGCAACGTCCCGAGGCGTTGAAAAAAACCGCACTGCAACAACAACTGCAAGCGCAATACCAATCGCTGGAAAACCAGCGCCAGCGCATGCGTGCACACCTTTTGGAGCACCTGAGACAAGGCTTTGAAGTGCTCGATCCCAAGCCGAACGCCCACATCCAGCGCCTGTTTGGAGAATTTGAGAAATCAGCCAGCGCCGCCACACACCATGAAAGCGAGCCGACCAGCCTGCTGGCCTTGCTGGCTCGCGCTTTACACGAGCTGCTCGGCCAAGAGCACGCCCAAGCGGCCGAGTACGCACAAGCTTTCATCGAGTTGATGGAGGCCGCATGCGATCTGGATGCACAAGAAACATTGGATAGTGACGAAACAGGCTTGGCAGAACACTGGTCAGACGTGCAAGAGCGCTTGCAACACGAGTACGGCGCGCCCCTGGGTGGCTTTGCCCGGCTGATGTACGGGGGCACACCTCAGCCGACAAGGCGCTTTCTGCAATTGGCCTTCAATCGCCCTAACAGCCATCCCAAAGTACTGGTGGCGCAATCGCTGGTGGGGCGCGAAGGGCTGAATTTGCACCGCGCCTGCCGCACGGTGCTATTGCTGCACCCTGAGTGGAATCCGGGCGTGGTCGAGCAGCAAATCGGCCGCATCGACCGCATGGGCAGCTTGTGGGAGCGCCAATTGTTCGAGCGAGCAGAAAAAGAGCCTGCAGCCCCAGATGAGTGGCCACGCATCCGGGTGATCTCAGTGGTCTTCGACGGCACTTATGACACCTACAACTGGGAAGTGCTGCACCAGCGCTGGGACGATCTGCGCTCGCAACTGCACGGCATCGTCATTGCCCCTCGTATGGCCCAGCACAACCGGGACGATCCCAGGATCGTCGAAGAAATCAACTCTGCGGCGCCTAACTTCTCACCTTACACAGCAACACACCCGCAAAAACCCTCTGCCTGATGGCGCAAACCTTTCAGTTTCTCACCCCACCTCAAACTCCAGGTTGTCAATCAAGCGCGTGCTGCCCAGGCGGGCGGCGATGAGGGCGACGCGTGGGCCGTTGGTGTGGGGCGCGGGCGGGGTGAATTGGTGGGTGAGGACGACGGCGTAATCGGGCACAAAGCCTGCCGCGCGCAGCGCGGCCAGCGCGGCATCTTGCACTTCTGCCAGCGCGGCGCCCTGGAGCAGTTGCGCGCGCATGGTTTGCAGGGTTTGGTGGATGAGGGGCGCTTTGGCCCGCTCGTCGGGGCTGAGGTATTGGTTGCGCGAGCTCATGGCCAGGCCGTCGGCTTCACGCCGGATGGGGGCGGGCACGATGGCTATGGGGAAGGCCAGGTCTTGCACCAGGTGGCGAATGACGGCCAGTTGCTGGTAGTCCTTGCGGCCGAAAACGGCGACATCGGGCTGCACTTGGTTGAACAGCCGCGTCACCACGGTGGCGACGCCGTCGAAATGGCCGGGGCGGTGGGCGCCATCGAGCAGTTCGGTGATGCCGGGCACGCGGATGTTGACGGCCTGGGCCAGGCCCAGCGGGTACATGGCCTCCAGCGGCGGCAGCCAGAGCAGGTCGCAACCGGCGGCAGCCAGGCCAGCGGCGTCGGCTTCGGGTGTGCGCGGGTAGCGCTCGAAGTCTTCGCCGGGGCCAAATTGCGTGGGGTTGACGAAGATGCTGGCGACCACCCGGTCGGCGTGCTGGCGGGCCAGTTCGATGAGGGAGTAATGGCCGGCATGCAGGTTGCCCATGGTGGGCACCAGGGCGATGCGCTGGCCGGCTTGCCGCCATTGGCGCAGTTGGCTGCGCAAGGCGTCGAGGTTGTTCAAGGTATTCATGCGGCGTATCCGTGTTCTGCGGCGGGGAAGCGCCCGGCCTGCACCGCCTCGATATAGGCGCGGATGGCCCCGGCGATGGAGCCGCCCTGGGCCAGAAAGTCTTGCACGAAGCGGGGGCGGCGGTGGCCGCTGTCCAGGCCCAGCATGTCGTGCAGCACCAGCACTTGCCCATCGCAATCGGGGCCTGCGCCAATGCCGATGGTGGGGATGGGCGAGGCGGCGGTGATGGCGGCGGCCAGCGGCGAGGGTACGGCTTCGAGCACCAGCAGCTCTGCCCCTGCGGCGGCGACGGCCTGGGCGTCGTCGCGCAGTTGGGCGGCGGCGGCATCGCCACGGCCCTGGACTTTGAAGCCGCCCAGGCGCAGCACGGATTGCGGCGTCAGCCCCAGGTGGGCGCAGACGGGGATGTCGCGCTCGCTCAGGTAGCGGATGGCATCGAGCTTGTGCCCGGCTGCGCCTTCGAGCTTGACCATGCCTGCGCCCGCGCGCAGCAGCGTGCAGGCGGCATCCAGCGCGCGCTCGGGCGTGGCGTCGGCCTGGAAGGGCAGATCGGCCACGATGAGCGCCCGTTGCGTGGCAGCGGCGGCGCAGCGGGTGTGGTAGGCGATGTCGGCCACCGTCACGCCCAGCGTGGAGGCGGCGCCTTGCACCACCATGCCCAGCGAGTCGCCAATGAGCATCAAGTCGATGCCGGCCGCATCCAGGGTGCGGGCAAAGCCAGCGTCGTAACAGGTCAGCATGGTGAGCTTGTGGCCGGTATCGCGCAGCTCGCGCAAGCGCGGCACGGTGACGGGGCGGGAGCTATCGGGGGGCATCGTCATCATCCTGGGGGGGTAACAAAAGGGGCGCGCATTGTAGCCACGGGCTGGCGCCATCATTTCAATTACCAATCAAAAGAATAAAAATTACCTTGTTTCGGCATGATAGAAATCAAATCATTTTTCTTTTGATATGAAAAAATTGGGATTGGGAGCCTAGGCTTTGAAACGCTTGAGCCGCAAGGCATTGCCCAGCACAAACACGCTCGACAGCGCCATGGCCCCGGCGGCGAACATGGGCGAGAGCAGCAGGCCCCACAGCGGGTACAGCGCCCCGGCGGCGACGGGGATGAGGGCGGTGTTGTAGGCAAAGGCCCAAAAGAGGTTTTGGCGGATGTTGCGCATGACGGCGCGCGAGAGGGCGATGGCGCGGGGCACGCCTTGCAGGCTACCGGAGATGAGCACGACGTCGGCGGCCTCCACCGCCACGTCGGCGCCGGTGCCAATGGCCAGGCCCACGTCGGCCTCGGCCAGCGCGGGGGCGTCGTTGATGCCATCGCCCACGAAGGCAATGGCGCCATGCTGGCTGCGCAACTGGCGCACGGTGTCGACCTTGCCGCCGGGCAGCACTTCGGCGACGACTTCGTCAATGCCCAACTGGCGCGCAATGGCCTGGGCGGTGCGCGCGTTGTCGCCGGTAATCATGGCGACTTTCAGGCCCAGTGCGTGCAGCGCGGCAATGGCGGCGGGGGTGTCGGGCTTGATGGGGTCGGCCACGGCCAGGATGGCGGCCAGCCGCCCGCCGGGCGATGCGGCGATGTTTGTGTGGGGATGTGCGGCCTTGGCGCAGGCGTCAGCTTTCAGCCCATCGGTGGAGTCCGCCTGGTCTGTCAAGCCGCTCGCTGTGCCTTGCGTGGTTTCTTCGGTGGCCTCCTGCACGCCGCAACTGGCCATTTCGCTTTGCGCCATGCCTGCCGCTTGCTCACGGCCAGGCATGCCAATGGCGGCGTAAAGCGGGGTTTTGCCCTCCTCGCCCAAGCGCTGGGCGTGCTGGGCAAAGGGGGTGATGTCGATGCCAAGCTGGCGCATGTAACGGTCGGCGCCGATGTGGATGAGCGTGGGCGCTTGGCCTTCGGCGGCTTGCGCAGGCGCAACCAGGGCTTGCACGCCATAGCCGGTGATGGATTCAAACGCCAGCACGCGCGGCAGCTCCAGCCCTTCGTCCTGCGCGGCCTGCACGATGGCGCGGGCGATGGGGTGCTCCGAGCGCGATTCCACTGCGGCCACGGCAGCCAGCACGGCGTCGCGGGCAAAGCCTTCGGCGGCGTACATGTCCGTCAGCGTGGGGCGGCCTTGGGTGAGCGTGCCGGTTTTATCCACCGCCACCACGGCCACGCTTTGCAGCGCTTGCAGGGCCTGGCCTTTGCGAAACAGCACGCCCAGCTCCGCGCCACGGCCCGTGCCCACCATGATGGAGGTGGGCGTGGCCAGCCCCATGGCACAGGGGCAGGCGATGATGAGCACGGCCACGGCGTTGACCAAGGCCAGGGCCAGCGCAGGCTCAGGCCCCCAGATCAGCCAGGCGGCAAAGGTCAGCGCCGCGGCGGCCATCACGGCGGGGACGAACCACATCGTCACCTTGTCCACCACGGCCTGGATGGGCAGCTTGGCGCCCTGGGCCTGCTGCACCATGCGGATGATGTGCGCCAGCACGGTATCGGCGCCCACGGCGCTGGCGCGGTAGGCCAGCGCGCCGCGTTGGTTGAGGGTGCCGCCCACCAGCGGGCTGCCGGGGGTTTTGGCCACGGGCACGGGTTCGCCGGAGATCATGGATTCGTCCACATAGCTCTCGCCCTCCTCCACCAGCCCATCGACGGGGATGCGCTCGCCGGGGCGCACCTCGATCACATCGCCGGGCTGCACCTGAGCGATGTCGATTTCTTGTGCCTGCGCCCAGCCGGGGCGGCGCACGCGCGCGACCTTGGCCTGCATGCCCACCAAGTGGCGGATGGCCTCGGACGTGCGGCCCTTGGCACGCGCCTCCATCAAACGCCCCAGCAAAATCAGCGCCACGATGACGGCGGCGGCCTCGTAATACACATTGACCGTCCCCTCTGGCAGCCAGCCGGGCGCGAACGTGGCCACCAGCGAATAGCCATAAGCGGCCAGCGTGCCCACGGCCACCAGCGAATTCATGTCCGGCGCGCCGCGCAACAAGGCCGGGATGCCCAGGCGATAAAAACGCCGCCCCGGCCCCAGCAGCACCAACGTGGTCAGCGCGAACTGGATCAGCCAGCTCGTATGCGTGCCGATGGTGCGGGCGATGAAGTGGTGCATGCCCGGCACCATGTGCGCCCCCATCTCCAGCACAAACACGGGCAGCGCCAGCAGCAGCGCCCAGCGCAACTCGCGCGCGAGGTGGGCGCGCTCTTCTTCCGCGCGGGCATGGGCGCGCTCGAAATCGCTGCCCACATCCTCGGCCGCAATGGCCTGGGCCTCATAGCCCGCAGCCGCCACCGCCGCCACCAAATCGGCCGCACTGGCGCTGCCGCGCACACTGGCGCGCTGCGTGGCCAGGTTGACGCTGGCCTCCACCACGCCCGGCACCGCCTGCAAGGCCCGCTGCACCCGCCCCACGCAAGAGGCGCAAGACATGCCTGCAATCGCCAGCTCCACCCCCGCCGATGCGCCAGGCGCCGCCTCCGGCTCCACCTCGTAGCCCGCACGCTGCACCGCCTCCACCAACGCCGCGCGCTCCAGCTTGTGCCCAGGGGCAGGCACGACCACCGCGCGCCCCGTGACCAGATTCACCTGCGCATCGGCCACGCCATCGAGCTTTTTCAACGCTGCCTGCACCCGCCCCACGCACGACGCGCAAGACATGCCCAGCACCACCAGCGCCAACTCCGCTGGCGCCGCCCCTGCATCCAAATCAGAAAAAGCCGCAGGCGCGGCGGTCAATGGCTGTTTATCGTTCATGGCTGATCCTTGAAAACCCAAGCGGCGTACCGTACTACAGCAGCCCCTGCTGCCAAATTGGAGGGCACGCCTGCCGCAATATAAGTAAGCGCGCGTGCAAAAAAGGGGCGCTTAGCGCAACTCGTCCAGCAATTCCGGACGCCGGTCCAGCAGTCCCAATAACTGCACCAGGGCTTGCGGCGGCTGCGTCAGGCCGCTCTCGTAACGGTTGAAGGCATTGGGGCCGCCGCCAAACAGCTTGCCGGCACTACGCTGTGAAAGCCCCAGCTTGCTGCGCACCCGCGTGATAAAGGCAGGCGTGCCTTGCTCGGCGTTGACCTGGCGCTGTAGCTGCGCCATGGCTTGCATGATGCGGTGGGTTTCTTCCGGTCCGCTCAAGCACTCCCCGCAGGCATCGCACCAATCGGCTTGCACAGCGGCAATCACGGTTTCACGCCCCTTGTAGGCATAGGGCAAATCACGCACGGCGTGTACAAGGGCTTTCTGCCCGCAAACGGGGCAGGTTGCTGGCCCTCGTTGAGGGGGGGGTGTCTTTTCCATCATCCTCACAACTCCTTGAATGAAACGACCAGCAGGCCATTGTGCAGCGTCAATTTGATGTAGGCGCGACCGCCCGGGGTATCGGCGTGGTAAACGTCCTGCCAAATGCGGTGATCGGCATGGGTAGTCATGGATTTGTATAAGTCGGCGCGCTGGAGACTGGCCACCACCGCCAGCGCGCCTTGCGCATCCAACCCCAGCGCCAAAGCACCAACGCGAGCCGAGTGGGTAAAGCGATAGCGCTTCTCCTCAATGGCCGCCCGCACTGCGGTTAAAGGGTAATGGGCTGTGCGTTTTTCCATGGCGGGATTGTAACCTGACAGGTTACATATCGGTATTTATCCCCCTACCCTGGGACCGCAGGGCCAAGTACTTCACCAGACATGGCCCCAATCCGCAGAGTGGGGAGAACCCTTACCACCACGTCCTGGCTGTGTTATGGTGCGCCTTCTTTCGACTTTCAAATCAACAAAGCCAACACGGAGCCATATCGTGAGCAACAAAGGCCAACTTTTGCAGGACCCGTTTTTGAATGCCCTGCGTCGTGAACACATCCCCGTTTCCATTTATTTGGTCAACGGCATCAAGCTGCAAGGCCAGATCGAGTCGTTCGACCAATACGTCGTGCTGTTGCGCAACACGGTAACGCAAATGGTTTACAAGCACGCCATTTCCACCATCGTGCCGGCGCGCCCCGTCAACTTCAGCGCAGGCGCGCCCGCCGAGCCTGCTGCGGCTGAAAAGCCCGCTACTGCAAGCTGATTGCGCTCTTTCCCTCACGCGGGCCTTGCGCGCCTGCCCTCTGGCCAGCCGGATGCACTGCGTTTTGCCATGCATCCGGCTGGCCAGTCGCGTTTGGACGCTATCGCACCCCCATCGCCCCCATCACACGCTGAAACACTGCCTTGAGTAAAACCATCGCCACCACCACCGCTGCGCAAACGCCCCTGGCCCTGCTGGTCGGGGTGGATTTCGGCGCCGCCCATTTCGACGAAGAGCTGGAAGAACTCAGCCTGCTGGTGCAAACCGCTGGCCTGACGCCGTGCGAGCGGGTCGTCGTGCGGCGCAAGCTGCCCGATGCCGCCTTGTTCATCGGCAAGGGCAAGGTCGAGGAGATCAAAGCCCTGGCGCTAGGCCACGGCGCCAGCGAAATCGTCTTCGACCAGGCCCTCAGCCCCGCCCAGCAGCGCAACCTGGAGCGCGAAATCGGCCTGCCCGTGTACGACCGCACCTTTTTGATTCTGGAGATTTTTGCCCAGCGCGCGCGCAGCCACGAGGGCAAGCTGCAAGTCGAGCTGGCGCGCCTGCAATACCTCTCGACCCGCCTGGTGCGGCGCTGGTCGCACCTGGAGCGCCAGAGGGGCGGCATTGGCGGGAGGGGCGGCCCGGGCGAGACCCAGATCGAGCTGGACCGCCGCATGATTGGCGACGCCATCAAGCGCGTGCGCGAGCGCCTGGTCAAGCTCAAAAAGCAACGCCGCACCCAGCGCAGCCAGCGCCAGCGCAACCAGGTGTTCAACATCTCCCTGGTGGGCTACACCAACGCGGGCAAATCCTCGCTGTTCAACGCGCTGGTCAAAGCCCGCGCCTATGCCGCCGATCAGCTTTTCGCCACGCTGGACACCACCACGCGCCAGTTGTATTTGCAGGAAGCGGGCGTGAGCGTCTCCCTCTCGGACACCGTGGGCTTCATCCGCGATCTGCCCCACGGGCTGGTCGAAGCCTTTCAGGCCACGCTGCAAGAAGCCGTCGATGCCGACTTGCTGCTGCACGTCGTCGATGCCGCCAACCCGCACTTCCCCGAGCAAATCCAGGAAGTCATGCGCGTGCTGGCCGAAATCGGCGCCGACAACATTGCGCAATTGCTGGTGTTCAACAAACTCGATCTGCTGGCGCCCGAGCAACAACCCCGCGCCATGCACGACAGCATGGAAATCGACGGCCGCCAAATCCCGCGCGTCTTCATCAGCGCCCAAACCGGCCTGGGGCTGGACGGCCTGCGCCAGGCGCTCTCGCACTGGTGGATGCAGCACCATGCCCAGCTCGGCGCCAGCGCCGCAGCCGACGAGCTGGACGGGCCGGACGAGGCCGATCCATCCGAAGAGGCGTCGCAGGCCCCATAGCGCCGCAGAATTTCCAATTCAAAAGAAAATAAATAATGCCATTTTGGCATAACTCTATTCAAAGCATTTT
Source organism: Allofranklinella schreckenbergeri (assembly GCF_003703475.1). Lineage (GTDB taxonomy): Bacteria > Pseudomonadota > Gammaproteobacteria > Burkholderiales > Burkholderiaceae_C > Lampropedia > Lampropedia schreckenbergeri. The sequence goes on along the minus strand of NZ_RDQM01000017.1, from coordinate 33,186 downwards.
TTCAATGATTTGAAAACCAAATCAAACCCAAACGCAGCAACGCGCGCCGGGCAACACGCTCTATCATCCCCGCCCGGCACGCTGCGTCGCTGGGCGACGCCGCCCTTCTCTCTCCCCTTCAGCATGAAAGGCCCATCATGGGAATCTACGAAAAACTCCAGGCCCTGAACATTGAACTGCCCCCCGTGGCCCAGCCCGTCGCGGCCTATGTGATGTACACCAGCATCGGCAACACCGTCTTTCTCAGCGGCCATATCGCCAAGAAAGACGGTGCCGCCTGGGTCGGCCAGTTGGGCAAGAACATGACGACGGAAGAAGGCAAGGCCGCCGCGCGCGCTGCCGGCATCGATCTGCTGGCCACCTTGCAAGCCGCTGCCGGGGGCGATTTGCGCAAGGTCAAGCGCGTGGTCAAGGTCTTGAGCCTGGTCAACTCCTCGCCCGACTACACCGAGCACCACCTGGTCACCAATGGCGTCAGTGAGCTGCTGGTCGAGGTCCTGGGCGACAGGGGTGTGCACGCTCGCAGCGCCTTCGGCGTGGCCCAGTTGCCCATGGGCGCCTGCGTGGAAATCGAATTGATCGCGGAAGTGGAAGACTGATTGCCCACGCCAGCGCTTTCCCGGTTTGCCTTGGCGCGCCTTCGGGCGCGCTTTTGTCTTTCAATCCACGCCAAAATTACCAATCAAAGGAAAGAAAATAACCCCATTTCGGCAATTCAAACAATAAGCCTTATTTCCTTTGATTGAAATATTCCTTCCCGAACAGCCAGCCCCAGCGCGCTCACCACGCCCCATGCCCGCCCTGTCCGCCATCGAACGCCCCCTGCACCCACGCGGGCGGCTGGCCCTGCCCATCGATCAGCACCACATCAAAGCGGCAGGCCGGGGCCGGGCCGGGCCAGCGGGCCAGAAAGTGCTGCGCCGCCAAGACAATGCGTGCGCGCTTGCGGGCATCGATGCTCGCCCCCGCACCGCCATAGTCGCTGGCGCGGCGCACGCGCACTTCCACGAAAACCAGCGTGCCATCGCCCGCTTGCATCACCAAATCGATCTCGCCGCCGCCACGGCCCGGCGCACGGAAATTGCGCTGCACCAGGCGCAAGCCCTGCGCTTGCAAGCACGCCAGCGCCTGGTCTTCGCCCCAGCGGCCCACGGCCTGACGCCGCGTGGGCCTGCGCCCGCCTTGCGCCGCCTGCCCGCTGGCGGATGGGGATGGCTGGGCCAGCCCACGCGCCTGCCGTGCCTGCCGCAACTCACCCGCTGCCTGCCCGGCTTGCGCCATGGCCGCCCCGGCATCGCCGCCGCCCATGCCACCCGTGCCACGCTGGCCCGGTTGGCTCTGCTCGTCCGGTTGGCTCGACGGGCGCACTTTGCCCTGTATCGCGCGCCGCAGCGCATCCACCGCTTCGCTCTCCCTGATCGCCCCCAGCGCTTGCACCGCCTTTCGTAACCGCATGACCGCCTCCTTCTCCCTGGCCTTGCAGGCCGCCCATCAGGCCGCCGCCGCGCAGCATTATCCGCAGGGCGCGCTCTACCTCGTCGCCACCCCCATCGGCAATCTGGCCGACATCAGTCTGCGCGCGCTGCATGTGCTGCAACTGGCCGACGCCATCGCCTGCGAGGACACGCGCCACACCCGCCAACTGCTGCAAAGCTATGGCATCGACAAAGGCCCCGGCGCCCTCATCGCCGCCCACCAGCACAACGAGCGCGCCGCCGCCCAGGCCCTGATCGAGCGGCTGCGCCAAGGCCAGCGCGTCGCCTACGTCAGCGACGCCGGCACCCCCGCCATCAGTGACCCCGGCGCCATCCTCGCCGCGCAAGTGCGCCAGGCGGGCCTGGCGGTCGTGCCCATCCCCGGCGCCAGCAGCGTCAGCACCGCCTTGAGCGCCGCGGGCTTGATGGCGCCCGATGGCGACAGCACCGCCTACGTCTTCGCCGGCTTTCTCCCCCCCAAAGGCAAAGCGCGGCAAGCCGCCATCGCCGCCGTGCAGGCCGAGGCGCGCGCCACCGCCTTGCTGGAAGCGCCCCACCGCATCGCCGCGCTGGCGCAAGAGCTGGCCGCGCTGGGCCAGCGCCCCGTCACGCTGGCGCGCGAGCTGACCAAGCAGTTCGAGCAAATCCACACCCTGCCCGCGCAAGAGATGCCCGCCTGGCTGGCCGCCGACCCGCAGCGCCAAAAGGGCGAATTCGTGCTCATCATCCACCCCCAGCCCGCCGCCCCCACTGACGCCCTGCCCGACGATGCCCAGCGCCTGCTGCGCCTGCTGCTGGCCGAAGGCGTCTCGCTCAAAAGCGCCGCCCGCATCACCGCCACCCACACCGGCGCGCCACGCAATGCCTTGTATGAATTGGGGCTGAGTCTGGACGCTCATTAGCGCCTGCGATGCACTCCGCCCGCGCTGGCGGGCAAAATGCCGCATTCATCACCAACCCACAGGAGTCAGCCCCATGACCGAAACCCCCAGCATCCTCTCCCACGTCTCCCTTGGCACCAACCGTTTTGCCGAAGCTGTGGCCTTTTACGACCAGGTGCTGGCCACTTTGGGCATTGGCCGCGTGATGGACGTCAGCGACGAGTTCCCCGCCATCGCCTATGGCCGCGCCTATCCCGAGTTCTGGATCCAGGCCCCGCACGACGGCCAGCCCGCCCAAACCGCCAACGGCGTGCACATCGCCTTTTTCGCCGCCACCGCCGAGCAAGTGCACGCCTTCCACGCCGCCGCCCTGGCCGCAGGCGGCAGCGACGACGGCGCGCCCGGCCCGCGCCCGCACTATGGCAAGGAGTACTACGGCTGCTTTGTGCGCGATCTGGACGGGCACAAGATCGAAGCCATGGCCTGGCTGACGGATGCGCCGCAGTCGGGCGCGTGAACCTGCGCGCACAAGCCCTGAAAGATGCAACAGATGTTCAGCGCGCCGCCGCAAAAGGATTGAACACCTCGATGCCCAAGCCCTCAAAGTCGCGCACATTGCGCGTGACCAGGGTCAGACCATGCGCCTTGGCCGTGGCGGCGATGTAGGCGTCGTTGAGCGGGCTTTTGTCGGGGATGTGAAACTGCGCCGACAGCAAGGCGGCACGGCTATCCAGAGGCAGGATGCGGTTGGCGAATTCGGGCAGCAGGCGCGCCTCCAGCCAGTCTTGCAGAGTGGTGGCGGCTTGGCTGTCGCGCCGCGCCAGCAGCAAGATGCCGATTTGGATTTCGGCCAGGCTGATGACGCTCACATACGCCTGCTGGCTCTGGATATGCGCAAACCACTGCATGACCTGGGCATCGGCGCGGCCTTTTTCTGCCTTGCGCAGCTCGGAAATGACGTTGGTATCGAGCAAATACATCATTGCCCCCAGTCGTTTGGGCGTTGCCTGGCGCTTTGCTGGCGAATGCGGGCAAGGTCGGCGTCCAGCGCATCGTCCAGGTCCCCGGCCGCGTGCCCGCTGGCGAAAGCCTCGGCCAGGCTTTGGGCTTCGCGCTGCTGGTAGGCCTGATAGCTGGACAAAACGCCGACGATCTTGCCCCATTTGGTGATGAAAACCGGCTCCTGCTGCGAGAGTTGCAGCATTTGGCTGGCTTTTTGGTTGAATTCGCGGCAAGTTACGGTAATAGGCATAGCAGACCTCACAATGTAGTGACTGCACTACATTTTGCAGCGGCCTGTTCATGCGGGCAAGGCGTTGGCTTTTGCAGCCTTGGCTTTACCATCTTGCGCGGGCCACGCGCCCGCCCACCACCGCATCCACTTTGCCCCTGCCCTATGCCCACCCATCTCACCCATTTGCTGTACCTGCACGGCTTTCGCTCCTCGCCGCGCTCGCTCAAAGCCCGGCAAACCCAGGCCTGGTTTGCCCAGCACCATCCCGATGTCGCCTTCGTCTGCCCGCAATTGCCGCCTTCACCCCGGGCGGCGGGGGCGCTGATGCAAGGCATCGTGGCCGATTGGCCCGCGCACAGCATGGCGGTGATGGGGTCTTCACTGGGCGGTTATTACGCCAGTTGGGTGGCGGCGCATTGGCCTTGCCCGGCGGTGCTGCTCAATCCCGCCGTATATCCCGCGCGCGATCTGGCGGGGCAAATCGGCACCCGCACGCATTGGCACGATCCGCAGCAGGCCTTTGATTTTCTGCCCGAACACATCGACGAGCTGCACGCGCTGGACAGCCGCGCCGCCCCTGTGCGCGCGCCGCAAATGGCTTTGATCGCCAAGGGCGACGAGGTGCTGGACTGGCGCGAAATGGCCCAGCGCTACGCCCACGCCACCACCATCGTGCTCGAAGGCGGCGACCATGCGCTGAGCGACGATTTCCTGACCCACCTGCCCCGGCTGGGGGAGTTTCTCTACACCCTGGGGCGATCAGAGGGCTATTCGCCCTCCGTGCCCTCGCAAAAAATATAAATCAAAAGAAACAAAACATTGCCATTTTGGCAACTCTCATATAAACGCTAATTTCTTTTGAATTGAAACAACTTACACCGGCGGCGACAGCCCATCGACCAGCGAGAGGCGGTAGGCGCGCCAGCCGGGCGCCAGGCTGGCCAGAAAGCCGGTGAGCAGCAGGCCCAGCAGCATCCAGCCTTGCAAGGGGGTGACTTCGCCGAGGGTGACGATGAGGCCAAAGCGCTCCAGCAGCCACGGCGCGGCGGCCAGCACGGCCAGCGTCAGGGCCAGCACGCCCAGCACAATGCCTGCGGCGGTGGTCAATGCGCCTTCAATCGCCAACAGCCCCACCACATGCCCGGGGCGCGCGCCCACGGCGCGCAACACGGCCAGCTCGCGGCGGCGCTCGTTCAGCCCGGCCAGCACCACGGCCACCATGCCCAGCAGGCTGACAAAAGCCACCAGGGCGGACATGAGCAGCAGCGAACGCTCGCCCGTGCCGATCAAGCCCCACAGCTCATCGAGCGCCACGCCGGGCAGCACGGCCATCAAAGGCTCGGCGCGAAAGCTGTTGATTTGCCGCTGCACGGAAAACACCTGCGCGCGCGATTGCAGCCCCACCAGCAGCGCGGTGACGTTGCGCGGGCGCAAATCCATCTCGCGCACGGCTTGCGCATCCACGTTTTTGCCGGGGATGCGCATGCCGCTGCGCCAGTCCACGTGCAGCGCCTCCATCGCCTCCAGGCTGATGTGGACGCTGCGGTCCACCGGCGTGCCGGTGGGCGCGAGGATGGCGGCGACGGTAAAGGGCTTGTCGTCGTGCTCGGTCAGTTGGATGGGGCCGGAGCCATGGCTGAGCACGATGCGCTGGCCGAGCCGGTAGCCCAACTGGCGCGCCACTTCAGCGCCGAGCACGGCGTCGTACAAATCGGCCCCGGCCAGCGGGTTGCCATCGGGGGGCAGCTTGGCCTGGCTCTCGCGCACGTGCAGCGCCTGGCGCTGGCCGTAGCGGAAATGCTCGAAATACGCCGCGCTGGTGCCCACGACGGGAAAGCCACGGTGCGAATCGCCCAGCGAGATGGGCACGACCCAATCGACGCCGCGCATGCCCTCGATGGCCTGCACACTGCTGAAGCGGATGTTGTTGGTGGCCGAGCCGATGCGAAACACCGAGTACAGCAGCAACTGCACCGAGCCGGTGCGCGCGCCCACCACCAAATCGGTGCCGGAGATGGCCGAGGTAAAGCCGTTGCGCACATCGGTGCGGATGCGCTCGACGCCCAGCAGCATGAAGGTGGACAGGGCGATGGAGAAAATCGTCAGCGCCAGGGTGAAGCGGCGATTCCACGCGCTTTGCCAGGCCAGGCGGAACAAGGCGATCATGGCCGCCCCTTCGCGCCGTGCGCACACGCGGCATTATCAAAAATACAAATCAAAGTGAAAATGAAATGATTACTACATTGCCGAAACATGGTTATTTTATTTCTTTTGATTTATAAAATTAAGATGCCGCAGGAGCTGTGGCGCGGTTGATCTGCGCCAGATCGACCTGGCGGGCAAAGCGCGGCGCCAGGCGCTGATCGTGGCTGACGAACACCAGCGTGCTGGCCGCTTGCGCGCAAGCGGCCAGCAGCAAATCCATGAAAGCGTCGCGGCGGTTCTCATCCAGTGCCGAAGTCGGCTCATCGGCGATGACCACCGGCGGCGCGCCCACCAGCGCACGCGCGGCGGCCACGCGCTGCTGCTGGCCGACCGACAGCGCCCGCGCCGGCGCATCCCAACTGGCGGCGGGCAAATCCATCGCGCGCAGCCAATGCTCGGCCGCGGCCTGCGCGCTGCCCTGGCTGGCCGCCGCAGCCTGCGCGCGCGCGGCGGAGAAGCGGCAAGGCAGCAGCACGTTGTCGCGCACGCTCAGGTAGGGCAACAAATTGAATTGCTGAAAGATGTAGCCCAGCCGGTCGGCCCGGTAGCGGTCGCGCGCGGCCGCGCCCATGCTGGCCCAATCGCGCCCGTCCAGGCACACACTGCCTTGCTGCGGCAAAAACACCCCCGCCAGCAGTGAGAGCAGCGTGCTTTTGCCGCTGCCGCTGGGGCCGTGCAGAAACACGGTTTCGCCCCGCTGCACGGCAAAGTCGTCGATCAGCAAACAAGCACTGGCCTGACCGGGCCAGCGGTAGTGCATGCCTTGCACGCGGAGGATGGCGTCGGGGATGGTGGGGGACATGGGGCAATGGCCCTGGGTTGAACGGGCCGGGAGAATGTTGGCGGATGCGGGAGCAGCGCGGGCGCAGGGCTTGCGCCCCGACCTCTGCCCTGCCCTCTCCCGCAAGCGAGCGAGCGGGGGTATCGACCGGGTAAAGAGACCCCACTCAGAGGGCCTTCACTCAAGCATTTACTTCCAGCTCACCTGTGTTTGGCCTGCCGAGAGCGTGCGGCGGAATTGCCCTTGGGGCAGCGCGAGCTGCACTTCGATGGTGTGCACGCTGGCAAAGCGCTTGGCCAGGTTCACTTCCAGAGATTGCAGGGCCTGGGGCTTGTCGCAATGGAAGGTGTACTCGGCCTCCACATCGCTGTGCACAGAGGCATGCTTGTCGTCTTTGGCGTGGCGGTGTTTGTCGTCTTTGTCGTGGTCGTGGTCATGGTCGTCGTCCATGTCATCGAAATCGACTTCGGCTTTTTTCAGCGTGCAGGCGGCTTCGGCATTGGCGCTCAGCGGGGCCTCTTTGAGCAGCGCCTGCTTGGCGGCAGCGACTTTTTGCTTTTCCTCGGCGGTGCGCGGCGCGTATTCAAAGCCGACGATGTCGCTGGCCGAAACTTCCAATTGCACTTGCAGGGTTTTGCCATCCACGGCCGCATCCAGGTGGGCGACGCCGTGCACGTGGGCGTGCTGGGCTTCGTGCTTGTCGTCATCGTGGTCGTGGTCATGGCCGTGATCGCCGTGGGCCAGAGCCAGCCCGCACGCGGCTGCACAGGCCAAACCGACAAGGCTTCGGGAAAGAATGGAACGCATGGTGGTGTCCTCTCAACAAGATAAAACGTAAAACGCGATCATAAATGAGAGAGGGACATCATTAGAGCCAAGTCCTGGCAAGCCTGCCGACTGCCAAGCCATCCAATATACCAATCAAAGGAAATAAAACCTCCTTTTTTCGGCAATTTAGCAATCAAATTCAATTCATTTTGAAATGTAAAACTAATCCGGCTGCGGATTGCTGACGCCCGCTGCGGCGGCCAGGCGGCGCACGGCTTCGGCAAAGTGGCTGGCGCTGCGCATGCGGGCCATGGGCGGCAGGCTGGCCAGCAGTTGGCGGCCATAGCCTTTTTGCAGCACGCGCGGGTCGCACAGGGCGAGGATGCCTTTGTCGGTTTCGGTGCGAATCAGCCGGCCCGCGCCTTGTTTGAGGGCGATGGCGGCCTCGGGCACGAACAGGCGCGCAAAGGCGCTTTCGCCCTGCTGCTCGTAGCGGCGCGCGCGGGCCTGGATGAGCGGGTCGTGCGGCGGCGGGAAGGGCAGTTTGTCGATCACCACCAGTTGCAGCGCATCGCCGGGCACGTCAAAGCCTTCCCAAAAGGTGGCCGAAGCCACCAGCACATAGCCTTTGCCGGGCGCGGGGTTGCGAAACAGCTCCATTAGCCGCTGCTTGGATTGCTCGCCCTGCACCAACACTTCGATGTGTTCGCAAATCAGCAGGGCCTGGCGCAACGCCTGGCCGATGTGGTGCAGGGCTTTGAGCGTGGTGGTGAGCACCAGCGTGCGCCCGCCCAGCGCCTGCGCGCCCTGCGCGGCCAGCTCGGCCACGGCCTGGCCGTGTTGCTGGACGTGCTTGGGATCGGGCATGTCGGCCGGCACGTACAGCATGGATTGGCGCGCGTAGTTGAACGGGCTGGGCACTTGCAGAATGCGCGCCTGCTCCAGCCCGCAAGCCTGGGTGAAGTGGCTCAGGCGCGCATCGGCGCCCAGCGTGGCAGAGGTGAAGATCCAGGCGCGGGCGGGGGCGGTATTGGCTGGCGTTTCAAAAGGGGCGTCAGCGTCCTGGGCGTCCTCGGCGGTGCGAGCAGAGTCGGGGTGCTCGCCCAGGCCCCAATGGCTGCGCATGTCGTGGGCGATGTCCAGCGGGCTTTCGATCAGGCGCGCCAGCACGCCGCCCAGCTCCACCCAGCGCACCCGCCCCAGGCGCGGCGCGCCCTGGAACAACTGCGCTTTGTGCCAGTGCTGCAAGCAGCGCTCGTGCAGGCGCGCCAGCTCGGGGGCGGAGGCGCTGACGCCTTGCAAGGCCAGGTTCAGTGCATGCAGCGCATCGGCCTGCGCTTGCAGGGCGGTTTGCCATTGCGCCGCGTCCACGCCTTCGGGCGCGGGGCCTAGCCAGGCCAGGCGTTGGTGGCTTTCTTCTCCCAGGCAACGCACCCAGGCTTTGCAGGCTTCGTCCACTGCGTAAACGAGTTGCGCCCAATCGCCCAGGCCGCGCGCCAGTTTGTTGCAGGTGCGCAGGGTTTCGCGCGCAAAGTCGCTCAATTGGGCGTTGCTCCACTGCTCGCCCAGGAAGTTCACGCCGGTTTCGTTGAATTGGTGGGCTTCGTCGATCACCGCCACGCGCACGCTGGGCAGCAGCTCGGCCATGCCGCTTTCACGCACCTGCAAATCGGCAAAAAAGAGGTGGTGGTTGATGACGACCAAATCGGCCGCCAGCGCCTGCTTGCGCGCCCGGTTGACGTGGCATTGGGCAAATTGCGGGCAGTGCGAGCCCAGGCAGTTCTCGCGCGTGGAGGTCACCAGCGGCAGATAGGGCGAGCGCTCCTGAAAGCCGGGCATCTCGCTCATGTCCCCCGTTTGCGTGGTGGCCGACCAGGTGCGCACCTGGCCGACCCAGCGCACCTGCGCGGCGCTGGCGCCATCGAGTTCGGACTCGGCCAATTCCAGCCGGTAAGGGCACAAATAGCTGCTGCGGCCTTTGAGCAACGCCGCTTGCAGCGAGATGCCCAGGGCCTGGCGCAAAAAAGGCAGGTCGCGCAGAAAAATCTGGTCTTGCAGCGCCTTGGTGGCGGTGGAGACCAGCACCCGCTCGCCGCTGAGCAGCGCGGGCACCAGATAGGCAAAGGTTTTGCCCACGCCCGTGCCCGCCTCCACCGCCAGCGCGCCACCTTGCTCGATCGCCTCGCCCACGGCCAGCGCCATCGCCGTCTGCCCCTGGCGGGCTTTGAAGCGCGGGTTGGCCTGCGCCAGCGCGCCGCCATCGGCAAAGGTGCTCTCTATCAGCGCGTGCAGTTCCATGCAGCCTCACACATTCCAAGTCCGGGCGCGCGCCCGGCTCAACCCAGGCCCGCGCGTTGCAACAGCGCCCGCCAGATGGCGCGCTGCTCTGCCGCGCTGGCGCTGCCCCAGCAGGCGATTTCGGCCAACTGGCGGTAGCAGCCGCGGCAGTGCGCAGGCGCTGGCCCATCGGCCTCGGTCATGGCGCAGATGCGGATGCAGGGCGAAGGCGGGGCTTTGGGCGCGTTTTCTTGCAACCAGCCTTGCGCCTGCACCGCGCGGGCCAGGCGCGCCAGCGCCCTGGGGGGGCGCTCCGGGCACGCAGCAGGGCATGCCGGGACGGAAGATGCGGGGTCGGGCGGTTGCGGCATGGCGGTCATCGGCGCATTGTGGCTTGGCGGCTGCGAAACCACTGCATACGTCCAGAAACATCTGCAGAGGCTTCTCTGGAGAGATTCATAATCGCGCCAACATCCAAAAAAAACCTGATTTTTGCCCATTACGCCTATGCCGCAATACAAACTGACCGCAGCCACTGGCTTGCACAAAGGCGATCGCCAATACCAACAAGACCAGGTCGCCATTCTTCAACACCCGCGCGTGGCCGAATGCGTGCTGGGTGTGGTCGCAGATGGCATGGGCGGGCGCAGCGGCGGGCGTAAGGCGGCCGATCAGGTGCTGCTGAGCGCGCGGCAGTTGCTCGAGCGTTTCGACCCCGATACGGACGATCCGAAGCAGTTTTTGCAAAACATCGTCAGAGAGTCGCACCTGGTGATCCGGCTTACCGCCGTTTCCGCCGAGCAGGAGCCGCACAGCACCATCGCCGCGTTTTTGGTGCTGCCTTCGGGCCAATGCCACTGGGTGCATGCGGGCGATTCGCGCATTTACCACTTCCAGTGGGGCCGCATGGTGTTTCGCACCAAAGACCATTCCTATGTGCAATCGCTCATCGATTGCGGCGAAATCACCGAGGAGGAGGCCGTGGGCCACCCCAACTCCAACGTGCTGGTGGGCTGCCTGGGCAGCGAGGCCGATCCGCCCGCCTCGTTTCACGTCATCGGCCAGTTGGATGTGGGCGACGTCATCATTGCGTGCAGCGACGGCCTGTGGGCGTATTTCACCCCGCAGGAATTGGGCCAAACCATGCAAATGCTCGGTGCGCGCGACGCCGCCATGTTCCTGGTCAACAAAGCCCGCGAACGGGCCAACGGCGGGGGCGACAACATCTCCATCGCCATTCTCAAAGTCGAGCCGCTGGCCGCGCCTGGCCAGGAGGAGCCAGCCTCGCCCTTCACGGACGACGTGCTGACGTGATGGCCTGCGCTGCGGCGCTTGGCAATCGTGCGATAATCGCCCGTTTTGTGCGCTAAGTGCTGCGACAATGGGTGTCGCATGTGGCTGGCGCGAGGTTCTTGCCCTTAGAAGGACGGCCATGAAAGAAGGCATTCACCCCGATTACCGCGAAGTTCTGTTCGTGGATCTCTCCAACGGTTTCAAGTTCGTGACGCGTTCGTGCGTGCCCACGAAAGAAACCGGCCAAACCGATGATGGCCGCGAGCTGCCGCTGTTCAAGCTCGATACTTCCAGCGAATCCCACCCCTTCTACACCGGCACGCAAAAGTCGGTGGACAACATGGGCGGTCGCGTCGAGAAGTTCCGCAACCGTTTCGGCAAGGTTGGCCTCAAGTAAGCCAATGCGGGGCTGCCTCACGGCAGCAACCCAACAAAAAAGCAGCGCGGCGATTGTGCCCCGCTGCTTTTTTGTTGGCTTTTCCTGAGCATTCTGCTGGAGCAAAATCCTTATAAAACAAACCAAAAGAAAAATCAATTTATACCCATCATAACGAAACAAGCAGTTTTTATTTCCTATTGATCGATAAAAACAAAAAGCCCTTGCTGCCCACACCGGGGCCAGCAAGGGCTTTTACATGGGCCGCGCTGCGCACGACCGCGCAGGGCCTCAGCGGCGACGCATTATTGGAGCGGGGCAGCGGGCGGGGTTGGGCTACCTTGCATGCGGCGCTGGCGCACGTGTTCTTCGTAACGCGCCAGCTCCTGCGCCAGGCGCTCGCGGCCCGCGCGTTTGGCGAAATCCACCGCCGTCAGGCCCAGCTGGTTTTTCATCAGCGGATCGGCGTCGGATTCCATCAGCAGGCGCACCACGCCTTCGGTGCCGTACTGCGCGGCCATCATCAAGGGTGTGGTGCCGTTGGGGGATTGGGCGTCGATAAAGGCGTGCTTTTCCAGCAGAAAGTCGGTGATGCGCACCTGCTCGTCCGAGGTGCCAGCGGCGGCGTAGTGCAGCGGCGTCCACAGCGGTTTATTGACGTGCGCGCCTTGGCGCTCCAGACGCACCACGGCATCCCTGTGGCCGCGAATGGCGGCGATCATCAGCGGGCTTTCGTCGTGGGCGTTGCGAAATTCCACGTTGGTGCGCGCCGAGGCCATCAAGGCATCGAAGGCGCGCAGGCTGCCCAACTGCAAGGCCAGCACCATCGGCGTCTGCCCTTTGGCATCGCGCACGTTGGGATCCATGCCGCGCTCCAGCAAACGGGTGACGGCGCTGGCGTTGTCGCGCGTGACGGCAACGAACAGCTCGCTGCTTTGCCCCTCTGCGCGGTGGGCCGCTTGTGATGGCGCGGCCTGTGCGCTCGATGGCTGAGGGCCGCCGGGGCGGGTCTGGCCCCATGCGGGGGTGGTCGGCACCGTCAGCGCCGTCAACATCGTCAGCGCCAGTGCGGCGGCCCCGAGGGGATTGATCCAGGTGCGCAGGGATTTCATGACGCATCGACTCCACGGAAAAGGGTTTTGAAATTGCGGCTGGTGGCTTCGCCCAGCGCCTGGGGGGTGATGTTACGCAACTGGGCGATGTGCTGGCCGACGTGGGCGACGTAGGCCGGTTCGTTGGTTTTGCCGCGATGGGGTACGGGCGCGAGGTAGGGGCTGTCGGTTTCGATCAGCAGGCGATCCAGCGGCACAAAGCGCGCGCTTTCGTGCACGGCGTGGGCGTTTTTGAAGGTGACGATGCCGGAGAAGGAGACGTAATAGCCCAAATCCAGCACTTGCCGCGCCGCGGCCACGTCTTCCACAAAGCAATGGAACACGCCGCCAGCGAGGTTGCCCGCGCCATCTTCGCCCTCCTCGCGCAGGATGCGCAGGGTGTCGGCGGTGCTGTCGCGGGTGTGGATGACCAGCGGCTTGCGCACCTGGCGCGCCGCGCGGATATGGGTGCGAAAGCGATCGCGCTGCCACTGCATGTCGGCAATGGTGCGCCCGCCTTTGCGGCCGGGCATGTCGTAATAGTCCAGCCCCGTCTCGCCCAGGCCCACCACGCGCGGGCGCTGGGCCAGCGCCACCAGCGTGGCCTGGTCAGGCTCGGTCACGCCTTCGTTGTCGGGATGCACGCCGACGGTGCACCAGAAGTTGTCGTTCTCCAGCGCCAGGGCGTGCACGCGCTCGAACTCCTCCAGCGTGGTGCAAATGCACAGCGCGGCATCAACCTGGGCTTGTTGCATGGCTTGGCGAATGCGCGGCACCTGGTCGTGCAGCTCGGCAAAACTGAGATGGCAGTGGGAATCGACGTACATGGAGATCGGAAAAACGCAGCAGAGCAGCCGAAGCTGCTCTGGGGGGAAGGGATGGCCCACGCAGGCGCGCGGGCAGCGGCGCGAAGGGGGAAGTCACACCGTGTGGGTGGGGCGGTCTAAGCCCAGGGCGGTGCCCAGGCGGTTTTCAATCTTGGTGCGCAGCTCGGAGGATTTGTCGTCCGCCGGAAAGCGCACGCCCACGCCCCGCACGCGCCCGCCCGAGGCGCCCGAAGGGGTAATCCAGGCCACGGTGCCTGCAATGGCGTATTTCTTGGGATCGTCGGGCAGCGTCAGCATGACGAAGATGCTGTCGCCCATCTGGTAATCGCGCTCGGTGGGCACGAAGATGCCGCCCTCTTTGAACAGCGGGATGTACGAGGCGTACAGCGCCGCTTTTTCCTTGATGTTGAGCTGGATGACACTGGGGCGCGCGGCGGTTTTGGGGGCGTCTTCGGTGGCGGACATGGTGTTGGGTGTGTTGGTAGAAGTGGGAAAGGCCGGGGGCGCTCACTCAGGCGGGCGAGTGTAAGGCAGCGCGCGCCTGGTCCACAAGCGCCCACAGCATCAGCTCCGGGTTCCAGGTGTGCTCGCTGGTGCGCGCGGCCTGGGCCAGTTCCACCGACCATTGGCTCAGCCTGGCCAGGCGTTTTTGGCGCTGCGCCCATGTGGGCACGGCCGCCTCGCCCGCTTTGGCATCGGCCCTGCCGCCCCTGCCCCCGCCCAGCGCGGCCTGCAAGGCCTGCGCCTCGAAATACCGCGGCGCAGCGCCTGCGGCGACGGCCATGGCGTCGTGGCAGACCTGCATCAGCATCGCTACCGCCTGGCTGGGCGTGGCTTGCGCCAACAAGCCGGCCTGGCCTTGCGCCAACTGGCTGGGCAGGCGCTGCCAATCCTGCGCCGTCAAGCCCGCTTGCAACCATTGCCACGCATCCTGCGGGCGCCCGCCTGCGGCCTGCACGGCGGTGGGCACCTGCTCGGGCGGCGCGCCTGCGGCCAACAGCCAGGCCTGCACGGCATCGGCTGCGGGCCAGTGCATCTTCCAGGCGTGGCAGCGGCTGCGGATGGTGGGCAACAGGCGGTGCGCCGCCTGGGTGGCGAGCACGAAGCGTGTGGGGCCAGGCGGCTCCTCCAGGGTTTTCAGCAGCGCGTTGGCGGTGATGGCGTTCATGCTCTCGGCGGGATAGACCAGCACCACCTTGCCGCGCCCGCGCGCGTCCGTGCGCTGGCTGAAGGTGATCATCTGGCGCATGGCTTCGATGCGGATTTCCCGGCTGGGCTTGCGCTTGGCTTCGGTCGCATCGCCCTCCTGCGCACCCCAGCCCCATTCGATTTGCAAGGCCTCGGGCAGCAGCACCAGCAAATCCGGGTGGGTGCGCACCTGCACGGCGTGGCAGCCTTCGCAGCGCCCGCATGCGGCTTGCATGGGCGCATCGGCCGCCCGCGCCTCGCACAGCGCGGCTTGCGCCCAGGCCAGCCCCAGCTCGAACTGGCCCAGGCCGGAAGCGCCTTCCAGCAGCAGGGCGTGGCCTTGCTGCTGGAGCAAGGCGTCGAGCTGGCCCGCCAGCCAAGGCATGGGCGGCGGCAGTTTGGGCGGCGGGGGCGGGGGCGGGGTTTTACTGGCCATGCAGGGCTTGAGCGAGAGGGTGAAAAGGCTGCCGATTCTGCCTTGCTGGCATTGCGCTGGCGTGCAAAGAAGGCCGGACAGGGCCGCTCGGCTCTTTCAGAGCCTGCTCCATCGAGCGCTTCGCGCCTTTTTCCGGCCCGGGCCGGGCACAAGAGATATTTCAATCAAAGTAAAATTGACTTCAATACCATCATGCCGAAACAAGGCGATATTTTTGCTTTTTGATTTGAAATAAAAAGGCTTCAGGCACGCAAAATACCCTGCTGGGCCAAGGCGGCCAGCACCCGCTCTTGCACTTGGGGCAAGGGGGCATGGGCGTCGATGCGCACGATGCGCGCGGGCGCCTGGGCGGCGCGGCGGGCATAGCCTTGGGCGACGCGCTCGAAAAATGCGCGGGCCTGGCCTTCAAAGCGGTCGGGCGTGCGCGCCTGTTGCAGACGCTGGGCGGCAACTTCGGGCGGCACGTCGAACCACAGCGTGCAATCGGGCTCAAGCAGCGCGCCCTCTGGCCGATCCCCCGCTGCCGTCGCTGCGCCTGCCCCCACGGTCGGCCAGCCGCTTTGCACCCAGCGCTCAAGCTGGGCGATGGCCTCCCACGGCACGCCGTGGCCGCTGCCCTGGTAGGCGTAGGTGGCATCGGTATAGCGATCGCACACCACGCAAACGCCTTCGGCCAGCGCGGGGGCGATGACTTCGCGCAGGTGCTGGCGGCGGGCGGCAAAGGCCAGCAGGGTTTCGGCCCAGGCGTCCATGTCCTGGTGCAGCAGCAGCTCGCGCAATTGCTCGCCCAAGGGCGTGCCGCCTGGCTCGCGCGTGAGGCAAACGCGCTGGCCTTGCGCTTGCAGGGCCTGGGCGATGGCTTCGATGTGGCTGGATTTGCCTGCCCCGTCGATGCCTTCCACACTGATGAACCAACCGCGCGGGCGCGCCGCTGCGGGTGTTTGCCTGGCTGCCATGTTCATGGTTTGCCCCTGATGTAACGATCTACCGCGCGGTTGTGCTGTTGCAGGGTTTCGCTGAATTCGCTGGAGCCATCGCCGCGCGCCACGAAGTAGTACGCCGTGGTTTTCTCCGGCTGCACCGCCGCCAGCAGCGAGGCCCGCCCGGGCATGGCAATGGGCGTGGGCGGCAGGCCGGCGCGGGTGTAGGTGTTCCAGGGCGTATCGGTTTGCAGGTGGCGCTTGCGCAAGCGGCCATCGAACTGCTGGCCCAGGCCGTAGATGACGGTGGGATCGGTTTGCAGCAGCATGCCTTTGTTGAGGCGGTTGACGAATACGCCCGCAATGCGGCGGCGGTCGCTGTCGCGGCCGGTTTCTTTTTCCACGATGCTGGCCAGGATCAGCGCCTCATCGGGCGTTTTCAGCGGCAGGCTGCGCTCGCGCTGCTGCCAGGCGGCTTCGAGCATGCGCTC
This sequence comes from Allofranklinella schreckenbergeri, assembly GCF_003703475.1. Classification (GTDB taxonomy): domain Bacteria; phylum Pseudomonadota; class Gammaproteobacteria; order Burkholderiales; family Burkholderiaceae_C; genus Lampropedia; species Lampropedia schreckenbergeri. The sequence continues at coordinate 16,943 of NZ_RDQM01000017.1, read as the reverse complement.
CATCGCCTCCAGCGATTGTTTGAGCACGGCCAAATCGCTGCTGCCCTTGGCATACAAATAGGTATCGGGGAAGAAGCGCCCCTCGGGGTGCACGCCCTGGCGGCCGAGTTTTTCCATCACCTGCGCATCGCTCAGGCCCCGGGTTTCGTGCGCCAGCGGCTGCTGGGCGAGCAACTGGCGCATTTGCGCGAACGTCCAGCCCTCGACGAAGGTGATGGATTTGAGGCTTTGCTCGCCTTTGATCAGGCGCTGCATCACCTGCGCGGGCGTGTCACCGGATGCGAATTCGTAATAACCGGCCTTGACCTGGCTGCCCTGGCCCGAAAGGCGCAGCCAGGCATACAGCCCTTGCACGGGCACGTCGAACACGCCTGCGGCCACCAGCGTCTGCGCCACGGTTTTGGCGGAAGCGCCGCGCGCAATCGTCACCTCGGCGGGCGATGGCGCAATCTCCAGCGGTTGCATCCGCCACCACCACCCATAGCCCAGCGCCGCGCCAGCCAATACCAGCACGAGCAACAGGAGCAACAACAATCTGCGCAGCAAAACGACTATTCCTCTGGTAAAAACGGCGCGCGCCATAGGCAGCCGCCGTGGCCAAAAGGCGCGCACGATAGCACGAATCCCCTGTTGCCCCCGCCTGCGCCAGCGCCCCTTGCCGGGCATCGCCAACGCGGTTCTGGCGCTTGTTTTTTGCACGCTGCAAAAGCCTGCTCAAAGCGCACCCGGCGCGGCGCGCGCCGCTTCATCCAAGCCTTCCCCCCATGTCACTCAACGCCATCACCCCTATCGACGATTTGGGCGTCCTGCACGTCAGCGGCGCCGATGCGCTGGATTTCTTGCACCGCCAGCTCAGCAACGATTTCGCCTTGCTCAAGCACGACGCCGCACGCCTGGCCGCCTTTCTCAGCCCCAAAGGGCGCATGCAGGCGAGCTTTATCGGCGTGCGCTACGGCGCCAGCGATGTGCTGCTGCTGGCGCACCGCAGCGTGCTGGCGGCGGTGCACAAACGCCTGTCGATGTACGTGCTGCGCGCCAAAGTCCGCATCAGCGACGCCAGCGCGCAATGGCGCCTGCGCGGGCTGATGGGCGACGCCATCGCCACGGCGGCGGCGCTGCCGATCTGGGCGGGCAGCGCCGCCAGCGCCCTGCCCTTGCAGCCCTGGCAAGCTGTTGCCAGCGCCGCCGCCGTGGCCGGGCCTGCGCCTGACGCAGCAACGGGCACGACGGATCAGACCGCCAGCGGGGCGGCCTGGCTGATCGGCCTTTACCCGGCTGGCCAGAGCGCACGTGCCCTTTGGATCAGCGCCGCAGCAGACGCCCAAGCCCTCCCCCCCGATACCGACGCCGCCGTTTGGGCCTGGTCCGAGGCGGCCTCCGGCATCGCCACCATCAGCCAGGGCGTGGTCGATCAGTTCGTGCCGCAAATGCTCAATTACGAATCCATCGGCGGCGTGAACTTCAAAAAAGGCTGCTACCCCGGCCAGGAGGTGGTAGCGCGCAGCCAGTTCCGGGGCGCAATCAAGCGCCGCGCCTACCTGGCCCAAGGGCTGGCGACGCACCTGCCCGAGCCGGGCACGGAAATCTTCACCCCATCGGATCCGCAGCAGCCCTGCGGCGTGCTGGTGCAAGCCGCATGGCAACCCCAGCCTGCACAGCCCCAACCTGGGCAAAGCCAGCCCGGCGCCGGGCAGCCTGCGCCGTTTGCCGCCATCGTCTCGCTCAAGATCGCCCATGCACAAGAGCCGGTGCACTGGCTGCACGGCGGGCAAGCCCTGGCCCTTCGCCTTGACGCCGTGCCCTACCCTTTGCTGGAAGATATTTAGAGCGTGTGATGCACTTTGCGCACCCCCGCACTGGCCCCAAAACCGTGTGATCGCAAGGCGACACGCTTGCCAAGGCTGGCTGCCTTGGCAAGCGTGGCAACGCAGCGAGCTTGCGGAAGGATCTCAGGGCCTGAGGTTGCCGGCTCTGCCTTCCAAGCAACCTGGCTGGCGCTGGGCGGCAAGAGCGCGGCCTGCGCCGCGTCGCTCTCCCATAATCCAAAGCACGGGCGCAGCGCTGGCAGGCGCGGCGCACCGTTGATCCTCAGGCTCTGCACCGTTTTTCTCTCCTCGCACAACCAACGCCCCAAGCGCTGATGGCATGGGGACTCCAACCCGTCAACGCATAAGTGGAGGTTGAGCAGAGAAATGCCCCCGCAGGGCACATTGCCTGCCAACCCCCAACCAAGGAGATCGCAACCATGTCCACCCTGCCCCCTATCGTCCGTCGCCAAAGCGTTGCCGATATCTTGCGCCGCACGGCACTGCGCTTGCCTGAGAAAACCGCGGTGATCTGCGGCGATGTGCGCTGGAGCTACGCGGAGTTTGACGCGCTGGTCACCCGGATAGCCGCAGGGCTGGCGCAGCGTGGCGTGGCCACGGGCGACACGGTCGCGGTGCTGGCACGCAACTCGCATGGCTTTGTGGCGCTGCGCTTTGCGCTGGCGCGCCTGGGCGCGGTGCTGGTGCCGATCAACTTCATGCTCACCGCTGATGAGGTGGCCTATATCCTGCGCCATGCCGAAGCGCGCTGGCTGGCCACCGACAACAACATGGCCAAGCTGGCCCAGGCAGCCGCCAAGCTCGATACGCAAGTCGAACACTTCCTCTGGCTGCCCGCCGAAGACCCGGGCGAGCCTGTGGCCGGCATGACCACGCTGGACGAGCTGGCCGCCTGCACCGACCCACTGCCTGAGGACGCAGGCCCCACCAGCGACGGGCTGCTGCAAATCGTCTACACCAGCGGCACCGAATCCAGCCCCAAGGGCGCCATGCTCACGCACGATGCCGTGCTGTGGCAATACGTGAGCTGCGTGAACAACGCCGCCATTGCCCAGGATGACGTGCTGCTGCACGCGCTGCCGCTGTACCACTGCGCGCAGTTGGATGTGTTCCTCGGCCCAGCCGTTTACATGGGCTGCACCAACATCATCACCTCCAAGCCAACGCCCGATAGCCTGCTGCCCATGATGGCGCGCCATGGCATCACCAGCTTCTTCGCTCCGCCCACGGTGTGGATTGCGCTGCTGCGCTCGCCGCTGTTTGACCAGACCGACCTGTCCAAGCTGGCCAAGGGCTATTACGGCGCTTCCATCATGCCGGTGGAGGTGATGAAGGAAATGGCGCGCCGCCTGCCCGATGTGCGGCTGTGGAACCTGTACGGCCAGACCGAAATCGCGCCGCTGGCCACCATCCTCGGCCCTGAGGACCAGTTGCGCAAACCCGGCTCCTGCGGCCGCCCGGTGCTGAATGTGGAAACCCGCGTGGTCGATGACGACATGCAGGACGTGCCCGTGGGCGAGGTGGGCGAGATCGTGCACCGCTCGCCGCACCTGATGCTGGGCTACTTCAAGGATGAGGAGCGCACCGCCGCCGCGTTCGAAGGCGGCTGGTTCCACTCGGGCGATCTGGCCACGATTGATGAGGAGGGCTACATCAGCGTCGTTGACCGCAAGAAGGACATGATCAAGACCGGCGGCGAAAACGTGGCCAGCCGCGAGGTGGAGGAAATGATCTACCGCATGCCCGAAGTCAGCGAAGTGGCCGTGATCGGCCTGCCCGACCCGAAGTGGGTGGAGGCTGTCACCGCCGTGGTGGTGCGCAAGGACGGCGCCGAGCTGAGCGAGCAGCAGGTCATCGACTTCTGCAACGCCCACATGGCGCACTTCAAGGCGCCCAAGCGCGTGGTCTTTGCCGACAGCCTGCCCAAGAACCCCAGCGGCAAGCTGCTCAAGCGCCGCCTGCGCAAAGACTATCTGTAAGCGCCTGTAAGACGCTCTGAAACTCCCTCGCACGCACGCTGCGTGAACCCGACAAGCGCCACCTCAGCCGTGGCGCTTGTTGTGTTTTGCTGCCAGCGCTTGCGGGGCAGGCGCACGCCTGCGCCTCTATTATTTATCGATCAAAATAAAATTGATTTTAATATCATCATGCCGAAATAAAGGTATTTTATTTCTTTTTGATTTGAAAAAATAAGCACATTGACGCCTGCTTTGCCCCTACCCTCCTGCACGCTGCGCAGGGGCGCAGCAGGTATTCAATCCTCCAGCCGCGCCAGCGCATCGCCTGCATGCAACGCGCTGCCCGCCTCCACCAGCGGATGCAGGCGGCCCGCGCGGGGGGCGGGGATGGCAACTTCCATCTTCATGGCTTCCATCACCGCCACGGTTTGCCCGGCTTCGACGGCCTGGCCTGGCTCGGCTTTCCAGGCCAATAAGCTGCCCGTCAGCGGCGCGGTGATGGCGTTGGCGTCGGCTTGCGCAGCGGGTGCAGGCGGCGCGGCGCTCGCAGCCTCTGCGTCCCCTGGCGCCCCCCATGCACCGGGCGCGCTCAACGCCCCCAGCCATTGCGCAGGCAAGCCCAAGCGGCGGCGCTGGCCGTCGATTTCGATCCAGGTGTGCTGCCAGGCCAGGGCGCTGGCGGGTTCGGGCCGGGGGACCATGGCAACGCGCGGCGCAAATTCGGTTTCGATCCAGCGGGTGTGCACGCGCAGCGCCTCGGCGTTGGTGAAATCGCCCTCGTCCAGCAAAGCGCGGTGAAAAGGCAGGACGCTGGCCACGCCTTCAATGTGGCATTCGGCCAGGGCGCGGCGCGCGCGTTGCAGCGCCTGGGCGCGGGTGCGGCCGGTGACGATGAGCTTGGCCATGAGCGAGTCGAAGCTGCCGGGCACGAGGGAGTCGGCGCTCACGCCGCTGTCCACGCGCACGCCGGGGCCTGCGGGCATGTCAAAGCGCGTAATGCGCCCAGGCGTGGGCAGGTAGCCGCGCCCTGGGTCTTCGGCATTGAGGCGGAACTCGATGCTGTGGCCACGCGGCGCGGGCGTTTCGGTGACCGACAGCGGCAGGCCATCGGCCACGCGCAATTGCTCTTGCACCAAATCGATGCCGAAGACTTCCTCGGTGACGGGGTGCTCGACTTGCAGCCGGGTGTTGACTTCCAGAAAGGAGATGTGCCCGTCGCGGCTGAGCAGGAATTCCACCGTGCCCGCGCCGACGTAGGCGGCCTGCACGCAGATGGCGCGCGCGGCTTGGTGGATGCGCTGGCGCTGCGCGTCGGAGAGGAAGGGGGCGGGCGCTTCTTCCACCAACTTTTGGTTGCGCCGCTGCAAGGAGCAGTCGCGCGTGCCCAGCACGAGGACGTTGCCGTGGCGGTCGGCGATGACCTGGGCTTCGATGTGGCGCGGGCGATCCAGAAACTGCTCGATAAAGCACTCGCCCCGGCCAAAAGCGGCGGCGGCTTCGCGCACGGCGGATTCGTACAGCTCGGCCACTTCGTCAAGTTGCCAGGCGACTTTCAGACCGCGCCCGCCGCCGCCAAAAGCGGCCTTGATGGCAATGGGCAGGCCGTGCTGGCGGGCAAAGGCCAGCGCTTCGTCGGCGCTTTGCACGGGATCGGTCGTGCCCGCCACCAGGGGGGCGCCCGCTTGTTGGGCGATTTTGCGGGCAGCGACTTTGTCGCCCAGGGCTTCGATGGTGGCCGGATCGGGTCCGATCCAGGCCAGGCCAGCCTGCTGCACGGCGCGGGCGAATTCGGCGCGCTCGGAGAGAAAGCCGTAGCCGGGATGCACGGCATCGGCGCCGCTGCGGCGGGCGATGTCCAGCAGCTTGTCGATGCGCAAATAGGTATCAGCGGCGCGCTCGCCCTCCAGCGCCCAGGCTTCATCGGCCATGCGCACGTGCAGGGCATCACGGTCGGCATCGGCATACACCGCCACCGAGGCCACGCCGTAATCGGCGCAGGCGCGCGCAATGCGGACGGCGATCTCGCCCCTATTGGCAATGAGAACTTTGGTAATCATGGAAACGGGCTTTCAACTAACAGCCTTGGGAGGGGCGAGATCGCCGCATGCGCTGCGCGCATCACGCCGATTTGGTGAAACACAGGTGTTTTCGCCCCTATTGGCAATGAGAACTTTGGTAATCATGGAAACGGGCTTTCAACTAACAGCCTTGGGAAGGGCGAGATCGCCGCATGCGCTGCGCGCATCACGCCAATTTGACGAAACACAGGTGTTTTCGCCCCGGTTGGCAATCAAAACTTTGGTCATCATGAAAAAGACTTTGAGTGGGAGAGTTGGTGAGGTCAGGCGAGATCGGCCTCGCCCTTGCCGCACGGCAGCGGGCGAAACCGCAGCCACGCGCCGGGAGGCACTTGGGCGGCAAGATCCAGGTGATGGCGCGCCAGCACGGCGATGACGGGATAGCCGCCCGTCAAAGGGTGATCGGCCAGAAACAGCACGGGCTGGCCGCTGGCGGGCACTTGCAGCGCGCCGCTGGGCGTGCCCTCGCTGGGCAGCTCAGCGCTGGCATACGCCTGGGCGCGTGGCAGGGGCGTTTGGCCTTGCAAGCGAATGCCGACGCGGTTGGATTGGGGCGTGGCCTGCCAACGCTGTTGCGTCAGCAAGGCCAGGGCCTGGGGTGCGAACCAATCGTCACGCGGGCCAAGGCATACGTCCAGCATCACTTCCTGCCCCGGTCGGGGCAGGTGGGCGGCGCATTCAGCGGCCACGGCATCGGCCGTAACAGGGCGCAACGCAGCGGCGGCGATGGCCTGCCCCACGGGCAAGACATCGCCCGCCGCCAAGGGCGCAGGGCCAATATCCGCGAGCGTATCGGTGGCGGCGCTGCCCAGCACCGGGGGCACGCCCAGGCCGCCTCGCACAGCAACGTAGCAGCGCAGCCCGGCGGTAGGTGCGGCCAGCTCCAGCACATCGCCATCGTCCAGCGCAAAGGCTTCGTACAAGGCCGGGTGCAGTTGTGCGCCGCTGGCGGTGGTGATGCGCAGCACGGTGCAAGCGCCGGTGACGGCGGCCACGGCCCGCCCCTGGCAGCGCAGGCGCAGCAGGCCCAGGGTGTTTTCCAGCACGGGCGCGTCGCTGGGGTTGCCCACGCAGCGGTTGGCCGCACGCATGGCCGCGCCATCGAGCGCGCCGCTGGCGGAGACGCCCATGCCCGTCATGCCACGGCGGCCGCCGTCTTGCACCAGGGTTTGCAGGCCGGGGGCCATGATGTGCAGGGATGCGGCAGCGCTTTCGCCTTGAACCTGAGTGGGCGTTGCAGCCTGGGCTGAGGAAACGGGCGCGGGGGCGGAAGCAGTGGCCGTAGCCGCTGGCAGGCTGATATGGCGCGGCCTCTGGGCCAGATCAACAAAGCGCACGCGAAAGCCCGGCTGCATCAGCGCGGGCTCGGCGCGCTGCAAGTCCCACATCTGCAAGGGCGTGGTGCCGATGAGTTGCCAGCCGCCGGGGCTGTCCTTGGGGTACACGGCGCTGAAATCGCCCGCCAAAGCGACGGAGCCAGCGGGCACGCGTGTGCGTGGCGTAGCCAGCCGGGGCACCTGGGTGAAACACGGATGGCCGCCGCTGAGATAGACAAAGCCAGGCGCAAAACCGGCAAAGGCGGCGTGGTAATCGCATCCGGTGTGGCGCTCGATCAGCTCGGCGCGGCTGATGCGCAGGTGCGCAGCCAGGGCTTCAAGGTCTTCGCCCTCGTAATGCACGGGGATTTCAACGCGCCGGGCCTGCCCTCCCGCCCCGCCCTGCCCGCCTGGCATTGCCTGGGCACTGATTTGGGCGCTTATCCGGGCAATGTGGCGCACGGCAGCCAGCACTTGTTGCGCGCTGGCGGCGTGCGGGGCGAACTCCACCAGCACCGTGCGTGCGGCAGGCACCAGGGTGTGGATGGCGCGCAGCGCATCGGCATGCGGCATGGCAGGGCGCGTGGCGTCTGGCGCGAGCGCGCTCTGGCGGGCAGCCTGCACAGCCTCGAACAAGGCCAAGGCCTGCGGCAGATCGGGCAGTTCCATCAGCCAGGCGGCGTCGCCCGCGGGCAGGCTGCGCAAAAAAGAGGGTGGCGTCGTCATAGGCGTGACAAGGATTGGAATCGGGTCGGTCGGGATAGAAAAATCATGCGGCGGCCTTGTGCGCTTGCAGCCAGCGTGCGTGCAGTTGTGCGGCCACGCCCTCCAGCCGCGCCTGTTGCTCCAGCTCCAGCGCAGGCAAAGCCGCACCGCCACGGTGCGCGCCCCACAGCGCGCCCGCCATGGCGGCAATGGTGTCCACATCCCCACCGCAGGCGATGGCAAAGCGCATCAGCGCATCAAAGTCTTGCTCCAGGTGGCGCAGGGCCAGATACAGCGCCGTCACGCAAGAGCTGCGCGCGGTGATGCCATTGCCCAGCGTGCGCGCCACGGTGTGCGCATCAGGCGCATCGCCCTGCGTGCGCTGCCGCTCCAGCCATTGCGCGGCCTGCTGCAGGGCAGGGACGAAAGCCGGTTCATCCACATGCGCTTGCACCGCCGCCAGCACCTGCGCAGCGTTCGCTTGCGGTGCCATCAACGCACGCGTGGCGACGGCTATCAGCACCGCACCCGCAATGCCTTGCGGGTGTGCGTGGGTGATTTCGGCCTGCTGCCGGGCCGCGTGCTGCACCTCGTCCAGGCTGGCGTAAGGCCACAACGCCAGCACCGCTGCCCGCATGGCCGCGCCGTTGCCCCATGAGCCTTGGGCGTACACGCTGCGACTGGCCTGACGCCAAGGCATGCCCGCACGGATGCGGCGCAGCAGCCGCGCCGCGCCCGGCCCATAACCGCGCCGCCATTGGTAGCTGGCGGCAAAGCGCCGCGCCAAATCATCCTGATCCAAGCCGGAGCAAGCCAGCAGGGATTCGGCTACATCCAGGCTCATTTGTGTGTCGTCGGTAAAGCGGCGCAGCCCTTGCGGCGTGCGGCCCAGCGCCAGCCACAGGCCTCGCGCCAGCCAGCCGCCCTCATGCGGCGCGCCCAGGGTGTCGCCCAGCGCCAGGCCCAGCAAGGCGCCGCGCAGGGTGTCGAGGGAGGGCGGTGGTGTTGTCATGGCAGGCGTCGTCACGCTGGCGTCGGGGGCAAGCCATCAAGCGCAAAAGAAGTCAGCGCCACGCCAGCCTCTTGCAGGCGCTGGCGCACGCGCTGGGCCATGGCCACTGCGCCAGGGCTGTCGCCATGCACGCAAATGGAGTCGGCCCGCAAACGGATGCGGCTGCCATCAATGGCTTCAATCTCGCCGCATTCCACCAAACCCAGCATGCGCTGCGCCACCTGCTCGGCATCGTGCAGCACTGCGCCCGGCTCGCGGCGCGACACCAGCTCCCCTTGCGGGGTGTAGGCGCGATCGGCAAAAGCCTCCGCCGCTACGGGCAAGCCCGCATCGGCCGCCCATTGCAGGATGGGCGAGCCTGCCAGGCCCAGCAGGATGAGCGAGTCGTCCACCGCGCGAATGCCGGCAATTACCGCTTGCGCCTGGCGGCGGTCGTGGGCGATGGTGTTGTAAAGCGCCCCGTGCGGCTTGACGTAGCGCACGCGCGTGCCTGCGGCGGCCGCCAGGCCCTGCAAGGCGCCGATCTGGTAGATGACATCCGCCGTCAACTCGGCGCTGCCCACATCCATATTGCGGCGGCCAAAACCCACACGGTCGGGGTAGCTCACGTGCGCCCCCACCGCCACGCCGCGCGCTGCGGCTTCGCGCAAGGTTTGCAAGATGCCCTGCGGATCGCCCGCATGAAAGCCGCACGCGACGTTGGCGCTGGTGACCACTTGCAACATGCTGGCGTCATCGCCCATCTGCCAGGCGCCATAGCTTTCACCTAAATCGCTATTCAAATCCATTCCAGACTCCTCAATTGCATGACGCAGTTGTGGCTTGAATTGCACACACCTGGGCATGAAATGTCCTTTATTTAGGCCATGCGTACAGAACCCTCTATGATGACCGAATTGTTAAAAACTTTTATCAAGTTACCCGCATATTTGGATTCGATTGAGCTTGCCATGCCGTTGTTACACACATCACCCTCTCACAGCCTGACCGACAACGTCGCCGATCACATTCGCCAACAGCTTATTCAGGGCGAGCTGCGCGCAGGCCAGCACTTATCGGAAAGCGCTTTAAGCGAGCAACTGGCCATCTCGCGCAATACCTTGCGCGAGGCTTTTCGAACATTGATCAAAGAAGGCCTGCTGCGCCATGAACCTAACCGAGGCGTATCGGTGGTGATTCCCAGCATGGGCGACATCATCGACATCTACCGCATCAGGCGTCTCATTGAGTGCTCTGCCATGGCGCAAGCCCATCCTCGCCATCCAGCCAATGTCACCATGAAGCAGGCATTGCAGCAGGCTCAGTTGGCGCAAAAGGCGGGGCACTGGCGCATTGTTGGCTCGGCCAACATGGCATTTCACGCCGGCATCGTGGCATTGGCCGATAGCTCGCGCCTGACCAATATGTTTGCCGATCTCGCCGCCGAGCTGCGCTTGGCTTTTGGGCTGCTGGACAACCCGGAATGCCTCTACACCCCATATATCGAGCAAAACCAGCAACTGCTGAATCTGCTGGAAATGGGGCAGACCGAAAAGGCTGCGCAGATGCTGGAGGACTACCTCATGCAATCCGAGCGCATGGTGTTGGCCGTTTACGCGCATACCAAGCCAGTCAACATGCCGCTTTACCCACACCAACTCGTTGAACAACATGAGTCAGTTTGTTGAACAAGGCAAAAGGTAATAATAACTACAAAATTGCGCGAATGGATGGCGCTTTTGTCCACTGTCCGCCAGCCCTCCATACCGTGGTATTTTCACGCCCGCTTTCACAAGCGGGCTTTTGCTTGCTGTGGCAAGCGCCTTCAAGACATAAGGAAACAAGATGAAAAGACGTTCGCTGATGGCTGCGGCTACCTTGGCCGCCTTGCTGGGCACAACAATTGGCGTGCAAGCCCAAACCAAATGGGATTTGGCCTCGGCCTATCCGGCCTTTAACTTTCACTCCGAAAACATCGCTCAATTCGCCAAAGAGGTGACGGAGGCCACAAGCGGCCAGCTTCTCATTACCCCTCATCCCGGCGCATCCCTATTCAAAGCGCCCGAGATCAAACGGGCGGTACAAGGTAACCAAACCCAGGCGGGCGAGTTCCTCATGGTCAACTTCCAAAACGAGTGGCCTATTTTTGGAGCTGACGGTTTGCCGTTTGTGGCCTCCAGCTATGACGACGCCTTCAAGCTCTACCAAGCGCAAAAACCCATTCTGGAGAAAAAACTCAGCGAGCAGGGCATGACGCTGCTGTATGCCGTACCGTGGCCACCACAGGGGCTGTTTTCCAAAAAGCCCATTGAGTCGGTGCAGCAGCTCAAGGGCATGAAGATGCGCGCTTACAGTCCGGCTACCGCACGCATCGCCGAGTTGGTCGGTGCTCAACCCGTCACCATTCAAGAAGCCGAGCTGCCCCAGGCTCTGGCCACGGGTGTGGTGGAAAGCCTGATGACTTCTGGCTCCACCGGCACAGATAAAAAGCTTTACGAAAGCATGGGCTATTACTACGACGTGCAGGCCTGGCTGCCCAAAAATGCCATCGTGGCCAACAAGCGGGCCTTCGAGCGTCTGGATGGCGCCACCCAGCAAGCCGTGCGCAAAGCCGCTGCCGATGCAGAGCAACGCGGCTGGCAGCGCTCCAAGGAAGTCACTGCGCAATCGATCGAAAAGCTCAAGGCCGAAGGCATGCAAGTGCTCGAACCCAGCCCCCAGCTCAAAAGCGATCTGGCCAAAGTGGGCGAGACCATGCAGGCCGAATGGCTGAAAAAAGCAGGTGAGCCTGGCAAAGTCCTGCTGGATGCTTACAAGGCTGCCCAGTAAAGCTGGCGTCACTTCGGTACAGCTGTCAGGGCGTGTGCTGTTTCGGCACACGCCCTGATGCACATCCGCACCGCACATGAATCGTGTACCGGTCGCGCAACGCGCGGCCGCACCTTCTTTTCACAACCTTTCCCCTATCGGTTTTCCCGCCCTTGGCAGCCGCCCATGCGCAAATTGCTTGACACCCTTTATGCCGCCAGCCTGTGGCTGGCAGGGCTTTGCATGATTGGCATTCTGGCCATGGTTTTGACGACCATCGCCAGCCGCCTGCTCAACTTCGCCGCCCCCGGCACTGATGCTTATGCCGGCTACGCAATGGCTGGCGCGGGCTTTCTGGCCCTGGCGGGCACGCTGAAAAAGGGCGAACACATCCGCGTCACCTTGCTGCTGGGAGCGCTCAAGGGGCGCGTGCGCCGCGCGGTGGAGATTGCCGCGCTGGCGATTGCCTCTGTGTTGTCGGGCTTTCTGGCTTTTTACGCCTGCCGCCTGGTATGGCAGTCCTACATGTTCAACGACGTCTCCACAGGCAGCGATGCCACGCCCCTGTGGATTCCCCAAACCATGATGGCTTTGGGAACAGTTGTTTTCTGCATTGCCTTTATTGATGAGCTGGTAATGAGCATCTGGGGCGGCGCCCAATGCAGCGCCAAGGAGGTCAGCCATGAGTGAATTTGCCATCAGTGCCACCTTGTTGCTGGTGCTGTTTGCCCTGTTGGGCGGCGGCGTTTGGGTCGGGCTGACGCTGGCAGGCGTGGCCTGGTTTGGCATGGAGGTGCTCACCGGCCGCCCCGCTGGCGACGCGATGGCGCTGACCATCTGGGGCTCGGCCAGTAGCTGGACGCTCACCGCCCTGCCCCTGTTCGTGTGGATGGGGGAAATCCTCTTTCGCACCAACCTGTCGGAAAACATGTTCCGCGGCCTGGCGCCGTGGGTGGACGCGCTGCCGGGCCGACTGCTGCATACCAATGTGATCGGCTGCACCATCTTCGCCTCCGTCTCCGGCTCCTCGGCGGCCACATGCGCCACCGTGGGCAAGATGAATATCCCCGAGCTGCAACGCCGCGGCTACCCCTTCACGCAAATCGTCGGCTCGCTGGGCGGGCCGGCCACGCTGGGGCTGCTGATCCCGCCCTCCATCATCCTCATCGTCTATGGCGTGGCTGCCGATGTCTCGATTGCCAAGCTGTTCATGGCGGGCGTGGCGCCCGGCTTGCTGCTGGCAGCGCTGTTTTCGGGCTGGATCATCCTGTGGGCCTTGCGCAATCCCGACCAAATCCCGCGCGAGGGCCAAGCCTCCAGCCTGGCGCACAAGCTGCGCGAGTCGCGCCACCTGATCCCGGTGGTGGCGCTGATCCTCAGCGTTATCGCCAGCATTTATACCGGCATCGCCACCGCCACCGAAGCGGCCGCCGTGGGCGTGGTGGGTGCCTTCGCTCTCTCGGCGGCGCAGGGCGCGCTGAGCTGGCAGAGCTTCAAGCAATCGCTGCTGGGCGCCACGCGGCTGTATTGCATGATTGCGCTGATCCTCGCGGGCGCGGCGTTCATGTCACTGGCCATGGGCTATATCGGCCTGCCACGCCAGCTCGCCACCTTTGTTGGCTCGCTCGAACTCTCGCCCGGCATGCTGATGCTGATGCTGGCGCTGCTGTATATCGTGCTGGGCTGCTTTCTCGATGGCATCTCCACCATCGTGCTGACCGTCTCCGTCGTGCTGCCCATCGTGCAAGCCGCAGGCATTGACCCGCTGTGGTTCGGCATTTTTCTGGTCATCATTGTGGAGACGGCGCAAATCACCCCACCCGTGGGCTTTAACCTGTTTGTGCTGCAAGGCATGACGGGCAAGCACCTGCCCTATGTGGCCTATGCCTGCGCGCCTTACTTCTTCTTGATGGCGGCGGCGCTGGTGCTGCTGTGGTTCTTCCCGCAACTGGCGCTGTGGCTGCCCGCGCAAATGCAGTAGCGCAGGCGGTGCGTGCGCCACGCTTTTTTTCAATCACTCAAACCCTTGCAAGGAGTTGCCTCATGGGCTGGTTCAGCAAATCGTCGGATGATTTTTTCCTCGCCACCGTCATGCCCGAAGGCCAGGGCGGCAAGCAGGTGGGCACGTTTCTGGGACTGGTCAACGGTGAAGCCGTCATCGGCGCCAACCTGTTTCGCGACATGTTCTCCAGCGTGCGCGATGTGGTGGGCGGCCGCGCTGGCGGCTACGAGCGCGCCTTGGCGGGCGCACGCCAATCGGCGCTGGACGACATGATCGAGGCCGCCAAAAAACTGGGCGCCAACGGCATCGTCGGCATCGATTTCGACTACGAGGTGCTGGGCGAAACCAACGGCATGATGCTGGTGTCGGTCTCCGGCACGGCGGTGCGCATGCTCTGAGCGCGCCCATGATGTCGGCGCGGCAGAGAAGCGCTTTTTTATCGATCAATAAGCAAAGAAATCGCCCCATTTCGGCTTGGTAGCAAAAGAGTCTATTTTCCCCAATGTAAAACCCCTCTACTCCTGCCAGCCGCAGCCCACAAAGGGCGCCAACAAAGAGGGCAAGCCATGGTGGCTTGCCCTCTTCGTGTTTTTAATTACACATCAAAAAGAAATAAAATACCCACTTTTTGGCAATATATCATTCAAATATATTTCACATTGATATGTAATTTATGCTTGGAAAAGCCCTCAAAACCGGGTTTCCAGATTCACGTACACATTGCGGCCTTTGCCCACGCGCGAGCTTGTTTCCACATCCCTGGCGTTCATGTACGAGGCATCAAACAGGTTGTTGATGCCCACGCGCACGCTGAAGTCGCGCCCGAACGCGCCGCTGCCGTGCGGGTTGGGTTGCCAGATGGCATAGACGTTGGTGATGGTGAAGTCCTTGCGCACATACCAATAGGTCTTGCCCCGGCTGACCGTGCTGGCCGGGTTGGGCTTGGGCTTGAACCAGTGGTTGACCTCCAGCCCCAGCTTCAGCCCCGCGCGGGGCGAGAGGTGGGTGTTCAGCGCCAGCTTGTTGGCAAAGGTTTGCGGCGTGTTTTTGCCCGTGCCCTGGTCGATCTGCCGCAGCGTGGCATAGCTCATGCCCAGGCCAAAGGGGCCGCGCTCGTAGCTGCCTTGCCACTCGATGCCGTGGCGCTTGACGCGATCGACGTTGACGTAATGCCCATAGGGCGTATCGTCGGGCGAGACTTCGCCCTTGCGGGTTTCCCGCAGGGTGATCAAGTCCTTGATGCGGCCATTGAAGTACATCAGCTTGGTGCGCAGCACATCGCCCGAGGCCAGCAGGCCGTAGCGGGTGAGCGAGGCGCCCAGCTCGGTTTCGCGGATGGTTTCGGGCCTCAAATCAGGGTTGGGCAAATACCAGTAATGGGGGTTGACTGGCCCTTCGATGGAGGTCTCATGCGGCGTGGGCGCGCGAAACGCCTCCGACCAGTTGGCCAGCAGGTACAAGCCGCTGGCCACCTCCAGGCTGGCGCCCAGGCGCGGGGAGAAGTGCGTATCCCGATAGCGCGTTTGCCGGTTGTGGATTTGGCGCTGGAAACGGTCGTAACGCCCGCCGATCTGGGTCGTCAGCCGCCCTTGCCACAGGCGCGATTCCAAGTGGGCGTACAGGCCCAAATCCTTGTAGGTGTTGGGCATGGAGCCAAAGTCGCTGAGCTTGCCATTGCGCCGGTAAACCGCATCTTCCTCGCGCCGCTCGAAGCTCAAGCCGCTGGCCAGCCGGTGCGCGATGGCGCCCGTCTCAAAATGCGATTCATTGCTCAGGCGCAGGCCGCTGCGCTGGTCGGCGTTTTTGTACTGGATGCCCGCCCCCGAGGCAGAGACATAACCGCGGTCGTACGCCGCCCTGGAGTGGTAGGCCGAAGCCTCCAATTGCAACCAGGGGTTGTGCGCGGGCAGGAACTGGTATTTCAGCACCGTGTCCTGCTGGCTGAGCTTGCCGTGTATCGGGTCTTCACCGTAATTGGTGTGGTAGAGCGTCTGCCAAGTGGTCTTGTTTTTGATGCGGTAGTCGTAGTGCGACAGCGCCAGGCGCTGGTCGCCCGTCAGCCGCACCGCGCCCTGCACGTAAGCCACGCTCAGGTTCTCCCGGTTGTCGGCAGTATCGATGGGCTGGCCCTGGCGGTTGGCGCCGTACTCGCGCGAAAAACGGATATCGCCCGTCTTGCCACGCTTGGCATACGCCAGCAATTCCACCGGGCGATCCTGCGGCGCCCAGGCGCCCGCCACATAGCCCTCGCGGTGGTTGTTGTGCTCATAGCGCAGCTTGGCCGCCATGCCCGCCTGCTGACCGCTGGGCAGGAAATCGCGCGCATCCTTGTTCGTCATCGCCACCACGCCGCCAATGCCGCCGCCACCGTGCTGCACGGAGGATGCACCCTTGACGATCTCCACCCGCCGCAGCAGGTCGTGATCGGCGCGAAAGCTCGACACATGGTTGGAATACAGCGCCGTGGAGCGGCGCACCCCGTCTTGCAAGATGATGACCCGATCCTCGGACTGGTAGCCAAAGCCGCGGATGTTGAATTGCTGCCCCGTGCTGCGCCCGCTGTCGCCGCCCGTGGTCACCCCCGGCACGGCCGCCATGGCCTCAATCACATTGCTGGTGCGCCCCAAATCCTCCTGCTGCACCACCGAAACAGAGCCGGGGTAACTTTGCACATCCACAGGCAAGTTGGTACCCACCACCGTCACCTCAGGCAACACGCCCTCCTGGGCGCTACCCTGCGCTGGCGCCGCCTGCGCCGCCTGCGCCGCTTTGGCTGGCTGCGCCCTTGGCTTTTGGGCCGCCACAGCCTGGCCTTGCGCATCCACCTGGCCAGCCTGGGCATACGCCGCAGGCGCAACCTGCACACTCAACAACACCGCCAGTGCCAAGCGGCTCAGGCTTGGCCCACTGCAAGCAGTACACATCGAAGAAATCTCCCAAAACGCAATCACACAAAAGCCGATGCGTGCCCAAACGCACGCATCGACAGCGATTTCATCGTGGGAAGGCCTGCTCGCCATGAGCAGGCTTTCAAGGCTTGTTGCGGACTGTGTGGGGCACAGCCCTCTCATTGGCGGCGCTGGCGCTACCGTTCGCACGTGCCGCAGCCGTTTTTGTTTGCGGGCGATTGTAAGAACCTGTTCAAAATCTTTTTGCCAATTTGTTTATGCTTGTTGCATGAGAGCGAAATACCCAAGCGACATCAGCCCAGAGCAATTTGAGCATGTGCGCCCTTTGCTGGAGAGCGCACGCAAAAGCA
>NZ_RDQM01000016.1 GCF_003703475.1 Allofranklinella schreckenbergeri | reverse complement strand
CTTGCCTTGGATGATGTCCAGGACCAGGGCCGTTTTACGCTTGGCCGTCCAGCGCTTGATGTCGTCTTCCATCAGGGTGCTCATCGTCGTTTCCTTCAACGTTAACTCCTGAGCAGGTTTTCACTAGGTCAATACACCGCCCGCAAACCCAAAGGGCTGGAAGCCCGGCTGGCTGTCGTGGGTGACGCGGCCCCAGGCGTCGTAGTCGAGGCGCTGGCCGATCTGGCCCGTTTCGGCATCGATGACCAGGCGGATGCTGCCCAGATGATCGGCGATCAGACGCCAGGTTTTGCCTTCCCTGAGCATCAGGGTGGGGGCGTTGCCCTGGCCGGCGTAGATGAACAGGCTGCGCAGCTGGCCTTGGGCGTCCAGTTCGGCCAGGGGGCGCAGGTCGTCCAGGTAGATCAGGCGGTATTGCACCTGCCCGTCCTTGCGCTTGCCGATACGGCGACCCAAAGGATCGATCTCGTAATCGATGCGCTGGCCGCCAGGCAACAACACCTGGCGCAGGTTGCCCTGGGCATCGTATTGGTAGCGGGTCTGGCCCTGCGGGGACGTTCTGGTCAGCAAATCGCCAGCAGGGGTGTAGGTGTACTGGTTGTCTTTCCAGGCCAGCAGCCGGTCTTGCGCGTCGTAGCTGGCGATGGGCTGGCTGTTTTCGTGGGTGCGGTTGCCGTTGCGTCATAGGCCCACTCTGCTCTTTTCTAAGCCCTTTAATTTTGAGGCTCACGAGACAGGTTGGCCTTGTACCCAAATCCAGTACTGCTTGTCGACAAAGTCCATAACAACCTCTAGAAACTACATTTGATTATCGTATGGCTGAAATTTTTTAATTATGGCGGCGCTGCTTTCATTGGATTTTTCATTTTCATAAAAAATAATAACCCCATCTTTTAATTCAATCCTTCTTTTTGTTGTTTTGTCTGAAAATAAATATGAATTCCAGCAGAAAATTAAAGAAAAATAAACCGTCAGGGATAGACTTGATATTATGTGATTTTCTATTTTCGGATCTTTTCTTACTATTGCCCCATTTGTTTTTTTGAAATTTGATTTCTCTCCAAGTATGGAATTAATTATTTCTACCTCGTCCTCTATTATTGGAGTGTAATTGTCTATACAGAATACAAAAAAATCGTGAGGATTAAGCCATTTTGAAATTTCGCGACATAATGCATAAAGATTGATGGCGTTTAGATTCGGGTAGTAGGAGGATGATTTTTCATCATGCTTTTGTTTTGATGGTTTTATTACTCCGTTTTTCAGGATTGTAAAGCCCGAAGAAGATAGAAAATCTATGACTTCGCAGTCGTAATACATAAGGACTTGATTCATCTGAAAATTCCTTTCATGGAATTCAATCCAAGGTGTGCTTGTTCGGGAGTTATAGGGTTTCCTTCTCTATTAAAACGGATCCATCCCTTTTTCCCGTGAGTATTGACTTTCCAGTAACCTTCACTGCCAGGAGGACCACCTTCTCCGAAGCGAGGAACCCACTGACATTGAGAACGCCCGCCACCGGGCTCTTTGGGTCCAAGGAAGTTCCCCTTTCTATTAGTTGGATTAGGTTCCCACGGCCCCCCCGGGAACAACATCATTTGGATCAGGGATTTCATTTGCGTCTTCGTTAAAAGTGCAAGACCCGACTAATACACAAGCTATAAATCTACTGATGTGGGAAGCTGACACCCGAGCGGCACCTACTCTAATGACGCTCCCTGCGGCAATACCTCCGACAACTCTGATCCCTATCGCAATGGCGGGTGCGATGAGGCCATTGGGGTCTTTGAGGTTCACCGGATCCTGCAACACATAGCCATAGAGGTTGGTGTCTCCGCATTGAACAGAATGGGATCCTTGGCCGTCCATCTGCCCGTCTCGGCATCGTAGTCTCTTGCCCCAAAGCGGGTCAGGCCGGTGTCTGGATCGTACAGGCCACCGGCAAACCCAAAGGGCTGGAAGCCCGGCTGGCTGTCGTGGGTGATCTGGCCCCAAGCGTTGTAGTTGATGTGTTGGCCTATTTCCCTGTATCAGCATTTATGCGTGGGCGAGTCTGATTTTCACGATTGTCGCCATTTATTTTATTGTGATTAATTGCTGCTATACAACCCTCTCCATCGTAAACGCCAAAAAACAAAATTGCTTCTATATTTTCAATAAGATGTGATATAAAATCATTTGCTACTTCTTGGTTTTTTATAATAATTTCTTTATTTAATAAAAATCCTTGAAATGTGTAGCAAGCGGAGCCATTTAGCTTAGATGGGACTTTCCATGCAAGAAATTCGTCTATGGTGGCGTAGCAGTAGAAATCTTCGTCTTGCAATAAAATTTTTTCCTTAAAATTATGATCATGCCATACTCCATTTTGAAAATTCAGAGCACTGCGCTGCATAGTCCAATCTTCGCAAAGTAAAATATTTTTTGACTTTCCTTTTGATTTTAAAAAATTAATCATTCTCCATTCTGATTCATAGGAGAAGTCGCCAAATGAATGCTTGAAGCTATAAATTGATAATATTGGGGTTTTATTGGGTAAGAATGTGATAAATGAAAAATTATTTTTTGTTAGTTTACGGGATAATTTTCTTGATACTCCAAGAGAAGGGCCGTTGATTAATTTATCAAGTGCCCATTTATGGGTTTTCTGGAAATCGAGTTCAACCATTTCATATGGGAAATGATTTGTAGTATCCATTTTTTTTTGAAAAAATTCTGTCATGATTTAGAGTCTCACTTCGGTTCTATTTTTCCGTCAGGAAATATCCGCCAACGTCGATTACCCAACTTGTCGTTCCAATCTACATGAGGCCCTATTGGCGGTGGGTGATCGTTATCGGCATGGTAGCTATGTCTTTTATCGGGAGATATCCACGCTCCTCTTTCTCCACCCGGCTCATCTGGTCCAGACCAAGTCCAATCGGGAGCGGGGCAGGTATCGCCCTTCCAATCTTCAGGAATAGGAACTGGGGGAGTAGGTTCAGATGAATTGGATTCATCCTTTTCATTGAAAGTACATACACCAGCAAGCACACACGCGGCTACGCCGCCGACCACCGGGCCTAGTGCTTGGCCGTCCATCTGCCCGTTTCTGCGTCGTAGTCTCTTGCGCCAAAGCGGGTCAGGCCGGTGTCTGGATCGTACAGGCCGCCCGCAAGCCCAAAGGGCTGGAAGCCCGGCTGGCTGTCGTGGGTGACGCGGCCCCAGGCGTCGTAGTCGATGCGTTGGCCGATCTGGCCCGATTCGTACCGGTGCTGACACGAATGATGGATCATCGCGCTGGGTTGGGAATGGGCAGGTTTTACTGATTTTTATTCGGATTTTTATTTTTGATTATTTTTAGCGCGGATCGAATGAATATAAAAAATCCAATTATTATTATAAATAATGATAATGGAGCAAGCATGGAGGCAATGGTTTCGTAACGTGTCTTAATGGCTTCATTTATATTGGGGCTGGCGGTGATTAGCCAGGCGTAAAAGTAGGCTATATAAAAACCAAATAATCCAACAATAATAATAATAAGGGAGGTAAAAATCTTTTTCATACTACCTCCTGCACGAATCAATCACGCTGTAGGCGAAAGATTGGCATTGATTGAGAGGCGTCCACCTACCTGTAGGCTGGCCTGTTGAAATTTTTCTCTCTACGCAATCTATGTCGATGGTGGGTGACGTCGGTATGCACGAGGCATCGTCAGATTCAGATTGTCCAGAGTGATCCTTCACCACCGTCTGACTGTATGGTTTGTCTGAGCACTGTTGGCCTGGGATTTCACATTCGCCTCCCATGCCTGCCTCTAGGTTTGGGGTTTTTATCCATGCGTGATATGGAATAAATTTTCTAATAAATCCTAAACCATCGATATCCACAGGTCTGAAGCAAATCATCACAGGAGTCGGCTCTCTCCATTCCGAATAAGGAATTAAGCGTGGTCCTCTCCAACCGCTATTCGCCAATCCACTCGGATCCACAAAATTCACCGGATCCTGCAAAACATACCCATAGAGGTTGGAATCCCCACCATCGAACAGAATGGGATCCTTGGCCGTCCATCTGCCCGTTTCTGCGTCGTAGTCTCTTGCCCCAAAGCGGGTCAGGCCGGTGTCTGGGTCGTACAGGCCGCCCGCAAACCCAAAGGGCTGGAAGCCCGGCTGGCTGTCGTGGGTGACGCGGCCCCAGGCGTCGTAGTCGATGCGCTGGCCGATCTGGCCCGTCTCGGCGTCGATGACCAGGCGGATGCTGCCCAGATGATCGGCGATCAGACGCCAGGTTTTGCCTTCCCTGAGCATCAGGGTGGGGGCGTTGCCCTGGCCGGCGTAGATGAACAGGCTGCGCAGCTGGCCTTGGGCGTCCAGTTCGGCCAGGGGGCGCAGGTCGTCCAGGTAGATCAGGCGGTATTGCTGCTGCCCGTTCTTGCGCTTGCCGATGCGGCGGTTCAGGGGGTCGATGTCGTAGTCGATGCGCTGGCCGCCGGGCAGCAGCACTTGGCGCAGGTTGCCCAGGGCGTCGTAGTCGTAGCGGGTCTGGCCTGCGGCGCTGGTTTTGGCTTGCAGGTCGCCCGCTGGGCTGTAGCTGTAGTGTTGGTCTTTCCAGGTCAGCAGCCGGTCTTGCGCGTCGTAGCTGGCTATGGGTTGGCCGTTTTTATGGGTGCGGTTGCCATTGGCGTCGTAGGCCCACTCCGTGCGCTGGCCGTCTACGGTATGCGTCAGCAGGCGACCGCTGCTGTCGTATTCGTAGTGGTGCTGGCGCTGCTGGTCAAGCAGGCGCTCATGCAAGCTGCTGATGCGGCCCAGGGCGTCGCGCTGGTATTGGTATTCGGCAGGGATGCCCCAGTGCAACTGGTTGGCCTGCAACTGCTGGAGCAGTTGCTGCAAAGCCTGGTAATGGGCCTCAATGGCGGGGCTGTTGTAGCTGGTGGCGTCGGTGAGCAGACCGGCGGCATCGTTGCTGTAGCTCAGGCTGGCCACGCCCGCAGCGCCGCCTGCGGTGGCTTGTTGCAAGCGGGTCAGCTCGCTGGCGAGTTGTTCGCCCCAGCCGTAGGGTGAGAGCGGGGCTTGGGCGAGGTAGTGCAGATGCTCGATGTGGCGCTTGACGACATCCAGGCAGTAGTCGGGCTCGCGGTATTGGGCGGGGCCGTATTGGGCGATCAGTTCCTGGCGCTCGACCTCGTCCATGTCGCTGCGGTCGTATTGCCAGTGCCAGTCGATGATTTCCGAGCTGCCGGGCAGCAGGCCATGAACCTGCCAGCCGCGCAGGCGGCAGGTGTTCATCTGCCGTATGCGCTCGTCCAGCGCGCCTTGCAGCGCGCCCAGCCCGGCCAGCAGGGCCTGGCGGGTGGCTTCGGCCTGGGGCTGGGCGGTATTGGCGCTGGCGATGTGCCGGGTGTGCAGGCTCTCGCCCAGACCGTTGTATTGGTGGGTGATGCTGCCCCAGGGGCCATGCAGGCTTACGGGCTGGCCGTGCGCGCCGTAGTGCAGCCAGGTTTGGTCGATGCGCTGCAAGCGCCCTGATGGACTGTAGTGCAGCGGCAGTTGGATGTGCTCGGCGCCCGCAAGCAGGCCGATTTCGGTGGGGCGGCCGCGGCTGTCGGTGGGGGTGTCGAGCCGGGCCTGGATGGCGCCTTCCCAGTGCTCGCTGGTGATCAGGCCATTGCTGCGCTCGTAGGTGATGCGCTGGGTGGCGTTGCCGGTGCTGGCGAGCTGGCCCAGGGCGTTGTAGCTCAGGGTGGTGGTATCGGCATCGGTGGTGATGCGGTTGGGGCGCGCGGCGCTGTCGTAGCTCAGGCGGATGTCCTGCCCACCGGGGCGACGCACGCTGGTGAGCTTGCGCTCGGCATCGTATTGCCAGTGGGTGGTGGTAGCGCTGCCTGGAGCGTCGTAGCGGCCCACTTGCTGGGCGCTGTTGTGGTGGAACTGGTGGTGGTTGCCCGCCGGGGTGTGCAGGCCCCGCAGGTTGCTGGCGGCGTCCCAGTCGTAGCGGATGCTGCGGCCATCGGGCAGGGTGGTTTGCGCGGGTCGGCCGGCCGGGTCGTAGCGGTAATGGGTGGACTGGCCCAGGGCGTTGGTGAAACGGGCGATTTGGCCTGCGCCGGGCTGGCCCGGCGGGTGATAGGCGATGTGACTGCGGCGCTCGGGCACGTCTGGGGCGGAGAGGCGGACGTCCTCCAGTTGACCACGGCTGTCGTAGCCCAGCGTGGCATACGCGCCGCTGGCGGTGTGCCAGTGCAATGGTTGCATTTGGGCGTTGACGGCGATGTCGGTGTTGTGGCCGTCGGCATCGGTGTGGCGCAGTTGCATGTCGGCATGGCTGAACTGGCTGCGCCAGGTGGCGTCGTTGGATGTGCTGGCGCTGTTCCAACTGGTGTAGTGCTGTCCGTTCCAGTGGCCTGAGCGATTGGTGTTGCTGTACAGGTGAAGGGAGTCGTTGTGAAGGTCGATGTTCTCTGTGGCCGCGATGCTGCCAAAAACGCGGTCCGGAATGCGCTGGCGCTGGATGCTTGTGCCATCGGGGTGCTCTTGTGTGGATTGGCCCCATACGGTGTCGATGACGGTGCTGGAGCGCAGACCATCAAAGCCGATGCGGATTTGCTCGGTGATAGGGCCTTTCGCCAGTTGGCGCACGCTTTTGCTGCGGCCCATGGCGGTGGTGGCGGTGATGGTGTTGTCCTCGGCGCGGCTGAGTTGCCAGCCGCTGCCATCGGGGGCGGTGTTGCGCAGCAGCTTGCCTTGCGCGTCGTAGCTGAAGCGATCTATGCCGCCGCGCGGGTCGTGGTATTCGGTGAGCAGGCCGCGCTCGTCGTACCGCATGCGGTGGGTGATGCCGCCGGGCAGGGTGACACGGGCCAGGCGGCCTTGAGCGTCGTAATCCAGCGTGCTGACCTGGCCATCACGCCCCACTACGCGCACCAGTCGTGCGTTTTGGCGTTGCAGTTGCACGGTGTTGCCAAAGGCGTCGCTGACGCTGTTGAGGTAGCCGCCCTGGTAGCTGTAGCGGGCCAGCGTGGCGCCGGTCAAGGCGTGTCTGGTGGCGCTGGGCAGGCCGTTGCCGAAGAATTCGTCGTAGCTCAGTCCGTCGGGGCGGCCGACCCGGTAAGCGGCCTGGCTGGAGCCGAGCTGGGGCAAGCCGGCAGAGGTGCGCAGCAGTCGGGTGTTGGAGAGGCTGAGCAGGCCGGCATCGGGGGCGTAGCCCAGCAGGGTGTCGTGGCGCAGTTCATTTTGCTGCGCATGGACAAGCAACTGCCGTCTGCCGGAGGCTTTGACTCGCCAGACTTGGCTGCCCATGGGCACGAGCACCTCATCGCCTGGACCAGCCACAGCGCCGGGGAAATGGAGTGCATCGCCCACATGGCGCAGGCTTGCGGCATCAAGCCGGTACAGTTGGCCGGTGTTGGTGGCAATCCAGGCTTGGCCCTGGCGGCCTGCAACGACGTTCGTGGCCAGGCCGGCTCCTTCCGGCAGATCAATGCGGTGCAGCAGGCCGCCGGGCGTCAGTTGCAGCAGCTGGCCCTGCTTGTCCACGGCCAGCAGGTTCATGTCGGGCAGGGCCGCCAGCGACTGGGCGTCAAAGCCCCTGGCCGTGGCGACTACGGGCTGATCCCAGGGCGAGTTGACCGGGGTGGGTTGGCCATTGCCAGCCACGGTGTGCACCAGGCCATTGGGGCCGATGCGGCGCAGGCGGTGGTTGCCCGCATCCATGACGTAGATGCTGCCGTCCGCCCCTTGCGCCAGCACGCGGGGGCGGTCAAAACGGGCGGCGCTGGCCGGGCCGCCGTCGCCGGCAAAGCCGGCCTCGGCCTGGCCGGCGTACACGGTGGGCGCAGCCGTGCCCTGGGTGTCGGCGTAGCGTTGCAACTGGTGGCCCTGGCTGGCCAGCAGCGCGCCATCGCTGAGCAGGCGGGCATTGCCGCTGGCGATGTGCGCATTGGGCACGGTTTGCGTGCTCGGCGGCAGGCGCCGCCCTTTGCGCAGGCTGCCCGATTCGTAGAGGATTTGCGCCTCGGGGTCGTACAGGCGCAGGCCGCGCAGGGCCCAGCCGCCGGCGTGGGCCTGGGCAAGGTCCGGATTGGCTGTGGGCACTTTGATCCAGCGTGGCGCTGAGTCGAGGTGAAGCTTAATGGTCGGGCTGGCAGCACTCCTGTCACCTGCAAAAGAGAGCCTGGATTCCCCGCCTGCTGCGAGCTGGATAGATTCGAAAGCGCGGGTGAAGTCGGCCCTGACGCTGTAATACACCCCGGCATAGCCATAGGCGACGCTGCTGTGCAGCTGTGCAAAGGCGGTGCGGACGGGTCGACCATAGATGTCGGTGCCATTCCATTGCTGTTCCACGAATTGCGTTGCAGCGACCCATTGCGCAGGATCCCAGCTTTGCAGCAGGCGATGGCCCGCGATTTGGTGCTGCACCTCGGCATAGCGAAAATTGGCATGCAGGGAGGCTTCTGGTGATTTAAGCCTCTTGCGCAGCGGTACGGTGGGATGGGGCGCCGTTGGATCGGTCAGGGGGCGGTCGCTACGGTAATACAGCTCAAAGGGGGTGCCGGGCAGGGCGATGCCCTGGCCCACGGCGCGCTGCTTGACGTAGATGTCGCAGCCGCATTCCACGTCTTCGTGCTCTTCGTCCTGTTCCTCGTTGTCCGGGTCGCCGGGGTCGGGCGGAGAGCTTCCGGGGCCAGAAGGATCATTGGGATCTGGCGGATCGTCATCGGGCGGCGGTGAGGCGTCCTTGGGCGGCCCCCAGGGCCAGTTGCAATCCCAAGGGGTGAAGTGCGCCATCGGGGTGCGCCAGAGCTGCTCGCCCACCGGGTACATCTGCGCCAGGGCTTGCAGCTCGTCCTCGCCAATGCCCAGTTGCGCCAGCTCGGCGGCTGTGGCCGGGCGCTGGGCCTGGCTGACGCGTAACTGGGCGCGGCCGTTCTCGATGCCCAGGATTTCGATCACGCGCCCGTTGTCCGCGCCAATCCAGGCCGTGCGCTCAAAGTCGTACCAGCCCGCAGGCACGGCCGTGCCCACGGGCGCGCCGATGAAGTTGCTGGTGTAGGCGTACACGGGGCGGTCAAAGCGCAGGTGGCGCGCGCCCAGGGCGCGGGCTTCGTCGGCAGAAAAGTCGGCAGCCCAGGTGTAGCCCACCGACAGCGGCAGCGCGCCGGGCATGGTTTGCGGGCCTTGCTCGCCCAAGGTGTATTCGGTCACGCGCACCGTCAGGCGTTGCAAGGGCCGCAGGCTGCCATCGGGCAGCTCGGCGCTGGCCTGCACGCCTGCGGGGAAGACGACGGCGGTGCGCCGCGCCCCGCGTTCGTCCTGATTCAGCCCGCCCCAGTAGATTTGCAGTTCGTTGCGTTGCAGGTCGATCTGGCTGTATTGGCCGTCCAGAGCGATGAGCGTCACGTCATCGGCATAGGCCCAGTTGCGTCGGGGCGTTTGCACCTTGCGCTGGGCGCTGAGGTAGCCGGTCTTCTCGTAGTGCAGCGTGAGCCAGCCGCCGCCGTTGACGGCCAGGTCGAACCAGCCGTCGGCGCGGGTGTGGGTGTGGCCGAATTCCGGGCGGCCCTGCACTTGCACGCGCACGCCCGCCAGCGGCGCGCCATCGCGGCCCTTGACCTGGCCGCGCAGCACGGCCGCGTGCAGCGGATCCATGGGGGCGCTCACGCCTTGCTGAATGGGGTCGGCGCCGGTGTAGAGAAAGCGCGTGCTATCGGCAAACGGGGTGAAGACGTGCTCTGGCAGGGGCGTGGCGCGCTGTTTGGGGTCGGCGGGCAGGCGGGTTTCGTCGCTCACGCCCAGTACAAAGCTTTGCTGCTGCACCTGGCCTTGCGCATCCCGCACTTGCAAGGTGATGGTGTGCAGGCCCGCCTGTGGCGGCGTCCAGTGCAGGGTTTGATCGGGCGCGCTGCCGCTGATGTGCAGGCCCGCCGGGCTGTGCGCGGCCACGATGTGCACGGGCAGGCTTTGGCCCTCGCGATCCGCCGCGCTGACCTGATACTGCCAAGGCTGGCCGACGCGCGCTGCCAGTTGCGGATGGCTGAGAAAGCGCGGCAACGCGCTGGCTTGCTCGAAGACGGAAAGATCGCGTTGACCAGGGCCGGTGGGGGGAGTGGGGGTGATGGGCGGCGCGGGCGGCGTCGGTGCAGGCGGCGTCGGTGTGAGCGATTCGGCGGTCACGGTATAGACGCCGTCGATGAGTGTGCCGCCGTTGGCCTGCTCATCGGTGCGCACGCGCGCGGGGCGTTGGCCTGGCTGGCCGCTCAGGGTGCAGCTTTGCTTGAAGCCGCTGCCATCGGGCTGCACGTCGGTGGGGGCTGTGCAGCGGGTTTCGGGGATTTGCAGGGTGGCCGTGGCGGGCAGATCGCGGCCTTTGACGGTAAAGACGGTGGCATGCCCGAGCGCGACGCGCCAGGGCATGATGCTGTCGAGTTTGGGGATGGGGGTGGGTTGGGGCGGCTGCGGTTCAGGGTTGGGGGCCGGGCTGGTGACTTGAATGGTTTTGCGGTCGATGGCCTGGCCGCCTTCTGCGATTTGCACGGTGATGGTGCGTTTGCCTGCATCGCCGCCCAAGGTGCAGTTTTGGGTGAAGCCGCTGCCGTTGCATTGCACTTGCGCGGGGGCGTCGCATTGGGCGTCGCCGATGTTCAGGCGTGCGGTGCTGGGCAGGTGTTGGCCCCGGATGGTGAAGCGGGTGGCTTGGCCGATTGGGGCTTGGCCGGGAGTGAGGCTGAGCCAGCGAGGTTTGGGCTGGGGCTGGCTGCGCAGGGGGTCGCTGGCGGCGGCGACGTGGTCGCGCACGAATTGGCGTGCTTGCTCGGGCGTGGGTGCGCTGGCGGCGGTGATGCTGCGCATCCATTGGCGCACGGTTTCTTCGTCTTTTTGCACATAGGTGACTTGCTGGTCTTTGCCGTCCAGGTCGGTATCGACGGTGCGGGTGAAGAAGTCGGCGGCGGCCAGTTTGTGCTCGATGGCGCGTTTGTCGTCGTTTTGCGCGCCTTGCAGGATGCGGTAGGCCAGGTCGGCGGCGCTGTAGCGCCCGTCACGGTAGCCGTCGATGTAGTGTTGTTTGCCGGGGGCGTCGGGGGCTTTGCCAAAGAGGGCCTGGTAAATCTTGTCGATGGCATCGCCGATGGTTTCTGGCGTGATGTCGCCGTAGAGGCGCTTGGCTTCTGCGGAGTGGCCGAAGTCGGCCAGGATGGTGGTGATGTCGCCTCCTGCTTTTTCTGCCCAGTAGCGCAGCCCGGCGGGGTCGCCGGGGCGCAGGTAGAAGGCGAGGTAGACGGCCTGGATGTCCTGCCAGCCGCTGGGCAGGGGCTGGGCGACGCAGGTGGCGACGCTGATGGGCGATGCGGCAGGCGCAGCGGGTTGGGTGGCGGTGCTGGCGACCTGGGCAGCAAGAACCAGCGCCAGACTCAGGGCAGCAGCGCTCAAGGAGCGGTGGCGTAATGGAGGGGGGATGGGCATGAGGCTCCTCCTTGATTGGTTTTGAGTCGCTCAGGGCTGATCAGCGCAGGCAGGCAACGGGCACAAAAAAACCGGCGACGCGAACAGGCGGGGCCGGGTGAGCGATGAGAGAAGCCAGAACAGGCGAAAACTTTTCGCCTGCAAGGGAGCGTTCATGAATGGCATGGCATCGACTCTCATGAGGAGGAGTGTAACAACTCGTATGTCGATGTAAATGCTGCAAAGCCGTTTTTGCGTCGTTTGGGGATCAGGAAAAACCCTGTTGGCAATTTCTGCGCCTTGCCGTCCATCCCAAACCGCTTCTTGCCCACTCGCGCCGAGACTTTGAACACGCTCTAAAATCGCCCCCTTTTTGTTTTTGTCGCCCCTCACTGCCCAGCCTGCCTTGCGGCGCGGGCTTTTTTTGACCATGTCCGATCACAGCACCCCGGCCTCCACCCCTGTTGACTACCGCAGCAAGCTCAACCTGCCCGATACCCCTTTCCCCATGCGCGGCGATTTGCCCAAGCGCGAGCCGCAATGGGTGCAGCAGTGGGAAGAAGGCGGCCTCTACCAGAAGCTGCGCGCGGCGCGCAAGGGGCGGCCGCTGTTCGTGCTGCACGACGGGCCGCCGTATGCCAACGGGCAGATTCACATCGGCCACGCGGTCAACAAAATCCTCAAGGACATGATCGTCAAATCGCGCCAGCTCGAAGGCTTTGACGCGGCCTACGTGCCCGGCTGGGATTGCCACGGCCTGCCGATCGAGAACGCAATTGAAAAGCTGCACGGGCGCAACCTCAGCCGCGACGACATGCAGGCCAAGGCGCGCGCTTTTGCGCAGGAGCAAATCGCCCAGCAAATGGCCGATTTCAAGCGCCTGGGCGTGCTGGGCGACTGGGAGCAGCCCTACAAAACCATGAACTACGCCAACGAGGCGGGCGAGCTGCGCGTGCTGAAAAAGGTGATGGAGCGCGGCTTTCTCTACCGCGGCCTCAAGCCCGTGTACTGGTGCTTTGATTGCCAATCCTCGCTGGCCGAGTTCGAGATCGAATACGCCGACAAGAAATCCGACACGCTGGACGTGGCCTTCAAGGCCCACGACCGCGCCCGCCTGGCCGCGGCCTTTGGCCTGCCGGCCCTGCCCGATGCGGCCAAGGATGCGTTTGCCGTGATCTGGACCACCACGGCCTGGACGATCCCGGCCAACCAGGCGCTCAACCTCCACCCCGAGATCGAGTACGCGCTGGTCGATACCGCCCGGGGCTATCTGATCCTGGCGCGCGTGCTGGTAGAGAAGTGCCTGGAGCGCTTTGGCCTGACGGGCGAAGTCATCGCCACCGCGCAAGGCAAAGCCCTGGCCGATCTGCCCTTCGAGCACCCGCTTTACGACGCCGATGCGGGCTACCGCCGCCTCTCGCCCGTGATCCTGGCCGATTACGCCACTGCCGAGGACGGCACCGGCATCGTGCACTCCGCGCCCGCCTATGGCGTGGACGACTTTTATTCCTGCCTGGGCTACGGCCTCAAGCACAACGAAATCCTCACCCCCGTGCAAGCGGGCGGCGTGTACGCGCAGGACTTCCCGCTCTTTGGCGGCCTGCACATCTGGAAGGCCGTGCCCGTCATCCTCGATGCGCTCAAGCTCGCCGGGCGCCTGCTGGCCACGCAGCCCATCACGCACAGCTACCCGCATTGCTGGCGCCACAAATCGCCGGTGATCTACCGCGCCACGGCGCAATGGTTTGTGCGCATGGACGAAGGCCAGGGCCTGTTTGCCCAGGAGCAGCCGCCCATGACGCTGCGCCAGACGGCGCTGGCTGCCATCGAGCAAACCAGCTTTTACCCCGCCAACGGCAAGGCGCGATTGCACGACATGATCGCCAACCGGCCCGATTGGGGCATTTCGCGCCAGCGCAACTGGGGTGTGCCGCTGCCCTTCTTCCTGCACAAGGAGACCGAGGAGCTGCACCCGCGCACCATGGAAATCTTCGACCAGGCCATTGCCATCGTCGAGCAAGGCGGCATCGAGGCCTGGAGCCGCGCCAGCGCCGAGGACATCCTCGGCCCTGAGGACGCGCCGCATTACAACAAGCTCAACGACGTGCTGGATGTGTGGTTCGACTCCGGCTCCACCTTCTCGCACGTGCTGCACGGCACGCACGCCGCCGTGGGCCACCACAGCGGTCAAGAGGCCGACCTGTACCTGGAAGGGCACGACCAGCACCGCGGCTGGTTCCACTCCTCGCTGTTGCTGTCCTCGGCGCTCAATGGCCGCGCACCCTACAAGGGCCTGCTCACCCACGGCTTCACCGTCGATGGCCAGGGCAAGAAGATGAGCAAATCCCTGGGCAACACCGTCGCGCCGCAGCAGGTCAGCAACAAGCTGGGCGCGGAAATCATCCGCCTGTGGGTGGCCTCGACCGACTACTCGGGCGATTTGGCCATCGACGAGAAAATCCTTGCCCGCGTCGTCGATGCCTACCGCCGCATCCGCAACACGCTGCGCTTTTTGCTCGCCAACACCAGCGATTTCGACCCCGCGCGCGACGCCGTGCCGCTGGAGCAAATGCTGGAGATCGACCAATACGCCTTGGCGCGCGCCGCCGCCTTGCAGCGCGAGATCCTGGCGCATTACCACGTCTATGAATTTCACCCCGTGGTGGCGAAATTGCAGGTCTATTGCTCCGAGGAGCTGGGCGCGTTTTATCTGGACGTGCTCAAGGATCGGCTCTACGTCACCCAGGAGAAAAGCCTGGCGCGGCGCAGCGCGCAAACCGCGCTGTGGCACATCACCCACGCCATGCTGCGCTGGATGGCGCCCTTCCTCTCCTTCACCGCCGAGGAGGCCTGGCCCATCTTCGCCCCCGGCCAGAGCGAGAGCATCTTCATCGAGACTTTCTACGACATCCCCGTCACCGCCAGCGCCGACCAGTTGCTCGCCAAGTGGGGCCGCATCCGCGCCATCCGCGACGTGGCCAACAAGGAGATCGAAACCGTG
This sequence comes from Allofranklinella schreckenbergeri, assembly GCF_003703475.1. Taxonomy (GTDB): domain Bacteria; phylum Pseudomonadota; class Gammaproteobacteria; order Burkholderiales; family Burkholderiaceae_C; genus Lampropedia; species Lampropedia schreckenbergeri. The sequence goes on along the minus strand of NZ_RDQM01000016.1, from coordinate 31,377 downwards.
CGCGCCAGCGGCCAGCTCGGCGCATCGCTGCAAGCGGCCATCACCATCAGCGCCGCGCCAGGGGATTACGAGCTGCTCGCCAGCCTGGGGCAGGATTTGAAATACGTGTTCATCACCTCCGCCGCGCAACTGCAAGTCGGCCCCGAAGGGGAGCCGACCGTGCAAGTGGCGCTGGCCCCAGGCCGCAAATGCGCCATGACTTGGCACTACAGCGAGGACGTGGGCAGCCACCCCGAGTACCCCGAGCTGTCCGCGCGCGCCATCAGCAACCTGTTTGGCGCCGGAGAAGTGCGCAGCATTGCCTGATTGGTAAATCAAAAGGAAATAAAACATGCCTATTTCGGCAAGATGGGTATAAAGTGATATTTCCTTTGATTTGTAAATAGAAATCAGCGTAAAAAACGCTTGCCGCACAGGGCGGAAATCACGACAATCCGCCCCTTGGCCTGAAGCAAGCCTTACCCTGTGCGACTGCGCAGACAAGGCAGGCCACGCCCCTTTCTCCAGCATCACAACAGCCTGCCTTGCAGGCGCCGGCTGGCAGGGGCTGATGCACATCTTTCTATCTCGCTGGGTGATGGCGGGTGGCAGCAAGCCCATGCAGCAACCGCTGCTCGGCGCGCCGCCCCCGGACAAGGACCGCCCCCTGGCATGCCACGCCCCCGCCGCAGGCGGGAATCACGCGCCGCGCATGCCCGCTTCTGTTGGATGGATGATGTTTTTCTTTCCATCCACGTTTGGCCCAGCCGGCTCCTGCCCGGCGGGCTGCGGGACTTTTCTTTTTCTCACCCATGACTGATTTTTCTCGCCCAGCCCCCGTTGCGGGCGCTCTGGTTGCGCCTGTGCTGGATGCCGCTTTCGCCACCCCAGCTTCTGCCGATACCCCCGTTGCCGATGCTTCGGCCTTCGCCGCCCTGGGCCTGGCCCCTGCGTTGGTGCAAGCCGTGGCCGAGCTGGGCTACACCCAGCCCACCGTGGTGCAAGCCCAAGCCATCCCCTTTGCCATGCAAGGCGCTGGGCCAAACGCCGATGCCCAAGGGCAGGGCTATTGCGATTTGATGGTTTCCAGCCAAACCGGCAGCGGCAAAACGGCAGCCTTTTTGCTGCCCGTGCTGCACAGCCTGATTGCCGCGCACGAAGCGCGCAAGGCCGCCGAGCAAGCCGCCTTCGAGCAGCGCGTGGCCGAGGCCCTGGCCCAAGGCCAGCCTGCGCCCAAAAAGCCCAAGCGCAAAAACCCGCTCAACCGCCGCTTTGAGCCCGCCACGCCCGGCGCGCTGGTGCTGTGCCCCACGCGTGAGCTGGCCGCCCAGGTCGCGCGCGATGCCATCGATTTGCTCCAGCACTGCCGCGGCGTGCGCGTGGCCAGCGTCATCGGCGGCTTGCCCTATCCCAAACAAGTCGCCCAGTTGCAAAACGCGGCGCTCGTAGTCGCCACGCCTGGGCGCTTGCTGGATTTGCAGCGCAGCGGCCAGCTCGTGCTTGATCAAGTGCAATGCCTGGTGGTTGATGAGGCCGATCGCATGCTGGATCTGGGCTTTGCCGAAGACCTCGAAGCCATCCACCACCTCACCGCCGCGCGCCGCCAGACCATGATGTTCAGCGCCACCTTTGCGCCGCGCATCCAGCAACTGGGCATGCGCGTGATGCACGAAGGCGGCGCGCACGTGCAGCGCATCGAAGTCGCCTCCGCCCAGCAAAAACACGCCGACATCACGCAAAAACTGTTCTGGGCCGACAGCAGCGAACACAAGCGCGAACTGCTCGACGCCTGGCTGCGCGATGCCAGCATCGAGCAAGCCATCGTTTTTGCCAGCACCCAAATCGAATGCGACGCCTTGGCCGAAGACTTGCAGCAAGCCGGTTTCAGTGCCGTCGCCTTGCACGGGGCCATGCCGCAAGGGCTGCGCAACCGCCGCCTGGCCGCGCTGCGGGATGGGCGCGTGCACATCCTGGTCGCTACCGACGTGGCCGCGCGCGGCATCGACGTGCCCAGCATCAGCCACGTCTTCAACTACGGCCTGCCGATGAAAAGCGAGGACTACACCCACCGCATCGGCCGCACCGGCCGCGCGGGCCGCCACGGCCTGGCCATCAGCTTTGCCGAATTCCGCGACCGCCGCCGCATTTACGACATCGAGCAATTCACCCGCCAGCCGTTTGAAATCGACAGCCTGCCCGGCCTGGAGCCGCGCCAGCGCTTTGCGCCTTGGCGTCCGGCCCCGGCAGGCCAAGGGCGGGGCGGACGCAGCCAAGGCCGCCCATCGGCCCGAGGCGATGGCCGCAACAGCCACCGCCCCTACCGCGAGTACCGCGAGCGCAACGCCGAAGGTGGCCACGGCCGCGCGCGTTTCGATGACCGCAGTGGCGAGCGCTTTGGCGGCTACGGCGACAGCAGCAGCCGCTTCGACGCCCGCCCGCAGGGCCGTGGGGGCAAGCGTTTCGATGCCGGGCAAGCGTTTGACAAGGCCGACAAGCGCTTCGACGCCCGTCCCGGCAAAGGCCGGGCAGCAGGGCGCTTTGAGGACTGGCGGGAAGGCGGAGCCGAGAGCCGTTTTGACCAACGCCGCACCGAGGCGCGAGGCCCAGGCCGTTGGGAGGGCGATGAGCACCGCCTCCAGCGCCGCCGCGAACACCCCGAGCGCGCAGCGGCGCGCCCGCGTGAGCAGGGCTACGGCCGTAGCCAGGAGCGCGCCGCCGCCCGCTTTGCCGCCTTCGATGCGCCGCGTAAAAACCAGGGCAAGGCCCGTCGCAAAGGCTGATGCGGCCCTGATTCGGGCCTGATGCGGTCTATTGGCGCGCGCATCCCCCGCGTGCCCCGTTATTTGTCATGGCCCCAGGATGCAAGGCGCATTCCGGGGCCTTTTTGTCGTGAGAATTACCAATCAAAGGAAATTAAATTGCGCTATTTCGGTATGATAGTCAATATGATGTTTTTCCTTTGATTGATATTTTTGGGATAGCTTCAAACCGCCTCGGGATGCACGCGCTGGTAGCCGCTCCACAGCCGGTTGGCCACGCGGTGGGCGATTTCCGTGGCCTTGGCGTGCAGGCGTGGGTTGCCGGTTTCCAGGCAGGTTTGCTCGAACAAGGCCAGCCAGTGGCGAAAGAGGGCGGAGGACAAATCGGGCAAGGCGATGTGGCGCGACATGGGCGAGCCTTCAAAGCGTGTGGTGCCGCGCAGCAGGCCGGACCAGAAATCGATCAGCTTTTCCAGATGCTGGGGCCAGTCGTCGATGTGGGCCTCGAACACCGGCCCCAGTTGCGCGTCGGCGCGCACATGCGCGTAAAACTGCACAACCAGTTGCCTGACTTCGGCCTCGGTGCAGATGGTGTCGTGCTCACGGCTCATGGGATTCTCCCGACCATTGGTGCGCCAAGGCCGCTTCGGCCAGCAGCGCGATGTTGAGGATGGCGTCGTCATGGCCTGCGCCGTGCCACAGCATCAGCCCGACGGGCAGCTCTTGCGGCGCATGGCAGGGGATGCTGATGGCGCAGCCATCGAGCATGTTGATGGCGCTGGTGTTGCGCAATACCTGTGCGTTGGCCTGGAAGAAAGCCCCGTCGCGCGCAGCGCCGGGCGCAACCTGGGCATGCAGCGGCGCGGTGATGGCCACGGTGGGGCTGAGCACGGCGTCGAATCCGCCCAACGCCTGCGCCATTTGGGCTTGCCAGGCGCGCCGCAGAGCGTGCAGGCGCAGATAGTCGGCCGCAGACATGGCCGCGCCCGCTTCGATGCGCTGGCGCACGCGCGGGTCGTACATCAGGGCTTTCTGGGCCAACAGCGGCTGGTGCCAGGCGTAGCTTTCCGCTGCGGCAAAACTGCCCAGGCGCGCCATTTCTGCCAGGCGGTCCAGGGGCGGGCAATCCAGCACGGTGATGCGCGCACCGGCTTGACGCAAAACGTCCAGGCTGCGCGTGAAGGCCGTTTGCGTGGTCGCATCCAGCCCTTCGCAAAAGTAATTGCGCACCACCGCCAGGCGCCAGGCGGACAGCGGCGCCGGGCTGCGCGTGACGGTGCGCGCCGCCAGCGCCTCATGCGCACGGATGGCGCTGCGCACATCGCGCGTGATGGCGCAAGCCGTGTCCAGCGTGGGCGAGAGCGGGAGCGCTCCATCCAGCGGCACCAAGGCTTGCGTGCTTTTAAAGCCCACCAGGCCATTGAAGGCGGCCGGAATGCGAATGGAGCCGCCGGTATCCGAACCCAGTCCGATATCGGCCGCGCCAATCGCCACCGAAAGGGCCGCCCCGGAGGAGGATCCGCCGCTGACATGTTCGGCCTCCAGCGCGCGAAACAGCGCGCCGCGCGGGGCATGGCAGGCATCAACGGCCCATAGGGGCGGGAAATGCGGGTTGCAGCCCATGCCCGAGAAGGCAAATTCCACCATGTGGGTGCGCCCAACGAGGTGCGCCCCGGCATCCAGCAAGCGCTGCACCGCGCCCGCATGCTGCGTGGCAACAGGCGCATCGGCCAGCGCCAGCGAGCCAGCGGCGGTGACTTGGCCTTGTACGTCAAACAAATCCTTGACCGAAACCAGCCAGTCTTGCAGCGGTTGGGCGGCCGCTGGCACGTGGGCGGGGCTGGCAGGGACGGGCGCGTCGGCAGCCACGCTGCGAAACGCCGTCTGGCCAATGGGGCTGTGGGCTGCCGCCAGCGCTTGGCGCCAGCGCCCGTGGGCGGCCTCGGCCGCATGCGCCGGGGAGGGGGTGTGAGCAGGCATCATGGGGCGAGTATGCTAGAATCCGCGGGTTTTGCCGCCGATAGCCCGGATTTTGGGCGCTCGCCGCGCAAAACAAATAGCAGACGGGTTCATCCCTGGGTGCTGTGCTTCATTTTCGGCTGTGCTTCGGTTGCGAAAATGAGTCGAGTGCAGTGGCGGCCCGTCTTGGAAATCAACCTTTGGAGTTATTTATGTCCGTCACCATGCGTGAAATGCTGGAAGCCGGTGTGCACTTTGGCCACCAAACGCGCTTCTGGAACCCCAAGATGGCCCCTTACATCTTCGGTCATCGCAACAAAATCCACATCATCAACCTGGAAGCCACGCTGCCCAAGTTCCAGGAGGCGCAAAAGTTTGTGCGTCAATTGGCGGCCAATCGCGGCACCATTTTGTTCGTCGGTACCAAGCGCCAATCGCGCGAATTCGTGGCCCAGGAGGCCAAGCGCGCTGGCATGCCTTACGTCGATCAGCGCTGGCTGGGCGGCATGCTCACCAACTTCAAGACGGTGCGCACCTCCATCAAGCGCCTCAAGGACATGAAGGCCCAGCAAGAAGCTGGCCTGGAGGCCATGAGCAAGAAAGAGCAGTTGATGTTCACGCGCGAGATCGAAAAACTCGAGCGCGACATTGGCGGCATTCAGGATATGGGCGCTTTGCCCGACGCGATTTTCGTGATCGATGTGGGCTACCACAAGATCGCCGTGTCTGAAGCGCACAAGCTCGGCATTCCTTTGGTCGGTGTGGTCGATACCAACCACAACCCCGAAGGCATCGATTACGTGATTCCTGGCAACGACGACTCGGCCAAGGCCGTGGCTTTGTATGCGCGCGGCATTGCCGACGCCATCATCGAAGGCCGCAACAACGCCGTGGAAGAAGTCGCCAAGCTGGCTGCCGGCGAAGAAGAATTCGTGGAAGTGCAAGAAGAAGCTGCCGAATAAGCGTCCCGCAAGACCTGTTGGCGCTGCCAGGCCCGTCAGGGCCGCAGGGCGCAACCCAAAAGGGGCATCGTTGCAAGAGGCCCCTTTTTTTGTATCTGCGCTGGCGGTGGCACCGTGGCAGGTCTGTGTTTTTTTGACATTTTTGAAATCCCCGACTGGAGAAACCCAATGACAGTGACAGCAAGCATGGTGGCCGAACTGCGCGCCAAGACCGATGCCCCCATGATGGAGGCCAAGAAAGCCCTGGTGGAAGCCAATGGCGACATGGCCAAGGCTGAAGAATTGCTGCGCATCAAGCTCGGCACCAAGGCGGGCAAGGCCGCTTCGCGCGTGACCGCCGAAGGCGTGATCGCCGTGGCGATGCAAGGCGCAACGGGTGCGATGGTGGAAGTCAACTGCGAAACCGACTTCGTGAGCAAGAACGACAGCTTCCTGGCTTTCGCCAATGCTGCTGCCGATCTGGTGGCCAAGCACAACCCTGCCGATATCGAGGCGCTGGGCGCGCTCGCTTATGAGCAAGACGGCTTTGGCCCCACGCTGGAAGAAGTGCGCAAAGGCCTGATCGGCAAGATCGGCGAGAACATGAGCCTGCGCCGTTTCGTGCGTTTTGCCGACACCAAGCTGGCCCACTACCTGCACGGCACGCGCATCGGCGTGGTGGTGGAGTTCGATGGCGATGAGGCTGCCGCCAAGGATGTGGCCATGCACGTGGCCGCCATGAAGCCCGTGGCGCTCTCCAGCGCCGATGTGCCTGCCGAGCTGATCGAGAAAGAGCGCTCTGTGGCCCAGGGCAAGGCGGCCGAATCGGGCAAGCCTGCCGACATCGCCGCGAAGATGGTCGATGGCGCCGTGGCCAAATACCTCAAGGAAGTCTCGCTGCTGGATCAGCCCTTCGTGAAAAACGACAAGCAAAGCGTGGGCCAGATGCTCAAGGAGAAAAACACCTCCGTCAAAGGCTTTACGCTCTATGTCGTGGGCGAAGGCATCGAGAAGAAGGTGGATGATTTCGCCGCCGAAGTGGCCGCCCAGATGGCCGCTGCCAAAGGCGCTTGATCGCGTCTGCCTTGCACCTTGCGTGTGCCCTGGTCTGTCTTTGATAGGGTAGGGCATGCGCACCGCCTTGGCCCTGGCGGTGCGGTGCAGAAGGCCCGGCGGGCTTTTTGTAGCTTCCCGCGCCTTGCCTGCTTTTGCCTTCTTTCAATCAATGGGCATGGCATTCGGGCATGGTCTTTGCAGATTGCATGGCGGCTTGCCGTGTGATGTGCAAATGCCAGTCGGCCCACAAGGCCTTTTGGGCTTCTGTCAAGCCTTTTGCTCAACCCTCCCGCTATGACGACTGATACCCGCCCCGCTCCTGTTTACAAACGCATTTTGCTCAAGCTCTCGGGCGAAGCCCTGATGGGTGACGATGCCTTCGGCATCAACCACGCCACCATCGAGCGCATGGTGGACGAAATCCTCGCCGTGGCCAAGACGGGGGTGGAGCTGGCGATTGTGATTGGTGGCGGCAACATCTTTCGTGGCATTGCGGGTGGCGCGGCGGGCATGGATCGCGCCACGGCCGATTACATGGGCATGTTGGCAACGGTGATGAACTCGCTGGCCCTGGCCAATGCCATCGACCGCAAGGGCGTGCCTGCGCGGGTGATGTCGGCCATTTCCATCGACCAGGTGGCCGAGCCGTATGTCCGCCCCAAGGCGCTGCAATATCTGGAGGAGGGCAAGGTGGTGGTGTTCGCCGCCGGGACGGGAAACCCGTTTTTCACCACCGATACGGCCGCAGCCCTGCGCGGGGCGGAGATTGGCGCGCAAATCGTGCTCAAGGCCACCAAGGTTGACGGCGTCTATACCGCGGATCCCATGAAAGACCCTTCGGCCACGCGCTATAGCCGCATCAGTTTCGATGAGGCGATGGTGAAAAACCTCGGCATCATGGATGCCACGGCGTTTGCGCTGTGCCGCGATCAAAAGCTGCCCATCAAGGTGTTCTCCATCGTCAAGCCTGGCGCGCTGGAGCGCGTGGTGCATGGCGAGGATGAAGGCACCCTGGTGTACGCCTGAAGCCCTGCCTGAGCCATCTTCCAGCCCTTATTCCGGCCCATGTGCCGATTCAAGAATCAAGAAATAAGCGACAAGCGCTGCAAATAAGGAGTGATCCCAATGTCCATTGCCGATATTCGCAAAACCACCCAGCACAAGATGGAGCAATCCATCGCCGCGTTCAAAAACCAGTTGGCCAAAATCCGCACCGGCCGCGCCAACCCCGGCTTGCTCGATACCGTGCAGGTCGAGTACTACGGCCAGCATGTGCCCATTAGCCAGGTGGCCAACGTTTCTCTGCTGGATGCGCGCACCATCAGCGTGCAGCCTTGGGAGCGCGACATGGCGGCCAAGGTGGAAAAGGCCATCCGCGAAAGCGATCTGGGCCTGAACCCCGCCAGCATGGGCGATTTGATTCGCGTGCCCATGCCGCCCATGAGCGAGGAGCGCCGCAAGGAGATGACCAAGCTCGTGCGCAGCGAAGGCGAGGGCGCCAAGATCGCCGTGCGCAACCTGCGCCGCGACGCCAATGACGCGGTCAAGAAGCTGGTGAAGGAGAAAGAGGCATCGGAAGACGATCAAAAACGCTCCGAAGCGGATATCCAGAAACTGACCGACAAATTCATCGCCGAAATCGACACGCTGGTGGAGAGCAAGGAAAAAGAAGTGATGGAGGTGTGAGGCGTTGCGCCGATATTCCTCTATTTTTCCAAATCAAAAGCAAATGCGTTTTATTGTAGAATTGCCGAAATAGGGCGGTTTCTTTGCTTTTGATTTATAATTTGGTCGTTTCACCTTGCGAGTCTTGCGACGATGGGATCCAACGCTTTAGCGCCGCTGCCGCACCATGTGGCCATCGTCATGGATGGCAATGGCCGTTGGGCGCAAAAGCGCCTGTTGCCCCGGCTGGCCGGGCATAAGAAAGGGGTGGAGGCCCTGCGCCGTTGCGTGCAACTGTGCGGTGAGCGCGGGGTGCGCGTGCTCACCGTGTTTGCGTTTTCGTCGGAAAACTGGCGCCGCCCGCCCGAAGAAGTCTCCGGCCTGATGGGCTTGATGCTCAGCGCGCTGGCCCGCGAAGTCTCGGGCCTCAAGGCCCACGGTGTGCGCCTGCACTGCGTGGGCGAGCGTGCGCCGCTGGCGGAAAAAGTGCGCCAGGGTCTGGAGCAGGCCGAGCGCGAGACGGCGGGCAATGACGGCCTCATCCTCAACGTGTGCTTCAACTATGGCGGCCGCTGGGATATCGCCCAGGCCGCCGAGCGCGCGCGCCAGCAATCGCCCCATGCACCGATCACCGAGCAAACGCTGGCAGCGCACACCGCGCTGGCGCATGTGCCCGATCCCGATTTGCTCATTCGCACCGGCGGCGAGCGCCGCATCAGCAACTTTTTGCTCTGGCAACTGGCCTATGCCGAGCTGTATTTCAGCGACACGCTGTGGCCTGATTTCGACGCCGCCGATTTGGACGCCGCCCTGCGCGATTACGCCCAGCGCCAGCGCCGCTTTGGCAAGACGGGCGAGCAAGTGACAGGGCAGGTCAAGCGGCAGGATAAGGGGCAGGACGCCCGTGGAGCCGAGCCGGGAGAGTTGCCATGCTGAAGCAGCGCGTCATCACCGCCGCCGTGTTGCTGTTGATTGTTGCCGTATGTTTGGCAGCCCCTGGGCGCTGGCCTTTTGCCTTGTTGATTACGGCCTTCATCAGCTTGGGTGCGTGGGAGTGGGGGCGTTTGAGCGGCTTGCCTGAAGGGGCGGCGCGCACCCTGGGCTTGGGCTTCGCCCTGGTGGGCGCGGCGGCGGCGGCCTTGCTGGGCTGGCCCACCCGCGCGCCAGAGGCGCACAGCGACGGGTGGGCGCTGGCTTGGGCTGTGTACCTCATGGCTTGGCTGCTGCTGGCTGTGCTGGCCCTGCGCGGCGGGGTGCCTGCCTGGCAGGCCGTGGCTGCGGATAGCGGGCTGGGCCTGGCGCGCAGGCTGGCAGGGCTGGTGGTGCTGGGCGCGGCGTGGGCGGCGGCGGTGCAGGTGTTTGCCCACGGCGTTTATTTTTTGCTCACGCTGCTGGCGCTGGTGTGGGTGGCCGATACGGGCGCTTACATCGCGGGCAAAAGCTGCGGGCAGAAGTTTTTTGCACGCAAGCTGGCCCCTTCCGTCAGCCCCGGCAAAAGCTGGGAGGGCGTGCTCGGCGGCATGCTGGCGGTGCTGGCGCTGGCGGCGGCCTGCCTGTGGGCCGATGGCCATGTGCCCGCTGCCTGGGGCAAGAGCTTTTACGGCGTGGCCGCCCAGCAATGGGGCGTTGCCGCGCTGGTGCCGCTGTGCCTGCTGCTGGCGGCCATGAGCGTGATGGGCGATTTGCTCGAATCCCTGGCCAAGCGGGCTGCGGGCATGAAGGACAGCAGCCAGGTGCTGCCTGGCCACGGCGGCGTGCTCGACCGGATCGATGGCCTGCTGCCCGTGCTGCCGGTGGGGGCGCTGCTGGTGGCTTTGTCGTGAGTTTTTTGCAAATCAAAAGAAATAAAAAATGCCTATTTTGGCATGGTATGTATAAAGATGATTTTCTTTTGAATGGTTGATTGGGGATGGGTATGACTGTGACGACTGCACCGTTGCAGCGGGTGGCTGTGCTGGGCTCGACAGGCTCTATTGGCGTGAACACGCTGGATGTGCTGGCCCGCCATGCCGATCGCTTCGAGGCCTTTGCCCTCAGCGCGGGCCGCAATGTGGATTTGATGGTGCGGCAGTGCCTGCAATTTCGGCCCGCCGTGGCGGCCATGGCCGATGAGGCCAGCGCGGCGCAGTTGCGCGCGGCTTTGCAGGCCCAGGGGCTGCGCACCGAGGTGGCATCAGGCCCGCAAGCCATTGCCGCGCTGGCTGCGCACGAGGCGGTGGATGTGGTGATGGCCGCCATCGTCGGTGTGGCCGGGCTGCCGCCTGCGCTGGCGGCGGCGCAGGCGGGCAAGCGTTTGTTGCTGGCCAACAAGGAGGCGTTGGTGGTGGGCGGTGCCTGGTTCATGCAGCAGGTGCGCACGCACGGCGCGACGCTGCTGCCCATCGATAGCGAGCATTCGGCCATCTTCCAATCCCTGCCCGAAGACCCGGCGACCTGGGCGCAGCGGGTGGAGAAAATCATCCTCACCGCTTCGGGCGGGCCGTTTCGCCAGCGCGATGTGGGCACGCTGGCCCAGGTCACGCCCGAGCAGGCTTGCGCGCACCCGAACTGGAGCATGGGGCGCAAGATTTCCGTCGATTCGGCCACCATGATGAACAAGGCGCTGGAGGTGATTGAGGCGCGCTACCTGTTTGACCTGCCGCCCGAGCAGTTGGAGGTGGTCATCCACCCGCAAAGTGTGGTGCATTCGATGGTGCAGTACCGTGATGGCTCCATCGTCGCCCAACTGGGCACGCCGGATATGCGCGTGCCCATTGCCTATGGCCTGTCCTGGCCCCAGCGCATGGAATCGGGCAGCGCCCGGTTGGATTTCCGCCAACTGGCGGCGCTGACGTTTGAATCGTTTGACGACCCTACCCACCAGCAACGCTTTGCCTGCATGTCCCTGGCCTGGCAGGCGTTGCGTGGCCCGGCGGGCAGCACGGCCATCCTCAACGCCGCCAATGAAGTGGCGGTGCAGGCGTTTCTGGATGGCGCGCTGCGCTTTGATCGCATTTACACCGTCAACGCCCACACGCTGCAAACCTGCCAGCCGGGCGCGTGCGACAGCCTGGAGGCGCTGCTGGAGCTGGATGCCCGGGCGCGCCGCGTTGCCCAGGCCTGTGTGCAGGCCCAGGCGTGAGCCGCCGTGGCAAGCGGCTTGCGTCAACGGCCTTTTCCCCCGTTTTGGAATACGTTTTGAACACGCGTAGGGCGCGTGCCACCCCATGCTGACTCTGCTGGCTTTTCTCATCACCATCGGTTTGGTGGTGGCGGTGCACGAATACGGCCATTACCGCGTGGCCGTGGCCTGCGGCATCAAGGTGCTGCGGTTCTCCATCGGCATGGGCAAGCCGCTGCTGCGCTGGCGCTGGCCGGGGCGGGAAGCGGAATTCGTCATCGCGGCCTTGCCAGTCGGGGGCTACGTCAAGATGCTGGACGAGCGTGAAGGAGCCGTGCCCCCCGATGAACTGCACCGCGCCTTCAATCGCCAGCCGCTGCGCAAGCGGGTGGCGGTAGTGCTGGCCGGGCCGCTGGCCAACCTGGCGCTGGCCGTGCTGCTGTTTGCTGCCATCAACTGGTGGGGCGTGCAAGCGCCCCAGCCCATTCTGGCGACGCCCGAGCCTGGCTCCTTGGCCGAAGCGGCTGGCTTGCGCCAGGGCGACAGGGTGCTCCAGGCTTACGCCCTGGCCGCTGGCCAGGCATGGGATGAGGCGATGGGGCTTGAACCAACCCATGCCGTGCCTTCTTTTGATGAGCTGCAATGGCGGCTCAGCCGCGCTGCGCTGGAGCGCCAAGACCTCGCCTTGCGCGTGCAAAGCGAACATGGCGCCGAGCGCGTGGTGCGGCTGCCGTTGGCGCAGTTGCAGGCCAGCGATTGGGACGGGCAGGTGCAACGCACCATTGGCCTCGTAGCCCCGTTGGCCGCGCCCGTACTGGGGCAGGTGCTGGAGGGTGGCGCAGCACAGCAGGCAGGCTTGCGTGCAGGCGATGTGGTGCTGGCCGTCAATGGCGTGCCGATGCGCGATGCGGTGCAATTGCGCGCGGTGATCGTCGCCTACGACGCCGCGCAAGGCCCACAGCTTTGGAGCGTGCGCCGCCGCCAGGCAGGCGCTGGGGTGCAGCAGGCCGCGGCCAATGGCGAAAACTGGCAAACCTTGCAGTTGCCCGTGCGCCCCCAAGCGCGTGCGCAAGCGCACCAGCCCAGCGCCAACGCGCAGCCTGAACCCAATACGACGGCCGTTGCGCCTGCACCGGCAGCGAAAGCCACGATTGGCGCCATGCTGGGCAGCAGTGGTGAGGCCGCCATGACCCTGGTGCGCTATGGCGCATGGCAGGGCCTGGTGCGCGGGGCCGAGCGCGCTTGGGAAATGGCGGGGCTGACGCTGCGCATGTTGGGCCGGATGTTGTTAGGGCAGGCTTCGTTGAACAATCTCAGTGGGCCGATTTCCATTGCACAGTATGCGGGGCAATCGGCCAGCCTTGGCGGCATGGCGTTTATGCATTTTTTGGCCGTCATCAGCCTTAGCCTTGGGGTGCTGAACCTGCTGCCCGTGCCGCTGCTCGATGGTGGGCACCTGATGTATTATCTTTGGGAGGCTGTGACGGGCAAACCCGTATCGCAGCTATGGGAGCAGCGCTGGCAGGCCTTTGGGGTCGCAGCGCTGCTGATGTTGATGGCCCTGGCTGTGTTCAACGATTTGAGCCGGTGGATAGGCTAAAGCGTGTGACGAACTGGCCTGCAATGCCTGCATCTTCCCGCCTTTTGCCTCCCGCCTCTTGCCGCGTGTCTGACCAATCCATGAACCACTTTTTCAAACGTTTTTGTACCCGTGCGACGGTGGCTGTGGCCACTTGCGCCACCAGCCTGACGCTTTGGGCCGTCGAGCCTTTTACCGTGGCGGATATCCGCGTGGAAGGTTTGCAGCGGGTTGAGGCCGGCACTATTTTTGCCTCTTTGCCCATTCGGGTGGGTGATCGCTACACCGATGCAAAGGCGGCCGAATCCATCCGTGCGCTGTTTGCGCTGGGTTTGTTCAACGATGTGCGGATTGAGGCAGATGGCAATGTTTTGGTCGTAGTTGTGCAAGAGCGCCCCGTGATCGGCAATGTGGAGTTTTCCGGCACGCGGGAGTTCGATCGCGATGTGCTGAGCAAAGCCATGCGCGATGTGGGTCTGGCGGAAGGCCGCCCCTTCGATCGCTCCATGGCCGACCGGGCGGAGCAGGAGTTGGTGCGCCAATACCTGTCGCGGGGTTTTTATGCCGCCAACGTTGTGACGACCGTCACCCCCATTGATCGCAACCGCGTGAATTTGGTTTTCACGGTCGATGAGGGCAGCGTGGCCAAGATCGGTGAAATCCGCTTTACGGGCAACAAGGCTTTTTCGGAGTCCACCCTCAAAGGTTTGATGGACCAGGACACGGGCGGCTGGCTGAGCTGGTACACCAAATCCAACCGCTACTCGCGCGCCAAGCTCAATGCCGATTTGGAATCGGTGCGCTCCCACTACTTGCAGCGCGGCTATCTGGATTTCCGCATCGATTCGACCCAGGTGGCGATTTCGCCGGACAAGCAAAGCATCTCCATCACCATCAATGTGCATGAAGGGGAGCGCTTTGGCGTCTCGGGCGTCAAGCTGGAAGGCAACTTTCTGGACCGCGACGATGAGTTCAAGTCGCTGGTGCGAATCAAGCCTGGCGAGGCGTACAACGAGGAGCAGGTCACCCAAACGACCGAGGCCATTTCCCAGCATTTCTCGGATTACGGCTACGCTTTTGCCCAGGTGGAGGCTCAGCCGGAAGTCAACCGCGAAAACAACACGGTGGAAGTGGTGCTGCGCGCCGAGCCGCGCAGCCGCGTGTACGTGCGTCGCATCATCGTCACGGGCAATACGCGCACGCGCGATGAGGTGATCCGCCGCGAGTTCCGCCAGTTTGAGGCCTCGTGGTACGACGGGCAGAAAATCCGCCTCTCGCGCGATCGGGTGGATCGGCTGGGCTACTTCACGGAAGTGGATGTGGAAACCCAGGAGGTGGTCGGCTCGCCCGACCAGGTGGACTTGCAGGTGAGCGTCAAGGAAAAACCCACCGGCTCGCTGCAATTGGGTGCGGGTTTTTCCAGTGCCGAGAAGCTCTCTTTCTCCTTTGGCCTGAAGCAGGACAACTTCATGGGTACGGGGCATTACCTGGGCCTGGACCTCAACACCAGCAAGTACAACCGCACGCTGGTGTTCAGTACCACCGACCCTTACTTCACCCAGTCCGGCGTTTCGCGCACGCTGGATGCCTACTACCGCACCGACAAGCCTTATGACTACATGGGCGGCAATTACTCGCTGGTGACGTATGGCGCTTCGGTGCGTTTTGGCGTGCCGTTCAGCGAAATCGATACCGTGTACTTCGGCCTGGGGGCCGAGCGCAACCAGATCAAGCCTGGCACCATGATCCCCGCCGCGTATCTGCACTACGCAGACCGCTTTGGTTACACCAGCACTTCCGTGCCGTTCACCGTTGGTTGGTCGCGCGATAGCCGCGACAGTGCGCTGGCGCCCAATGAGGGGCGTTACCAGCGCTTTAACAGCGAGTGGTCTTTCGCAGGCGATACGCGCTATCTCAAGAGCAACTACCAATACCAGCAATACATCCCGCTGAGCAAGCGCTACACGCTGGCCTTCAATGGCGAGGTAGGCTGGGGCAAGGGCATGGGCGATCGACCTTTCCCCGTATTCAAGAATTTTTACTCGGGTGGCTTGGGTTCGGTTCGCGGTTTTGAGCAAAGCTCCCTGGGGCCGCGTGATTTGACCGGTGCTTCGCTGGGCGGACTGAAGAAAGTGAACCTGAATGTGGAGTTCATTACGCCGTTCCCTGGTGCGGGCAATGACCGCACGCTGCGCATCTTTGCTTTTGTCGATGCCGGCAATGTGTTTGGCGCGCATGAGAAGGTGCGCTTTTCGGATTTGCGTGCTTCCACGGGCGTGGGCTTGAGCTGGATTTCGCCTGTTGGCCCGCTGCGTATTGCGTATGCGCACCCCATTCGCAAGAAAGCAGGCGATAGAATCGAGGAAATTCAATTCCAGATCGGAACTTCGTTTTAAAACAAAAGGGTTTTTACCGTCATGAAACCAGTACTCAAACTTTCATCGGCTGTTTTGCTTGCGGCGACTTTGGCGTGGGCGCCCGCTTACGCGCAAGCGTTCAAGGCCGGCTTTGTCAATACCGACCGCATCCTGCGCGATTCCAACATGGCCAAGTCCGCCCAGCAGCGCCTGGAGCAGGAGTTCTCGCGCCGCGAGAAGGAAATCCAGAACCTGGGCAACAGCTTGCAAGCGGCGTCGGATCGTTTTGAGCGCGAATCGGCCACCATGTCCGAGTCCCAGCGTATGCAGCGCCAGCGCCAGTTGATGGAGCAAGATCGTGAATTCCAGCGCAAGCGCCGCGAATTCCAGGAGGACTTGGCTGCCCGTAAAACCGAGGAGCTGGCCCAGGTGCTTGAGCGCGCCAACGCCGTCGTGCAACAAGTGGCGCAAAGCGAAAATTACGATGTGATCTTGCAGGAAGCGGTTTGGGTGAACCCCAAACTCGACATTACCGACAAGGTGATTAACGCCCTCAACGCCAGCAAGCGTTAAGTTCCTTCCCTTTTTGCCCAGCCATGCCCTTGCAACCCAAGGGTGTGGCTGGGCAAAACTGTTTCATTCCATTCCCTGTAACAAAGCGCTGGTGTAGTGGCCTTGGCTGTGCGTCCTTGGCTGTGCGTCCTTGGCTGGGCAATGTCGGCAACCTTGAGCCAGGGGATGGGTATTGCAAGGCTTTGGAGAGGCTTCTGTGCGGCAGGCCATCACTCTTGAGGACATCATCCAGGCGCTCGGCGGCCAATTGCATGGCCGGGGCGATACCGTTATTGAGGGTATTGCGCCCTTGGAGTCGGCAGGCCCGCAGGCCATCAGCTTTCTCAGCGATCCCAAGTTGGCGCCAGCGCTGGGGCATACCCGGGCGGCTTGCGTCATCGTGCATCCCAACCAACTGGCGCAAGCCCAGACCCGCCAGGGCGGCGCGGATGCGGCCTGCATCGAAACCACCGATCCCTATTTGTACTTCGCCCGTCTGACGCAATGGTGGCGCCAGCGCCGTGAAGGGCTACCTGCTGCAGGCATTCACCCCAGCGCAGTGGTGCACCCCACGGCGCGTATCCACCCTACCGCCTCTATTGGCGCGCTCAGCGTGGTGGAGGAGGGGGTGGAGATCGGCCCTGAAACCCGCGTAGGCTCGCGCGTGACCATCGAGCGTCATTGCATCATTGGCGCGCGTTGCATCATCCAGTCGGGCGCGGTCATCGGCGGCGATGGCTTTGGCTTTGCGCCCGATCGCAGCGATCCGGCCCGCCCTTGGGTGAAGATCGAGCAACTGGGCCGCGTGCGCATTGGCGACGATGTGGAAGTGGGTGCCAATACCTGCATTGACCGTGGCGCGCTGGGCGATACGGTGATTGGCAAGGGAGTCAAACTCGACAACCTCATTCAAATTGCCCACAACGTGCAGGTCGGCGAGCACACCGCCATGGCGGCCTGCGTGGGCATTTCCGGCAGCACCAAAATTGGCGCGCATTGCACGCTCGCTGGCGGAGTGGGGGTGGTTGGCCATATCGAATTGGCCGACGATACGCACGTTTCCGGCGCGACGGTGATT
Source organism: Allofranklinella schreckenbergeri (assembly GCF_003703475.1). GTDB lineage: Bacteria > Pseudomonadota > Gammaproteobacteria > Burkholderiales > Burkholderiaceae_C > Lampropedia > Lampropedia schreckenbergeri. Next base: position 14,352 of record NZ_RDQM01000016.1, on the reverse strand, counting down.
TCTCGCTCGCTCACCGAGCCGGGGCGCTATACCGGGGTTTATCCGTTCGAGCCGCATGCCAAATGGGAGCAAAATGCCGCCCTGCTGCGACAACTGAAAAAAATGCGAGAACGCATTCGCAGCCTGGAAAAAGAACTGGCCGCATTACAAAACCATCCAGAGACAAAGCCGCCACACGCATCATGATCATGAACATTCACAAAATCTTCGAGCTGCTGCCGCACCGTTATCCCTTTTTGCTGGTCGATCGCGTCACGGAAATCCATTTGGGCGAGCGCATCGTGGCGTACAAAAACGTCACGGTCAATGAGCCGTTTTTCAATGGCCACTTCCCCAAAAACCCTGTCATGCCTGGCGTGCTGGTGCTGGAAGCGCTGGCGCAGGCCGCGGGTCTGCTCTCGTTCGAGACTTATGGTGAAGCCCCGGGGGAAGACAAGGTGTTTTATTTCGTGGGCATCGACAACGCCCGCTTCAAGCGCCCCGTGGTGCCGGGCGACCAGCTCGTGCTCGAGGCGAGCATCGATCGGGTGCGCGGCGGCATCTACAAATACAAAGGCGTGGCCAAAGTCGATGGTCAGGTGGTGGCCGAAGCCGACCTGATGTGCACGATGCGCCCGGTGGACCGGGGCTGAATGCGCGCCGCCCGTTGACGCGCCTGCCCCGCCGCCTTGCCGCCTAGCCTGTCCAACCCTCTCAGCCCGCACGGCCCGTTTTTATGTCAGCACAAGCCTTGATCCACCCCAGCGCCATCGTTCATCCAGGCGCCCAGTTGCATGCCAGCGTGCAAGTTGGCCCCTATGCCGTTGTGGGCGAGCACGTGCGCATCGGCGCGGGCAGCACCATTGGCGCGCACTGCGTGATCGATGGGCGCACCACGCTGGGCGAAAACAACGCCATTTACCCGCATGCTTGCATTGGCGGCCAGCCGCAGGACAAGAAATACGCGGGCGAGCCCACCGAGCTGCATATCGGCAACGGCAACACGATCCGGGAATTCGTCACCATCAACATCGGCACCGCGCAAGGCGGCGGCGTGACGCGCGTGGGCGATAACAACTGGATCATGGCTTACGCCCACATCGCGCACGATTGCCAGGTGGGCAGCGAAATCGTCATGGCCAACAGCGTGGCGCTGGCCGGGCATGTGCATGTGGGCGATTGGGCCATTTTGGGTGGCTTGACGGGCGTGCACCAGTTCACGCGCATCGGTGCGCACGCCATGATTGGTTTTTCCAGCCATGTCTCGCAAGACGTGCTGCCTTACGTGCTGGCCGGGGGCAACCCCTTCGCCGTGCATGGACTGAACGTGGAGGGCTTGCGCCGCCGCCACTTCAACGCCAATCAGATCGCCGCGCTGAAAAATGCCTACCGCATCGTTTTCCGCGAAGGCCTTTCGCTGGACGACGCTTGCGCGCAACTGCAAGACTTGCAGGCCAATCTGGTGCAAGGCGATGGCTGGGAGGAAGTGCTCAACATCCTGGCCTTTGCTCAGCAGGCTGAACGCGGTATTGCACGTTAATCCCTGTTTTTATCATTCAAAAGGAAATAAATCATGCCTTTTTCGGCATGATGGTGTTGAAGCGAATTTTCTTTTGATTTGTATTTGCTGCATTTGCCCCCTTGCCGTGCAGGCCGCCATCCATCGCGGCCTGCCGCTTTTTGGGCACTAGCCCTTCACCTGTATGCATGGCGCTCCAACTCCTCTGAACCTGGCGATGGTGGCTGGCGAAGCCTCTGGCGATTTGCTGGCTTCGCTGCTGCTTGGCGGCCTGGCCCGGCAAGGCTGGGCGGTGCGCGGCTGGGGCATTGGCGGGCCGCAGATGCAAGCCCAGGGCTTTGAGGCGCGCTGGCCCAGTGAGCGCCTGGCCGTGCATGGCTATAGCTGGGAAGTCGTCAAGCGCGTGGCCGGGCTGTTGCGCCTGCGCCGCCAACTGGGCAACCAATTGCTGGCCCAGCGGCCCGAGGTGTTCGTCGGCGTCGATGCGCCCGATTTCAACCTGGGGCTGGAGCAGCGCCTGCGCCGCGCGGGCATTCCCACGGTGCACTTCGTTTGCCCTTCCATCTGGGCTTGGCGGCCTGAGCGCGTGCATGCCATCCGCGCGGCGGCCGACCATGTTTTGTGCCTTTTCCCTTTCGAGCCAGCCTTGCTGCACCAGCACGGCATCGCGGCCAGCTTTGTGGGCCACCCCTTGGCGGCCTCCATCGCCTTGCAGCCCGATCCCCAAGCCGCCCGCCTGGCTTTGCGATTGCCGCTCGAGGGGCCTGTGCTGGCGCTGCTGCCGGGCAGCCGGGGCAAAGAGATTGATTACCTGCTCCCGCGCTTTCTGGCCGCCGCCGCCTTGCTGCGCCGCGACTGGCCACAACTGTCCATCGTCTTGCCCGCCGTGCCGGCCCAGCGTGCGCGCATTGATGCCATGCTGCGCGCCCACGCTGTGCCCGGCGCGCCTGTGCAGGTGCTCGATGGCCAATCGCACCTGGCGCTGCAAGCCTGTGATGTCACCCTCATCGCCAGCGGCACCGCCACGCTGGAGGCCGCTTTGTTCAAAAAACCCATGGTCATCAGCTACGCCATGCACCCCTGGAGCGCCCGTCTGATGCGCCGCAAGCAATTGCAGCCCTGGGTGGGCCTGCCCAACATCTTGCTGCGCGAAGCCGTGGTGCCTGAGCTGCTGCAAGACGAGGCCACCCCCCGCGCGCTGGCCTATGCCGTCGCCCAATGGCTTGCCGCCAGCATCGACCGCGACGCCGCCTGGCAACGCCTGCAACACCAATTCACCGCGCTGCACCAATCCCTGCAAGCCGATACCCCCGCCCTTGCCGCCCATGCCATCCAAACCCTCCGCGCGCGCTGACGCCGCAGGCGCCGCGCGCCAAATGCTCTCCCGAAAAGCCGCCTCCAGCGCTGCACAAAAAGCTGCACAAAAAACTGCGCGCCAGCAGGGCGAGTTGCCTTTGCTGCTGGAGGCGCTGCCGCCCCTGCTGGCCGGGGTGGATGAGGCGGGCCGTGGCCCGCTGGCCGGGCCGGTGGTGGCTGCCGCCGTCATCCTGGACGATTTGCATCCCATCGCCGGGCTGGACGATTCCAAACGTCTGAGCGCCAAAAAACGCCAGCAACTCAGCGATGCCATCAAAGCCCATGCGCTGACGTTTTGTATTGCCGAAGCCAGCGTGGAGGAAATCGACCGCCTCAACATCCTGCAAGCGACCATGCTGGCCATGCAGCGCGCCGTGGCCGGGCTGCGCATCCGCCCGCGGCTGGTGTGCGTGGACGGCAACCGCACGCCCCGGCTGGAAGTGCCCGCCGTCGCCATCGTTGGCGGCGACGCCAAGGTGCAGGCCATTTCGGCGGCCTCCATCCTCGCCAAAGTCCACCGCGACGCCTGGCTGGATCAGGCCGATCAGCAGCACCCGCAATACGGCTTTGCCCGGCACAAAGGCTACGGCACCGCCGCCCACCTGGCCGCCTTGCAAGCGCACGGCCCTTGCGCGCTGCACCGCCGCAGCTTCAGGCCCGTGGCCGAAAGCGTTACCCGATGGGCTGAGGAATCGGGCGCTTTGCCCCCGGTCAATGCCAGTTGATGCTGCGAATGGGCGGGAGCAGGCTTGGCTTGCGCTATTTTTGCTAATCAATAAGAAAAATATTTGCCATATTTCGGCATGATGGTATTGAAGTGGGTTTTTCTTTGATTGGTATATGAGTTCGGGCCCGTGCAAAGCCCTGGCGTGACGGGCGCCAGCGTGTCAGGCCGCGGCCGGCCGTTGCTTGAGCACGAACGTGCCGCTGGCCTGGGCGCTGGCCTCGCCCGCCGCGTTGTAAACCGTGGCCTGGGCAAACACCAGGGTGCGCGTGCGGTGCAGTACTTTGCCGCGGGCCGTCAGCGCGCCGGTGGAAGGGCGCAGAAACGTCGTTTTCATCTCCACCGTGATGGCGCCGATCTCGGGCGCATCAGGCTCCAGCGCAGCAAAGGCCATGGTCACATCCAGCAAAGTCATCACCACGCCGCCGTGCGCCATGGCGTAGGCGTTGTGGTGCTCTGCCGCAGGCGTCATGCGCAGATGCGAAGCGCCTTGGCCATAGGCGACGATCTCGATGCCCAAATGCTCAATAAACGGAATGCGAAAGCCGCGCCCGGCCAGGCTGCCAGGCGAAGCTGGGGCAGGGGCGGGATCAGGCGACATAGTCCAGACACTGGCGCGATTGGCGCACCGCAGCGATAAACCCCTTGATGGCCTCGTGCTGCGGGTGGCTCTGATAGGCATCCAGGGCAGCCTGATCGGTGAACTCGCTGTAGAGCACCACATCGCAAGCGGCAGCCTCCAGCCCCGCATGCTGGGCCTCGGCGGCGGTGGCGACTTCAAAACGCACGATGCCGGGCACGATGGCGGCGCAGCCCATCAGCATTTCTTTCATGCGTTGCATGTTGGTGGCGCGGTCGGCGCCTTCAGCGGTTTCGTGCAACTGCCACATCACTATGTGTTTGATCGTCATGAAGAAGCAGGGCGCCAGGGCTGGCTTTGGCCCAGGGCGCAAAGGACATAACACGCTCTAGAATAGCCCGTTTTTGTATTCCCCAATTCACAATTGATCGCGCGCGCGAAGGCCCCGTCCGTCCGCGCAGCGACGGAGGTTTTTCCAGCATGGCAGGGCATAGCAAATGGGCCAATATCCAGCACCGCAAAGGTCGGCAAGATGAAAAGCGCGGCCGTATCTGGACGCGCATCATCCGCGAAATCATCGTAGCCGCACGCGCTGGCGGCGGCGATCCGGCAGCCAATCCGCGCCTGCGCCTGGCCATCGACAAGGCCAAAGCCGCAAACATGCCCGCGGACAACATCAAGCGCAACATCGACAAGGCCACCGGCAACCTCGAAGGCGTGAGCTACGAAGAAATCCGCTACGAAGGCTATGGCATCGGCGGCGCAGCCATCATCGTGGACACCATGACCGACAATCGCCAGCGCACCGTGGCCGAAGTGCGCCACGCCTTCAACAAATACGGCGGCAACATGGGCACGGAAGGCTCGGTGGCCTTCCAGTTCCAGCGCGTGGGGCAATTCTTTTTCGCCCCCGGCACGGATGAGGAAAAAGTCATGGAAGTGGCGCTGGAAGCCGGCGCCAACGATGTGCTGACCGACGACGAAGGCGCCATCGAAGTGCTGTGCGATCCCAACGATTTCGAGGCCGTCAAAAATGCGCTGGAAAGCGCGGGCCTGACGCCCGAAATGGCCGAAGTCACCATGCGCGCAGACAACACCATCGCCCTGGAAGGCGAAGACGCCCAGCGCATGCAAAAGCTGCTGGACGTGCTGGAAGACCTGGACGACGTACAAGACATCTTCCACAACGCCGCGCTGTAGTTGCCCAAGCCGCAAACCGTGGCCCCTGGACGCATCTCCTGCGCGAGATGCACCCTCGAACAACCCTCGTTTCAATTCATCATGAAAGTTCTGGTCATTGGCAGTGGCGGCCGCGAACACGCGCTGGCCTGGAAACTGTCGCAATCCCCGCGCGTGACGCGGCTCTTTGTCGCGCCGGGCAACGGCGGCATGGCGCTCAACCCCAAATTTGAGCTGCTGCCCATCACGGATATCCAGGCACTGCGCGCCTGGGCGCAACAGGAAAAAATCGCCCTCACTGTTGTCGGCCCCGAAGCGCCGCTGGCCGCAGGCGTGGTGGACGAATTCCGCGCCCACGGCCTGCGCATCTTTGGCCCCAGCAAAGCCGCCGCGCAACTGGAAAGCTCCAAGGCGTTTTCCAAGCAGTTCATGCAACGCCACGGCATCCCCACGGCCGCGTTCGACACCTTCACCGACCCGGTGGCCGCCAAAGCCTTCATCGACCGCTTGGGCGCGCCCATCGTCGTCAAAGCCGATGGGCTGGCTGCGGGCAAAGGCGTGGTCGTGGCCGAAACCATCGAGCAGGCCCACCAAGCCGTGGACGACATGCTGCTGGACAACCGCTACGGCGCCGCCCACAACCAGGGCGAAGCCCGCGTGGTGATTGAGGAATTCCTCACCGGTGAAGAAGCCAGCTTCATCGTCCTCTCCGACGGCAAAAACGTCCTTGCCCTGGCCACCAGCCAGGACCACAAACGTCTGCTGGATGGCGACCAAGGCCCCAACACGGGCGGCATGGGCGCGTACTCGCCCGCGCCCGTTGTCACCGCCGATGTGCACGCCAAAGCCATGCGCGAAATCATCCTGCCCACCATCCGCGGCATGGAGCGCGATGGCATCCCCTACACCGGCTTTCTCTACGCAGGCTTGATGATCGATGCCAACGGCCAGCCGCGCACGCTGGAATTCAACTGCCGCATGGGCGATCCGGAAACCCAGCCCATCATGATGCGCCTCAAAAGCGACCTGTATGAAGTCCTGGCCGCAGCAGCCGATGGCAAGCTCGACCAAGTGCAATTGCAGTGGGATCGCCGCGTGGCCCTGGGCGTCGTCATGGCCGCGCACGGCTACCCTGAATCCCCCCGCAAAGGTGATGCCATCACCAACCTGCCCCCGCTGGAAGACGATGAGGAGCCGGAAGTCATGGTCTTTCACGCCGGCACGGCCTGGGATGAATCGGGCGTGCTGCGTACCAGCGGCGGCCGCGTGCTGTGCGTCACCGCCTTGGGCGATAACGTGCGCCAGGCCCAGCAAAAAGCCTATGAAACCGCCAGCCGTATTCAATTCGACGGCGCGCAGTACCGCAAAGACATTGGCTATCGGGCAATAAAAGGCTAAGAACCAGGTTTCTACACCATAGACAAACAACAAATCCCATCATGGTTTGATAGTCAAGACATGATGGGATTTGTTATTTGGTAATTGATTTTTTGATTTTGAATGCGGAGAAATCTTCGGTTTCTATGTAATGGTCAAAAATCAACAATTCAAAATCAGACCTGATCAAGCTATTTATTGCGGAGCATGCCAATGAGGTTGGGAAGCTGGCCTCTGTTATGAGGCTTTCAAGGTCGGGGGAGTGGTTGGTTGCGTCAAGAATAAAGCCTTCCCCGCCGAAGAAAAAGAATTCCAGGATGTGGCTGTAGTTTATTGAGTTGAAGGGGCATCTTGCAATAAATAGCAATTTGCCATTCGTTGTCAAGGCTTTTTGTTCGATTGGCTCTATATTGGCGATTTTAAAATGGTTTTCCAATATTTTTTGTAATCCGGTGTGTCTATTTAGGCGGTTGTTGTGAGTTAAAAATGGAGAGATAAGGAATGCAACACTGGTTTTGAAGGAGAAGTCAAAGAAATTTTTGAGGAATTTATCTTTATTGATGGGGTGCCTGCGCTCTCTCCATCCTCTCATTTCTTCTATGTCGCATTTGCAATGTAGCCTAATTGTACCTCGGCTTAAAGCTAGCTCATGAACTCCGGGGAATTTATAACTTTCAATATGCATGATATTGTTAAGATAGGATTTGATTTTTTGCAGGTTCATTAGGAATGAAACGTTGTAAAGAGCTTCATTTTCGAGCAGTGTAAGCAGTGTCTTGTAGAGGTCAGTTTCCTTGAGGGGCAAAGTTAAACGCGCTCTTTCCACACTATGGAAATGCGTCTGCTGATGCTAGCCTTTCTTGGGGACTTGCCTCATTGTTGCCATGGTTGATACTGAAGCGCTTCTCCAAGCCGAGGCCAATTCCAAAAGGAGTAAGGCTTGGTTCTTGAAGCGATGATTTTGCCTTTGTATGTCCTGCCCGTTAAGAGAAAATCACGCGCGCAAACGCTGTGAGGCCGAGCCTTCCTGCAAACTTCGCCATGGTTTTGTGCAAAACGGGGCTGGCAGTAGAAGGGAAAGCGTCGAAGGACAGCGGAATCGAGAACTTCAACACTTTTTTGAATGACAGAAGGCGGATGTTAGGGGGTATTCTTTGTTTAATTCTGATTCGGATTTTTTTATAAATTCAAATTCTGGAGAGTCATGCATTACGCAAAAATCATTATTTTCAAGCTCTCCGAAATCTTCAATCCAGAATCCGTAATCGCCCCACCCACTGTCTAGGGCCAAGAAGAAAAATAAATCTGGGCTTTCAATCAATTTTTCACAATAATATTTTCCAAGATAAATCATGGACCTTGCAAAATAAGAGAATCTGTCATCTCCACAGTATCCATTGTTGAAAATTCTGCAAAGATCGTACAGCTCTTGTCTTTGTAAATTTAGCACAACTCTGTGAAAGCCTATGGAGACATTTATTTTGTTTTCGTTGCTTAGAATCGAATATTGATGGTTTATTTCGGTGACAAAGTCATTGCTCCATTTTTCGTGGTTATCATAGAAACTCCAAAAAATATCTTCAGGTGATTTGTCTTTAGGCATAACTAATCATAAAGAGATGAAAAAGTTGAACTGCACTGGCTGAAGAAGTTTTCTTCATATCATCCGTCATATTTCTTTTCCCGATACGACCTGGGTCCAAGTCGTGTTTTTTATTTAACCAAGGTTTCCATCTTGCAGTTTCTAAGGTTTCATCCTGCTCGTATCGAGATCGCGCATCCGGAAGCGAGGGAAAAGCATGATGGGCGCAGTCTGTAGTCTATGTGCATAGGCCCAAGCACACGCAAACGGCCCGCAAGGCGTGTCGAATGGGGCGACGCGCTTCGAAGGAGATGCCAATCAGCGCGCCGTTCTCATCAATGGCTGCAACGCTGTTCCAGTTGGTTTTGTAATGCCACGATGCCACTCGTCCTTCTGGCCATTGCGGCAGGATCTGGCGCAACTGTTTGACGTGGTTTCCGTTGAATGGAGTGCCTTCCTATACCCGGAACATCAAGTCCATCAGCTCGGCATACCCGGTTACTTCCTGTCTGTCGCGGGCTCGAACTGATTGATGGCAAAAGGCTGGATAGGCATGCCGTCTGGGTCATGGATTTGAACCTTGTTGCCGCATGTGGCAAACCGCAAGCATGCCTGGGCATTCTCGATCACGGCTCGCGGCTGTGCGTTCGGCTCACCACGCTGATCAACAAACGCAGCTGGACACTGTTGGGTCACCTATGCCTGGCCATTGGTCAGCATGGTAAGCCCCGAGCGGTGCGCACGGACAACGAAGCCATCTTTCAACAGCTTCGTGTTCACCACATTCCTGAAACTGGTGGGCATTCGCAAACAAACCACGCCTGTTTGTGCGCCCTGGTGCAATGGACGGATAGAGCGATTCTTCGGCGCTATCAAGCCTTGGCTGCGGCAGCTGGTTCATCAAAGCACAGCGGATGTGCAAAACGTTCTTCAGGAAGCCGCCTGGTTTTACAACCATGTGCTTCCGCACCAAAACCTCAAGGGCTTGACGCCCAAAGAAGCTTGGGCTGGGCTGGTACCAGAAGATCTCCATCGGGGCGCACGGGACGCGCTGCTTGTGCAAACCCTGGATGGCGTGCTTTGCGGTTATTGGATCAGGCGTTAAAGCGTACAAGCCGCTTCACAGAACTGTCCGCTGGTTTGTGCGTAGCGCAAGGGATCAACGCGCCTGTTGGGGCGGGATCGAGCAAGAAATAGCGCGAAAAGAGAAGAAATCACACGTGCGGATGCCGTGATGGCGCGCGCAACTGTGGGTTTCAGCCCCGTTTTGTGAAAAAACGGGGTTGAAAGCAGTCGGAGAAGTGTCGGCGGACAGCGGACGGGACAGCGCCATCGGGCATGGGCACTGACACGAAGCCCTGAGCTGATGCCGTGGCATGGGCCAGCGGATCCCGGCTCTGGCGCCAGTGCTTGATGCCCAGAACAAGGAAAAGGGCGATGATGGTGAGGACAATAAGGCGCATGGTTGCTTGAGAATTGATTTTTACGGTCTGGTTCGGGTTGTTTTGCGGGCCTTTTGATTGATGAGCCCAAGCATCCTATTGGCCTGGCCCGAGAGGTCGGATTCTTGCCTTGCAATCGAAGCATATTCCTTCAACGCCAAATCCAGCTTCCCTTGATCGAAATGATTTAAGATCCAACCACAAAACAGGAAAGACCCTACTATTTTAACGACTCATGCAGCGATCTAGAAAAATCCATCACCAGTTCTTCAAAATAATCCTGCTCAAGCAAAAAATCGTGCAGAACCTCATCCTCCTGTCTAAAGCATATAAGTCTCTGCTTTTTAATCAATCTATCATTAAATAGAATCAAATGATGTTTTCGAAAATAAGACGAAGAAAAACAATCACTCAAATAAAAAATTTCTCTCATTTTGCATGCAAGATGCGATGAAAGGCCATCCTGCTCCAAGCCGTTTTTCGAGTCAACTGTTTGCGCATAAATAAAATTAAATATATCCACGGAAGAATCTCCATCCAAAAATCCTATAAATCTTTTATTTTTCTTTTCAGAAAATTCATTCAATCTCGCACTCAGATTCATTAAATTTACAGAGCTTCTGTAATTGCCAATTTCCATATCTTTATTTTTAATGCAAAAATTTCCAATCGCTTTACTTTTATCAGAGACTTTATATTTAAATTTCAAACATCCACAACCAATCACGTTTTCCAATATTCCGTTTTTTTTGTTTATATCATTATTCTTGCGGGCCTTGTATGGATAAGAACTCATAAACGAAGATGAAAATTCAGATATCAAATCCTCAAAATATCCAGTGCTCAGCAAAATTTCGTGAGGCACTCTATCTTTCCAGGAACCCCATATAAATCTTTGCTTGTTTATTGAAAAATCATCAAACAAAATGCCAAAAAATTTATCCAAGAAAGAGTAGGACAAATTATCATCCAAATGAAATATATCATTCATTCGATAAAGGGTCAATGATGGCGGACTTTCGTAGCTGTCAAAATCACATTCTGGAGTCATAAACGTCACTATTTGGAAATATATAAAATTAAGCAGCGATTCTTTTGGTTCGCCATTTAAAAAACCAATATTTCGCATCTCTTTTTTTTGTGAAAAATCATTTAGCCAGTCGTGCACGTCATTTAAGTTGACGATATCATCGTAATCGCCAATTTCCACTCCATCATAAACAAAGCAAATATTTCCGTATAAAAAATCGACGTCGCTAATAATTTTGTACTTAACTTTCAGTGGGCCTGCGCCAATAATTCTTTCGATATTCACTTCTTTAACCTCAATCTATCACGTACATATGGAGGGGTAACAAACCCGGGGGGTATATTCTTGCTTCCTGAAAAGTGCGCAGTGCCATCATTTCCAGAGCTGAATCGATATACATCCCCTTTGCTGTTTAGTCCATACCAATGCTTTGGATTTTTTGGATCCCCCGGAACTGCCCTCTTGTAAACATCTTCAGCATCTGCCGGAAGCGGGGTTTTATCGTTTGCCCTTCGCAGTCGAACATGCGCTTGATTAACATGATATTTTGGCTTTGGCCCTTGATATCGAGGCAGTTTATTAAAGCCAAACTTATCAAGTTTCAGCCACTTAAGCGGATTCAAGCACTCAAGCGCACAATCACCCAACGTCCGAGGATCACACTCACTCTGAATGGCAGCCCTGAGGGCATCCGACACTTTGCACTTTGCCACGCATCGCGCATAGCTCCACACAATGGCCGGAACGGCCTCTCCCGTGGGGTCGCTGTAGCTCAGCGGGTTCTGGTACGCATAGCCGTAGGTGTTGATGCCATCGTACAGGCCCAGCGGGTCGCTTTGCATGTAGCGGCCCGTTTGCGGGTCGTAATACCTTTGCTGGTTGTAGTGCCTGCCGCTTTCCGCGTCCCAGTATTGGCCCGGCAGCCGTATGTTGACTTCGGTGCGGCTGGTGCTGTTCACCCACGTTTGCCCAAAGCTTTCGGCCAGGGCTTGCCAGGTGGCCGCTCCGCTGCTGTCGCTGGCCACCAGCGGGCGCTCCAGGTGGTCGGTGTGCAGCCAGTGGGTTTGGGTCTGCGCCTGGCCTTGCGCACCGCTGTTGTGCTCGGTTTGCCACAGCGGGGCTGTGCCCCAGCCGCTGTCGGCTTGCCAGCCGTAGCTTTTGGTGGTTTGCCCGGCGGCGTTGATTTCTTCTACCAGGCCTTCGTCGCTGTAGAGGTACCAGGTGGTGGTTTGTTGTGCGCCCTGGCCGGTGGTTTTGCTGATTCTGCGCCCGGCGGGGTCGTATTGGTAGTGGCGGAAGAGAGGAAATCACGCGTGCGGATGCTGTGATGGCGCGCGCAACTGCGGGTTTCAGCCCTGTTTTGTGAAAAAACGGGGTTGAAAGCAGGTGGAGAAGTGTCGGCGGACATCGGACGGGGCACCACGCGGTGTGCGGAGCGCGCAAAGAAAAACGCCCAACCGAGAATGGTTGGGCGTTTGTATTTGGTGGTGCAGTTCTCTACAAGAGGAGGCCTTTCTGTCACAAGGGCGCTGCCATCGGCGGCGCAGTTCTACGTTGATCGTGCACCCGAGGGGAAATGCGACGCCACCGCGCATTTGCTCGTTGCCACAGGCAACGCACTATCAGTGGTTTGATCCCGGCCCGGGGAATCGCACAGGCGTGCCATCGCGCCATGAATGGGCGGAAACTGGCGTCGCAATGGCGCATGTCAGTCGTCACATGGCTGGACGGCAGAAGTTCCGTTTTATCGTCAAAATGTTGTATTAAACGAATAAACGGAGCAAACTCTCACCATGCTCGCTGATACCCACACCCGACGCGTCCTCGAACTGGCCAGCCAGAAAGGACTGCTGCGCGCCAGCGATCTAGACGCCATCAATGCGCCCAGGGTTGTCCTGACGCGCCTGATCGCCACTGGCGTTCTGGACAGGGTGGGGCGTGGCCTGTACCGCCTGTCAGATGCGCAGGGATCGGAATTCGAAAGTCTCGCAGCCGTCGCCACCAAGGCGCCGCAGGCCGTGTTCTGCCTGCTCACGGCGTTGCAATTTCACGAGCTGACCACACAACTGCCGCGCCAGATCTGGATCGCCATGCCACGCGGCAGCCACGTGCCACGGATCGACTATCCGCCAATCAAGATGGTTCAGATGATCGAGAGCGTCTACACGGTGGGTGTCGAGGAACACCTGCGCGAGGGCGTGAAGCTGAGGGTATACGGCGCGGCCAAGACGGTCGTGGACTGCTTCAAGCACCGCAACAAGATCGGCCTAGACGTGGCGTTGGAGGCACTGAAAGACGCTCGGCGCAGCGCCAAAGCAACGGCGGATGACCTGTGGCGCTATGCAAAGATTTGTCGCGTGGCCAACGTGATGCGCCCCTACCTGGAGGCTGTCGAATGAGCAACATGGCCGCATCCGTCCGCGCACGCCTGCTGGGCATCGCCAAGGCACAGGAATCGGATTTCAATCAGGTGCTGGTGCGCTTCGCACTGGAGCGCATCCTCTATCGCCTGAGCCAATCCGAGCATGCGGGTCGTTTTTTGCTCAAGGGTGCGCTGCTGTTCACGCTTTGGTACGACATGCCGCACCGGGCTACGCGCGATGCCGACCTGTTGGGTTTCGGCGCAAGCGATTTGGAATCCGTCGCGCAAGTCTTCCGCGAGATCGCTGCCATCTCGGTGAACGATGGCATCGTGTTCGATCCGGCCTCAGTCGCCGCTGAGGAAATCCGCAAAGAAGCAGGCTACGGCGGCGTGCGGGTGACTATCGCAGGCGAGCTGGCGAAAGCGCGCTGCAAGACGCAGATCGACGTCGGCTTCGGTGACGCCGTTACGCCTGGGCCGGTGGATTCGGTCTACCCTGTGTTGCTGAACGACTTGCCCGCGCCGCGTCTGCGGGTCTATCCGACCTACACCGTGGTCGCGGAAAAGCTCCACGCCATCGCCCTGCTAGGCATGACGAACAGCCGCGTGAAGGACTACTTTGACCTGTCGGTGCTGCTGGAGCGCGAAACTCTCGACGCCGATCTACTCGCCCAGGCGATCAAGGCCACCTTCGAGCGTCGCGGCATGGCCGTACCTACCGAGCTGCCTGTCGGTCTCACGGACGAGTTCGCCCACGATACGTCGCGGCAGGCGCTGTGGCAGTCGTTCGTCAAGAAGAATGAATTCGCCTCCGAGCCCCTGGCTGCCATCGTGGTTCGGCTAAGGACAGCCTTGGAATCGGCATTGAACCGCGCCGTGCGATGACTGCGCACGTCCTGGGCGCTACCTGCTCGCGCTCATCGCCACAGTCGGTCCAGTTCCCATGCAGATTTGCATGGGGGCTCCAATGACTCCCCGCTCATCCCCCGTATTTCTTGACGCCCCGTGCTATTGCTTTGCCTGATCCTGTTCATCCTGCTCGTGTGTTTTTGGTTCGCCCAAATCCAACGACGCAGGAAGACACTCCGGCATCGTCGCGCTCCTCTCACCCCCACCGACAGCGAAGCGGCTGCGCAAAACCAGGGGCAAGTGCGCATCGGCCAACCCAAGCCCCAGTGGGTAGTGAAAGAGGTGTTGCGTATCAAAGCCCAGATGGGCAAGC
>NZ_RDQM01000015.1 GCF_003703475.1 Allofranklinella schreckenbergeri | reverse complement strand
GCTTGCCCATCTGGGCTTTGATACGCAACACCTCTTTCACTACCCACTGGGGCTTGGGTTGGCCGATGCGCACTTGCCCCTGGTTTTGCGCAGCCGCTTCGCTGTCGGTGGGGGTGAGAGGAGCGCGGCGATACCGGGAGGCTCTCTTGTGACATCGAATTGGGGCGAGCCAAAAATACACGAGCAGGGTGAATAGGATCAGGCAAAGCAATAGCACGGGGCTTCAAAACGTACGGGGGATAACTGGGGAATGGCCGGACGTCTGGTGCCTGACCAACAGCATATTTCCCCCTCACCGCAGAAACCAAGCCTTACGGCGTGACGCCAGCGGCGAACTGCTGCAAGCGCTGCCCCTCAGCCCGAGCCGCGGTCAACAACTGGTTCCAGTCGTCAGGAGGATGAGTACTTTCCAGCATCTTGCGGAACACCCGGTAGGTGTCGTCGTGGCTCTCGTAGACGTGCTTGGTGTCCTCGTCGTTAACCCACGCGAACACGATCAGCTTGCTGGGCGCGTGATAACGAAAGAACAATCGGTACTGCTGGAAGAACTTCGCGCGGAACCAGTGCTCGTGATCGTCGCCAAGGGTGCTGCCTTGGCGATACTCCGGTCGGGCCGGATCTTCGAAGGCCAACTTCGTGATGGCCGCCAATCGCTTGCTGGCGTTCTTTTTCACGTACCCGAGGGTCCTTTTGCTTCAAGACCTCGACCTGTTGTACCAGCGCTTCAATCTGTGCAAGGAACAGCGGATGGGCAAAGACCGTCCAACCATGAACGACCAAGGGTGCGGGCGTGCCCGTGCTCATTCATCGTCTGCTGACAGGGCTGCATCGAGATCGACTTCGACGCCGCCGACCAGGGATTGCAGACGCTGGACGAGGGCTGTGTCCACCAACTGCAGGCGCTCAGGATGGCGAGTCATGTCCTGGGCCAGGAAGCCCAGGAACTGTCCGAGCACCGGGTCATCGCCCTCGGACATCTTGGCTCGGGTCAGCACCACCTCGCCGCTGGGGCGGATGGTGTAGTGGATTTTGTCGCGCTCGCCGAGCTTGAGGACACGACGCACGGTTTCCGGCACCGTGGTCTGGTAGCGGTCGGTCAACATGGATTGGACTTCCAGGGTGGTGGGCATGGCACTCGTCGGTCAAAGAGGTGGACGCCTTCAACGCAAGTGCATTGCCTGCCGAATCCTCAATGGGTCGAAATCGCGTCCGGTGACAGCCAGCCGTGGGAGCGTAGCCGCTCTTCGGCAATGGCAAGCTGGCGCGGGGTGAACTGCTGCTTGCGTGCATTCCAGTTATAGACCTGTCGTTCTACGCTCTTGTGCTGTGTGGCCCCCTCGCGGCTTATCACCCAATGCACTGTGGCGAGGAGTTCTAGCCCGTAAGGTGATTCGAAGCCCTCGACCAGCTTAGTTACGCGCTCGAAACGGGCGCGGCTGATGTCGTGCTGATCCAGATACTTCTTGGCGTCTTCCACCGCACCGGGCACCAACGTGAGCGGCTTGTCTGGCTCATCGCCGCCATCGGCATAACCCATGATCAAATGGCCTTCCACCGCCTTCAGCACATGCCGAAGGTTCTCGGCGTAAGGGCCGTAGTGATGCTTGACGTATTGGAGTCGCAGCGGCTCGCCGGCTTCCTGCATGAAGTACATCAGCTTGTGGACTTCCAGCAGAGTGACAAAAGGGTCAAGCAGGCCGCCAAGATAGCGCTGCATCAGTTCGACCAAGGCGGCGCGACCCGCCGTCATCTTGGGTGCCTCGCGCACATGCGCCATCTTGTCGTTGGCCGGGGCTCCCTTGGGCTCAAACACCAGCACGCGTACGTCGGTAAGCTCTGCCAGTGCGCGCTCAATGCGTGGGCGCACCTCTTTCCAGTCCAGCCCACCCAAGCCTGCGCCCAGCGGCGGGATAGCGATGGAGCGAATGCCCTTGTCGCGGATGACATTGACCAGATCGACAAGACCCACATCAATGTCTTCAATGCGGCTCTTGCCGCGCCAGTGGCGCTTGGTTGGGAAGTTGATGATGAAGCGCGGCAACGTGAGCTGCCCCGTCTCAAAAACGAACATGCGACCAGGCTGCACGGCATCGCGTTTGCAGGCGGCCTCGTAAGCCTGGAAGTTTTCGGGGTAGACGTTCTTGAACTGCAAGGCGATGCCACGCCCCATCACGCCGACGCAATTGACGGTGTTGACCAGTGCGTCGGCCTCACACTGGAGGATGTCGCCCGAGGTGTACTCAATCATGGCTGTGCTCCTCTCATTCAGTAATACCAGTCCGGGCGCACTTCAACCGGAGGCCGGTGTCCGTGCGCCGGAAGGACGTTAACAACTTGTCGATAGATCGTGGCCGAGTGCACGCCGATGCGTTCGATCAGGTGCCACGGAAAATGTTGCTCCAACAGAAACTCAGCTTGTTTGCCTTCTTTCAGGCCGCCACTCCAATTGTTCGCCTGCACCGCAACCCAATTGATTTCACCAAGACGCGCCAAGTCATTGCGGTCTTCAAAAAAATACGATCCAGCGTTTGATAGCGTGAAAGCCCAGCGCACGCGTTGCGCATTAGCCCAGGCCACAGTTGCGCCCAAATCCGCCTGCAAGTGGATGATGGACGCTTGCCCACCTTGGTAAGCCAGCTCTGCGTTGCGCCGGTGGATCAAATAAAGCATCACGGATCGCGGGCAGAAGTAAAACGGCACGCAGGCACCGACGAACAAGCCGGGATGACTTGCAAGCTGAAGCTCAGTCAAACGACGCTGCTTGATGGGGTTCATCCCAATCATCGTTCCGCCCAGCGCCTGCGCTTGCACCATTGCGTCCGACAAGAGGCCACCTGTTGCCACGATGGAGGGCAGACGATCTACGTGTGCAATGTGGTAGATCTTCGGCTGCGGGGGTACGTCGTTCATGGCGCTTCGCCTCCTAACAACCCCAATGAGACCAAGGCAACTTCCTGTGCAGGCTTACCGCATCGGGCACGAGGAGCAAGCAGTTCGCTCTGCGCCACATCGCCCAAGGCGTGTTTGAGCGCTGCGCGCCAGCGCTTCTCCGGGCTCGGCGCCAACCAATTGCGCACAGCAACTGGAACCCCCTCTATCTGCTCGACGAGCCAGGCCAGTACGCATAATTCCTTGCCGAACAACCGATCCGCCGAGCTGTCGCCGACCTCCCAAGCACCGGGCTCAATGCCGTGCGCGACCAGACGAGCGTCAAAGGCTCGTTGAATTTCGGCGCGGAAGGCGGTCCATCGGGGACGACCTAGCAGATCGCGGTCGATCACCGCATTACGAAATGTGAGCGTGGCAGTCTTGACTCCGGCCATAGCCTCTCCAGAAGCCACCGTAAACGCACAGTACTTTACCGTATCGACTTGACTTCAACAATGCAAGGCAGAAATCCGCCTCGGCCTGCTGCCTTGTCGAAGTTTGAAAGAGGTGGCTCTCCAGGCGTTCGGGATGAGTGACGGGTGACTGGCATTGTTGTTGGCATGAGCACCATGAACGCGCCGTTCTGCCAAAAAGCTAAGCTGGGTGCGTTTGACGCGTTGCTTAACGGCCCTTTTGCGACCAAATCGTCAAACGCAGAATCGCTCCCGAACGGTGTACATTGCAGCTCATTGAGGCCCATTGCAACCGTATAAGGGCGCGCGGCGTCGCCTCACCACCACCAATACCTTGTACAGAGGCCGCTAGGAAAGACCACCTGGCGGCCTTTTTCATTGGGAAATCAAGGCATTACGCAGCAAGGAAGCACAAGGAAGAATATTGGCAGCCAGAGCAAGACCGGGGAACATATCGGGGAACAAAAGCCATTTTTGCCTTGATAGCCCACCGACAGACATGGGTGACCCAACTCTCCAGCGCGTTGTAGCTGTCTCTCCTGCCTACCTGCGTGGGACCCTCCTCGCCTCGAAACCTCTCTCCATCGAGCGTTACTTCGGCTGCTCAGAACACCTGCTGAAAGACTGCCAACTAAAGGGAGCGCCCTCATTTGCACTGTCCGGATGGGTACAAAAATCAAGTGGTTTTTGATCTTTCACATACTAGATGTAGTGTTTATAAAAGACAATGCACACTACATCTAGTGTCCAAGAGGATATTTATGTCGACTATCGAGATGCCCGGCAGTGTGATCGATCATGATGGGCAACGCATGGCTTTTGAGAAGGCGCGCATCTTTGCGGCGATCACGCGGGCAGGGATGGTGAGCGGGGAGTTTGGGGAGGACGAAGCGGCGCGGTTGACGGATTCGACGGTCAAGGCATTGGCACAGCGCTTTGGCAGTGGCGCACTGTCGATTGCGCAGATTCAGGATGCAGTGGAGCAATGCCTGATCATGGCCAACCACATGGTGACAGCACGTGCCTATAGGGCCTATCGTCAGCGCCATACAGCGTTGGGGGTGGACATGAAGACGCTGGTGGATGTGGAAAGCTCCATTAACGAATACCTCACCCGTGCTGATTGGCGCGTCAATGCCAACGCCAACCAAGGCTATTCGCTGGGGGGGCTGATTTTGAATGTGGCGGGCAAGGTGACGGCCAACTACTGGCTCTCACATGTGTATGCACCCGAGATTGGTCAAGCGCATCGCGAGGGCGACTTGCATATCCATGATCTGGATATGCTCAGCGGCTATTGCGCTGGCTGGTCGTTGCGCACGCTGTTGACCGAGGGCCTGAATGGCGTGCCCGGCAAGGTGGAGGCAGGCCCAGCCAAGCACATGTCCTCAGCGGTGGGGCAGATCGTCAACTTTTTAGGCACTTTGCAAAATGAGTGGGCAGGGGCGCAGGCGTTTTCTTCATTCGATACCTATATGGCGCCTTTTGTGCGCAAGGATCGGATGGACTATGCGGCAGTGCGCCAGTGCATGCAGGAGCTGATCTACAACCTCAACGTACCCTCGCGCTGGGGCACGCAAACGCCATTCACCAATTTGACGTTTGACTGGACTTGCCCGGAGGACTTGCGCGACCAGACGCCGGTGATTGGCGGACAGGAGATGCCGTTTTGCTATGGCGACCTGCAAGCGGAAATGGACGTGATCAATCGCGCATATATTGATGTGATGACCACGGGCGATGCCAAAGGCCGTGTGTTCACATTCCCCATCCCCACTTACAACATCACGCGCGATTTCCCGTGGGACAGCGAAAACGCCGCGCTGCTTTTCGATATGACGGCCAAATATGGCCTGCCGTACTTCCAGAACTTCATCAATTCTGAGTTGGAGCCACACATGGTGCGCTCCATGTGTTGCCGCTTGCAGTTGGATGTGCGCGAGCTGCTCAAGCGTGGCAACGGCTTGTTTGGCAGCGCTGAACAAACGGGCAGCCTGGGCGTCGTCACCATCAACTGCGCACGTCTGGGGTATTTGCATGCAGGCAATGAGGCCGCCCTGTGGGCTGCGCTGGACCGACTGCTGGAGCTGGGTCGGCAAAGCCTGGAGGTCAAGCGCCAGCTCATTCAGCATCTGATGGATCAGGGCTTATTCCCATACACCAAGCGCTATCTGGGCACGTTGCGCAATCACTTTTCCACGCTGGGGGTCAATGGCATCAACGAAATGGTGCGCAACTTCACTGGCGATGCACATGACATCACCAGCGCATGGGGCCACCAGTTTGCACTGCGCCTGCTGGATCACGTGCGCGAGCGCATCGTGCAGTTTCAGGAGGAAACCGGCCACCTCTACAACTTGGAGGCCACGCCCGCCGAGGGCACGACCTACCGCTTTGCCAAGGAAGATAAAAAACGCTGGCCAGATATTCTGCAAGCAGGCACAGCCGCACAACCGTACTACACCAATTCCTCCCAACTACCCGTCGGATTGACCAGCGACCCTTTTGAGGCGCTGGCGCGCCAGCAAGACCTCCAGTCCAAATACACCGGCGGCACGGTGCTGCACTTGTACATGGGAGAGCGCCTCTCCAGCGGCCACGCCTGCCGCGAGCTGGTGAGGCGGGCGCTGACGCACTTTCGCTTGCCCTATATCACCATCACGCCCACCTTCTCCATCTGCCCCGTGCATGGTTACTTGGCTGGCGAGCACGCTTACTGCCCCAAGTGCGATGAGGAGCGTTTGCAAGCCAAACGCGCGCAGCAGGCCGCCACCAGTGGCCTGGCGGGCATCGATCTGGCTGTGTCCTGACGCGCCATCGCATCGCGCATGCTGTTTCCGTTGCTTTCTCAAGCTTTTTCAACCTTGCTGCATCAAAAGGATTGACCATGACAACCCCAACCACCCCTTCTTCCCGTCTCAATGCCACACCGGATGCCCGCACGCCCAATGCTGCCGAGGTGCAACTGAGCGATGCCGAACGGCAGCCATGCGAAGTCTGGACTCGCGTCATGGGCTACCACCGCCCCGTAGCCAGCTTCAACGTTGGCAAGCAAGGCGAGCATCGCGAACGCCAATTCTTCATCGAGCCAGGCCGTGCCCAACCCCACGGCTGATGCCTTGCGCATTGGCGGCATTACGCCCTTTACCACCATTGACTTCCCCGGCCGTTTAGCTGCTGTGGTGTTCTGCCAGGGGTGTCCTTGGCGCTGCGGTTACTGCCATAACGGCACCCTGCTGCAGGCAGGCACGCCACCGCGCCATCGCTGGGCCGAGGTGGATGCTTTGCTGCGCCAGCGCCAGGGCTTGCTTGATGGCGTCGTTTTTTCGGGTGGAGAGCCTACTTTGCAAACAGCGCTGGGCTCGGCGGTGGAGGCCGTACGCAATCTGCGCATGCAAGTGGCGCTGCATACCGCTGGCATGTACCCCGAGCGCCTGGCCGCCTTGTTGCCCAAGCTCGATTGGGTAGGGCTGGACATCAAAGCGCCGCTGGCTCAATACGACGCCATTACGGCCACACCAGGCAGCGGTGCCCGTGCCTTCGAGGCGCTGGGCGCACTGTTGGCCAGCGGCGTAGCCTACGAGTGCCGCACCACATGGCATGCACAGCTATTTGGCGTGGCACAACTGCTGGACTTGGCCGACGCCTTGCGTGCACAGGGCGTGCGGCACTGGGCATTGCAGGAATGCCGCGCTCCTGGTGCGCCCGCCTGGTCGTTGACGCCGGAGGATGTCGCCCAGCTTGGCGCAGGTTTTGCCACCTTTACCTTGCGGCGCGCATAAACGCCGCCCCATGTTTTTTTCAAATCATCAGAAAATATTATTCAATATCATCAAGCCAAAACAAGCAATAAAATTTTCCTTTGAAATACAAACAATAGAACCTTGACACCTCGTTCACGGGGAGCGGCTCTGCCATCTGGCACCAAGTTCGCAACACGCTCTTGCAGGCTGCTCCCGAGAGAGAAGCCGATAATCCCCCGCTTTTTCCGCCCTCGTTGTGGGGGCGTTTAGCTCCTCTTCGCCATGTCCGAGTCCAGCCCGCCCAAGCGCCAAACGCTCTCCCTGCCCCCCAAAGATGCCCGTGCGGAGTCCGCCGCAGGTCGGCAGCCTCGCCGTGCCGCCTTGCGGCCTGGCCCTGGCGGCAAGCGGTTGCGCAAAGGCGCGGAGGCGACCAACCCAGGTGGGTTGAAGCAAGGGCCAAACAGCGGACAAAAGCCCGGCAACGGCGGGGCAGCCCGGCGCCAGTCGGCCAATGGCGCGGGGCGCGCTGCATTCACGCGGTCTGCGGCCTCGTCGGCGCAGCCGGCATCGGGCCGCGCGCCAGCCAGTGGCTCCCCGGCCGGGCGCACTGCCAAGCCCAAGCGCCCGGCAGGAGCCGCCAGTGCAGGGGCGCGATCGGGCGCACGCACGGGGAGCAGCGCTGCCCGGCCCGCGCCCACAAGCGGCCCGAATGCCCGGACGGGCGCTGCGCGCCATCGCGCGGGTGATGCGCGCGGCCGGCCCGCTCAGCCTTTCGCCGCATCGTCGCGCCCGCCGCAACACCAGGGGGATCGCCCACAAGCGCAACGGCAGGCGCGGCGCTTTGAGACGGCGGCAGCACCAACACAACCGCCAACGCCTCGCCCAATCGGCCGGGCGAACCGAGCGAACCGGGCAGACTCTGGAGCATCAGCCCCTCACTCCACCGCCTCGCACACCCCCCTCCCCCCTCAACAAGCCCAGGGCGTGCGCCTGAACAAATATTTGGCGGACGCCCAATGGTGCTCTCGCCGCGAAGCCGATGAATGGGTGGAGAAGGGCTGGGTGCGCATCAATGGGCACCCAGCCCAAATGGGGCAGCGAGTGCTGCCGGGCGATGTGGTGGATGTGGCGGAGCTGGCCCGCGCCCGCCAGGCCCGGCGCGCCACCATCGTGCTGCACAAGCCGGTGGGCTATGTCAGCGGCCAGGCCGAGGATGGCCACACGCCTGCACTGCGGCTGATCACCCACGCCAACCAGTGGATGCCCGCGCATGGCGGACGGCGCGGCGCGCCCGCCTCGCTCAAAGGCTTTGCCCCGGCGGGGCGGCTGGATATCGATTCGACGGGCCTGCTCTTGCTCACGCAAGACGGCCGTCTGGCCCGGCGCATCATTGGCGAGGACAGCACGATTGAAAAGGAATATTTGGTGCGCGTGAGTTGGCGCTCGCCCACGGGTGAGGAGGTGAGCGAAAACGTGCAAGCGGCCTTCCCCGCCGAGGGCTTGCAGCGGCTGCGCCACGGCTTGGAGCTGGACGGCAAAGCGCTGCTGCCCGCACAAGTCGATTGGCAAAACCCGGAGCAGTTGCGCTTCGTGCTGCGCGAGGGCAAAAAGCGGCAAATCCGCCGCATGTGCGCGCTGGTGGGCCTGCATGTGACGGCGCTCAAGCGCGTGCGCATCGGGCGCTTGCCGCTGGGCCAGCTCCCCCAGGGCCAGTGGCGCTATCTGGCCGATGATGAGGCGATTTAGATACACTTTTATTTCAAATCAAAAGAAATAAAACAATGTCATTTCGGCATGATGGCATTAGAATTTATTTTACTTTGATTTGTAAATAGAAGAAGGAGCAGGCATTGCGGCGCACAACAAGGTAACAAGTCGCAGCAGGCGGCGGACGAGGCCGGCGCGGCGGTGGCTTTGGGGCACAATCCGGCCCGGTGCGGCAAGGGCGCGTTCATGCCCGAGGCCCGCGCAGAAATGGGAAAACACATGAATCAGCATCGTTTGTCGCCGGGCGCGCCAACCCCAGCGATCACACGCCGCAGCGCCCTGGCAGCCGTTGTGGCGACGGGCGCAGCGCCGCAACTGTTGGCCCAAAGCCCCACTGTGCTTATCACCGGGCACAACTCGCAACATCCCATTGGCATCGCCAGCTTCCGCGGCGAGGAGCAGTCGCCCCAGCGCCTCTCGCACATCATCCGCGCCGATCTGGAGCGCAGCGGCTCGTTCAGGAATATCGACGCTGGCGGCATCCCGCTCGATGAGCAAGCCCGCCCGGATATGAACGTCTGGCGCCAACGCGGGGCGAGCTGGCTCGCCGCAGGCAGCGTCACCCGCCTGGGCGATGGCCGCTACGAAGTGCGCTTTCGCCTGTGGGACACCACCCGTGGCGATGCGGGGCAGGACTTGGGCGGGCAAAGCTACGTCGTCGCGCCCGCCGATTTGCGCCTGGCCGCACACCGCATTGCGGACTTCATTTACGAGAAGGTCATGGGCAAGCCCGGCATCTTCTCCACCCGCATCGCCTACGTCACCAAGGCCGGGCGCTACTCGCTGTGGGTGGCCGACTCGGATGGCGAAAACGCCCAGGCAGCGCTGACCAGCCCCGAGCCAATCATCTCGCCGGCCTGGTCGCCTGATGGGCGCCAGTTGGCCTACGTCTCGTTTGAGTCGCGCAAGCCCGTGGTCTATGTCCACAACGTGGCCACCGGCCAGCGCCGTTTGCTGGCCAACTTTCGCGGCTCCAACAGCGCGCCCGCCTGGGCGCCCGATGGCAGCCGCCTGGCCGTCACCCTCACGCGCGATGGCGGCTCGCAGCTCTACACCATCGCCGCTGGCGGCGGCGAGCCACGGCGCCTGATGCAAAGCCTGGGCATCGATACCGAGCCGGTCTATTCCGCCGACGGCCAATACATCTACTTCGTCAGCGACCGTGGCGGCGCGCCGCAGATCTACCGCATGGGCGCCGCTGGCGGCGGCGCGCAGCGCGTCACATTCTCTGGCGGCTACAACATTTCCCCGTCCATCAGCCCCGATGGGGCCTACCTGGCCTTTATCTCCCGCACCGGCGGCTACCGCCTGCACGTGCAGGATTTGGCCTCTGGCCGCGTGCAGGCGCTGACCGACACATCGGCCGATGAACACCCCAGCTTTGCTCCCAATAGCCAATTGATCGTCTATGCCACGCGGCAAGGCGGCTCCAGCGCATTGATGACCACCACCGTTGACGGCAAGGTCAAGGTGCGCCTCGCAGCCAAGGGAGGCGAAATCCGCGAGCCGGCCTGGGGGCCGCTGTTGCGGTAATCCCAAGGGTCGGCGATGCGCCGCCCGCGTTTTTTGAGTTGCCGAGTTCACGCACCCAAGTGCTTTTTAGAGGAGAGAGGTCCATGTTGACTTTGAAAAAAACCATCGCTTATTCCATGCTGGCCGCCGCCGTGGCGTTGGCCGGTTGCAGCTCCAAAACCCAGCTGGCCGATCAGGCCCAGGCGGGCACGGGCACGCCCACTGGCGCTTACGACCCCAACCAGGGCGCGCAAAGCACGGTGCCGGGGTTTGACGTTTCCATGTCCAGCCTTCCGGGCCAGGGGCCTGTCAACGTCTCGCACACGATTTACTTCGACTTCGACAGCTACGTCGTCAAGCCCGAATACCAGGCCACGCTGCAAAAGCACGCCGAATTCATGCGCGCCAACCGCAACATCACCGTCGCCCTGGAAGGCCACACCGATGAGCGTGGCGGCCGCGAATACAACCTGGCCCTGGGCCAGCGCCGCGCCGCAGCCGTGCAGCAAACCCTGGAGCTGATTGGCGTGTCCGCCGCGCAGCTTGAAGCCATCAGCTACGGCAAGGAAAAACCCAAAGCCATGGGCCACAACGAGGATGCGCACGCGGAGAACCGCCGCGTCGAGATCCGCTACAACAAGTGATGGCCATGAAGCGATTTGCGGCACCGTCATTGGGCGCCATTGCAGCAGCGGCCGCGCTGTTGTTGCCTGGCGCAGCCCACGCTTTGTTTGAGGATGGCGATGCCCGGCGCGCCATCCTTGACCTGCGCGCCCAGGTTGAGCAGTTGCACAAGGCCGACCAGGGCGCTATCGCCGAAATCCAGCAAGTGCGCTCCATCCTCATGGAGCTGCAAGGGCAAATCGGCGTCTTGCGCAACGAAGTGGCAAGCTTGCGCGGTCAAAACGAGGAATTGCAGCAAAACCTGCGCCGAGCCGAATCGCGCCTTCAGGCGTTTGAAGCCCAGCCCGCGCAAGGCGGTGACGCCGCATCGGCGGCCGCACAACCCGCCGAGCAACAAGCTTTTGAGGCCGCGCTGGAACACTTGCGCAAAGGCCAATACCAAGGCGCGCGCGATGCGTTCCGGCAATTTCTTGCGCAATACCCCGACAGCAGCTACGCGCCTTCGGCCCAATTCTGGTTGGGCAATTCGCTGTACGCCACGCGCGAGTACTACCGTGCCATTGAAACCTTCAACGCCATGCTCAAGCAAGCGCCGCAGCACGCGCAAGCGCCCGATGCGGCGCTGGCCATTGCCAAATCGCAAATCGAGCTGAAAAACGTGGCCGGTGCGCGCCAGACCCTGCAAAACCTCGTCAAGGTCTATCCCAACTCGTCCGCCGCCAAGGAAGCGCGCGAAAGCCTGACCCGCCTCAAATGAGCGCAGGTCCGGCATTGAAAGCACCGCAGGCACAGTCGGCAGCGCTGCCGCCTGATGACGCCCAATGGCAGCGCCGCTTCGGCGGCCTGCAACGCCTCTACGGTGTGGCGGGCGCGGCGCGGCTGCACGCAGCCCATGTGGCCGTTGTTGGCATTGGCGGCGTCGGCTCCTGGGCCGCCGAAGCGTTGGCGCGCAGTGGCGTCGGGCGCATCACGCTGATCGATCTGGATCACATCGCCGCCTCCAACATCAACCGCCAAATCCATGCGCTGACCGATACCCTGGGCCAAGCCAAGGTGCAGGCCATGCAAGCGCGCATCGCCCAGATCAACCCGTTGTGCCAGGTGCAATGCGTGGAGGAGTTTCTGGACGAAACCAATACCGCCACATGGCTGGGCCGCGCGGAGATCGATGCAGTGATTGATGCCTGCGACCAGGTGCGCGCCAAAGCCGCCATCGCCAGCCTGATGGTGGCGCGCGGCAAGCCATTCATTACCGTGGGCGCGGCGGGCGGGCGCACCCAGGCGCACAAGGTGGAGGTTCAGGACTTGGGCCTGCTCACCCACGATCCCCTGCTGGCGCAATTGCGCTACCGCCTGCGCCGTTACGACGGCTTTCCCCAGCAGGGCAAACCCATGCGCGTGCCTTGCGTGTTCAGCCGCGAACAGGTCAAAACCGCGCACGCCAGTTGCGCTGCGCAGCAGGAGAGCAGCCTCAATTGCGCGGGTTATGGCTCGTCCGTTTGTGTGACGGCGACCTTTGGCATGGTGGCAGCGGGCTGGGTGATTGAAAAAATGGTTGCCGACGCCAAAAAATAGGCTACAATGCGCGGCTTCCGGCAGTTCATACTGTTTGGAGAGAGATAACGGGTCGTTAGCTCAGCTGGTAGAGCAGCGGACTTTTAATCCGTTGGTCACAAGTTCGAATCTTGTACGACCTACCAATCGAGAAAAGGGCTTACGTCAGCGATGGCGTAAGCCCTTTTTCCATGGCAAGCAGGAGAGACGGATGAGCCAAGCCAGCCAGCCCATGCCCAGCATCACCTGGGACGATTTCACCAAAGTGCAATTGCGCGTGGGTCGCGTGATCCGCGCCGAGGCTTTCCCCCAGGCGCGCAAGCCCGCCTACATCCTCCACGTCGATTTCGGCCCCGAGCTGGGCACGCGCAAGTCCAGCGCGCAAATCACCCACCATTACCAGCCGCAGGATTTGGTGGGGCGGCTGGTGGTGGCGGTGGTCAACTTTCCGAAAAAGCAGATTGGCCCTATCCAGTCCGAATGCTTGGTCACCGGCTTTCACGATGCCCAGGGGCATGTGGCTTTGTGCGTGCCCGATAAAGAGGTGCCGCTGGGCACGCGCTTACTGTGATGCACTGGCCAAGATGGCCGCCCCCGCGCTAATGCGGGGCGTTGCAGACATCGCATGAATTTCAATTCAAAGTAAAATCGATTCAATACTCACGTTGCAGAAACAAGGGAATTTTTTATTCTTTGAAATAGAAGATATCCTCAATGCAGGCTATCCGAGCCGGGCGCTTGCGGCAGGATGCGGAAAAAGCCTGTGCCCGCAGAGCCGCGCCGCTGCTCCTCGGGCGTGGAGGGGCGCGCGCTGTGGATGCGCAAGTGCAGTTGCAAGGCCATGCCGGCCAGGGGGTGGTTGCCGTCGAGGACGACATGCTCGGGGTACAGCTCGGTCACCGTCAGCAGCACATCGGGCGCCACCTGCGAGCGCGCCTGCGGCGGCAAGGCACTGCCCTCAATCACCATGCCTTCGCTCAAGCCTTCGGGGAACAGCGCCAGCTCCTCCAGATACACCAGTTGCTCGTCGTAATCGCCAAAAGCGTCGTGCGGCTCCAATTGCAAGTCCACGCGCTCGCCCTCGCGCTTGCCCAGCAGGGCCTGCTCGATGCTGGGCAGCAGGTCGATGCCGCCCACATAGAATTCGACGGGCTGCTCCAACACATCCAGTTCTTCACCTTGGCCGTCCTTGAGCACCCAGGTCAGCGCCACTACGGTTTTCTTCATGATTTCCATGGGGGCGGATTGTCGCAGTTTGCGCGCATCCACTTCGTTACGGAGGTTCCCTGCCATGCCTTTATCCATCGACGCCCCCCTGGCCCTGCTGGGCGGCTTAAACCCGGCGCGCTTCATGCGCAAGCACTGGCAGCGCAAGCCGCTGCTGGTGCGCCAGGCCATCCCCGGCTTTGTGCCGCCGGTATCGGCCAAGGCGCTGCTGGCCCTGGCTGCGCGGGAGGACGTGCAGTCGCGGCTGGTGGAGCAAACCGGCGCGGGCTGGCAATTGCGCCAAGGCCCGTTTGCGCCCAAACAATTGCCCCCGCGCACGCAAAAAGGCTGGACGGTGCTGGTACAAGGCGTGGATTTGCACGATGAGGGCGCGCACGCCCTGTTGCAGCAATTTGCCTTCATCCCCCAGGCGCGGTTGGATGATTTGATGATCAGCTACGCCAGCGAGGAAGGCGGCGTCGGCCCGCACTTCGACAGCTACGACGTCTTTTTGCTCCAGGCCCAGGGCCAGCGGCGCTGGCGCATCGGGCGGCAAAAGGATTTGACGCTGCAACAAGGCGTGCCGCTGCGCATCCTGGAGCATTTCGAGCCGGAAGAAGAATGGGTGCTCGAGCCCGGCGACATGCTGTATCTGCCACCGGGCTACGCCCACGACGGCATTGCCCACAGCGGCGACTGCATGACGTATTCCATCGGCTTTCGCTCACCCCAGCAGGCCGAGCTGGCCACCATCTTGCTCGAACGCCTGGCCGAGCCGCAGGAGCTGGACGAGGACGAAGCATGCGCCGACGCCAGCAACCCGCACCCCGGCGTGCTCTACCGCGACCCGCGCCAGGAGGCCACCGCTCAATCGGGCTCCATTCCCCCAGCCTTGCAGGACTTTGCGCGCCAAGCCGCCATGCAACGCCTGCAACAGCCCCATGCGCTGGAGCAAATTCTGGGCGAATACCTCAGCGAGCCTGCCCCGGGCGTGGATTTCGACGCAGCGGATGCACCCGCCCAACCCGCGGCGGGGCAAGCGCTGGCGCTCAACCGCAAAACCCGCATGCTTTACGACCAGCGCTACCTCTACATCAATGGCGAGAGCTACCGCATGGGCGGCAAAGACGCGCGCCTGCTGCGCCTGCTGGCCGACCAGCGCCACCTGGATGCCAAGCAAGCCGCCCGCCTGAGCGAGCAGGCTCAGGAAGTGCTGCAAGACTGGGCTGAGCAGGCTTGGTTGTTTTTCACCCGGAGCGACTGACAGTGGAACCGACCCCACCCGAAGCGCCCCCTGCCCCAGAGCAGCGCCACACCATCACCGGCATTGCCCAATGGCGCGAAACGCTGCTGGGCAGCCTGGCCGCCGCGCAGCAGCAAGCCTGCCCGCGCATCGTCTGGTGCGACCCCAGCTTTGCCCGCTGGCCGCTCTCCGACACCGAAGTGCTCGATGCCCTGCGCGCCTGGCTGCATCCCCAGCGGCAACTGCTGCTCATCGCCAACGAGTTCGACACCCTCGTGCGCGCCCATCCGCGCTTTGTCGCCTGGCGCCAGCGCTGGGATCATCTGGTGCTGGGGCGCAAAGTCGTGCGCCAGTTCGCGGGCGACACCCCCAGCTTCATCCTGGCAGGCACGCAAGCCGCATGGCTCACGCGGCCCGAGTTTTTCATCGGCGTTTACGGCGCAGATCCCGTACTGGTGCAGCAAGTGAGCGAGCAAGCCAGCGAATGGTTGGACAGTCGCACCGTCAACGGATTCAGCAGCCAGCCGTTGGGACTCTGATTTTTTTGGCTTTGATTTTTCTCACTGAAAGGATTTGCTCATGCCATTGCGTCACATCGCCCCCGCCCTGCTGGCCGCCACCCTCATCGTCGCTTGCGGCAAGAAGGAAGAGCCCGCACCCGCGCCAGCGCCCACACCGGCCCCCGTAGCCCCCGCGCCTGTCACCCCGGCCCCCACACCCGCGCCAACCCCGGCAGCAGATGCCGCCAAGCAGGCGCTGGAAGACGCCTCCAACGCTGCAAAAGCCGCAGCAGCCGATGCCACCCAGGCCATGGACAAGACCGTCGATGCCGCCAAAGAAGCCGCCCACGACGCTGCGCAAGCGGTTGAGAAGCAGGTGGACGCCGCCAAAGAGGCGGCCAGCCAGGCTGCACAGGCCACCAGCCAAGCCATTGACAACACCATGCAAGCGGCCAAAGAAATGGCTGCTGACACAGAGCGCGCGGCCAAGAGCATGGCCGCCGATGCGGCCCAAGCCGCTGGCGCGCGCCTGAGCCAAGCAGGCGATGCGCTGCAAAACTCCGCCGCCAAGCTGGAAGAGGCCGAAAAAGCATTGAGCCAAGCTGCTGCGGCCACACAAGCGGCCACCGCAGCGCAAACGCCCGCCGCCCCTGCGCCCGTGCAAATGCCCGCTGCCGGGCAAGCCGCCGCTCAGCCAGCCGTACCGCCAGCCGTGCAACCAAGCAATGCGCTTGACGCTGCTGCTGACGTGGCCAAGTAACCCCCGCAGCGCAACAACCAGGGCGTATCGCCCCAGCGCCTGCTGCCCCTGCGCAGCAGGCGCTTTTTTTGTCTGCGTGAAATAATGCGCGCCCTTTGGAAAGCCCCCTACCCTTTAACCCTAGGAGAACCCAACGCATGTTGAAGCGGCGAGCAGTACTGACCTCTGGCGCGGCCCTTGTGGCCGCCTGCATGGTGCCTGCGGGCACGGTAGGCGCCGAGCCTGCGCGAGCGCCTGTGCAGGCTGGCGCTGGCGGCAAATCCACCCTCACCATCGGCATGGTGCTGGAGCCTTCGGGGCTGGACCCCACCAGCAACGCCGCATCGGCCGTGGGCGAAGTCACGCTCTACAACATTTACGAGACGCTCACCAAGATCAACCCCGACGGCAGCGTCATGCCGCTGCTGGCCGAGAGCTGGGATGTCTCGCCCGATTTGCGCACCTACACCTTCCGGCTGCGCCGCGGGGCGCGCTTTCACAACGGCGAGCCGTTTGACGCCAAGGCCGTGCAGTTCAGCTTTGACCGCGCCAAATCCGACAAAAGCACCAACAAGGACAAATCCGTCTTTGCCAAGCTGACCACGCAAGTCATCGACGACTACACCGTACGCATCACCAACGCCGAGATCGAGCCGGAGCTGCTGTTCATCCTCGGCCAGGCCACGGCCATCATCGTCGAGCCCAAAAGCGTGGCCAAGAACGCCAGTGCCCCCGTGGGCACCGGCCCCTACCGCCTGGCGCGCTGGATGCGCGGCACCTCGCTGACGCTGCAGCGCTGGGACGACTACCCCCGCGCCGATCAATTGCCGATCCAGACCGCCGTGTTCCGCTTCATCTCCGACCCCGCCGCCGGCGTGGCCAGCTTGTTGGCGGGCGATGTGGACGTCTTTCCACGCATGACCTCGCGCGGGCTGGAGCCGTTCAAGAGCAACCCCGCTTTCCAGGTCATCGTCAGCGGCTCGCGCGCCAAAACCATCCTCACCATCAACAACCGCCGCAAGCCCCTCAACGATGTGCGCGTGCGCCGCGCCATTGCGGCGGCCATCGACCGCAAGGCCGTGATCGAAAGCGCGGGCAACGGCTATGGCGTGCCCATTGGCAGCCACTACGTGCCCGGCGCCTTTGGCTACATCGACACCACCGGCATCAACCCTTACGACCTGGACAAAGCCCGCGCCCTGCTCAAGGAAGCAGGCGTGAGCGCGCCGCTGAAGCTGCGCATGACGCTGCCGCCCACGCCCTATGCACGCCAGGGCGGCATCGTCATCGCGGGCATGCTGGCCAAAGTGGGCATCCAGGTGCAACTGCAAAACGTGGAATGGGCACAGTGGCTGAGCAACACGTACAAAAACCACAACTTTGATCTGACCATGATCTCGCACGTGGAGCCGTTCGATCTGGACAACTACGCCAACCCCGCCTACTACTGGGGCTACGACTCGCAGACCTTCCGCGATCTATGGGAGCAAATCCGCAACGCCGTGCAGCCCGCCGAGCGCGCCCGCCTGCTGGGCCAGGCCCAGCGCATGCTGGCCGAGGACAGCGTCAACGGCTTTCTCTACCAGCCCCAGTGGGTGACGGTGGCGCGCAGCGAGTTGCGCGGCCTGTGGCGCGATATGCCGGTGTTTGTCAACGATCTCTCCGCCCTGCGTTGGGCCAACTGACGGCCCGGGCTGACGCAACCAATCAAAGAAAAATCAACTTTCTACCCAATATGCCGAAAAAGGGCAGTTTCATTTCCTTTTGATTGAGAAAATTGCAATCAACCCCTTGCAAGTTGCTTTCACATCAAAAGAAAAATTACTTCCCACCCCTGTTGCCGAAACAGGGGTTTATTTTTTCTTATTGATTTGAAAATGCCTGGAGGCCGCCACGCCATGGCGCGGCCTTCAGGCGCTGAAGTCGTTTTCCAGAAAACCGTTTTGCTTCGTCACCGCATCCAGCGCCAGCAGAGTTTCCAGCAGCGCCCTCATGTGCTTGAGCGGCACGGCGTTAGGCCCGTCGGAGAGGGCGTTGTTCGGATCCGGGTGCGTTTCCATGAACAGGCCAGCCACGCCCACGGCCACCGCCGCGCGCGCCAGCACGGGCACCATTTCGCGCTGGCCGCCGCTGCTGGTGCCTTGGCCGCCGGGCAGTTGCACGCTGTGGGTGGCATCGAACACCACGGGCGCGCCGGTCTCGCGCATGATGGCCAGGCTGCGCATGTCGCTAACCAGGTTGTTGTAGCCAAAGCTGGCGCCGCGCTCGCAAGCCATGAAGTTGTCCTCGGGCAGGCCCGCTTCGCGCGCAGCGGCGCGGGCTTTGGCGATGACGTTTTTCATGTCGTGCGGGCTGAGGAACTGGCCTTTCTTAATGTTCACCGGCTTGCCCGACTGTGCCACGGCGCGGATGAAGTCGGTCTGGCGGCACAAAAAGGCGGGGGTTTGCAGCACGTCCACCACGGCGGCCACGGCGGGGATTTCGGCCTCGGTGTGCACGTCTGTGAGCACGGGCAGCTGCAGTTCTTTCTTCACCTTGGCCAGGATTTCCAGCCCTTTTTCCATGCCCGGGCCGCGAAAGCTGGCGCCGCTGGAGCGGTTGGCCTTGTCGTAGCTGCTTTTGAAGATGAAGGGGATGCCCAGCGCGGCGGTTATTTCTTTCAACTGCCCGGCCACGTCCATTTGCAGTTGCTCGGATTCGACCACGCAGGGGCCGGCGATGAGGAAGAAGGGCCGGTCAAGGCCGATGTCGAAATGGCAGAGTTTCATGATGCTGTTGGTTGTGCAAGCGCAAAGGCGCCATTGTCGGTGCAGCGCGGTCACCGTGGCGCGCGTGGTGGGAATATGCAAGCGGCGAGCCGCGCGGGCCTAACGGGTACCTAACGGGGGTATCGACAGTGCCTCTGGCGCGCTGGCTTGGCCATGCAGCACATCACCGGCTGGAGTCGGCCTTGGCATCGGCCGCCAAGGCATGGGCGCTGCGTTTGGCGCTGGCTTTTTCCATGATGGCGGCCAGCAGCGCCGCTTTGGAGGGGGCGGCCTTCACCGCCGTCACCGCCTTCTCAGACGTGGCGGAAGCCTGGGGCGCCACGCCTTGCGCCCAACCTTGTGCAGGCGCAGCAGCGCTGGCATCCCCAGCCGCCGCGCTGGCGCGCCGGGCGCGCGCCTGGGCAGGCTGGCGGCTTTTGGCGCTCTCCAGACGGGCGTTGCGCCGTTGGTAACGCGCCAGCGCCTGGGCAGCTTGGGCCGCGCTCCAGGCCGCCCAACCCGTCGTGTCGGTCACGGGCTGCATGGCGATGCAATCGACGGGGCAGACGGGCACGCACAGCTCACAGCCCGTGCAATCGGCCTCCAAAATGGTGTGCATGGCCTTGTTGGCCCCCACGATGGCGTCCACCGGGCAGGCCTTGATGCACAGCGTGCAGCCAATGCACCAGTTTTCGTCAATGAGGGCGACAGCCCGCACGCTCTCTGCGCCATGCTCGGCGCTCAGCGGCACGATGGGCTGCTCCGTCAGGGCCGCCAGCCGGGCAATGCCCTCCGCGCCGCCGGGCGGGCACTGGTTGATGGCCGCGCCTTCAAACGCAATGGCTCTCGCGTAGCTGCGGCAGTCAGGATAGCCGCATCGCGTGCATTGCGTTTGGGGCAGTGCCGCGTCAATGGCCCGCGCCAGGGTTGCGGCATCGTCACTCATGGCATCGGGCCTCTGCGCAGCGCGCCTCAGGCTTTTTTGTCGCTGGCGTCTGTCAACTTGGCTGCAGCAGGCGCAGCGCTGGCAGGCTGGGCCTCAGCAGCTGCGGCTTGAGCTTGTGGCGCAGACGCTGCCGCAGGTGCGCTGGTTGCCGCCGCAGGAGCGGCTTCTGCAGCTTTGCGCTCGGAGGCTGGTGCTTGCGGGGCAGGCTCCTGGACTTTGGCATCCGACTGGGCGGCAGGGGCAGCCGCCGTGGCAGGCTTGGCTTCAGCCTGGGCTTGCGGCTCGGCTTTGGCGCGGCTGCTGGGCCATTGCACGGCAGGCTGCGGTGTGGCGGCTTTAGCAGCAGCAGCTTTGGGAGTTGCAGCCTTTTGGGCAGTGGCTTCAGGAGCCGCTGTTTGGGGCTTTTCCTCTTTGGCAGCGGCTGTTTGGGGCGCAGCCGCTTTGGGGGCGGTTGTTTTTGCGGCCGTGGTTTTTGAGGCGGCTGTTTTTGAAGCCGTCGTTTTCGCAGCGGTTTTAGCCGCACTCGCAGCTTTGGCTTTGGGCGCGGTGGCGGGCGTTTTTTTCACCGCAGCAGGCGCTTTGGCGGCAGCCGGGGCGGTCTGAGCAGCCTTTGGGGGCGTTGTTGGGGCCTTGGCCGCGTCGCTTTGCGACGGTTCAAAGCGCAGAATGAAGTCGCGGATTTGCGGGTACACCACTTTGCGCCAGCGGCTGCCGCTGAAAATCCCGTAGTGGCCAGCACCTTCCACTTCCACATGGGCGCGATCGCCCTTGGCGATGTTGCTGCACAGGCCGTGCGCCGCCTCGGTTTGGCCGCTGCCAGAGATATCGTCCAGCTCGCCTTCCACCGTAATCAGGCCAACGCCGCGGATATCGGCGGGCTTGACGCGCTCAAGCTTGCCTTCGGGGTTGCGCACATCCCAGGTGCCATTGACCAGCTTGAACTTCTGGAACACGGTTTCGATGGTCTGGAGGTAGTAGTTCGCATCCATGTCCAGCACCGCATTGTATTCGTCGTAGAACTTGCGGTGGAATTCCGTGGCGTCGTCATCGCCGCGGATGAGGTTGCGGAAGTAATCGTAATAGCTGCTGGCGTGGCGGTCGGGGTTCATCGCCACGAAGCCGCTGTATTGCAAAAAGCCGGGGTACACGCGGCGGCCTTCACCGGGGTAGCCGTAGGGGACGCGGTAGATGAGGTTGTTTTCAAACCATTCAAAACTGCGCTTGACGGCCAGATCGTTGACGGTGGTGGGGGTTTTGCGCGCATCAATCGGGCCGCCCATCATCACCATCGAGCGCGGCAGCTTTTCACCACGGCTGGCCATGAGCGAGATGGCAGCCAGCACGGGTACGGTGGGCTGACACACGCTCATCACGTGGCAATTGCCGTGCTTTTGTTGCAGCAGACGGATGAATTGCTGCACGTAGTTGACGTAGTCGTCCAGGTGGAATTCGCCCTCGCTCAGCGGCACCATGCGGGCGTTTTTCCAGTCGGTGATGTAGACCTTATGGCCCGCAAGCATGGTGCGCACCGTCTCGCGCAGCAAGGTCGCGTAGTGGCCCGACAGCGGCGCCACGATCAGCACCGCAGGGTGCTTGAGCATGCGCTCCAAAGTGGCGGGGTTGTCGGAGAAGCGTTTGAAGCGGCGCAGCTCACAAAAGGGCAAATCCAAATCGATACGTTCGTGAATCGCCACTTCCGTACCGCCCACATCGGCGGTTTTGATGTCAAAGGTGGGCTTGACGTAGTCTTTGCCCAGGCGGTAGAGCAGGTCATACCCTGCGGCGATGCGCTGGGCCAGCGGCGTTTCCGACATGGCCCACAAGGGGTTGGAGAACAGTTTGGATGACGCCTTGGCGAAGTCGGCAAAAGGTTCGGAAATGGCGCGTTGCGCTTCGTAAATCTGGTAGAGCATGGCGACGGATAAGAATTTTTGACTTTTATCAAAGGCGTCGCAATATAGCAGCACTCCAAGCCATTGCCTAATTGCCTGTTTTTCTTGGGATGGTGGTCCTCAAGCCCACAGCAAAGCAGGCCCGGCAATGGCTCGCCTTCAGTGGGCCGTGTGGCGGCCAATTTCGGGCCAGCGCGCGTGCAGGTACAGCCAGACCAGCAGCCCGATGGCCCAGAACAAGGCCGACGCCAGCGCCAGGGCCAGCAGCGGATCCAGCGCCCGGGTTTGCGTGGCCAGCGGCACCACAAGGCCCGCCACTAGCCCGTTCACGGCAGAGGTCATGCAGGCTTGCAGGGAGGAGGCCAGGCCCCGGCGCTGGGGGTTGAGATCCAGCACCAGCAGGGTAATGGGCGGCATCATGATGGCCCATCCCAGCGCAAGCACCCCCAGCGGCGCAATCATGACGACGGGCTGGCGCAAGCCGCCAAGGGCAATGGCGGTGTTGAGCGCCGTGGCCATCGCCATGATGAGCAAGCCCGTGCGGATTTGCCGTTTGGGGGGCATGGTGTCGGCCAGTCGCCCGCTGGCAACCGCCCCGAGCATGATTCCGCCAATGGTGCACAAAAACATCCAGAAAAATTGCGTCGGCGCCAATTGAAGGTGCACGCCCAAAAATTCCGGCGCGGCCAGGATGTACACGAACATGCTGTTGAACGGCACAGCGCTGGTGGCCGCCAGCAGCAGAAAACGCCCGCTCAGGCCCAATTCGCCATAGGCCGCCAGCAGCGGCCAGAAACGAAAAGGCTGGCGCGCCTGGCGGGGCAAGGTTTCCGGCAGCGTGCGCCAATTGATCCACCACAGCCCCCCGCCCATGCAGGCCATGAACCAGAAGATGCTTTGCCAGCCCAGCCAGGCGTAAAGCCAACCGCCCACGATGGGGGCGATGGCGGGCGCGATGCCGAAAAACAGCGTCACCTGGCTCATCACCCGTTGTGCCTGCACGGGCGCGAACACATCGCGGATGATGGCGCGCGAGACCACCATGCTGGCGCCAGCCGATAGCCCCTGCAGGGCGCGGCAGAAAATCAACTGCTCAATGGACTGGGCCAGTGCGCAGCCCACGGAGGCCAGCCCGAACGCTGCCACGCCCCAAAGCACCACGGGGCGACGCCCGAAACTGTCGGCCAAGGCGCCATGAAACAGGTTCATGAAGGCATACGCGAGCAAATACGCCGAAAGCGTTTGCTGCATGTAAATGGGCGAGGCGTGCAGGGCGCTGGCGATGCCTGCGAAGGCCGGTAAATACGTATCGATGGAAAACGGCCCCAGCATGCTCAGCGCCGCCAATAGCGCCGGCAATGCCCAGGCAGGGCCTTTCCAGAAAGAAGCAGAAGAGGAGGAGGACATGAACAATCTCGCAATGCCGTGCGGCACAGGGCGGCGCGGGGCAAATCAGAATACGCCCGTTTCACCCCAGGCGAGGCGCAATGGGGGCAATGAATGGGCCGCAATGCGCGCCAACCCCGCTATTGCCCAACCAGCTCTGGCAAGCGCGGGGGGAGCCAGCGATTTCAGCGCAGGCTGCCCGCCATCCCCTCCTGCCAGATGGCGATTTGCCCGCCACCAGCGCGCTTGGCTTGGTACATCGCGGCATCAGCTTGTATCGCCCATTCGCGCAGCGAGAGCATCTGGGGATGCGCACAGGCCAAGCCGCAACTGATGCTGCACCGCAAGCCTGGCATGTTGGCAAACGATTGCGCCGCAACTTGCTGGCAGACTGCGTTGGCAATGTGCGCAGCCTCGGGCAACGGCCCGTTGAGCACCAGCGCAAATTCGTCGCCACCCAGCCGCCCCACACACAAGGCGTCGGCAAAGCCCTGACGCAGGGTGCGCGCGATCTGGATCAGCAAATCATCGCCCACGGCATGGCCGTAGCGGTCGTTGATCTGCTTGAACTGGTCAAAGTCCACCATCACCATGACGACCTCACCGCAGCCGCCTTGCTTGAACCGCTCCAGGATGGCGCTGGCTTGGCGCACCCAAGCGTGGCGGGAGGCAAAGCCCGTCATCCCATCTTGCAAGCTGAGGGCTTTGAGCTGCTGGTTTTTCTCTTGCAACCGCAGCAGCAGGCGCTGGTGGCTCACATTCACCACAATGAAGTAGATCAGGATAAAGGGCACGCACGCAGCCACCATGGCCTTGCTGGTTTCACTGTGCCAGCGCCAGCCGCCCAGCGCCGCGCCCAGCGCCATGCCCAGCCCAATCCACGCCAGCGAGCGCTGCCAAACCCCCTCAATGCCGATGCGCACGCGATCCACCACGGCGGCCACCAACAGCAACGCCGTGGGCAGCGGATTGAAATGGATCAACCCCGCCCAGAAGCCCGCCATGACCGAATCCCATTGCAAATGCGCAATCTCGCGCCGGTGGGGATCGGCCGCGCGCAGCGCCATGTACCGCGCCAGCGGCGGCCACGCCAAGGTGGTGATGAGCAGCAGCGCCCACAACGGCCACGGGGCCTGCTGCTCAAAAAGCGATACGCCAATCGGTAGCGCTCCCAAGGCAAAGCCCATGGTGCGAAACGGATACGCCTGGCGGGGCAATTGCTCCTGCCTTTGGCGGCGCTTGTCCTGCTGCGCCATCACATCCTGCCTCATTGGTGGCTTGTCTGCGCTGGTTAACGCCTTTGCACCCCTGAGCGCCTGTTCACGCCCCTTGCGCAGCCGCTGCCAGTTCGTCGCGCGTGCGCTGCGCCTGGGCGCGCGCAGCGACCGCGAAATCGGCCCCCGCGCTGGCGTACAGCACGGCGCGCGAGGAATTGATGGCCACGCTGCCCCAGCCGGTAAAGCCCGCCCGCACGGTGGCCTGGGCATCGCCGCCTTGCGCGCCTACGCCGGGGATGAGCAAAGGCACATCCGGCGCGATGCGGCGCACCGCAGCGATTTCCTGCGGGTACGTCGCGCCCACCACCAGGCCCAGCTCGCCATTGGTGTTCCAGGGGCCTTGCGCCAATTGCGCCAGGTGCTCGTACAGGCGCGGCTGGCCGGGCACGTCCGCCAGGCGCTGGGCTTGGAAATCGTCCCCGCCGGGGTTGGAGGTGCGGCACAGCAAGAACGCGCCTTTGCCTGCATAGCGCAGATAAGGCTCGACCGAATCGCGCCCCATGAAGGGCGAGAGGGTGACGGCATCGGCGCCGTAGCGCTCGAAGGCCTCGCGCGCGTACTGCTCGGCAGTGGAGCCGATATCGCCGCGCTTGGCATCCAAAATCACCGGCACGCCCGGGGCCGCCTGGCGGATATGGGCGATCAAGCGCTCCAACTGCGCCTCCGCGCCGTGGGCGGCGAAGTAGGCGATTTGCGGCTTGAAGGCGCACACCAGATCGGCCGTGGCCTCGACGATGGCGGCGCAAAAATCGTAAATACGGGCGCTGTCGCCCTGCCAGGGGGCGGGAAAGCGCGCAGGCTCAGGATCCAGCCCCACGCACAGCATGGACTGGTTGCGCTGGGCCGCGGCGCGCAGTTGCGCCGTGAAAGAGAGCGCTTCGGGAGCGTCTGATCGGGGGGAGGAGTCATTCATGGGGGGCGATTGTGGCAGAAATCCCCCTTGCGCTTGACATCTTTTATTACATTTTTAAAGGAAACACACATAAAACACCATCATGCCAAAACAAGGCATTTTTGTTTCCTATTGATTTAAAATATAAGCAAATCCAGCCATCCTGCGGCTGTGGAACAATGCCGCGTTTGCCATTTTCAGGAAAGGGACGGGGAGCCATGACCCAAAGCGCCAAGCGCTTGGCCGCCACAGTGGCGGTGCTCGCCACTGTCGCCGCATTGGCCTACGGCGGCGCGACGTGGTACGTGGGCCTGCGCATCGAACAGCACGTGCGCGCGGGGCACGAGCACCTGGCCGCCTACGCCGCCCGCCGGGGCGTACCCGTGCGGCTGCATTACCAGCGCGGCATCGGCAGCGCCCGCGCCACATCCTTCATCGGGCCGGCGCCAGGCAGCCAAGGCCAGCCTCTGCGCATCGAGCACCACATCCACCACGGCCCCCTGCCCGGCCTGCGCAGCCTGGGGCTGGCCCGCTGGGACAGCCATATGCCGCTGCCTCAGGCCGAGAGGGCGGATGCCGCCGCTACCGCCGCCACGCCGCCACACCTGCACCTGCACCTGCAAGGGCGGCTGGGCTGGCGCGGCCAAGCCCGCCTGCACTGGTCGGCCCCAACCTGGCAATGGGCCAATGCCCAAGGGCGCTGGCGCATTGGCGCCGTGGCGCTGGCGCAAACCATCCACCCCCACACACGCCGCTACCACAGCCAGTTGCAATGGCAGGGCCTGCACTGGCAAAGCCATGCGGGCCACGCCTGGGAGCTGGGCGCCGTGCAAGGCGAGGACGATTACACCTGGCCAGCCCCCTTGCAACACCGCCGCCAGGGCCATAGCCGCTACACCGTGCAGCACCTGCGGCAACAACAACCCGTCAGCGCCCATCCCCACACCCCGCCACCGCTGCATGCGCAAGCTCTCACCTTCACGCTGAACGCACAACCAAGCGCCAGCGACGCCGCACAGCCCCCACGCCCCGCGCTGTACCTCCAGGCCCAAGCGCAAGCGGGCGCACTGCACGCCACACTGGGCGACGGGCTGGAGAGCGCCGGCCCCGCCGCCCTGGCGCTGGCCCTGCGCCCTATTGACCTGGCCGACTTCGAAAGCCTGCTGCCCTACCTCGCCCCGCTGCTGGCTGCCTGGGCCGGGCAGGAAGATCCCGCCGCCGCTCTGGCGCAATGGCCGCTGGCGCAACAGCAGCGCCTGCACGCGCTGAGCGCCGCACTGGCCGCCCGCAACCTGCGCCTGGAGTTGGAGCGGCTGGATTTGCACACCCCGCAAGGCCCGCTGCACCTGAGCGCCTGGGTCAGCGCGCCAGCGCTGGCGGCCATCGACCTGGCCTATCTGCCTTACAGCCTGCTGCCCAAGCTGCACGCCAGCGTGCACCTCCGCGTCCCCCAGGCCCTGGCCGAGCCGTGGTTGCACGACCTGAGCGAGCTGATCGCGCAAGGCTGGTTCACGCACGCGGGCAATGCGGGCAACGCGGGCGACCGTGGCGAGGGCAGCGCGCCCAGGCTCATCGAAACGCGCTGGCGCTACCAAGGCGGTTTTTCCACCCTCAACGACCGCCCTTTTGAGCCAACGCGGCTGGAGCAATGGCTGCGTTAGCGCGTGTTTTTCTCGAACGTTGACAAATCCAGGACCTGGCCGCTGACTGGCGCCGCAGTCTCGCAGGCGGCTCTCGTCATGCCCGCGAAGGCGGGCATCCAGCGCTCCCTCTTG
Organism: Allofranklinella schreckenbergeri; assembly: GCF_003703475.1. Lineage (GTDB taxonomy): Bacteria > Pseudomonadota > Gammaproteobacteria > Burkholderiales > Burkholderiaceae_C > Lampropedia > Lampropedia schreckenbergeri. The sequence continues at coordinate 19,512 of NZ_RDQM01000015.1, read as the reverse complement.
CGCACGAGTGAGGGATTGGCCAACGGCAACGCCGCCCCTGTCAGCGTCGCGACTGGACACCCGCCTGCGCGGGCGTGACGAGAACCAGCGGCGCTTTTTGCACAACATTACCAATCAATAGGAAAAAATATTCGCCTATTTCGTCATGAATACATTGAAATCAATTTTCCATTGATTGAAATGATGCCAAAGCCGCCTGCAACAAGACCTCACCCCCTGTCTGGCCGTTGGGCGCCCGGCAGCGCCCCGGCCAACTCCTCCACCCGCTGCGGCGGAAAGCTCTCCCAACTCTGGCACCCCGGGCATTGCCAGAAATAGCGCGAAGCCTCAAAACCGCATTGCATGCAGCGGTAGCGCAACCACGGGCGCTGGGCCACATCCAGCGAGGCGCGCAGCGGGGCATCGTCGCACTGGCTTTGCACCCAGCGCGCCGCCGCCACCAGCGAAGGGCGTCGGCGCAGGTGCTCGGCGTACCACAAATCGGCGCGCGGCATCTCCAGGCAATGCTCCAGGGCCACCAGCGCCAGTAGCACATCCAGGCTGCCGTACTGCGGGTTTTGCGCATATTGCTCGTAGTGCGCGCGCAGCAGCGCATGCATGCGCTCGAGCAAATCCCGCTCGGGCTTGAGGCGCTCGAAATGCCCGCCCAACAAACCCGCCAGCAGCGGCAACACATCGGGCGCGGCCTGGCTGCGCGTCTCCAGCAACGCCAGCACCTGCTCCAGGGCTTGGCGCTCCTGCCCTTGCCGCAGGGCCAGGCGCACTTGCTCAATGGCCGGGCGCAAACTCTGGGCATCGCTGCGCTGGGCCTGCTCCAGCAGTTGCGCCGCACGCGCAAAATCGCCCCGCTGCAAGGCTTCATCGGCCTGCTCGCACCAGTAATGCATTTGGCGGCCCGCCGTGCGCACCGCGCGCGGCTCGCCGCTGGCCGCTTCTTCGGCCGTGATGCGATCGGCCAGCTCCAGCGCCTTGGGCCAATCGTGCATGCGCTCGTACACATGCAGCAAGGCCAACTGCGCCTGCTGGCGCCTGTCGCTGTTTTCCAGCGGCAGCAAGGCTTGCTCAGCCCGGTCGTAAATACCGGCTTTCAAAAAGTCCTGCGCCAGCTCCCACTGCGCGCGGGCGCGATCGGCCGCCTGCACATCCGCCCGGGCCAGCAAATGCTCATGCACGCGCACCGCCCGCAAATACTCGCCCCGGCGGCGAAACAGGCTGCCCAAGGCAAAGTGCAAATCGATGGTGTCAGGGTCGGACTGGACGGCCTGCACAAACACGTCAATCGCCTTGTCCTGCTGCTCATTGAGCAAATACGTCAGCCCCTGAAAGTAATTGCGCGGCGAATGCCGCTGCGCCACGCGCATTTGCCGCCAATCCATGCGCGAGGCCAGCCACCCCAGCACAAACGCGATGGGCAAGCCCAGCAGCAGCCAGCTCCACTCAATCTCCATGTTGCAACTCCTGCCCCTGCACCGCTGCGCGCCCTGGCGCAGTCCACTCATCCACAGGCTGCTCGCGCCCGCGTCGCCAGCGCGGAATCACCGTCGCCAAGCCCAAAGCCAACCCTAGCGCGAATGCCACCAACATCGCCAGCACCAGCGGCCCCTGCCATTGCACGCCCCAGAAACCATGGACGGTGACCGCATGCCGGTTGTTGAGCGAGAACGCAAACAGCAGAAAGAAAAAGGCTGCCCGAAGCAGCCATACAAAATATTTCATGGATATGCCGCCACGCAAAAAACCGTGGGAAAAGCGCCGTAACCAAACGCCTTGGCATCATACCGCAGGGCCTGTTGCGCCCCTGCGCCTGATCCAAGGGCCGACGCCTTATCCCCAGGATCGCCGGGCCGTTTTTTCCTCCCAGGCGCGCAACCGCTTGATTTACCGAGGGTTTACCCACTAACCCCCAAAACCTGTGGATAAGTTTGTGGAGAAACCTGTGGGCGCTGCGTGCGAAGGCCGTAGCATCAAGGGTTTCGTTAGTTTGCACACAATTTAGGCAAGGCCATTCATTCAAATAAAATCAATGGGTTACGATGAGTTTTTAAGACAGAAGGCTTTGCGCGGCAGTTTGTGCAGCAAAGCCAGCCCTGGCGCGAAACGCCTTTGATCGTGTGCATAACTAGCCGGAAAAAGTGTCACTACTTTCTTAACACGCACGCCATTCATGGTATGGCGCATCGCACACGCGCAACGGCTCGCCAACGCAGGGCTTGGCCCCTGTGCAAACGCTTGCGTGGTGACTGAGCCGTTACACTGTCGGGTTCGTTCAACCCTTCACCATCCGTGAACCCTCTTGCCATGCTGAAAATCAAGACGCTTTTGATCGCCCCCGTTATCGCCGCTGCCATGCTCACGGCCCACGCCCAGACTGCGGCGCCTGCTGCTGCTGCGGCGGAGAAAGTCTTTGTCGTTGGCCTGGACGACAACTTCCCGCCCATGGGGTTTCGCGACGAGAAAAACGAAATCGTGGGCTTTGACATCGACATGGCCCGCGAAGTGGCCAAGCGCCTGAACTTGAAGGCCGAGTTCCGCCCCATCGAGTGGAGCGCCAAAGAAGCTGAACTCAATAGCAAGCGCGTCGATGCGCTGTGGAACGGCCTGACCATCACCGAGGAGCGCAAAAAGCACATCGGCTTTACCGCCCCTTACATGGCCAACCACCAAATCGTGGTGGTGTCCACCAAATCGGGCATCAAGACCAAGGCCGATCTGGCAGGCAAGGTCGTTGGCGCGCAGGAAGGCAGCAGCGCCACGGACGCCATCGCCAAGGATCCGGCAGGCAAATCCTTCAAGCAGCTCAAGACGTTTGGCGACAACATCACCGCGCTGATGGACTTGGCCACTGGCCGCCTGGATGCCGTCGTCGTTGACGAAGTGGTGGGCCGCTACTACGTTGCCAAGCGCGCCCAGGAGCTGACGGTGCTGGACGAGCACTTCGGCACCGAAGACTACGGCGTGGGCCTGCGCAAGGACGATGCGCTGCTCAAGCAAATCGACGACACGCTGGCCGAAATGAAGAAAGACGGCACGGCGCAGAAAATCTCTGAAAAGTGGTTTGGCATCAGCGTCATCAAGTGATGCGGTGAGCGCTGGATCGCGCAGCTTCTTTTCTCTTTTTGCGATCCCACAGGGCGGCGCCCGCGCAACTGGCTGCGCAGGCGCCGTTTCTGCCGTTATTGCGCCCCTTGCGCGCGGGCGCGGCGCGCTGGCTTTCGCTGAACCTCTTTGCCGATGAACTACGTCCTCTCCATGCTGCCGTCGCTGTGGCAGGGCTTTCAGGTCACGCTCACGCTGTTTGCCATCACCATGGCGCTGTCCATCCCGCTGGGCATGCTGTTTGCGCTGCTGCGCGTCTCGCGCATCAAGCCGCTGAGCGCCCTGGTCAACGGCTATATCTGGCTCATGCGCGGCACTCCGCTGCTGTTGCAGATTTTTTTCATCTATTTCGCACTGCCGGGCATCGGCATCACGCTGCCGGACTTCCCCACCGCCGTGGTGGCCTTTGTGCTCAATTACGCCGCGTATTTCGCGGAGATCTTCCGCGCCGGCATCCAGGCGGTGGACCGCGGCCAATACGAGGGCGCCAAAGTGCTGGGCCTGAGCTATGGCCAAACCATGCGGCGCATCGTGCTGCCGCAAATGGTGCGCCATATCCTGCCGCCCATGAGCAACGAAACCATCACCCTGGTCAAGGACACCTCCTTGATCTACGTGCTGGCGCTCAACGACTTGCTGCGCGCGGCGCGCCTGATCGTGCAGCGCGACTTCAACACCACCGCCTTTGTGGTGGCGGCGCTGTTCTACCTGCTGATGACCTTGATCCTGACCTGGGCCTTCCAGCGCCTGGAGCGACACTATGCCCGATACGACGCATAAGCCTCACGCGCCTGCCCGCCGCCTGATGATCCAGGCCAGCGGCATTGGCAAATCCTTTGGCGGCCACCGTGTGCTCAATGGCGTTTCGCTTGATCTCGCACAAGGCGAAGTCGTGGCCGTGATCGGCCCTTCCGGCTCGGGCAAAAGCACGTTTTTGCGCTGCCTCAACCATTTGGAAACCATCGACGAAGGCAGCATCCACATCGCTGGCGAAGCGCTGGCCGTGCCCGGCGCCGATGGCCGCAGCCACTACGTCAGCGAGCACGAAGTGCGCCGCATCTGCCGCAAGATGGGCATGGTGTTCCAGTCGTTCAACCTGTTTCCGCACATGACTGTGCTGGAAAACATCATTGAGGCCCCCGTCACCGTCAAAGGCCAGCGGCGCGAGCAAGCCATCCCCGCCGCCGAGGCGCTGCTGGCCAAAGTGGGCCTGCTGGCCAAGCGCGACAGCTACCCCGGCCGCCTCTCCGGCGGGCAAAAGCAACGCGTGGCCATCGCCCGCGCGCTGGCGATGGAGCCGCAAATCATGCTGTTTGACGAGCCGACTTCGGCGCTGGATCCGGAACTGACCGTCGAAGTGCTGCGCACCATGCGCGAGCTGGCGCAAGAGCACATGACCATGCTGGTGGTCACGCACGAAATGGGCTTTGCGCGCGAAGTGGCCAACCGTGTGGTGTTCATGGACCAGGGCCAGCTCATCGAGCAAGCGCCCGCGGCCGAATTTTTTGCCCGCCCCCAGCACGAACGCACACGGGCGTTTTTACAGCAAATGCTGTAACCCGGCCCACGCCCGCGCCTGCTGTTCCTGCTTGCCCGTCGCCCCATGAAAATCGCCTTGATCGCGCCCAGCCCCGTTCCCTTCGTCATCGGCGGCGCGGAAAACCTGTGGACTGGCTGGATTGCCGCGCTCAATGCCCAGCCTGGCGTGCAAGCCGATCTCATCAAGCTGCCCACGCCCGAGCGCAATTTCTGGGAGATCGTGGACAGCTACCGGCGCTGGGCCGCGCTGGATTTGACGCATTTCGACCGCGTCATCAGCACCAAATACCCGGCCTGGATGGCGACCCACCCCGACCACCACGTATTCGTGCAGCACAAGCTGCGCGGCCTGTACGACACCTGGCCCGCGGGCTGGCCCACCGAAATACCCAAAGGCGAGCGCACCCCGCAGGTGCAAGCCCTGCTGCACACGCTGGCGCAGGCGGGCAGCCAGCGCGCCGCCCTGGAGGACATCTTTGGCGCCCTCGACGCGCTGCGCGCAGCCGCCGGGCTGCAACCGCCCTCGCTGCTCCAACTGCCTGGCCCGCTGATTCGCACCATCGTGCACCGGCTGGACGCCATCGGCCTGGCGCGCACCGCCATCCGCCGCTACGCCGCCATCTCCGCCACCGTGCGTGCGCGCGCCGACTACTTCCCCCCTGGCGCGCAGGTTGAAGTCATCCACCACCCCACCTTGCCCCGGCCCGAGAGCGCCCCCTGCCCCCAGGTGCCGCCCGGCGCCATCTTCACCGCCAGCCGCCTGGATGCGCCCAAACGGCTGGACTGGATCATTCAGGCCTACCAGCAAGCCGCGCGCCAAGGTGTGCGCGCGCCATTGGTGATCGCAGGCGATGGCCCGCAACGCCCGGCTTTGGAGGCGCTGTGCCAGGACCAGCCCAACATCCATCTGGTCGGGCGCTTGACCGATGCACAAATCGCCAGCGCCTACCGGCAGGCACTGTTCGTGCCCTTTGTGCCCGACCGCGAGGACTACGGCCTCATCACACTCGAAGCCCTGCAAGCGGGCCGCCCCGTGCTCACCTGCGCCGACAGCGGCGGCGTCTGCGAGCTGGTGCGCCACGGCGAAAACGGCTGGATCACCCAGGCCAGCATCCCCGCCCTGGCCGAAGGCATGCACCGTCTGGCGCAGGACGATGCGCTGCGCGACGCCCTGGCCAGCCGCGCCGCCGCCAGCGTGGCGCACATCGACTGGCCCAGCCTGGCCGCCGCCTTCAGCCAGCCCTGGCGCAAGCTGGTGGTGGTCAACACCTTCCCCATTTACCCGGCCCACAACGGCGGGCAAGTGCGCATGCAACAGCTCTACCGCAGCCTCAGCGCCTACGCCAACATCACCGTCGTCAGCCTGGGCACGGCCGCCCATGCGCGGCAGCGCCGCCGCCTGCAAGCGGGGTTGACGGAAGTGGTCATCCCCGCCACCGCCGAGCACCAGCGCGCCAGCGCCGCTCTGTCGCAGCAGTTGCGCGCCACCTGCGATGACGTGGCCGCCATGCTGCACCCCCAGCTCACGCCCGATTGGCTGCAAGCCATTGCGCACGAATGCGCCGATGCCGACGCCGTCATCGCCTGCCACCCCTACGGCTGGCCCGCCATCCGCGCCGTTTGGGACGGCCCCGTGATCTACGAATCGCTGAACGTGGAGGCCGACCTGAAAGCCGCCATCTACCCCGATGCCGCAGACACACTGGCCGCCATCGCCCGCGTCGAAGGCGAATGCGCCCGCCAGGCCCCCGTGGTGCTGTGCTGCAGCGAGGAGGACGCCCAGCGCATGCAGCAGCGCTACCAGCTCGCGCAGCGCCCCGCCGTCGTGCCCAATGGCGTGGCCGCAGGCAGCTATCCCGTGCTCACCACGCAGCAAAAAGCCGCGCTGCGCGCCAGCCTGGGCCTGCCCATGCCGCAGGGCGAGCGCGCCGCCCCCCAAGGCGGAGCAGCCCCCGCCGCGCTGGCCGTATTCGTGGGCAGCCTGCACGGCCCCAATATCGACGCCCTGCGCAGCCTGCTGCAATGGGCCGACCGTTGCCCCGACATCGCCTTCGCCGTGCTGGGCAGCGTGTGCGACGCGCCCGCGCTGCCGCCTGCGCCGCCCAACGTCTGGCTGGTGGGCCGCGTCAGCGATGCGCAGTTGCGCACCTGGCTGGCTGCTGCCGACGCGGGGCTGAACCCCGTCATCAGCGGCTCGGGCACCAACCTCAAGATGCTGGAATACGCCGCCGCCGGGCTGCCCATTCTCAGCACGCCCTTTGGCGGGCGCGGTGGCATCTTGCAAGCAGGCCAGCACTACCACGCCGCCGAGATCGAAGACTTCCCCGCCGCGCTGGAGCGCCTGCTGCACCTGCCCGCGCCCGAGCGCCAGGCTATGGTGGAAGCCGCCCGCCAACGCGCTGTGGACTTGGGCGACTGGCCAGCCATCGCCCAGCGCATGTGGGCGGCCTTGCAAGAAGCATTACAGACGGCATTGCAGACGCCCAATGGCAATTCAATTCCATTTCAAAAGAAATAAAATACCCTTGTTTCGGCATGATGGTAGTGAAATTGAATTTCTTTTGATCTGAATACCAAATCCATCCCCCAACGCGTTCGCCCTGCGTCCTGCGACGCAAAAAAGCCCGCATCCCCCCTTGAATGCCCGCCCCGCCAGCCTTATGTGCGGGGCTATCTAACACATTCATAAGGGGGTTTTTTCATGCGATTCGACAAACTCACCACCAAATTCCAGGAAGCGCTGGGCGATGCGCAGTCGCTGGCTTTGGGCAACGACCATGCCTACATCCAGCCCGAGCATTTGCTGGCGGCCATGCTGCGCCAGGAGGACGGCCCCAAGTCGCTGTTGCAGCGCGCGGGCGTGAACACGGCGCGGCTGGCACAAGAGGCGGAAGCGGCTATCAAACGCCTGCCGCAGGTGCAGGGCCAGGAGCAGGTGCAGCCCAGCCCTGATTTGATGAAGCTGTTGCAGGCCACGGAGAAGGAGGCCATCAAGCGCGGCGACCAGTTCATCCCCAGCGAGATGTTCCTGCTGGCGCTGGCCGACGCCAAAGGCGAGGCCGCGCGCATCGCCAAGGAAAGCGGCCTGAGCCGCAAGAGCCTGGAAACCGCCATTGACGCCGTGCGCGGCGGCCAGACCATGGACAGCGCCGAGGGCGAAAGCCAGCGCGAGGCGCTCAAAAAATACACGCTGGACCTGACCGAGCGCGCCGCCCAAGGCAAGCTCGACCCGGTGATTGGCCGCGACGACGAAATCCGCCGCGCCATCCAGGTGCTGCAACGGCGCAGCAAGAACAACCCGGTGCTCATTGGCGAACCGGGCGTGGGCAAGACCGCCATCGTCGAAGGGCTGGCCCAGCGCATCGTCGCCGGCGAAGTGCCCGACACGCTCAAGGACAAGCGCGTGCTGGTGCTGGACATGGCCGGCCTGCTGGCCGGGGCCAAGTACCGTGGCGAGTTCGAGGAGCGCCTCAAGTCCGTGCTGAAAGAAGTGGCGCAGGACGAGGGCCGCATCATCCTGTTCATCGATGAAATCCACACCATGGTGGGCGCGGGCAAGGCCGAGGGCGCGATGGACGCGGGCAACATGCTCAAGCCCGCGCTCTCGCGCGGTGAGCTGCACTGCATTGGCGCGACCACGCTGGACGAGTACCGCAAGTACATCGAAAAAGACGCGGCGCTGGAGCGGCGCTTCCAGAAAGTGCTGGTGGAAGAGCCGACGGTGGAAGCCACCATCGCCATCCTGCGCGGCCTGCAAGAAAAGTACGAAGTGCACCACGGCGTGGACATCACCGACCCGGCCATCGTGGCCGCGGCCGAGCTGAGCGCGCGCTACATCACCGACCGCTTCCTGCCCGACAAGGCGATTGACCTGATCGACGAGGCCGCGGCCAAGATCAAGATCGAGATCGACTCCAAGCCCGAGGCCATGGACAAGCTCGACCGCCGCATCATCCAGCTCAAGATCGAGCGCGAGGCCATGAAGAAGGAAACCGACGAGGCTTCCAAAAAGCGCCTGCAACTCATCGAGGACGACCTGGCCAAGCTGGAGAAGGAATACGCCGACCTGGAAGAAATCTGGAAAAGCGAGAAAGCCAGCGCCCAGGGCAGCGAGCAGCTGCGCAAGGAGATCGACCAGATCAAGTTCCAGATCGAGGAATTCACCCGCAAGGGCGACTTCAATCAGGTGGCCGAGCTGCAATACGGCAAGCTGCCCGCGCTGGAAAAGCAGTTGAAAGAGGCCCAGGCCAGCGAAGGCGCGCGCGAGAAAACCGCACCGCAATTGCTGCGCACCCAAGTGGGCGCGGAGGAGATTGCCGAAGTCGTCAGCCGCGCCACCGGCATCCCCGTCAGCAAGATGATGCAGGGCGAGCGCGAGAAGCTGCTGCACATGGAAGATGCGCTGCACCAGCGTGTGGTGGGCCAGAACGAGGCGGTGGACGCCGTGGCCGACGCCATCCGCCGCTCGCGCTCGGGCCTGTCTGACCCCAACCGGCCGCTGGGCAGCTTTTTGTTCCTGGGCCCCACGGGCGTGGGCAAGACCGAGCTGAGCAAAGCGCTGGCGGGCTTTTTGTTCGACAGCGAAGACCACCTCATCCGCATCGACATGAGCGAGTTCATGGAGAAGCACTCCGTGGCCCGGCTCATCGGCGCGCCGCCCGGCTACGTGGGCTATGACGAGGGCGGGTATCTCACCGAAGCCGTGCGCCGCAAGCCCTACAGCGTGGTGCTGCTCGACGAGGTGGAAAAAGCCCACCCGGACGTGTTCAACGTGCTGCTGCAAGTGCTGGACGACGGCCGCCTGACCGACGGCCAGGGCCGCACCGTGGACTTCAAGAACACCGTCATCATCATGACCAGCAACATCGGCTCGCACCGCATCCAGGAGATGGCGGGCAAGCCGTATGAAGAGGTCAAGGACGCGGTGTGGGAGGAGCTGAAAAACCACTTCCGCCCCGAGTTCCTCAACCGCATCGACGAGACGGTGGTCTTCCACGGCCTGGATGCCAAGCACATTGGCGAGATCGCCAAGATCCAACTGGCCACGCTGCAAAAGCGGCTGGAGAAGATGGAGCTGCACCTGCAAGTCTCGGACGCGGCCCTGGCCGAGCTGGCCAAGGTCGGCTTCGATCCGGTGTTCGGCGCGCGGCCGCTCAAGCGGGCGATTCAGCAGCGCATCGAAAACCCGCTGTCCAAGGCGCTGCTCGAAGGCCGCTTCGATCCCAAGAGCGTGATCCGCGTCGAGGTCGATCCCATACGGGCTCCGGGCCAGTTCCAGTTCAGCTAAGACCTGCTGTCGGCCTGCGCCAGTGCGTTTTGGCGCAGCGCCCATGAAAAACGCGTCTTCGGCTAGGCAGAAGACGCGTTTTTTCTTGTGGGGCCGCAGCCCCGATCAGGGCGCAGCCCGGGGCTTTACAGGCTGGCGCACTGATCCTCCTTGTTGCCAGCGACGCGGTTGCCGCCGCCTTGCGGTTGGCGGCGGTTGGATTTGCATTGCAGATTGCCGTCTATCGCGTTGTCCTGCACGCGCTGCGCGCCGCGGTTGCTGGTCAGTTGCACATCGCCGTCCACTTTGTTGCCGGTGAGGGTGGCGCTGCCGCCTTGTTTGAGCTGGATGTCGCCGCCGATCTGGCTGTTGCGCACTTGTACGTCGGCGTGCCCTTCAGCCTGCACGTTGCCGTTCACCCGCACGCCCTCGGCTTGCAGGCGGGCGCCTTTTTGCAACTTGATGTTGCCATCGATCTGCGTGCCGCGCATGACGCATTGCGCGCCGTCGGGCACCTGCACATTGCCGTCTATCGACTCGCTGCCCAGGCTGCCCGTGCAGCGGCGATCGTCGGCATGGGCGCTTGCAGCCGCCAGCGCGGCCAGGGCCAGGCCCGCAAGCAAACGGCTAATGGTAGGGTGAGCCAAGGGTGTGTTGCGCATCTATCTCTCCTTTGAAAAAGCTGGAAGCTGCGCGGCATGGCAGCCGCGCGCCAGGGCCGAAGTGTGCCGCCTGGCGGCGGCTGCCCGTGCAACAGCGCTTTTCAGGCGTAAGCGGGCGTTTTGTGATGGGTTGCCGTTTTTTGATGCAAGTTTGAGCAGGGACGGGCGATCAAGGCCGAAGGCGCCATGGACCGCGGGCAACATGCCCAAGCCCGCCTTTTCGCGCGGCGATAGTTCCCGCCCAAGTCGCAGATCGCCGTGACCGTCGATCCCTTCAATGCGCCGGGGCAGTTCCAGTTCTCCTGATTGAGCTGGTGGCGCGGCCACGCTGCGGGGGCACAGCCACCCGCAGCGGCAAGCCGCACCGAAATAGCAATCAAAGGAAACCCTTGTTTATTCACATCATGCCAAAACAAGGGTTTTTTATTTCCTATTGATTTGCAATTTCAGGGGCATTCAGGCTGCGCCGGGCCAAATACCGCCTCCCACAATTGCCGCCCGGCTTGTTGCAGGGCCTGGGCCTGCTCCAGCGGGAGCGTGGCGGGGCATTCATCCAGCCGGGCGGTGTGCTGGCTGCGGCGCATGGCGCGGTAGCTGTCGGCGGCAGCGTAGCCCAGGCCAGCGGGCAGCAGGCCAGCGTCTTCGGCCATGCGCAGCAAGGCGGTGTTGCCCGCGTTGCGGATGAGCTGGCGGTGCTCGCCCGCGTGGGCCAGCACCAGGTATTGGGTGGCAAATTCGATGTCGATCATGCCGCCCGGGCTGTGCTTCAAATCGAACTGGCCGGGGGCGATAGGGCGGGCGTGGCGCATTTTTTCGCGCATGGCGACGATTTCCGCGCGCAGGGCGGCGCGGTCACGCGGGGCGCAGATGACGGCTTCGCGCACGGCGTCAAAACGCTGGCGCAATTGCTCGCAACCGTGGACGAAGCGCGCCCGCGTCATGGCCTGGTGCTCCCAGGTCCAGGCGGTGTTGCTGCCGCGCTGCTGCTGATAGTCGGCATAGGCTTTGAAGCTGGTGACCAGCAGGCCGGAGTTGCCATTGGGGCGCAAGGCGGTGTCGATTTCGTAGAGCGTGCCTTCGGCGGTGGCGGTGCTGAGCCAGGCGATGAGCTTGCGCACCAGGTTGGCATAGACCTGGGGGGCGTCCTCATGCTCGTCGTCATAGACGAAAACAATGTCCAGATCGCTGCCGTAGCCCAGCTCTTTGCCGCCGAGCTTGCCGTAACCGATGATGGCAAATTGCGGCGCCTCACGATGGCGCTTGCGCAAATACGGCCAGCACCAGGCGCAAGCGGTTTGCAGCACGGTGTCGGCCAAGGCGCTGAGGTCATCGGCCACTTCTTCCACGGTGATGCGCCCGTCCACATCGCGCGCCAGGGTGCGGAAGGTTTCGGCATGCTGGGCGCGGCGCAGCACGTCCATCAGGGCTTCTTCGTCGGCCTCGCCGGTTTCGCGCAGGCTGTCGCGGCGGCGTTGCAGCTCGTCAAGAAACCACTCGGGGTCAAAGCGCTCGCGCAGCATGGCGCCGCTGGCCAGCTCATCCACCACGCCAGGGTGGGTGTGCATATAGCGCAGCGGCCATTTGCTGCTGCCCAGCAGTTGCAGCAGGCGAGCGTGGATGGCGGGGCGCTCCATCAGCAAGGCGAAATAGATTTCGCGCCCCAGCAGCGATTCCATCCAGTCGCAAAACCGCGTGGCGGCCTCGGGCGTGGCCTCGCCCGAGGCCAGGCGCTGGCCGGTGGCTGCCAGCAGCGCCAACGCGCGCGCGCGCGCACCTTCACGCAGGGTTTGAAAGCGCGCCAAATCGGTGCGTGTGCGCAAGTGCTCGGCCATCACGGGCGGCACTTGCGCCAGCAATTGCGTGAAGGAGGCGGGCACGTTTTGCAGGTTGCGCCGACCGTGGGTGTTTTCGTGGACGAAGGTTTCATCCTCATCGGCGCGGCCCTGCTGGGCGCCCAGCAGGGCGTCGAACTCTTGCGCCACGCGCTCGCGGTGCGCCGCCAGCGCTTGCAAATAGCTGGCGCTATCGGCAAAGCCCATGCTGGCGGCCAGCCAGGCCAGATCGGCGCTTTGGGTGGGCAGGATGTGGGTTTGCTGATCGTCCAGGTATTGGATGCGGTGCTCGCTTTGGCGCAAAAAGATGTAGGCCTGCTGCAATTGGGCGGCGGTGGCCTCGGGCATCAAATCGGCGCGCGCCAGGCGCTCCAGCGCCTCCAGCGTAGGGCGGCAGCGCAGCTCGGGGAAGTTGCCGCCGCGCACCACTTGCAGCAACTGCACGATGAATTCAATTTCCCGAATGCCCCCGCGCGCAATCTTCAAATCGTTGGCGCGCTCGGGCCGCCCGGCGCTGCGGGCGCTGGCGTGTTCGCGAATCTGGCGGTGCAAATCGCGCAGGGCATCGAAGATGGCGTAATCCAGATAACGCCGGAACACGAACGGCAGCACCGTCTCGCGCAGCTTGAGCACGCCGGGCATGCGCACGCATTTGCCCGGCGCCACGATGCGGCTTTTCAGCCAGGCAAAGCGCTCCCACTCGCGCCCGTGCACCAGGAAATACTGGTGCAGCGCCCCTAGCGAGATCGTGGGCGGCCCCGATTTGCCGTGCGGGCGCAAAGCCAAGTCCATGCGGAAAACAAAGCCGTGCTCCGTGGCATCGCCCACCAGCGTCTGGATGTGGCGCACCAAATGCGCGAAATACTCCTGGTTGCTGATGACGCCACGGCCATCGTCGCGCCCGCTGGTCTGGCCCTCGCGCTCATAAACGTAGATCAAGTCGATGTCGCTGGAGACATTCAACTCGCGCGCGCCCAGTTTGCCCATGCCCACCACCCAAAATTGCACAGGACGGCCTTGCTCGTCACAAGGCTGGCCGTAGCGCGCCTGCAATTGGGCCTGGCCCCAGGCGCAAGCGTGATCGAGCGCCAGCTCGGCCAGGGCCGTCATGCTGTGCACCACCTCTTGCATGGGCGCGCCCTGCTCCACATCGCGCTCGATCAAGCGCACCAGCACCAACTGCCGCAAGATGCGCAAGGCCTCGCCCAACGAGCGCTGCACCAGCAGCGCTTGCAAAGCCTGCTCCATGCACTCGCGCGTGGCCTGGCCTGGCGGCAGCAGCGCCCATTCCTGGGCATAACGGCGCTGAATGCGCTGGTAATAACGGGAATAGGCAGCAAGAGCAGTCATCGGCAAAAGTCCGTCAAAAACAGTAAAAAGGGCGCAATTGGTGCATGTTAGTGCATATTTCCCGCGATATGAGGTTGGTTTAAAGATGCACCCAAGCCCGCTGGGCAGGGCGCATTTTTTTGTTTTGGCGATCTTGAAAGGCCATTTTTCAGCCCTATCATTAGCACTCGTTGCGGGCGAGTGCTAATGAAAAAGCGCCGCCCGCACCTACGGTTTTAACCCTCAACCCCATCTATAGAGATCAAGTTCTCAGGAGAGAAACATCATGGCATTGCGTCCTCTGCACGATCGCGTGATCGTCAAGCGTCTGGAAAACGAAACCACCACAGCTTCGGGCATCGTCATCCCCGACAACGCCGCTGAAAAGCCCGATCAAGGTGAAGTGCTGGCCGTTGGCCCCGGCAAGCGCGATGACGATGGCGACCGCCTGGCAATGGATGTGAAAGTGGGCGATCGCGTGCTGTTTGGCAAGTACAGCGGCCAATCCGTCAAGGTGGACGGCCAGGAAGTGCTGGTGCTCAAGGAAGAAGACATCTTCGCCATCGTCGAGAAGTAATCGGCCAATCCCTTCGCCTCGGCGCTTGACCGCTTGGGTCGGGCGCATTTTTTTACCCCCTCAATCTGTTCCGTCGAGCCGTTGCTCGACGCCCCCGGAGAAATCAAATGGCAGCAAAAGACGTAGTTTTCGGCACCGATGCACGCACCCGCATCGTCGAAGGTGTCAACATCCTGGCCAACGCCGTGAAAGTCACCCTCGGCCCCAAAGGCCGCAACGTGGTGCTGGAGCGCTCCTTCGGCGCCCCCACCGTGACCAAGGACGGTGTTTCGGTCGCCAAGGAAATCGAACTCAAGGACAAGCTCCAGAACATCGGCGCGCAACTGGTCAAGGAAGTGGCTTCCAAGACCAACGACATCGCCGGTGACGGCACCACCACCGCCACCGTGCTGGCCCAGTCCGTGGTGCGCGAAGGCCTGAAGTATGTGGCCGCCGGCCACAGCCCCATCGAAGTCAAGCGCGGTATCGACAAGGCCGTCGCTGCCCTGGTGGAAGAGCTGAAAAAGCAATCCAAGCAAATCACCACTTCCAAGGAAATCGCCCAGGTCGGCTCCATCTCCGCCAACAGCGATGAGGACGTGGGCAAAATCATCGCCGAAGCCATGGACAAAGTGGGCAAGGAAGGCGTGATCACCGTGGAAGAAGGCAAGAGCCTGAACAACGAGCTGGACGTCGTTGAAGGCATGCAGTTCGACCGCGGCTACCTCAGCCCCTACTTCATCAACAACCCCGACAAGCAAGTGGCGGTGCTGGACAACCCCTTCGTGCTGCTGTTCGACAAGAAGATCAGCAACATCCGCGATCTGCTGCCCACGCTGGAAGCCGTCGCCAAGGCTGGCCGCCCGCTGCTGATCATCGCCGAAGACGTTGAAGGCGAAGCCCTGGCTACGCTGGTGGTCAACACCATCCGCGGCATCCTGAAAGTCGTCGCCGTCAAGGCCCCTGGCTTTGGCGACCGCCGCAAAGCCATGCTGGAAGACATCGCCATCCTCACCGGCGGCAAGGTCATCGCCGAAGAAGTGGGCCTGAGCCTGGAGAAAGTCACCCTGGCCGACCTGGGCCAGGCCAAGACCATCGAAGTCGCCAAGGAAAACACCACCATCATCGATGGCGCTGGCAAGGCCGAAGACATCGAAGCGCGCGTCAAGCAAATCCGCGTGCAGATCGAAGAAGCCACCAGCGACTACGACCGTGAGAAGCTGCAAGAGCGCGTGGCCAAGCTCGCTGGCGGCGTGGCCGTGATCAAGGTCGGCGCAGCCACCGAAGTGGAAATGAAAGAGAAGAAAGCCCGCGTGGAAGACGCCCTGCACGCCACCCGCGCTGCCGTGGAAGAAGGCATCGTCGCCGGCGGCGGCGTGGCCCTGCTGCGCGCCAAGGCAGCCGTGGAAGGCAAGATCAAGGGCGACAACGCCGAGCAGGAAGCCGGTGTGCGCCTGATCCTCAAAGCCATCGAAGCGCCGCTGCGCGAAATCGTGGCCAACGCCGGCGGCGAACCTTCCGTGGTGGTCAACAAGGTGTACGAAGGCACGGGCAACTTCGGCTTCAACGCCGCCAACGACACCTATGGCGACATGCTGGAGCTGGGCATTCTGGACCCCACCAAAGTCACCCGCACCGCGCTGCAAAACGCCGCTTCCGTGGCTTCGCTGCTGCTGACGACCGAAGCCGTCGTGGCCGAAGCTCCGAAAGACGACGCTCCCGCAGCGCCTGCCATGCCCGACATGGGCGGCATGGGCGGCTTCTGATGCGCTGATGCGCTAACGCCAACCAGCCCTCTGCGCAAGCGGGGGCTGGTTCCAGCTTCGCAAAACCCCGGTGCGGTCGATGACTGCGCCGGGGTTTTGCTTTGCAGCACACGCGCTCAAACCACGCCTGCCCCAGAGCCGCCACATGGGACAATCGCCCCCCATGACCCCACAGCAGTACGTCGAGCAAAAAGCGGCCCAATCGGGCAGCAGTTTTTATTACGCCTTTCGCTTTTTGCCGCCCCAGCGGCGCGCTGCCATTACGGCGTTTTACGTGTACTGCCGCGAAATCGACGATGTGGTCGATGAAGTCAGCGATGCGGGCGTGGCCGCGGCCAAGCTGCAATGGTGGCGCGGCGAAGTGGCGCAGGCCTACGCGGGCCAGCCCACGCACCCGGTGATGCAGGCTTTCATGCCTGCGGCGCAGGCTTACGGGATTGAGGCGGCGCACCTGCTGGCCGTCATCGAAGGCTGCGAGATGGATTTGCAGCAAACGCGTTATCTGGACTTCCCCGCGCTGCGGCGCTATTGCCATTTGGTGGCGGGCGTGGTGGGCGAGGTTTCGGCGTGCATTTTCGGCTGCCGCCCCGAAGATGTGGCGCAGACCACGCAGTACGCCCACACGCTGGGGCTGGCGCTGCAATTGACCAACATCATCCGCGACGTGGGCGAGGACGCCATGCGCGGGCGCATTTATTTGCCCATCAACGAGTTGCAGCGCTTTGGGGTCAAGGCGCATGAAATCCTCCAGCGCGAATACTCCGAGCGCTTCACCGCGCTGATGCGTTTTCAGGCCGAGCGTGCCCAGCAGTTTTACGACCAGGCGCTGGACGCCTTGCCCGCCGCCGACCGCCGCAGCCAAAAACCCGGCTTGATGATGGCCCACATCTACCGCACGCTGCTGCGCGAGATCGAGCGCAGCGACTTCCGCGTGCTGCACCAGCGCATCCAGCTCACGCCCTTGCGCAAGCTCTGGCTGGCCTGGCAGGTGCAGGCCCTGGGCCGCATGCCGCGCTGAGTGGCGCGCCTTGTACGCCGTGCCTTGTACGCCGCGCTTTTTTTGCACCTCCCCACGCCACTTCGGCCCCGCCATCTGCCCGCCCCCATGCCTGCCATGCCCACTTCTCTTTCCCCGACCGCGCCGCGCCCGCAGCGGCTGGCGGTGATTGGCGCAGGCTGGGCCGGGCTGGCCGCTGCGGTGGCCGCTTGCCAGCGCGGCATGGCCGTCACGGTGTGGGAGGCCGCCCGCACCCCCGGCGGACGGGCGCGCAGCGTGGCAGTGCGCTCGCCCACTGGCGCGGCGCTGACGCTGGATAACGGCCAGCACATCCTGATCGGGGCCTACCGCGACTCGCTCGCCCTGATGCGCACCGTGGGCGCAGACCCCGCCCACTGTTTGCAGCGGCTGCCGCTGGATTTGCGCGACACCCGCAACCACGGCTTGGCCTTGCCCGCCTTGCCGCGCTGGTGGCCCGCCGCCTGGCAGGGCGTGGCCGGGGCCATCGGCATTGCCCGCGCCCGCGGCTGGCCGCTGGCCGAGCGCTGGGCCTTGCTGCGCACCCTCGCCGCCTGGCAGCGGGCGGGCTTTCGCTGCGCGCCACAGGCCAGCGTGGCGCAGTTGTGCCAGCGCCTGCCCGCGCGGCTGGTGCAGCAGCTCATCGAGCCGCTGTGCACCGCCGCCCTCAACACCCCCATCGAGCACGCCAGCGCCGAGGTGTTTTTGCGCGTGCTGCAAGAGAGTTTTGATGGCGGCCCTGGCAGCGCCGATCTACTGCTGCCCACCGTGCCGCTGGGCGCGCTGCTGGCCGAGCCAGCCTGCGACTGGTTGCGCCGCCACGGCGCGCAGATGCGGCTGGGCGAGCGGGTCACGCACCTGGCCCGCCCCCCCGGCCAGACAACAGGCTGGCTGGTGGAGGGCGAGGCGTTTGATGCCGTCGCCATCGCCACGCCTGCGCCGGAGGCGGCGCGGCTGCTGCACAGCCTGGCCCACACGGCCAACGACGCAAACGGTGTAAACGACGCACCCAGCCCCGCAACCCAAGCCGCGCTGGCCTGGGTGCGCACCGCCCAAGCCTTGCAGCACGAGCCGATCGGCACCGTGTACCTGCAAGCGCAAAGCCCCGATGGCCGCCCTCTGCCGCCTGCGGGCGCGCCCCTGCTGGCGCGGCCCATGCTGGCCAGCAGCCTCGGCGGCGCGGATGCGCCCGCCCAATTCATCTTCGATCGCCAGCGCCTCAGCGGCGATGCGGGCGTGGTGGCCTGGGTCGCCAGCACCTTGCGGCTGGACAAGCCCGCGCTGGAGCGCGCCATCTGCCAGCAAGCCCTGCACGAGATGGCGCAGCCGCACTTGCTCGCCCCCGGCCTGGGGCCGCTGCGCTGGCAGGCGCTGGCCACCATCGTGGAAAAGCGCGCCACCTTCGCCTGCACCACGGGCTTGCAGCGCCCGCCACCCACGCTGCCCCATCCGGCCTGGCAGGGCCTGGCCTTGTGCGGCGACTATGTGCAAGGCCCCTACCCCGCCACGCTGGAAGGCGCGGTGCGCAGCGGCCAGCAGGCCATCGCCGCCTTGACGCCCGATGCATGATTGCAAAACAGAAGAAAACAAACTTCACGCCCATCATGCCGAAATAGGGTGGTTTTATTGCTTTTGATATATAAACAAAGCACAATATTACAAATCAAAAAGAAAATAAATAACCTTGTTTCGGCATGACAGGCATCAAACCCCATTCACTTTGAAATAGAATGGAAGCAAGCCGCCTCAACCCGCCCTATCATCGCCCGCATGAGCAAAGCATTCACCAAGGAAGACAGCCCCGCCGACCCAGGCGAAGCACCGCCCGCCGCCGCGCTGCCAGCGGGTGTGAAAAACTACCTCACCCCCGCTGGCTACGCCCGCTTGCAGGCTGAGCTGCGGCAGTTGCTGGAGACCGAGCGCCCGCAAATCGTCGAAACCGTGCACTGGGCCGCCAAAAATGGCGACCGCTCGGAAAACGGCGACTACCTCTACGGCAAAAAACGCCTGCGCGAAATCGACCGCCGCGTGCGCTTTCTGACCAAACGGCTGGAAATCGCGCAAGTGGTGGACCCCAGCCTCCACCACGGCAACGACCAAATCTTCTTCGGCGCCACCGTGCGCTATGAGGACGACGAGGGCCAGGAGCACACCATCACCATCGTCGGCGTCGATGAGGCCGACAGCCTGCAACAGCGCATCAGCTGGATCGCCCCGGTGGCCCGTGCGCTACTCAAAGCCCGCACCGGCGATGAAGTCACGCTGCGCACTCCGGCGGGCGTGCAGCACCTGCTGGTGCTGGAGGTCAGCTACCCCGCCCCAGCCTAGAGCGTGTTATGCACTTTTCCGAGAGGTGGTGCTGAGCTTGGATACAGTGCCAGCATGTCTCGCAAGCCTTACCCCAGTGATGTCAGCGATGAAGAATGGAGCTTTGTCGCCCCTTATCTGATC
>NZ_RDQM01000014.1 GCF_003703475.1 Allofranklinella schreckenbergeri | reverse complement strand
TTGTCTCGTGATTACGAGCGATTGCCAGACGTACTGGGGGGATTGCACTTCGTGGTCTTTGCCATTCTCATGCTGCCCAATGCCATGCCGTTGATTCGGTTGGCTCAAAGTTCATAACACGCTCTAGAGCACAAATCCCAGTGATCTAAAATCGGGCATACCCGGCGGCCCTGAGCAGGGCCGTTCCGGTTAGAGCACAAATCCCAGTGATCTAAAATGAACGTGCCAAGCGCCGCGCTGTTGCCGCTGTTCCGGTTAGAGCACAAATCCCAGTGATCTAAAATTTAGGCATGTCATTGTGGCACTCGTCGATGGTTCCGATTAGAGCACAAATCCCAGTGATCTAAAATCCGTGTGCAATTCGGCGCTTTTGTACCAGTGTTCCGGTTAGAGCACAAATCCCAGTGATCTAAAATTGGGGAGGACGGCAAGCTGCGCCTGCCGTTGTTCCGGTTAGAGCACAAATCCCAGTGATCTAAAATCCCTATGCAGTAACCCATTGTTTTTACAAGGGGTTTTCTGCTTTTCGAGAAGAGAAAAAACATCACTCTGGCTAGAAAAGTGTGAACTGCTCAGGCGTTTTCAACGGTGGCTGCTTGGTTCTTCCCTGAAATGTCAAGATGCGTTCGTATTGCTTGTCAGTGAACTGTAATACGCTGACCTTACCACCGACCGGCAAGATGGCCTCTACCCGGCGGGTGTAGGTATCAAGCTGGGTTTGGCTGCTGCAAAAGCGCAGATAGACGCTGAGTTGGCTCATCTCAAAGCCCATATCCAATAACGCCTTGCGAAAATTACCTGCAGCTTTGCGCTCGGCTTTGGTGAGCACGGGTAAATCGAACATTACCAGCATCCACATCAGTCGGTATCCTGAAAGCATGGCATCGCATCATTCTGGGTTCAAGTTTTTCGCCAGAGCGAGCGGCAAGCCCGGCAGCGGCAGTTCCAGCTTGTCGCGTTCGCCCAGATACACTTGGGCCAGCGAGATGGCCAGTTTCTGCATGCAGACCATCACCGGGGTGACGCCAGCGCGGCTTTGCATGTCGTCATAAAGGGTATGCGCCAAGGCGCGCTTGGCTTCGGGCGTGACCTGTTCTTCACCGGCGCGCTGCAATTGCCAGACTTTCAGGTCGATGACCGGGCGGAAGGGCTCCATCAGGTCATCGACCAGTCGCATGGCATTGCCATCGTTGCTGTGGTGCAGGCCAATGCTGGGATGCAGGCCGGCGGCCACTGTGGCGCGGGCGGTGGCGGAGCGCAGGACGGTGTAGCCGTAGTTCAGCAGGGCGTTGAGGCCGCCGGCATTCTGATCGCGGCGGAAGTCCTTGCCGAACAGCAAGCCCCAGTAGCGCCGGGCGCCTTGGCCTTCGACGTTTTCCGGATCGCCGCTTTTGACCTTGCGCACCAACGCAGTCAAGGGCGCGGTGGGCGCGCCTGCGGCCTCCAGTGCGGCGGCTTGTTGCTCCAGTTTGGATTTGACGATGGCCGCCCACAGCCGCTTGTGCGTGGGCAAGCTGGCGGCGATTTGCGCTTCGATGCGCTTGGCCTGTACGTGATGGCCGTCCAGCGTCAGCAGCATGCCCACGGCATTGTGATTGGCCGCGCACAGCACGAAGGGCGCGCCGCGCTCGGCCAGAGCCACCAGGAGGTTGTTGGTGTAGCTGATGCCGTGGGCATTGGCGATGACGGCGGCGATGTCGTCCAACGGCACCTGCCCCAGCTCCTTGCGCTCGCCCTCGGTGTCACGCACCACCATGAAACCACGATTAACGAAGAGATGTCGATGGTCGTCTGCAATTTCAACAATACGCCCGATCATACTGCGCCCCTTGATCAGCCTTTGAAGCCGGGGTCACGCAGTTCACCGGTGGGCGAGATGGTGACGCGGCGGGCTTTGGCCTCCAGCAAACTCCCTGCGGAAAAAGCTTTTTGAAAAAACACGTCGTTCAATGCAGCCTCATCAAAGAACTTGCCAGCCTTCTGGTCTTTTTGCGCTGCAAGCTTTGCCAGATAGCGTGCGCTGATATTGGTTTCGTTGGGTTTGATGAAGGTGACTGAGCCGGAACTGTTGATTTTCAGAACTTGCAGCACTTCTCTTTCTTTTCCTTGACCAATGGCTATGCAGTCTCCCTTGCATAAACGCATGACCAAAGGTTGACCATCGAAGGACTCATGATTGCTGAGAAGATCAAGCAAAGCAAGTGAGCTGGCATTTTTTCCATGTTTATTTCTATAGGCGCGTAGCAGCTCTCTTTCAATCTTGTAGGCATCAAAGGTTGAAATGACTTTTCCTGCCCAGTCTCGCTTTTCATTGCGTGTGATTTCAATACAGTAGTTGCTATTGCTCAGCAAGCCTTTGTAGGGTTTTGGCGCGTTGTTTTTGTCACGATAGCGATTCAGGTGTGCATGTTCCGGTCGTGCGTGGAACGGTAGAACTTTCCTGTCTTTTGCGGCCATCCGGCTTTGACCGGATGCGCTGTAGATCGTTGCATCAAACATTTCCCCCTCATGCCCATGATCGGGCTTGTGGCTGACCCAGATGTTTTGCACGGCGCGCTCTACATGCGCGCGGTAGCTTTCCCAGGGCAGGGGCATGTCCTCCACGAGTTTTTCCAGACCTTGCTGGCGCGCTGTGGCGCTGGCTTGGGCAAAGCGTTGCAGCAAGGCTTGATCGGTGACGCCAATGACGCAAGCGTCCACGGCATGATGGCGGTGGTCGTCGCGGTTTTTTTCGCCATGCAGGCCAAGCACATCATTCAAGCCGAACTTGGCGCGCAGCAGAGCCGTCATTTGCCCGGGTATCGCCCACGTGCCTTGCGGGCACAGCAGTTGCAGATAGGCTTTGGCGATGCGCGAGAGATAGCGCGTATCGTTCAGCGCGCGGGCCAGAAAATCCTGGTCTTCTTTGAGCCAGCGTTCGTAACCATCGGGTGCGAAACGGTAGCGTTTGGCCTTGGGCATGCGTTCGGCGCGTTGCAACATGCATTCGTACGTCCACCCCTGTGCCTCGAAGTCCTCCCGCGCTTGCCAAGGTGTGCGGTTGCCTTTGATGCGGTTGGCTTGCCGCATGGAAACGGTTTTGTTGTTCAGGCTGTCATCCAGCGTTTGCGAGAAGGGCAGGATGTGCTCAATTTCCACTTGCTCCGACAGCAACATGGCCGCGCTGATTTGCACGCCGCTGTAGGGGCAGCGGCGGTCGGCCGCGTCAAAGCTCAGTTCTTCCCACAAAATCCATTTCTGGATGTCGGCGTGCTTCACGCGCTCTTCACTGATGCCCAGCATGGGCGCGATTTCCGCGCGGATGCGCGCATTGCGCTTTTGATTTTCAGCTTGGCGCTTTTGCGTTTCCAGCTTTTGCTCGCGGCTTTGCTTCAAGTCACGCGCCAGTTCCACCACGATTTCGGTTGGTCGGCCATAGCGTCGAACCAGCGCATTGGCGACTTTGCGCACCTGATTCAGGCCGATGTGTACCGTGGGGTTGGCGATCTTGCCGTAGCGCTTTTCTTCCGGGTCTTTGGGATTGCCGCTACCAAAAGCCACATGGCGTTGCAGGGCACGACCGTAGTAAGGCAGTTGCTTGAAGGCAAGCACCGGTTTGATTTCCCCCGTGGATGCAATGATGCGCTCGCCAAGCTGCTCCACTTCGTCATCGCCATGCTCAAAGTCAAAGCCCAAGTCGCTGTGGTGGGCAAAGCCAGCGGCCTGCACGGCCTTGTCGTAGGTGATGACCTCGGCGCGCAATGCAGGCACGATGCGTGCCAGTGCTTTGCGGCTCAGGCTGCCGTAGCCTTCGGGCAGGCCGGTGTTGGCAATGGCTGCAGCGCACGCTTCGTCAACGCGGCAATATTTAACAAGTCGCTTGATTAAACGCTCGGTATTTTGCTGAGTGACGAGCTGGCGGACAATGGCGTCTTGTTGCCGTAACGTCCATGTGTGCCAGACATCGCCAAACAGCTCTTTTTTGGCCAGTGCTGCCGTGGTGGCATTGCCTTTGAGCTCGCTGCGCTTGGCGTCTTCCAGGTTGAACTGCACCACGTCGCCCAGCTTGAGCTTTTTGCGCATGGCCTTGAATGTGACCTTGCTGCTGCTTTCCAGCATGTTCACGATGGCATCGCGCTGCGCCAGCGTCAGCGGTTCTTCGCGCATACCGCGCTGAAGCAAGCGCAAGTGATTCACTTCTTGCAGGATGCGAAAACGCTGCGTGCTGGGCAGCGCCAGCGGGGCGCGCTCTTCTTCCGGCTGCAAGGTGCAGCGCCCCGGTTTGACCGGGCGCAATGGGCGTTGGTGCAACAGGGTGTCGCGCAACTCGGCGCGCGCCTGTTCATGAAACAGGGCAGGATTGAAGCCCGCTTGCACAGCCCATAACGCATCGAACTCATCGGCCACCATCTGGCGATCAACGTAGAGGTCGTATGCCAGTTTGGCGCCGCTTTGACCGTTGTTTTTTGCCCGAGCACCCAAGCCTTGCTGCAAGCGTTGCGCCAGCAGCTCGCCCACGGTTCGCGGCATGCTGTTGCGGGTGTCGTCGCTTTGTCGGCAAGCCCATTGCAGTAGCGCCGGAGAATGGGGGTCAAGTCTCTTGCCTGCGCCATCCACGGGGTAGGGCGCGAGTTGGGCCCGCAGGCTGCTGATGGCCGCCTTCATCGCGCCAGCGTCCTTGGCGCCTTTGTCAGTCTTGCGGTTACTCTTGAAACCTCGGCGCTGATTGATGTGAAACAGCGCGCGGGCAAACTCGCCCGGCGTCAGTGCGCGCTGCAAACCCTCGGCGCGCAGCTGGTAAGGGTTGAGCGCTTCCAGTGCCTTGCGTGCCGCCTCATCCTTCGGGAAGAAACCATGCGCAATCAGCTTGTCCCTCATGCGCGCCTTGCGCTTGAGCAAACGGTCGCGCCGACGGCGCATGGCGCGTGCGGTGCGACGGGTCACTGCCAGCGAGGAACCATCCTTGGGGCTTCGGCCATCGCTGAAGATGCGCACACCAGCCTTGATGATGGCGGTGGGCTGGTTGTCAGCATTCAGGCGCAGAATGGCCCAGCCCAGCGAGGTAGAGCCCAAATCAAGGGCCAATCGGTAACGAATAGTAGGTTTATGTTTTGACATGAAAACATTTTCTGCTTTTTAAAACTTTATGCAATATATTGTTTCTTAAAATAGGTATAATGTCGGCACTCAGTTCACTGGGATTTGTGCTTTAGCCGCTAACAAGCTGATTGCTTTTGTAGCTAGATGCAAAAAATGGAAAGCCGGGCATGCCCGGCTTTCACCTTTTTCGGGCGACGCATCCGCCCCCTGTCTATGAAGAAAGCCGACATCCCCCTCTTCTTCGCCGCCTTGCAGGCGGCCAATCCGCATCCGCAAACGGAGCTGGAATACGGCAGCGATTTCCAGCTTCTGGCTGCTGTGCTGCTCTCGGCGCAGGCGACGGATGTGGGGGTGAACAAGGCCACCCGTCGGCTGTTTCCCGTCGCTGGCACTGCGCAGGCAATGCTGGATTTGGGCCTGGAGGGGCTGGAGGAACACATCAAAACCATCGGCCTGTACCGCACCAAGGCCAAAAACCTGCTGGCGACTTGCCAGATTCTGGTCGAGCGCTACGGCGGCGAAATTCCGCGCACGCGCGAAGCGTTGGAAGCCCTGCCCGGCGTGGGGCGTAAGACGGCCAATGTGGTGCTGAACGTGGCCTTTGGTCAGCCGACGATGGCGGTGGATACGCATATCTTTCGCGTCAGCAACCGCACGGGCCTGGCGCCTGGCAAAACGCCGCTGGCGGTAGAGCAGCAATTACTCAAGCGCGTGCCCAAAGACTATGCCGTGCATGCCCACCATTGGCTGATCCTGCTGGGCCGCTATGTGTGCCAGGCACGCAAGCCGCGTTGCTGGGAGTGCCGCGTCAGCGCTTGGTGTGATTACCAGCCCAAAACGGCCGCACCCACACGCTAAGCCCTTTTTGCAACCTTATTTTCTAAATCAAAAAGAAAATAAATCGCCTCATTTCGGCAATTCCATGTTCAAGTGATTTTTCCATTGATTTGGAACATTCATTTACCCGGAATCACCTCCAGCAACTCCAGTTGGCTGCCCAGCAAATAGCCGGTGTGGTTGCCCCACTGGCGCTGCTGCACATCGAAGTCGCACAGCACAAGGTAGTGCCCGCCCAGCGCCCGCACCTCGGGCCCTTGCAGCGCTTCGCACTGGAGGGCGGGCCAGGCGGTGTCGCGCCCCTTGCTGCGCAAATAGCCTTGCACCGCCGCCACGGCTTGCTGTGCCCCAGGGGCTTGAGGGGCTGAAGGCTGCGCAGTGCATCCGGTCAAGATCACGCAAAGCGCCGCGCCAGCGCACACCGCTGCCGCCCGGCATGGCCCATGCACATCGCCGCCGCTCATACGCAGCATTAGCGCAACCGCCCCGTTGCCATATCGCACTGCATGGCTTGCCCCGAGGCGAACATGCCGATGCGCCCTTGCGTGCCGGGGTGGCTGGAGAGCCAATCCAGCCCTTGGCTGCGCGCGTTTTTGGGGGCGTTTTCAGGTGTGCTTTCGGGGGCGTTTTTCTCGACAGACACGGCCCGGCCCTCCATCGCGGCAAACAGTTGGGCCAGGCCTTTGGGGTCGATGCGCTGGTGGCGCATCAGGGCCAGGGCAAAGCAATCGGCCTCGCGCTCGTGGTCACGGCTGTAGGACAAGACCGTCAAGCTGGTGCTGGCCAGCGCCACCATGCTGGAAACGTCGTTGAGCGCCACGCTCAGGGTGGCATTGAGCACGCCTTGCTCAATCAGCATGCGGCTGGAGTGGCGGTGCACGATGTGGCCGATTTCATGCGCGATCACCCCCATCAGGGCGTGATCGCCCAAGCCTTTGGCCTGGGCCAGTTCGACCATGTCGTCCGTCACCACCACCAGCCCGCCGGGGAAGGCCAGCGCATTGGGGCCGATGAAGCTGGCGCGAAACTCCAGCCGCCACAAGGGTTGGTAGCTGCCGTAGCGCTGCATGCGCTCGGGGATGTCGGCCAGCATGGCGGCAAAGCGCTCTTTCAAATCGCTTTGCCGCTGGGCAGAGAGCTTGGTGGGGCGAAAGAACTTGCCCTCGATTTGCTCCAGGAAACCATCCGTCATCGCGGTTTCCCACCCCAGGGGCACAAAGCGCGCCAGTTGCCCGGCGGCCCAGGGGGTGCCGTAGCGGAAAAAGGCCACCAGCAAAAGCACGCACGCCAGCGTGAAGCCGATGAGCATTTTCCAGCCCGTTTGCAAGCGTTCGGCCATCTTGCGCCGCCCGCCTGCCAGCTCATAGGCACGGTGCCACTGCGCAGCGCTGGCCACTTGCAGGCTGCCGTGCTCGCCCAAGTTCACCGTCAGGCGGCGCTTGGGGTCGGCCTTGCCGTAGGTTTGGGGCCATTTCACGTCGGGGCTGTCCAGCGTCAGGCCCAGGGCCTCGGGGTCCAGCGGCGCCAGCGTCAGCCGCGGCCCCTTGGGGCCTGGCTCAATCAGGGCCAGCACGCGCTGGCCGCTGCTGCTGGTGCCGTCGAACCACAAGGCTTTGAGGACCGGCGGGGGCGCGGCAGCAGGGGCCGCGGCATGTTCAGGGGCTGCGCTGGGCATGGCAAATGGCCTCGTGCTCAGGAAACGATGTCAAAGCCAGCGAAGTCGGCAACGGCATCGGCAAATGCACCGCCTTCTTGCTGGATGGTCAGCAGGTTTTGCAGGCGCGAGGCTCCGCCACGGATGTGCACGGTGGTGGAAGTCCAGCGCGCGCGGTATTCACGCACCCGCGCAAAGGGGCGGAAAAAGCCCAGCGTGATGACGGTGAGCAGCCAGTTTTGCAGCCGCAGCCACACGTAACCGCCCACGCTGAGCTTGCAGCGAAAGCGCGCAATATCGCTCACGCCCGAAAGATTCCACACCAGCCGGTGCTGCTTGGCCTCACGGTAGGCGTGGGCGATCTCGAACACCAGCAGCATGGGCAGCCAGGACAGCACTATCAGAGCGATCAAGACGAAATCGGCGCCGCCCGCCTCCAGCGCTGCCTCATCGGTCTCTGCCTCGGCCGGATCGGCTTCGCCTTCTGTCCACCACCCGGCAGCGCTTTGGCAGTAAGGCTGCTGGCTCTGGCCCGGTTCGCGGCACTTTTGCTGGCGGGCCTCCTCAATGGCCTGCATCTCGACGCGGAAGGTTTCCCAATCGACCGATTGGGGCGATCGCTCCAGTTGCTCCTGCATTTTTTCGTAAAGCTGCCTGCGCGCCTGGCTGAATTCGTCCTCTTCCGCAGCGGCTTGCTCCACAGCAGCCTCGACCTGCTCATCCCAGCCGAAACGGCTGGGCAATTGCTCGGCAAGCAGCAGACTGGCCCCCGTGACAACGGTCGCAAATCCCAGCACCGCAATCAGGGTTGCGCCCAGCCAAATCCGCACGAAATCGCCGTAAGTGCCGCGAAAGACGCCCTGTTCCACCCCGATATAGGTGCGCTCAATCGTCAAGCGCTGGTAATTGAACATCACCCGCACAAAGCACAGCCAGCTCACCACCAGGCCCAGCGCCACCAATATCCAATCGATCACCGTCAGGCCCAGAAACGTTTTGGGGCGGGTTTCTTCCAGCAGGCTGGGCGAGGTGAAGGTGTGGCGCATGTCGATGCCCGCGTACACACAAAACCAGACCAGCGCAATCACGAACACCGGCCAACTGGCCCAGTAAATCTCTTTCCAACTGGTGCCAAAACGCAAGCGCAGGCCGCGCCAGCGTGTGGCGGTAACGCGAAAGCGCCGCGCACTCCCCCACAAAAACGGCACCGATACCGCCGCCGCCAGCAGCGCCAGCCCCACCAGCAGCGCGTTCTGGCTGTTGGTGGCTTGCTTGAACAAGCTGTAAAGCCCCAGAAAGACGAAAAAGCCAATCACCATGCGCCGGGTTTCCGCCGTGAACTCCAGCGGACTCCGCGCCAACACGCTATGGCCGAAAAAATACTCCACCGTGCGCTTGCGCGCCCAAGGGGTGTAAATGCCCAGCGTGAGAACCATCAACAGCATGTTGACAAACCAAACGCGAAAGTACTCTGCCCCCGTGCCGGTGAATTTCAGCCGATAGGCTTTGACGACTTTGGATGAATCGGCCACACCCACAGGCGCGGCCGCAGCACGGGCACTCTCTGGCATACAAGGCTCCTTTTGATGAGCCCTCACGGTCTGCTTGGGCCGGGCGCGATTGTAAAAGCCTGCCCAAGCCAGCCGCTCGCCGACCTCGGTGTGTGCTGCGTCTCGCGCGCGCATTCGCCCCAAAGCATCTGCCACGGCCATCCACAACAATCAATCAATTGCAGCCTTTCGATAAAACCGCATTTTTTTGATAGAGCTGCATGGGCCGTCTCCCTAGACTGTGCCGCGCCAGCACCAGCGCGGGCTGGCCTCATCCAACAATATCCAGGAGACACACCATGGCCCAAAACGCTTTATTGACCCACGACAAGTTTTTGCTCGGCACTTTTGCTTCCAACTGCGGCGGGGGCATGACGGTATCCACCTTGCCCGACCGCTGGCAAGCCACTTGGGACAACAACCTCAAGCTCGGCCGCATGCTCGACGAGGCGGGCATCGACTTCATGCTGCCGATTGCACGCTGGATTGGCTACGGCGGCCAAACCGACTTCCACGGCTATGTGCTGGAAACCATCACGTGGGCGACCGCCTTGCTGGCCCATACAAGGCGCATCAGCGTCTTTGCCACCGTGCATACCGTGGCCAACCATCCCGTCGCGCTGGCCAAGCAAATTGCCACCATGGCGCAAATGAGCGGCAATCGCGTGGGCCTGAATATCGTGGCGGGCTGGAACAAGCCGGAATACGACGCCCTGGGTATTGCCCTGCCCGATGACCACGAAACACGCTACGGCTATGCGCAAGAGTGGTTCGATGTGATCAAGAAAATCTGGCATCACGAAGGCCGGTTTGATTGGGATGGCCAATATTTCCAGCTCAAAGGCGTGTATGGCAATCCGCGCCCCGAGTTCGATCCTCCCGTTTTCAATGCGGCTGGCTCCGGCCAGGGGCGCGAATTCGCCAGCCGCAATGCCAACTTTCTCTTTACGCCCGCCATGCAACTGGAGCGCTCGGCAGAAGAGATCGCCGCGCTCAAAGCCCAGGGCCAGGCGCAGGGCCGCAAGGTGGACGTCATGACGTTCTCCCATGTCATCTGCCGCCCCACCGAGGCCGAAGCCAAGCAGGAATGGCAGCGCCAGCTCCAAAACACCGACGAGGGCGCTTTGGACAATCTCATGCATCTGCAATTTGCACACGCCCACTCCTTCCCCCACGAGCTGCTGGCGCAAATTCGCGAGCGCATGGCAACGGGCCACGGCGGCTTTCCTTTAGTGGGCACGCCAGAGCAAGTGGCCGAGCGCTTGTGCGCATTGCAGCAAGCAGGTTTTCGCGGCACCACGCTCTCGTTTTTCGACTACGTGCAGGAGTTCCCCTACTTCCGCGACACCGTGCTTCCCCTGCTCCAACAACGCGGCATCCGCTAAGGCCAGTTGGACATGGGTCACCCTATGGTTTCCAAGCCCCTGCCAGCAGCCATTGCCCATCCGCACGATGGGCGCCTGCCCGGCGCGGTGTCTGCCGATCAATTCAAGCAGGCCATGCGCCATTTGGGCGGAACGGCCAACGTCATCACCGTCGCGCATCAAGGGCGCCGGGGCGGCTTGACCGCCACTTCCGTGACATCGGTATCGGCTGAGCCGCCAGAAATCCTGGTGTGCATCAATCAAAGCGCGTCTTCATGGCCTTTGCTGCGCGATAGCGGACTGTTCGGCGTCAATATCTTGAGCGCAGCGCAAATGGGCCTGGCGCAGCAGTTTGCCGGACTCCAAGGCGAGCAAGGCGAACAGCGCTATGCCGGCCATGAGTGGATGTGTACCGAACACGGCATCTGGCTGGCGCGCCTTGCGCCGGCGGCCTTGGCCTGCCAAGTCGTCGAGATCGTGCTGCGCCACAGCCACGCCATCGTGCTGGGCAAAGTGCTGCAAGTGCATCTGCCCCAGCCGCTGGAAGATTCGCCTTTGCTGTACTGGCAAGGCCGCTTTGGGCGCTTCCAGGCATAACAGCGCAGCGCACAGCAACCAACTGCCCCATGGCAGCGGCCAGGCAGCAAACGACCTGCGCTGCCTGGCCTGGCAATAAAGCGCGAGGCCGTACCGATCATTGAGAGCCAAAGCAATAGGGATAGCCTTGATTTCCTGCCGCCCTCAAGCATGCCAAGATGGCAATCGGCTTTTGCCCGTTGTCCGCTATGGCTTCTTTCTTGACGCAACATGCGCAGCTACGCTCCTGCGATGTGGGGCATGTCCAGCGCCACATCACGCAGGTCTTCTGCCCCCACAAGCTGATCCTGCTCGATCAGGGTGCCAGCCTGGATACCCACTTGTTTCTGCGTCAAGGGCAGGATATGGCCTATGGCCGTCTGCGCTACGGCGCGCAAGTGCGCATTGAGCCTCAGCCGCTTGACGACTTCTACCTGCTGCAAATTCCATTGCGCGGGCAAGAGCAAATCCACACCCCCAATGCCTGTTTTTCCTCCACCGCCACCCTGGCCTCGGTCATCAGCCCTGCGCAGCAGTTCTGTATGGAGCACAGCCATGACGCCGACAAATTGTTTGTCCGCATCAACCGGCACGGTCTGGAGCGCCACTTTCGCGACTACTTCGGGCAAGATCCCGGCGCGCTGCTGCAATTTCACCCCCGTATCGATTGGGGCCAACCCGCAGGCGCCAGTTTGCGCCGCCTGCTCAATTGGCAGTTTGCCGAAATCTCCGAAAACGGCTCCTTGTTCGAGCACCCCCGGCACATCCAGCATTTCGAACAAACGCTCGCTTACGCACTATTGGCATTACAAGCGCACAACCAAGCCAGCAACCGCCCCGCCACAGTGCTGCCACACGTTATTCGGCGCGCGCTGGAATTCATGGAGCAGCATCTACCCCACTGCATCGGCATCGCCGACGTAGCGCAGGCAGCGGGCATTAGCGTGCGCAGTCTGCATGTCGGATTTCGCAACCATCTGCACACCTCCCCTATGGCGCACCTAAAAAACATGCGACTGGAAGCAGCGCGGCGGCAACTGTGCGCGGACAGAGCCTCCGTCACCCAAGTGGCGCTGGCGTGCGGCTTTACCCACCTGGGGCAGTTTGCCGCCGATTACCGCAAGCGCTACGGCGAGCGCCCATCCGAAACCCTTGCCAACGCCCGACGAGATCGGCTGTTCACGATCAGCCACCCAAAAAGATAACTAAAAACTATCGAAACCATCAAATCATTCAATTAGATTAAAAAAGGGAAAACCCCTACACTGCCCGCCATTGCGAGTTACCTCCATCAACCCTTCTCCAAACAAAGGAAACAGCATGGCCAAAGTCAATACCCCCATCAAGCCCTTCAAAGCCACTGCCTACCATCAAGGCAAGTTCGTGGAAATCACGGAAAAAGACGTGCTGGGCAAATGGGCCGTTTTCTTCTTCTACCCCGCTGACTTCACCTTCGTCTGCCCCACCGAGCTGGGCGATGTGGCCGACAACTACGCCGAGCTGCAAAAAATGGGCGTCGAGGTGTATTCCGTCTCGACCGACACACACTTCACCCACAAGGCCTGGCACGATTCTTCCGACACCATCGGCAAGATCCAGTACTACATGGTGGGCGACCAAACCTTCCAACTGGCCAACAACTTCGACGTGCTGCGCGATGGCGAAGGTCTGGCTGATCGCGCCACGTTCATCGTTGATCCGCAAGGCGTGATCCAGGCTGTGGAAATCACCGCCGAAGGCATTGGCCGCGACGCGAAAGATTTGCTGCGCAAGATCAAGGCCGCCCAATACGTGGCCAGCCACCCCGGCGAGGTCTGCCCCGCCAAGTGGCAAGAGGGCGAGAAAACGCTGGCGCCTTCGCTGGATCTGGTCGGCAAGATTTAATCGCTCACTGCCCCCCCCACATCGCCCCACGATGATGAAGGCCAGGGCCGCGCGCTGACCTCCCAGCGCGCGTCACTTGGCTCACAGCCCCGAAGCCTGCCCTGCGGGCACGGGGCTTTTTTACGCGCAAAAACCAGCCCAACGACGGCCCCAACGCCCCCCCGCCTACCCTCCCCCTCTTTTTGCAAGGATTTGCACCCATGTTGGACGACGCACTCAAAGCCCAATTGAAAGCCTACCTGGAACGCCTGACCAAGCCCGTGGAGCTGGTCGCCACGCTGGACGACAGCCAAGGCGCAGCCCAGATGCGCGAGCTGCTGGAAGACATCCGCGCCCAGAGCGACAAAATCACCGTACGCACCGATGGCAGCGATGCGCGCGTGCCCTCTTTCCTCATCACCAACCCCGGCGTGGATACGGGCCTGCGCTTTGCGGGCGTGCCGCTGGGGCATGAATTCACCTCGCTGGTGCTGGCGCTGCTGCAAGTGGGCGGCCACCCTTCCAAAGAGCCGCAAGAGCTGCAAGAGCAGATCAAGGGCATCCAGGGGCGCTTCCACTTCGAGACGTATTACTCCATCACCTGCCATAACTGCCCCGACGTCATCCAGGCGCTGAATCTGATGACGGTGCTCAACCCCAACATCACCCACACCGCTATTGACGGCGCGCTCTACCAGGGCGAGATCGAAGCCAGGGAGATCATGGGCGTGCCCACGATCTTCCTCAACGGCCAGCACTTTGGCCAGGGGCGTATGGAGCTGGCCGAAATCGTCGGCCGCATCGACCAGGGCGCGGCCGAAAAAGCCGCCCAGGCCATCAGCGCCAAAGAGGCGTTTGATGTGCTCGTCATCGGCGGTGGCCCCGCCGGCGCCACGGCTGCGATCTATGCCGCGCGCAAAGGCATCCGCACCGGCGTGGCCGCCGAGCGCTTTGGCGGCCAGGTGCTCGATACGATGGATATTGAAAACTTCACTTCCATCACCCGCACCGAAGGGCCGAAATTCGCCGCCGCGCTGGAGGCCCACGTCAAGGACTACGACGTGGACATCATGAACCTGCAAAAAGCCACGCGCCTGATCCCCGCAGCCCAGCCCGGCGGCCTGATCGAGGTGCAGTTTGAAAGCGGCGCCAGTCTCAAATCCAAAACCGTCATCCTCTCCACCGGCGCGCGCTGGCGCTCCATGGGCGTGCCCGGCGAGGAGCAATACCGCACCAAGGGCGTGACTTTCTGCCCCCACTGCGACGGCCCGCTGTTCAAAGGCAAACGCATCGCCGTCATTGGCGGCGGCAACTCGGGCGTGGAGGCGGCCATCGACCTGGCGGGCGTGGTACAGCACGTCACGCTGCTGGAGTTCGCCCCGCAACTGCGCGCCGATGAGGTGTTGCAGAAAAAGCTCAAGAGCCTGCCCAATGTGGACATCCTCACCAACGCGCAAACCACCGAAGTCACCGGCGCGCAGGGCAAAGTCAACGGCCTGGCCTATAAAAACCGCGAGACGGGCGAAATCGTCAATCTGGGGCTGGAAGGCATCTTCGTGCAAATCGGCCTGCTGCCCAACACGGACTGGCTCAAGGGTCTGGTCGATTTGACACCCACGGGCGAGATCAAGGTCGATGCCCACGGCGCCACCAATATCCCCGGCGTGTTTGCGGCGGGCGATTGCACCAGCGTGCCCTACAAGCAAATCATCATCGCCGCAGGCGAAGGCGCCAAAGCCGCGCTGGGCGCGTTCGATCACCTGATTCGCGCGTAACACGCTCTAGGCTCCGGCCCGGCAGGGCAGCTCGCCTGCCCAGCCCCCTCCGCCCTCTGACGCTTGTGCGCAGAGGGCTTTTCATTTTTACAAATCAATAGGAATAAAAATCAACCAATTCTGGCATGTTGGCATTTATTTCAAATTCATATTGATTTGCAAACCAATCCAACAACCCATCACACGCCTGGCGGCGCGGATTTGAGCGGCATGGGCAAGCCCGCCGCCATCAACAGCACCTGCGGGCAGTGCGCGGCCAGCATTTGGTTGAGCGCCCCCAGCTCATCGGCAAAGGCGCGCACGGCCCGGCCCAGGGGCATGACGCCCCAGCCCATTTCATTGCTGACAAAGACTACCGGCCCAGGCGCTTGCGCCAACGCACCCAGCAAATCGGCGCGCGCTTGCTGCCAGCGCTGGCGGCGCTTGCGCAAATGGGCGGCATCATCGATGGCGGCGGGGTCCAGCGTGATGGGCATCAGCCAATTGGTCAGCCACAGGGTGAGGCAATCCACCACCAGCAAGGTGTCGGCGCGGCTGCGCTCGGCAATCACTGCGGGCAGTTGCAGCGGCTCCTCCACCGTGTGCAGGCCGGGGGCGCGTTGCAGGCGCTCTTGCTGATGGCGCGCGATGCGCGCGCGCATTTCGTCATCCCAGGCTTGGGCGGTGGCGATCAAGGTCGCGGCATGGCCGGGCTGGGCCAGCCAGTGCGCAGCAAGATGCTCGGCATGGCGTGATTTGCCGCTTTTTTGGCCGCCGATGATGAGGGTGTGCATGGGGCCGCTCATGGCTGGCGCTCCTGCACGGGCAACGCAGCGGCGGGGCCGTCGTCGTTGAGGCTGTCCAGCGCGCCAGGCGCGCCCAGCAGCCAGGCCACGCCTTGCGGGCTGGAGGGGAACCAGGCATGGAAGTAGCTGGCGCGCAAGCTGCCGCATTGGTACACGGCTTCGCCCGCGCGTGCGCCGCTGCCGCTGCCAACACCGCTGCCCCTGCGATGCGGCGGGCGCTCGGTGTGGCCGATGACGGGCGCTGTGCTCTCCAGGCGCGAGTAATGAAAGGTGTGGCCGCGCAGCCAGGCCGCGGGATGCTCGGCAGCCGGGCCTGCGGCAGCGCCCGCCCAATGCCACTGCTGCGGCCCCAGGCCAGCCAGGCGGGTTTGCATGCGCGCCGTGCCGGGCAACAGCCCCCACAGCGGATACCACTCGCCATCGGCCAGCGCGATGCCCTCGCACAAGGCCAGCATGCCGCCGCACTCGGCCCAAATGGGGCGCTGCTGCGCCAGATGCTCCGCCAGAGCGTCGCGCAACGCCGTTTGCGCGCCCAGGCGCTGGACGTGCAGCTCCGGATAACCGCCCGGCAGCCACACGGCATCGCAGGCTGGCAAAGCATCGCCCGCCAAAGGCGAAAACCACGCCAGCGTAGCGCCCATGTCTTGCAGGCATTGCACGTTGGCCGGGTAGATGAAGGCAAAAGCGGCATCGCGGGCAATGGCCACCGTTCGGCCCCGCAACGGCTGGCTAGCGATGAAGCGCTGCGCTGCCAGCCAGCGGGCATGATCGTCCCCCCAAGGCGGGACAGCGGCGGGCGCGCGCAGCCCGCTGCCGTCACCCTCCGCCTCTGGCAGCGGGGCGATGGCCCGCGACGGCGCATCCGCAGTGGCTGCGCCAGCAAACTGCACGCTGGGCGCGGCAAACGCCACCTGCCACTGCGCCCAGCCTGCCGCATCGCGCTGGCCCAGCGGGGTTTGCGCCAAAGCATCGGCAGCTTGATCCAGCCGGGCCAGAGCATCCTGCATTTCCGCCGCCGGGATCAAGCCCAAATGCCGCTCGGGCAAAAAAGCACTGCCCAGACTGCCCGGTGCGCGCGCCTCACCCGCCGTGCGGGCCGGGGCAGCATCATCCAGCACCCGCAAGCGCGGCAATGCCCCCAGCCATTGGTCGTGTAATGGATCGTGTGTTTGGTCGCGCGCGCTGGCAGCGCCCGCATGGCCCAACGGGCGCAAAGCCTCCCGCAACAAACTGGCATGATGATCGCCACCCACCCCGCTGCACAACACCCCCGCCCAACGCAACCCCGGCCGGAAAGTGCGCAAACCGTGGGCAATGGCCGCGCAAGTCTGGGCCATCGCTCCCGCTTGCAGCACGGGCATGACGGGGATATTCCAGCGCAGCGCCAAATCGGCCGCGCTGGGCTGCCCGTCAAACAAGCCCATTACGCCCTCAATGAGGATGACATCGGCCTCACACGCCGCCGCATACAAACGCGCCGCGCCATCGTCCGCGCCCGCCATCCACAAATCCAAGGTTTGCACCGGCGCGCCGCTAGCCAGCGCATGCCAGTGGGGATCCAGAAAATCCGGCCCGCATTTGAAAACCCGCACCACCTTGCCTTGCCGCGCAAGCAAACGCGCCAGCGCCGCCGTCACCAACGTTTTGCCCTGCCCCGAGGCCGGGGCCGTAATCAGCAAGGCAGGGCAATGGGCTACGGCAGGGGCCTCTGTAGCGAAAAAAACAGGGGATGGAGATGGCATGGCAACAGCCTTGAAACGGGAAGAACAACCGTCCCTTATCCCATTGCGCCACGAAGCTGGCACGCAATCTGCAAGGCATGCTATGAAACGGGTGCGGCTGACGGCGGCGCTGGGCGGGACAAGCGGAAAGAAGGATACCCGCTGCGAAGAACTCAAGCCTCCACTTGCCCCAGATATACCTACCGCTAAAGCGCGGACGCATCGGCCTCAAGTTCCCAAAGGAAGGAGATGACGCAGCGCCCTTCCAAGCCCAGGGCGCGAATGCCCTTGGGCGCGTGTTATGCACTCTGTGCCAATCGAATCAACGGCATGGCATTGGGCAGCATGAAAATGGCAAAGACCACAAAGGGCAATCCACCCAGTACGTCTGGCAATCGTTCGTAATCACGAGACAAGCGTCTGAAGCGGGCAAGCCAGCCAAAGCTGCGTTCCTCCACCCAGCGCCTCGTGAAGCGGCGCGCGATAAATGCGGGAGTTTGCGTGAGATAAATGGGTTGGCTGGCAATTGCAGCCAGTGCAAAGAAATTACAGTCAGCCAAACGCGCAGCACTGTGAATAAGAGAAACCGGCTGGAGTAGCCGGTTTTTTGTGCGTGGGTTACTGCTGGCCTTGACTGATTTCAGCCATCAGGTGCTGGGCGATCCATCTGGCCACGGGTACGCACACTGCGTTTCCGGCCGCCCGAGCTTCTGCGTGATCGGTCGCATCCAGTCCGGTGGGAATCCTTGCAGTTTCAGAGACTCGGGCCCGCTCAAGCATCGCACCCCGTCCGCCTCGGTGACAGACGAGATTTTCTGCACCGATGGCCAGCAGGCTTGGCGAGAGCTTGGCAAGCAGACAATAGGCAGCCCATCCATCCTCAGGCCGTGACTCTTGCTGCGCTGCAAGCGTGCGAGGTATTGCTGCCACTGGCGCGGCGTCAGCCAACAGCCCAATGGGGGGCTGTCGTCCAAGACCTGCGACCAGGAAAACCCTGCGGCGACCCTGGGCGACTCCGAAATACTGAGAATCAAGCACCCGCCAGCATCCCACATACCCGCGTTTGGCGAGGGCCTGGACGACCGTGCCAAAGTCTCTCCCAGCGTTGCTGTTGAGCAAGCCCACGACGTTTTCAAGCACCAGCCACTGGGGCCGAATTTCGTCTGCGATGCGGCAGACCTGCCAGAACAGGCCTGTGCGTTGTCCTGCCAGGCCTGCCCGGCGGCCCATGCTGCTGACGTCCTGGCAGGGGAATCCGCCAACGAGCACATCCACTGCTCGCAGGTTGTGGGCGCCGACATCTCGCACGTCGGCAAATTGCCGTGCATGCGGGAATCGCAAGGCGAGCACGTCGCGTAATCGCGGCTCGATTTCGACTTGCCAGGCGGTGGTAAAGCCCGCCTGCTCAAATCCGAGATCAAATCCGCCGATGCCTGCAAAGAGGCTGCCGACGCTTGGCCCGTCAAAACTGGTTGTTGCTGCTTTGTTTGCATCCATCCTCTACCTTTTGAAGAAGGCCATCGGGTGGCGCGGGTTGGGGGCTCTGGGCCCTCAAGTGATTGACCGTCTTGCATCGCTGGCATTTGATCGCCAGGCAGATATAGCTGCCTTGGCCGAGCTTTTTGCCGCATTGGCCGCAGCGGATGTCCTGATTGGTGTATTGGTGCGTGTGATCCTTTTGCATGGTGTGCAAATCCTTTGCACAGGCTGTAACGCCCGTGGTAGGCTCGCCCCGCACTCGCGAGTGTGGCGGGCCTTGCCTGATTTGCTGGCTCCTTCAGCGGATCGGGGGCTGCGCTGGTGCCCGCAACACCAGTGCAGTCGCCCGTCTTTTTTTGCCCGGCCGCTGTCAATGCCCGGGGAAATAGATATCGAGCTTGAGCTCGGCGACTTGTTCGCCGCCGCAATGGGCCCAGGCCGTGAGGCTGAACGTCATCTCCGTGCCGTCGTATGTGACCTCGTTGCCGACCACCTGCAACACGTTGCCCCAGGTGCTCACTGCAATAGTGCCGCCGTAGTGGATGCTCTGCGGCATTTGCGGCGCTCCGATCTCTGCGCCGTCCCACTGAAACGTCCAATGTGCGGCCGATAGTGCAGTGCCTTGCAGCACGGCGTGTATGCCGCCACGCACTGGGCGCAACGCATCGAAATGCACGCGGGCTTCATGGCAGTGAAAGCCTTCGGCGGGCACGGGCAGGGGGTTGCCGTCGCTGTTGGTCTGAGTAGGGGCACCAGACCAAACGGTGCGGGTGTTCCAGTCGGAGATCTCGATGCGGCCATCTGGCAATGTTCGCGACTGCATCCCCCACTCGTCTACCGACAGGCCGATCCAGCCTGCCCCAATGACTGCACAGGCGGGCGGCGGTGGCGGTGGCGGTGGCGGTGGCGGCGGTGGCGGCGGCGGCGCTTCTGGCGCTGGCGCGGCCTCCAGTTTCGGGGCGGGGCCCTCGGGGCGCAGTTGTACTTCTACGGCCACGCGCTGGCCTGGTTCGATATTTCGTCGCTTGCTTGGGAAGAATCGTCTGCGCTCTGTCACTGTGTTTGCTCCTAGATGACAACGACGGCCTCAGATGGCGGGTAGCCGTCGGCCTCGATCAGCAACACGTGGCGCCCTCGCGCAGCGGCAAAACTCACGCGCCCGAGGTTGTCGGCGATACGTGTTGCCCCGCCATTGATCGTCACGCGCGCACCCGCCAGCGCGCGGCCTTGCTCGTCGCGCACGGTAAAAACAATTTCCCCATCCGCGACTTCGACGGTGACGCCGGGCTGAATGAGCGGATCGAATGCACTGGAGACGCGCTCGGTTTCAATCTCAGGCGCATCGCCCACCGGGGCCTCAATCTGGCAGCGCATGGAGGCGCTTGCCAGGTCAAGCTCGGCGGTGATGAGACGGTGGCGGCCCCCGATGGGCGAGAGGCGGTGTTGCATGTCGATCCATGCGCCGGTGGGCAGGTCTGCAAAGGCTTGCTGCCATGTGACGCGCCAGCGCGGGCGGGCAAGTTGGGCGAGCATGCGCCGCCCCAGCGCCTCGGCCTGGCGCGGGGTGCGCAGCCAGGGGGCAGGCCACTCCAGCTCCAGCTCGCCGTATTGGCGCGCGGCTTCGGGGGCGCGCAGTTGCACGGCGCGGCGGTAGCGGTCGCTGGCATCGTCCCAGTCGTAAAGCACGCGCAACACCGTGTAGATGGCGTTGGCGGCGGCGGCAGCATGCAGGTCATGGGCGCGCAGGGCGTCAATGCGCGGCGCGGGGGCGGCGGCATCAGCGGCCGGGGGCCAGGTCAGGGCAATGCCAGGCATGGCCGCTGCCCAGGCCCCGCCTGCGCTTTGAATGATCTTGTCCACGGCGGCGCGGATGCTGATGCTGTTGTCAGAGAGCACACCGCCCAGCGCGATGTCGGCTGTTTCGGTGCGGTAGTCGTCTAGGTCGGCCCACTGCACGGGCGCGCCTGCGAGGTTGGCCAGCAGGTCGTGCACGATCTCGGCGGGAGTTTGTAGCAGATGGCCGGTTTGCGGGTGCATGCGCCCGCGCAGGGTGACGGCCAGGCGCTCGCCTTCGGCCAGCGGCTCGGCCAGCTCGACGAACGCCACGGCCCGCCCGGTGCTGTCCAGGCCGTTGTGCCATGCGTAGGCGGTGGTGGGCACGTCGTCGCGTTTGACCTCGTCCACGCCCGCAATCGGGTGGTCTGCCAGCACATAGACGCGCTGGTCACCGCTGTACTGGATGGGCGTGAGCGTGACGCGCCCCCAGCACCAGGGCAGCACGCGCACATCGCGCCAGCCGCCCCACACAGCGCTGGTGCGCAGGGGCAGATTGTCCGACAGCGGCCGCTCCATGCCCGCCTCCAACGTCAGGCGCGCCTCGCGCCCCAGATCGATGCCGGTGACGATACCTGAGAACACGGCGGTTGGCACGCCAGCGCGCAACACCATCACCCGCGCGGCGCGGCGCATAGGCGGGCGCGCGCCCCACAGGGCGGTGATGGCGCCATCGGCGTTATCCAGCGTGATCTGCATATTGCTCACGGGCGCGGCGGCGATGCCGGGCACGGACAGGGGCCGATCCATGGCCGAGAGGCCGCGCAGCAGGGGCATCACCCTTGCGCCGGTGGCAGCGGCGGCGGCCTGCCGGTCGGCTGGACCGGTGAGGCTGACGCTGCATGCGGCATCGTCGCCGTCGATGTCGAGCCAGGCGATCATGCGTACACCGGCTCCAGCTCCAGCGTAGCGGACAGCAGCCGGTGCTGCACATCATCGGCTTGCCAGGCGTGTTGATCGGTGATCTCCAGCGCGTCGGCGCCGGGGCGCACCAGGGCGGCGTCTTGCGGGTGGCGGTGGTGGGGCACGAGGATCAGCGGCTCGTCTTTTTGTTGCGCCCAGTCCAATAGCGCCATGAGGCGATCCATGTCGTCCTGCACCAGGCGCGAGGCGCTCCAATCGCTGGGCGACCAGGCCAGGCGCCAGCCGTCGCCCGCGCCCGCGTACAGCCCGGCGGGGTTGATGCCGCCGGCGCGGCCCACGGCCCAGCGGCGGGTGCGCTGGCATTGGCTGGCGTGGTGGTCGGTGGACAGGGGCACACCAGCCCACACCCAGCCGATGTGCCCGCCCTCGGCCTGGGCCACGGTGATCGTCAGGCGCGCAGCCTGCACGGGCGCGGGCAGCATCCAGACGGCCACGGGGCCGCTGGTCTCCAGCGTGTGGGGCGCGCCGCCATCGATGGCGATGCGCACCTGCGCCCCGGCGGGCAGGTGGTAGCGCGCCAGCGCAATGGCCTCAATGGGCGTGGGCGCGCCCAGGTCGATGGTCAGCGAGCCCGCACCGCCCGCCCAGCCCCATGCGCGCTCGTGTGCATTGTGTATGTGGTTCACGGCCCAGGGCTGATGCACGGCAAAGTTGTAGGCATCGCCGGGCACGAACGAGGGGGCGGCGCCGGCGATGAACTGCACGTGCAGGCCATCGGCCAGCGGGGCAGCGCTGGTGTCGTCTCCGGCGGCCGTGGCCGGGATGTTGGCGGCGGCGCTCCAGGGGCCGCCATCCCTGCGCCAGCGCCATTGGCCGGCCTCTACCGACAGGCTGAACGCATCGCCCAAAGCGAAGGGGATGCCGCCCAGGGCCAGGCGCAATTGCACCCCGGCCTGGTTGTAAACGGGCGCGGCCGCGCCATTGGTGGGCACGATGTAGTCGGGCAGCGAGCCGCTGACCGAGCCGAGCACGTGCCAGGTTTGCACGTCCGTACCATCGACGCCGCCCGAGAGCCAGGCAGGCGCGCCGGCTACGGTTTGGATCACGGCTTCGTCGCCTTCCTGGTACGGCCGCTCGCCCGATACGGTGAGGATGCGCAGCGTGATTTCGTCGCCTTCCTTCAGGCGCTCAGGGCATGCCACCACAAGCCCGAAGCCGAATTCCATGGTCGAAACCGGCTTGCCGGTATCGGCGTCGCGGCGCGATGAGATATAGGGTTTGTTGGAGAATGCGGGCAGGTAATAGCCCTCGGCGTCGACCCACCAATGGGAGCCGCCGTGGTCGATCCAGCAGCCGCCCGCGTCTGTGCTGCTGGTGTCAGATTTTGGGAGGATGCCTGCCAGGGCGCGGCAGTAGTCCATGCGTGCGGCGTACTTGCGCGCCAGGTCCGCGATTCTGGTAGAAAGAGTTTGACGCATCCAAGATTTTTTATTATCGCCATAAACTTCCAGCAGCTCGCTTGGTGTATTTACGGCTATAGATTCGTTATTCAGCCTATCTATGTTGTTATAGTGGTTCAAGTTGCTGCCCGAAAAATCTGTCCATTGCAAGCCCTCCAAGCCCTGCAGATCGGCGCGCATGTCTACTAACGCAGCATCCCACTCGGCCAGGGCGGCTGCCACTTCGTAAATCTCCGCGAGCGCCTCCGCAAAATGCCTGGTCACCAAATCGGCAAAGTCCATATCCTTGGCTATGGCGTAGTACTGCGCCGTATTGCTGGCGATGAAGTTTTTGCGCCATTCATACAGCGTTTGCAGCCGCGACTGATGCGCGGGGTCAAGTGGCATATCCCCTCCTGATGAATCCAGCCCCAGACACGACAACGACAGCCGGGGCGTGGGCATGTCGCTGCACGAACAATCAGCGGGCGGGCGCAGTTGATAACGAAACGTCACCGTGCGCGCCTTGGCGTTGCGCCCGAAGCGAAACGGGCGCAGGCATACGCTGGGCACGCCCTCGCCTTCTGCGCGGGGCATGGGCTGGTACTTGAACGAGTGCTCGCCGCTGCTTTCCCTATTGGCCGCCTTGGCCGGGATCACAAACCGCGCCGCCGCGCTGGCGTAGGGCTGGCCCGTCACGGCCTCGGCCAATGCGCCGGAGACATCGCCCACGACGCTCCACCTCTCACGCCCGACCACATCGGCATTGATGCAGCGCACGATCAGCGACTGCGTGGGGGCCAGCGGCGGGATGGTCACATCTTTCAGCTCCACCTTGCCCGATAAGCTGTGCAGCCAGGCCTGCGTGCGCAGCGGCACGTCGATGGCGGCCATGCCGCCAACGGCGCGGTCTGCGGCTACGACGCCCGCCACCTCCACCAGCGCAGAGCCTTGCAGGGCGCGCAGCAGGTCATAAAAACTGGCGATCTCGCCCTGCCCTGCGCCGGTGTCGCCATAGGTTTGTGTCGCCTGGCCATCGGTGACGGTGACGACGTAGCCGCCCGAGATCAGCCACACCGCCGCCCCTTTGGGCAAGGCGCGCTCGGGCGCGGGCGAGAGGCCAAACTGCCAAGCCCCATCCTTGTACACGCGGTAGGGGCGATAGACCTGCGGATCGTGCCCAACTTGAATACGAGGGCTGCGCTCGTCGAGCTCGCCTTGAGCCGACAGCGGCAACGCACCCCAATCCCATTGCTCGCCTTGTTGCAGCGCCCCGCCTGCGGGCCAATCGGACAGCAGCGCCCAATCGGTGGGCGCGCGCGTGAGCTTGGGCTGCACCGACAGGCGAATCTGGTTGCCCGCTGCCCCGGCGGCGCGGGCGCGGATTTGCACCGTGCGCACGTCCAGCGATGCCGTTTGTGTGGGGATGCCCAGATCGGCCAGCGTGAGCGTGAGCGATTGCAGCGGCGCGGCGGCCTCGACGCCCTGCACCGAGAGCTGCCCATTGCCCACGCCCGCGAACTGGGGGCGCGATGCGCGGGGGATGCCGCCTGCGGCGACGATCTCCACATCAATGGCCGTGGCCTCATGCCCGGTGTAATCGCCGCTCAAGCGCACATTACCCCCGCCCGTGCGCGCGGCGCGCACGCGCTCAATGGCGCGGCTGGCGCGTACGCTGGAGGCGCTCAATGCGGCAGTGCGGGCGGCGTTGTTGTGGCCGGAGAGAAAGCGTTGGACGGATGGCATGGCGGCAAGTGTGGGATGCACTGGCCGCGCGGCATGAATAAAGCGCTTTGTAAAAACAAAACCCGGCCAGTGGCGGGCACTGTGCCGGGTTTGCGGGGGTGAGTCTTTTGACAGGTGTCAGAACTGGGCGCTGCGCTGCGCGGCGGCAATCAGCGCCGCGTTGATGGCGGCTGCTTTCGATGGAGCGCCGCGCTCGAGCAGGGTTTGCAGGGCCTGGGCCGCCTCGGCAGAAAGCAGGCCGCCGGGAATGCGCGCGCTGCCTGCCTGGAGTTTGCGCTGCTCGTATGCGCCCTGGTGCTTGCGCGCGGCCGCTTGCAGTTGCTCGGGGGTGTGCACGCGGGCGAAGTTGCCCGCGCGTGCGTCCATCAGACTCTGGCGCAGGCCGGGGATGGGGTGGCCTGCATCGCGCTCGGCGGCGGCAACCACGGCATCCACGTCGAGCTTTTGCAGCGCCCGCAAGGCCGCTTGTACGCCATCTGGTTTTTGCTCCATAACCATACTCCTTGATTGGGCCATCACAGGCCCGATTTTTTCCGCTTGGCCGATATCTGGGCGGCCGAGAGGCTTGCGCGCTCGGATTTGCTGTAAATCGTCAGCAAGATGATGACGCCATCGGCCAGCATTTCAAAGTAGATGATGCGCGCGCCGCCACTTTTGCCCTTGCCGCCAGCGCCCCAGCGCACTTTGCGCATGCCGCCCGTGCCCACGACCAGATCGCCAGCCAAAGGGTTGTGGGCAATCCAGACGTTGAATTGCTCGCGCTCCTGGGCGGTGAGGATCTTGGTGACG
Source organism: Allofranklinella schreckenbergeri (assembly GCF_003703475.1). GTDB lineage: Bacteria > Pseudomonadota > Gammaproteobacteria > Burkholderiales > Burkholderiaceae_C > Lampropedia > Lampropedia schreckenbergeri. The sequence goes on along the minus strand of NZ_RDQM01000014.1, from coordinate 33,760 downwards.
CGGGCCTGATACTCGGTCGCTTCAATGACGGTGGGCAGCATGAGGGGTATTGTCCGCCTAACGCGCGTTATCGTCAAGCATTCGGTCAAGCATGCAAACCGGCCACCGTGGCCGGTTGGCTTCATCGGGCCAGCCTGGCCAGCCTGGCCAATTCCGGCTCAATGGCCTTGGCCAGGCGCACGGGATCGGTGATGCCGTGGGCGTGCAGGGTGATGTGGACGGGCGGTGCAGGTGGCGCGGGCGGGGCTGGCTGGGGCTGGGGCGCTGGCGCGGGCGGCGGCAGGCTGCCTGCGCTGCTGCTGCCGCTGCCACCACCACCGCTACTGCGGCCATGGCTGCGCTCTTCCCGCTCGCGCTCCTTGCGCAGTTCTTTTTCCTTGGCGTGGATTTTGTCCAGCCAGGTCAGCTGCTCTTTGAGCGCGGCGATTTGCAGCTCCATTTTCTTGACCTCGGCCGTATCGCCAGCGATTTGCGCCCTTTGCAAATCGATTTCAAGCAGGGCCAGTTTGAGGTCGATCTCCTGGCGGGCCATTTGCATTTTCAGCTCGGCGGCGGCTTCCTGATCGCCGGTCAACTCCAGATAGCGCAGGCGCAGCGCCTCCAAGCCGCGCACGGCGTCGTTGTTGACGGCCTCCAAATTGCGCTGCTGCTCGCTCAGCGCTTCCATTTGCTGCACCAGCCGGGCGTGTTCTTCGCTCATTTGGGCAATGGCTTTGCCTTGCTCCCAGACCACTTCGGCCATTTGCTTGGCGTATTGGCTGGCGGCGACGTCGGCCCTGATCCAGCTGCCTTCAATCTTGCCTAAGGCGGCGTTGTGTTTTTCGGCTTGTTCGACCAGGCTGCCGTCGGCCCAGGCGTCTTTGGCTTTTTGGGCGGCTTCGGCCATTTTTTCACCGGCCTTGCCTGCGGCTTGGCCCACGCCTTCGGTGGCTTCCTTGGCCTCCTCCATCGACTTGATGATGGATTTGCCGGCCTTGTCGGTTTCGATGGCAAAGCCGTGTTGCTGGGCGGCGGCCTTGAGGCTGGCATCGGCTACGCCGTCGTTGGCGGCAATGGCGGCTTCGGCCATCTTCTTCCACGCTTCGTTGATCTCGCGTGGGGTGGCTTGGCCCGATTGCTTCACGGCCTCGAAGGCCTCCTTTGCGCTCTGCGCCAGGCGATCCAATTCCTTTTGCGGGGTCACGCCCAGTTGTTTCAGGGCCTCTTCCAAACTCTGAATGCCGGGCAGTTGCTGCTCGATGGCCGCGCGCTGCTTGTCCAGCGCGGCTTGCACGCGCGCAATGCCTTCGGCGCCAATTTGCCCGGCCTGGCCGGCGGCCTTGAGGCGGCTCTCAAGGGCTTCGATGGCCTGTAACGAATCGGCTTTGGGCACGGCGGCGGTGAAGGCTTTTTCGATGGCCTGGGCGGCTTCATTGACGCCCAGCCCGGCCTCTTTGGCAGCGGCGGCGATTTTGTCCACCGCGTCGATGGCTTTTTGCGCGCCTTCGCTGATTTGCCCCAGGGCGGCCGCGCCGTCAGTGCCCAGCTCCTTGAAGCCTTCGAGCATGGCTTGGCGCGCCTGGTCGGTCGCTTCGATGCTTTGGCGCTGCTTGGCTATGGCCTCGGTAATGGCCTTGACGCCTTCAGCGCCAATGCGCCCGGCGGCCTCCAGGTCTTTGAGCTTTTTCTCCAGCGCCTCAATGTCGGCCAGGGTTTTGGCCTGGCCGATGGCTTGCGAGAAAGCCTCTTGCAGCGCCGATGCGGTGGCCTGGGCGCTCACCCCCGCGCGCCGCATGGCCTGGTCCACCTGGTCGATGGTGGCGATGGCGCCCACCATGGCCTGGCCGATGCTTTGCGCGTGGTCGGCAATGGCCCCGGTGATGGCCTTGACGCCATCGGTGCCAATGCGCCCGGCGTCGGCCAGGGCCTGGAGCTTGTCTTGCAGGGCCTGGATGTCGGCCAGGGTTTGCGCCTTGGGCACGGCTTGCAAGAACGCCGCCTCCAGAGCCGATGCGGTGGCCTGGGCGCTGACGCCGGCGCGCTGCATGGCCTGATCGACCTCGTCAATGGTTTTGACAGCCCCGGCCATGGCCTGGCCCATGGCGGCGGCGGCCTGCTGGGTTTGCGCGGCTTGCTGCTGCACGGCGGCGGCGGCCGTTTCTGCCGCTTGGGCCAGCTGCTCTTGCCCCTGGCGAGCCTGGGCGGCCGATTCAAACAGCGCGGCGTAGTCGTCGTCGATTTGCCTCAGCTTTTGCGAGAAGCGTTCCTCTGCGGCCTCCAGGGTGTCGTCGGTGAATACGGCCTTGAGCGACTCCCAGTAGTGCTGCGCGCGCGCGGCGGCTTTGGTCAGGCCCGCGGCCAGGGCGATGCCTGCTTGTTCGATGACGAGGAATTCTTCGCGCAGCCACGCGCCCACGTTCCAGCCGATCCAGCCTGCGGCGGCCAGCTTGCCAGCGCCCGCAATCACGCTGGCCGACTTCTCGATGTTTTGTGCGCTCAAGGCAATTTCAGCGCCCCAGCCCAGTGCGGTCTTGCCCAGCGAAAGCGTCTTGAAGCCAATGGCCACTTCGGTCAGGGTGCCCAGCTCGTTGCCCCAGTCTTTGAAAAAACCGATGCCGGACTTGATGGCCTCGTACAGCGACACGATGGCGTCAGAAGCTGCTTGTGCCCACGCCTTGAGCTCGCCCGTGCGGGCCAGCTCCGCAATGGCCTGGTTGATGGCGACGACTTCTTCGCGGAACAAGTCCAATATGCCGCTGGTGGCAATGGTGTCCAGAAACTCTTGCCAGTTGCTTTTGAGCAGGGCGATCTGGCCGTTCCAGGTGTTCATGGCGCCAGCGGCTGCGCCCGCATTGGCTTTGCCCATTTCGGCGATCAGGGCGGCAATGGCCTCGCGCCCGAGCTGGCCAGCGGAGGCGAGCTGCTGCAATTGCACGGCGCTTTTGCCCGTGGCACGCGAGAGCAAATCCCACACGGGCACGCCGCGTTCGATCAATTGCAGGGCCTCTTCGCCCTGGAGCTTTTGCTTGGTCCACGCCTGGCCCAGGGCCAGCACCACGCCCTCGAGGGTTTGCACGCCGCCACCCAGCGCGGCGGCCTGGTCGGCAATGGCTTGCAGGGAGCCGTCCATGGGGTCAAGCCCCATGGCTTTGAGTTTGGTGAATGCGCCGGTGACGGCCTCCAGTTCATAGGGTACGGTCTTGCCAAAGTCTCGAATCCATGCAAAAGCGTTTTGGCCTTGCTCGATGGAGCCATATAGCGTGGCAAGCTGGGCGCGCATTTGCTCGAAACCGCCACCCACGCGCAGCACCTCTTCGATGCCCGTGCGCAGCGTGCCCAGCGCGCTGCCCAGACCACTCAAACCGATTTGCGCGGCGGCAAACCCCAGGCCAGCCGCAATGCCTCTTTGGAACGTTGCCCAGGCTTTGCCCGCCTTCTCGACGGCAGCCGATTGCAGCTTAGCCGCATCGGCAGTGCTGCGCATGCGCGCGACCAAGCCGTCTCCGCTTTGGCTGATCTGCTGCATGCGCTCTGCCAGCGCCTTTTGTTGCAGGGCAAGCTGACTGGTTTGCAGCCCGGCGGCCTGCATGTGCTCGCGCGTTTGCGATAGCGCCTTGTTCTTGCTGTTGAAACTGGCGCTGAGCTTGCCCGCCTCCTGCACAGCCCGCTGGTATTGCCCGGTCAGGGCCTCTTCAGCGCGTGCGGCATTTTTTGCCGCCGCTTCGTTTTCCTTGTTGGCCGCAGCCAGCAAGCGGGTGTTTTGGGTGGCAACGGCAGCTTCGGCTTGCAAGGATTTGAGCTGCTGGCGCGCATCGGCCAGGCGCTCGGTCAGATGCGGCGCAATCGATTCGCCAGAGGCCTGTTTGAGCTCCTGCATTTCTTGCCGCGTGGCGGCAATGGCTTCTTGCAACTGGGCTTGCCAGGCGCGGGCGGCACTGAGCTTTTGCGCCGATTGGGCCTGCGCCGCGGTGGCTTGGGCGCTGGCCTGGGCCGCGCGCTCGAGCTCTGCTGCCAAAGCATCAACTTGCTGCGCTGCGACATCAAGCTGCTTGCTCAAACCGGCCGTTTCCCGCTTGAGGCTGCCGAAGGTATCCATCAGCGCGCTGTCGCGCTCCAGCCGCGCCAGCGCCTCGCCCAGCTCTTTGGCCTCTTGCTGGAACTCGTCCGTGGCAACACCCGCGCCCTCCAGCTCCCGGATCACGTCTTGCAGGTGGCTCAAACCCGTCTGCGCTACACTGAGCAACAGGCTTACTTTCATGTCTTTTTGGCTCATATGAAAACCCTTTTTGTGACTCCCGCTGGCGTACTGCGCTGGGGCTTGTTGCTGTCGGTGGCGCTGGGGCTGCTGGCTTGGGGCATCAATCCCCTGGCAGGGGCTTGGGTGGGCTTTGTGTGCGGTTGCTCCACGCTGGCGGCCTGGGGGCTTGCGCTGATGGCCTTTGCCCTGCGCGATGTGTTCCAGCGATAACGCCGGGCTGGTTGGATTTCAAGATCGCTGTTTGCCATGTCTCAATCTCCTGCAAAAAAATCCCCTTGGCTGCACTGGCCGCCCACGCGCAATGAGTGGTTGCAGGCGTTGCTGTTGCTGGCGGTGATCGTGCTCGCGCCCGTGCTTTTTTATGCGGTCTTCGTGTGGCAAGAAAGCCTTGAGGCCGTCCTGTGGCCTGTCCTGGTGGCTGCGGGCACGGCGCTTTTCCTGCTCTTTGTCGTGGCCATGCTCATGTTTGCCTGGACGCTGCTGGCGGGCTTGTTCAAGTAGCTCTAACGCGCAGCCTGCCTCCCGTAAAAAAACCGCGCCCAGCAACTTGCCCGGCGCGGTTTTTTGTTGGCCTGGCAAAGGCCCTGTGCTGGCGATCAGAGATCAGGCATCACATCCACGCGCATGAACGGCCCAAAGTCGGCATCCGTTTGCAGCTCGGGCACGTACAGCGCCTGGCCGCCCAATGTGAGTTCCGATGGTTCGTCGGAAATCCACCCGAAGTCGCCGCTCATGGCCAGCGAAATGCGCGGGATGATGACGCGCACCTTTTGCCCGTCGCCATTGATGCCCGAAAAAATCAGCCCCTTCTCCACGTTCGTTTTCGAGAACGCGGCGATGTTGACGTAGCCGTCGTACGAGTAATCGACCTTCAGCGGTTCGGTGTGCCCGCCGGGGTGGGCGATGAGCTGGTAGCGGCTGTGGGCGGCGTCGCTGATCTTGTAGTGCGTGCCTTCGACGTAGGTCTTGGGCGAGCCGGTGCTGTCTTCAATGACCACGCTTTTGGAGCGCGGGTACTTCAAAAAGAAGTAGTCGCCGGGCTTGAGTTCGGCCAGCACTTCGTCGGTGACGGTGCCTGCCTGCTTGACCACGGCCTCGCCAAAGAAGGCTTGCGCCAGGGTGCGCGCGTCGAACTGCACCATGGACAGGCTCACTTGCAAGGATTTGCTGGTCTCCAGCTCCTTGAGCGTCAGGCGCTGGCCGGAGCAGGATTCCTTGAGCGTGGTGGTCTCGCGCGATGGCGTGGCCGTGAGCGTGCGGTTGCCGCAGCCGACGCTGTAGATATGGGTGAGGTAGCCCATTTCCGGGCGGCCGCGTTGCGGATCGAAGGTGCCGATCATGACCGGCCCCTGGCCGTTCCAGATCAGCGATGTGGATGCGATGCTCATGGCTTACTCCTTCTTGCCTTTGGTGGGGTTACCTTCGGGCGCCGCAGCCGGGGCCGCTGCCGGGGCGTTTTGGGCCACGCCAAGGCCCATCAGCCAGGCGGCCTTGTGCGCGGGCAGCGTCAATTGCGCGCCTGCGGGGTAGTCGCGCCCGGCATGGCGGTGCGGGCGCAGCAGGTGGATGGTGGTGGTTTGCATGTGTGTGCTCCTTTATTTCCAGCGGCCCCAGGCCATCAGATTGATGTCCAGCGCGGATTCTTTGGAGCCAAGGTTGATGGCTCTGAAGTGATTGACGCCCAGGTATTTACCGCTGACGCTGTCATAGGTAAACCAATTGGGTTTGACCAGCGCCATGGCGGTCGCTTGGCCGACGTCCGTGATGTACAAATGCGGCAGCGGCGAGACAAGCATGGGCTGCGGAAACTGCCAGCCTTGCTGCGTTTGCACGATGGCATTGGTGGCAAAGCCATTGGCGCTTCTGATCTGCATCCGGTGGCGGCACAGCAGCGTGCCATCGCCCCAGCGCACCCACGAGCCGTTGCCGTTTTGGCCGCTATCGACGATCACGCCGCCTTGCAGCGCCTTGATGTCGCCGCCCACGGCCGCAAAGGCAGCGCTGATGCTTTGTTGCATCGTCATGGCCACTGCTCCGCTCAGGCCTTGGCGGCGTTGTAGTCGGCCACGAAGCTGTGCGTGGGGGCGCCCACGCCGATGTTGGCGCAGGCCTGCTTTTGCTGCTCTTGACTCAACACTTGGGCCTGGTCGTAGCGCACGCGCTTGGCGATGTCGGCGGCGATGGTTTGCGCAAAGTTGGCGTCGTTGCCGAGGGCCTCAGCCAGCTCTTTGAGGGTGTCCAGCGCGGCGCCTGCGCCATCGGTGAGCTCGTTTTTGACGGCCAGCTTGGCCTCGTCGATGGCGGCGACCAACTTATTGGCGCTCCAGGTTTTATCCATCACGCCCGTGCCGGCGCTGTCGTCGATCTGCGCACCGGCGCTGGCGCTGAGCTGCTGCATGGCGGTGTGCAGCTCGGTGAGCGCGGCTACCAGGCTGGCCTTGGCGGTGGTGGGCAGCGCGCTCAAATCGCCCTGCTTGAGATTGATGGCTTTGATGTCTGCGCCAATGGTCTGGGCCAGGGTGATGATTTGGGCTTCCATGGTCATGTGTTTGCTCCTTGTGGTGCTTGGGTGATGGGGGTTGATGGGATCAGGACTTGGCCAGGATGTAATAGGCCACGGGGTCGCTCAAGGTGTCGGCCACGTGCAGGCCGCCGTCGCTGCCGGGCTTGAGGCGGTTGGCGGCGTCCGCGCTGATGAGGGGCGCTCCGCCGCTGCCTGCGCCTGGCGGGCCGGGTGGCCCGGCGGGGCCGGGCACGCCGACGATGGTGACGGTGTGGGCGGCGTGGCCTGTGTGGATGATGGTGATGGGGCTGCTCATGGCGTTGGCCTCCGGTTGTGGTGGGTTGGCAAGCGGGTTAGCGGGTGATGGCCTCGCACACGAGCACGGCCACGGTATCGGTGTGCATGACGCGGCCTGTGGCATCGGTGTAGCGCACGTCCAGCGCGGCGCGGCCTGCGGGCCATGCGGCGGTTTGGGCGCTGCTGGCGCGCAAGGCGTACTGACCGGCGGCGGCGTTGACGATGGCGGGGGCAAAGGCATACACCAGGCGCGCGGCGGCGTTGCGTTGCACGCTGCGCAGCTGGCAGGCGATGCTCCAGCCGGTGATGTCCAGCGGCAGGCCGCCGCCGGGGCCGCCGGCTTGCACGCGGCAGTGCCAGTCGATGCTGTCGCCGCGCTTGACGGTGATGGCGGGCGATGGGCCGCCGGGGCCGCAGGGGGTGCAGGGGGGGGTGCTCATGCTGTGCTCTCCTTGTGCAGCAGGTAGCGCAGGACGTAGCGGTCGGCAAAGAGCAGCACGCCCGCGTCGTAATCGAGCACGCGCCCGGCCTGCCACTCCAGCACGCGCGCGCCGCTGACTTCGGGGCGCCAGCCCAGCAGGGCACAGCGCACCTGGCCGATGAGCTGACGGGTTTGCGCGGCCATTTGCCCGCCGCCTTGCTCGCGGTAGTGGCGCAGCGCCAGCACCACGCCGATCTCCACCACGCTTTCTTGCGTGCACACGCCGATGGATGCAGGCACCTTGCCGGTGTTTTGCTCCTCGCCAAACACCACGTAGGCGCTGGGCGTGCGAAAGCTGCGCAGCTCTTGCACGGCGGCGTAATCGGCCATGTTGCCCACGGCCTGCAAGGCGGGCACAGCGTTGGCCAGGCGCTGCACGATCAGGCTGGTATCGAATGGCTCAAACCCCATGACGGCCCCCTGTCAGCGCCAGGCGCGCAGCTCGTCGCGGCTGAAGATGCGCCCGCCATCGGACTGGCCCCAGCGCTGGTCTGGGCCGTTTTGGTTGGCAAAGCGCGCATCGGTCTGGTGCACGGCCACGGCGTCATCGGCGCCCAGGCTGAACTTGCCATCGGCCGTTTGTTGCAGCAGGCGCTGGGCGTCGCGCCAGTCGCGCACGATGGGGTCCTTGTCGTCCATCGAGCGGCGGTTCTTGTGCAGCAGGTAGCGGGCGATGGCGCGGCACCAGGCTTGCACCAGGGAGGGCACGGGCGAGAGCGGCAGCGCGTAGCCGCGCTTGGCCAGGTAGCCGTCGATCAGGGCGGCGGCGTCCTGCACGGCGTCGTCGATGCGCGCCAGGGCGCGGCGGGCGGCCTGCACCTGCTCATCGGGCCAGGCACTGGTGTCTGCGCCGCGCAGGGCGGCGTCGAGCAGCTCGGCGCTGACCTCATCGGCGTGCTCGTCGCTGGCGACCTGGGCCAGCTCCAGCGCGCCGGGGCGCTCGGCCAAATCGGCATGGGTGATGTAGGGCATGGGCGGTGCTGTCGATGTGGGGTTACAGCCAGTCGGCCACCAGCACATCCACCACGTTCTTGACGTCGTTGGATTCGGTGGCTGTGCCTGCGGCGTTGGGCACCAGGTCGGACTCCAGCAGCTTCTTGGCCACAAATCGCAGGGCCTTGGGCACAACCAGCAGGTTGGGGCTGATGCCCAGCGGGCGGCCGTGGTCGCCGGTGAGCGTTTCCATGGCGGTGATGGCCGCCTTGAGGTTCTCGGCCGTCAAATCCTTGTTGCTGGCGTGCGCCAATTGCCAGAAGCCAAAACCGGCATTGCGGCGGCAATCCACGCCGTAGATGTACTGGGAGCGATGGAAAACGTTTTCATCGCTCTCACCCGTGAGGCTGACGAACGTGGGCGCCTTGCGCGACTGGTAGATCAGCGGCTTGAGGCTGCGGCGCGTGTCCAGCAAATACCAGCTCGGGCCGCTGCCGCCATCGCTGAGGTTGGAGACGGCCACTTCCTTGCCCTTGTCGTTGAGGACTTTGTGCGCCGCACTGAAAAACGGCTGGCCGTCGTAGCACAGCGCCGTGCGCCCCTCCTTGAGCAGGCCGAAGACGAGCTGATCGGGGTGGGCGGCAACGGCGCTGCCCATCTCCTGCATCAGCGGGGTGTAGACGCCATAGGTGTCGTCTTCAATGGCTGTGCGCGGCACGCCCACGGTCAGCTCAAAGGGGCGGTTCTTGATGGTGTAGCCGTGGTTGCCAATGGCGTGCACCACGCGATCGCCGAGCCATTCGCGCAGGCCGGGCAGTTGGCCCAGCCAGCCGTATTCCTCGGCGGCGGTGGTGCTGGGCACGGTGGTGGCAATCTGCCCGTACTGGCTGGCCGCCTGGCCCAGGCCCTGCTTGAAAGCGGCGTTGAAGGCGGTATAGAGCGCCTTGAGGTTGGTGTTGTTGATGTGCATGGTGGTTGTCCTTGTCGTCAATCAAGCTTTGGCGCCGATGCGCACCCACACGCCGGCGTCCTCCACGTCCAGCACCACGCCGGCGATGCAATTGCCGGTTTTGCCGACGGTCTGGTCGTCCACCACGTAGGCATTGGCGCCAATCTCTGCGCGGGTGATGGCCGCGCTGGCTGCGGCGTTGTCAAAGCGGAACACGCTGATGAGGCCATCGACGTGCGCATCGCCTGCGGCGGCGCTGGCGCGCTTGCGGGCTACGGCGCGCACGGCGCCGCTGTCGCTGGCCGCGGCCGGTTTGGCCTTGCCTGCCTTGAGCACGTACATGCCCCCGGCGTAAATCGTGGCGCCCGCATCCAGCGGATCGGCCACCAGATCGCCCTTGCGCTCGGGCGTGGCGCGGTCTTTGTTGAGTGCAGCCATGGGTGTCCTCCTTGCTTACTGTTTGCCGCTGGCAAAAACTTCCGGGGTGAGGCCGCAGGCGGCGGCCACGGCCAGCTCATCGCTGCTCAGACCGCCCGTACCTGGCGCGGTGCCGGCGGGTGGCTGGCCCTTGGTTTGCGTGCCGCTCAAGGCGGCAATGGGCTGGGCGGTTTGCAAATAGCTGCTCAGGGCGGCGAGATTGGTTTTGCCCAGATCGCGCGCCCAGGCCTCTTGTGCGGGCAGCAGGCGGCCATCGGCCAGGGCGGGGGCGACGAGGTCGTCCACCTCGCGCTCGCGCTGGCGGGCCGTGAGGGCGGCCACGCTGGCTTGCAGCTCCTGCACAGCGGCAATGGGAACGAACTTCGCGGGGTCGGGTTGGGCCGCCGCAGTGGCCTGGGCGCTCAGGCTGGTGCAGGCGGCGGTGATGCTCTCGGCGCTGGCGTCAATGCCCAGGCTGAGCGCTGCGCGCGCGGCTTCGGCCTGGGCGCGTTGGGCGGCGCAGGCGGCCAGGGCCGCGTCTTCGCTGGTGGATTCGGGCAGGCCCAGGGCCGCCAGCAGTTTTTGCAGCAGGGTCATGGTCGTACTCTCCTCGTCAAGGGTGGTGGTGTGGGGGGCAGCCATCCATTTGCTGGTGGCCGCGGCCATCAGGTCGATGGCCTGCATGCCGTGGATGGCGGGGTTGTTGGTCAGCGCGCCCATCAGGATGCGGCGCACCTCGCCGGTTTTGCTGGCGTACTCCAGCACAGGCGAGAAGTAGCGGTATTCGCCGCCTGCAATCAGCTCGCGGGCGCGGGCGGTGAGTTCGGCCTCGGCAAAAAGACCCCGGCCCTCAATCCAGCGCAGGCCGTGTATCCAGCCCGCAGCTGGGGCAGGCTGGCCGTTGGCCTCGCTGCGCAGGGTTTGGTGCTCGTAGTCGATGACGGGCGGCTGCGCAGCGCTGAAGGCGGCGATGACGCGCTGGGCAATGGCGGCGTTGATGCGCCAGGCGGGCACGTCCATGGGGCGGCCGTCGCTGGGCCGGAAATCCCGCGCGGGCGTCAGTTGCAGCAGCACGCGCGGCGGCTGCCCGTTTGCAGCCCCTTGGGCGCTCTGGGCGCTCTGGGCATGGATGGCCGCCGCGGCATCGAAGGCGCAGGCGGCGATGGCAATAGCGGTTTGGGCGGGTGCTGTGCTGGACATGCCGCCATGATCGGCAGCGAGGCGGCGCAAGTCTTTTGACAGGTGTCAAAACTGGAGTGCGCAAAAAAGCCCGCCAGAGCGGCGGGCCGGGTGTTTGTTGAGCGTTGCCTTAGCTTTTGCGCGCAGCGATGAAGGCCGTTACAAGCCCCACCAGAGTTGTGCCCCCGATGATGGAGGCCACAACGGTTTTGTCGTACATGGCCAGATAGATGGCGCCGCCTATGCCTGCGCAGGCAATCAGCAACGCGAAAACAAGGCCAGCAATGCGGTCGATGAAGGTCATGGTGTTGACGCGTCGCGTCTCGGCGTGACGAAAGACGATTTCTTCACTGGTTTTGTCAAACAGCCATTGCACCTTTTCCGGGGCAATTTCCTTGAGGCGCGCCAGTTGCTCTATGGGCAACAAAGGGGCGTCGGTCGTAGTCTCCGAAAGGGCCAGCTCATCGCCTCTGGAAGAGCGGGCGCGGGCATGGGTTTGGCGATTGGACATCAGTGTTTTTTCGCGGTTACTCGCAAATGACGTCCCAAGGTACGGCGCAGATCCAGATCCACGGCGCGCATATCGGCTGCGATGCGTGCGGCGTCGCGGGCGGCGTCGCCTGGACGGGGGCGGATGTAGTGACGCGCCGGGCTAAAGGGGTTGCCCACCGAGGCCCCGGCGCGCGCGAGCACTTTGAGCAGCGCTGTCATGGTTTCTCCTTGAGTGGGTGCAAAAACGGCCTTGATGTTACGTCAGGTGAAAAAGACTTTCAATGTCCAAGGCTGCTGCGTGCGCCCGGGGTGGTCGGGCAAAGCGTTTCATAAAGCGGTTTATGGCCTCTGTGCGGGGCGTTCGTGGCGGGGCTGGTACGAAGGCTTGGGGCAAAACGTGCCGTGCGCGCCGTTTGGCGGGAATGAATTTTTGCACCGGCTTCACCTGAGGTCTTTGTGCAAGTACTGCTGCACGATTTCTACGATGGTTTGCGCATCCTTCTCGCCCAGGCGCCCGGTGTTGGGGTTGGAAGTGAGCAGGCCGCGGCGCTTCATGCGTTTGGTGCCCCATTCATGGTAGGCCGCGTAGAACTGATCGAAGCCGATGCTGACGCTGTTTTTGTCATGGCTGACGGAGATGCCATCGAACATGCTGCCGTAGCGCTCCAGCATCAGGCCGCGGCCGGGGCCGTCTTTGCCTTTGGCGGCCTTGCTGCCGCGCCAGGGGTAGCTTTTCTTGGTGGACTGCTCCCAATCGCCCCATTTGTTGCCGTCCGGGTCCCTGCGGGTTTCGTAGCGCGCGCGCATGTTTTGCTCCAGCGCGTGGCCGATGCTGTCCATGACCGGGCTGAGGTCGCTCATGCGCTCGTGCAGCTGTTGCAGATAGGGGCGCAGCGCGCTGTCTTCGAGCTTGATGGTGATGGGCATGGCAGTCTCCTTTAAACCGCTTGTGGTAGATTGGGGGTAAGTTTTTTGCCGCGCATGACGCCGGAAAATAATCCTGCGCGCCGAGCACGGGGCTCCGGGCCAAGGCCCGGCAGCGCCGGATGAGGGGACAGTAGGCCCTCCATGCGTGGCCCCGCTTTCTCAATCCAGGCTGCCGTCGAGCAGCTCCAACTGGCCACCGGCGACGTTGCCGCGTATGTCTGCCAGGCTCGCCCAATAGGCCGTGCGCAGACTGGCCGATTCTTCCCCCTTGACTGTATAAGCAGGCGCTACGACCACACGCTGGGCCTGGGCCCCTTGCGGGGCCAGCACGTACAGCAGGGTTTGATTGTGTTTGTCCAGCAGCACGGCCTTGGGTCTGCGCAGATTGGCGCTGAGGGCGCGCCAATCGCCCTCGCTCAGGGCGTCGCCCTTGCCCTCGTGGCGTTTGGCCTTCTTGCCAATGACGCGGCTGTCTTCGACCCGGATAGCGGCGTTGGGCACGTCGATGCCCTTGTTTTTGAGCGCGGCGACATCTTGCGGGCGCACGAATCCCAGCAGCGCCATGCGCTTGCGGGCGATGGGGTCGGCCATCAGATCCGTGATCCAGGCGGCCCAGGCCTTGTCCACCAGTTCAGCGCCTTCGGGGCTTTGGTTGATGGCCTGACCAAGGGCCGCGCCCAGCTCGGCCGGGGCGCTGGCGGCTTTTTGCGCCAGTTGCCGCGCCATGCTTTGCCATTGGGCGCTGGCCTCGCCCACGTTGTAGTCAAAGCCTGGCGAGACGCCCGGCACGATCTGGCGCACTTCGCCGGTGCGTCGGTTGATCCATTCCCTGGGCTGCTCCTGGGGCGGCTCGGTGCGCAGGGGCGCTCCGGTGGGGCTGGCGCCTGCATCGACCTCCTCCTGGCGCATGGCGACCACGCGGCAGCGGCAGCGCCAGCCGTTGGGCGGGTAAATCTGCTGCCATAGCGGGTGGTCGACCGGCAGCGTCAGGTTGTGCCAGCGCGCATGCTCGGGGCGCACGTGCTCATCGCCCACCGTCACGTAGCGCAAATAGGGGTAAAGGTGCTTGTTACGCTGGATGCGCTGCCATTGCCCGGCTGCGTGGGCAGCGCGGGTGTTGGTGTCGTAGATCAGCTGCAGGCGGCTCGGATTGAAATGGGTTTGCACGGTCTCGCCCGTGGCCGGGTCCACCACAGCGTTGAGGCCCCACCAGCCCTTGTCACGCAATGTCCGCTCGACGTCGCGAATGAAGTCGCGTCGGCTCAAATCGCCCTCAGTGGCGCGCTGCACGGCCTCGTAAACGGCTTGCAGCGTATCCAGGCAGGCAAGGCGGCTGACCGTGAAATTGCGCAGGTGCTCGTCTGCATACACGTCAAGCCAGTTGTAGCTGGTCAGCAGCTTGCTGCGCGCTTGCATGTATGCGACGGCATCTTGCGGCAGCAGACGCCAGAGCTGGGCAAACTCGGCCGCTGTCAGGGCATCGGGGGTATCGCTCATGCCCGCCCCTCATCGGCGGCATCGCCGCGCAGCCCGGCCACGCCTGCGGCGCGGGCGGCAAAGGTCAGCGCGTCCAGCGTGCGCTGCAAAGCGCTGGCATCCATGTCTTGCAACAGCTGCGGCAACGCGGCCAGAAACTCCTGCGCGCTTTGGCCCTGGGTGCGCGCCCGCTCCAGGGCGTCGAGCAGCGGTTGCAGCATGGGCTGCATGGCGGGCTGCCAATCCTGCGCGGCCTCGTCGATGGCCTCTTGCAATGGGTCAGGCTGGGGGTTTTCTGCAAATGCAGCAGGCTGGGCCGACAAGGCGGCGGCAGGAAGCGTTTTATAAAACGCTTGGGCGGGGTTTTGCGGCCTGTTTGGTACATCGGCCCCGGCGGCGGGCAAAAAGCGCGTGTGGGCCGCAAAATGCGCCGGGCCGTTTGCGGCGGGTGTGGCGGGCGCTTGCAACACCGCCTGCCCTTCTTCCGGCTGCGGGATGCCCAGCTCCTCTTGTGCCCATTGCACCGGGATTTGCATGCCGATGGCCACCAGCTTGGGCAGGGCATCGGCGTAGGCCGTCAGGTCTTCGCGTTCGCGCGTCTTGAAAGAGAACACCGGCGCGCGGCGCATGCCGCCCGGGGCCAGGCCATTGAGCGCGGCCAGCGGGTAGAGTAGATCACGCGTGAGCGTGCTGCCCAATTGCCGGATGTCCGAATCGCGCAAATCCTTGCGCACCTCGTTGTGCACATTGCCCAGCGCGTTGGTGCTGGATTTGCCATCGGCGCTGCTGGTCAGCGTCGCACCCAGGATCACTTTGGACTGCGTGCGCTCGCACCATTCGATCATCAAACGGAACGCCTCCGGGTCCCCCCGCGCCGCGTCCATGAACTCCAGCTGCATGCCCTCGGGGATGATGCCCGCCGCATTGTGGCCAATGCCAACCAGCGCGCGCAGCAGCGTGGTTTTTTCCTTGTCGCTGGCGCCGTGCGGGTACTTTCCGATGCGCACCGGGATGCCGTAGATCTCCAGGAATTCAGCCAGATCGCCCACGCTGTAGTTCTTGAACAAATACGGCCACACCAGCGCGCGGAACATGGCCGTGCGCTCCAGATAGCCGCTCTTGGCCTTGTGCACGTGCGTGATCCAGCCAAACGGCCACAGCCGCTCGCCCACGATGCCATCGGCATCCGTGCTGCCCGTGCGCAGGCGCAGCTGCTGGCGCTGGCCGCGGTGCAGGGTAAACCAACTTTGCGGCCGGTGCGTGATGTGCCGCGGCACATGGTAGGGGCCGACTTTGTGCCACTCGATTTCAAGGCATGCAAATCCCTTTCCAATAGCGTCTGTCACATCGAACAGCACGTCCTCGAAATCAGCGATCTCTGCCACCAGCTCCGTCAGCTCGGCAGCGGCCTTTTGCTCTGCGGCGCTGGGGTTGTCCGGCGGGTCGATGCTCCAATCGACCAGCGCGGCGCGGCGGCGCTTGCCCAGCTCGGCGGCAATGTGGCCGTCCTTTTCTTCCATGTCCTCGAACAGGTCAAACTGGGAGAGCAGGTCGCCGTTTTCAGCTCTGTCGAGGATGGCCGCCAACTTGGTCGGCGTCAGCCCCCGCGTGGGGTGCGTTTGCAGCTCGCGCTGCAAATGGCCGTAGTGCGCCGTCTGCGGCTCGTACAGGGCGTGGCGTTCGATGGGCTTGCCATCGGGCCCCAAAATCTTGCTCTCTGCCATGGTGGCCTCTCTCCTTACCAGCCCTCGGGCTCGGGCAATACAAAGTCCAGCGCATCGGCCTGGGCGGTCGTTGTGTTGTCGAACCCGCGCGCGTGCGTGGGCACGGGGATGTAGTCGATGGGGGCGGCCGGGTTACTGGCCGCGTGCAATGCCAGCGCCAAGGCCCAGAACCGGTCGGCGTGGCCGTCCTCGGTGGCCTCGGCCACAAAGCGGACATTGCCTGCGGCCGTCGTCACCTTGCGCACCAGGCGCAAATCGGCGCGAATCTTGGCGTCTTGCGGAATGCGCAGCGCGCGGTCCTCCATGGCATTGCGCACCGGGTAGGCCAGCGCCTCTTTCACGCCCGCGGAAAAGGTCACGCCCTCCACCCGCTGCGCGCCGAATTTGTCCTGCGCGTCATCCGTCCAGCCAATGCCCAGGCCCGTGGCGTCAATGCAAATGCGCTGGCATTTTTCGAACCAGGGCCAGAGGATTTTTTCCTGCTCACTCTTGCGCATGCGCTCCATGGTTTCGACATGGCGCGTGTACAGCACATCGCCCAGCTGCTCCACCACCCACAGCACCGTCAAATCGCGCTTTCGGCCAATGTCCACCCCGCAATACAAGGGGCCATCGCCCAGGCTGTGCCAGTCCACGCCTGCGGCGTACTCGCACGATGCAATCAGGTCGTAGGCCAAAAACTTGGCATCGTCATCGGCCGGGTTGCACATGTACTCCTGCTGGAAGCTCTCCTCATCGGCGCAGCCCGCGCGGATGAAGTCGAAGTACGCCGCCTCGTCCATGGCCTGGCACTCGTCATCGTCGGGCAGGCGCTCTTGCAGCTTGTAGAGAAAGCCATCTTCCAGCGCGCGTTGCAGCGTCACCGTGTGCAGGCTGATGTTCTTCGGGTTGCCCCGCTCCTTGACCTCGCGCACCAGCTCATTGAAAAAGTTGCCGCTGCCGCGGTGCGTGGAGATCAGCTCCATGTTGCCGCCCCAGGTAATGCCCGGGTAGGCAATGCTCCAGAGCTTGCGCGGGTCGGGGTGCAGGGCAAACTCATCCAGCACGCGCCCGCCGCGCTTTCCCGCCTGGGCATCGGGGTTGGAGCTCATGCTGTGGATGCGCCGGCCGTTGGCAAACTCCAGCACGTAGGCGCTGATGCGGGCCTTGTCATCAAGCACCACCTCGCCCAGATCGCGCGCGGCCAGTTGCATGATGCCCGCCCACAGCTTGCAGTCTTCGACGAACAGGCGCGCCTGCAAATCGTCGCGGCTGCTCACCCATTGGTCGTGCCGCGCACCCTGCGCCGCCGTGCGCTCCACACAGGCGTAGGCGGTGGACCACGACAGGCCGATCTGGCGGGATTTCTCCATCAGCTTCAGCCGCGCGCCGTCCTTGATCCAGGCCGCCTGAAACGGCAAGAAGATGCCCTCTGGATTGGCCGGGATGATGCGGGCCTTGCCCTTTTGCGTGCGCATACTTGCCCCTCACTCAATGCCCAGCACGCGGCGGATTTCGGCCATCGCCTCAGCGGACACCCCCGGCTTGGCCTCCAGGGTCTTGAATGCGGCTTTTTGCTCTTCCAGCAACTTCCTGCGCCCGGCCTCCTCGGCCTTGGCCTGAAACTGCTTGAGCGTCACGCTGGAGCGGGTGAGCGTGGCAATGTGCTTGGCCGCCTCGCTGAGCAAGCCGATGCGCTCGGCAGGCTCCAACTGCTGACCATCGGGCCCCGGCTCGTCTGCGGCCTGTAGGGCGAGGATGGCCTCGAACAGCTCGGTTTGCACCAGGCTGGTCAGCGCTTCGCTGCGGGCATCTTCTTTGTCGGCGGCGTGCTTGCGGATCAGCATGGCCGCCTCGGTGCTCGCCTTGATCGCCGCCAGGCGGCGGTCGAGCTTGCTGCCATAGCGGTGCAATGCCGTGCGGCTGGGCAGCTCGCCCGCCTTCGCCTCGGCCGGGAAGCGCTCTTGCAGATCCGCAATCATCTCATCGAGCGTCTGCGCGCCCGTGGCCAGCATCGCCTCGATGTAGGCTTTGATCTCGGCGGGCAGGCGGCTGATGCTGCTCTTGCGTCCCATGGCCGCGCCTCACCAGTACTTGGCGGGCCGGGCAATGCCCGGCTCGCAATCGACCGTGTACTCGGCCACGTCCACGCCGTGGCGCGTGAGCTTGCCCTGCCAAATGCCATCGGGGCGGCGCTCCAGCGCCACCAGATCGCGGTCGCTCAAGTACTCCAGCTCACGGCGCAAATCCAGCAGCGTGGCATCCGGGTATTGGGTCTGGGCCACGGTCAGCACCAGGGCATCGGTCGCGCCAATCGGGCGGGCATTGTTGAGGGTCAGCACAATCAGCCAGCGCAAACCTTCACGGCGCGCGCGGGCCAGATCAAGCGGGGTGGCGGTGGTCATGGCTTTTGGCCTCCTATCAACATTTGGACATTGGTCAATTGCCCGGCAATGGCATCAAGCCGGGCCTGCGTCACGCTCTCGCTGCGGATGTGGTCGGTGCGCTGCAAATACGTCATGGGCAGCTCCGCCTTGAAGACCAGAAACTCCCGCTCCAGCTTCTGCACCCGCACGGACTCCTCTTTTTGCGAGATTTCGATGCCGTCCAGGCGCTTATGCAGGCTGGCTTGCATGCCCTGGCCCGCGCGCTCCAGCGCGGCAAACTTGGCGTCCTGGTGCTTTTGGTGCTGGGCCAGCAGCAGCTTGCCCACACCGGCGGCCGCACCAAAAATCGTGATCAGCAGCCCCACTAACCAAGTGAATTCAATCTCTAAAGTCATCGCTTTTGCTCTCTTTCCAGGGCTGTCTGACAACCCACGCAGCGCCGCACGCCCGGCAACGCCTGGCGGCGCGCGGCCTGGTGGGCGAGCTGGTCGTGCAACCATTCCTGCCCGCGCTCCTGCGCGCGATCCATCACATCGCCCATCACTGCCCCTGCTCCAGCCAATCAATCAAACGGCGGTGCCGCCAGGCGCACAGGCCATAGACGTCGTACATCTCTTTGAGCGTCAGCAACACGGCATCAGCCTCCGCTATCGGCACCTGCGCCGGGGGCGGGCAGCTTTGCATCAGGGCTGCCGGCGGCGCGGCCTGCGGCAGCGTCAGCGGCGCGCTGGCGGGCGTTGACCAGGTGCTGCATGACGCCGTCGTCATAGCGGCAATCAGCGCGCTCGGCAGCGTCCAACTCCAGGGCTTGCTTGAGGGCATGGGTCGTTCTCCGGTTGGTGGTTTCCATGGCGCTGGCCGTGGCCCGGATGGCCTGGCTGGCGGCCTGGCTGGCCGCAATCAGCGCGGTGTGCTCGGCCACGGCGGCGCGGTATTGCTCCAGTTGCCGGGCCTGGGCGGCCACAGTGGCGCGGTCGGCGCGGGCCTGGGCGGCAGATTGGCCGCTGAGGTGGCCGATGGCGTAGACGGTGCACAGGCCGGCCAGCACCAGCAGCGGGCCGATGAGGCGGGGCAGCATGGCGGTCATAGGGCACCCCACAGACTGCCCAACAGGCAGCGCCAGAGCACGGCGCTCAGCAATGCGATTTGCAGGGGCACGGGCATGGTCATGGCTCCACCGTTTGGCCCCAGCTCGCATAGCGCGGCTGCAGGGCGATCAGGATGCGGGCGGGGTAGCCCAGGTTCTCGGGGCAATGGCTGGCATGGCGGCGCGCCTGGCCGCAGGCAGCGTCCACCCGCTGGCGGCTGGGCTGCGCCAGGCCGGTGGCGGCGGCTTCGCGCTGCCAGTGGCCCAGGCCGCCGTTGTAGGCGCGCAGGGCCACCCACCAGCGGTCAAATGCGCTGTAGCGTGCGGGCGTGCGCTCGTACAGCCAGCGGTCGTAGCCCACCAGCGCGCGCAGCGCCCAGGTGGGGTTGTGCGGCAGGCAGGCATCGGGCGGCGTGCCTGTGCGCTCGCACCACCAGCGCGCCGTGGCAGGCATGAACTGCGCCAGGCCGCGAGCGCCCACGTGGCTGATGGCATTGGGACGCCAGGCGCTCTCCTGATGCACCTGGGCCGCAAAGACGGCAATGGGCGCATCCAGCCCCCAGGCGCTGTGCGCGGCGCGGACGAGATCGCGCCGGTAGTGCTGGGCAGCGGCGGGGATGGTCTGGGCCTGGGCGGAGGAGGAGAAAAATCCGCCCGCATACAAGATCGCCAGATGAATCACCACGGACGCCACCGTGGTCCAGAAGTTGTGCGGGCCGCTGTGGGCCTTGCCGTGCAGGTAGGCGGCGGCCAGCAGTGAAGCCAGGAGCAAGGCCAGCATGGCCCATTGAGGCCATCCCATATCAGGCCCCCAGCGCCACGGCCAGCACAGTGGCGGCGACGATCAGCGCGCGGCGCAGCATGACGGCGGCCAGGAAGTACAGCCGGCTGTGATCGGGCGGGTACAGATCGCGCAGCGCATCCAGCTGAGGGCGCGCATAGGGGAAGATGGCGCGGTCAATCCAGTACCCGGCCACGGCGGCCAGCGCGATGAGATTGAGCTTGTAGAGCGTGACGGGCAATTGGCCCGGCGCAATCAGCAGCACCAGGGCAGAGAGCACAGCG
This sequence comes from Allofranklinella schreckenbergeri, assembly GCF_003703475.1. Taxonomy (GTDB): domain Bacteria; phylum Pseudomonadota; class Gammaproteobacteria; order Burkholderiales; family Burkholderiaceae_C; genus Lampropedia; species Lampropedia schreckenbergeri. The sequence goes on along the minus strand of NZ_RDQM01000014.1, from coordinate 13,627 downwards.
GCAATGGCCCACCAGCTGGTCAGGCGCGGCAAGCGGCCGAAGGTGTAGGCATCGGTGGATAGGGTTTCGGGGGTACGGGTATCGGGCATGGCGGCTACTTCCAAAAGGCAAAAAAAACGGGCATCCGTTGGGATGCCCGTGATGGTGCTTTTTGGGGTAGCCCTTGTCTTTTGACAGGTGTCAGAAGATGCGCGGCAAAGCTGCGCCGTACCTGCGGGGGGGTGGGTCAATCAAGCGTTTTTAATGTTTGCTTATTTCGAGGGGCGGCCCTTCTACCCATCCTTTTGCGGCATTCACGGAAGCGCCGCTTTGTATTTTTTCCAGTAGCTCTTGCCGCTCCTGACGCCTCTTGCTTTCCAGCTTCTGGGCGCCCCGCTGCGCGCGAATTTGCTCATCCCAGCAGCGGGCCAGCAAATAGCCAAAGATCGCTATGGCAACGGCAGCGCCACAGCCAAGCACCATGGGATACCAGATCACTCCTGCCAACTGGTGGGAGATGGCCGGAGCCGCCGCCGCGAGCGCGGCCAACGCAGCCAGTGCGGCCCATCGGGTGGCTTTGCGGCGCTGAGCGGCGCTTAAATCAACAAATCGCTGATATGCCTGCGCGGTCATCTGGTCTGTGTCCAGCAGGTCATCCATCCGGTCTCTCATGCCCCAGATCGCCGTGGCGCACATCATGCAAAAAGGCGAAAGCACGCCAGAGGCCCAGGCAATGATTTGCCCGCTACCGGCCAGCAGCCGCCAGGCCAACTCCCCCAGCCCGACACAAACTGCAAGCAATACCAACAAAGTAATCGGCCGCGGGGCGACCAGCCAGATGACTAGCTGGCTGGCAGCTCTTGCGATGACACTTTGTTGAGCAGCCATTGCCGCAGCCCTTCGTAAACATCTGTGGCGTTAAGCTGGCCATCGTAAGACGTGAGGCGAATATCCCCTTTGAGCTTCAGCTCGGAGCCTTTGATGCTGCCGCCACCAATCAGTTCAATTTCGGTCTCCACATCCTCAGAGTTGCGCAGCGCAGCTCCCAGCGATGTCATCAACTTTTCCCCATCCTCTGTCGTGCTGCGGCCATAGCGCAGCGTGACGCTCATCTCAATGTTGGAGCCCGCCAACTGGTCAAAGTCTATCTTTGCCGCATCAATGGGCCTCATCAGCTTTTTCAGCGCAGCCAGCACCCCGTAATCCTCAGACGTGGCAACTGCCGTTGTATGCAAGGCAACCTGCCGGGTTGTGGGCTGCTTTTCAGGCGCGCTGGCCGCACTGCCGTCTTCGGTGTCTTTCACGGGGGGCATGATCGACGGGGGCATGACCTGCCCGCCAATCTTGATGGCCTTGACCCCCTTGCCTTGGCTGACTTTTTTCTGCAATGCCTCACTGGGCGTATCGAGCAGCTGCAACGTGTTGGTGCCCTCCAGAACTCCTGAGGCGTGCAAATACCATTGCAGATAGGATTCTAGATGGACGGCTTTCAATGCCTGCGATTGCATCAGCACCATGTGGTTGTCAACCACGCCAAAGTACATCATGGATGCCAGAAACTCCCGCCTCTTGCCGTTTTCCGCCTGGGGCGCGGCGACCTTCTCCAGCACAACCTCTTCACAAAGCTCATCATCAATGAAGCACAGTGGATCGGTGCCTGGCGTGTACGTCATCAAAGTGCCAAACACGAACCCGTTGGGCTCATCTTTGGGGATGCCCAAGGCGTGGTAGATCGGATCATCTTCAGCCGCCACGTTCTTTCTGCGCTCGCCAAGGGTTTTTCTCTTCCGTAGCGCAGCAGCCAGCAGGCTCTTGAGCGTCTGCCCCTCGACGCTGGTGTGGAATTGAACCCTTTTGTAGACAACGGCTTTTTGAACCCGCTTTCCTCTCGCACTCATAGAGGCCACCTTTCTAGTCACTCGAGATAAACGCCCGCGCCCGCATGTGCAATGCTTGCCTTGGCCTCTATCAGTTCGTTGAGCAGGTACTTGATGATTGCTGCTTCATCGGGTTTGTCGCTCATTGCTTGCTCCGTTGCTGTTTGCGCCATTGCCATGGGCGGGTCTGACCAGATGCCGCGCCGCACAGGGACTTCAAGCTGAGTCCCCTCGGGTTCGCTTGAAGTTGTTGTCATCACGGCAATACTCAAGCGCGTCAAACACAATCCCTGCAATGCGGGCCAAGTGCTCGGGCTGGTTGAGCAGGATGCTGTCGCCCGTGCCGATCTGCAGGCCTGCGCGCTCAATCTCTTTCTTTCGATGTTCCGTCAATGGCACACACACAAAGATGCAGGGTTGTCGCTTGTCTGCCTGATAGCGCAGGAGCCAGCGGTTGACTTTGCCTTGGTAAAGAAGGGAGTAGTAGCTTTCGGTGTCCTTGGCCGTAATGTCTGCCTGCGCGCCCAGAATCTCCAAGGCCACTTCCAACAAACGCCGCTCTGCGTATGTGGTCACGATACGTGGGTTATCGGCATCCACGATATCGGCCATAGGGTCAATCTCAGGCTCTGGCTCCGCAGCCAAAACCTCTGCTGGGGCGGCAGCGGGCGCTTTCATGGACAGGCCGGAAACCACCATATTGCTCACGGCACGCTCAACAGCCTGCTTGACAAGCGGTGCGATGCTTTCTAGGAATCGGGCGTTGAATTGGCGCTGGATGTCGGCGCGGCCAGCCACGTAGCGCACAAAGTCCACATCGGGTTCGCGCAGGCTACTGCTGATCACTTCAGTAAACGCATTGAGATAAACCGTCTCTTCTGCCAGCGTGCGCAGTGCTTCGGGCTGAAACTCGTCGTGGCGAAAGCGGCGCAGGCGCTGCAAGAACGTGATGTCCATATCGCCAAAGTCCACCGTTAGAAACGGGGTGCTGTCCATCACGTTCTTGTTGTTCAAGTCGGTGAAAAAGCGCCACTCCTCCCCATTGGTGATGGCGGCGATGGTCACTTCCGGGGTGGCATTGAAGTAGCGCGAAAGCTGCGGGCAATGGTTGTTGAGCTTTTCGCTATGTGCCTTGGCTTCGATGAACATGACAGGCACGCCGTGGCAGAACAAGGCGTAGTCCACGCGCTCGCTGCTTTTCACGCCCGGGAAGTCGGCACCGTATTCGGCTTTGACTTTTGTCGGGTCAAAAGGTGAGAAACCAAGAATGTCGAGCACCGGCAAGATCAGCGCTTGTTTAGTGGTTTCCTCACTGTTGCAATGCGCCGCCACGGCTTTGACGTGCTCGGCATGCTTGCTCATTCGTTCGGTAAAAGCGTCCATTTGTCTCTCCTGCATTGCGTGATCGGGGGCGTCTCAAGCACCCGCGCCCGCATGGCTTGATGCGGGCTTTTTTTGTTGGGGCGGGGGCGCCTGCACATAGATGTGCACGTGGGTGTGGCTGCCCCAGTTGTGGATGGCGTGCGCGGCTTGCGCGATTTGCCGGGCGCTGGCCGTGGTCAGCGCGCCATGCCCGGCACTTGCGGCCTCAGCCCTTGCCAGAGCGCTTTCTTGCATTGGGTTTGTCTCCTTTTTGTTGTTTGAAAAAACCGATCGCCCCGGCGTTGTGGATGGCGCCTGCCTGTTGGCCTATTTGCACGTTGCCGCTGCCTGATTGGTGCAGGCTGAAACCAGCCTGTGCTGTTGCGTCCACAGGGTCTTTGGCCGGCAGTGCGGGAGGCACTTCATCTAAAGCGGCATGAAGCAACTCGTCGAGAGACATGCCAAGAAGACGGGTGATCTTCACTAAATACAAAAAGTCGGCTGTCACCTCGCCGTTTTCTATTCGGTACTGCTGAGAGAGCGCCACTCCAGCGGCGGCGGCCAAATCTCCTGGCTTCAGCTTCTTTTTGCCTGATGCCACACGGATTGCTGCACCCAAGCCTATGCGGAGCGCCACTTCTTCCTCGGTGAGTTCTCGTTTCGGCATATCCCTACTAAATAGTCAAGAAATTTCCCAGCCTTGCGAATTTCCCAGGGCTGGGAAATAATTCACACCAACAAACGGCCTAACCCGGCCCTAACCACACTGCAAGGAGCAAAAAAATGACCTCAATACGCACTCCAGATGGCTGGCCATCAAGCTGACGAAGTCCACTACCGCCCCTTCGATCTTGTTACACCAAATTACACCATTTTAGCCATGAAGAAACTTCGCACATCGGCCCAGGCGCGCCAGTGGCTCAGTGAGCAGGGCATCACGGTCACCCAATGGGCGCGCGATCACGGGTTCAGCACCAGCCTGGTTTTTGAGGTGCTCTACGGCCGCAAGCGTTGCCTGCGCGGCAAGAGCCACAACATCGCCGTGCTGCTGGGTATGAAGCACGGGCAGTTGACGGACAAACCGGCGCGCGTCAGCCCGGCGCAGCGTCAGCAAGAAGAAAGGGCTGCGGCATGAGCGCACCCACCAAATCGGCCGCCCCCGTGCTGGCGGTGCTGGAGGCGCTGTGCGGCTTTGCCGCCAACGGCGCGACGAACAAGGACTTGGCGGCGGCCTGCCGCACGACGCCGGTGGCGATTACGCGGGCGACGCAGACGTTGATCGATTACGGCTGGTGCCGCAAGGCCGAGGACACGGGGCGCTTTTACCCGACGACGCAGTTCACGCGGCTGGTGTTTCGCGTGCACGACGACTTTGATCGCGCCATAGAGCGCATGCAAGAGCAGCGCCGCGCGATGACGGGCGTCACGAGCGATGCCGAGACAAGAGCACTTTTTGGTTAGGAGTAAACAATGGCAAGAAAACCCACAGGCACTGCCGCCCCCGTCGAGCTGATCGAGGTGGCGCCGCAGTATGAGCAGTTGACGCAGCAGGCGCTGGATGCGCAGGCAAATTTTGATCGCGACAAGGACGAGGTGTTTGCCGCAGGGGTGGACATTGGGCGAATTGAGGCATTGGATTTCATTACGACGGTCGGAAATTCGGCTCTCTTGTCCATATACGAAAATTTAAAAAAATCAAAGGGTTGGCGATTTTTGAGGAATCCCAAAAATTCCGACGGTCGGAATTTTGAGAGCCTGCAAGAGTTCTGCACAGTCAAACTTGGACGGTCTTATCAACGTATGCAGGAGTTGACCGCCAACCGCAATCTGATCGGCCAAGAAGCCTTCGAGCAAGCCGAAAAACTCGGGCTGCGCCAAGTGGACTACAACGCCATCAAGGCGCTGCCCGCGCCCGATCAGGAGCTGATCCGCCGCGCGGTGGAAGAGGCGCAAAGCCGCGATGAGGTGCTGGATGTGTTGCAGGAACTGGCCGCGCGCAACGCCAAGGCTCGCGAGAAGCTGGAGGCGGATGTGGCTCAGTTGAAAGTGGACAACGAGTACGAGGCCGAGCAGCGCAAGAAGTTGCAAGCCAAAACGGAGCAGCTGGAAAAACAGCTGCGCAAGGGCGGCCCGCAGGTGCAGCCCTACAGCGAGCGCCTGGCGGAGTTCCGCACGGGCGTGGGCGAGCTGCAGGATGTAGCGGGTAAGTCACTGGTGCAGATGGCCAAGCAGATCGATGCATTGGCGCAGTGGTGGCAGCAGGAGGTGCTGGCCGCGCCGGATTACGACCCGCAGGCGCCGGTGCGCATGCCGCCTGAGCTGCTGGATACGGCGCGCGCGCTGGCTGAGCACATCGAGTTGCTGGCCGGCGGCGTGGGGGCCTTGCAGCACAAGGTGGCGCAGGCGTTTGGCGCGGAGCTGGAGATGCAGCCGCAGTACCTGATGCGCGACCCGATGGGCGGGCAGATGGGCGATGCGGGGCAGGATGGCGATGGCGTGGATGAGGGCGAGGCGGCCTATGCCGATGCCGGTGCATGAGGAGGCGGCCATGGCCTTGTCCCCTGAAGCGGCTGCGTACATCCGCGAGCTGGCGCGCCGGCTGGATGGGGCGGCGCACAGCGCGCGCGGCGCGCTGGTTGACGATGCGGCGCAGTTTTTGGGCATGAGCCGCCAGACGGTGTATCGCCACCTCAAAGCGGTGGCGGGCTGGAGCAGCGGGCGCAAGTGCCGCGCTGACAAGGGCACGACTTCGGTGCCATTGCAGGCGTTGACGCAGCTGGGCGCGGTGCAGCGCGAGAGCGTGCGCGACAACGACAAGCAGACGATGTTCACGCCGGTGGCGCGCAGTGTGTTGCAGGGCAATGGCGCTCAGCTGGGGGTGAGCAACAGCCAGCTGAACCGGTTGATGCGCGAGCGCAGGCTGCGCGCGGCAGTCAAGCGGCAGGCGGCGCCAGTGCAGCGTTTGCGCGCCCTGCACCCCAACCATGTGCATGAGGTGGACCCGTCGCTGTGCCTAGTGTACTACCTGGGCAATGAGCAGCACATCATGCGCGACAGCGAATTTTACAAGAACAAGCTGGAGAACTTTGCGAAGGTGAAGTTCAAGGTGTTTCGCTATGTGCTGTGGGACATGGCCAGCGGGGCGATTTGCGTGCAGTACCGCGAGGCGGCGGGCGAGGATCAGCACAACTTGTTTGAGTTTTTGATGTTCGCCTGGGGCAAGCAGCCGGGCCGGGTGTTGCATGGGGTGCCGCAGCTGCTGTTGTGGGACAAGGGCAGCGCGAACCAGTCCGAGGCGATCAAGGGGCTGCTGTTGCAGTTGGAGGTGCGCCATGAGGCGCACCGCGCAGGCAATGCGCGGGCCAAGGGGGGCGTGGAGAACGCCAATAACCTGGTGGAGACGCAGTTTGAAAGCCGCTTGCGCTTTGAGCCGGTGGCGAATGTGGCGCAGCTCAACGCGGCGGCGCAGGCGTGGTGCGAGGCGTACAACGCGAACCGGATTCCTGGCCAGGACACGCGGCTGCGGCGTGAGGGGTTGGCGCAGCCGATGGCACGCTATGGGCTGTGGATGCGCATCAAGCCCGAACAGCTGCGGCTGCTGCCGCCCATTGAGGTGTGCCGGGCGCTGATGGCCGGGCGGCTGGAGGAGCGGCAGGTGAAGGCCGATTTGTCGATCCGCTTCAAGCACCCACAGGCCGGGCGCACGCAAACCTACAGCCTGCGCGGCTTTGACGGCATTAATGAGGGCGATGTGGTACGCGTGCGGCCGCTGGTGTATGGCGAGTGTGCGGTGCAGGTGGAGCTGGAGCGTTACGACGGCGCGCCGCTGATTTACCGCGCTGAGCCACAGGTTGAGTACGACGAGTGGGGCGCGCCGATGAGCGCGGCGGTGGCGGGGCAGGAGTATCTGGCCCAGCCGGCCACGCCTGCGCAGCGCGCGGCGCGGGCGATGGATGCGATGGCGTACCCGGAGCATGCCGATGCCGAGCAGGCGCGCCAGAAGAAGGCGGTGCCGTTTGGCGGGCAGCTGGATGCGCACAGCCATTTGCGCGAGGTGCAGATGCCGACGTACCTGGTGCGCCAGGGCACGGAGATCGAGGCGCCGGCGCATGCGCAGGTGGCGCCGATCATGGTGGACAGCGTGACGGCGATGCTGCGCATCAGCCGCGAGCTGGGACGTAATTTGTCGCCCGAAGAAAACCGATTCCTCTCAGGCCGTTTGGGCGATGAGGGGATTGCCGAAGGGCAATTGCAGGTGCTGATTGAGCAACTCAAGACGCCGCAGCCGGAGCTATTGCGCGCTGCCGGGGGCGGTGGTGGCCTGCGCATTGTGAACGGGGGGAACTGATGCTGAGAGCCAAGAACGTGATGGTGCGCTTGTACGTGCGTCAGCGTGAGCTGGCAGCGCATGTGGGTGTGAGCGACGCGACGATTGCGCAGGCCATGAACCACGGCGTCTGGCCCAGGCGTGCGGGCCTGGCTGAGACCATGAAGGTGCGTGTTGAGGATTATTTGCGCGAGCGTGGGGCGCGCGCGGATGAATTGGCCACGTTGTGGCAGACAGCCCCTGAAAACGAGGTGCCCCTGCTGCTGCGTAGCGGCGCGGCAGCAGAGGCATTGATCCCCGGCCAGCAGGCCGATAACGACACTGAGGATTTGAGTATGTTGTTGACACACCAAACGTTGACGCCAGAGGCGCGCCGGCAGTTCCGGATTGTACGGGACCCGTTTGTCAATGAGCTGGCGGGCATGGACGATGTGTTCATGTCGCCCGATATCAGCTATGCCTACGCGGCGATGCGGCAGACGGCCAAGCACGGCGGGATGTTGATCCTGGCGGGGCAGTCGGGCAGCGGCAAGAGTGTGCTGCGCAAGGCGCTGGTCGATTGGATTCACACCGATCGCGAGCCGATCACGGTGATTGAGCCGTATGTGATCAACATGACGGGCGATGACCAGCGCGGCAAGAAGTTCAATGCGGCGGACATTGTGAGCGCGATCATCCGCACGCTGGACGATTCGGCGCCGATTCGCCAGACGATGCAGGCGCGCATGGCGCAGATGCACAAGATGCTCAAGGACAGCGCCAACATGGGGCAAAAGCACGTGGTGATCATTGAGGAGGGCCACGACATTGCCAAGCCGACGTTGCGCAGTTTCAAGCGGTTTTTTGAGGTGGAGGACGGCTTCAAGAAGCTGCTGGCGATCATCGTGATCGGCCAGGATGAGCTGGCGCGCAAGTGGGAGAACTACGACCCGACGATCCGCGAGGTGCAGCAGCGCGGCGAGCTGATCAAGTTGCCCCCATTGGACAACCATGTGGAGCAGTACCTGCGCCACAAGCTCAAGCGGGTGGAGCTCGATTACGACGCGATTTTTGAGCGCGATGTGGCAGATGCCATTCGCGGCGTGCTGCGCGCCCATGTGGCGGAGGTTCAGGGCGGGCGGCGCGTGGTGGCCGAGCGCAGTATTTGCCACCCGCTGGCGGTCAATAACCTGGTGACGCGGGCGCTCAATCAGGCGGTGCGCATTGGCGCGGCCAAGGTCAACGGCGCATTGATTGCGGCAGCGGCGAAGGGGGACTGACGATGTACCACACATGGCAGATGCGGGTGTTTTTTGATTCATCCGAGCGCACGTTTGAGGTGCGCGAACGTACCCAGGCGCGGGCGTTGTTCGGGCTGCTCGATTGGCTGGGCGCGGCGATGCCGGTGCGCATCGACACTTGCCGCATTGCAGAGGGCGCGCGCGTGGTGGAGGTGGCAGCATGAGCCTGACTAAAAAGCAGCTTGCTGCCTACCAACGAAGAACTCTCCGGAAGATTCAACAAACCTTGCTGAAGATGGCAGAGGCGTGGGATGGCATGGATGAATTCAACCGCAGCGAATTGACTGCCTTGGCAGACCGTGCCGATGGCATTGCCGCAGAACTTCTTGCAGATGAGGAGTATGAGGAATGAGGGAGCGTTTTCCGTATGAGCCGCAGCCGCTGCATGGGGTGATCGTGGGTTATGCGCGCAGGCGGCGCGATTGGCGGCGCCTGGTCCTGGCGGCGGTGTTGGCGGCGGTGCTGGTGGCTTTGCTGGCGGGGCTGCCTATGTTGTTGGCGCGGGTGGTTTTGTTGCTGCTGTGGGGGGCTGTATGAGCGTGGGGCTGGATTACGGGACCGCGCGGCTGTGGCTGCATTTGCGCGATGACGGGGCGTGGTGGACGGCGCAGGGTTTGTTCGATTACTGGCGGCCGGTGTTTGATTTGGAGCAGGTGCAGCAGATGCTGGATTACTTGTGCATGCACGGGTTTGCGGTGCAGCGCCTGAGTATTGATTGGGGGGCGCTGATGTATGCGGTGACGCCGCATTGCCGGGCTTTGCCGGGGTATGCGCTGGAGGGGGCGGCGGCATGTTGAGTTATGTGTGCCCGGTGTGCCGTAGCCAGGCGAGCCTGGAGCTGGTGATTTGCCAGGCGGTGGACGATGCCCAGGCGCGGCAGATGATCGAGTACCTGATCAAGACGTATCAGCCGTCGCTGGGCGCTGCCACGCTGCGCTATTTGCGGCTGCATACGCCGGCCAAGCAGCGCCTGAGCTGGGCGCGGGTGCGGCGGGTGTTGGGGGAGTTGGTGGAGGCGATGCGCAGCCGCAAGGTTAACCGGGCCGGGCGCGATTGGCCGGTGGGGGTGGAGGATTGGCAGGCGGCGTTCGAGGCGGTGTTTGAGGCGCAGGGCAAGGGGACGCTGGTGTTGCCGCTCAAGGATAACGCCTATCTGTACGCGATCCTGGTGCGGCGGGTGGACAAGAGCGAGGCGATTGCCGAGGCGAAGGCGGAGATGGAGCGGCGCGCGGGGCCGCGCGGCGCGCATGTGCAGGGCGCCGCCACCAGCATTGGCCAGGCGCTGGACGAGGCTCTGCGCCCGGATGCCGTGCCAGGCGCAGAGGCCAGCGCCGGGGCCCAGCCGCCGGCTGCGCCGGCGGGCGAGCCGCCACGCTACACCAGCCTGGCCATCCGGCGCATGCAGGAGGAGCGGCTGCGCAACCTGCAGCGGCGCGAGCGCATGCTGCAGCGCACGCAGGGCAGCGACGCTGGCGGCAACGGGCCGGGCGAGCCGGGCGAGCCAAGCAATGGGGAGGCCGCCCAATGAGCAGCGCCCCCATCGCCCTGCAGGCGCAGGTGCAGCTGACGCCGGGCCAGGCGCGCGGCGTGGCGATCCGCGTGCTGATTGAGCTGCTGAGCGGCGGCGAGGCCATTGAGCACGGCCTGTTGCTGGCCGATGACGGGCGCGGCCTGTATTCGCCCACGCTGACGCCGCTGCGTGCCGCCACAGACCTGGACCGCGCCGCGCTGCTGGTGTTGCAGCACCTGGCGCAGATAAACCGTGATTGTTGATTTTGAGAGAGGACACCATGGACACCCAAACCACCAACCCCATGACTGCCATTGCCGCTGCTGCACGCAGCTACCGCCAGCACAAGGATGTGCTGACCGAGCGCGCCCAGGGCCTGCATGACGCGCTGGAGGCCATCAAGCGCCAGCGCCTGGCCGGTCTGCGCAGCGCCGTGGCGCGCGTGACCGAGGCCGAGGCGGCGCTGCGCGCGGCCATCGAGGCCAGCCCGCAACTGTTCATCCGGCCGCGCACGGTGGTGCTGGAGGGCATCAAGCTGGGCTACCAGAAGGGCAAGGGCAAGATCAGTTGGGACGATGACGCGCAGGTCGTGCGGCTGATCCGCCGCCACCTGCCAGATGCCGCCGATGCGCTGATCCAAAGCCGCGAGGTGCCCATCAAGGCGGCATTGGCGGGCCTCAGCGCCGCCGAGCTCAAGCGCGTGGGCGTGAGCATCAGCGATTCTGATGACGAGGTCGTCATCAAGGACACAACGGCCACCGTAGACAAATTGGTGGCCGCGCTTCTCAAGGGCGCGGAGGAAGAGGCTGGCGAGGCAGTTTGAGGAGGTGCACATGATCAAATGCACGCGCTGTAGATACGCCTGCGCGCAAAGCGAGTGGGTGGACGTGCCCAGCAAAAAATTTGCCAATGCCACTGAGGGCGCCTGCCCGCGTTGCGGATGCCGGAGTTTTTTCGACATGGCGCCCCAGGTGCTCTGGATTTTTCGCGATGGACTCGTGCAAATGGGCGAACGAATGCACCATGAGCCCGACAGCGGGCCTTTGCTGATCGCTGCCGGGCCGCGCTGCGAGCTGGAGCTCATCATGGGCATGATGGCGCAACGTGTTTTCGAGCGTGACGGCTGGCTGGTACCCAACGTCGGGCAAGCGCAGGCCGTGCGAGAGAAGCTCCTGGCAGTGGACGCATGGCTGAACAAATGCCAGGCTAGGGCCAAAGCAGGCCGCATCAAAGGCGTCGTGTTCTACACGTCGGACGCTGTGATGCCGCAAGAGCCATCGGTCGGGATGATGTTGTGTGAGGAGGTGTGAGCATGGCTGCTACACAACGCCCCGCAAACACGCCACGCGCGGCCAAGTGGCGCAAGTTGATCCATGTGGCCAAGCGTCAATTGGGCCTGGACGAGGAGACCTATCGCACAGTGCTGCGCACCGTGGGCGGCGCGGATTCGACCAGCCACATGGACATGGCGCATCTGATCAAGGTGCTCGACCATCTCAAGCGGGCCGGGTTCCGGGTCAAGCCCACAGGCCAGCAGAGCGGCCGCACGATCTACATCGACAACGAGCAGGCGCGCAAGGTGCGCGCGCTGTGGCTGTTCCTGCATGCTCTGGGCGTGGTGCAGGACCCGTCTGAAATGGCGCTGGCAGAGTTTGTCAAACGCATCGCTCACGTGGATGATTTGCGGTTTGTGCGCGATTACGTGCCACTGATTGAGGCGCTCAAAAAATGGGCGATGCGTTTTTTGCCAGGACAGGTCGAACAGATGCTGGCCGATCTGATGGAGATGGAGCTGCCGCCTGAGCGTGCGGCGCATGCCGCAGCAGCCGTGCGCCGCCTGGCCGCTGGCGAGGGGTTTGATATTTATTACGCCGCCTGGGTGCATTGCATGCGGGCCATGGGCCGGGCGATCCCGCCCGAGGTAGCGCCCCAAAAACGCAGCGGCAAGGAGGCCGCTGCATGATGGAGCGTGAAGGCCGCATGCGTATCAGGCGGCACGAATTCTTCGAAGATTTCGTGGCGGCGGCTACGCGTATTCTTGTTGAGCTGGGGATAAGCCAGGCAGAAAGCGCTCTGGCCGCCAGCGCAATGGCCGATCACATTGCCAGCCACTGGGGCGGGCAAAATCTCAATGTGCCCATGGATTGGCGACGGGCGCTGACACAGCTGGAGCTGGAGATTTACAACAAGTTCACCGGCGACAACTACGATGAGCTGGCCCGCCACTACGGAATTTCGGAGCGCACCGCGCGCCGCTATATTGATCGCATCCGCAAGCGCCTGGCGGCGGCAGCTCGCCGCAATCAGCGCGATCTTTTCAACAACGAGCACGACGACACTTGAGGAAGTGTCCAAGGCCCGATTCTTGAGGCCGTTTTTTGTTTTCACTCCTTGAAAACTTTTTTCTTTCGGCCCGTTTTTATTTCCCTCTATTTCCCACTATTTCCCGGATTTATCGCACTCTGCAGCCGGGATTTATCTCTCCTCCCTTCAGCCTCGGCAGCAGAAAACTGGACTGTAAGATGCAATCATCAATGGCCACTGCGCCTGGAGGCCCTATCGACCTTGAGCGCTCCGGATGATGGAGCGTAAATCCGACACGATGGCCTCGCCTCGAAACAACCTGCATGCAGCCAGCGCCTGCTTTGCTGATACACAGCTTCCACAGTGGCGAGTCGTTTGGCAGCGTGGGGCAGGGAGCACCAGCACAATACTTTGAAAACTTCACGTAAATCGTGCTGACACTGCGGCACCTCTTGATCCAAGAAGATCAGGAAAGGGACAACAAAGCTCCATTCCTCGCCGCTTACATCACTGGGATAAGGCTTGCGAGATAAACCCAAGGCTAGGTGTTCAGTCTCAGAACCTGTTCAAAATCTTTTTGCCAGTTTGTTTATGCTCGTTGCATGAGAGCGAAATACCCAAGCGACATCAGCCCAGAGCAATTTGAGCATGTGCGCCCTTTGCTGGAGAGCGCACGCAAAAGCACCCGCCCGCGCACGGTGGATCTGTATGAGGTGTTCTGCGCCGTGCTGTACCTGCTGCGCACAGGTTGCCAATGGAGAGCTCTACCGAGTGACTTTCCCAAATGGCGCACCGTACACGCCTACTTCCAGATCTGGAGCCAGCCCAATGAACAAGGCACCAGCTTGCTGCAGCAGGCTTTAGAGCGTGTTATGCACTTTTCCGAGAGGTGGTGCTGAGCTTGGATACAGTGCCAGCATGTCTCGCAAGCCTTACCCCAGTGATGTCAGCGATGAAGAATGGAGCTTTGTCGCCCCTTATCTGATCT
>NZ_RDQM01000013.1 GCF_003703475.1 Allofranklinella schreckenbergeri | reverse complement strand
CAGCTTTGCCTGGCTGGACAAGAACAGACGCTTGTGGAAGAACTGCGAGCGCCTGCTCAATACCAGCTTGCAATTCATCCACTTGGCTTTCCTGGCGCTTATCCTAAAAAGATTTTGAACAGGCTCTAAGAGGATGTGTGCGCACACAATCCCAGCCCACCAAACAACGCGCTTACCACAGCGGGCTGCATGGCCTCTGGGGCGGTTGGCCCAAGTTTGCGCAAATCCCTCTCAAAACGTAACGCGCCACGCCTTTTTGTAAAAGGCTGCCGTTATCATGTCCCGTGACACGCTTTCATTGCTGCTCACTTCAGGAGGAGATATGCCGTTTACCCTGCCCCCCCGTCAACACGCCGCCTGGGCTGGCACTTGCGCCCGGCGCGTCGTCCATGGTTTCTGCACCAGCGCATTGGCCGTGGCCGCCTCTCAAGCCCTGGCGCAAGCGCCGCTTTTGCCGGACTTTGCCGAACCCAGCCTGGGCGCGCCACCCCAAGCCCAGCATGCCACGGGCCAAGCCCCGCAAGCCGGCGTGGCCAAATCGGCGCTGACGGGCTTTTCCGTCAACATCCGAAGCCGCGAGGCCGTGCGCAATTTTCACAACGCCATTTATTCCGCCTCTGAAAACATCGCCGCCGGCTGGACGGGCAGCGCCGCAGGCTGCGTCGCCGGGCAGGTCTCCGCCGCTTACCAGGACGCCACGCTGCGGCGCATCAACTACTTTCGTGCCATGGCGGGCGTGCCTGCCACGGTAACGCTGGATGCGACCTACACCCGCAAAGCCCAGCAAGCCGCCCTGATCATGCTGGCCAACAACGCGCTTTCGCACAAGCCGCCCAGCAGTTGGCGCTGCCACACCAGCGAAGGCGAGGAGGCCGCAGGCCGCTCCAACCTGTCGCTGGGTATGGCTGGCGCCACCTCCGTCACCGGGCAAATGGAAGATGAAGGCGACACCAACCTCGCCGTGGGCCACCGCCGCTGGCTGCTGTATCCGCCCACCAAGGTCATGGGCGCGGGCCATGCCGTGAACGACAGCACCAGCGTCAGCGTCGTGTGGGTGCTTGATGGCCCGCACTCCACACGCCCGACCGTACGCGATGACTTTGTCAGTTGGCCACCGCCGGGCTATGTGCCGCAAACGCTGGTTTTCCCGCGCTGGTCGTTCTCCTACCCCGATGCGGACTTTTCCCAGGCCAGGGTGGAGATGCGCTCAGGCGGGCACAACATCTCCCTGCGGCTGGAGCCTTACCAGGCTTTCATGGGCGACAACACCTTGGTATGGGTGCCCAATGCCCGCCCCAACGCCGCCAGCGCCGACGTCAGCTACGAGGTGCAGGTGCGCAATGTGCGCATCCAGGGCGTGGCGCGGGATTTTCACTACACCGTCACCGCCATCAATCCCGACCGTTACGGCGCTGACACCGTGCTGCCCGCCCTCACCGCCCAAGGCGGAGGCGCGTACGCCATCACCCCGGTGCCTGGCGCCACGGGCTATCAGTGGGCGGCCTTCAGCCTGCGTGATTTCACGCAAACCGAAGGCGCTGAAGCAGGCATGGGGCTGCTGCAACCCAATGTGTCGGGCTACTCCCCGCGCGATACCCGCGTCAAAGCCAGCGGCTCGGCCTCCTTCCATTTGGCCCACCCCATCCCGCAACGCCTGCAAATGCTGACTTTTACGCCCCAGTTCTACGTCCAACCCGGCGCGCAACTGCAATTTGCCAGCCAGTTGGGCTGGGCCACCCCCACGCAACGCGCCCTGGTGCAAGTCTCGCTGGATGGCAAATCCTGGCAAACCATCCACTCCCAGGCAGGCTCTGGCGGGGCTGGTGAACAGAGCTTCCAGCGCAAAACCGTCAGCCTCTCGGCCTTTGCCCACAAAAGCATCCAACTGCGTTTTGCCTACGAGCACCAAAGCGGCGCCTATTACCCGCAAAGCGATGTGGGCGTGGGCTGGTACATCGACGACATCCAGCTCACCAACGTCGCCCAACGCAGCGACCAGGCCCTGCAAAACACCAACGCGCCCAGCTTCCGCCACCAGCCCACAGGTTCGGAACGCCAATTTCTCGTAGCGCGCGCTCTGATGCATGGCTACCCGCTCGAATGGGGCCCCGCGCTGGAGGTCAAAAGTAACGGCGGGCCTGGCCCTCTCCCGCCCGGCCTGGATCCCAACGACCCCGCCGTGCAGGACGCCCAAAAGCTCTACCTGAGCTTTTACCAGCGCCCCTCCGACCCCGCAGGGCTGATCTATTGGGCCAAGACAATCAAGCGAGAAGGCCTGAGCACCCCCATGCTGCAAGGCTTTGCCAACTCCGAGGAGAGCAAGCGGCTGTATGGCGACATCAATCACAACACCATCGGCAACGTGCTGGACAAGATTTACCAGGCCCTGTTTGGCGTGCTGCCCGATGCTGCTGGCAAGGCTTACTACGTCAACGAATTCCGGCAAGGCCGCATGACCGCCGCCAGCATCACGCTCAACGTGCTCAACGGCGCCCAAAACGCCGACGCCCAGGCCGTGCGCAACAAGCTCGAAGCAGCCAAGCTGTTCACCCTCGTCATCGACCCTGAGCTGGACGAGAAAAATCCGCAAGCGCGTTACGCAGGCCCTGCCGATGAAGTCGCCGCCAGGGCTTGGCTGGCCCGCGAAGCCACCAGCGTCAAGCGCGTCACCGCCGCGCAGGCGCGGCAATTCGTGCGCGAGACCATTGCCGATCCGGGCGACCCCATCAAAAGCCCTTGAGCGATGACATGACCGCCAACGCCTTGTGCAGCGGCGCTGGCCCCACCGCCCACCATGGCGCAGGTTGATTGCCTGCGCCATATTTTTATATCAAAGCAAAACAATACAAATACCATATTGCCGAAATAAGGTTGTTTTATTTCTTTTTGATCGATAAAAAACCATCCCGGAAGGCTATTCAGGCCCACGCCCGCGCGCCATCGCCGACAATCGCAGGCCTTCTCGCCAGCGGCCATGCCGCCCATCTTCTTGCCACCAACTGCTTACCCCTGACGCACCATGCCCGCATCCAACCACTTCTTCGCCCCCTACCCCCTCACCCGCCCGCGCCGCATGCGGCGTGATGATTTCTCGCGTCGGCTGATGCGGGAAAACCGCCTCAGCGCCGATGACCTCATCCTGCCCGTTTTCGTACACGAGGCGCCCGGCTGCGCGCCCGTGCCCTCCATGCCTGGCGTGCAGCGGCTGGATATTGACGGCCTGCTGCGCACCGCCGAGCAGGCGCTGGAGCTGGGCGTGCCCGTCATCGACCTCTTTGGCGTGCCCGATCCCGCCGTCAAAACCGCCGATGGCCGCGCCGCCTGGGACGAGGGCGGCATCGTGCCGCGCGCCATCCGCGCCGTGAAAAGCCGCTTCCCCGAGCTGGGCGTGATGAGCGACCAAGCGCTGGACCCCTACACCACCCACGGCCAGGACGGCGTGATCGACGACAGCGGCTACATCCTCAACGAAGCCACCATCGAGGCGCTGATCCGCCAATCGCTGGTGCACGCCGCCGCCGGGGCCGACATCCTTTCGCCCAGCGACATGATGGACGGGCGCATCGGCGCCATCCGCGCCGCGCTCGAAGCCCAGGGCCACATCCACGTGCGCATCATGGCCTACGCCGCCAAATACGCCAGCGCGTTCTACGGCCCTTTTCGCGACGCCGTGGGCAGCGCCGCCAACCTGGGCAAAGGCAACAAATACACCTACCAGATGGACCCGGCCAACAGCGACGAAGCCCTGCGCGAAGTCGCCCTCGACCTGGCCGAAGGCGCGGACATGGTGATGGTCAAGCCCGGCCTGCCCTATCTGGACGTGCTGCACCGCGTCAAGCAAACCTTTGGCGCGCCCACCTACGCCTACCAGGTCAGCGGCGAATACGCCATGATCAAAGCCGCCGCGCACAACGGCTGGCTCGATCACGATGCGGTGATGCTGGAAAGCCTGCTGGCCTTCAAACGCGCAGGCGCCGATGGCGTGTTGAGCTACTTCGCCCTCGACGCCGCCCGCCTGCTGCGCCAGGGCGCGCGCTGAATACGCTGAATAAGCACCAAGGCAAATTATCAATCATTGTAAAAATGTCTTGATTCTCAACATGCCGAAAAAGGCACATTTTATTGCCCAATGATTTGAAATAAATTGCCAACCCAAGGCATTCAAACCCTCCACGGCCTGCGGCGCCCACAGCCTGCAGGCCGTTTTTTTCACCCCCGCGCCTGCAACGGGCTGATGCCGAACTGGCGGCGAAACGCAGTGGAGAAGTTGGCCGCATGGCGGTAGCCCGCCAGCGCAGCGGCGCCGGCCACATCCACCTCGCCACGCGCCAGGGCCGCCCGCGCCTGCTGCAAGCGGCGGCGGCGCTGGTAGGCAAAAACGCCCATGCCAAAAGCCTGCTGGAAGTGGCGTTGCAGCGTGGCCGCGCTCATGTGGTGGTGGCGCGCGATGGCCTCCAGCGACCAGCGATCGGCCTGGCCGCTGTCGAGCAGCTCACGCACCTGCTCCATCGGGCGGCGGCGCAGGGGCGCAGCGGCCCCGCGCCCGGCATCAGGGCCTGCCAGCCCCTGCAAAGCGTGGGCAGCCAGCATCTGGAAACAGCCTTGCAGATACAGCGCGTGCAGCTCGGGCGCCAACCCGGTGTCACCCAGCAGCCCTTGCAACACGGCATGCAGTGCGGGCGGCGTTTGCCAATGGGCGCGCTGCAAATGCTGCTGGCTCAGGCGGCTGACCGCATCGGCGCTGCTGCAAGCGGCTTGCGCCAGCCAATCGGGCGTCAGGCACAGGCTGACGGTGGACTCGCGCCCTCCCGGCGTGGCATAGCGCGTGAACGACTCGCCTTCAGCCAGCGCCACGGCATGGGCCGTGGGGCCGCCGCGCCCCGGCTGCATCAGCACGCGCTGCGAGCCGTAACGCACATCGGCACGGCCACGCAGCACCCAGGCGATGCGCAAGCCAGGTTTGAGCTGGATGTGGACGTTTTGCGCGTGCTCATCCACCACATCCACCAAATGCAAGGTTGCGCCCGCCGTCATGGGATGGGTTTGCACGCGCCCACGCAGAGCAAACGGCTGGACAGCATCCGGGCCGCACAGGCGATAGGCGCTGCCGGTGTGGCGGCTTTGGCGAGCCAGATCCCCCAGCGGGATCAGCGGTGACGGGCGGTTAGAGGGCATAGGCAAAGAGACCGCGCCATGCCGAAGTGCGTGGCGATGGGGCGGTACGCGATTGAGGGGCGCGCAAAGTTTTTTGCATTTTTCGCAAAGGTGGGGGCTGGCGCCAGTTTCTAGAATGAATGCGACAAATTATCAATTGAACCGCCGAACTCTCGCCTGTGCCATGAATAAAAAGAAGACCGTGCTATCCCCAACCTGGCTCGCCCTGGCCGTTTTGCCCGCCTCGCTGGCGCTGGCGCAAGCGCAACCCGCTCAAGAAACCCACTCCGGCAGTGCCACGCCGCAGCCACCTGCCACGCAGCTCAATGCCAGCCATGCCAGCGCCAGCGATGCCGATAGCCGCAACAAGCAGCGCGGCGTGGCTGCGGCCACGCTGCCCGCAGTCACCGTCACCTCCACCAGCCAGGAGTGGCAATCACCGCCCGGCTACGTCGCCCAGCGCAGCGCCACCGCAACCAAGACCGACACCCGGCTGGCCCACACGCCCGCCTCCATCTCCACCATCACGCGCACGCAAATGGACGAGCAAGCCGTGCACAGCGTGGCCCAGGCCTTGCGCTACACGCCCGGCGTGGTGGCCGAGGCGCGCAGCTCGGTGCGCTACGACACGGTATTTCTGCGCGGCTTTGGCGGCTTCGGACAAACGGCCAATTACGTGGGCTATCTCGATGGCCTGCGCCTGCCGCGCGGGCTGTCCTACCTCGTGCCGGGTGTGGACGCCTGGGCGCTGGAGCGCATCGACGTGGTGCGCGGACCCAACTCGGTGCTGTACGGTCAGGTCAACCCCGGCGGGCTGGTCAACCTCGTCGGCCGCCGCCCGGTGTTTGAAACCGTGCGCGAGCTGCGCCTGCGCGCGGGCAATCTGGGCCTGCGCGAGCTGGCAGCCGATCTGGGCGGCGTGATGGATGCGCACGGCACGCTGGCTTGGCGCTTGACGGCCCTGGCACGCGATGGCGAAAGCGCCAGCGGCCTGCCCGAGCGGCGCTATCTGCTCGCGCCCGCGCTGACCTGGCGCGCGCAGCCCCACACCACGCTGACGTTGCAAGCCTGGCTGCAACGCGACCCGCAAAGCGGCGACTACAACGGCCTGCCCGCCCACGGCACTTTGCTGCCGCACGCGCTGGGGCGTATCCCCCACAATCTGTTCACCGGCGAGCCAGCGTTTGAGCGCTTCGAGCGCAACCAGAACGCCCTCGGCTGGCGACTGGAGCACCGCTTTCACGACGGCCTCAGCCTGCTGCACCAAGGCCGCTGGCTGAGCGCCGATTCGCGCTATCGCAACGTCTCCGCCGCGCTGCTCAACCCCGCGCGCAGCATCCTCATGCGCCAGGCCAGCGCCGCCGACGAGGACCTGCACGGCCTGAGCACCGACACGCAACTGCGCTGGCAATGGCACACCGGCGCGCTGCGCCACACGTTACTGGCCGGGCTGGACTGGCAACGCAGCCGCGCCAACCGCCAGCTCGGCAGCGGCAAGCCGGGCCTGCCGCTGGACTTTCTCCAGCCCCGCTACGGCGTAGCCGTGCCCTTGCCAGCCTTCAACACCGACTCACAGCGCCGGCAAAGCCAATTCGGCCTGTATCTGCAAGACCAAATGCAATGGGGGCCGTGGCTGGCCCAATTGGGCCTGCGCCGCGACCGCGCCAGCCACCACGACCGCATCACGCGCTTGCCTGCAGGCACGCTCACCCGCCACGATCAGATCGACCGCAAAACCAGCATCAGCGCCAGCCTGATGTACCGCAGCGCAAGCGGCCTTTCGCCCTATGTGAGCTACGCCACCTCGTTTGAGCCAACCACCGCCATCAACTTGCACGGCGCGCCCTTCCAGCCCGGCACGGCCAAGCAAATCGAGCTGGGCGCCAAATACCAGCCCGACGGTGCGCCCTGGCTGCTCAGCGCCGCCGCCTACGAACTCACGCGCCGCAACGTGCTCACCAAAGACCCCACCCCTGGCGCGCCAGCCAACAAGCAAATCCAGACCGGCGAAGTGCGCGTGCGCGGCCTGGAACTGGAAGGGCGCACCGAGTGGGCGCACAACCTCAGCGCCATCGCCTCGCTGAGCTGGCTGGATGCCCAAGTCACCCGCAGCCACATCCCCGGCGAGCAAGGCAAAACCCCCGTGGCCGTGCCACGCCTGAGCGCCTCCGCCTGGCTGGATTGGCGCTTGCTGCAAGGCCATCTGGGCCTCTCTGCCGGGGTACGCCGCAGCAGCGCCACCTGGGCCGATGTGGCCAACACGCTGAAAGTGCCCGCCCACACTTTGCTGGACGTGGGCCTGCGCTACGACCTGGGCCATTGGCGCGGCGACCTTGCCGGTGTGCAACTGGCGCTGAACGTCAGCAACCTGAGCGATAAACGCTACCTGGCCAGTTGCGCCCCGGCGGGCGTGGGCATTGGCTGTTTCGCAGGCCCCGGACGGCGTTGGACGGCCAGCGTGCGTTACGCTTGGTAAAAAAGCCGCCCAACATCCCCAATCGCCCCTTCACATGGCCAAACCTTTGCTGACCCTGCTGATGCTGGCGTTGCCCTTGGCAACCCTGGCAGCCCCGCAAGCCCCGGCGCAAACGCCGCCAATGCCGCCCACATCCCAAACAGCGCCAACAGCGCTGCCTGCGCCACCTGTGCCACCACCCCAGGCCGCCGCCGCAACAGCCGCGCCCTCCTCCCCGCTGGGCGCGGCCATGCCGGCGCGCCTGCCCGGCGCGCACGCCTACTCCGTGCGCGCCAAAGCCACCGGGCGGCCCTACCGCATCCAGGTCAGCGCCATCGGCCGCCCGCCCGCCCAGGGCTACCCGGTGCTGTATGTGCTCGATGGCGATGCGCTGTTTCCCGTTGTCTCCATGGCGGCCCAAGGCATGGCTATGCGGGCTGATGAGAACGGCACCATCCCCATGCTCATCGTCGGCGTGGGCTACGACGATGCGCAATTGCTCGACATCCAGGCCCGCGCGCAGGACTACACCCCGCCCGCGCCCGACCTCGCCAACACCGGCGACCGCTGGGCCAAGCAACAAGGCGGGGCCGATGTGTTTTTGCAATTTCTCACCCAGGAGCTGCAACCGGCCATTGCCCAAAGCTACCCTGCAGACCCGTCGCGCCAAGCCCTCATGGGCCACTCCTACGGCGGCCTGTTCGCGCTCTATGCCATGTTGCAGCAGCCGCAGCACTTTCAGGTCTATATCGCCTCCAGCCCCTCGCTGTGGTGGAACGGGGGCTATCTGCACCAGGTGCGCGAGCGCACCTTGCCGGTGTGGCAGGCGGCCAGCGCCCTGCAAAACACCCCAAGCCCAGCCCCTGCTGGCAGCGCTGCGGCGCTGGCCTTGCCCACGGGCCTGCACATCAGCATGGGCAGCTATGAGCAAACCCCCTCACCTCGCATTGATGCGCAGTCGCCACGCGCACGCATGATGCAAGAGCGCGGCCAAGTCACGCACGCGCGCCAATTTGCCCAGGCCATGCAAAAAGCCCTGCCCGACCTGCCCGTGCAATTTGCCCAATACCCCCAGGCCACCCACGCCACCGCGGCATTGCACGCCGTGATCGACGGCCTGCGCTTTGCCAGCGATTGCTGGCAAACACCAAACTGCCAGCCGCCCGCAATACGCCACAAGCCCCATTGATGTGACAAATCACCGCACATCGCCCTGACCCCGGAGCGCAATGATTGGCAAGGCACACAACGCCGGTCGCTCAAGCCCCTTCGCTGCTGGCTTGGTCGCTAGTTTGGTCGCTGGCCTGCTCGCCGCCCAGCGCTTGCAGCAATTGCGGGATCAGCTGGCTTAGCTCGCCCGTGGTCAGGGCCACATCGGCGTCGAAATGGTCGTCGGCCTTGTCGCGGTCTTCATGCACGGTATCGGTGAAGGCCAGGCGTTTGATTTGCAGGCTGTCGGTGAGCAGGAATTGGCTGCGATCGCCCCAGCCCAGGGCCAGGCGCGTGGGGCGTTTGCCCGCTTGCAGGTGGCCGCGGATTTCGTCGATTTCCAGCGCATGGCGGGCGTAGCGCACGCTGGCTTTGGTGTCGTCGGCGGCTTTGAGTTCGCACTCGTCGCCAAGCTGGAAGGCGCCGGGGGCGCTTTGCTCCTCCAGCCAGGCGCTCATGGCGGCGGCGGGGGTTTCCTGCGTCTGGATCAGGCGCGGCACGAAGCCGGGCCATTGCTCGACCAGGGCGGTGAGGATGTCGTCGGCGCGCGGCAGGCTGGCGCTGTCGATGGCCAGCAGGCGCTGGCGCGGGTCGATCCACACCCATGTGCCCTGGGTTTTGGTGAAGGCCAGCGGCAGCAGGCTCAGGCGGATTTCGTCTTTCAAATCGCGCAGTTCTTTGCGGCCGGGTTTGCGGCCGGTTTGCGCTTCGATGGCCTGGGCTTTTTCGTCCAAATGGGTTTGCACCACGGAGGCGGGCAGGATTTTGGTCTGCGTGACGTGGCGCAAGATCCAGTGCCCGCCCACGGATTCGATCATGGCGCCGTGCTCGGCGCCGCGCGGGGGCTGCCAGCCGGTGGATTTTTCCTGGGTGGCGCTGCACGGGGTGAAGGCGAAGTTTTCCAGCGCGGCGGTGGCGGCAGAGAGGTCATCGCCCGTCCAGCTTTGGGCAATGCGAAACAGCAACAGGTTTTTGAACAAGGGGGTGGGTCCTTTGCGTCTTGGTAACGGGGGCGAAAGCGGCTTGGCGCGGTTTTAAAAAGGGCATGCAGCCAGGCGATGGGCGTCTGCCGCAGGCTTTTCCAATGAGGAAAAAGCACCTTATGCCCACGTTGCCGAAACAGGGGGATTTCTTTTCGGATGATCGAGAAAAAAATCCTGCCCAAGAGGGTTGTGCGTTGCATCCGCACAGCCTCCATATTACCAATCAAATTGAAATCAATTCAATACCCATCATGCCGAAACATGGGTATTTTATTTCTTTTTGATTTGTATAAATAAGCGTTATCGCCCTGCACGGTGCACGACGGTGCACGACGGTGCGATTGCGGGTGCAGGGCGGGGGCGTTGGCTCGCCTTCGCTCAAGCGCCTGAGAGTTCGTCGGCGCGCTCCTGGGCGCTGGCAAAGTCCAGATCGCCGGTGTAGATGGCGCGCCCGCAGATCACGCCTTCGATGCCTTCGGCTTCGACTTCGATGAGTTTTTCGATGTCGTCCATGCCTTTGAGGCCGCCGCTGGCGATGATGGGGATGTCCACGGCCTGGGCCAGGCGCACGGTGGCTTCGATGTTGATGCCGGTGAGCATGCCGTCGCGGCCAATGTCGGTGTAGATGATGGATTCGACGCCCAGGTCTTCAAACTTGCGCGCCAGATCGGTGACTTCCACGCCGGTGACTTTGCTCCAGCCGTCGGTGGCGACTTTGCCGTCCTTGGCGTCCAGCCCGACGATGATGTGGCCGCCAAAGGCGCTGCACGCATCGCGCAAGAAGCCGGGATTTTTGACGGCGGCGGTGCCGATGATGACGTATTGGATGCCCGCGTCGATGTACTGCTCGATGGTGTCCAGATCGCGGATGCCGCCGCCCAGTTGCACGGGCACTTCGCCGTCCACTTCTTTCAGGATGGCTTTGATGGCGGCCAGGTTTTTGGGCTTGCCTGCAAATGCGCCATTGAGGTCCACCAGGTGCAGGCGGCGCGCGCCCTCATCCAGCCAGCGCTGGGCCACAAGGGCTGGCTCTTGGCCGAAGGTGGTGGATTGGTCCATATCGCCTTGCACGAGGCGTACGCAATGTCCGTCTTTGAGGTCTATGGCAGGGATCAGCAGCATGGTGATCTGGGGGGCAGGAGTGGTTGCGCGCTGCGGCGCAGTGGGTTGAAGAAAGGGGGCAGCCTTTGAAATGCCGCTTCAGGGCTGCCAGTGCAGGAAGTTGCGGTACAGGGCAATGCCTTGGGCGGCGCTTTTCTCGGGGTGAAATTGGGTGGCAAAGAGGTTGTCTTTGGCGATGGCGCAGGTAAACGGGCCGCCGTAATCGGCCACGCCCGCGCAGTGGCTGGGATCGGCCAGCTCGGCGTAGTAGCTGTGCACGAAGTAGTACCAACTGCCGTCGGGGATGCCTGCCCACATGGGGTGCTGGGCGTTGGGGTGCTGGCCCTGCGCCTGCTGCGGGCGGTGCACGCGGTTCCAGCCCATTTGCGGGATTTTGAAGCGGCTGCCGTCGGCCTGGCGTTGCCCGTCGTCAAAGCGAAAGCGGCGCACGCGCCCGCCGATCAGGCCCAGCGAGGCGGTGCCTTGCGGGCCATCGCCCTCCTCGCTGCGCTCCAGCAGCATTTGCATGCCGACGCAAACGCCAAACAGCGGTTTGCTGCGCGCGGCTTCAAGCACCAGCTCCAGCAGCCCGCTGGCGCGCAGCTCGCGCATGCAGTCGCCCATGGCGCCCTGGCCGGGGAGGATGAGGCGATCCGCCGCAGCGATTTGCGCCGGGTCTTGGGTGAGGAGAACATTCCAGCTTGTGTCTTGCGCGGCATGGCGTGCGGCCTGCCAGACCGAGCGCAAATTGCCGCTGCCGTAATCCACAATGGCCAGGGTGTGACTGGGTTGCATGCAAGGTTCCAGAAAAACCGGGAATTCAAGAAAAGCGCCAGTGCCGCTGCGCGGGTGCATCCGTGGCGCATCGCCTATTCATGTTGCCACTCTTGGCGCGGGTGCAAATACCGATACAGGCCATCGCATATGCAGGCAACGCGCACGCCGCCAAGGCTGGAGATGCCACAGGGCTTACAACACCCCCTTGGTGGAGGGCACCTGGCCGGCCATGCGCGCGTCGTGCTCCACAGCCTGGCGCAAGGCGCGGCCAAAGGCTTTGAAGGCCGTCTCTGCCTGGTGGTGGGCGTTCTCGCCCTTGAGGTTGTCGATGTGCACGGTTGCCAGCGCGTGATTGGCAAAGCCCTGGAAAAATTCGCGCGTCAGTTGGGTGTCGAACTGACCCACCATGGCGCTGGTGAAGGGAATATCGAAAAACAGGCCTGGCCGCCCAGACAAGTCGATCACCGCGCGGCTGAGCGCCTCGTCCAAAGGCACATAGGCATGGCCATAGCGGCGCAGCCCCTTTTTATCGCCCACGGCCTGGGCCACGGCCTGGCCCAGGGTGATGCCGACATCCTCCACCGTGTGGTGGCCGTCGATATGCAGATCGCCCTCGCAATGCACATCCAGATCCAGCATGCCGTGGCGGGCGATTTGATCGAGCATGTGGTCGAAAAAACCAATGCCCGTGCGCAGGTTGGAAATCCCGCAGCCATCCAGGTTGACGCGCACGTGGATGCGCGTTTCTGCCGTATGGCGGTTGACTTCGGCCACGCGCGCGGCGTTGTGCTGAGTGGGAACAAGTGCGGAGGAGGTCATAAGCAATAGGTGAGGGGCAATCGTGGGGCGCGAAATTGTAGAGCGTGTTGCTGGCGCCACCAGCCCTTTTGCGCCTGCGCCGCGACAAGCGTGACAGGAGGTAACACCCCTGCGCAGCCCCGGCCCTGCCGCAGGGCCGCCAGTATCATGGCGCGCCTTTTGCGGCAACGCTTAGGCGCCGCTTGAACCACCTGGAGGAACCATGAAGAAAACCGCACTCGTCATTGCGCTGGGCGTCGCTTTGACGGCTTGCTCGAAGAAAGAAGAAGCCACCACCGAAGCGCCCGCTGCGCCCAAAGCCGCCCCGGCGGCCAATCTGCCCCTGTCCTACGCGCCCGCGGGCACGGCCTATGTGATGGGCAACTTTGAGCCTGCACCCAAGACGTATATCGACACCGTCACGCCTATGGTCAACAGCATCAAGGCTGCCGTGCTGCAAACCATCGACCGCTCGCTGGAGGCCCTGGCCCAGGAGGATGAACCCCAGGCCCAGACCGCCCTGCAATGGGTGAAAGAGCGCCTGCAACAGCCCGAAACGCTGGAGAGCATGGGCATCCGCTTCAACAGCATGGCTGCGGTTTACGAGATCGCCGCCCTGCCCGTCATGCGGCTGGAGCTGGCCGACACCCAGCGTTTTCAGGCTTTCATCGCCGAGATCGAAGGCAAGCTCGGTGAAAAAATCCCCACGGCCGAGGTCAACGGCCAGCCCTATTGGCACATCGCACTGGATCGACCTGAGCAGGCCCAGGACGAACAACCCCAGGAGGCCACGCAAGCTGCGCAGCCCGCCACTGCCAAGCCAACGCAGGCCCCAACTGGGCCGCAACTGGTGTGGGCCGTCGTTGGCCAACATCTGGTGATGAGCATCGTGCCCTCATCCGATTTGGCCCAAATGCCGCGCTTGCTGGGGCTGGAAAAGCCCGCCCGTTCCGTCATCGACTCGGGCGAGCTGGCCGCCGTCAACAAGGAGTTTGGCTACCAGCCCTACGGCCCCAGTTTGTTGCTGGATACGCGCCGCATGCTGGCGCTGGCCATGCCCGAGCAAAACAACTGGATCAGCCGCCAGTTGAAAGAGGATGGCATCGTCATCGACGCCACCTGCAAAGCCGAGCTGGAATCCATCGCGGCCAAAGCCCCGCGCCTGATGGGTGGCGCCAAGGAAATGAGCCAGCAAAAAGCCGTTTTCAGCGGCCTGCTGGAGCTGGAGAGCAAGATCGCTGGCGACTTGCAGAAAATCGCCGCGCCCGTGCCCGCGCTGGGCAGCAGCCGCCAGGGCGTGGAGTTTGGCTTCAGCCTCAACATCCAACCACTGGCCCAGTTCCTGCAAGCGCAAAGCCAGGCGGTGCAAGCCGCGCCTTACCAGTGCGCGCTGCTGGCTCCGCTGAACGAAGGCATGGCGCAAATGAACCAAAGCATTGCCGGGCTGTACGCCGTGGCCGGTTTCGCCTCGGGCGTGCGTGTGCATTTGCAAGAGCTGGATCTGGACACGCAAAAAGTGCGCGGCATGCTGCTGGTGGCCTCGCCCAACCCGCAAGGTCTGCTGGGTATGGCCCAAGGCATGATGCCCGAGCTGGGCAAATTGGGCCTGCTGCCCGACGGCCAGGCCAAGCCCTTGCAATCGCCCCTGCTGGGCACGATCAGCCAAGAGCAAGACAAGGCCTGGCTGGCCATGACCGACAAGAGCCTGGGCATTGCCGTTGGCAGCGATGGGCAAAAGCCGCTGGAAGATGCGCTCAAAGCCACGGGCCTGACCCCTGCCCCGCTGGTTTATTTCGGCGCCGATGGCCCCAGCTACGCCAAGCTGCAAAAAGAGTTCAACGACCTCTCCCGCAGCATGATGCCGCCCGAGGCCGATGATTTGGGCCTGCACCAGCTCGAGCAGTTGATGGAGCCGCTGAACCAGGCCGCCATCGACCTGTACCAATCGCTGCGCTTTGTCAGCAGCAACTACCACTTCAGCAGCCGTGGCCTGGAGCTGACCAGCGAAACCCAATTCCGGTAAAGCCGTGGCTGAAACCCGCTGCTGAGATTCACTGCTGAGATCCACCACTGAAACCCGCTATTGAGGCTGCCCGCCCGGGCAGCCTCAATGCCTTTATCCCCCCATTGCGCCCCATTCCATTCCCATGAAAAACAAGCCAAAACAACGCTTCGCCCTTTACACCTTGGCCGCTTCCGCAATGGCGGCCGCAGCGCTCATCTCCGGTTGCGCCAGCCTGGGCGCAGGCAGCGCACGCAACATCCCGCTGGCCTACGCCCCGGCGGAAACGGCTTTTGCCTTCGGCAATCTGGAGCGCATGCCCCAGGCTTACCAGGCCCTCAATACCCGCTGGATGAACACCCTGCACCCCAGCCTGCTGCAAACCCTGGCGCGCTTGCAGGAAGTGCTCGACGACTCTCTGGACGATGCCCAAGCGCGCCAAAAATCGCATGCGCTTTTGGATTTGCTGCACGCCAAACTCAGCCAGCCTGAAGGTTTCGCCAGCATCGGCCTGGACCTCAACAACATGCTGGCGGCCTTCTACGAAATCCACGCCCTGCCGGTGCTGCGGCTGGAGCTGGCCGATCCCGCCAAGTTCAACGCCTTCATGGATGAGGCCCAGGCCAAGCTTGGGCCGAATTTGGCCACTGGCGAAATCCAGGGCCAGCGCTATTGGCACTTCGCCGGCGCCCAGCCTCATCGCGCTGCCGACGGTCGCGCTGCCGAAGACGCCACAGCACCACCGGCGCGCGTGCGCAGCGTTGTGGCCGTCGTGGGCAAACACCTTGTCATCACCCTTGATATGCAACGCGAGGATGCACCGCTGGCGAGCTTGCTGGGCCTGAGCCGCCCGGCAAAGTCGCTGGTCGATAGCGGCGCCATTGCCGCCATCAACCAGCAATACGGCTACCTCAACGGCGGCGCCACGGGCTTTGTCGATACCCAGCGCTTGCTGGCGCGCACCATCGGCGATGGGCAAACGCCCACCTGGCTGTCCCAAGCCGTGCAAGACAAATTGCACACACCGCTGGATGCAACCTGCCGCAGCGAGTTGCAAAGCCTGGCCGCCAAGGCCCCGCGCCTGGTGGGCGGCGCCACCCAGCTCGACGGCCAGGCCGTCCGCCTGCATGCCTTGCTGGAGATGCCTGCCGAGCTGGCCCAGGACCTCAGCGCCCTGCCCGCCCCCGTTGCGGGCCTGGGCACCGTGCCGGGCAACCTCGTCTTTGGCGGCGGCGTGCATGCCGGCGCCGCAGCCAGCTTCCTGCAGAAACAGCTCAGCGCCGTGAAGGCTGCGCCCTACCGATGCGCTTACCTGACCCCGTTGAACGAGCTGGCGCTGGAAAGCGCCGAAGCACTGGCGTTCCTCTCCAGCGCCTCCGACTGGCTGCAAGGGCTGCGCGTGGAGTTTTCCAAGCTGGATTTGGCCGCTGAAACATTCTCCGGCACGCTGCTATTGGCTTCGGCCAACCCTTCGGCGCTGTTGGGCATGGTGCAAAGCTTTGTGCCGGAGCTGGCCGGTTTGAACCTGAAAAGCGACGGCGTGGCCAGCAAGTGGGACATCGAGCTGCCCACCGACGAGTCGATCTGGCTTGCCATGTCCTCCAGCGCCCTTGGCGCCGCCCTGGGCGAGGCCGACAAAGACAAGCTCAGCAGCTTGCTCAAAGCCCCCGCTCTGGCAACGCCGCCCCTGTTGTATATGGAGGCCAACGGCAGCGCTTATGTGGATATGCTCTCCACCCTCACCGAGGATGCGCTGGCCGAGCAATCCACCAGCGAGTGGGAGGATCTCTACAACTACGTCACCTGGCCCCTGACGGCAGCCTCCATCGCGCTGTACAAAGACCTCGACACCGTCAAGGCGCAATGGCTGCTGACCCCGCGCGGGATGGAGATGACGCAGGAGATGGTCGTCAAAGCCCAACCTTGAGCATTCCACTCAATACAAATCAAAAAGAAAAACAACTTTCCACCCATCATGCCGAAACAAGGTGGTTTTATTTCCCAATGATTTGTAATTAAAAGAAAAACCACGCTTTTCCAAGGCCGGGCAAGCGTGGTTTTTCTTTTGCGGGCGCTCCCGCCCTCAGCTTCAAGGCTTCATGCTGCCCGTCTCAACGTAGCGTTGGTGCCAGGACAGCGCCTGCGTCAAATCGTGGGGGGTGTGCTGGCCGGTGGCCTTGTGCTTGGCGCGCTCCAGATACTCGTTGAGCGCATCGCGGTAATCGGGGTGGGCGCAGCGCTCGATGATGCACTTGGCACGCTGCACGGGGGCCAGGCCGCGCAAATCGGCCAGCCCCTGCTCGGTGACCAGCACTTGCACGTCGTGCTCGGTATGGTCCACATGCGAGGCCATCGGCACGATGCAAGAGATGGAGCCGCCCTTGGCCATCGAAGGCGACATGAAGATGGAAAGGTAGGCATTGCGCGCAAAGTCGCCCGAGCCGCCAATGCCGTTCATGATGGCGCTGCCCATCAAGTGGGTGCTGTTGACGTTGCCATAGATATCGCACTCGATCATGGCGTTCATGGCAATCAGCCCCAGGCGGCGGATGATTTCCGGGTGGTTGCTGATTTCCTGCGGGCGGATGACGATGCGCTCGCGAAACTGGTCGATATGGGTATTGAAATACGCCGCGGCCTCCGGGCTGAGCGACAGCGCCGTGCAGGAGGCGGTGCGTAGCTTGCCGCTTTTGAGCATGTCCAGCATGCCGTCTTGCAACACCTCGGTATAGGCGGTGAGGTTTTCAAACGGGCCTTCATTCAAGCCCGCCAGCACGGCATTGGCGATATTGCCCACGCCGGACTGCAAGGGCAGCAACTCCTTGGGCAGGCGGCCTTTGGCCACTTCATGCTGCAAAAACTCGATGATGTGGCCCGCAATGGCTTGCGATTGCGCATCGGGCTGGGCAAAGGCGCTGTTGCGGTCGCTGGCATGCGTTGGCACCACCGCAATCACCTTGGCCGGATCGCAACGCAAGGTGGCCTCGCCAATGCGCTGGCCCGGCTCGGTCATCATGATGGGCTGGCGATGCGGCGGCAGCGCCGTGCCGTAGTACACGTCGTGCATGCCTTGCAGGCCCGGGTTTTGCCAGGCGTTGACTTCCAGAATCACATGGTCGGCCTGCTCGATCCACGTCTTGTTGTTGCCCACCGAGGTGCTGGGAATGAGGCTGCCATCGGGCAACACGCCGGCGACTTCAATCACCGCCACGTTCAAATGCCCCAAAAAGCCGAACCAGACAAACTGCGCCACGTGCGAGAGGTGGATATCGACGTACTGCATGTGGCCCGCGTTGATCTTGGCGCGCACGGTCGGGTCGCTTTGGTACGGCAGGCGCATATCGATGCCTTCCACCTTGGCCAGCGCGCCGTCGAGTTCCGGCGCGGTGGAAGCGCCCGTCCACAAGCCGATGCGAAACGGCTGGCCTGCCGCATGCGCCGCCTCGATACGCCGCGCCAGCGCCTGCGGCACCACCTTGGGATAACCGGCCCCGGTAAAGCCGCTCATGCCCACGTTGAAACCGGGCTGGATCAGCGCTGCGGCCTCATCGGCCGACATGATTTTCTGGCGCAAACCTTCGTGCTGAATGCGTTGCAGGGCTGCGTGTTCAAGGGTGGATTGGGTGCTGCTCATCACTGTGCTCAAAAGTCAAGTCAACAAACCTGCCATTTTAAAAACCCGCCCGCGATGTTCCGCTCAAGTTCCAGGTCCTGCGCCGTCCTGCGGCAGCGCCGCCATGGCGTCCGCCGCCCCATCATCGGCAGCGCGGCGACGGCGGCGCCCCAGGCGCGGCGCAGCGGCTACCAGTGCTTGGGTGTAAGGGTGTTGCGGTTGGTGAAAGACCTTGGCGGCACGGCCCCGCTCTACGACGGCGCCTTTATGCAGCACGAGCACGTCTTCGCACAAATGGGCGATGGGCGCAGGATCGTGGCTGATGAGGAGGAAGGAAAGGCCAAACTGTTGTTTGAGCTCCTGCATCAAGTCCAACACCTGGGCCTGGATGGTCACATCCAGGGCGCTCAAGGGCTCGTCCGCCACGATCAGGCGCGGGCGCGTGACCAATGCCCGCGCAATGGCTATGCGCTGGCGCTGACCGCCGGAAAACTCATGCGGAAAGCGCTCCAGCGCACTGGCTGGCAAGCCGGTGCGCTCCAGCATTTGCGCCGCCCGCGCCCGCAATGTGTCAGGGTCGCGCTCGCCCAGAGCGCGTAGCGGCTCGGTGACGATGCGCTCAATACGCTGGCGCGGGTCGAGCGAGCTGTAGGGGTCTTGGAAAACCATTTGGAAATCCGTGCGCGCCACGCGCAAGTGCGCAGGTGGCATGGCGTGCAAATCACGCCCGAGCAGGCGCACGCGACCACTGCTGGGCGCCTCTAGCGCCATGATGATGCGCGCCAGGGTGGATTTGCCAGAGCCGGATTCCCCCATGATGCCCAGGCTTTGCCCGGGCGCGAGCTGAAAGCTCACATCGTGCAGCACTTGCACTTGGGGCATTGGCCCCCACAGGCGCTGGCGCGGCAGACGGTAGTGGTGGCTGATGTGCTGCACTTCCAACAAGGGGCTGCGCGAAGGGGTGGGTGCACTCATGCCGCCTCCTGCACTGTTGGCGCTGCAGCGCCCCCCGGCTTGGCCGCCGAGTGGTGACCATTGCCGTTACCGTTGCCATCCTGGCCCTCCTGCTCAATGGCCTTGTCCAAAAACGCCGCCAAACGCTGGCGCGATTGCAGCAGTTGTTGTGTGTAAGGGTGTTGGGGATGGGCAAAAACCTGCTCGGTGGCGCCACTTTCCACAATGCGCCCGCCGGTCATGATGGCCACTTCATCGGTGTATTCGGCAATGACAGCCAAATCGTGTGAGATCAGCACCATGCCCATGCGATCTTCGGTCACCAAATCGTCAAGCAAATCGAGGATTTGCCGCTGCACGATGCCATCCAGCGCTGTCGTAGGCTCATCGGCAATCAACAAACCTGGCCCGCACGCCAAGGCCATCGCAATCGTGATGCGCTGGCGCTGCCCGCCCGAGAATTGGTGCGGGTACGCCCCCAGCCGCGCGCGAGCCTGGGCAATGCCCACCCGCTCCAGAAGCGCTGCCGCGCACTCCAACGCCTGGCGTTTGCCCATGCGCCGGTGCAGACGCAGCGGCTCGGCCACTTGATCGCCAATGGTGTGCAAAGGGTTGAGCGCCGTCATGGGCTCCTGAAACACCATGGCCATGCGATCCCCGCGCAAGGCGCGCAATTGGGCATTAGGCAGGCCGACCAGTTCACGGCCCTCCAATCGGATGCTGCCGCGCATGTCCGCGCCATCGGGCAGCAAGCCCATGATGGCCAAGGCCGTCATGGACTTGCCTGAACCCGACTCGCCCACAATGCCCAGGGTGCGGCCCGCATGCACCTGCAAATCGATGCCGTGCAGCACTTCGCGGCGGGCGGCAGAGCCAGATCGGCCCAGCCCCACGCGCAGATCGCGCATCTCCAATAAAGCGGGTTTATCGTCCATGGGCAATCACCTTGTATCCGAGAGTTTGGGATCCAACCAATCGCGCAATCCATCTCCCAGCAGATTCAAGCCCAACACGGCCAACGCTATCGCGGCGCCTGGGTACACTGCGAGCATGGGGGCATCCAGAAACAGGCTTTGCGCGTCAGCAAGCATGCGACCCCAAGAGGGGATGGGGTATTGCGTGCCCAAGCCCAGGTAAGACAGCGCCGCTTCGGCCAGGATCGCAATGGCAAACTGGATACTGGCTTGCACGATGAGAATGGGCGCCAAGTTGGGCACGATGTGCTCCCATGTGATCGCCCAACGGCCTTTGCCACAGGCGCGCGCCGCTTGTACGAAATCGCGTTGCCACAACACCCCTGCCCAGGAGCGCGTCAAACGCACGAAAACGGGGATGCTGGCAATGCCTATGGCCAGAATTGAAATCACCACCCCCGTGCCATAGGCTGCGCGCAGCATGATGGCGGTGAGAATGGCCGGGAAAGCAAAGGTCAAGTCGGCCAGGCGCATGATGGCTTCCTCCACCCAGCCGCGCCGTGCTGCTGCCAGCAGCCCCAGCGCCGTGCCACACAACAGGCCTATGCCAACAGCCACGATGCCGACCAAAACCGAGCTTTGCGCCCCCGTCATCAGTTGCGAGGCCACGTCATGGCCATAGATATCGGTGCCTAGCCAGTGCTGCGCGCTGGGTGCGGCCAAGTGGTGAGGATATTGCTCAGCGGGGGGGTGCGGAGTCCAAACCAGCGAGATCAGCGCCATGCTCGCCAACAACGCCGTCAACATTGCCCCAACCCAAAAAGAAGGGCTGCTGCGCACCACAGCCGCTGCCTCATTAGGCGCTGTGATGGCAACGTCGTTGATGGCACGCTGACCACCATCAGCATTGAGGGATTTTTCGCTCACACGCCCCTCCCTGCCGTCTGCACGCGCGGATCAATCCAGGCATAAAGCACATCCACAACGAAATTCACCACAATGACCATGCCGGCCAGCAGCACCACACAGTTGCGCACCACAACCAGATCGCGGTTGTCGATGGCGCTCAGAATCAAGCGCCCCAGACCGGGGAGTTGGAATACCGTCTCCACCACAACGGCGCTGGCAATCAAGCTGGCCAATTGCAGGCCTGCGACCGTCACCACGGGAATCAAGGCATTGCGAAGCGCATGGCGCAGCAGCGCTTCGTGCCGCGATAACCCCTTGGCACGCGCGGTGCGTACGAAGTCCTCTCGCATCACCTCCAAGATCGCCGAGCGCGTGATGCGCGCCAAAATGGCCGATTGCACCATGGCCAGCGAGAGCGCCGGGAGCAGCAAAGCGCGCAACGCAGGCCAAACTCCACCGCCATGTTGTGCGCTCCAGCCGGGGAAACCTCCCGCCGAAAACCACCCAAAATGCACGGCGAACACCAACACCAGCAAGATGGCAAACCAGAAATTAGGCACAGCCATGCCTAGCTGGGCCAAGCCCATCGTAAAGAAGTCACCCATGCGATTGTGGTGCGCGGCCGCAAAGACGCCGGCAGCCAACGCAAGTGCCAGCGTCAAGGCAATCGCCATACCTGCCAGGGGCAAGGTCACTTGCAAGCTTTGCAAAATCAGCTCACTAGCGGGAATACCGTAGGCATAGCTCTCCCCCATATCCCCATGCAGCAAACCCCAAATCCACTGGCTGTACCGTTGCCACAGCGGGTTGTGCAAGCCCAACTGTTCATACAAGGCTTGCACAGCTTCTGGCGGCGCGTCTGGCCCCAACATCACCTCCGCCGCATTACCAGGCAACACCTCCAGCACCAACATGACCAACACGGAAGCGCCCAGCAGCGATAGCAGCAAAGTGGCCAATCGCCGAGCAAGATAGGCTTGCATGAAGCTCCTCGAAAAAATGCAAAACAACAGCCCGCGCCGCAGCGACGCTGAATCCAGCAATACAGGCCTGGCAGCACAGATGCCTCAAAGGCCCGAAAGGGCGCGCAGTGTAACAACTGCACACTACACCCGTGCACGTCATCAAAGTCGCCGTGCAAAACGCCCAATCCTGGGGATGAGCGCGGCGCAAGGATTTTGATGGCACGCCCCCGCTGCGCGATGTTGTCTCAATGAGAGAAACAGCGAGGAGGCCTCGATACGATCTCCCAGTCTTGCAAGACTTTTCAAACACCTTCCGTCGGTTGACTTTTTATTTACAATCCTTTCGGCTTACCAAGCTGCGTACATTCTCAAAAAAATTTGCTTCCAGATTACGCACATCTCTCAAGTAACCAACCATCTTTTCAATGAAATACGATCCCAGCCTACTCAAAATCGCCGTAATTTATGACGGTAGCTTCTTCTGGCGCATCAGCAACTACTACCGCTTCACGCACGAGCGCCAAAGCCACCTCAACATCAGCGCCCTGCACAACTATCTTCGCCACCATATCAGCGCCCTGGAAAGAGATGGCGTGGCCGCTTTGTGCCAAATCACTGAGGCTCATTTTTTTCGCGGCCGTTTTTCGCTTAAAGCCGTGCAAGCCACGCGTGACCCTCTTAAACAGCTTGAAACCGATCGCTTTCAAGATCAGGTTTTGATGTGGGCTGGCGTCATAGCGCATTACCAACCAATGAACGAAGCAACCAACCCGCCCGAAGAAAAAGGCGTGGATATCAGCTTGGCATTAGAAACTTACGATCTTGCAATTCACCGTCATTTCGACTTGGTTGTGCTTTTCACGGGCGCGGCCGATTTTTCCCCATTGGTACGGAAGCTCCAAGGCGTAGGTTGCCGTGTCATGGTTCCTACATTTGATCTCCCCCATTACGCCAAGACCTCCCAACGCTTGTTAGAAGAGGCTACTTACTCCTTACCTCTATCGGATTTGATTGATGGCGTAGTGGATGATGAATACGAAAACCTCCTGGAAGAGGTATTTCGATAATTTGTGGGCGTATTAGCGCACACAGCTCATACCCGCCAGCCCCTGATCTCCAGGTGAGTCGACAAGACCTTGCTTGAGTGCGGTACAATCGCGGGTTCGCCGAACCTGTAGCCGATGGCTGATTTGAAAATCAGGCGCGCATCCTTGCGGATGCGTGGCTTATTGCATTGATAGTCAGTACGAGTCCTTCGGCTTATATGCCTGGTCGGCATTTCTTCAACGACTCAACAGACAGAGAGACTCCATTAACCATGGCGATCGTTGTCAACAAGCTCCTTCCCGAGTTCGAAGCCAGCGCAACCGGTGGTGTGACGGTAAGCAACACTTCACACAACGGGCAAATCCTCATCCTTTACTTTTACCCAAAAGACAATACCCCCGGCTGCACGACCGAAGCCCTACAGTTTAGGGATAAATACGAAAAGTTCGTAAAGCTGGGAGCTGTTGTTTTTGGTGTATCCCGTGACAATATGAAGTCGCACGACGGCTTCAAAGAGAAGCTGGAACTTCCGTTTGAATTGATTGCGGACACCGAAGAAAAAATGTGCCACATGTTTGGAGTCGTAAAAAACAAAATCATGTATGGCAAAAAAGTTAAAGGCATTGAGCGCAGCACCTTTCTTATCGCCCCAGACGGCACGTTAGCACAAGAGTGGCGCGGTCTGAAAGTGCCTGGCCATGTGGACGAGGTACTCAAAGCTGTTAAGGCTTTGAAAAATACGCTCGAGAAGCAGACGGCTTAAAAGCCTCCCATAAGAATAATATCTTTCAAAAGTCCGCTTGAATAAGCGGACTTTTTTTAACTTAACATGCCAAAAATTTCATCGAATATGACCAACCACAATCTTTTTATTTTTGATACATTCAATCTGGCATTCACAGCAATGCACTTATTGATCTGAAACAAACATTGATGGATTCTATTTTTTAGGATTGCTCAGTTTTCAATTCGTTAGTTTTTAGATCAATAAAAAAACAGGCTTGCGGTAAGGCAAGCCTGTTTGCTCTCAAAAGCCGGCTGTGGCGGCCAACTTTTGATTATTGCAATTTGATTTCGACGTCCACCCCTGCAGGCAGATCTAACTTCATCAGCGCATCCACGGTCTTATCTGTGGGATCGACAATGTCCATCAAACGCTGATGCGTGCGAATTTCCAACTGGTCGCGACTGGTTTTGTTGACGTGCGGCGAACGCAGAATGTCGAAACGCTTGAATCGCGTAGGCAGAGGAACGGGCCCCTTGACGATGGCACCAGTGCGCTTGGCGGTGTCAACGATCTCAGCAGCCGACTGGTCGATCAGCTTGTAATCGAAGGCCTTGAGGCGGATACGGATCTTTTGCTTGCTCACGGTGTGACTTCCTTCTCACCTGAGAGTTAGGCAATGATCTTAGCCACCACACCGGCGCCGACGGTACGACCGCCTTCGCGGATCGCGAAGCGCAGACCTTCTTCCATGGCGATCGGGGCAATCAGCTTGACGGTGATGCTGACGTTGTCGCCAGGCATAACCATTTCCTTGCCTTCAGGCAGTTCGATGGAGCCGGTCACGTCCGTGGTGCGGAAGTAGAACTGCGGGCGGTAGTTGCTGAAGAAGGGGGTGTGGCGGCCGCCTTCGTCCTTGCTCAGCACGTAGACCTCAGCAGTGAAGTCGGTGTGCGGCTTGATGGTGCCGGGCTTGGCCAGCACTTGACCGCGCTCGACTTCTTCGCGCTTGGTACCGCGCAGCAACAGACCGACGTTGTCGCCAGCCTGGCCCTGGTCGAGCAGCTTGCGGAACATTTCCACGCCGGTGACGGTGGTCTTTTGCAGGTCACGGATGCCGACGATTTCGATTTCTTCGCCGACTTTGATGACGCCACGCTCGACACGGCCGGTGACCACGGTACCGCGACCAGAGATGGAGAACACGTCTTCCACGGGCATGAGGAAGGTACCGTCCACGGCGCGCTCGGGGGTGGGGATGTAGCTGTCCAGGGCTTCAGCGAGCTTGAGGATGGCTTCTTCGCCGATGGGGCTTTGGTCGCCTTCCAGGGCCAGCTTGGCAGAGCCGCGGATGATGGGGGTGTCGTCGCCAGGGAAGTCGTACTTGGAGAGCAGTTCGCGCACTTCCATTTCGACCAGTTCCAGCAGCTCTTCGTCGTCCACCATGTCGGCCTTGTTCAGGAAGACGATGATGTAGGGCACGCCCACCTGGCGCGAGAGCAGGATGTGCTCACGGGTTTGGGGCATGGGGCCGTCAGCGGCGGAGCAGACCAGGATGGCGCCGTCCATCTGAGCGGCACCGGTGATCATGTTCTTGACGTAGTCGGCGTGGCCGGGACAGTCCACGTGGGCGTAGTGGCGGTTGGCCGTTTCGTATTCCACGTGCGAGGTGTTGATGGTGATGCCGCGAGCCTTTTCTTCGGGCGCATTGTCGATCTGGTCGTAGCCCTTGGCTTCGCCGCCGAACTTCTTGGACAACACGGTGGCGATCGCTGCAGTCAGCGTCGTCTTGCCATGGTCCACGTGACCAATCGTGCCCACGTTCACGTGGGGCTTGGTGCGCTCAAACTTACCTTTTGCCATTTTGAAATTTCCTTGAGAGAAAAGAACACGCCCGTGATTTTGGTTTTAGGTCTGCATGCCACTGCTAACTTCCTGCCCACGGGCGAAACAGGAGCGCGGCATCGCAGACCAACCCTTCTTGCGGATCGGGAAAGAGACAAGCAGTTTACTTTGCACGGGCCGCCACGATGGCGTCTGCCACATTCTTGGGTGCTTCAGCGTAGTGCTTGAACTCCATGGTGTAAGTGGCACGGCCCTGCGTCATCGAACGCAACTGCGTAGCGTAACCGAACATTTCAGACAGCGGCACTTCAGCCTTGATACTTTGACCGCCGCCAACGATGGCCTCCATACCTTGCACCATACCGCGGCGGGAAGACAGATCCCCCATCACAGTACCCGCGTAGTCGTCTGGCGTCTCTACCTCGACGGCCATCATAGGCTCCAGAATTACGGGATTTGCTTTGCGAGCAGCCTCTTTAAAGCCAAAGATGGCAGCCATCTTGAAAGCCTGTTCGGACGAGTCCACATCGTGGTAGGAACCGAAAGTCAGACGCACGCGCACATCGACGACCGGGTAACCAGCCAGCACACCGCTGGTGAGCGCCTCTTCCACGCCCTTTTGTACGGCAGGAATGTACTCGCGCGGCACCACGCCACCCTTGATCTCGTCGACGAACTCGAAACCCTTGCCGGGCTCCATAGGTTCGAGCGTGAACACCACGTGACCGTACTGACCCTTACCACCGGACTGACGCACGAACTTGCCTTCGACATCGGCCACCGACTTGCGCACGGTTTCACGATAGGCTACCTGCGGCTTGCCAACGTTGGTTTCCACACCAAATTCGCGCTTCATACGGTCAACGATGATCTCCAGGTGCAACTCCCCCATCCCAGCAATGATGGTCTGACCAGACTCTTCATCGGTGCGCACACGGAAGGAAGGATCTTCGGAAGCCAGACGAGAAAGAGCAATGCCCATTTTCTCCTGATCCGCTTTGGACTTGGGCTCAACAGCCTGAGCGATCACAGGCTCAGGGAATACCATGCGCTCAAGCACAATGGGAGCAGCCATATCGCACAAAGTATCACCCGTGGTCACTTCTTTCAAACCCACGCAAGCAGCAATATCACCCGCGCGGATTTCCTCAATCTCCTGACGCTCATTGGCACGCATCTGCACGATACGACCAATGCGCTCCTTTTTGCCCTTCGTCGCATTGAACACGGTATCACCCTTAGAGAGCACACCAGAATACACACGTACGAAGGTGAGCTGCCCCACAAATGGGTCAGTCATCAGCTTAAAGGCCAAGGCAGAGAATTTCTCTTCATCATCAGCCTTGCGACTAAGGCGCTTCTCTTCGTCATCCGGATCGGTGCCAGCCACATCGGGAATATCCACAGGCGAAGGCAAGAAATCCAACACCGCATCCAGCATGCGCTGAACACCTTTGTTTTTGAAAGCCGAGCCACACAACATGGGCTGAATCTCGGTCGCAATGGTACGCTGACGCAAACCCGCGATGATTTCCTTCTCAGACAAATCACCTTCTTCCAGGTATTTATTCATCAGCTCTTCAGACGACTCGGCAGCGGCTTCGACCATTTTTTCACGCCACTCCTTGGCGGTCTCAGCCAAGTCAGCAGGAATATCCTGATATTCAAACTTCATGCCCTGGGAAGCCTCATCCCAGATGATGGCTTTCATCTTGATCAGATCAACCACACCCTTGAAGTTGTCTTCTGCTCCAATAGGGATCACCACAGGCACCGGATTGGCATTAAGACGCAACTTCATCTGATCATGGACCTTAAAGAAATTGGCGCCGGTGCGGTCCATCTTATTCACAAACGCCAACCGAGGCACTTTGTGCTTATTTGCTTGACGCCACACAGTTTCCGACTGCGGCTGCACTCCACCCACGGCGCAATACACCATGCATGCACCATCAAGCACACGCATCGAACGCTCAACTTCAATCGTGAAATCCACGTGACCCGGAGTGTCAATGATGTTGATACGGTGCTCAGGACGGCTCAAATCCATCCCTTTCCAGAAGGCCGTCACAGCCGAGGAAGTGATGGTAATACCACGCTCCTGCTCTTGCTCCATCCAGTCGGTCGTAGCCGCACCGTCATGCACTTCACCCAATTTATGGGTCACACCTGTATAGAAAAGAATACGCTCGGACGTAGTAGTCTTGCCGGCATCAATGTGCGCCGAAATACCAATATTGCGGTAACGCTCAATGGGGGTTTTGCGAGCCATAGCTTAATACTCCATAACGGCCAAAGCCCGCCTGCGCAGCACAGAGCAGGTCGGGCTTAAAGCCACAAAAAATCAAGTCAATCAGAAACGGAAGTGGCTAAACGCCTTATTGGCCTCAGCCATGCGATGCACCTCATCGCGCTTACGCATAGCGCCACCACGACCCTCAGTAGCCTCAAGCAACTCATTAGCCAGGCGTTGCGCCATGGACTTCTCACTACGCTTGCGAGCCGCATCTTTAATCCAACGCATAGACAAGGCCAGACGACGCACGGGACGCACCTCCACAGGCACTTGGTAGTTAGCCCCCCCCACACGACGAGACTTCACCTCGACAACAGGCTTGACGTTATTGATCGCAGTAGTAAAGACCTCAAGCGGATCCTTATCTTTTTGCTTCTGACCAATAATATCCAGCGCACCATAAATGATGCGCTCAGCGACCGCTTTTTTACCCCCCTCCATGATCACGTTCATGAATTTGGACAACTCTACATTGCCGAATTTGGGATCCGGCAGAATTTCACGTTTAGGAACTTCGCGACGACGTGGCATTTTTCACCTCAAAAACTTGCTTCAGTTGGCACTACGCGCCATGCAGACCATCGGGGACTGCACTTACTCGACCAAGACGCCCTCTCACCCTTGGAAAAAGGAATCCCAGGCCACTACGCCTGCCGCTCGTCAAGCGGAAACAGGCACCGTAAAACAAAAAGAAAAACCAAATAAAAAACAAAAATGAAGGACTCGACCTCAAGCCTTCTTAGGACGCTTTGCACCATATTTGGAGCGCGCCTGCTTGCGATCTTTCACACCTTGCAGGTCAAGCGAACCGCGCACGATGTGGTAACGCACACCCGGCAAGTCCTTGACACGACCACCGCGCACCAGCACCACACTGTGCTCTTGCAGGTTGTGGCCCTCACCGCCAATGTAGGAAATGACCTCGAAGCCATTGGTCAGACGCACCTTGGCAACCTTACGCAAAGCGGAGTTTGGCTTCTTGGGAGTTGTGGTGTACACGCGCGTGCAAACACCACGGCGCTGTGGACACTCTTCCATCGCAGGACTTTTGGACTTAACCGTCTCAACAGTACGTCCGCGACGGACCAGCTGGTTAATAGTTGGCATTGATTTAAGTTCCTAAACGTGTTTCAAAACGTGATGATCCGCTGCTCCTTACACACATACGCCATAAAAAGCAGCAACCTCGCAAAAAGCGAAGCCCGGCATTCTCCCATAACTTGATCGCTCAAGCAAGGATGCGATGCCTTACAGAATTTGCCTATGTTCCATGCATGAAAGGACATGCCTTGGGCACCACAATATCCGCCGCAAAAGAAAAAACGCCGCCAAAACAAGGTTTGACAGCGTTTAGGATCACTAGCGATTCTGGCATTTGGCGGAGAGGGAGGGATTCGAACCCTCGGTAGGCTTGCACCTACGCCTGATTTCGAGTCAGGTACATTCGACCACTCTGCCACCTCTCCTGTTTTTTTTGCAGCTTCGTGTCGCTGCAAATTCTGGCATTATAGCAGATAGTTGAACGACATCCGTCACACACTATTCAAACATAAACACAAAGGAGTCTATTCATGCGTTGGCAAGGCCACCGTCAGTCTCGCAATGTAGAAGATCGGCGCTCGGGAAGCGCTATGGGCGGCCGCAGTCTAGGCATCGGCTCCATCGTTATCGCAGTCGTCTTGGGTTGGGTTTTCGGGATCAATCCTTTGACCGTTCTAGGCATCATGCAGGGCGTTGGCCCAGCGGTCACTCAGCAAGCGCCTGTCAATTCGAATGAAACAGCGGCCATCCCGGATAAGGCAGGTCAATTTGCCTCTGTGGTTTTAGCGGATACCGAAGATGTCTGGAACCAGCTTTTCCAAAACTATCAGGAACCGCGCATGGTGCTTTATCGCACAGCCACTCGCACAGCCTGTGGCGTCGGACAAGCGGCCATGGGGCCTTTCTACTGCCCCTCGGACAGCACGGTCTATATTGACTTGGATTTTTTCAATGAGCTGAAAAATCGCCTGGGCGCACCTGGCGAGTTTGCCCAAGCGTATGTGATAGCGC
Organism: Allofranklinella schreckenbergeri; assembly: GCF_003703475.1. GTDB lineage: Bacteria > Pseudomonadota > Gammaproteobacteria > Burkholderiales > Burkholderiaceae_C > Lampropedia > Lampropedia schreckenbergeri. The sequence continues at coordinate 53,612 of NZ_RDQM01000013.1, read as the reverse complement.
ATGAGGTCGGACACCATGTCCAGAACCTGCAAGGCACATTGCAGAAAATCCATCGATTGCAAGGCAAAGTCAGCCAAACCGAATTCAATCAACTGAATGTGCGCTTAGAGCTACAAGCCGATTGTTATGCCGGCGTATGGGGGCATCACGCACATCGCCAACGCCAGATTCTGGAAAAAGGCGATATTGAAGCCGCCATGAATGCAGCAGCCAAAATTGGCGATGACGCCTTGCAGCGCTCCGCTGGGCGCGTCGTGAGGCCAGAGAGTTTTACCCATGGCTCCAGTGCGCAACGTCAACGCTGGTTTTACAAGGGGCTGCAATCCGGTGATCCAAGGGCCTGCGACACCTTCAATGCAGCATCGCTGTAACTTGGGTTTGTGGCGCAAAGGCGATCCCATCGCCTTTTGCCCCCTCCGAAACGCTCTTTCCCGGAGAAAGCCTCCAAAAGAAGCAAAAAAATACCCCTTTTCTGGCAGGATAGTCAAAGAGCTTTTTTTACTTTGATCTGGAAATCAAAAAATCCAAAGAATACAAATCAAAAGAAAACTCAGCCTATATGGAAATTGCCAAAACAAGGGAATTTTATTTCTTTTGATCTGTAAATAATTTATGCCATGGCTGACTGCGCGTGAACTCCGCCGCAATTGCCCCCTGTCGGAGCGTTGCGCCTTGGAGTCACTGCCTTCTTCGCTCCGCCTACAGCAGTAACGGGGCTGTGCCAAACACGATCGTGTCTCCACACACAGCTTGCCCCCCTCACTCAATGGACCGGGAATACGCCTCCCATGGATGAGCCACTACCCGCGCCAGGGCTGTTTGAAGCGGGCACAATGCGCCGCTATGGATGAAATCGTCAAACAAGCCATGCGCAAATGGCCCAATGTGCCTGCCTGTACGGGTTGGTTGGGTCTGGATGCCCGCGGACATTGGTTTATGCGCGATGCGGCCACGCAAGCGCGCGGCCCTTTTGCACAAGCCAAGGGTGCGCAGTTGCAACACGAGGCGCTGGCGCAATTCATAGGGCGCAACTACGGTTGCGATGCACAAGGGCAGTGGTTTTTCCAAAACGGCCCTCAGCGCGTGTTTGTTGAGCTGGAAGCTGCGCCCTGGGTGCTCCGCGTCACGGATGCAAAAGGTGACGACGATGGCATCGTCACCCACACGGGGCGCGTGGCACGTTTTCAGCAAAGCCTGGTTGATGAACAGGGCCGCGTCTATCTGCTGACCGACCTGGGTTTGGGCCTGGTACACAGCCAGGATATGCTGGCCTTTAGCAATCGGATGGAATGCGACGCACGCTGGCAGCCCTCTGAGGTTTGCAGCCATGAGCTGGAGGCGCGCTTTGGTTTTGTGCTCAGCCCGGCCCAACGGCAAGCACAGCAAATACAGCACACGCGGGAGTGAGGCCGTGGCCCTGACCATCACCAGTGAGTGCATCAATTGCGATGTGTGCGAGCCTGAATGCCCCAACGATGCCATTTCGATGGGCGAGTTGCACTATGTCATCAACCCGCATCAGTGCACCGAATGCGTAGGCCATTTCGATACGCCACAGTGTGTGGAGATTTGCCCGGTTGCGTGCATTCCCGTCAATCCAGAGCATGTGGAGTCACGCGAATCGCTGTGGCAAAAGTTTGAGCGGCTGCGTCAAGCGCGCGAAACCGCCTCCTCACGTGCGTAAGCCTTGGCCGATCAAGAAAGTCTCTGCCGAGCGACTGCGAGAAGCTTTGGGTTTATAGGCTTTGCTTTGGCGAAAGGTCTGGCGAAACAGCCGCGCCAAGGGATCGTAGCCAGAGCCATGGAAAACTTTGGCCACCATCACGCCTTCAGGACGCAAGTGCGTTTGGGCGAAATCAACCGCCATTTCGATCAGAGCTTCCATGCGCGCCGCATCAGTAGCTGCATGGCCACTGAGATTCGGCGCCATATCCGACACCACCGCATCCACAGGCCGCCCAGCGACAGCCTGCTGCAAAGCCTGTAAAACGGCATCGCTTTGGAAATCGCCCTGAATGAATTGCACGCCGGGCACGCTTTCCATAGGCAGCAAATCGACCCCCACCACTTTGGGCGTAGGGCGATCAGGCTCAGCCACGGTATCCGCTTTTCCCAAACCAAGCCGACGACTCAGATATTGGCACCACGCGCCAGGCGCGCAGCCCAAATCCACCACCACCTGGGCCTTGGCCAACAAATGGTGGACTTCATCGATTTCCTTGAGTTTGTAAACCGCGCGGGCGCGGTAGCCTTCTTTTTGTGCCAGTTTGACGTAAGGATCGTTCACATGGTCGTGCAGCCATGCCTTGTTCACCTTACCGCTTTTGCCTGCCATAACGGGCCTTTCAAATGAAGACGGCAGGGCCACTGGCCCTGCCGTAAAAATCTCTGAATGACTGGGGCAATTCAATCACTGGTTTTTTTCGCGATCGCGAAAGTCCCCTCTTTCACCAACCCACTTCCAGCGGACGGATCAGGATCGAAGCTCGCTCCCGGCGGCAACTCCACATGCGCCCCAACCAGCAACGAATTCACCCTGGGCATCGCACTGCGCTGACTCTGACGCACAGGCACCTGGGCATTTTCTTGCCCGGCATTGTTCGCGTGCCCCCCTTTATGGCCACGCACGCCACCGCGCAAGAAACGGTTACGGGCCTCCGTGCGCGGCACAAAGCGTGAAAGCTCTGTTAACGCCATCTCGTAAACGCCACGCTTGAATTCCACTACCACATCCAATGGAACCCAATAATCGTTCCAGCGCCAAGCATCAAATTCGGGGTGGTCTGTCGCGCGCAGATTCAAATCCCAGTCGTTGCCCAGCAATTGGAGCAAATACCAAATCTGTTTCTGCCCCTTGTAATGACCGCGCGCATCCCGGCGGATAAAACGGTCGGGCACCTCGTAGCGCAACCAGTCCCTGGTGCGGGCAATGATCCGGACGTGATGCGGGTGCAAGCCCACTTCCTCGTGCAATTCTCGATACATGGCCTGCTCGGGTTTTTCCCCCCGATCAATACCACCTTGAGGAAATTGCCAACTGTGCGTACGGATGCGTTTGCCCCAGAAAACCTGATTTTTCTGGTTGAGCAGTATGATGCCGACATTCGGTCTAAAGCCTTCCCTGTCAAGCATAATTGCACCTTTATTTCCAATCGGAAAAGCCCACAAAGCAGACTCTCCCTTGTCTGCGCCCATTATGCCCGAGAGTGCCTCCTGACCCATGGGCGCATAACTTCATCACCTCAGCCCTTACCTGTTCGCCGCCGACCACTTGGTCGCCGCGGCGCTTTTGCTATGAAAGCCTCCCAATTCTTCGTCTCCACGTACAAGGAAGCCCCCGCTGACGCGGAAATCATCAGCCACCAATTGATGATGCGCGCAGGCATGATCCGTCGCGTCAGCGCGGGCATTTACACCTATATGCCCATGGGCCTGCGCGTGCTGGGCAAAGTCCAAGCCATCGTGCGGGAGGAAATGAACCGCGCTGGCGCGGTGGAGCTGTGCATGCCAGTCGTGCAGCCCGGCGAGCTGTGGCAGGAAACCGGGCGTTTCGACAAGATGGGGCCAGAGCTGCTGCGCGTCAAGGATCGCCACGAGCGCGACTTCGTCATCCAGCCCACCAGTGAAGAAGCCGTCACCGATATCGCCCGCGCTGAGCTGCGCAGCTACAAACAACTGCCGGTGAACTTCTACCAAATTCAGACCAAATTCCGCGACGAGCGCCGTCCCCGGTTTGGCCTGATGCGCGGGCGTGAATTCATCATGAAAGACGCCTACAGCTTTGACAAAGACAAAGCGGGCGCTCAAACCAGCTACGAAGCCATGCGCCAAGCGTATCGCCGCATTTTCGACCGCTTCGGCCTGCGCTACCGCGCCGTGGCCGCCGATAGCGGTGCCATTGGCGGCGACCTGAGCGAAGAATTCCAAGTCATCGCCGCCACCGGGGAAGATGCCATCATTTACGCTCCGGAAAGCGACTACGCCGCCAACATCGAAAAAGCCGAAGCCCTGGCGCCACAGCAGCCCCGCCCCTCTGCATCAGCCCCTTTGAGCAAAACCCCTACGCCCGGCAACAGCACCTGCGCGCAAGTGGCTGCACAACTGCAAGTGCCGCTGCACACCACCGTCAAATCGCTGGTACTGGCAACCGACAAGCTGGATGAGCAAGGCCAAATCACGAGCACGCAGATCTGGCTGCTGCTGCTGCGTGGCGACCACGACATGAATGAGGTCAAAGTCGCCAAAGTACCGGGTCTGGCAGGTTTTCGCTTTGCCAGCGAGGCCGAAATCGTTGCGCATTTCGGCGCCAAGCCGGGCTACCTGGGGCCCATTCAGACACTCAAACCCGTCAAGGTCGTGGCCGATCGCGAGGTGGCCGTCATGGCCGACTGGATTTGCGGCGCCAACGAAGTCGACTTCCACTACACCGGCGTCAACTGGGGACGCGACCTGCCCGAGCCTGATCTCGTGGCCGACTTGCGCAACGTCGTCGAGGGGGACCTCTCACCCGACGGCCAAGGACGCCTGGCAATCGAACGCGGCATCGAAGTCGGCCACGTTTTTTACCTGGGCACCAAATACAGCAGCGCCATGGGCGCCACCTTCCTGGACGAAAACGGCAAGCCCACACCCTTTGAGATGGGCTGCTACGGCATCGGCGTTTCGCGTCTGCCCGCTGCGGCCATCGAGCAAAACCACGACGAGCGCGGCATCATCTGGCCCGATGCCATCGCCCCTTTCACTCTGGTGATTTGCCCCATTGGCATGGATCGCAGCGACGCCGTACGCGAGGCGGCCGAGCAGCTCCACGACCAATTGCAAGCCGCTGGCGTGGACGTGCTGCTGGACGACCGCGGCGAGCGCCCCGGCGCCATGTTTGCCGATTGGGAGTTGATTGGCGTGCCGCACCGTGTCGTCATTTCAGAACGGAATTTGAAAGAAGGTCAACTGGAGTACCAGCACCGTCGTCAAACCGAAGCCCAGAAGGTAACATTGGGTAACGTCATTTCGTTTTTGAAAGAACAGGGCGTTGCCCTGAAAGGCTGAGGCGCAAGGCGGGTTCCGTGCTCGATTGGGCGCCTCATACCGCCCATGCGACACGCCCCCACACCCGATGAAACAGCCCACTGCCCCATTTGATCCATTTCCGGCGTATCGATGGCCGCGCCTTTGGCTGCGCGGCCTGAAGCGGTTTGGGGCCAGCGCTGCGCTCCTGTCTGCGTCGCTTTGCGCCCTGCCCACCCATGCGGGCCATCAATTGGAAGAGCCTTTGGTCGATTCCGTGCGCTCGGCCTTGCAAGCGGCCATCAGCAATGCAACGCCGCCAGAGCCTGTCTTTGTGGACACCGCCAGCCGCCTGGCCTACCTGCGCTGGCTCACGGCCACCAGTGAAAAGCTGGCCCGTCGCATGCCCAATGTGACTCTGCGGCATGAGTTCTTGCAAACCGTCTGGTACGAAAGCAAACGCGCTGGGCTGGACGTTGCCATGGTGCTGGGGTTGATCCAGGTCGAAAGCGGCTTCAGAAAGCACGTCATCTCCCACGCAGGTGCACGCGGTTACATGCAAATCATGCCGTTTTGGACCCGCGTCATTGGTGATGGCGATGCCTCCAAGCTCTTTCACATGCAGACCAATTTGCGCTTTGGCAATGTGATCCTGCGGCACTACCTCGATATTGAAAAAGGCGATTTATTCATGGCCCTGGGCCGCTACAACGGCAGCCGCGGACGCGCCACCTACCCCAATGCCGTTTTGGCCGCCCAGCGTTATTGGGAGTTTGACGACCCCGGCGCCCCTGCCGGGCAGACTGAAGCCCAAGCCGATCAAGCCACCCCATCGACCTGAATGCAGTCATCGGCTTATGGCTTGTTTGCCTGCAAGCCCACATTCGGCCATTTCTTGGCAAAAATCCCCAGAAACTCTTTTATAATCGCGCGTTTTGCTGGCACATGCCCCATTGGCCATACTAGTTAACAAATGGGGCGAAACCGCTGGAGCCTGGAAGCAGGGCCTGATCTCCCCCGCCTTGGCGCTGGCACTCTTTTTTTCATCGAATGACTACCATCCGCGTCAAAGAAAACGAACCGTACGAAGTCGCACTGCGCCGCTTCAAGCGCACCATCGAAAAGCTGGGCCTGCTCAATGAATTGCGCGCCCGCGAGTTCTACGAAAAGCCCACGACCGAGCGCAAGCGCAAAAAAGCTGCTGCCGTCAAACGCCATTACAAACGCGTGCGCAGCATGCAATTGCCCAAGAAGATGTACTAATCGTGCATCTGCGTCGGAAACGCCCGTCGTTTCATTGACGAAAGCCGCGCCAGGGACGCCTCGCGCGGCTTTTTGTTGTTGCTTTCTCCCTTTTCTGGAGGTCAGCCATGAGCCTGAAAGACCAAATCACCGAAGACATGAAAAGCGCCATGCGCGCCAAGCAAACCCAGCGTTTGGGCACGATTCGCATGCTGCAAGCGGCCATCAAGCAGCGCGAGGTGGACGAGCGGGTCACCCTTGACGATGCTGCCATCGTGGCGATTGTGGACAAGCTCATCAAGCAGCGCCGCGACTCCATCACCGCCTTCGAGCAAGCGAGCCGACAAGATTTGGTCGAGCAAGAGCAAAGCGAGATCGACGTGCTGCAAGCCTATCTGCCCGCACGCCTGAGCGCGCAAGAGGTGCAAGCCGCCGTAGAAAAAATCGTGGCCGATCTGGGCGCATCTGGCCCGGGCGATATGGGCAAGGTCATGGGCCAGGCGAAGAAAGAGCTGGCTGGCAAGGCGGATATGGGGGCCGTTTCTGCTGCGGTGAAGGCGGCGCTGGCCCAACGCCCATGACTTTCAATTCAAAGAAAAAACAGATTCAACATCAACATGCCGAAACAAGTGAATTTTTTTGCTTATTGATTTGCAAATAGGGCAAGAAAATGGCACCTTGAACCATTCGGCACAGCTTGCCCCCCTTGCCGTGGGAGGGGTTTAAACGCCAAGCGGCCCAGCCGCCGCTTGCAACACCTCGCCCACCATGATGATGGCGGGGCTGCCCATGCCGTGGCGCTGCATGCTCTCGGTCAACTCGGCCAGTGTGGTGCGCACGGTTTTCTCCTGCGGCAGCGAGGCCGATTGCACCAGCGCCACCGGCGTATCGCCAGGCAGGCCCTGGAGCAGCCCTGCCTGGATTTGCGCCGCGCCGCGCACCCCCATGTAAATCACCAGCGTCAAGCGCGCCGCATGGGCCGTGCGGGCCAGCGCGGGCCAATCCAGCGCTTCGCCCGGCGCCGTTTGGCCGGTGATGAGCAATACGCCGTGGGCATGGTCGCGGTGCGTCAGCGGCGCCTGCAACGCATTGGCTGCCGCCAGGCCTGAGGTGATGCCATTGACCACGCTGGCGCGCACGCCCGCTGCGCGCAGGCGTTGCAACTCCTCGCCGCTGCGACCGAAGATCAGGGGATCGCCGCCTTTGAGCCGCACCACCACTTCCCCTGCACGCGCGTGCTGCACCATCAGCGCCTCAATGTGCTCTTGCGGGGTGCTTTGCCGCCCGCCTCGCTTGCCCACGTGGATGACGCGCGCGGCGGTCGAGGCCCATTCCAGCACGGCATCGCCCACCAAATCGTCCACCAGCAATACCGTCGCCCGGGCAATGGCTTTGATGGCCTTGAGGTTGAGCAAGTCCGGATCGCCCGGCCCGGCGCCCACCAGCACGCATTCCCCGCCCTGCGCTTGTGCCGCCGGGGTGCAGGCGCCCTGCTCCCGCAACCGGGCGCGCAGCGTGGCATGCAGGGCATCGGCGCTTGCTGGACTTTCTTCCAATGAAGGGGCGCAGTTCTGAGCAGTCATGGGGCGAAATACAGGGACGGTCGGCGATTGTCAAACGCGGTCGAACACCGCGATGCTTTCCACATGCGCCGTGTGCGGGAACATGTTGACCACGCCAGCGGCCGAGCAGCGGTAGCCAGCCTGGTGCACCAGCAAGCCCGCATCGCGGGCCAGCGTGGCGGGGTTGCAACTGACGTACACGATGCGCGCAGGCGGTTGCCAGGCGGGGTTGTCGTCAAACGCTTGCGCGGCTGTGCCCTCCTCCCCTTGGGCTTGGGCTTGGGCTTGGGCCTGTGCCGCGCCGCCCTGCCCTGCCTGGCCGCTGCGCTGCTGGTGGATGTCGGCCAGGGCTTTGGCCAGCGCAAAAGCGCCTTCGCGCGGTGGATCGACCAGCCAGCGGTCGGCCACGCCATCGGTTTGCAGCAGCTCCGGGGTCATGTTGAACAAATTGCGCGCCACGAATTGGGCGGGCGCCAGCGCACGCAGGCCCTGGCTGGCGCGCGTTTGCTGGTTGGCCTGCCAATTGGCCTGCGCGCGCGCCACCAGCGCATCGCTGCCTTCAATGCCCAGCACCTGGGCCGCTTGCGTGGCCAAGGGCAGGCTGAAATTGCCCAGGCCGCAAAACCAGTCGATCACGCGCTCGTGGCGCTGCACGGCCAGCAATTGCAAGGCCCGCGCCACCAGTACGCGGTTGATGTGGGGGTTGACCTGGGTGAAGTCGGTGGGCCGAAAGGGCATGCGGATGCCAAATTCCGGCAGGGCATAGGCTAGGCCGCGCTCGGGCGGTTGGGCGTCGAGCAGATGCACGGTATCCGGCCCTTTGGGTTGCAACCACCATTGGATGAAGGGGTGGCGCGCGGCGAAGTCGCGCAGGCGCTGCAGATCGGCTTCGCCCAGCGGCTCCAGGTGGCGCAGCACCAGCGCGGTGACGGCATCGCCACACGCCAGCTCGATTTGCGGGCAGGTGTCACGCGCATCCAGGCTGGCGATGAGCGCGCGCAGCGGCATCAGCAGGGCATCCACGGCAGGCGGCAGGATGGGGCATGTGCCCATGTCGGCGATGTAGCGGCTTTTGCGCTCGTGAAAGCCCACCAGCACCACGCCTTTTTTGGGCACATAGCGCACCGACAGGCGCGCGCGCCAGCGGTAGCCCCAGTCCGGCCCCTGGATGGGGCGCAGGATGCGCTCGGCCCGCACTTTGCCCAGGTGCCAGAGGTTGTCTTCCAGCACGCGCTGCTTGACGGCCAGTTGCGCGCTGGGCGTGAGGTGCTGCATCTTGCAGCCGCCGCACGCGCCCTGGTGCAGGCCGAAATGCGGGCAATGCGGCCGCACCCGCTGGGAGGATTCGCGCAGCACCCCATCGAGCGTGGCCTTTTCCCAGTTGTTTTTGCGGCGCACGGTGCTGGCGGTGACGACTTCACCGGCCAGCGCCCCTTCCACAAAGACGACTTTGCCATCGCGGTGCGCCACGCCCTGCGCCTCCATGTCCAAAGAGTCGATATGCAAGGCGTGGGCGGGCCATTGCGGCTCGCTCGCGGGGGGGATGGCGGGTGTGGACATGGTATTTGTGGGGCAAAGGCAAAACCCCCTCGTCAAGCGAGGGGGCTGGTCAAAGGGGGCGTCATTGTAGTGGGCAGCGCATGCCCGCCTGGCCGATCACACATTTTTTACATAACAAGAAAAATGACTTCAATACCAACATGCCGAAATATGATGATATTTTTTACTTTTGATTTGTAAAAAATCAGTAAGTCGTCGGTGTGAACGAGGTGCGCTTGACCTTGGGCCGTTGCAAGCGCTGTTCTTCCTGCCACTGCTTGTTGCTGGGGGCGCGGTCGAGCCGGATATGCGCCACCAGGCCCGTGCCGCCTCCCGTCGCATTGGTGATGGCAAACCGCCCGCCCATGCGCTGGATGGTCTTGTCCACAATGGACAGCCCCAGCCCGGCCCCCGCGGCCGAGGTGCGTGCGCTGTCGCCGCGGAAAAAGGGTTTGAGCAGATTGTTCAGCTCCGTCTGCGAAACGCCCGGGCCATAGTCGCGGATGCGCAGCAGCACGAATTTGTGGTCTTTTTCGGGCAAGACGGTGGCGGTGATTTCCACGCGGATGAAGTCCTCGCCCGGCGTTTTGCCGTAGCGGCGCGCGTTCTCCAGCAAGTTGGTGATGACGCGCGAGAGCTCGATCTCATCGGCGTACACGTACAAATCCGCCGGCACCTGGCTTTGCACCTCCATCTCGCCAAACTCCAGAATGGAAAACACGCAGTTGGCAACGATGGCTTGCAGGTTGACGCTGCTGCGCACGCCCGAGACAGGGCGCGCGTAATCCATGAATTTGTCGATGATGGCATCCAACTGCACGATGTCGGCCACCATGTGCTCGCGCGCGATTTCATCGGCCACGCTCATTTCCGTCTCCAACCGCAGGCGCGCCAGCGGCGTGCGCAAGTCGTGCGAAATGCCCGCCAGCATCACGGCCCTGTCCTGCTCAACCTTGGAGAGCTGCTCGGCCATGCGGTTAAAGCCAATGTTGAGCTGGCGGATTTCGCTGGTGGCCACCTCCTCGTTGAGCTGGCTGTTGTTGAAATCGCCCTCGTATTGCAGGCGGTAGGTGGCGTTGCGCAGCGCTTCGATGGGTTTATTGAGCAAGCGCGTGATGATGGCCGCGCCCGCCAGCGAGATCACCACGCCCATGGCCAGCCACAGCAGCATGGTGCGACGGCCCAGGGGCGCCATGCGGGAGCTGTCCATGAGCAACCAGGTGTAGTCATCACCCAGGCGAAAACTCACCCACAGCCCCGGCACGCCATTGACGGATTTGGCGACCAAAGTCTCCGTACCCAGGCGGCTGCGCAGCGTTTCGGTCAATTTGTTGCCCAGCGCCGTATCCGTCATCAGCACATAGGTGTCTGCCGGCTCGTGCGGCTGGATGCGCATGCCCTCTTGCTCGGAGAGCGTTTTGAGCAGTGAGACGCGGGCAATGGCATCCGAGTGGGTCAAGCCCGCGCGGCTGAGGTTGACCATGGTGGCAATTTGCTGCGCCGTGTACAGCGTGCGCGGCTCAAACTCCAGCGCACGAAACGATTGCAGCCACACCAGGCTGGAGAGCAATAGCAACAGCGTCAGCAAGATGAACGTGCGCCAAAACAGACTGACGCGAATGCGCCTGTGGCGCGAGCGATGGCTCTCGGCATCGTGTGCGTCGTAATCGTCCATGTCGTATCGGTGCTTTTCTCGTCTGCCCATGCCTTTTGCCCATGAAAAAGGCAGCTCGCGATCATAGCCGGGCTGCCTGGGTATTGAAAGATTTTGGTACAAATTAGAGGGTTTCGTAACAGAGCGATGCTCGCCACCTCGCCCTGCCCCCAGCTACCGTTCAATTATTGCCATCGGGCACAAACACATAGCCCACGCCCCAAACGGTCTGGATGTAGCGCGGGGAAGTGGCATCTTCCTCCACCAGCTTGCGCAGCCTGGAGACTTGCACATCCAGGCTGCGATCAAACGGCTCGAACTCGCGCCCGCGCGCCAGCAACGCCAGTTTCTCGCGCGACAGCGGCTGGCGCGGGTGGCGCACCAGGGCTTTGAGCATGGCGAATTCGCCCGTCGTCAGCGGCAGTTCCTGCCCGTTTTTATGCAGCGTGCGCGCTCCCATGTCGAACACGAACGAGCCAAAGGCCACGACGGCGTTGTCGCCAGCGGGCGCGCCGGGCGCCTCCATCGTGGGGCGGCGGCGCAACACGGCGTGGATGCGCGCCAGCAGCTCGCGCGGATTAAAGGGCTTGCCCACGTAATCGTCGGCGCCCACTTCCAGGCCAACGATGCGGTCCACATCCTCACTCTTGGCCGTCAGCATGATGATGGGCGTGCGGTCGTTGTTGCCGCGCAGGCGGCGGCAGATGGAGAGGCCATCCTCGCCCGGCAACATCAAATCCAGCACGATCAAATCAAAGGTTTCGCGCAGCATCACGCGATTGAGCGATTTGCCATCTTCGGCCACCATGACCTCGAAGCCTTCCTGCGTGAGGTAGCGGCGCAGCAAGTCGCGGATGCGGGCATCGTCATCGACCACCAGAATCTTGTCGCCACGGCCAGCGGTCGTGGTTTCCTCCGAGTCTTTGATCAGCACGTTCTCTTGCGCATTGGCGGCTGGGACGGTGTTGGCGGTTTTGGCTTCGCTGCTCATGGCTGGCTCCGGCGTTTGTAACAGGGGCGGATTCTCGCCACTTTCCGCTCGAAAAATAACGGCCAACTCATTGATTTAAATAAATGTTACATTTCTTTCGCTTGTCTGCCCTGCCCGCTGGCAGGCAGGTTGGAACAGGCCTGCCAGCGGTGCCAGGCCAGGTCAAGCCGCCTGGCAGCGCTGGCTCAATTGCTGCTCCAGCAAGCGCTGGCCATTCAGGCTGCGCAGCAGCTCGCCCTGGATCAGAAAGCTGTCTTCCGCGCGCTCGCCCAGCGTGGCGATTTTGGCCAGATGCACGCTGAGCCGGTGCTGGGCCAAAGTCCAGGCGATGTCGTACAGCAGGCCCAGGCGATCGGCCGCCGACACCGACAGCAGCCAGTGCTCGGCCTTGTCGTCTGGCTCCAGCCGAATGCGCACGGGCACGGGGAAATGCCGCGCCCGACGCGAAACCCGGCGCGCGCGCGGTTGGGGCAGCGGCTGGCACAACGCCGGGCCTTGCAAGGCCTGCGCCAAGTCGCGCTCCACAGATCGGGCCTGTGCCTGTGCATCGTCGGTGTATTGCAGCGCCACCTGGAAGGTATCCAGCGCGTAGCCATCGCTGGTGGTGTGAATGCGCGCATCCAGAATTTCGTATTCGGCCTGATCGAAATAGCTGACGATGCGGGCAAACAGGTCGGCACGGTCGGAGGCGTAAATCGCCACTTGCAACCCCTCGCCCAGCGCCGATTGGCGCGCCAGCACAATGGGCGGGTGCGGCGCCTGCGCACTGGGCGGGGGCAGCGCCGCCAGATGGCGCGCATGCCAGGCCAGCTCATCGGCGCTGTGACGCATGAAGTAGCCCGAATTCAGCCGTTGCCAGAAGGCTTGCAGGCAGGCCTGCCAAGGCTGGCCTTCGCACGCGGCGTCGTGTTGCAGCAGGGCGCGGGCCTGACTTTTGTGCATTTCCGTCTGCGCTTGCGGATCGGGCTGGCTGCCACCGAGCAAACGTGCAGTGGCGCGGTACAGGTCTTCGAGCAGCTTGCCTTTCCAGGCATTCCAGACTTTGGGGCTGGTGCCACGGATGTCGGCCACGGTGAGCAGGTACAGCGCGGTGAGATAGCGCTCGCTGCCCACTTTTTGCGCAAAGGCGGCGATCACATCCGGATCGCTCAAATCCTGCTTTTGCGCCACTTGGCTCATGAGCAAATGCTGGCGCACCAGAAAGATCACCAAATCGGCATCGGCGCGGGCCACGCCGTGGGATTGGCAAAAGCGCTTGGCAATGCGCGCACCGATTTCGGAGTGATCGCCCCCGCGCCCTTTGCCGATGTCGTGCAGCAAGGCGGCCAGGTACAGGATCCAGGGCTTGTCCCAGCCTGCCGCCAATGTGGAGCAGTAGGGGTATTCGTGCGCGTGCTCGGCGATGAAGAAGCGCCGCATGTTGCGCACCACCATGAGGATGTGCTGATCGACGGTGTAAACGTGGAACAAGTCGTGCTGCATCTGCCCCACGATGCGCCGGAAATCCCACAAATACCGCCCCAGCACGGAGGTGCGGTTCATCAGCCGCAGCGCGTGGGTGATGCCCTCGGGCTGCTGGAGAATTTGCATGAACATGCGGCGATTGGCGCTGTCGTGGCGAAAAGCGCTGTCCATCACATGGCGTGAGTTGTAGAGCGCGCGCAGGGTGCGCGCGGAGAGATCCTTCAGGCTGGGCTGGCTTTGGTAGAGCAAGAAGGTTTCCAAAATCGCATGGGGCTGGCGCTCGTACAAATCGTCCTGCGCCACTTCGATCATTCCGCCCTTGTCGAAAAACCGCGCATTGATGGGCCGCATCTGCCCGGCGTGCGGGTCCAGGCGCTCCTCGATATTGAGCAGCAAAATCTGATTGAGCTGCGTCACCGCCTTGGCGCACCAGTAGTACTGGCGCATCAGTCGCTCGCTGGCGCGCATGCCTTTGCCCGTCTGAAAGCCAAACAGCTGGGCCACCGCCGTTTGCAAATCAAAGATGAGCCGGTCCTCATGGCGGCCCGAGACGGCATGCAAGCGCGCGCGGATCAGGCTTAGCTCGGCCTCGCACGCGGCCAGTCGGCGCGCCTCCAGCGCCGTGGCCACGCCGCTAGCGGCCAGCGCATCCCAACTGCTGCCCAGCCCCGCCGCGCGCGCCATCCACATGATGATGTGCAAATCGCGCAGGCCACCGGGCGATTCTTTGCAGTTAGGCTCCAGCGCATAGGGCGTGTGCTCGTATTTGGCGTGGCGCTGGCGCATCTCCAGCATCTTGGCGCGGAAGAAGGCCAGCCCATCCAGGCTGCGGCGAAAGTGCCCGGCAAACGACTCGGCCAACGCCTTGTCGCCAGCGACCCAGCGCGATTCCAGCATGGTGGTTTGCACCGTGATGTCGCTTTGCGCCATCGCCAGCGCCTCAGGCTGCGTGCGCACGCTGAAGCCGATCTCCAGCCCCACATCCCAGCAACTGCTGACGAACTGCTCAATCTGCGCTTGCAGCACGCTGCCTTCATCGATGCGGTGCCCGGCTGGCAGCAACAGCATCACGTCCACATCCGAAGCGGGGAACAAGCCATTGCGCCCATAACCGCCCACCGCCAGCAGCGCCAAATCGCCCGGCAAATCGGCCTGCTGCCAGAGCTGGCGCAGCAGTTTGTCGGTGTGCTCGGCCAGCAGGCGCAGCAGTGACTGGATGCGCCTGCGCGGGCGCCCGGGTTGGAGCAGGCTATCGACGATGGCTTTTTTCTGCTGCTGGTAATGCGCGCGCAAAGCAGGCAAGGCGGGCAGCGGCGTAGGGGCGGCGGCAGAGTCGATCATGGCGGGGCAAGCGCAGGGCTGGACAGCAAAAAGGGCGAGAGTGTAACCCCAGAGCGCTGGATCGCCCCTTTTTTACCATTCAATAGGCAATAAAAATGCCATTTTTCGGCATGACATGCATAAAGCAAATTTTCCTTATGTGGAAAATGAAAACCAGGCGCGCGGGCTGCGCAAACCGCCGCGCCTGGCTGGCCTGGCCGCATGGCGTGGGCTATCAATGCCCCAAATCAATGGCCCAAGTCAATGGCCTGATTCGCCCATTTCGCTCATTTGCGCCTGCTGGTAGTTTTGCAGGCCCATTTGCTCGATCAAGCCCAATTGGGTTTCCAGAAAATCGATGCGCTCCTCGGCCTCATCGAGCAAACCCTCGAGCAGCTCGCGCGAGACGAAATCGTGCACGCTCTCGCAATGCGCCACGCCCGCCTTGAGCGTGGTTTGCAGCTCTTGCTCCAGGGCCAAATCGCATTCGAGAATTTCCGGCACATCCTCGCCAATGCGCAGCTTGCCCAGATCTTGCAAATTGGGCAGGCCATCGAGGAGAAAAATCCGCTCCATCAAATCGTCGCACTCCTTCATCGCCTTGATGGAGGCTTTGTATTCGGCCTTGCCCAGCACATCCAGCCCCCAATGCTTGAGCATGCGGTAATGCACAAAGGTCTGGTTGATGTGGGTCAGCAGGAGTTTGAGCGGGGCCTGCAAATGGTGCATGACTTGGGGTTCAGCGTTCATGGGGTTCTCGCATTGGTCATGGGGCGGCAAAACATCAAGCAAATCAACCAATCAAAGGAAAATATACATCAATCACATCATGCCGAAACAGCATTGTTTCATTTCCTTTGATTGGTAAAATTTTACAGCCCCGAAAAAGAAACGGCCGCCATTGTCGGCCAGCTCGCCCCTCAAACCCAAGCGCTGGCGCGCAAGCCCCCACAGATGCGGTTTGGTTGCGCGTGAGATTAATTCCATTTCCAAGCCGCGCTACTGGCTCAGCTCTGCTGCAAGCAGGCGTCCAGCGCATGCAGCAGGGCCTGGCACTGTTGCGGCGTGCCAATGGTGATGCGCAAAAAGTCTTGCAGGCGCGGCTTGCGAAAGTGGCGCACCAGCACGCGGCGCTCGCGCAATTGGGCGTGCAAGTCGGCCCCGGCATGCTGCGGATGGCGCACGAACAGGAAGTTGGCTTTGGAGGGCAGCACCTCAAACCCCCGCTGTTGCAGCGCTTGCGCCAGCGCCTCGCGGCTGGCCACGACTTGGCCGATGGTGCGCTCGTAATAGGCGTGGTGCTCGTAGGCAGCCTGCGCCCCGGCTTGCGCCAGACGGCCCAGGGGGTAGGAGTTGAAACTGTCCTTGACGCGGCGCAAGCCGTCGATCAGCCCGGCTTGCCCAAACGCCAGCCCCACGCGCAGGCCTGCCAGCGCGCGGGATTTGGAGAGGGTGTGCACCACCAGAAGCTGGGGATAGCGCTGCACCAGCGCCAGGGCCGATTCGGCGCCGAAATCCACATAGGCTTCGTCGATCAGCACCACTTGCTGCGTGAAGTGCTCCAGCAAGCGCTCGATGTCCGCCAGCGACAGCGCCATGCCCGTGGGCGCGTTGGGGTTGGCGATGACCACGCCCGCACATTGGGCGGGATCGACGGCCAGGTAATCCTCCACGCCAATGCGCCAGTCTGCGCGCAGCGGCACCTGCCGGGCGGGGATGCCAAACAGGCGGGCATAGACCTCGTAAAAGCTGTAGCTGATGTCGGGCATGAGCAGGGAACGGCCAGCGCGCACGAAGAAGGCGCGGAAGGCATGGGCCAGCACTTCGTCCGAGCCATTGCCCGCAAACACTTGCGCACTGTCAATGCCCTGCTTCGCATGGTGGCGCGCAACGGCCTCGCACAACGCCTGCGAAGCAGGGTCAGGGTAAAGCTGCAAGCCCTGCTGGGCCACCTGCGCCATGGCCTGCACCGCCTCAGGGGCCGGGCCATAGGGGTTTTCGTTGGTGTTGAGTTTGATGAGGCCCGCCACACGGGGCTGCTCGCCCGGCACGTAAGGCTCTAACTGCTCCAGGCCATCACTCCAGTAATGCATGCTTTTGCTCGAAAGGGAAAAGGGTAGAAAAAAACCGCTGGGCACAGGATCAGGACACTGCGCCAATGAGGCCAATGACCAGCCACAGCAACGCCCACAGCACCAGCGTGCGCCAAATCATGCCCGCCAGCGCGTGCAGTGCGGCGGCGGCATGCTCGCTGTCTTCCTCATGGAAGGGTGGCTGCGCATCCAGCAACTGGTGTGGCCCGCCTTGCAGCGTGGCCGCTCGCATGGCGGGCGGCATGGCAGGCGATTGGCCCATGGCGGCCACTGCGGTGGCCATCACCAGCGCATCGCTGTCGCCTCCCTGTGCGGCGACAGCGCGCCATGCACTCACCGCCTCATCAAAGCGGCCTACGGCAGCAAACATCAGCATCGTCACCCTGGCAGGCAACCAGTTCACCACCTGCCACGCCTGTTGGGCCGCGGCCGCCAGTGCAGGGCTGGCCCGTTGCGACAGCGCCTGGCGCGCGGCATCTTCATGCCAGCGCTGCACGTAGCCGCTGAGCCTGAACAGCACCGCGCCCAAGGGGCCAAAGCCCAGAAAGGCGAGCAGCAAAAAAGCGGTGAATACCCCGAAGACGCAGCGGTGCATATGCAACACGGACAGGCGCACGGCACAGGCTTGCAGTTGCAGCGGCGAGCGCTGCACTGGCGAGCTGGCGCTGAGATGGCATTCGCAAGCGTCGCCAAACTCTGCCGACCACCGTTGCAGCGCGGCTTGGGCGCGCTGCACATCGCCTGTGCCAAAGGCGTTGCGCACTTGGGTGAAGTGCAGGCCAAAGGCGCGGAAGTCGATCGCGGCATACAGCAACAGCACCATCCAAAGGAAAGCCCAGAAGCCGCCCAGCCACGCATCCAGCAACGCAAACACCCCCCAAGACAGCAGCGCAGGGGCCGCAACCGTCAGCACCCAAACCAACCAGGCCTGCGAGGGCACATCGGCATCGAACAAGCGGCGGATGCGATGCGCCGCTGCGCGCAGCAGGCCATAAAAACGGTGGTGCGCACGCAAGGGCCTGAATTGATCCAACGCCAACGCGGTGAAAAGAGCTAGGACAACCATATGCCAAAAATACCCAACCTGTCTCTCAAGCCGTTGGCTGCTGCACGCCTGCGCGGCCATCACGGCGAACGAAAGCCTTTAGCGCAACTACTGCTCTCTGCGCAAGGCCTTGTTGATGGCGTCCAGGCTACGCTCAATATCGTCATCGTTGAGCAAGTCACCGGAAATGGTGGTGGTGAAGTCTTCCGAGTCGGCAAAATCGTCGCTCAAGGGGGCGCGCTCCGTCTTGGCAAAGGCTTCTTCCTGCCAATCGACCATGATGGCGGTGATGTTGTCGCTGCCTTTGCCCGCTTTTTTATAGGCGTACTCCACCAACGCGGGCCCAACACTCTCAACCTCACCTTGGGTGAGGCGCTCGACGATATCCTCATCGCGCAGCGGCCCCCATAGACCATCCGAGCACAACAAAATCCGATCCCCCATGTTCAGGGTTTCAGGGCTGCTGAGGTCATAGATGGGCCGCGCGGGCGAGCCCAGGCAGGTGAACAACACGTTGCGGTTGAGCTCGCCAACCTTGGTCAGCACCGATTCGCGCAGCTCGGCATAGGAATGGTCGCGCGTGCGCGTCAAAAGTGCCATGTTGCGGGTCAGATACAGGCGCGAATCCCCGCAGTGAATCCATTGGATTTCCCCGTTTTGCACCACCGCTGCAACCAACGTGGTGCGTGGCGAATCAGGCATGCCTTTGTCGATGGCATAGCGCAGAATCTGGCGATGGGCCATCAGCAAGCCCGATTCGAGGAAGTGCCCCACATCATCCAGAACCGGCAGTGCCTGCTTCTTGAACAGCGCCGCCATGGTTTGCAAGGCAATTTGCGCAGCCGTCTCCCCTTCAGGATGCCCGCCCATCCCATCGGCCAACACGAACAAGGCGGCTTCTGGGGTATGGCAATAGCCCATGCGGTCTTCGTTTTTGGCGCGACCGCCCTGGTGGCTGGTTTGGAATACGGAAAATTTCATTGTCAATGGATGGATGGGTCGGCATCGCCCTACCCCCGGGCGTTAGCCAGCTTCTTTCTTATTCCCTGCGACCAGCGAGCTGATCTGCATACGCATTTTTTCTGCCATGCTCATTTTGCTGTAGCGCAACTCGGCTTCGCGAGCTAACTCTTTTTGCAAAGCAAACACCGATTGGGGGCGCGCCAGCGGATCCAGAGCCATGCACCACTCAACCACCTGAATCAGATTATCGGAGTAAATATTGCGCACCCGCTTGAGCGACAGCGCCAAGCGATCTTTCTCATTGCGCTGGGGCACATCGTTAGGCGGTACCCCAAGCATGCAGGCGTAAATACAGGCGCCGATGGCATAAATGTCCGTCCACGGCCCCAGCGAGCCATCGCGCTTGTACATCTCCGGCGCGGCAAAGCCGGGGGTATACATGGGGCGCACAAAGTTCCCCTCTTTGGAGAGCACTTCGCGGGCGGCGCCAAAATCAATCAGCACGGCCTTGTCGTCGTCCGTAATGAAAATATTGGCCGGCTTGATATCCAGATGCAGCATCTTGTGCTGGTGCACGATGCGCAGGCCGCGCAGGATTTCATCAAACAAGGAGCGGATGGTCGATTCGCGGAACACCTTGCGGCTGTCGGGGTTTCGCGCCGTCACAATGAACTCCTGCAAGGTTGAGCCTTCCAGGTGGTTCATCACCATGTAAACCGTTTCATTCTCGCGAAAGAAATTCAGCACGCTCACGACCGAGTCGTGTGAAATCTGCGCCAGCGAGCGCCCTTCCTCGAAAAAGCTTTTCAGCCCAAGGCGGTAAAGCGAGAGCTTTTCAGGCGCAATCTGGGGCACCAACTGACCAGGCTCGCGCGTCACCAGGGAGCTTGGCAGATACTCCTTCACTGCAACCGCATGGCCGTTTGGGTCAAGCGCCAGATAGACCACGCCAAACCCCCCGGAAGAAATCCGATGCACCAAGCGATAACCGCCCACCACCGTATTCGTCGGCAGCGGTGCTGGTTTGGGTTTGGGCGCATTCGCTGCGTTAGCTGAATTGGACATCCGGGATGCCAGAGATAATAGTTACTTGCGCCTCTCAAGGCCGCAAGTGACAACAAGTGAAATACGACAAAAGAGAAAGATACAGATTGCCATGGCAGTTTACAGCATGACAGGTTATGCCAGCGTGCAAAGCCATATCGCCGATTGCGCGCTGGTGCTGGGCGTGGAGCTGCGCTCGGTCAACAGCCGTTTTCTGGATTTGATTTTCAAAGTGCCCGACAGCTTCAAGCCCCATGAAGCCCGTCTGCGCCAAATCTTCACCGAACAATTGGGCCGCGGCAAAGTCGAAGTGCGCCTGACCATTGAGCGCGACGCCAACGATTCGGCGCACAGCCTCAACGCCGCAGCCTTGCAAAAACTGGCTGCGAGCCAGGACTTGATCAAGACCTGGTTTCCCGATGCGCGCGCACTCTCCGTCGCCGAAGTCTTGCAATTGCAGCAAACCCGCCGAGGCGACGAAGCGCTGGAGTGGACGCCAGCCATGGAGCAAGCCTTGCTGCAAGCCATAGCCGCCTTGAAAAGCGCACGCCAAAGCGAAGGCCAACGCCTGGTGCTCGTCCTGCGCGAAAAAATCGAGCAAATCAAAGCGCTGGCGCAAAAAGCGGGGCCGCTCATTCCGGAACTGGTCGAGCAACAACGCTGCAAATTTCTGGAGCGCTGGCAAGAAGCCCTGCAAGCAGCGCAAACGGCCACGCCCGGCACGCCCATCGACCCCAAAGATCTTGAGCCCAAAGCCATTGCCGAAGCCACCGCCTTTGCCATCCGCATCGATATTGCCGAAGAGCTGGCCAGGCTGAACGCGCATTTGGATGAAATCGACCAACTGCTGCAAAAAAGCGCCCCGGCCCAAGCCCCCTATCCCATCGGCAAGCGGCTGGATTTCTTGATCCAGGAACTGCATCGCGAAGCCAATACTTTGGGCAGCAAATCAGCCTTGTTGCAGCTCAGCCGCATCAGCATGGACATGAAAGTGCTGATTGAGCAAATGCGCGAGCAAGTGCAAAACATCGAATAAGCACACGTCAGCCCATTGCCGCGCACACCCGTTGATGGGCGGGCGCAGGTTTTTCTCGACAAGCCCTGCGGCGTCAGCCCTCAAAGCGGGCATTTGCGCTGCGCGCAAGCCTTTTCATCCCACCAAGCCATTCCATCTTTCTTGCCATGCCATTCAAAGATATCGCCCTGCTGCGCATCAATTACCTGCGCGGGCCCAGCATCTGGACCTATCGTGAAGTGCTGGAGGTCTGGCTGGATTTGGGGGAGCTGGAGGATTACCCCTCCAACAAAATCCCGGGCTTTGGCGATCGCCTCAAAGCCTGGCTGCCCGGCCTGATTGAGCACCATTGCGGCGTGGGCGAGCGCGGCGGCTTTCTCATGCGCCTGGACGAAGGCACCTGGCCCGGCCATATCCTGGAGCACATCATCATCGAGCTGCTCAACCTCGCCGGCATGCCCACAGCCTTCGGCCAAACGCGCAGCACTTCCCAAACCGGGGTGTACCGCATGGTATTTCGCGCCAAGGATGAGCAAGTCGCCCGCGCTGCGCTGCGTGAAGGGCACCGCCTCATCATGGCCGCCATCAACGACCAGCCTTTTGAGGTGGCCGCCGCCGTGGCTGCCATCCGCAGCGTGATTGAGGAGCGCTACCTTGGCCCCAGCACCGCCGCCATCGTCGATGCCGCCTTCGAGCGCCGCATTCCGGCCTTCCGCCTCAACGACGGCAACCTCGTGCAACTGGGCTATGGCTGCGCCCAAAAACGCATCTGGACGACCGAAACCAGCAACACCAGCGCCATTGCCGAAGGCATCGCCAACGACAAGGACATGACCAAGACGCTGATCCAGATCTGCGGCGTGCCCGTGCCCGAATGGCAAATCGCCGACACCCCCGATGAGGCCTGGCAAGCCGCGCAGGACATTGGCATGCCCGTCGTCGTCAAACCCACCGATGCTTCACGCAACCGTGGTGTTTTCGTCAACCTCAACACCGAAGAAGACGTGCGCATGGCCTGGCAAGCCGCCCAGCCGCATGGATACGAAGTCATGGTCGAGCGCATGGTGCCGGGCAACGAGCATCGGCTGCTGGTAGTGGGCGGCCAAGTCGTCGCCGCTGCCCGTAGCGAATCGCTGCGCATCACCGGCGATGGCTCCTCCACCGTCGCAGAGCTGGTGCAGCGCCAAATCAATAGCGACCCACGCCGCCAGAACCCAAGCGACGCCAAGGCCAGCGCCCAGCCACGCGCCACCTCCGCCGCCCCCACCGGTTCAGTGGAAGAAGTGGCCCATGCGGGCTTTCGCCTGCAACCTTTGGACGTGCAACAGCCCGACATCCTGCACGAACTCAAGGCGCAAGACCTCAGCCCCGACAGCGTGCCCGCCAGCGGCAAGCTCGTCATGGTCCAGCGCAGCAGCACCGTCGTTGTCGATTGCACCGATCACGTTCACCCTGAAACCGCCCAAGCCGCCGCACTGGCAGCCAAGATCGTCGGGCTGGATATCGCGGGCGTGGATGTGATGGCGCAAGACATTTCCCGCCCCCTGGCCGAACAAGGCGGCGCCGTCATTGAAGTCAACGCTGGCCCCGGCCTGCTCATGCACCTCAAACCCGCATTCGGCTCCCCCCAGCCCGTCGGCCAGGCCATTGTGGAGCACCTGTTCCCCACCCCCTCCGTGCAGGAAGGGCCAGACCTTTGCGGGCGCATCCCCATCATCGGCATCTCCGGGCGGCACGGCACGACCGGCATTGCCCGCCTGACCGCCTGGATGCTGCACCTCAGCGGCAAGCACACCGGCGTAGCCTGCCGCCAAGGCATTTTTCTGGACAAACGATGGGTGGACCGCCGCCCCAGCGACCACTGGGAGGCGGGCAACCGCCTGCTGATGAACCAGCAAATCCAGGTCGCCGTCATCGAAAACAGCCCCCGCAGCATCCTGGTCGAAGGCCTTTCCTACGACCGATGCCACATCGGCGTCGTCTGCGACATGCAAGGCCATGATGAATTGGGCGATTACGACATCCAGGAAAAAGCCCAGATGACGCGCGTGCTGCGCACCCAGGTGGACGTTGTGCTGCCCAGCGGCCAGGCCATTCTCAACGCCGACGATCCGCAAGTCGCAGCACTGGCCCCCCTCAGCGACGGCGGCGTGGTGTTCTACGCCAGCGACGAAGCCACCTACAACCGCTGGAAAGCCGAGCAGGCCCAGCTCGCCCAACAAGCTGCACAAACCGAACACGCTGCCAACGCCGCAGACGAGGGCGAAGGCGCTGACGCCCACACAGAACCCATGGCGGCGCGCTGGGTGCTCCCCCGCCACGACGCCATCGAGCTGCACTGCGACGCAGGCTGCCAACGCATCGAAGGCTGGCAAGCCCTGCGCGACCACGCCGCCACCCTGGGCTTGCAACCGGCCCAACTGCTGGCCGCCGCCGCCATCGCCTGGACGATGGGCATCGCCCCGGAACTCATCGGCGCAGGCATCCGCACCTTCGATCCCCGCCTGCCCAGCGCACACCGCCCGTCATAGCGTGAGAGCCTGCGATGCACCCTCCGCCCCCCCGTTGCGCAAGGGCGGAGGGCAGCAGGCACGCAGATCACCCAATTTATCAATCAAAGTAAAATCAAAACCATATATAACATACCATAAATGGCATATTTTTTTGCTCATTGATTGATAAAAAAACATGCCGCATCTGCGCCTTTGGCGGCCATAACACTTCGCCAGCCCCTCTCCCGCTTGCGCAAGAAAGTTGGCAAAGGTTGGGACAGTGGGGTAAGCGCTCTCCAGGGCAGCGGCGCGCACTCTCTCCAACCCTGCGACCAATCCTGCAACCAATAGCGCCACGGCTTTTGCGCTATGTCAACACATCAGCGCAGGGCCTGCGGCACCATGAGCGCGGATTGGTCCCGTTTGCGAAAGGAGAGAACATGGGCTTTAAACCAATACCCGCTGCCATTGCCCTGGCGCTGGGCTTACTCATCTGGTTCGGCATTCCTGTGCCCGAGGGTGTCACGCCCAACGCCTGGCACCTGCTGGCCCTGTTCGTGGGCGCCATCGCCGCCATCATCGGCAAGGCCATGCCCATTGGCGCGCTGTCCATCATCGCCGTGGCGCTGGTGGCCGTGACCGGCGTCACCAACGACAAGCCCGGCGGCGCCATTGCCGATGCGCTCAGCAGCTTCTCCAACCCGCTGATCTGGCTCATCGGCATCTCCATCATGATCTCGCGCGGCATCATCAAAACCGGGCTGGGCGCGCGCATCGGCTATTTGTTCATCGCCGTGTGGGGCAAGAAGACGATTGGCATCGCCTACTCGCTGGCGCTGTCGGAACTGATCCTGGCGCCCGTCACCCCCAGCAACACCGCGCGCGGCGGCGGCATCATCCACCCCATCATGCGCGCGATTGCGGGCAGCTACGACTCCGACCCCGAAAAAGGCACGCAAGGCCGCATGGGCCGCTATCTGGCGCTGACCAACTACCACGCCAACCCCATCACCTCCGCCATGTTCATCACCGCCACCGCGCCCAACCCGCTGGTGGTGGATTTGATCGCCAAGGCCACGGGCGCGCAGATTTCGCTCTCCTGGGGCACCTGGGCGCTGGCCATGCTGCTGCCGGGCCTGGTGGCGCTGGCGCTGATGCCACTGGTGCTCTACTGGCTGTACCCGCCCGAGATCAAGAGCACGCCCAACGCCGCGCAGTTCGCCAGCGAGCGCCTGAAGGAAATGGGCCCCATCAGCCGGGGCGAATGGATCATGCTGGGCGTGTTCGGCGTGCTGCTGCTGCTGTGGGCCGGCGTGCCCGCCATGATCTTCGGCAAGGCCGCCGCCGTGAACGCCACCACCACCGCCTTCATCGGCCTGTCGCTGTGCCTGATCACCGGCGTGCTCACCTGGGACGACGTGATCAAGGAAAAAAGCGCCTGGGACACCATCGTCTGGTTCGGCGCGCTGGTGATGATGGCCAGCTTTTTGAACAAGCTGGGCCTGATCGGCTGGTTCGCCAAAACCATGGAAAGCGGCATCGGCCACCTGGGCCTGGGCTGGGTGAGCGCCAGCGCGCTGCTGATGCTGGTGTATCTGTACGCGCACTACATGTTCGCCAGCACCACGGCGCACATCACCGCCATGTTCGCCGCCTTCTACGGTGCCGGCCTGGCCCTGGGCGCGCCCGCCCTGCCCTTCGCGCTGATGATGGCCGCCGCCTCCAACATCATGATGACCCTCACACACTACGCCACCGGCACCTCGCCCGTGATCTTCGGCTCGGGCTACACCACGCTGGGCGAGTGGTGGAAAGCCGGCTTTGTGATGAGCGTGGTGCTCGTCATCGTCTGGGTCGTCGTCGGCAGCGCCTGGTGGAAGGTGCTGGGGTATTGGTGACAGGCCATACGTGCCAGCACAGCGCTGCTGGCACCCCCCAGCACACGCGTGATGTTATGGGTCTGCTACAGCCTCAACGCCCATATATCCAGTCAAACAGAAACAAAAACTCCATGTTTCGGCATGATGGTCAAAATCCTTGTTTTCCTTTGATAGAAAAATATGAAAAGAAAAGGGCAAAGAGCTGGCAGCCGCTCTTTGCCCTTGTCGCTTTTTTGCCTTTTGGCTTACTGCATGCAAGCTATGCCTGAAATTCAAATCAAAAGAAAATCAAATCCATACCCATCAAGCCGAAACAACTGGTTTTTATTTCTTTTTGATATGCAAAAACAAGACCGATCAGGAAGCTGGCCGGTGCGCGCCCAGCTCGAGAACGTCGGCGGGCGAGAAAAAGCCGTCGATGGCTTGCAGGTTGTGGCCATCCAACTGGCCCGACACGGCCATCAAATCGATCAGGCTCAGCACAAAGTCGGTATTGGCCTGCGCGCGGCGCAAGCGCACTTCAAACAATTGCTTGCGCGCGTTGAGGATGTCGATGAAGCTGCGCGTGCCCGCCTTCAGCCCTTTTTCAGTGCCATTCAACGAGGCGGCGGCGGAGTGCTCGGCGCGCTCGAGGGCGCGGATGCGATCCATGCTGGCATGCACCTTTTCCGCCGCGCTGCTGCTGTGCAAGCGCACTTGTTCGGCTGCGGCATCGAGCTTGGCCTGTGCCGCCGTCAGGCGCGAAGCGGCCTGGCGCGTCGAGGCGTTGACATAGCCGCCGCTGTAGAGAGGCACATTCAACTGCACGCCCCACATGGTGTTGCGCGTGCGGGTGCCAAGGGTGCTGATGGTGTCGCTTTGCGAAAGCTGGCGCTGGGCAATCAAGTCCAGCGTCGGCAGGTGGCCCGCACGCTGCAACTGCACTTCTTTGCCGGCCAGGCTCAAGGCCAGGCGCGCGGCGGCGACTTCCGCATTGGCTTCGACCGCCTCTTGCTGCCATTGCGCGATCTGCGATTCGAAGGGCGCCAGGGTCAGGCTGTCCTGGGCGATGCCTTGAATGGCTTTGACGGGATGGCCCAGCGCCGTTTCCAGCACTCTGCGTGCGGCATCCAGGCTGTTGCCCGCCTCTATCTGCTTGACTTTGGCGTCGTCCAGCCGCGCTTCGGCATCGTAGATGTCGGTCAAGGTGGTTTCGCCCGCTTCGTGGCCACGCTTGACGGACGCCAGCATCCCCTCCAGCGCCGTGACTTCAGCCTGGGCGAATTGGGCTACGGCGTCGGCATACAGGCAGTTCAGATAGGCCTGAGCGATTTGCAAAATCAGCCTCTGACGTTCTGCCTCCAGCCGCTTGCCGGAGTGGTCCACACGCACCTGGGCCTGGCGGTACTGCACCCAGCGCGATTGGTTGAGCAGTGGCTGGCGCAAGGTCAGGGTGTAGTTTTTGCTGATGTAGTCGTTCTCGCGCGCCACTGTTTGGGTGACGTAGGCGTTGTTGTCGTAGCGTATGCCCGAGGCCGATACGTTGGGCAGCAAGGCTGCGCGCGCGCGGGGAATCTCCTCGCGCGTGGCCGCATGTTCGGCTTGCTGGGCGCGGTAGCCGCTTTCGGCGATCAAGGCGCGCTCAAGCGCTTGCCGAAAGCCCAATACTTCAGGCAGTTGCGCAGGCGCCTGGGGTGCAGGGGGCTGCACGGGCTTGCCGCCGAGCATCACCGGCCAGCGCAGGGCGCGCGCAAGCTCTGTTGCAGGTTGTGCGGATGAGGATGCGGATGCGGGCGCGGGCATTTGCTCAGGCGCGGCGGCGGGTACATCCCATTGCGGCTCATCGCCAAAGCCCCAGTGTTGCGCCTGTGCGCCTGCCAGCAAACAGGTTTGAATGGCCACGGCGGCCAACGCCTTGCGCCTCAATGCGGGAGAAAAATGCAATCGACTCATGATTTCAATGCTCCGTCATGGCCGTGAACATGCGGCGCATCAGCGGCTGCACCAGGTATTCCAGCAAGCTGCGCTCGCCCGTTTTGATGACGGCTTCGGCCGACATGCCCGGCACCAGCTCCTTGGTTTTGAGGTGGCTCATGGTTTCAGGCAAAAGCTCCAGGCGGCCCAGGAAATAGGGCATTGCCGTCATGGGATCGGTCAGCCTGTCGGCGGAGATGGAGATGAGCCGCCCCTGCACGGTGTATTGCGGCATGTCCTGAAAGGCGTGAAAGCGCACATCGGCCAGCATGCCCGGGTGCACGCGGTCCACCAAATGCGGCTGGATATGGACATCCAGCACCAGCTTTTCGTTGTCGGGCACGATGTCCATGATCTTGGCGCCGGGCGCAATGACGGCGCCCACGGACTGCACTTGCAGGCCCACGACGTTGCCATCCACCGGCGAGAGGATGCGCGCACGCCCAAGGTGGGTCTTGAGCGCGTTCAGGCGCTCCAGCAATACGGGCAGCTCCCGCCCCACTTCCGCCAGTTGGGCATCAATGCGCTGCAAATCGTCTTGTTCCCGGGCCTTGCGGCGAAAGCGCAGTTCAGCCACCGAGCTTTGGTTGGCGGCAATGCTGGCCTCCAGGTCGGCAATTTGAGAGGCGATGTCGGCCGCCTCACGCTGCTCTTGCAACAAGCGATTGCGCGGCAAATAGCCTTCCTGCGTCAGGTCTTTACTGCCCTGGAGCTGTTCTTGCAGCAGCTTTTGCTGCGCCAGACGCCCTTTTAGCCTGGCCTGCAAACCATTGCGCTGGGAGTTCAGCGAGGCAATGCCTTCATCGATAGAGCGCAGCTCGGATTGCAAGGCGGCGCTGCGGCTGGCGCGCAGGCGGCGCTGCAAATCCATGTGCTGCTGCGCTTCGGGGTCTTGCTGCGCGGCGTCCTTGAGCTCCTGGGGGAAGACGATATCGGGCAGGCGATCGCGCTCGGCCCGCAAACGCGCGCTCAAAGCCAGCGCCTGGTAGTACTGGGCGCGCACGCCGCTGAGTTCGGCCTGCAGGGTGGTGTCGTCGATTTCCAGCAGCACATCGCCTTGCTTGACGCGCTGGGCCTCATGCACGTGAACGCTGCTGACAATACCCCCGCTCAAGTGCTGAATGGGTTTGCGTTGCGACTCGATCACAATCGTGCCCGGCGCGGGCACGCCCTCATCCATGGGCGCCATCGCCGCCCAAAGCAAAAAGCCGCCCAAGCCCAGCAGCAACAGCAGCAAACCGCGCCGCAGCGGGCGCGAAGGGTTGCCAGAAAGGTCCGTCTTGGCGAGCGCCTGCTCCAGTTTTTTTTCCTGCCGGGTGGTTGCAGCGGCGGGAGCAGGGGCGCTCCCGCTCAGCTCCGTGGCGGAGCCGATTTCGGATTCGGTGGTTTTTTGCATGAAAAGCCTGTCCTGGCGCCTGCGGGCGCAGATGTCCGAAGGGAAGATGAGAAAGGCGAACGCGCTCAGGCTGGCGTTGCCTGGCGTGCGGGCTGTTGCCCCGCCCCTTGCTGGTTGGCGCTGGCCAAGGCGGCCAATACCTCATTGCGCGGCCCGAAAAGCTGCACCATGCCTTCGCGCATCACCAGCAGCAAATCCACAGCCGAAAGCACGCTGGTGCGATGGGTGATCACAATCACCGTTTTGCCTTCGCGCTTGAGCTGAGTGATCGCGTTGACCAATGCGGCCTCGCCAACGTCATCCAGGTTGGAGTTTGGCTCATCAAGCACAACCACGGAGGGGTCGCCGTAAATGGCGCGCGCCAGGCCAATGCGCTGCCGCTGCCCGCCAGACAGCACACTGCCGCCTGCGCCGATAGGCGTGTCATAGCCCTGGGGCAAGCGCAAGATCATTTCGTGTACGCCAGCGCGCTGGGCCGCGCGCACCACGGCTTGCGCATCCACTTCGCCAAAGCGAGAAATGTTTTCCGCCACGGTGCCGTCAAACAGTTCCACGTCTTGCGGCAAATAGCCCATGTGGGGGCCCAGCTCTGTCTTGTCCCAGGCAAAAATATCCGCCCCATCCAGGCGCACCACGCCTGCGCCAGCGGCCCATACGCCTACCAGCAGGCGCGCCAGCGTCGATTTGCCCGATCCCGATGGGCCGATCACGCCCACAACGGAACCGGCGGGGATGGTGATGTTGATACCACGCAGAATCGGCGTCGTGCTGCCGGGAGCGCCCGCCACCACATTCTCAAGCGCGTAATGGCCTTTGGGCGCAGGCAAGCTCATGCGTTCGGGCGCGGCAGGAAAGGCTTTGAGCATCTTTTCCAGCCGGCGGTAGGAAGCGCGTGCGCCGACAAAGTTTTTCCAGTTGCCAATCAGCAGCTCCACGGGCGCCAACGCGCGCCCCATCAAGATGGAGGCGGCAATCATCGTGCCTGGCGTGCTCTTATCTTCAATCACCAGCAAAGCGCCAGCGCCCAGAATCAGCGATTGGAAAGAAATGCGCACAAAACGCGTCAATGCCGAAATGCCGCCCGCGCGATCGCTGGCCAAAGTTTGCAGCCCCAGCATTCTGCGGTGCATGGCGTACCAGCGCGCGCGCAGCGCCGGGAACATGCCCATCGCCTCGATCACCTCCGCATTGCGCAAGCTGTTGGTGATATACAGGTTGGCCGCCACGTTGGCGCTGTTAGCCTCTGCCAGCGGGCGCTGGGTCATGCGCTCGGTCAAAAACGTCAGCGCCACCAGCATCAGCCCTGCCACCACCGACACCGCCCCCAGCAAGGGATGCAGCATGAAGATGACGAAGATGAAAATCGGCGTCCACGGCGCATCGAAAAAAGCAAAAAGGCCATTGCCCGTCAGAAACTGGCGCACGGAGACCAAATCCGCCATGGCCTGCCCGGCGTTGGAGCCGCTATGGCGCAGGTTTTGCTGGAAACTGGCCGAAAGCACGCGCTGATTGAGGTCTGCATCCATGCGCAGCCCCGCTTGCACCAGCAGTTGGGAGCGCAACCACTCCAACACCGCCATCAAGGCAAACAAGCCCAGCATGATGATGGTGAGCATGGTCAAGGTGGTTTCGCTGCGGCTGGCCAGCACGCGGTCGTACACCTGGAGCATGTAGATGGCCGGCACCAGCATCAACAAATTGATGAAGAAGCTGAATACGCCGGCCGTGAAGAAGAATCGCTTGAGACCCGAGATGGCTTGCGCCAGTTCGCTGCGGGTCGAAGAAGAAGGTGCTGTCATTCGTTGGCCCAATGAGATGGGGGAGCGATTCTAGCAAGGTTCGCCGCGCGCCCCTGGCGGGCCATACAGGGGCCATGCAGCCCGAATTCCTCTGGTAAGCTCGCGCCCTTTTTGGCGCTTGTTGTGGCAGCAAGCACGATGCTTCAACACCTTCGCCCTCCCATTGCCATGCATTCGCTGGCGGCCACGCATTTCCCGCACCTCAAACGGCTCGCTTTTGTCCATATCCGGGCCGCCTCGCCCTTCTCAGGCATCTTGGACCATGCTTTATATCGACTGCTCTTTTCTTGCCGATAACGCCCACCTCAATACCGGCATACAGCGCGTGGTGCGAAAAGTCGCCGAAAACCTGGCCCAAGGCCATGATCCGGAAATCGCCATGGCCGTGCGCATTGACGGCAAGCGTTTCGAGCGCATCGACCCGCAAGCGCTCTACCCGGCCACACCCGCCGCGCCCGTGCAGCAGAGCTGGGGTGAGCGCCTCTACCGCTATGCGTTACGGGTCTATGCCGCCGGGGTGGATTTGGTTTGCGCCCTGGGCGCCGACCATCCGCGCCTGCGCCAGTTCATGCATGCGCCCTTGCACCAGTTTGGCCTCAATTACCTGGTGATGCGCACGCTCGTCAATCCCGTGCGCCGGGTGCGCTCCTGGTTCAGCCCCCAGGTCCAAGCCCCTGCCAGCATGCCGCTGCCCCTGGACAACGTCGGGCCTGGCGATGTGCTGTTGCTGCTGGATTCGACGTGGACGTGCGACATCTGGCCCACGGCCAAAGCCTTCCGCCAGCGCGGCGGCGAAGTCATTGCCGTCATCTACGACCTGATCCCCATCACCCATAGCCAGTTTTGCGACGATGGCCTGGTGGTGGCTTTCAAGCAGTGGTTCTTCGATTCGTTTGACCACATTGACGGCTACATCGGCATTTCCCGCACCGTGCAGGACGACCTGATGCGTTTTATCAACGAGCAGTTTGGCGAGCGTACGCAAGAAAAACGCTTCGGCCACTTCCTGCTGGGCGCCGATTTCGCCCGCCAGGGGCAAGACCCCACGCAAACGCCGCCGGCCACCCCCATCCGCCCGGAGCTGATGCAAGCGCTGAGCGAGCGCCCCAACTACCTGATCGTTTCCACCATTGAGCCACGCAAAAACCACGCCTATTTGCTCAATGTTTTCGACCGGCTTTGGGATGAAGGGCTGGACGTCGGCCTGGTCATCGTGGGGCGCATCGGCTGGAAGGTCGAAGCCCTGCTCTCGCGCATCAACAGCCATCCGCAGCGCCGCCAGCGCCTGCACCTGTGGAGCAACCTGGGCGACGACGAGCTCGATTACTGCTACCGGCATGCGCACATGCTGCTGTTTCCCTCGCAGGCCGAGGGCTTTGGCCTGCCGATTGTGGAAAGTCTGGCCAAGGGCCTGCCCGTGCTCGCGAGTGACACCCCCATCCACCGGGAGATCGGCGCCCAGCGCATTGGCTACTTTGATCTGGCCAATCCGGACGATCTGGCGCGGCAACTGCGCGACATCCACCGCAGTGGCATCCCTGCGCACCTGAAGGTCGATCCCGACTACCACTGGATCGATTGGCAGCAAAGCAGCCAGATGCTCTACGAATGCCTGCGTGGCATGACGGCGCTGAAGGAAGAAGTCGCGCCCACTGCCCGCGCGCCCGCTGTGCCTGCATCGCCCCGGCCCGCCGCGGAGAGCGCCCAGTCATGAACCCCGCCCTGCTTTGGAATTTTGCCCGCCAGGAAATCGTAGATCGCTACGCAGGCTCGGCCCTGGGGTTTGCCTGGGCATTCGTGCAGCCCATCGTCACCCTGTTCATCTTCGTGGTCATCTTTGGCCAGATCATGGGCGCGCGCCTGCCGGGGCACACCAACGCTTACGGCTACAGCATCTATCTGATTGCGGGCATGTTGCCTTGGCTGGCTTTTGCCAACACGCTCTCGCGCACGGCCACGGTCTTTCAGGACAAAAAAGGCGTGCTCAGCAAAATCGGCGGTCTCTCGCTGCCCACGCTGCCCGTTTTCATCGTGCTGGCCGAAAGCATCACCTTCCTGATTTCGCTGGGCTTGTTCCTGGCCTTCTTGCTGGTGAGCCAGCAACCCGTCAAGCCCGCATTGCTGCTGCTGCCCTGGGTGTTTCTGATCCAGCAAATGCTGGCGCTGGGCCTGGGGCTGATACTGGCCGTGCTCCATGTTTTCTTGCGCGACGTGCGCGAGTTCACCGCCATCCTGGTGCAACTGTGGTTCTGGCTGACCCCCATCGTCTGGACGCCCCAGGCCCTGCCGCCAGCGCTGTACAAGCTGCTGCTGGCCATCAACCCGGTGGCGCCGCTGATCAGCGCCTACCACGCCATGTTCGTGCCCGGCCTGACGCCCGACTACAACGCCTTGACTATCACAGCCTTGCTGGCTGGCGGCGTACTGGCGCTGGGCTACGTGTTTGTCAAACGCATGGAAAAGGATGTGCGCGATTTTCTGTGAGCCCCCTCCGCGCCACCCCGGCACGCCTCGGTAGAGCAAGCAAAAAACCAACCAAAGTAAAAACCATTTCATACACACCATGCCGAAACAGCATGGTTTTTATTCCTATTGATTTGTAAAAATTATCCCCTACTCCCCTTGCACACGGAAAACCCCTGCCATGATCGCTTTTTTGCTCAGCGCCTTGCTGATCAACGCCGCCGCCCTGGCCGCCCTGGCGCTGGCACGCCATCGCCTGGCGCGCTGGCCCATGCCTGGCCTGTGGTGGCTGCTGGGCATCACCCTCGCCACTGTGCTGACGCTGCAAAGCGCGCGGGCCTTCTTGCCATGAAAGGGGCTGGCGCATGATCCGCGTGCAACACGTCAGCAAACGCTTTCGGCTCTACCGCCGCCCGGCTGATCGCCTGCTCGAAGCCCTGCTGCGCCGCCCCATGCACCACGTGCATCAGGCGCTGGACGATGTCAGCTTTGAAGTGCCCGCCGGCAAAACGCTGGGCATCATCGGCCACAACGGCGCGGGCAAATCCACCCTGCTGAAAATCCTCAACGGCGTGCTGCTGACCGACACGGGCCAGATCGAGCGCGGCGGCCGCATCACCGGCTTGCTGGAGCTGGGCACGGGTTTCAACGCCGAGCTCACGGGCGATCAAAACATCGACAACAACGGCTTGCTGCTGGGCATGTCGCCAGACGAAATCGCCCAGCGCCGCCAGGCCATCATCGACTTCTCCGAGCTGGGGCCTTTCATCCACGAGCCGCTCAAGACCTACTCCTCGGGCATGGTCATGCGGCTGGCCTTTGCCATCGCCATCCACGCCCAGCCCGACACGTTTCTGGTCGATGAGGCGCTGGCCGTGGGCGATGCCCACTTCCAGCAAAAATGCTTTCGCCACATCCGCCAGTTCCGTGAAGCGGGCGGCAGCATCGTGCTGGTCAGCCACGACCTCAACGCCATCAAGATGCTGTGCGACCAGGTCATGCTGCTGGACCACGGCCGCGTGGTGGACATCGGCGAGCCTGAACCCGTGGTCAACGCCTACAACTACCTCGTGGCCCGCATGGGCGAAGGCAATGCCGCCATGGTGCAAACCGAAGGCGGCAGTCAGGCCGATTACGGCACGGGCCAGGCGCGCCTGCTGGAAGTCGCACTCACCGGCCACGACTCGCGCGCCAGCACCGTCTCCAGCGGCGAGCGCGTCACCATCACCGTGGACTACGCCCTGGCCGAAGCATTGCCCGAGCTGACCCTGGGCATCTTGCTGCGCGACCGCTTCGGGCAAGACATTTTCGGCACCAACTCCCACCTGCTCGGCGTCACCCTGCCCACCGCGCCAGGGCGCTGGCAGGCGCGCTTTGACTTCGATCTGGACATCGCCCCCGGCAAATACACCATCACCGCCGCCCTGCATTCAGACGTCAACCACCTGCAAGCCTGCTACCACTGGCGGGACTCTGCCGCCACCTTCGAAGTCGCAGGCGTGCGCGGCACGTTGTTCTCCGGCATTTGCCGCCTGCATGCCCAACTCAGCGTTGCCCCCGCAGACCCCACGGCCCCTGCAGCTCCCCTCCCCCCTCCCTACACAGACGGCCACGCCTGAACCTCCCATGCGCATGCTTTTCGACGTCACCCGGCTGCTGCAATCGGGCTTGCACACCGGCATCCAGCGCGTGCTGCGCAGCCTGCTGGCAGGCTGCGACGCTGCGGGCCTGCCCGCACTGGCCGTATCGTTTGACGGCGCGCAATGGCTGGCCCACCCGCGCCTGGCACCCCACCCATTGCAAGGCCTGGCGCCGCAGCCTGCCCTGCCCCCGCACCCCATCGCCCCGGGGCCGGGCGATGCGCTGTTGATGTTCGATGCCTCCTGGTACCTCGATCCCTGGCCCGCCGTGGATGCCGCCCTCGCCCGCGGCGCACGCCTGGCGGCGATGGTGCACGACTTGCTGCCCGTGCAGCAGCCCCAGTGGTTTCGCCCCCAGTTGCAACCCTTGTTCACACACCACCTGGCCTGCATGGCCGAGCGCGCGCACGCATGGTTCGTCCCCTCCGCCACAGTGGCGCGGGGGCTGGCGCGGCACCTGGGCGGCGCGGGCGCTGCCCCCTGCCCGCGCATTCAGGTGCTGCCCCACGGCGGGGATTTCCTGCTGTGCAACGGCCCGGCGCGCCCGCCTGCATTGCCCCGCCCCAAAGCCTTGCCTGCAACGCCCTACCACCTGGTCGTCTCCACACTGGAGCCACGCAAGCAACATGGCCGCATTCTGGATGCCTTCGAGCGCCTCTGGCAGCGCGGCTTTCCCGCCTCGCTGGTCTTTATCGGCGCGCTGGGCTGGAAGATCGACGCCTTGCAAGAGCGGCTGCGCCAGCACCCCCAACTAGGGCAAAAACTGCACCACCTGGAAAACCTCAGCGACCCCGAGCTGGCCTATTGCTACACCCACGCGCAAAGCCTGATTTACCTCTCGCGCGATGAAGGCTTTGGCCTACCCGTGCTGGAAGCGGCCATGCTCGGCTGCCCCGTCATCGCCTCCGACATCCCCGTGCTGCGCGAAACCGGCCAGAACTGGCCGGTGTACCTCGATCCCGCCAGCACCACAGCGCTGGAGCATGCGCTACAGACCTGGCCCCCTCAATCACCACCAGGCGCCGCCCCACAGCGGCGCTGGGAGGACGTGGCCCGCCAACTGCACGCTGCCCTGCTGCCCTTGAGCGACGCCACGCGCCCCACCGCCACAGCCGCACCAGCCACCAGCGCCCCTCTGGCAGACTTGCCCCTCTCCTGAGGATCACGAAGAATTGCCTGTCATGACACACCCTGCTCCCCTGGAACCCTTGATTGAGCGCATCAAACAGGCCGCCACGCAGCCGCCGTTTTGTGACGTAGAAGCGCTTGTGCCCGAGCCGCTCGTCCTCGAATCGCCCCCGCCACCGCCCCCCGCTGCCGCACCCGCTGCACCCATCGCCTACCCCCTCCCCTCCAGCCTGGCCGAGTTGCTGGCCGCCACCGACGACGAAGCCTTTATCGAAGAAGCCTACGCCTGTCTGTTTCAGCGCCCGGCAGACGCCAGCGGACGCCAGCACTTGCGGCAACTGCGCCAGGCGGGCCGCAGCCGCGCTTTCCTCTATGGCCTGCTGCGCTCCTCGCCCGAAGCCGCCGCGCGCGGCGACCAAGCCGCACTGCCCGACGACGCCCTCACCATGCGCCTGTGGCACGCGCTGGAGCGCCTGCGCGAGGCCCGCCTGGGCTTTCTGGCCCAGCGCCTGGAGCAGCTCTACGCCCTGTGGCGCAGCGCCATGGCCCGCCTCAATGGCACGCGCCGCCGCCGCCGCATCGCCGTGCAAGCCTATCGCTCCGAGCAGCAACAGCGCGTGAGCGAATATGTGCAAACAGAGCAGGCCCAACAGCAGCAGCAAGCACAGCTTTTGCAAAGCCTCCTGGCCCTTCAGGCCCGCATCGACGCCAGCGTCGAGCATCTGACGCAAGAAACAAGCCAATGGCAAGCGCGCATCGCACAACAGCAACAAGCCACCGAGATGCTGCAATTGCGCCTGACGGCATTGCAACAAGCCGCCGCCCTGGGCCAGACCGCCCCCGCAGGGCAGCCAGCACCTGCCCCTTCGGACAACGGCACAGGGGCAAATTCAGCGGCAAATGCAGGGGCGAACGCAGAGACTGGCGCCCCACCCCTCTTGGCCGCTTCGCCTGCACACCCCGGCCAGGCAGCGTCCGCAGCGCTGGCCCACCGCATCGACGCCTATTACATGGCCTTTGAGGCCGCCCATCGTGGCAGTGAAGAGGCCATCGCCCGCAAGCTCGATCCGTATTTGCGCCATCTGCAAGAGCTGCCCCAGGCCCTGCGCCACCTGCCCGTGGCGGACATCGGCTGTGGCCGCGGCGAATGGCTGCGCCACGTCAACGCCCAAGGGCTGCACGCCAAGGGCATTGACCTCAACCCCGTCATGGCCGAGCACTGCGTGCAAGCCGGGTTGGACGCCATCCACGCCGATGCGCTGAGTTGGCTGCGCGCCCAGCCCGACCAGGCACTGGCCGCCATCTCCGCCTTTCACGTCGTCGAGCATGTGCCGTTTGAAGTGCTGTTCCAGCTCATCGAACAAGCCGTGCGCGCCCTGGCCCCTGGCGGCCTGCTGATTCTGGAAACGCCCAACCCGGAAAACCTCCTCGTGGGCAGCCACACCTTCTATCACGACTTCAGCCACCGCAACCCCGTCACCCCTTCGGCGCTGCAATTTCTGCTGCAATACCTGGGGCTGGAGATCGTGCAGGCGCTGCGCCTGAACCCCTATCCCGAGCAAGACCGGCTGCAAGTCGTTGACGCCCTGACCGACCGCCTCAACGGCCACCTCTACGGCCCGCAGGACTTTGGCGTCGTCGCCCGCAAGCCCGCCCCAACCGCTACCGACGCTGCCGACGCTGGCATGCCCGCCGCGTAACCGCATGAACATCATCGTCACAGCCTCCCAAACCCCCTTCATCGGCGGCGGCGCGTTCAACCACATCCAGGGCCTGGTAGGCGCCCTGCAACGCGACGGCCACCGCGTGGAGCTGGTGCGCTTTCCCTTCCAGTTCCAGCCCGAAGCCAGCATCCAGGCCCTGATGCGCCATTGCGAATCGCTGGACTTGAGCCGCCCCAACGGCCAGCGCGTCGATCGCCTCATCAGCCTGCAATTTCCCGGCTACGGCGTGCACCACCCGCACCACATCGTCTGGGTCATGCACCAGCACCGCGCCGTTTACGAGCTGTACGACCCCGCCCACGCCAGCGCCGAGCTACAAGCCCTGCGCGCGGACGTACACGCCTACGACCAGCGCGTGCTGCCCCGTGCGCGGCGGCTGTTTGCCAACTCCGCGCGTGTGGCCGAGCGCTTGCAGCAGTACAACGGCCTGGCCGCCCAGCCCCTGGCGCACCCGCCAGCGCTGGCCGAGCGCTTCGTCTGCGCCGAGGCGCAAAACTACATCTTCTTCCCCAGTCGGCTGGAGAGCCTCAAGCGCCAGCATCTGCTGATCGAAGCCGCACGCCATCTGCGCTCGCCTGTGGCCATCCTCATCGCTGGCACCGGCGGCCAGCAAGATGCGCTACAGCGCCTGATCGCCCAGCATGGTCTGGAGCAGCGCGTCAAGCTGCTGGGCCATTTGGGCGAGGCGGAAAAACTGGCCTTTTACGCCCACGCCCTGGCCGTATTCTTCGGCCCGTTCGATGAGGACTACGGCTACATCACGCTCGAAGCCATGCTGGCCGCCAAGCCCGTCATCACTTGCACCGACTCCGGCGGGCCGCTGGCCTTCGTCGTCGATGGCGAAACCGGCCTGATCGTGCCGCCCGAGCCGCAGGCACTGGCCGCCGCCATCGACCGCCTGCACAGCCAGCCCGCCGCCGCCGCCCGCATGGGCCGCGCCGGGCGCGCACGCTACCAGCAACTGGGCATCGACTGGCGCCACACCATCGATGCCCTGCTGCAAGCCTGAAACGCCGCCCGCCACGCCACATGGCAGCGATTTTACAATTCAAAAAGAAAATAAATACCCATATTTCGGCAATATAGTCATTGAATTTAATTTACATTGAAATATAAAAATAGACAATCCCCCGCATCCCCATCGCCCAGCGCAAACGGCGCGCCAGGGCCGAAAGGCCGATAATCCCGCCCTTGTCTTTTCTTGCCCGTCGCGCCCGCCTGCCCTGTGCGTGCAGGCCACCGCAGTCCACACACCGACGCGCTGGCCTGCCTTGCGCAACCGGCCGCCGCCCGGCGCGCCCGCATCCGCCATGACCGTCCGCATCTACAACACCCTCACCCGAACCCTTACCGATTTCACCCCGCTGGAGCCTGGCCATGTGCGCATGTACGTTTGCGGCATGACGGTGTACGACTATTGCCACCTGGGCCACGCGCGCTCCATGGTGGCGTTTGACGTGGTGCAGCGCTGGCTCAAGGCCAGCGGCTATCGCGTCACCTACGTGCGCAACATCACCGACATCGACGACAAAATCATTCGCCGCGCCACCGAGAATGGCGAAACCATCCGCAGCCTGACCGACCGCATGATCGCCGCGCTCAATGAGGACGCCGACGCCCTGGGCATCGAGCGCCCCACGCACGAGCCGCGCGCCACCGATTACGTGCCGCAAATGCTCAGCCTCATCGGCACGCTGGAGGCCAAGGGCCTGGCCTACCGCAGCGCCAGTGGCGATGTGAACTACTCGGTGCGCAAATTCCCCGGCTACGGCAAGCTCTCGGGCAAATCGATTGAAGAGCTGCGCGCGGGCGAGCGCGTGGCCGTGCTCGATGGCAAGCAAGACCCGCTGGACTTCGTGCTCTGGAAAAGCGCCAAGCCCGAGGAGCCCGAGCAAGCCAAGTGGGACAGCCCCTTCGGCCCGGGCCGCCCCGGCTGGCACATCGAATGCTCGGCCATGGGCTGCGCGCTGCTGGGCGAGCATTTCGACATCCACGGCGGCGGGGCCGATCTGGCCTTCCCCCACCACGAAAACGAAATCGCGCAAAGCGAAGGCGCGCACGGCAAGCCGCTGGCCAACGTCTGGATGCACAACGGCTTCATCAATGTGGACAACGAGAAAATGTCCAAAAGCCTGGGCAATTTCTTCACCATCCGTGACGTGCTCAAGGCCTTCGACGCCGAAACCATCCGCTTCTTCATCCTGCGCAGCCACTACCGCAGCCCGCTCAATTACAGCGACGCGCACCTGAAGGACGCGCGCGCCGCGCTCAAGCGCCTGTACACCGCGCTGGCCTCCACCCCTCCCACGGCCACGCCCGCACCGCTGGCCGCCATCGACTGGCAACAGCCCCACGCAGCGCGCTTTGCCGCCGCCATGAACGAA
Source organism: Allofranklinella schreckenbergeri (assembly GCF_003703475.1). Taxonomy (GTDB): domain Bacteria; phylum Pseudomonadota; class Gammaproteobacteria; order Burkholderiales; family Burkholderiaceae_C; genus Lampropedia; species Lampropedia schreckenbergeri. The sequence continues at coordinate 13,817 of NZ_RDQM01000013.1, read as the reverse complement.
GACTTCGGCACCCCCGAAGCCGTGGCCGTGCTGTTCGAGCTGGCCGGTGAAATCAACCGCAGCCAGGATGCCGCCCACACCGCACAACTGGCCGCCCTGCTGCGCGCACTGGGCGGCGTGCTGGGCATCTTGCAAAACGACCCGCAAACCTTCCTGCAAAGCGGCGCCAGCGCGGCTGCGTTGGATGCCAGCGCCATCGAAGCGCGCATCGCCGAGCGCGCCGCCGCCAAAGCCGCACGCGACTTCGCCCGCGCCGATGCCATCCGCAACGAACTGCTGCGCCAGGGCATCGTCCTCAAAGACTCGCCCCAAGGCACCACCTGGGAAGCCGCGCAGTAAGAACCTGTTCCAAGGCTCCGCCTAAAATTTCCCCTCCCCGGGCAGACCGAGCACTCTTTATGGCCAAAAAAACGTATCTGGACTTTGAAAAACCCATCGCCGACCTGGAGCAGCGCATCATTGAGCTGCGCGCCGTGCACGAGGGCAACGAATCCGTCAACCTCAGCAGCGAAATCGAACAACTCAGCAAGAAAAGCCAGCAGCTCACGCGCGACATTTACAAAAACCTCAGCCCCTGGCAAATCACCAAAGTCGCCCGCCACCCCGACCGGCCCTACACGCTGGACTACGTGCGCGAAATCTTCACCGACTTCACCGAGCTGCACGGCGACCGCCACTTCGCGGAAGACGCCTCCATCGTCGGCGGCCTGGCCCGCTTTGACGAGCAGCCCTGCGTCGTGCTCGGCCACCAGAAAGGCCGCGACACCAAAGAGCGCGCGCGCCGCAACTTCGGCATGACCAAGCCCGAGGGCTACCGCAAAGCCCTGCGCCTGATGCAGATGGCCGAGAAATTCCAGCTCCCCGTCTTCACCTTTGTGGACACCCCCGGCGCCTACCCCGGCATCGACGCCGAGGAGCGCAACCAGTCCGAAGCCATCGGCCGCAACATCTTCGAGATGGCCCAGCTCAAAACCCCCATCATCAGCACCATCATTGGCGAAGGCGGCTCCGGCGGCGCGCTGGCCATCAGCGTGGCCGACGCCATCGTCATGCTGCAACACTCCGTTTACTCCGTCATCAGCCCCGAAGGCTGCGCCTCCATCCTCTGGAAAACCGCCGACAAAGCCGAAGAAGCCGCCCAGGCCCTGGGCATCACCGCCACGCGCCTGCAAAGCCTGGGCCTGATCGACACCGTGGTGGACGAACCCCTGGGCGGCGCCCATCAAGACCACAAACAAATGGCCCGCCAGCTCAAACGCGAGCTGGAGGCCACCCTCTCGCGCCTGCGCGAACTGCCCACGCAAGAGCTGCTGGAGCGCCGCTACCAGCGCCTGCTCAGCTACGGCAAATTCAGCGAAACCCCCGCCGCGCGGCAAAGCAGCTGGGCATCGCTGGGCGCCGATGCGCGCTAAGCGCCTGCTCCAACTCTTCAAGAAGCGCTCCCCCCCTCGTCATGGCGCCACGGTGCGCTCGCCCGGCCCTGTTGCCAAGCTGACACCATGCCCCCAGGCCCCATCGACCAGGCCCTGCAACGCTGGCGCCCCGCCCTGCCCCTGGCCGTGGCGTTCAGCGGCGGGGCCGATTCCACCACTTTGCTGCTGGCCTGCTGGCAACGCTGGCCGCAGCAGGTGGCAGCCATTCATGTGCACCACGGCCTGCAAGCTGCGGCCGACGACTTTGCTGCCTTTTGCCAGCGCTTTTGCGCCCAGCGCGGCATCGCCCTGCACACCGTGCATTGCAACGCCCGCCCAGCACGCGGGCAAAGCCCGGAGGATGCTGCCCGCCAAGCGCGTTACGCCGCCCTGACCCAAGGCGCGCACGCGCTTGCGGCCACGCTGGGCCAACCCATCACCAGCATCGCCCTGGCCCAGCACGCCGACGATCAGGTCGAAACCCTGCTGCTGGCGCTCAGCCGTGGCGCGGGCCTGCCGGGCCTGGCCGCCATGCCTGCCCACTGGCAACGCCCCGATTGCCCGCACCTGCACTGGCACCGCCCACTGCTGCAAGTGCCCGGCGCGGCGCTGCGCCAATGGCTGCGCGCGCAAGGGCAGGATTGGGTGGAGGACCCCAGCAACGCCGACCTTGCCTTCACCCGCAACCGCATCCGCCACCAGGTGCTGCCCGCGCTGGAGCGCGCCTTCCCCGCCTTTCGCAGCACGTTTGCGCGCAGCAGCGCCCACGCCGCGCAAGCCCAAACCTTGCTGGAAGAAATCGCCCTGCAAGACTGGCAGGCCGCAGGCCAGCGCCCCGCCATCGCCGCTTTGCAGGCGCTCTCACCCGCGCGCCAGGCCAATATGCTGCGCTACTGGCTCGCCAGCGTGGGCGCGGTGGCCCAGGCCGCACAATTGCGCGAGCTGCAAAAGCAGATTGCCGCCTGCACCACGCGCGGGCACCGCATCCGCCTCAAAGTCGGCCAGGGCTATGTGCTGCGCCAGGGCGATGCGCTGATCTGGCTGCAATCCATTCAATCCACTTAATACAATTCATAGCAAAATTCACCTATTAACCAATATGTCGAAAAAGGCATATTTTTTTGCCTATGATTTGGAAAAAATGGGGAAATCCGGGCTTTCTGGCGCATATCCAGGCCAGCGGCTGACAACTTCTGCAACCCTTTTGGCGCCAGCGGGTACAGCACCTGCGGTTTCACCCGATTGTCCAGGCGCGCGCAGTGCACCTATCCTGCCTGGCGCTGGCCGCTGCCAAAGCGGATCGGCCGTTTTTTTGTGGGCCACCCTAGCCGGCTTCGGCCCTTTTCTCTTTCGATTGCCTCAGCAAGGAGACCGAGACATGACAACCCCCCCTTTGCGCGCGCGCACTGCGCTGACTCTGACGGCCACAGCCCTGGCTTGCACTTTGGGCCTGGCCGCTTCGGCCCAGGCGGCCGAGGCCAAGCTGACCGATGGCCTGGTGAAAATCGGCGTGCTCACCGACATGGCCGGCCCTTACTCGGGCATGGGCGGGCCAGGCTCGGTGGTGGCCGCACGCATGGCGGTGGAGGATTGCCTCAAGGCCGAGTGCAAGGGCATGAAGATCGAGGTCGTCAGCGCCGATAACCAGAACAAGGCCGACATCGCCGCCTCCCGCGCGCGCGAATGGCTGGATGTGCAGCAAGTCGATGCGCTGGTGGATTTGACCAACTCCGCCGGCGCGCTGGCGGTGCAGCAAATCATCAAGGAGCGCGGCGGCATCGCCATGTACTCCGGCCCCGCCACCACGCGCCTGACCAACGCCGATTGCGCGCGCAACGGCTTTCACTGGATGTTCGATACCTACTCGCTCTCGGCCGCGCCGGTGGCGGCCATGACCAAGGGCGGGGCGAAAAAATGGTTCTTCGTCACCGTCGATTACGCCTTTGGCCACTCGCTGGAGAAAGACGCCACCGAAGTGCTCAAGGCCAACGGCGGCAGCGTCGTCGGCTCGGTGCGCCACCCGCTCAACGCCAGCGATTTCTCCTCCTTCTTGCTGCAAGCGCAAACCTCGGGCGCGGACGCCATCGCGCTGGCCAATGGCGCGCAGGACACGGTCAACGCCATGAAAGGCGTGCAGGAATTCGGCCTGGCCTCGGGCAAGCAGCAAATCGCCGCGCTGCTGGTGTTCCTCTCCGACGTGCACGCCATGGGGCTGGAAACGGCCAAGGGCCTGAAATTCTCCGAAGGCTTTTACTGGGATCTGGACGAGAAAACGCGCGAATTCTCCAGCCGCTTCGAGAAGCTGCACCGCGGCAACAAGCCCACCATGGTGCAAGCGGGCGTGTATTCGAGCACGCTGCACTACCTCAAATCGGTCGCCGCCGCGGGCACGGACGACTGGAAAGTCGTGGCCGAAAAAATGCGCGAGCTGCCCATTGAGGACGCAGTCATGCGCAACGCCTCCATCCGCGACGATGGCCGCGTCATCCACGACATGTACGTCTTCCAGGTCAAAACCCCGCAAGAATCCAAAGCCCCCTGGGATTACTACAAAGTGGTGGACACCATCGCCGCCGCCAACGCCTTCCAGCCGCTGGAACAATCCACCTGCCCGCTGGTGAAGAAATAATCCCTGCCCGGGGCCTGACCCACAGGCTTGGCGCCCTGCCCAAAGCCCGGCAGGCCAAGCCCCCTCGCGTGGCGCCCTGCTGTCAGGGCGCCATTTTCATTTACCAATCAAAAGAAATATTTCATACCTATTTTGGCAATTTGGTATTGAAAACAATTTTCTTTTGATAGAAACAACACACAAACCATGCACCCTTTTGATCGCGCCATTGCCCTGGAGCCGCTGGGCCAGAGCCGCTTTGCCGGCCACACCAGTGCGGATTACCAAAACATGGTCGGCCCCTTTGGCGGCATCACCGCAGCCGTATTGCTCAACGCCGTCATGCAACACCCCGATCGCCTGGGCGAGCCGACCTCCATGACCGTCAACTTCGCCGGCCCCGTGCCCGATGGGCCGTTCGAAATCCTCGCCCGCCCCGTGCGCACCAACCGCTCCACCCAGCACTGGCTGCTGGAGCAATGGGTGCAGGAAAACGGCCAGCCCGCCATCGCCACCACAGCCACCGTGCTCACCGCCGTGCGGCGGCCCACCTGGTCGGCCACCGATTGCCCCGCGCCCCTGCTGGGCGGCCCCGGCCCCGATCAAGCCCCCACCATCATCACCCACTTCACCCCCTGGCTGCGCCAATACACCCTGGTGCCGCTCGAAGGCGACATGCCCAGCGAGTGGGACGGGCGCGAAAACGCCGAAAGCCTCTCGCGCTTCTGGGTGCGCAAAACCACGCCACGCACGCTGGACTTCTGCGCCCTGGCCGCCGTCTGCGACATCTTCTACCCCCGCACCTGGCTGCGCCGCGCCCACCAAGTGCCTGCTGGCACGGTCTCCATGACGATGTACTTCCACGCCGGCGCGCAAGACATTGCCCAAGCTGGCGACGACTATCTGCTGGCCCAGGCGCGCGGCCAGGAATACCGCAACAACTTCTCCGATCAAAGCGGCCTGCTGTGGCGCACCGATGGCCTGATGCTCGCCAGCACGCACCAGATGCTGTACTACAAGCAGTGATGCGCGCCCTCGCCACATCCGGCGGGGCTCCAGCGAAGGCAGACGGCCCAAGCCAGGATCTGCACGATCTCCAAGCCAACTTTCCATCTTATAAAGGCGCCCGCCCACGCCCGGCGCAACGCGCAGCAGCCGCCTATTTATCTCCAGTATTGCCGCCGCAAGCGGCCAAACGTTTTAGAATCACCCCCGTCTGCTTCCCCACTGGGCTTTATATTTCCTTGAACCAATGCTTTCAAAGCTCGGGCTTGGAACATCCCCCGGCGGGCGTGATCATCTCGCGTCAGATGAACCCAACGCTGGGTTGACCTGGCCCACCTGACCTCCGGTTCAGGCTGCGGGTCCAGAGGGTTGAAGCAGACACCTCCCGCCTTGTTGGCCCGCTTGCTTGGCGGCACCCCTCTCCTCTCTCTTTTCCCTCCCCCCTTTCTCGCCTCATCGCGCGCTGAGCGCATATGGCCGTTTGACGCACTGTGGCGGCGCATAGAATGCGCCCTTTGCCCGCACAAGGGCTGCCGCTATCAGGAGCCGCCATGAGCCAGGACGCCACCGCCACTTCCCCCCATGTCATGAACACCTACGGGCGCGTGCCCATCGCCCTCGCGCGCGGCCAAGGGGTGCGCGTGTGGGATACGCAAGGCCGTGAATATCTGGATGGACTAAGCGGCATCGCCGTCAACACCCTCGGGCACAACCACCCGCGGCTGGTGGCTGCGCTGCAAGACCAGGTCGCCAAGCTCATCCACTGCTCCAACTACTACCACGTGCCCGGCCAGGAAGCCGTCGCACGCAAGCTGGTCGAACTCAGCGGGTTGAGCAATGTGTTTTTCTGCAACTCGGGGCTGGAGGCCAACGAAGCCGCCCTCAAGCTCGCGCGCAAGCTGGGCAACGACCGCGGCTATGCCAAGCCCAAGGTCGTCGTCTGCGAACACGCCTTCCACGGCCGCTCGCTGGCGACGCTGTCGGCCACCGGCAACCCAAAAATCCACGCGGGCTTTTTCCCGCTGATCGAAGGCTTTATCCGCGTGCCGCTCAACGATATCGAGGGGCTCAAGCACGCCGTTGCGGATGAAGAAGAAGTCGTTGCCGTCTTCTTCGAAGTCATCCAGGGCGAAGGCGGCATCCACCCCGCGCGCGCGCAATACCTGCGGCAAGTGCGCGCCCTGTGCGACGAGCGCGACTGGCTGATGATGGTGGACGAAGTGCAATGCGGCATGGGCCGCACCGGCAAATGGTTCGCCCACCAATGGACGGACATCCGCCCCGACGTCATGGCGCTGGCCAAGGGCCTGGGCTCGGGCGTGCCCGTGGGCGCTGTGGTCGCGGGCCCCAAAGCCGCCCACATCTTCCAGCCCGGCAACCACGGCACCACGTTTGGCGGTAACCCGCTGGCCATGCGCGCAGCGCTGGAAACCATCGCCATCATGGAGGACGAAAACCTCCTGGCCAACGCCGAAAAAGTCGGCGCCCATTTGCAAGAGCGCCTGCGCCAAACCCTGGGCAAGCTGGAAGGCTTCGTCGAAGTGCGCGGCCAGGGCATGATGATTGGCGTGGAGCTTGATCGCCCTTGCGGCGCGCTGATCGCTCTGGCCGCCGAGGCCGGCTTGCTCATCAGCGTGACCGCCGAAAACGTCATCCGCCTGCTGCCCGCGCTCATCATGACCGAAGCCGAGGCCGATGAGCTGGTTGACCGCCTGCTGCCCGTGGTCACGCAATTTCTGCAACAAAAACCTGCGGCCTGAATGGAGCACGCGCCCGCTACTGGAGACACCCGCATGAGCACCGCCATCAGACACTATCTGCAATTTACCGACCTGAGCGCCGACGAATACGCCTATCTGCTGCAACGCGCCGCCCTGCTCAAGCAGAAATTCAAAGCCTACGAAAAACACCAAACCTTGAGCGACCGCACGCTGGCCATGATTTTTGAAAAAGCCAGCACCCGCACGCGCGTGAGCTTTGAAACCGGCATGTACCAGCTTGGCGGCTACGTCGTACACCTGACCACGGGCGACAGCCAGCTCGGCCGCTCCGAACCCATTGAGGACAGCGCCCGCGTCATCAGCCGCATGGTGGATCTGGTCATGATCCGCACCTTCGAGCAAAGCAAAATCGAAGCCTTTGCCCGCCACTCGCGCGTGCCCGTCATCAACGGCCTGACCAACGAATTCCACCCCTGCCAAATCCTGGCCGATATCTTCACCTTCATCGAGCATCGCGGCCCCATCCAGGGCAAAACCGTCGCCTGGATCGGCGATGGCAACAACATGGCCAACTCCTGGCTGCAAGCGGCCAAGCTGCTGGGCTTCACCTTGCACGTCAGCACGCCCAAAGGCTACGAACTCGATGAAATGCTGGCCTTGGGCGAGCGCGCCGATGCCCGCCACCTGCGCGTTTTCGACTCCCCCCTGCAAGCCTGCCAGGGCGCGCATCTGGTCACCACCGACGTGTGGACCAGCATGGGCTACGAAGAAGAAAACGCCAAACGCCTGCAAGCCTTTGCCGACTGGAAGGTGGACGCCACCATGATGGCCGCCGCCCAACCCGATGCCTTGTTCATGCACTGCCTGCCAGCCCATCGCGGCGAAGAAGTGGACGCCGATGTGATTGACGGCCCCCAATCGGTGGTTTGGGATGAGGCCGAAAACCGCATGCATGTGCAAAAAGCGCTGATGGAATACCTGCTGATGGGCAAGCAAACGGCTTGATCCCCTGCCGTCATCCAAATCCGGGGCGCGGTCGTACCTGCAACGCCACGCCCATCAGCGCCAGCGCTCAACGCCCTTTTCACTGCCCCTTCAACGGCGCGCCGCAATGCATGCAACGGCGCGCAAAATAATTTCTCTTGCCAAAAACAGTTCCGTCATCCACGGACAAAGCCTTTTTCCCGCACGCTTTGCATTTCCAGCGATGGCTCACCCAAGCTGCGCTGGCCGGAATCAGGAAAAAGCCCATAGCAAATAGCCATTTCACCCACTTTGAATATTCGCCGTATATCCAAACATCCAGCAAGGCCAGTGCAAGCAACAAAACGAAAAAAGCAATCGTCGCATTTCTTGAAAAATACATATTCTCTCCAGCCGCTGCCTGGCATACAGAGCATTACTGCCCCTTCAAGGGAGCGCCGCAATTCATGCAGCGGCAAGCAAAATAATTTCTCTTGCCGAAAAGGTCGCCATCGTCCACGATCAACGGCCTTTTTCCGCACACCTTGCATCTGAAGTAATAGCCAACCAGCGAGCCACCTAAAACGGCTGTCACGATAAAGACAAAAAGCACCCAGTTCAGCAATCTCGGGAAAGCGCCATCCGTCAAAATATTCAGAAAAATCACCGCAATCAGCAAACCCAAAGGCACCAGGGTCAAATTTCGCCAGAAATACATCACTCCCTCCTTGCGTTTGAGCTTTCGCCCGGGGACAACCAATTCAAAAAGGCATCCTAACAGCGCCCTGAATGCGCAAGCAATGGGGTACAAACACTGCTTTCCCCGGCCATGGCGATCGGATGCGCCCGGCGGCTTTTCTACTCTGATATGCATTCTTCCCCCTCCCCAAACGAGCGCACGCCACTGCATACGCAAATGGCCCTGGCGGCGCAGGGTTTGCGCGGCGTGGAGCAAGGCCAATCGGCGCGCGAAATCGTCGCGGCCTGGCCGCCCTCGCCCGCCAAGCCGGGCGCGCAAGCGCTGCTGTATCACACACTGCGCCATTGGGGTCAGGCGCGGGCGCTGGTTGCCCAGTTGGCTCAGCGCAAGCCCCATCCGCAAGTCCAAGCCCTGCTGGCCGTGGCCTTGGCTTTGTTATTGCCCCAGGCGGTCAGCGATGCACCAGCGGCCTTGCCGAGCTATCAGCCCTTCACCGTAGTCGATCAAACCGTGCAGGCGGTGCGCAGCCACAAACGGCTGGCCGCGCAGGCGGGGTTTGTCAATGCCTGCCTGCGGCGCTTTTTGCGTGAGCAAGACAGGCTGCTGGCGCTGATCCACACCGATCCGGCCGTGCGCTGGAACCACCCGCGCTGGTGGGTGCAAGCCCTGCAAGACGACCACGCCGATTGGCAAGCCATTCTGGCGGCGAACAACGCGCGCGCGCCGCTGACGTTGCGCGTGAACACGGCCCAGGGCACGCGCGATGCGTATCTGGCGCACCTGCGCGATGCGGGTATTGAGGCCTGGCCGGTGCTGGAGGCCGGAATCGAACTGGCCAAGCCGCAGGATGTGCACACGCTGCCCGGTTATGCGCAAGGGGCGTTTTCCGTCCAGGACGCGGCGGCGCAACTGGCCGCGCCCCTGCTGCTCGGTGGCTTGCAGGCCACGCCGGAGCAGCAGGGGCAGCCGGGGCAAATGCTGCGCGTGCTCGATGCCTGCGCCGCGCCGGGCGGCAAAACCTCGCATTTGCTGGAATGGGCTGCCAGCCACCGGCTGCCCTTGGATGTGCTGGCACTGGATGTGGATGCCGGGCGCTGCGCGCGCATCACGCAAAACCTGCTGCGGCTGGGCTGGGGGGCTGCGCTGGATGCGGGCAAGGCGAGTGCGAAGGGGCTTGAAAAAGCCGCCGAACCCAGCGCTGCGCCGCCCGATTCCCCCACCGCGGAAGGGCCGCCAATGGACGCACGGCCTGCTGCGGCAGCGCCCCCAACTTCAACGACTTCGGACACGACTTGGCGTGCGGCCTTGCGTGTGGCCGTCCAAACAGGCGATGCGGCCCAACCCGAAGCGTGGCGCCCGCGTTGGCTGGGCGAGCATGGCCTGCTGGATGCGCTGCTGCTGGATGCGCCCTGCTCCGCCTCCGGCATCGTGCGCCGCCACCCGGACATCCGCTGGCTGCGCCGCGCGCAAGATATCGATGCCCTCGCGCGCACCCAGGCGCTGTTGCTGGCGCGGCTGTGGCCGCTGCTGCGCCCGGGCGGGCGGCTGTTGTATTGCACCTGCTCGGTCTTTCATCGCGAGGGGCGCGAGCCAATTCGCCAGTTTCTGCACACACATGCCGATGCCGCCTTGCTGGGCGACATGCTGCAACTGCTGCCCACCAGCGGCGCACCCAGCGCTGGCGATCCGGCAGGCGAAAACCACGATGGCTTTTTCTATGCCTTGCTGGAGAAAAAGGCCTAACCAACCCAACACCCACCAGCACCGGCAAAATACAAATCAATTATAAAAATCACTTTATACCCATCATGCCAAAACAAGGTTATTTATTTTCCTTTTGATTTATAAAATAAGCCTGCCAATGCACATCCCCGGGCCTGCGCTTACCCTTTTGTGATCCCCCGCTTGCCATGAACCCCTCCCGCATCAAACGAAGCCGCCTGAACTGGGCCTTGGGCGTCATCCTGGCCGTGGCGCTGGCCATTGCGCTGGTGCTGCTGTTTTTGCTGGCGTTGGCCACCGACATCCACGAGCTGTACGCGCAGTACTACCCGTGGCTGCTGGGCATCAACAGCGCCACAGCCATTTTTTTGCTGCTGGTGTTGCTGTGGGGGTCATGGCGGTTGTTTCGGCGGCTGCGGCAAAACAAATTCGGCAGCCGCTTGCTCATCAAGCTGGCCGCGCTGTTTTGCGTGGTGGGCATCTTGCCGGGGGCGCTGGTGTATGTGATTTCGTACCAATTCGTCTCCCGCTCGATCGAAAACTGGTTTGACGCGCGGGTCGAAAGCGCACTCACCGCAGGCGTGAGCATGGCCCGCTCCACGCTGGATGCCTGGGTTGTCAACACCACCGCGCGCGCGCGCTATTCCGCCACCCAGTTGGAGCAAGTGCGCCAAGGCTCATTGGGCATCGCGCTGGAGCAAATCCGCGAGCAGTTCGATGCCTCCCAAGTGGCGCTGTGGCGCGCCAATGGCGAAGTGGAATTCAGCGCCGGCCTGCCCAGCGGCACCCTGCTGCCCGAGCGCCCCGCCAACGCCGCCTTTCGCAGCGCCCGCGAGCAGCGCGAATGGGCCACGCTCGAAGGCCTGGATGCCGCCGAGCGCGATCACAACGCCCCCGTGCAAGTGCAAACGCTGGTGCTGGTGCGCGGGCTCGATGGCGACTTAAGCCTCTCGCCCGATGCGCAACGCTTTCTGCAAATCACCGTGCCCGTGCCCGCTGCGCTGGTCAAGGAATCCTTCATCGTCCAGCACGCCAACCAGGAATACCAGGAGCGCGCCCAAAGCCGCCTGGGCCTGCGCCGCATGTATATCGGCACGCTCACGCTCAGCCTGTTTCTGGCCGTGTTCGGCGCCATCTTGCTCGCCGTCGTGCTGGGCAACCGGCTGCTGCGCCCCATCCTCATCCTGGCCGAAGGCGTCAAGGAAGTGGCTGCAGGCAACCTCAACCCCAAAGTCGCCCTGCCGCGCAACGACGAACTCAGCGGCTTGACCCGCGCCTTTGCGCTGATGACGCACCAGCTTGCCCTGGCCCGCGAATCCGAGCAAAAAAGCCTGGCCGCACTGGATGCCTCGCACGGGCAATTGCGCACGATTTTGGACAACCTCACCGCAGGCGTCGTCGTACTCGACGGGCAGCAACGCATCGTCTCCACCAACCCCGGCGCCACACGCGTGTTGCGCGCGCCCCTGGCGGCCTATCAAGGTCGCCCTCTAGCCGAAGTGCCTGACCTGGCCGAATTCGCCGCCCAAATCGCCCCGCGTTTTGAAACCCTGCTGGCCGGTCGCGCCAAGCCCGAAGGCCCCGCGCAAAACCTCGGCGATCACCTCAACGACCGCACCGCCGACCACTGGCAGCACACTTACGAACTCTACGCTCCACCCCAAGGCGCCTCGCCCGAAGCGCATCAAGACTATTCGCTCACCATCGTCGCGCGCGGCGCCATGCTGCCCGACGGCAATCGCCTGCTGGTCTTTGACGATATTTCCGACGTCGTTTCCGCCCAGCGCGCCCAAGCTTGGGGCGAAGTCGCCCGCCGCCTGGCGCACGAAATCAAAAACCCACTCACCCCCATCCAGCTCTCGGCCGAGCGGCTGGAAATGCGCCTCAGCGGCAAGCTACCCGAAAAAGAAGAAGCCGTGCTGGCCAAATCCGTCAAAACCATCGTCGATCAAGTCGAAGGCATGAAGCGGCTGGTAGATGAGTTCCGCGATTACGCGCGCCTGCCCTCGGCCCAATTGCAAACGGTGGACCTCAACGCCCTCGTGCTGGACGTGCTGCAACTCTACGGCGCCGAAAACGCCAGCTTCGCCATCCGCGCCGAGCTGGACGAGCACATCCCCCCCATCCTGGGTGATGCGATGCAACTGCGTCAGGTTATCCACAATCTTTTACAGAATGCCCAGGATGCAAGCCTGCAAGCGCAAGAGAATCGGGCAGAATCGCCAGCAGCTATCGCCATCAGCACCCACTGGAGTGCCCATGCCAACCTCGTGCGCCTCAGCGTTCAGGACAACGGCACCGGCTTTGCCGCCAACATGCTCCAGCGGGTGTTCGAGCCTTACGTCACCACCAAAGCCAAAGGCACAGGCCTGGGGCTGGCGGTAGTCAAGAAAATCGCCGATGAGCACCACGCGGTGATCGATCTGGTCAACGTACAAGATGAGGAAGGCGCCGTGACAGGCGCCAAGGTCTCGCTATCATTTCGTGCCCTTCCCTCAGGGCAAGACGCGATAGCGTAGAAAACCAAAAAGCAGACACGAAACAAAAATGGCAAACATACTGGTTGTGGACGATGAGCTTGGCATCAGGGACCTGCTCTCGGAAATCCTCAATGACGAGGGACATCATGTGGACCTGGCCGAAAACGCAGGCCAGGCGCGCAGCGCCTGCAACTCCAGCAAATACGACCTCGTGCTGCTGGACATCTGGATGCCCGACACCGATGGCGTCAGCCTGCTCAAAGAGTGGTCGCTCACCGGCCAACTGGCCATGCCCGTCATCATGATGAGCGGCCACGCCACCATGGAAACAGCCGCCGAGGCCACCCGCATTGGCGCCTTCTCCTTCTTGGAAAAACCCATCACCCTGCAAAAACTGCTCAAGTCCGTCAACCAGGCGCTAGAGCAAAACGAAGCCGAGCAGCCCCAAAAGCCTGCGCGCAAAAACGCTGAACCCCTGGCAGAACAAGCCGCCCAAGCCGCCCCCCACATCATCCGCGCCATTGCGCCTGAGCAGCATTTGCCCGAGCCACAGCAATCCTTCCACCTGGATCGCCCGCTGCGCGAAGCACGCGACGATTTCGAGAAAGCCTATTTCGAGTTCCATCTTGCCCGCGAAGGTGGCTCCATGACCCGCGTCGCCGAAAAAACGGGCCTGGAGCGCACCCATCTCTACCGTAAACTGCGCCAATTAGGCGTAGAGCTGGGCAAACGCCGCCGTTGACGCCAAGCCATCCTGGCTAAAGCGTGCTTACCCCCAGGAATAGCAAAAATTTTTTAAATTTTTCGCAAAAAACCGCCCTCTTTCCCAAATCCCCCTAAAAATCCTGTTATAGTTCTGTTCTTGGCTCGGTAGCTCAGTTGGTAGAGCAGCGGATTGAAAATCCGCGTGTCGGTGGTTCGATTCCGCCCCGAGCCACCAAACACAAACGCCCAACCGTTCTCGGTTGGGCGTTTTTCTTTGCGCGCTCCGCACACCGCGTGGTGCCCCGTCCGATGTCCGCCGACACTTCTCCACCTGCTTTCAACCCCGTTTTTTCACAAAACAGGGCTGAAACCCGCAGTTGCGCGCGCCATCACGGCATCCGCACGTGTGATTTCTTCTCTTTTCGCGCTATTTCTTGCTCGATCCCGCCCCAACAGGCGCGTTGATCCCTTGCGCTACGCACAAACCAGCAGACAGTTCTG
>NZ_RDQM01000012.1 GCF_003703475.1 Allofranklinella schreckenbergeri | reverse complement strand
AGATCAGATAAGGGGCGACAAAGCTCCATTCTTCATCGCTGACATCACTGGGGTAAGGCTTGCGAGACATGCTGGCACTGTATCCAAGCTCAGCACCACCTCTCGGAAAAGTGCATAACACGCTCTATGCGGCATCGTTGGGCGACGGCTTCATAATTGCCCACTTGATCATTTGCACCGCACAGCACCATGCCAAACGCCGTGGCACCTGCCAGCCCAATTTCCCAGGTCGAGCCTACCCGCTTGCAAGCCTTGAACCATTTGATTGCGCAATTGCAGCTTGAGCAGCTGGAAATGAATTTATTTCGCGGCATCAGCACGGACATCGGTTCGCCAGCGGTTTTTGGCGGGCAAGTGCTGGGCCAGGCATTGATGGCTGCGGCTCGTACCGTGCGCAATGGCCACCGTCCGCATTCGCTGCATGGTTATTTCCTGCTCGCCGGCGATAAAACCGCGCCCATCGTCTATGAAGTGGATGCGGTTCGCGATGGCCATGCTTTTACGTCGCGGCGCGTAACGGCCATTCAGCATGGGCAAGCGATTTTTCACATGTCGGCCTCTTTCCATCAGGAAGAGCCAGGGCACGACCATCAAAGCCCTATGCCACAAGTACCTGAGCCCGATCACGCCACCCCGCACCCGCTGCGCTCTCTGGCGCTGGCCAGGCCTTTCGAGTTGGGCTTTATTGATGTGCGTGAAACCCGCACGCACGGGCGGCTGCCGCCCTTTAACCGCGTCTGGGTGCGCACCTGCGCGCCTGTGATTCCAGACGATCCCATCGTGCACCAGGCTCTGTTGGCCTACATCTCCGATTTCAGTTTGCTGGGTGTGGCACTGCGACCGCACGGCCTGTACTTTGGTCAGCCAGGCCTGAAAACCGTTAGCCTGGATCACGCCATGTGGTTTCATCGCCCTTTTCGTGCCGATGAATGGCTGCTCTACGATCTGGATTCCCCTTCCGCCAGCGGTGCGCGCGGTTTTGCCCGGGGCGCTTTGTACAACCAGCGCGGCGAACTCATCGCCTCCGTCGCGCAAGAGGGTTTGATGCGCTACAAGGCTCCTGCGCCATAAGCTGCTGCATACGCAAGCCCCCATCCTTCACATACCCCCATTCCCACAGGGAAATGCCATGTCCCCCTCTCCTTTATTGATTGCGCGCAATCCCCATACCGAATGTCTGCTGCTGCCTGGGCTGGCCAACCGTCACGGCCTGATCACAGGTGCGACCGGCACGGGCAAAACCGTCACTTTGCAAGCGATGGCCGAGCAATTTTCAAAAGCGGGCGTACCCGTTTTCATGGCGGACGTCAAAGGCGATTTGGGTGGCATCAGCCAAACGGGCCAGGTGGGGGAAAAGATGGCCGCGATCCTGGCCCAACGCGGCATTGAGCCGCCGCAGCCCTACGCCGCCCCGACTCTGTTATGGGATGTTTTTGGCCAAAGCGGCCACCCCGTGCGCGCCACCATCTCCGACATGGGGCCATTGCTGTTGGCCCGCATGCTGGGGCTGAACGATACCCAAAGCGGCATTCTCAACATCGCCTTCCGTGTCGCCGATGACGACGGCCTGTTGCTGCTTGACCTGAAAGACCTGCGCGCCATGCTGCAACACATCAGCGACCGCGCCAGCGAATACCGCAGCACCTACGGCAACATCAACGCCGCCAGCGTAGGCGCCATCCAGCGCGCCCTGCTGCAAATCGAGGAACAAGGCGCCGACCAGTTTTTTGGCGAGCCGATGCTCGACATCGCCGACTTCATGCAAACCGATCACCACGGGCGCGGCTACGTCAACATCCTTGCGGCCGATCGGTTGATGAACGCGCCGCGCCTGTACGCCACCTTTTTGCTTTGGATGCTGTCGGAATTGTTCGAGCACCTGCCCGAAGTGGGCGATCTGGAAAAGCCCAAACTCGTCTTCTTCTTCGACGAAGCGCACTTGCTCTTTACCGACGCGCCCAAAATCCTGCTGGAGCGCATCGAACTGGTTGTGCGGCTAATCCGCTCCAAAGGCGTTGGCGTGTATTTCGTCACGCAAAACCCCATGGACATCCCCGACAGCGTGCTGGCCCAATTGGGCAACCGCGTGCAGCACGCCTTGCGCGCCTTTACGCCGCGCGACCAAAAAGCCGTTCGCGCCACCGCGCAAACCATGCGCGGCCAACCGGGCCTGGATATCGAGAAAGCCATCACCGAGCTGGCCGTGGGCGAGGCGCTCATCAGCCTGCTGGATGCCAAAGGCAGCCCGGGTGTGACCGAGCGCGCATTCGTGGTTCCCCCAGGCAGCCAAATTGGCCCCATTACCGAAACGCAACGCCAGCAATTGCTGCGCGATTCACTGGTGGCAGGCGTTTATGAAAGCGCCATCGACCGCGAATCGGCCTACGAAGTTTTGCAGCAACGCGCAGACGCCGCACAACGCGCTGCCGAAGAAGCCCTCAAAGAACAAAACAGCCTGGGCAACATGGTCAATGAATTCCTGTTCGGCAGCACCGGCCCGCGCGGGGGCAAAAAAGACGGCCTGGTGCAAAGCACACTGAAATCGGCCGTGCGCAGCCAGGCCAATAGCCTGGGGCGGCAATTGCTCAGAGGCGTGCTGGGCGGGCTGCTGGGTGGCGGCAAATCCCGCAAAAAATAGCGCCAGGCCAAGCAGGCACTTAATTTTTACAAATCAAAAAGAAATAAAATACCCATGTTTCGGCATGATGGTAATAATATTAATTTTCTTTTGATTGAAATGAAAAAGAGTCTGCATGCAGACTCTTTTTCAATAACGCACAAAGCGGGTGGAGCAAGGCAGGGCAGGGCGCTTTTCAACTCAACACCACGCTCGACAGCCTCCTGCGGTAGCTGGCCACCACTGGGTCTTCCGGCGGGATTTGCCCTTCGGCCACTGGCGGCTTGGGCGGCTCGATGATCTCCAGAATCGCCACATAGGTTTTACGCGCGCGCTCCTCATTCCAATGGCGATCGCGCATCAGGATTTCCAGCAACTCATCCATCGCCTGCGTCCACTGGTTATGCGCCAGCAGCAACTGGGCGCGCTGGTAGCGGGCGCCGAAATCGCGCTTATCGGTGGCAATGGCCGCATCCAGCTCTTGCAAGCGGGCATTGGCATCGCCTGCTTGGCGCGCCACCTCCAGCGCCTCCAGCCAAGCCCGGATGGCGCCATACCGCAAAGAGCCATCGGCCAGCGTCGCCACCGTTGCAAATTCAGCCCGGGCTTCGTCTTCCAGCCCCATTTCCAGCAGCAGGCGCAGGTAGGCAAAACGGGCTTTTTCATCGTCTGGCTGCTCGCGCACGGCTTTTTCCAGCCGCTCCAGTTTGGACTGCAAATCGTCGTCCTCGCCTGCGCCGTCTTCTGTGGGCAAAGCATCGTCCACAGGCAACACTGGCCCTTCTGGCAAATGCTTATCCAAAAACGCCCGCAATTGGCTCTCAGGCAAAGCGCCCATGAAACCATCAACAGGCTGCCCCTGCGACATCAACACGCACGTGGGAATGCTGCGCACGCCAAACATGGCGGCAAGCTGCTGCTCCTGATCCGAATCGATTTTGACCAATTTGAAGCGCCCGCCATAAGCCAATTCCAGCTTTTCCAAAATCGGCCCCAGCGTTTGGCAAGGGCCGCACCACGGCGCCCAAAAATCCACCAGCACTGGCGTTTGCATGGAAGCCTGGATGACTTCCGTTTCAAAATTTTCCAGATTAACGTCGATCATGGACGCCCCCTTTGCCTGAATCACTTGAATATCAAAATCTTATTTCTGATGCGATGAAAAACGCGGCAAGCACGCCATCAGCGCAACGTCAACTTCTGCGCACCAGCAACTGCTGCGGCAAGGTGCGCAAAGCCTCACTGAAAGGGTTGGACGGGAAATGGGCCAACGCCTCCAGCGCACGCACAGCTTCGTTATGCGCCGCCTCGCGCGCGACCTCCATCGCGCCACTGGCGCGCACGATTTCAATCACTTGCGCCAATTGCTCCGTGCTGCCTTGCTCAATGGCATCGCGCACCACCTGGGCTTGCTGCGCATCGGCACGCTGCATGGCGGCAATCAAGGGCAAAGTCGCCTTGCCTTCGCGCAAATCATCGCCGACGTTTTTGCCCATTTCCTCAGCGCTGCCATCGTAATCGAGCACATCGTCAATAATCTGAAATGCCGTGCCCAGCGCCTGGCCATAAATGGCCGCAGCATTTTCCAATTCAGGCGCGGCCTGGGCCAAAATGGCCCCCACTTGGGTGCTGGCTTCAAACAGTTTGGCGGTTTTGGATCGAATAACGCGCAAATACCCTTCTTCATCCAAAGAAGCATCGTGCATGTTAATCAATTGCTGCACTTCGCCTTCGGCAATGATATTGGTGGCGGCTGAAACAATTTCCATGACCCGGATATTTCCGGTAGCCACCATCATTTCAAAAGCCCTGGAATGCAGAAAATCACCAACCAATACGCTGGCAGGGTTGCCAAAGCTCTCATTGGCCGTGGGCTGGCCGCGGCGCATGGTGGATTCGTCCACCACATCGTCATGCAGCAGCGTTGCGGTGTGGATGAACTCCATCACGGCGGCCATTTCATGGTGCTGCACGCCCTGATAACCCAAGGCATTGGCAACCAGCAAAAGCATGGCGGGGCGCAAGCGCTTGCCTCCAGCGGCAATGATGTGATGGGCCACCTGGCCAATCAGCGGCACGTTGGTTGTCAGACGCGATGCAATAACCGCATCAACGGCCTCCATGTCCTGGACGATGGGAGCCAAAACGTGATCATTGCGGGTCATTGTCGAAATTCACAAGAGTCAAAAATAACCGGCAATTATAGGGAGCGCGGTTGTGCAAAAGGGCGAGCTCCACCGCGTTTGAACAACAGGCCAAAACGCTGCAACGCATCGCAATAGACCATCGCCGATAATGGCGCGCTTTGGTTTTTTGAGCCTTGAAAGGTGCATGCAATGACGCAAAAAAGGCGCATCGTCGTCGGCCTCTCCGGCGGCGTAGATTCGGCCGTAAGCGCCTGGCTGCTCAAGCGCGCGGGGCATGAAGTGGTCGGCATCTTCATGAAAAATTGGGAAGATGACGATAGCGACGGCGACAGCGCTTACTGCTCCAGCCGCCAGGATTTTCTCGATGCCGCAGCAGTGGCCGATGTCATCGGCATCGACATAGAGCACGTCAATTTCGCCGCCGAATACAAAGACCGCGTGTTCGCCGAATTTCTGCGCGAATACCAGGCCGGGCGCACACCCAATCCGGACGTGCTGTGCAACGCCGAAATCAAATTCAAAGCCTTCCTCGATCATGCCATGCGCCTGGGCGCCGAGCGCATCGCCACAGGGCATTACGCGCGCGTTCGCTACGACGCCGCCAGCGGTTTGCATCAACTGCTCAAAGGCGTCGATCCCGGCAAAGACCAAAGCTATTTCCTGCACCGGCTCACCCAGGCGCAACTGGCATGCGCCATGTTCCCGGTGGGGGAAATCCACAAAACAGAGGTACGCCGCCTGGCGCAGGAAATCGGCCTGCCCAATGCCAGCAAAAAAGATTCCACAGGCATTTGTTTTATTGGCGAGCGCCCGTTTCGAGAGTTTCTCTCACGCTACATCGCCCACAAAAGCGGCGCCATCGTCAACACGCAAGGCCGGCGCATCGGCGAGCACCTTGGCCTGTCTTTTTACACATTAGGCCAACGCCAAGGCCTGGGCATCGGCGGTATCAAAGACCAAGGCGCGGCACGGGGCGGCAGCCAGCACCAGCCCTGGTTCGTGGCCGCAAAAGACGTGCCTGGCAACCGGCTGATCGCCGTGCAGGGGCACGACCATCCCGCTTTGCTCTATCCCAAACTGCATGCCGGCCAAGCCAGTTGGATTGCGGGCCACCCCCCCGCGCCAGGCCGCTATGGCGCCAAAACCCGTTACCGCCAAAGCGATGCAAGCTGCCTGCTTGCCCCTGCCAACGAAAGCCCGTTGGGCTTCGACCTGGATTTTGAAGTCCCCCAGTGGGCCGTCACGCCAGGCCAATCGGCCGTGCTCTACGATGGTGAAGTCTGCCTGGGCGGCGGCATCATTGAGCACGCCCAACCCTTGCAAACCCTGGATGTTCCCCACGAACTTCCCCGCCCTTCCAAACGCCAGCGCAAAAACACGCGAAAGCCCCAGTCATGACCCCCATCCGCCTTTTGATGATCGACAACTACGACAGCTTCACCTACAACATCGTGCAGTATTTCGGCGAGCTGGGGGCGGACGTTACCGTGTGGCGCAACGACGAAATCGGCCTTGACGACATTGCCGCCTTCGCGCCCGACCGGCTGGTGATCTCGCCCGGCCCCTCTTCCCCCGCGCAGGCCGGTATCTCCGTTGCCGCCATCCAGCACTTTGCAGGCAAAGTACCCATTTTGGGCGTCTGCCTCGGCCATCAAAGCATTGGCGCCGCTTTTGGCGGGCACATCGTGCGGGCCAAAGAGCTGATGCACGGTAAAACCAGCACCATCACCACCAACGGTGAAGGCGTTTTTGCTGGCTTGCCCAAGCAATTCACGGTGAATCGTTACCACTCGCTGGCCATCGAGCGTGAGAGCTTGCCCGAGGCGCTGGAAATCACGGCCTGGACCGACGATGGCGAAATCATGGGCATCCGCCACCAAAGTCTGCCTATTGAAGGCGTGCAATTCCACCCCGAATCCATCTTGACCGAGCATGGTCACGCCATGCTGCGCAACTTCCTCAAGCCTGTTCACGGCTGAACCGCATCCATGCATTCCATCCTCGTTCTCAATGGCCCCAACCTCAATTTGCTGGGCACGCGTGAGCCGCACATTTATGGCGCCACCACACTTGCCGAAGTGGAGCAAGGGCTGATTGCCCAAGGCCGGGCGCTAGGCCTGCACGTGCACTGTTTTCAGAGCAACCATGAAGGCGCCATCGTCGATCGCATCCACCAAACACGCGAAGACGGCTGCTGCTACGCCCTGATCAACCCCGGCGCTTATACCCACACCAGTGTGGCCATTCGCGATGCCTTGGTCGGTGTTGCCTTGCCGTTTGTCGAAGTACATATCTCCAACATTCATAAGCGGGAGCCATTTCGCCACCATTCTTATCTTTCCGATGTGGCCGAAGCGGTGATGGCTGGCTTTGGCACCATGGGCTATGGCCTTGCTTTGCAATTCATAGCGAGCAAGTTGAAATAGCTCTATTACATTTCAAAGAGCATTTTTAAGAAAGGCAACGGCGATCATTCGCCGTTTTTTTACGTCTTTTGTATCTAAAAATCTTCAAAAATTATGCAACTTCTCTCAATTTCATATTTTTGAAAATTCCGAAACATTCGGGGATGTTGAGCCATGCCCCACGTTTTGGCGCGGGGAAACGCATTTGCAACAGCATTCCAGCTTCAAAAAAGGCCCCGCCCCAAAAATTTTGCTTCAAATGTGGGCCTACTACGATTGCTAAACAATTGAATAAAAAGAATGGAGTCGTAGTAGTAGGGTTGCCATTTTTCTTTGGATAACTTGTTTTTTGATGAAATTTCAACAACTTAGGACCTAAAAAAGTCTGTGCAAGAGTTGCCTTCAGCACTGGCGCGAAATGGGGATAAGTTTGACGAGGGGCTAAAACAGACGTTTCGCCTCTAGGTTTTCCACAGAAAAAACGGTGTTTATTCACAATTTGCCTTTTGTTTTGCAAACCCGCTGTTCTTTTGTGGCCCTGGTTGTGCGCAGAGACAAACGGGTTAGACCCAATGCCATCAAACATGAACCAAGTCCAGTGCTACAGCTATTTCAGCATCGCCTCGCAAACCAAAACGATTCGCACTGGCAAGGGCCGGCTGTCTCACGTCGCTGTTGAAAACGGAAATTTCGATCCGGCGGTCATTACTGCTTTACTGGGCCTCCATCCTCACCGTGCGTGGCAGCAAGGGGATAGAAATGCGTTCAACAAGCCCTATGGCTTTTCCTGTTGGAGCGGCTGCATGCAAAAAAAGCCTGTTTTTGATGCAGGTCGGCAATGCCAACGCATTGCCTTGCAACTGCACGACAAAATTCCTGTGCTGAATGCGTTGCGACAGCAATATGCCGTGCAGTTTTGGATCAGTGTCGTGTCTGTCTTGCACCCTGAAGAAAGCACGCCAGCACTTTCTTTGGGCCATGAAGTCATTGCGTTCTGCTATCTGACGGGTACGCAAATCGATGTTGATATGTACGTTTCCGAAGCAACGACCTCATTGGTCTTAGCGGGAAAGCTTGTTTGCTAAAGCTGGCGAAATTTCTGTCCCCCTGTTGGGCCCACTATCACTACCAAACTTTTGAATAAAAAAATAAGTAGTGGTAGTAGTAAGCCGTCGCCTGTCCTGTGGATAACTTTTTTTCTTCAGTAACTTCAAGGCCTTGCAGCGAAAAAAGCCTGTGCGTTAAGTGCAGTGAGCGATGGGGGTCAATGGGGACAAATGGCGCTGAACGGGCTTGCCGGGCGATTGGGCGGATTCCATCCACGCCACACGCAAGGTTTATCCACAGTTTGGGACGTTGGCAGTGGTTTGGTGCGTGCGAAATGTTGCCGCTGGGGCTGCCAGCCAGCGGCGGCTGGCTAGTGGCTGCAATCAGTTGACAGTGGGCGGGTGCTCTGGCGCTTCCAGCACCAAGGTTGCGGCGGCCAGGTCTTCCAGGGCGGTGCCAACGGCTTTGAAGACGGTGATGGCGGCATCGTCCTGGCGGCCAGGGTGTTGCTGCCGGCACAGGGCGCTCAGGTCGGCCTGGATGTCCTGCGCGCTGAATTGGCCGGTGGCAAAGGCATCGAGCAGTTCGCCTGCTTTCATGGGGGCTTCTTCGGTATCGACAAAGACCTGGTTGCCGATAAGGCAGTCGGGGCTGGCTTCGCGCATTTGGGGGGTGAAGCTGCCGATGAGGTCGAGGTGCACGCCCGGTTGCAGCCAGTGGCCGTGGATCAGCGCCGTGGTGGCAAGGGTGGCGCAACTGATGATGTCGCTTTGGCGTGCGGCGCTTTCCAGGTCTTGCACGCGCTCGGCGGCAAAGCCTTGGGCGCGCAGGCGTTGCACGAGGGCATCGGCGCGCTCGGCGGTGGGGTTCCACACGCGCACGGTGTCGATGGGGCGCACGTGGCGCATGGCTTCGGGCACCAGGCTGCCCACGCGGCCGCAGCCCAGCAGCAGCAGGTGGCGGGCGTCCGGGCGGGCGAGGTATTGCGCGCCCAGCGCGGCGGCGGCGGCGGTGCGGCGGGCGGTGATGGCGTTGCCGTCCATCAAGGCCAGCGGGACGCCGGTGGTGGCGTCGTAGAGGATGTAGGTGGCATGCAGGCCGGGCAGGCCGCGTTGGTTGTTGGCGGGGTAGATGTTGACGGTTTTGAGGCCGAAGTAGCCGCGCTCGCTCCAGGCGGGCATGAGCAGGCTGGTGCCTTGCACGCCTTGGCATTCGATGCGGTGGTTGTGGCGCAGCGGTACCTGAGCGCCTTGGGTAAAGGCGGTTTGCAGGGCGGGGATCAGCTGGCTGAAGGGCAGGCGGGCTTCGGTGGCTTGGGTGTCGAACAGTTGCATGGCGGAAATCGGGTTTGGGTGTTTATTATTACAAATCAAAAAGCAAAATAATATTGCTGTTTCGGCATGATGGTATTGAAGTTATTTTTACTTTGGTTTGTAATTTAATGTTACAGGATTTGTTGCAGGAAGTTGCGGGCGCGTTCGGTTTGGGGCTGGGTGAAGAAGGCTTCGGGGGTGGTGTCTTCGAGCACAACGCCGTGGTCGAGGAACAGCACGCGCTGGGCCATTTGGCGGGCAAAGCCCATTTCGTGGGTGACGCAGAGCATGGTGATGCCGCTGCCGGCCAGTTGCACCATGACGTCCAGCACTTCTTTGACCATTTCCGGGTCGAGCGCGGCGGTGGGTTCGTCCAGCAGGATGACCAGCGGATCCATGCACAGGGTGCGGGCGATGGCCACGCGCTGTTGCTGGCCGCCGGAGAGTTGGGTGGGGTATTTGCGTGCGTGGGCGGCCATGCCGACGCGCTCGAGCAGGGCGTGGGCTTTTTCTTCGGCCTGCTGGCGCGGCATGCCGCGCACGCTCATAGGCGCGAGGGTGCAGTTGTCCAGCACGGACATGTGCGGAAACAGGTTGAAGTGCTGGAACACCATGCCGACTTCGCGCAGGGCATCGGTGGCGGCCTGGTCGCCGCGGGCGATGTCCACGCCGTGCACGCGGATCAGCCCTTGCTCGGCGATTTCCAGCCGGTTGATGCAGCGAATCAGCGTGGATTTGCCCGAGCCGGAAGGCCCGCACAGCACGATGCGCTCGCCCTGGCGCACGCTCAAATCGATGTTTTTCAGGGCGTGGTAGGCCCCGTACCATTTGTTCAGGCCCTGGATTTCGACGACGGGGGCTTGTTCGGGCGAGGCGGGTAAGGCGTTGCTCATGGGCGGGTTGCTTTCTGGGGAATGGGAGAGGGGGAGATGGGCCGTGGATGCGATTCATCGCTGCTCGAAGCGGCTTGCGGCATAGGCGGCGGGGTTGGTGAAGGGGGGATGCCCGGTCATCATTTCGGCCAGCAAGCGGCCGCTGACGGGGCCGAGGGTGAGGCCGTGGTGGGCATGGCCGAAGTTGAGCCACAAGCCCTGGTGGCGCGGCGCTGGGCCAATGATGGGGCGCATGTCTGGCGTGCAGGGGCGGCGGCCCATCCAGGGTTCGGCCTCCACGGCCTGGCCCAGCGGCCAGTATTGGCGGGCGATGCGCTCGGCCATGTGCAGTTGGGCACGGTTGGGCGGGGCGTTGGGCAAGGCCAGCTCCACGCCGGTGGTCAGGCGCACGCCCTGGGCCATGCCCGCCAGCACGAAACCGGCCTGGGCATCGCACAGGGGATGCTCGGGTGGCGGCGTGTGGGACGAGGCGCGAAAGTGCAGGTGGTAGCCGCGCTTGTGCACCACGGGCAGGCGGTAGCCCAGCGGGGCGAGCAGGGTGTTGGCATCGGGCCCCAGGGCGATGACGAGGTGGCGGGCCAGCAGGGTGTCGCGCTCGGTTTGCACTTGCCATAGGGTGGCGCCGTTCGCACTGCTGTCTGCCGGATGGATGGCCCGGGCATGCGCTTGCAGTACGCGCCCGCCGCGGCTGGCGAATAGGGCAGCATAGCCTTGCACGAGTTCGCCAGGGGAGGTGACAGTCCACGGATCCAGCCAGTGGATGCCGCCTGCCATGCGGGCGTCGGGCAAGAGGTTGTGCTCACGGGTGCGCAGGGCAGGGCCTGCGAGGATTTCGGCTTGCAGCCGGTGTGCTGTTTGCAAAGCGCGGGCTTGGGTGGCAGCGGCGGCAAAGGCAGCGGGCGAGCGGTAGGCGTCGATCCAGCCTTTTTGGCGGATCAGGTGGGACAGGCCCGCAGCTTCAATCAGTGGCGCATGTTCGCTGACGCAACGCTCGATCAGCGGCAGCATGTCGGCTGCGGCGCTTTGCAAGGCTTGTGGGCTAGAGGCGCGCCAGTAGTGCCACAACCAGGGGGCCAGGCCGGGCAGGGCGCGCCATTGAAAGCGCACAGCACAGGAGCGGTTGCTGGCAAAGCGCAGCAATTCGCCCCAGGCGTGGGTGAAGGCGTAGGGCACGACGCTGGCGCGCTCGATCAGCCCGGCATTGCCAAAACTGGTGCCCCGGCCCGGCTCGCCGCGCTCGACCAGGCCTACGCGCCAGCCGCGCGCTTGCAAATGCAATGCGGTGCTGACACCCACAATGCCCGCGCCCAGCACCAGGGCATCGAAGGGCGGGTGGGTTGGCGGCTGCGTCATGGGCGGATATGGCGGGACAGCCGCGCTTCGATGGCCAACAGGCTGCGGCGGATGATTTCCACCATCAGCAGGTACAGCACGGCGGCCCACAGGTAGATTTCAAAGTCGAAAGTGCGCGAGTAGGCCAGCCGTGCCACGCCCATGACGTCGTACACCGTGACCAGCGAGGCAATGGCGCTGGCTTTGATCATCAAGATCAACTCATTGCCCAGTGGGCCCAGCGCCACCAGCATGGACTGTGGCAGCACCACTTTGCGCAGCGTGGTGAAGCGGCTCAAACCCAGTGCCTGGGCCGCTTCAAACTGGCCTTTGGGAATGGCCAGCAGGCTGCCGCGGAAAATTTCTGCCTGGTAAGCGGCGGTGTTGAGCGTAAAGGCCAGCACGGAGCAATACCAGGCATCGCGGAAGAACCACCACAGTCCGACTTCCTGCCAGAACTCGCGCAGCGAACCCAGGCCGTAATACAGCAAAAACAATTGGCCCAACAAGGGCGATCCGCGAAAGAAGTAGATGTAGCCACGGCAAAACATTTGCACAGGCTTGATGCGGCTCAAACGCCCCAGCGCCAGCAATTGCGCCAGTGCCATGCCCAAAAAGTAGGACAGCGCCACCAGCTTGATGGTGACCACCAGCCCCGTAGCCATGCGCGCGCCATAGCGTGCCAGCAGCTCTTGATCGAGCACCAGGCTCAGCGCCTGGTAAATCCATTCGCTCATGCGCGGGCCTCCTGATGGTGGCGGCTGTAATGGTGTTCCGCCTTGGTAAATACCAGCCCAGAGAGTGCCGAGAGCAACAAATACAGCAGGCAGGCGGCCAGGTAGAACAGCACGGGCTCTTTGGTGGCAGCCACGGCCAGGTTGGTCTGGCGCATCAAGTCGACCAGCGAGATGGTGGAAACCAGGGATGAGTCCTTGAGCAGCGTCAGCCAGTTGTTGGACAGGCCTGGCAGCGCCACGCGCATGAGCTGGGGAAATACCACGCGCCGAAATGTGGTGCCGCGTGAAAGGCCCAATGCCTGCGCGGCTTCGCGCTGGCCCTTGGGAATGGTTTTAAGCGCGGCCAACCAGACCTCGCTGGAAAATGCCGCCAGCACCAGGCTGAAAGCCACCACTGCCGCCAGGAAGGCATTGATGCTGAATTGGCCCTCGTAACCGAGGGAATCCAGCAGGCGTTGCGCTGCGATTTGCACGCCGTAATACACCAGCAAAAGCGTTAACAGTTCGGGCAGACCACGAAATACAGTGGAAAACGCCGTGGATACCATTCTGGGCAAGCGCTTGGGCGAGCGTGCCGCCAATGCCAAGAGCAGCCCCAGCGGCATGCCAATGGGCACGCAGGCTACAGCCAGGGCAATGGTGACTAGCGCGCCTGAGAGCAGGGCGCCGCCCCAGCCGCCAGTGCCAAAACCCAAAAGAGTTAAAGATTCCAGCATCCGTAGAAATCCAAATCAAAGTGGTGTGGGGAAGATTCCTGGCCTGCCCGCAAGGGGGAAGCCAAGGCGATTCAGACAATGTGGCAAATGTGTAAACAAAGGTATAAATTGCCGCAGTCGCGCCGATGATAAGTGGATTTGGCGCAATCAAAAGCAGCCTGTTTCACGTGAAACAGGGTTGGGAGGAAATGCGTAACACGCTCTAAAATCACGCCCTTCTTCTTGTGCAGCCGTAGATTTCTGAAAAACTCTGCGGCTTTCTTTTTTGCTTGTGCGCCATGTCATCGCCTTACACCTACCCGCAAACGTTTGACGTCATCGTCGTCGGTGGCGGTCATGCTGGGACTGAAGCAGCACTGGCGGCAGCCCGTATGGGCTGTGCCACCTTGCTGCTGACCCACAACATCGAAACCCTGGGGCAGATGAGCTGCAACCCCTCCATTGGGGGAATTGGCAAGGGGCATTTGGTGAAAGAAGTGGACGCCCTGGGTGGCGCCATGGCGCTGGCAGCGGATGCGGCGGGCATTCAGTTTCGCACGCTCAACGGCAGCAAAGGGCCTGCGGTGCGGGCTACGCGGGCACAGGCCGATCGCGTGCTGTACAAGGCGGCCATCCGTCGCATGCTGGAGAACCAAGCCAATCTCTGGCTGTTCCAGCAATCGGTGGAGGACTTGCTGCTGGAAGGCGACAAGGTGGCTGGAGCCATTACGCAAGTGGGCATTGTTTTTCGCGCGCACGCGGTGGTGTTGACGGCGGGTACCTTTCTGGATGGCCGTATCCATGTGGGCTTGAACAATTACCAGGGCGGGCGCGCGGGCGATCCGCCAGCGGTATCGTTGTCGGCGCGGCTGAAGGAGTTGCAACTGCCGCAAGGGCGCTTGAAAACCGGCACGCCGCCGCGCCTGGATGGGCGCAGCATCGACTTTTCTCGCTGTACCGAGCAGCCCGGCGATGGCGTGCCGGGTGGTGAGCGGCCTGACGATATGCCCGTGTTCAGCTTCATGGGGCATCGCAGCATGCATCCCAGGCAGATCTCCTGCTGGATTACCCACACCAATGCCCGTACGCATGAAATCATCCGCAGCGGGTTTGACCGCAGCCCCATGTTCACCGGCAAGATCGAGGGTGTTGGTCCGCGCTATTGCCCCAGTGTGGAAGACAAGATCAACCGCTTTGCAGACAAGGAAAGCCACCAGATTTTTCTAGAGCCGGAAGGGCTGACCACCCATGAGGTGTACCCCAACGGCATTTCCACCAGCCTGCCGTTTGATATCCAATATGCGCTGGTGCGCTCCATGCCGGGGTTGGAGAGCGCCCATATTTTGCGGCCCGGCTATGCCATCGAATACGACTATTTCGACCCGCGCGCACTCAAAAGCCATTTCGAGACGCGGCAGATAGAAGGCCTGTTTTTTGCCGGGCAAATCAACGGCACGACGGGCTATGAAGAGGCTGCCGCGCAAGGCTTGTTTGCGGGTTTGAATGCGGCTTTGAAAGTCAAAGGCGAGCAACCGTGGCTGCCTCGTCGCGATGAGGCCTATCTGGGCGTGTTGGTGGACGATCTCATCACCAAAGGCGTCACCGAGCCTTACCGCATGTTCACCAGCCGCGCCGAATACCGCCTGCAATTGCGCGAGGACAATGCCGATTTGCGCCTGACCGAGGCCGGGCGGCGTCTGGGCTTGGTGGACGATGCCCGCTGGGATGCGTACTGCCGCAAACGCGATGCCATCGAGGCCGAAACGGCCCGCCTCAAAGCCACCTGGCTGACGCCGCAACGTTTGCCCAAAGCCGAAGCCGAGCGTGTGCTGGGCAAGGCGCTGGAGCATGAGTACAGCCTGTTCGACTTGCTGCGCCGCCCGGGCGTGGATTACGAATCTCTGGTTGGCATGCAGGCCAGCATTCCCTTGGCTGGGGAGCTTGTTTCACGTGAAACTTTGGGTGATGCCTATGCCCCTGTTGTGGAACAGGTAGAGATCGCCGCCAAATACAGCGGTTATATCGACCGCCAGCGCGATGAAGTGCAGCGCGCCGCGCATTTTGAGAATTTGCGTTTGCCCGAAGATTTGGATTACCAGGCCGTTACGGCCTTGTCGTTTGAAGTGCGTCAAAAGCTGGCGCAGCATCGGCCGCAAACTTTGGGACAGGCATCGCGCATCTCTGGCGTCACGCCGGCAGCCATTTCCTTGCTGTTGATCCATTTGAAAAAAATGGGCAAACGCTGGGCGGAGGATTGAATGCCGCAACAGGAGCAAACCGATCGCCTTCTGCAAGAGGGGGCGGCTCAATTGGGCTTGGCCTTGACGGTGCAGCAGCAACGCCAATTGCTTGATTACGTGGCGCTGTTGCACAAGTGGAATCGGGTTTACAACTTGACCTCAGTGCGCGATCCACTGGAAATGCTGCGCCTGCATGTGCTCGATTGCCTGGCCGTGGTGCAGCCATTTCGGCAAGCGATGGATGAGCTGGTGCGCCAAGGCCTGCCCGCCCAGGCCTTGGATGTGGGAGCGGGAGGCGGCTTGCCCAGTGTGGTGCTGGCGATTGGCTGCCCGGATGTGTCCATCCACTGTGTGGATGCGGTGGCGAAAAAAATGGCTTTTGTGCGACAGGCGGCAGGCGCTTTGTCATTGGGCAATTTGCAAGCTATTCATGCCCGCGTGGAAAGCCTGGAACAGCGCTATGCCGTTATCACTTCACGGGCTTTTGCCAGCCTGGCCGATTTCACCGCTTTGACGCACTCGCTGCTCATGCCGCAAGGGGTGTGGATGGCAATGAAGGGGAAATACCCCGCTGAAGAAGTGGCCCAACTGCCAAAGAGCGTAGAAGTGTTTCACGTGGAACCGTTACAGGTGCCGGGGCTGGAGGCCCAACGTTGCATCGTCTGGATGCGCAGCGGCACTGCGCTCCTATCAGAAAAGTGAGGAAAGCTATGGCACATATGGCGCGAATTTACTGTGTCGCCAACCAAAAAGGAGGAGTGGGTAAAACCACCACTGCCGTCAATCTGGCGGCAGCCCTGGCCAGCATTGGGCAGCGTGTGTTGCTGATCGATCTGGACCCGCAGGGCAATGCCACCATGGGTTGCGGGGTGGATAAGCGCACTTTGCAAACCACGGTGTACGACGTGCTGCTGGGTGGCGGCACACTGGAGCAGGCCATGCAGACCTCGCCTGCAGCAGCGTTTCAGGTGGTGGGCGCCAACCGCGATTTGGCAGGCGCGGAAGTGGAGCTGGTGGCTTTGGAGCGGCGCGAAAAACGCTTGAGCGATGCCATTGAAAGCGTGCGCGATCGTTTCGATTTCATCCTCATCGATTGCCCGCCGTCATTGGGCTTGCTCACGCTCAATGGCTTGTGCATTGCCAATGGCGTGATCGTACCGATGCTGTGCGAGTATTACGCGCTGGAAGGCTTGACCGACCTGGTCAACAGCATCAAGCAAGTGCATGCCAACTTCAACCGCGAGCTGAAAATCATCGGCATCTTGCGCGTCATGTTCGACGCCCGTGTAACCTTGCAGCAGCAGGTCAGCGAAGAACTCAAGCAGCACTTTGGCGACAAGGTTTTCAACACCATCATCCCGCGCAATGTGCGCCTGGCCGAGGCGCCCAGCCACGGCATGCCTGGCGTTGTGTACGACCCCAGCGCCAAAGGCAGCAAAGCTTTTGTGGACTTCGCCTACGAACTCTCGGGCGTGCCGCGCAAAGTTAAAGCCAAGCCATCGCCTGGCGTTCCGCTGGGTTTGCGCAAGCCTTCCAGCGCCGCTTAAGCGCCCGAAAACGAGAGCAGCACATGGAGGCGCCCATTTTGTTCATCCTGCCGGGCTGGCAAAACTCAGGCCCTGGGCACTGGCAAAGCCGTTGGGAAGCCTTGCATGGCGCAGTGCGCGTGCAGCAACACGATTGGCAGCGCCCGAAAAGCGGAGATTGGCAAATCCAGTTGGAAGAAGCTGTGCTGGCGGCCGATCCGGCGCGCCCCATTGGCCTGCTGGCGCACAGCCTGGGCTGCCAGTTGGTGGCGCGTTGGGCCAGTCACAGCCGCCACGCCGCACGCGTGCAGGCCGCCTTGCTCGTGGCACCGCCAGATACCGAAACGCCTGCCAATCGCCACATCCTGCCCGGCTGGGCGCCCATACCGCAGCAACGGCTGCCATTTGCCAGCCTGGTTATCGCCAGCCACGATGACCCGTTTTGCAGCTTCGCCCGCGCCCAGTGGATGAGCCAATGCTGGGGCAGCGGTTTGCACGATGCAGGCAACCGGGGCCATCTCAATGCCGACAGCGCTCTGGGCGATTGGCCCGAAGGCTGGTGGCTGTGGAATGCATTGCTGGGGTGCAGCAGCCCATCCTGTTTCTGATATCAACCTGACAAGGAGAGCCGATATGGCTACAAAGAAAAACGCCAAGGGCCTAGGCATGGGATTGGGGGCATTGCTAGGCCCTAGCGTGCAAGAGCCTGCGCCCACCGATGCCGCCTTTGCCCAGGCGCACGGCGCGCCGCGCGAGCTGCCTGTGGCCGATTTGGTGCCCGGCCGCTACCAGCCGCGCACGTACATGGATGAAGGCGCATTGCACGAACTGGCCGACAGCATCAAAGAGCAAGGCGTCATGCAGCCGCTGCTGGTGCGCCGCCTGGAGGAGGGCCAGGACGCCGGGCGCTATGAAATCATTGCGGGCGAGCGGCGCTTCCGCGCCAGCGTGCTGGCCGGGCTGGACACCGTGCCCGTGCTGGTGCGCCAGGTGGACGATCACGCCGCAGCGGCCATGGCGCTGATTGAAAACATGCAGCGCGAAGACCTCAACCCGCTGGAAGAAGCGCGCGGCCTACAACGCCTGGTGCAGGAGTTTGGTCTTACCCACGAACAAGCCGCCCAAGCCGTCGGGCGCTCACGCAGCGCTGCCAGCAATTTGCTGCGCTTGCTCAATCTGGCCGATCCCGTGCAAACCCTGCTGATGGCTGGTGACATCGAAATGGGCCACGCCCGCGCCTTGCTGACATTGGGCAAGGCCGAGCAAATCACCACCGGGCATGAGATTGCCGCCAAAAAACTCTCCGTGCGCGAGGCCGAAAGCCTGGTCAAACGCATTGCCCAAGGCAAAGGCCGCGCTGAAGCGCAAAAAGCGCCGCGCAAAAGCGGCGATGTGCGCCGCGTGGAAGAAGAACTCTCCGACTTGCTGCTGGCGCAGGTGGACATCCAGGTGAAAAAGCGCGTGAAGAAAAACGGTCAAGTGCTGCAAACGGGAGAAATCCGCATCCCCTTCGACTCCATGGACGCGCTCAATGGGGTGATTGAGCGCATTCGCGGGCAGAGATCATGAGCATGCTCTGATTTCCAGTTCATCGAATATTGTCAAATGGGCTTTAGAGCGTGTTATGCACTTTGCGCTCCCCCGCGCTGGCCCCAAAACCGTGTAATCGCAAGGCGTCACGCGCGGCCAAGGCTGGCTGCCTTGGCAAGCGTGGCAACGCAGCGAGTGCATGGTTTTGGGGCCAGCCCGAAGGGAGAAGCGCCCCGGCATGTGCATTGCGGCGTTGCCGTCCCCTTGCAGCGCAGCCAGGCTGCGGCGGGGACAGCGCCTTGCACTGCACCCGCCGGGGCGCTCTCGCGGGGGGCGGAAAGTGCATCACACGCTCTAGGCAAACCAGTCTTGCCTAAAGCCCATTTTCATTTTTCGTTTGATTGGTGATGTGGTAACGCTTGCAACGGTAGATCGCTCCCGCCAAACCCGCCCAGCCAGCCAGCCACAGCGCGGCCAGCAGCCAGTGCCTGGGTTGGTGCACATCCAGCGTCAAACCCATGAACAACAGCGGCTCGCCCAGCACGGCGTTGAGCTGGCGGTGGTAGAGCATCTCCACCAGCACGGCCAACCCCGCCAGGGCGCAGGCCAGCGCGCTCCATAACGCCAGCGGGGGCAGGGCGCGGGCCCATGCCTGGCGCCAGCTTGGCCAGCGCTGCTGGCGGGCGTTGTGCCAGGCGTGGCAGCCGCGTTGCCAGCCACGCGCCAGCAGCCCGGCCACGCCGCCGGGGGCAAACATCACCATCAGCAAAAACAGCAGACCCAGATACAGCATCCAGGCTTGCGTCAGCTCGGAGAGCCAGATGGTGCCCAGCACCATCAGCACGGCGCCGATGATGGGGCCGAAGAAAAACCCCGCGCCGCCCAGGAAGGTGAACAGCAAATACGCGCCCGAGCGTGTGGTGCTCAGGCTGTCCATGGCGGTGATGATTTCCAGGTGCAACACCATCAGGGCGCCGCCGATGCCTGCAAAAAAGCCCGATGCGATAAAGGCCAGATAGCGCACGCGGCGCGGGTCGTAACCGACAAAGGCGGCGCGCTCGGGGTTGTCGCGCACGGCGTTGAGCATGCGCCCCAGAGGGGTGTGGGTGAAGGCGTACATCAGCGCGGTGCAGACCAGGGCATAGGCCGCCACCAGGTAATAAACCTCGATGGCCGGGCCAAAGCTGATGCCCGCCACAGGCTGGCCGATGACGCGATCGGTGCCGATGCCGCCTTCGCCGCCAAACCAGCCTGGCAGCATCAAGGCCAGGGCTGAAACCAGTTCGCCCACGCCCAGCGTAATCATGGCAAAAGGCGTGCCTGCGTGGCGGGTATTGAGGTAGCCCAGCAGCACCGCCAGCCACGCGCCGGCCAGGCCGCCCACCAGCGGGATCAACGCCACCGGCACAAACGGCGCGCCCGCGCTGGCTTGTGCGCCGCTCCAGTTCAAGACGTGGATGGCGGCAAAGCCTGCCAGGCCCACGTACACCGCATGGCCGAAGCTGAGCATGCCGCCCTGGCCCAGCAGCAAGTTGTAGCTCAGGCAGATGATGCTGAGGTAGCCCATTTGCGTGAGCATGCCCAGTGCCAGGCCGCCGCGCCACAGCAGCGGGGCCAGCAGCAAGATCAGGGCATAGGCGGCAAAGGCCAGCAGCGTTGTGTGGCGGGCAGGGGTGGCAGGCATGGCATCAATCCTCACGCTGGCCCATCAGCCCGCGCGGGCGCAGCGCCAGCACCAGCACCAGCAGTGCGTAGGGCAGCACGGGGGCGATTTGGGCGGGCGTCACGCGCAGCAGGGGATGGGCGGTGTGTGCGGGGGTGTCGGCCATCAGGCCCAGGTCGTGCAGGCCGTCGAGCACGGAAACATCCAGCGCCACGGCCAGGGTTTGCATGCAGCCGATGAGCAGCGAGGCCACGAACGCCCCGCCCAGCGATCCCATGCCGCCCACGACGACGACGACGAAAATGATCGGCCCCAGCGCGTGGGCCATGGCAGGCTCGGTGATGTAGGTGTTGCCGCCCATCACGCCCGCCAGCGCGGCCAGCGCCGCACCGCCGCCAAAGACGAGCATGAACACGCGCGGCACGTTATGCCCCAGCGCCTGCGCCATCTCCGGGTGGGTGAGCGCGGCCTGGATCACCAGCCCCCAGCGCGTGCGCGTCAGCAGCGCCCACAGTGCCAGCAGCATCAGCACGGCCACCAGCATGATGAAGGCGCGCGAGCGCGGAAATTGCACGCCAAACAGCGTGAACAGCGGCCCTTGCAGCAGGCTGGGCAGGCCGTAGGGCACGGCCTGGCGGCCCCAGATGAGTTGCACACACTCCAGCAGGAGGTAGGACAGGCCAAAGGTGGCCAGCAACTCCGACACCTGGCCATAGCGATGTACGCGCCGCAGGCAATAGCGCTCGAACGCCGCGCCCAGCGCCCCGGTCAGCAGCGGGGCCAACAGCAGCGCGGGCCAAAAGCCCAGCGGGCCGGAGATCGCGTAGGCCAGATACGCCCCCAGCATGTAAAAGCTGGCGTGGGCGAAGTTGAGCACGCCCATCATGCTGAAGATCAGCGTCAGCCCGGCGCTGAGCATGAACAGCAGCAGCCCGTAGCTCAGGCCGTTGAGCAGGGAGATGAGAAAGGCGGCAAGGCTCATGACAGCGCTTGGGCATGCAGTGCGGGCATAAAATACGAATCTGTCATAAATTTCATTTCAAAGGAAATTGACATCATTGAATATCATGCCGAAACAAGGATATTTTATTGCCTTTGATTGGTAATTTGAGAGTTCCGGTAGAACCGCATGGGCACGCCTTCGGCCAGCGCCTGCTGCTGGGCCTGGCGCTGCTGGGCCAGCACGCCGGGCTTGATCTTGCCCACCACGTGCATTTCGCAGGGCTTGCAGTCAAAGCGCAGGGTGAGCCTTTCCTTGCCGTTGATCAGATGCAGCGGCTCGGCCTTGATGGTGCCCTTGACGCCGATCACCCCCTTGGCTTGCTTGGGGCACAGGCTCATGGAATAGCGCACGCAATGCTTGGTGATCATCAGGCTGACTTCGCCCAGCTCCTGGTCGGCCTCGTAGGCCGCGTCGATCACCTGCACGCCGTGCTTGAGGTAGAAGGCGTGCGCCTGGTGGTTGAGCACGTTGGCCAGATACGTCAGCGTGTCCTCGGGGAAGGGTGCGGGCGGCTCTACAGGCTGGGCGCGCGGCGGGCGCACGTAGCCGCTGGCGCGCGCCGCCTCCAGCGCGGCCAGGGCGTCGCGGCGCAGGTGGTTGAGCAGCGAGGCGGGCAAAAACCAGCTCTGTTGCAGCCGCGCCTGCACGGTCAGCGGCTCGAACATCGTGTTGCCAAAGCGCTGCAACTGCTGGGCGGCGGCGCGCTCGCTCTCGGCCAGGGTCTGCGGCTGGCGCGGCGCCTGCTGCGGGTGCGCCGCCTGGGCGCTGGCGGCAAAGCCGTCCTCATCGCTCAATTGCAGCAGCAACTGGCCCGGCTGCGGCTCGCTGAGCGTGGCCCACAGGCCGATGCGGCGCTGGCTGGAGGGGCGCTCCAGCATGCGCTGCCAGTGCATGTCGCGGTTGCGGTTGATCGTCAAGTCCTTGCGCAGGTCTTTCAGGCTGGCGATCGGGTCTTTGGGCCAGATGCGCCACTGGCCGGGGCGGCCGCTGGGCGCTGGCTCGGCGCGATTGATGGCCATGCCCACCAGCTCGCCGCGCAGGTCGTAATAGCACAGGCCATCGCCGTTGGAGAGCTGCGCGGCGCTGTCGCTCAATTGCACGTCCAGCCAGTTGTCGGCGGCGCTGGCGTTGGCAGTGGTCGTGGCAGAAAGCGCAGCAGCCGCTGCCGGGCGCTGGCGGCCCGCTTTGGCGGCCTGGCGGCCTGCGCTGGCGGCGGGCGCGGCCTTGCTGGCGGCTTTATTGACGGCAGCCTTATTGATGGCCAGCACCCAACCAATGGGCGTGCCGGGGTTTTTGGGCGAATCGAACGCGCCAATGTCCTGCTGGCGGCCGTTGACGAAGTAATCGGTGAAGGCGCGGTTGAAGTTCTGCTGCGGATCGGGCGTGAAGAAAAACGTGGTGCGCCCGCTGGAGGCGCGCGCCAGCGGCTGGGCGCTGGCCTGGCTGGCCTCGATCTGCTCATCGAGCAGGCGGCGGTAGTGGGCGGTGATGTTTTTCACATAGCCCATGTCCTTGTAGCGGCCCTCGATCTTGAAGCTACGCACGCCCGCCTCGATGAGCGCGCCCAGGTTGGCCGATTGGTTGTTGTCCTTCATCGACAGCACGTGCTTGTCGTAGGCGATAAAGCGCCCCTGGCTGTCTTGCACCTGGTAGGGCAGGCGGCAGGCCTGTGAGCAATCGCCCCGGTTGGCGCTGCGGCCCGTGTGGGCGTGGCTGATGTAGCACTGGCCGCTGTAGGCCACGCACAGCGCGCCGTGGATGAAGAACTCAATCGTGGTGCGCGCCGGGTCGATGGCATCGCGGATGGCGGCGATCTGCGCCAGCGTCAGCTCGCGCGCGGGCACGATTTGCGAAAAGCCCACGTCCTGCAAAAAGCGCGCCTTTTCGGGCGTGCGGATGTCGGTCTGCGTGCTGGCGTGCAGCTGGATGGGCGGCAAATCCAACTCCAGCAGGCCCATGTCCTGCACGATCAGCGCATCGGCGCCCGCCTCGTACACCTGCCAGGCCATGCGGCGCGCCGCCTCCAGCTCATCGTCGCGCAAGATGGTGTTGAGCGTGATGAAAATGCGCGCGCGATAGCGGTGCGCGTGCCGCACCAGCCGCTCGATGTCGGCAATGGCATTGCCCGCCGTGGCTCGCGCGCCAAAGGCCGGCCCGCCGATATAGACGGCATCGGCGCCGTGGTTGATGGCCTCGATGCCAATATCGGCATCGCGCGCCGGGGCGAGCAGTTCCAGTTCGTGCGTTTGCATGGGACGTTGCGGTGGGGGTGGGCCGAACAGAATTTTTTATAAATCAATAGTAAATAAAATAACCTTGTTTTGGCAACATGGTATTGAAATTGAATTCACTTTGATTTGTTATAAAGGATCAAACCGCCACCGGGGCCTTGATGGCCGGGTGGTGCTGGTAATCGCGCACCTCGAAATCCTCGTAGGCGTAATCAAAGATCGATGCTGGCCGGCGTGCGATGTGCAGTTGCGGATACGGGTAAGGTGTGCGCGAGAGTTGCTCGCGCACCTGCTGCACGTGGTTGTCGTAAATGTGGCAGTCGCCGCCCGTCCAGATGAAGTCGCCCACCTGCAAGCCCGTTTGCTGCGCCACCATGTGCGTGAGCAGCGCATAGCTGGCGATGTTGAAGGGCACGCCCAGAAACAAATCGGCGCTGCGCTGGTAGAGCTGGCACGAGAGCCGCCCATCGGCCACATAGAACTGGAAGAACGCATGGCAGGGCATCAGCGCCATCTGGTCCAGCTCGGCCACGTTCCAGGCGCTGACGATGATGCGGCGCGAATCGGGGTTGTGTTTCAGCGTCTCGATGACCTGGGCGATCTGGTCGATGTGGCGGCCATCGGGCGTGGGCCATGAGCGCCACTGCACGCCATAGACCGGGCCGAGATCGCCCGTTTGCGGATCGGCCCACTCATCCCAAATCGTCACGCCGCGCTCTTGCAGCCAACGCGCATTGCCATCGCCGCGCAAAAACCACAGCAGCTCGCAGATGATGGATTTGAGGTGGACTTTCTTGGTCGTCACCAGCGGAAAGCCCTGCGACAGATCAAAGCGCATCTGGTAGCCGAACACGCTGCGCGTGCCCGTGCCCGTGCGGTCGGCCTTGGGCGTGCCGTGCTCGAACACATGGCGCAGCAGAGTTTCGTATTGGTCGGAGGGCGGGGGATTGGCGGCGGGCATAGGGGGCGTACAAGTTCTGAAACGGTGATTGACCGTGGGGGTTTATATAGCGTTGCTCAATGGAAAAAATTAGAATCGCCCCCAACACGGCCCCTCTCGGCGACGCCAACCTCGGTTGGAAGAGCTGCTGAGGGGTTTTTTCATGGCTTGGCTGTGGGCGCAGGCGCTCACCATGCAGCATCCCAATGATCTGGCGCGCCCATGCCCGCCAGGTTGAGATCGAGATGCGCCAGATTCGGGAAGGAGTGCAGATGCTGGCGCATCGCCTTTGGCCAACTTGAGCGCGGATGGATGACGCGCAGCAAATGGCGGATGATTTTCAGCAGCAGAAAACAGCGCGCGCGTGCGTGATTGTCTTGCTCAAAGGGCGCTACCCAAGGCAACTCATCGCTGGGGGGCAGCTTGGGTTGATCGACGATGTTGCGGTTCCATAAACGGCTGTGGTGCGCGCAGACGTTGCGCAGGTAGTTCAGGCTGCGCAGCCAGGTGGCGAAGATGCGCCCGTTGCGCAGGCCGTATCTGCTGGCAATGGCATCTTGCTCGCCTTCGCGCATACCGCTGAACAGCGTTGACAAGGTGCCAAAGTCCCACACCTCGCAAGCCACCCAGATCGCCAGCGGCAGGCCGTATTTTTCGCGGTTGTGGCGCACAAACTCCTCTTTGGAGCGGCCAATGAGTTGCGCATGCTTGCTCAGCCAGGTGTGATGCTTGCTCAAGCCGCTGTTTTGATCCAGGCGCGTGCTGAAGTCGGCGTGCAACAGCTCTGGCCTCATATAGGCGAAAGGGTCGAGTTGGCCCAGCGTGTGGGCAATATCGGCCCGCAAAACCACTTCGATGCGTTCCAGCGCATCCAGCGCCAGCAGGCGCAAGCGCTTGTCGAACACATACAGGTCCACCGCATTTTGAAACGTCGCGCCTGCGCGGAAGACGTCCAGCACCAGCCGCTGCGTGCGGACGTGGCGCGGCTTGGCGCCCTTGTCATCCAGCATGCACACCTCGCCGCTGCGCTGGCGAAACGCAAACCAATAGCCGCTAAGCCGGTAGTAGCCGATGCGCGCCAGGCTCTCTGCGGCGAGGGCCGGATCGGCGACGGCCATGCCCCGCTCAATCAACTGCGCCAGTTGGTCGGCATGGCTTTTCCATGGCTTGGGGTAGGGCATGAATGGCCTTGGCCTCAGGCCGCCGCATCGGGCAGCAAGGCGTGGGGGTTGAGCAGGTTGAGCGGGTCCAGCGCGGTTTTGATGGCGCGCATCATGCCCAGGGCTACAGGGTCTTTGTAGCGGGCCAGGTCGTGGCGCTTGAGGCGGCCCACGCCGTGCTCGGCGGAGAAGGAGCCGTCAAACGCCGCCACGCAGTCGTAAATGGCGGCTTCGGCCTGGCGCTGGCAGGTATCGACAAACTGGCGCGGATCGGCCCCTTCGGGCGCTTGCACGTTGAAGTGCAGGTTGCCGTCGCCCAGGTGGCCGAAGTTGATGACGCGCGCGCCGGGCAGCGCCTGCTGCAAAGCCTCTTTGGCGCGCTGCACGAAGGCGGGGATGCTGGAGGTGGGCACGGAGATGTCGTGCTTGAGGTGCAGGCCCTCGGCCGCCTGGGCCAGGGTGATGTGCTCGCGGATGTCCCACATGCGCTGGGCTTGCTCCAGGCTTTGCGCTACGGCGCCGTCGGTCAGCAGCTCGGCTTCGAAGGCCGCTTCGAGCAGCCCCTCCAGGCGCGCGCGGGCGCGGTCTTCGCTTTCGTCGTCAGAGTATTCCAGCAGCACGAAGGCCTGGCCGGCGGCCACATCAATGGGCATGCGCATGTGCGGCATGTGTTTTTCCACCAGGCGCAGGGCGTCGCTCTCCATGGTTTCAAAGCCGGTCAGGCCCGAGTGCAGATGCTGCTGCGCCAGCGCCAGCAGGCCCACGGCGCTCTCTAGCGAATCGACGGCCAGCCAGGCGCAGCACACGGCCGCAGGCTGGGGGTAGAGCTTCATGGTGGCGGCGGTGATGATGCCCAGCGTGCCCTCGCTGCCGATCATCAAATGGCGCAGGTCGTAGCCGGTGTTGTTCTTGCGCAGGCCCGAGAGGCCGTGCCAGATCTGGCCATCGGCAGTCACCACCTCCAGCCCCAGGCACAGCTCGCGCGTGTTGCCATAGCGCACCACTTGCGTGCCGCCCGCATTGGCCGCCAGATTGCCGCCGATGACGCAGCTGCCTTCGGCCGCCAGGCTCAAGGGGAACAGCAGGCCCTGGGCGGCGGCGGCCTCTTGCACGTTTTGCAGGATGCAGCCGGCATCCACCGTGATGGAGAGGTTATGCCGGTCGATGGCGCGCACGCTGTTCATGCGGCGCAGGCTGAGCACCACTTGCATGCCGGAGTCGTCGGGCGTGCTGCCCAGCACCAGCCCGGTGTTGCCGCCCTGCGGCACGATGGACACGCCCAGCCCTGCCTTTTTGGCTGCCGCGCAGGCTTGCACGACGGCGGCGACTTGCTCGGTATTGGCGGGCGAGACCACCGCCAGCGCGCGGCCCTGGGCCAGTTGGCGCCAGTCTTGCTCCCAGGCGCTGAGGTCGCCGTCGTTGCGGGCGTGCTCGGCGCCGACGATGTGTTGCAGTTGTTCGAGAAGTAGCTCAGGGGTCATGGCAAAGGGCGAAACAAAAAGCGGGCCAAAAAAGGCGGGATAAAAAAGCGGGATAAAGGCGAAATGGGGGTGAAGGCGCAGGGCCTGCAAACGGATGCGGATTATCCCTGAGAGCCTCCTGGCAGCGCATGAGCGACGGCGTTGCCGCATACCTTGAAGCGGGGATTTTTTACAAATCAAAGGAAATAAAATCATGCTGTTATGGAATGTTATGCATGAAAATAATTTCACTTTGATTGAAATTCAACGCCCATGAAAAAAGCGGCGAGAAACCCGCCGCTTTTTCCGTGCCGGGCGCCAGACGCCCGCCTCACTTGCCTGGCTCAGCCTGGGCTGGCGCGGCCTCTTTCTCATCCTTGGCCTTGGCCACTTGCACCGGCAGGCCCTTGAGCTGGTTGAGCGCTTGCTGCAACTGGAAGTCCTCGGGCGAGCCGAACTGCGGCAGACGGCGGGCGGGCTGGCCTTCGTTGGCCTTGTTTTCTTCCTCCAGCCGCTTGATGGCGGCCTCGCGCTCTTTTTCCTTGCGCGCGGCTTCTTCCGGGGCTTCTTCCGTGCCCAGGTGCTTGTGCAAATCGGCCTCGCGCACGCGCAGCGAGGCAAAGGGGCTGCCTTCGGCGGTTTCGTCCAGCGCGATGTCCGGCTCAATGCCTTTGGCCTGGATGGAGCGGCCCGAGGGCGTGTAATACAGCGCCGTGGTCAGCTTGATGCCCGTATCCGGCCCCAGCGGGCGCACGGTTTGCACCGAGCCTTTGCCAAAGGTCTGGCTGCCCATGATGGTGGCCCGCTTGTGGTCTTGCAGCGCGCCGGCGACGATTTCGCTGGCCGAGGCCGAGCCTTCGTTGACCAGCACCACCAGCGGCACTTTTTTCAGCGCTTCGGGCAGGCGGCGCAGCGGGTCGCCTGCCAGCACGCTGGCCAGGCGTTTGGAGGTGTAGTCCGCCGCCTTGGTGGTGTAGGTGGCCTTGCTCTCGGGCAGTTGGCCGTCGGTGCTCACCACCTTGACGTTGGCGGGCAGGAAGGCCGCCGAGATGGCTACGGCCGCATCCAGCAGGCCGCCGGGGTCGTTGCGCAAGTCCAGCACCAGGCCTTTGAGGTTCGGCTCTTTGGTGTAGATCTCGTTGATTTTGCTTACGAAATCTTCCACCGTGCGATCCTGGAATTGCGACAGGCGCACCCAGGCGTAGCCCGGCTCAATGACTTCGCCCTTGACCGAGCGGGTTTTGATCTCCTCGCGCGTGATCTTGACGGTGAAGGTGCGGTTTTCGTCCTTGCGGAAGATGGTCAGCACCACATCGGTGCGTGGCTGGCCGCGCATGCGCTTGACGGCTTCGGTCAGGCTCAGGCCCTTGACGGCGGTGTCGTCGATTTTGGTGATGAGGTCGTTGGTCATCAGCCCGGCGCGGTCGGCGGGCGAGCCTTCGATGGGCGAGACGATGCGAATCAGCCCGTCCTCCTGCGTGATTTCGATGCCGACGCCGACAAAACGGCCCGTCGTGCCTTCGCGAAATTCCTTGAAGCTGTTTTTGTCGAAATACTGCGAGTGCGGATCCAGCCCCGACACCATGCCGGAGATGGCGTCGGAGATGAGTTTTTTGTCGTCCACCGACTCGACGTAGTCCGATTTGATCAGGCCATACACCGCCGCCAGCTGCTGAATCTCCTCCAGCGGCAGCGGCGCGACGGTGTTGCGGGCGGTGGAGTGCAGGGAGAAAGTCGCCAGCGTGCCCGCGAGCGCGCCAATGCCGATCCAGCCTGCGATGTGGAGTTTCTGGCCCATGTCAGAGAGAGATATCAGAGGGGAGAGAAGAAAAGCGGCCCCAAGGTGGCGGGCGCGCGCAGCCGCGCGGCCCAATGGCACGACTCAGGACTCCAGATAGTAGCGGCGGATGGGGCGCAGCGCCTCGTCCAGCTCATACACCAGCGGCGTGCCGTTGGGGATGTTGAGCGAGACGATGTCCTGATCGGAGATGCCATCGAGGTATTTCACCAGCGCGCGCAGCGAGTTGCCATGCGCGGCAATCACCAGGCGCTTGCCCGCGCGGATATCGGGCGCGATGTGCGATTCCCAATACGGCAGTACGCGCGCAACGGTGTCTTTCAGGCACTCGGTCAGCGGGATTTGCTCGGGCGCCAGCCCCTCGTAGCGGCGGTCGCCGCGCTCGCTGCGCGCATCGCCCGCCTCCAGAGCGGGCGGCGGCGTGTCGTAGCTGCGGCGCCAGATCAGCACTTGCTCGTCGCCGTATTGCTGGGCCATGTCGGCCTTGTTCAGCCCTTGCAGGCCGCCGTAGTGGCGCTCGTTGAGGCGCCAGGATTTCTCCACCGGCAGCCAGGTTGCGTCCATCGCATCCAGGCAATGCCACAGCGTGTGGATGGCGCGCTTGAGCACGCTGGTGTAGGCCTTGTCGAAAACAAAACCAGCGGCCTTGAGGCGCTGGCCTGCCTCTTGCGCCTGGGCCACGCCGGTGGCGGTGAGGTCCACATCCGTCCAGCCGGTGAAGCGGTTTTCAAGGTTCCAGGTGGATTCGCCGTGGCGTATCAGTACGAGCTTGTGCATGGTGGGCAAATGCGTGTGAGCGGGCCAAAAAAGGGGCGTCATTTTACGCCCGTGCTTGTGCAGAATGCGCGCGTTGCCAAGGATGGCTCCGAATGCGTGCAGCGGCAACCAGGGCGCTGAAATGCTTTTTCATGCAATTCAAAAGGAAACAAAATTGCCTTGTTTCGGCAATTTATTATTGAAGTTGAATTTCCTTTGATTGGATCAATTTGGGTCGGCCCCGGTTGCGCCCAAGCTTGGGCGCCGCCGCCGGCCGATGGCGCATTAGCTGAAAAAGCGCCGGATTTTGTCCTTCCAGGATTGGCTGCTGGGCGAGTGTTTGTCGCCGCCTTTTTGTAGCGAATCGTCGAGCTCCTTGAGGGTTTTGCGTTGGAACTCGGTGAGCTTGACCGGGATTTCCACCTGAATATGGCAGTACAAATCGCCCGCCACGCTGGAGCGCAAGCCCTTGATGCCCTTGCCGCGCAGGCGAAATTGCTTGCCCGGCTGCGTGCCTTCGGGGATGTCGATGGCGGCTTTGCCACTCAAGGTGGGCACTTCGATTTCGCCGCCCAGTGCGGCGGTGGTCATGCTCACGGGTACGGTGCAGTGCAGGTCGTCGCCGTCGCGCTCGAAGATGTCGTGCGGCTTGACGCGCACTTCAATGTAGAGATCGCCCGGCGGGCCGCCGTTGCTGCCGGGCTCGCCATTGCCGCTGGAGCGGATGCGCATGCCGTCGTCGATGCCGGCGGGGATTTTGATCTCCAGCGTTTTTTGCGATTTGAGCTTGCCCTGGCCGTGGCACAGCGTGCAAGGCTCGGCAATGATCTTGCCGCTGCCGTGGCAGGTGGGGCAGGTTTGCTGCACTCTGAAAAAGCCTTGGCTCATTTGCACCACGCCGTGGCCGTGGCAGGTGGAGCAGGTTTTCACATCCGTGCCTGGGCGCGCGCCCGAGCCGTGGCAGCTTGAGCAGTCCTCCCACGAGGGGATTTTGATTTGCGCGTCTTTGCCGTTGGCGGCTTCTTCCAGCGTGATTTCCATGGCGTAGCTCAGGTCGTTGCCTTTGTAGACCTGGCGCCCGCGGCGCTGGTTGAACATCTCGCCAAAGATGTCGCCAAACGCTTCGGCAAAGCCGCCAAAGCCTTCGCCGCCGCCAAAGCCGCCGCGCATGTTCGGGTCCACGCCCGCATGGCCGTACTGGTCG
Source organism: Allofranklinella schreckenbergeri (assembly GCF_003703475.1). Lineage (GTDB taxonomy): Bacteria > Pseudomonadota > Gammaproteobacteria > Burkholderiales > Burkholderiaceae_C > Lampropedia > Lampropedia schreckenbergeri. The sequence goes on along the minus strand of NZ_RDQM01000012.1, from coordinate 54,775 downwards.
TAGGCGGCGCGCTTTTGCGGGTCGGAGAGTACGTCGTAGGCGCGCTGGCCTTCCTTGAACTTTTCTTCCGCTGCTGCCTTGGCTTCATCGCCCTGGTGGCGGTCGGGGTGGTGCTTGGAGGAAAAGCGGCGGTAGGCTTTTTTGATTTCATCGTCGCTGGCGTTCTTGGGAACGCCCAGCACTTCGTAATAGTCGCGTTGGGACATTGGGGAATTCGTTTTTGAGGATGTCAGCAGGGCGTGCGTAACGCCCCGTGATGGCCAGGCGGATGAAACAAAACCCAAGCCCCGCATGCGGGGCCTGGGTTTGCGGGTTCAGCGCATGGGCTGTGTGTCAGGCCGCCAGTGGCGCGTTCAGTCTTTCTTGACTTCTTTCACCTCGGCATCGACGACGTTGTCATCGGCGGGGGCGGCGCTGGCCTGGCCTGCGGCGGCGCTTTCGGCGTTGCGGGCGGCGGCCTGGGCTTCGGCATAGACCTTCTCGCCCAGCTTCTGGCTGGCCGTCATCAGCGCGGCCGATTGGCTGGTGATGGCGTCCTTGTCGTCGCCTTTGAGGGCTGCTTCCAGATCGGCGGCGGCTTTCTCGATGGCCTCCTTGTCGGCGGCGTCGAGCTTGTCGCCATGCTCGGCCAGGGACTTGCGCACGCCGTGCAGCGCGGCTTCGCCCTCATTTTTGGCCTGCACCAGTTCGAGCTTTTTCTTGTCCTCGGCGGCGTTGAGTTCGGCGTCTTTCACCATTTGCTGGATTTCGTCCTCGCTCAGGCCGGAGTTGGCCTTGATGGTGATCTTGTTTTCCTTGCCCGTGCCCTTGTCCTTGGCCGAGACGTGCAGGATGCCGTTGGCGTCGATGTCGAAGCTCACCTCGATCTGTGGCGTGCCGCGCGGCGCGGGGGCGATGCCCTCCAGGTTGAACTCGCCCAGCAGCTTGTTGCCTGCGGCCATCTCGCGCTCGCCCTGGTAGACCTTGATGGTCACGGCCGGCTGGTTGTCGTCGGCGGTGGAGAAGGTCTGCGCGTGCTTGGTCGGGATGGTGGTGTTCTTGGTGATCATCTTGGTCATCACGCCGCCCAGGGTTTCAATGCCCAGCGACAACGGGGTGACGTCCAGCAGCAGCACGTCGGAGCGGTCGCCCGAGAGCACCTGACCCTGGATGGCTGCGCCCACGGCCACGGCTTCGTCGGGGTTGACGTCGCGGCGCGGCTCCTTGCCGAAGAACTCCTTGACCTTCTCCTGCACCTTGGGCATGCGGGTTTGGCCGCCCACCAGGATCACGTCGTCGATGTCCGAGACCTTCACGCCCGCATCCTTGATGGCCACGCGGCAAGGCTCGATGGAGCGCTCGATCAGATCGTCCACCAGCGACTCCAGCTTGGCGCGCGTGAGCTTGATGTTCAGGTGCTTGGGGCCAGAGGCATCGGCGGTGATGTAGGGCAGGTTGATGTCGGTCTGCGTGCTGTTGGACAGCTCGATCTTGGCTTTTTCAGCCGCTTCCTTCAGGCGTTGCAGGGCCAGCACGTCCTTGGAGAGGTCGGCGCCTTGCTCCTTTTTGAACTCATCGATGATGTAGTTGATGATGCGCTGGTCGAAGTCCTCGCCGCCCAGGAAGGTGTCGCCGTTGGTGGAGAGCACCTCGAACTGCTTTTCGCCATCGACGTCGGCGATTTCGATGATGGACACGTCAAACGTGCCGCCGCCCAAGTCGTACACGGCGATCTTGCGGTCGCCTTTGCCGGCCTTGTCCAGGCCGAAGGCCAGGGCCGCAGCGGTAGGCTCGTTGATGATGCGCTTGACTTCCAGCCCGGCGATGCGGCCGGCATCCTTGGTGGCCTGGCGCTGGGCGTCGTTGAAGTAGGCCGGCACGGTGATGACGGCTTCGGTCACGGGCTCGCCCAGGAAGTCCTCGGCGGTTTTCTTCATCTTGCGCAGGATTTCGGCGCTGACTTGCTGGGGCGCGAGTTTGTCGCCACGGGCTTCGACCCAGGCGTCGCCGTTGTCGGCCTTGATGATTTTGTAGGGCATCTTGTCGATGTCCTTTTGCACCTCGGCATCGCCAAAGCGGCGGCCGATCAGGCGCTTGACAGCGTAGATGGTGTTGGCCGCGTTGGTGACGGCCTGGCGCTTGGCCGATGCGCCCACGAGGATTTCGCCCCCGTCCTGATAGGCCACGATGGAGGGCGTGGTGCGCGCGCCTTCGCTGTTCTCGATCACGCGGGTGGAGTTGCCTTCCATGACGGAAACGCAGCTATTGGTTGTACCCAGATCGATACCGATGATTTTTGCCATGTTGCTTTACTCCGGTTGGATTTTGTGGTGATGGCCCGTGCAAGGCCATCGCATTGATCGCTATCTAAGGATGGCCTTGCGGCCTTCAAGGGGGATGCCTAAAAAATTGTGGACACGCCAGAATGGCTATTTTTGGCAATCAATAGGAAAATAAACCATGCCGTTTAGGCATGTTGTATATGAATCTCATTTTCCTATGATTGAAATAGTTTAGGCAGCCACCATCACCAGCGCAGGGCGCAGGACGCGCTCGGCAATGCGGTAGCCTTTTTGCAGCACGGAGACGATGGCGCCGCTTTCCAGCTCCGAGGGCACGGCGCTGATGGCCTGGTGGATGTTGGGGTCGAACTTGCTGCCCACCTCTGGCGCAATGGGGCTGAGCTTGTGGCGCTCGAACACCGACAGCAACTGGTTTTGCATCGCGCGCGTGCCTTCGAGCAATTGCTCAGCGCTGGCGGCATCAATGGCCAGCGCGGCGTCCAGGCTGTCGGCCACGGAGAGCAAATCTTGCGCAAAGGATTCGATGCCGAATTTGCGCGCCTTGGCCACATCCTCATCGGCGCGGCGGCGGGCGTTGTCGGCTTCGGCCTTGGCGCGCAGGTATTGGTCGGCCAGCTCGGCATTCTTGGCTTGCAGCGCCTGGGCCTCGGCGGCTTGGGCCTTGAGGCTTTCCACCTCGGCGTACAGACCGGCCAGCTCTTCATTGACATCGAGCGGCTCGCCCTGGCTGGCGATGGATTGGATGCCTGCGATGGGGTCGATAGGCTCGGGGTTGGGGTTGTGCTCAGATGCGGACATGGTGAATTCTTGAAAGGCCAAAGTGAAAAGCCAAATAGAAGCCGCCAACGGAAAGTGGCGGCGATTGGCGACGATAAGCGTTGGTGTAGGAGTCTGTTCAAAATCCCTGCACGAGACTCTGAACACGCTCTAGGAGCTAAGGCCGCCGCTGGAGATTTCAAGTGCCTGCAAGCGCCTGCAATCGCCTGCAAGCGCCGCAAGCGGGAGCGCTGGCGATTGCCCGCGCCCACCCACAGCCCTTTTGAGGAAACTCGCCCATGCCCTGGCTTTTCGACCTTGCACCGCCCGATCCGGCAGCCAACCTGCTGCCCTGCGACGGCATCGTCAACGATTACGGCCCGCTGTTTGCCCCGCCAGAGGCCGATGCGCATTTGGCCGCCTTGCTGGCGCACACGCCGTGGCGGCATGACGAGGTGGTGATCTATGGCAGGCGCATCACCACCGCGCGGCAAGTGGCCTGGGTGGGCGATGCGGCGTTTGCCTACACCTACTCCGGCGTCACGCGCACCGCCACGCCCTGGAGCGCGACGCTGCTGGCGATCAAGCGCCAGGTGGAAGCCGCCATCGCCCCCATCAGCCCCACCGTGTTCAACTCCTGCCTGCTCAATCTTTATCGCGACGGCTCGCAAGGCATGGCCTGGCATAGCGACGATGAAAAAGAATTGGGGCCCGAGACGGTGATTGCCTCCCTCAGCTTCGGGGCAGCGCGCACATTTGCCTTCAGGCACAAACGCAGTGGCGAGAAGCGCGAGATGCTGCTGCAACACGGCCAGCTCATCGTGATGCGCGGCGCCACGCAAAGCCACTGGCAGCACGCGCTCATGAAATCGGCGCGCGTGCATGCGCCAAGGGTGAATTTGACGTTTCGCACCTTCCGCACGTTTGGGGCCGCCGGTTGAGAGTAGGCGCGGGGCGAGCGCTCAAGTCATGTGAAACACTTCGCCGCGCGCGGCGAAAGGCAGGCGGTGGCCGTGCGGCAGCAAGATGGCGTGGGGGCGGCGCACGGTGAAGGCATCGCAATCACCATCGGTGATGATGAGCAAGGGGCCGTCCTTGGGGAAGTCGGGCGTGGTTTGCAACAAGTCGATGCCCGGCTGCAGCACGGTGCCGCCACGGCCCTTGAGTTGCACGCGGTGGGCGATGTCGCTGGCGGGCATGTAGCCCAGGTCGTAGGCGGCGGCATCGCAGCAGACCAGGCGCACGGCGGGTACGTCCTTGGCCTCGGCATAGCTGGCAATGGCGCCCAGCGCGCGCGCCAGCGTCTGGCGGCTCATGGAGCCGGAGGTATCCAGCACCACGCCGAAGGTGCGGCCATCGCGCTTGTCCGGATCGGGGCCGCGATGCGGGCGCGGAATATCCGGCGTGCTGGATTGGCGGCGCGAAAGCCGCGCCCAGTTGCGGCGGGTTTCCAGCGGCGGGAAGTGGTGGTCGAACCAGCGCGCCAGCTCCACCTCCCACGGGATGGGCGGTTGCAAGAGCGCCTGGATTTCTTCCAGCAGCCCGGCGGGCAGAAAACCGCGGCATTGGGCCTGGTGCAGCAGCAAGCCCTTGCCCAGTTGCTCGCGGCAGAAGGCATCCAGATCGGTGAACGGCGCGCGTGGCTGGCCAATGGGGGCATCGAGCATGTCGCCGCGCCGCCCGGCCAGGGTGCAGAGCTTGCGCGCGCGGCGCAGGTCGTGCGTGAGGCGGTGGTACACGTCTTCGGCCGACAGGCCTTTGAGCTGCGGGTCGTACAACAGGCCGAGCGCTGGCGGGGTGCCCACTTGCATCTGCATCAGCCAGTCGTTGATGACAAAGTCGCAGGCCACGTTCCACAGGTACGGTTCGCGCCCCTGGCAGCGATCGCGGTGGCGCAGTGCCACATGCAGCACTTCATGGGCGATGACGAAGCGGGTTTCTTCCTCGCTCAAGGCCGCGGCTGGGTTCAGGTACACAGTGCGCAGGGTTTCATCCACGGCGGCCACGCTGATGTCCTCGCGGCGGCACAGCTCGGCGTCTTCGATGAATTCGAACGCGGCCACCATGCTGCCCAGCAGGGGAAAGCTGCCGATGAACCAGTCCAGCGCCCGCCGGGTGGCTGGGCGCAGCCCGCGGCCTTCACCGCCTGCGTGCCGTTCCCCGCCCAGGCCGTCACGCAGGCCCGCGGCCACTTCCACCGCTTGCGTGACCGATTCGGCAATGCCTGCGGCAAAGGCATCGGCCCAGCGCCAACCGCTGCCATAGGCATGGAAGCGGGGGCGCTCCCCCCAATCAGCAGGCGCTTGCAGGCTGGCCGATGCCCTGCCGCCCAGGCTGAGGTTGGCGGCCCAGCCGGGGATGTCGTCTTCACAAAACGCGTGGTACCAGCGTGCTTCGTCCCATTGCGGCAAGTCTGGCGGCAAGGCCATGTCCTGCGGAGCGCGGCCAAACTTGATGCTGTGCAAAAACCGTGCGCCCACCACGTCGCAGGCGGCGCTCCAGGCGACCCAATCGCCATGATCGGGCTGCCACTGCTCCAAGGCGTACACCAGCAAGCCGCGCGCCAGCACATAGGCCCATTCGGCGGGATCGGCCAGCCGCTTGGGGTGGACGTGGATCACCTCCCAGCGTTCCAGCCGCAGCCAGGCATCAGCCGCAAAAGGCGGCATGTGGGGAGAGGATTTTTCCGAACGCGCCGACCGCACCCAGCGCACATGCCCATGCAGGCGGCCAAATACCGGGTGCTGGCGCAGCATCGCCACGCCCGCTTCATAAGCCTTTGTCGCAGGGTTGTTGTGCGCAGCGGCTTTTTTCATGCCTTGCTCTCGGCGCGCCGCTCCACCAGGCGCGGCAAGTCGCGGATCACTTCCACCATGTACCAGGCGGGCAGGGTTTGGCCGTTTTCTTCGGCCACCACGATTTGCGCCATTTCCAGACTGATTTGCGCCAGGTCTTTGAGCATGCTTTTACTGGCGTGAACAAATGCCTGCACCTCGCCGCTGACCAGGTTTTTCTCCGCCGGCAGGGTTTTCAAAAGGCGGGCGCGGAAGGCTTGTGCCAGAAAGTACAGCACGTCGCGGTCTTGCGGCGCATGCGGCCAGCGCGCCTCGCCTTTGAAGATGGCATCGAGCCGGTGGCGGTCGTCGGCCAGTTTGCCGAATGCCTTGAATTGGGCCGCGTGCTGCGGGGACAGGCAGCCGCTGGCGATGGCTTCCAGCATCCACGGTGGCGGCGTGCCGTGGAAAGCTTGCAGGGCATCGCTGACCATGTGCCAGGCGCGCGGGGTGGAAAACGGCTCCTCATGGCGCGGCGGCGCGCTCCACAAGTGGTCGGGGCGCTGGGTCAGATATTCGATCACCAGCGGGTGTAGCCCGGCCCCGGCAGCCCATTGCAGCCACTGGCTGGCCGAGACTTTCATATGCACATGCACCATGCGGTTCATCAGCGCCGAGGACATGGGCTTGACGATGGCCGAATCCTGCGCGCGGTTGCCCGCACCGATGACGATGGAGCCGGCGGGCAACTCGTATTCGCCCACGCGGCGGTCGAGGATGAGGCTGTAAAACGCCTTTTGCACATCCTGCGAACAGGCATTGAGTTCGTCCAGGAACAGGCAGTACGGCTCGCTGCGGGCAATCATCGCTGGCGGGCAAAAGCGGGTGACGCCGTCCTGGATTTGCGGCACCCCCATCAGGTCTTCCGGCGCCAATTGGCTGCCCAGCAGCGACACACAAGGCAGGCCCACACTGGCGGCAAACTGCTCCACCAAGGCCGATTTGCCAATGCCTGGCGGCCCCCAGATGAAGACTGGGCGCACAGTGGCGACGTTGAGCAGAAAATCGCTCAATTGGGTTGGGGTAAGCGCTGCAACAGCCTGCATGGTTCTCCAAAAATAATGCGACGCCCGGTAGTATCGGGCAGGCCGCCCTCCCGTCCTTGCGTTGTGGCGTTGGAGCGGCGTTTGAACACCTTTGCCATGACATCGACTTTGTGGCATGGCTTCCCTCCATTTTTGAACACCATGCACTATCTCTCCACCCGTGGCGACGCCACCCCCCGCCAGTTCTGCGACATCCTGCTCGAAGGGCTGGCGCCCGATGGCGGCTTGTACCTGCCCGAGCGCTATCCGCAGCTCAGCACCGCCGACTTGGCGCGTCTGCGCGCCGTGTACCAGCAGCAAGGCTATGCCGCGCTGGCGTTTGAGATCCTCAGCCTCTACATCGACGACATCCCCGCCGCCGATCTGCGTGCCATTTGCGACAAGACCTACACACAGCAAGTCTTCGGCACGCCCGAAATCACGCCGCTGAAAAAACTGACGGACGACTTCTACCTAGAAGCCCTCTCCAACGGCCCCACGCTGGCTTTCAAAGACATGGCCATGCAACTGCTGGGCAATCTGTTCGAGTACGAACTGGCCCGGCGCGGCCAGCAACTAAATATCCTGGGCGCCACCAGCGGCGACACCGGCAGCGCCGCCGAATACGCCATGCGCGGCAAGCAGGGCATCCGCGTCTTTATGCTCAGCCCGCACGGGCGCATGAGCGCCTTTCAGCAGGCGCAGATGTTCAGCCTGCAAGACGAGAACATCCACAACATCGCCATCGAAGGCGTGTTTGACGACTGCCAGGACATCGTCAAGGCCGTGAGCAATGACTTGGCCTTCAAGCGCCAGCACCAGATCGGCACCGTCAACTCCATCAACTGGGCGCGGTTGCTGGCGCAGGTGGTTTACTACTTTGCGGGCTACTTCCAAGCCACCCAATCGGATGACGAGCCAGTCGATTTCACCGTACCCAGCGGCAACTTCGGCAACGTCTGCGCGGGCCACGTGGCGCGCATGATGGGCCTGCCCATCGGGCAACTGGTGGTGGCCACGAACGAAAACGACGTGCTCGACGAGTTCTTTCGCACCGGCCGCTACCGCGTGCGCGCGAGCAGCGACACGTTTGAGACCAGCAGCCCCAGCATGGACATCAGCAAGGCCAGCAACTTCGAGCGTTTCGTGGCCGACGTGCTGAACCGCGACGGCGAGCGCGTCCAAGCCCTGTTTGCTGACGCGCTGGCACAAAAAGGTGAATTCAGCCTGCCCGCCGAGCTGCAAGCCTGGCGCGATCGTGGGCAAGCCTGGGCCAGCGGCAAAAGCACCCACGCCGACCGCCTGGCCACCATTCGCAATGTGTACGAGCAACACGGCGTGATGATCGACACCCACACCGCCGACGGCGTGAAGGTCGCCCGCCAGCACCAGCGCCCCGGCGTGCCCATGATCGTGCTGGAGACGGCCCTGCCCATCAAATTCGCCGCCACCATCCGCGAAGCCCTGGGCCGCGAGCCCGAGCGCCCCGCGGGCCTGGAAGGCATCGAAGACTTGCCGCGCCGCGTGCAGGTGCTGCCCGCCGATGCAGCGCAGGTCAAGGCGCTGATCGCCCGGCACTGCGCGTAACGCCGCCGTTGAGACGCTGCAACAGCCAAGGATTGCCCCATGTTCGCCACCCTTAGCCTGCTCGCAGGCGGCATTGGCCTGTTCCTGCTGGGCATGGTGTTGATGTCTGACAGCCTCAAGGCCATGGCCGGCGAATCGCTGCGCACCGGCCTGGCGCGGCTGACGGGCCGACCCTTCAAAGCCATGCTCGCCGGCATGGGGGCCACGGCCGCCGTGCAGTCCTCCACCGCCACGACCATGGCCACCATCGGCTTCGTCAGTGCCGGCCTGCTGAGTTTTCAGAACGCCATCGGCGTCATCATCGGCGCCAACATCGGCTCCACCAGCACGGGCTGGATCGTGGCGCTGCTGGGCATGAAGTTCTCCATCTCCAGCCTGGCCATGCCGCTGCTGGGCCTGGGCGCGATCATGAAGCTGCTGGGCAAGCACCGCATGGCGCTGGTGGGGCTGGCGATGGCGGGCTTCGGGCTGATCTTCGTGGGCATCGACTTCTTGCAGCAGGCCATGGCCGACATGGCCCAGAGGGTGGATTTCACCCCGTTTTCCGATTCCAGTTGGCGCACGCGCCTGATACTGGTGGCCATCGGCATCGTCATGACGATTCTGTTGCAGGCCTCCAGCGCCGCGCTGGCCACCACGCTGGCGGCGCTCTCCAGCGGCGCCATCGACTTTGATCAGGCCACCTCGCTGGTTATCGGCCAGAACATCGGCACCACCGCCACTGCGCTGCTGGCCGCTACCGGCGGCAGCGCCAGCGCCAAGCGCACCGCACTGGTGCATTTGCTGTTCAACCTGTGCTCGGCCGTGCTGGCTTTGGTGGCGCTGCAGCCGCTGTTCTTGTACGCCATGCAGACCTGGGCGCCCGCCATGGGCGGCGTCAACCATGCCGTGGCGCTGGCGGCTTTTCACACCGCCTTCAGTGTGCTGGGCGCGCTGGTGTTCTTGCCGCAAACCTCGCTGCTGGCGGGCATGGCCAGCCGTTTGGTGAAAGAGTCGGCCCCGCCCGCGCTGCGCTATCTGGACAATTCGCTGCAATCGGTGCCTGCGCTGGCCATTGCGGCGGCAGAGAAAACCCTCTGCCTGGGCCTGGCCGATAGCTGCACGCTGCTGTCGCACCGCTTGCAAGGCCAGCCGCTGGCGGCCAGCAAAAGCGGCATGTCGCTGGACAAGCTGCTCATCGCCGTCGATGCCTACCTGGCCACGCTGCCCGTGCCGCAATCGGCCAACGACCAACAACGCCTGATTCACCTGCTGTTCTTGATGGACCAAACCCGCGTGCTGCGCGACGATTTGGACGGCATAGCGCATGCCGACGTGCTGCGCGAGCACCCCTCACTGGCCGAGCTGGCCCAGCGCCTGGCCCCCGCGCTGGAGCGCAGCGCCGACTGGTTGGGCGATGAGGGCCTGGCGCTGCGTGAGGATGTGACCGAGGAGCTGCGCCAGATCAGCGGCTGGGTACACGAGCAACAGGGCACGGCCCGCCGCGCGGTTGTTGAAGGGGCGGCGAACTACCGCATCAGCGCCGCTGCCGCGCTGGAGCAATTGACCGCGCAGCGCTGGCTGGAGCGGGTGAGCAAGCACATGGCGCGCATCGCCGAAACCTTGGGCGAAACCCGGGCGCTGTACCGCGCATAAGGCCGAACTTGCAACATCCGAGGCAGGCAGGGAAGCCCGTCAATCCATTAATTTACATATCAAAAAGAAACAAAATTGCCTTGTTTCGGCATGATGTGTATAAATCTATTTTTACTTTGATTGGATGTTTGGCGCGCTGTGATGGATCTTTAGCGCGGAGGCTGCTGCGCGGCTACATCGCATCCGAAGGCGGCTCGGGCCGCAGCCACAGCCAGATGGCCACGCAGGCCAGGCACACGGCTGTGAAGGCAATGGCGGGCTTGGGCATATTGGTCAGCAACATCACCCCCACGCTGGCGGCCATCACCAGGCTGGCGGTGCATTTGGATTTGCGGCTGACCAGGCCGCCTTCCTCCCAATTGCGCAAAGTGGGGCCAAACGTTTTATGTCCCAGCAGCCAATCGTGCGTGCGCGGCGAGCTGCGCGCCGCGGCCCAGGCGGCGATGAGGATGAAGACCGTCGTCGGCAGGCCGGGCACGAAAACGCCCACGATGCCCAGCGCCAGGCACAGCAGCGCCAGCAGATGCAGCAGCGTGCGCATGACCGGGTTGGTGTGCGGCAGGGCACGCGGCTTGCGCGCCGGAGTGTGGGCGGTGGCAGGCGCTTGGGCGGGTTCAGGCGGCGTTGCACGCGGGGTTTTAGGGGCCTGGGGAGGCACGGCGGTCATGGCGATGGGCTGGCAGAGCGAGAGGGTAAGGCGATTGTAGGGAGCTTGCCGGGCCGCTGCGGCTGCGCAGGCGCTGGCCCGATGTGCCTTCAAAGAGCGGCGCAAAGCGCATGTACGCGTTTCCTGCACGCGCCAAGGTTTTGAGCGGGCGCTTGCAAGGCGAGCGATGCGTCAAGTGATTGAGAATGGTTTTGAATAGTATCCTCTTGCCCTGCCGGCGATGGCCGGTTTTTTCACTCTTGGCGGCCTGTGGGCCGTTTTTTTGAAAGTTCTTTTATGCATTTGCATTTCCGTACCCGTTCCCCATGGGCCGGCCGCTGGGCTATGGGCGTTGTAGTGGCTGCTGCGTTGAGCGCTTGTGGCTCGCAAACGGTACCTGTGGCGCAGGCGCCCCAACAGGCGCAAGTGGTGGCCCTCCAGGCTGCGCCCACTGAGCAACCGCGCACGCTGGCGCAGTTCGCGGCTGTCGATAACCGCTTTACCGGCCAGGCGCGCGCGGGTGCGCCAGTGGTGTATGCAGGCGATGTGGTGCCCATCAATGGCAGCCAGTTCAAACCCGGCCAGATGGTGACGCTCATTTACGAGGGCCAGCCTTTGGCCGCGCCAGTGGCAGTGGATGCCCAGGGCAAGTTCAGCGTGCCGGTGCAAATCCCCGCGCAGGCGCAGCCTGGCCGCCATCCGGTGGTGGTCAGCGCCACTGGCCCGAATGCGGCGATGGTGGTTGCGCTCAAGGTTTCGCCCAAGCTGGCGGCCAGTGGGCAGGAGCGTTTTGCCCTTCAAAGCGCCAAGGTGGCCGAGGGCGGGCTGTACCAGTCGGCCTATAGCGCCAAAAGTGGAGCGGTGTTTGTCACGCGCGCGGCAGGTCGCCCGCCGGTAGCGCAGTCGGAGCTGGTCAAGCTCGATGCCCAAAGCCTGCAAGTGCTCGCGCGCATCACGCCCGCGCAAGCGCCTGAGCGCAAAGACCGGGAGGGCAAGATGCAACCCGGTGGCGTGTTTGCGGTGTATGGCGTGGGGGTGGACGATGCGCGCGGCACGGTGTGGGTGAGCAACACGCGCCAGAACACGGTGGCGGTGTACCGCCAGTCCGATTTGCGCTTGCTCAAACAACTGCCGCCGCAATCGGTGGGGCATCCGCGCGATGTGGTGATCGATGGGCGCTTGGGCAAGGCGTTTGTTTCCACCGTTTCACCCAAGATCGAGGTGTTTGATACGCGCACGATGCAAAAGGCGGGGACGATAGAAATCCAGAGCACGTTGCGCGGCGCGGCTGCACGCGGCTTTGCGTCCATGAGCCTGGCGCTGGATGCCGCCTCGGGCAAGCTGTTTGCTGTCAGCAGCACGGGCGAGGTGGCGGTGATCGATGCCAAGAGCCAGCGCGTGGAGCGTGTGTTTGCCATCGAAGGCGTTACCGGCAGCTCGGGCGTGGCTTATGACGCGCGCAGTGGCCGCCTGTTTGTGGCGTCGCAAGGCTCGGACGATGTGGCCATCGTGGATGCCGCCACGGGCCGCCTGCTGCACCGTGCGTTGGTCGGCGCCAGCCCGTTGAACGTGGCGTTTGATCCGGCCAGCGGCCTGGCGTATGTGGTCAACCGCGCGGGCAGCACGATTGCAGCGCTGAATGCAGAGGGCCAAGTGGTGGGCAACTGGGCCAGCGGCCCGCAACCCAACCACATCAGCGTGGGCGGGCAGGGCGTGTACGTGGTCAACAGCGGCCCGGCCAGCCACCCCGACAGTGGGCAGATCACGCGCATCCAGGCGCGCTGAAAATAGCCGTTGCTGCACCCCGGTGTGCTGCAACGGCCATCACAAAAAACGCTGCGGGCCTGTGCGCCCGCAGCGTTTTTTCATGGAAGGTGGCATTTTTTATAAATCAAAAGAAAAGAAAATGCCTATTTTCGGCATTAATTCAAATAATCGAATTTTATTCTTGATTTGAAATATCGGGTATGCCCAATTTGGCCACCAGTGCCCCGTTGTGAACATGCACCTCGCGCAGCAGCATGCGTGTGGCCAGCCCTTTGGCAGTCGGCTCAAGCACATGCACCGGGCGCAAGGCATACAACCGTTGCAGCGCCGAAGAGGCCGCCTGCCCTGCCAGCGTGGCGTAGCGCTCGGGCATGCCTGGCGCGCTGATGCGCTCGATGGCCGGGGCGTTGAGGTAGAAAGCGCCTTCGGCGGCCTCGTAGCGCAGCCCGCTGGAGGCCTCCACATCGCCTTGCCAGGAACGGCCCAGAGACGGCACGGCAACGTTGACGCGCAGGCGGGCGCGGATGCGGGTGCTGCGCTCGCTCAAGCTCACGCGCGGATCTTGCAGCGTCAGCTCCAGCGGCCCGTAGGCTTTGTGAATGGGCGGGCGAGCGGCCAAGGCTTGCTGCAATTGCTCCGCTGTGAAGCGCAGCTCCATGCCTTGCTGGCGCATCTGCCATAGCAGGCCCGCCCCGGTCAGCAGCGCCAGCAGGGCGGCAAGAAAGAGGAGGCGCTTGAACGTCATGGCGGGCAATGGGTGCAGCGGGGGCTATGGGCAGCGTATGGCGGCGGGGCTATGGCGGCGGGGGCCAAGTGTATATTCGCCGCCGTTTCGGCTGGCGATGCGCCGCGCTGGCCTTTTCTGATTGACCTCTTTGCGGCCCGCTGCGGCCCGCCCATTGCCATGCCTATCACCCCCCAAGAAGCGCTGCAACGCACCATTGAGCACCGCGAAATCTTCCACGATGAAATGCTGCATTTGATGCGCCTGATCATGCAGGGCGAAATCTCGCCGCTGATGACGGCGGCCATCATCACCGGCCTGCGCGTGAAGAAGGAAACGATTGGCGAGATCACCGCCGCCGCCGCCGTGATGCGCGAACTCTCGCGCAAGGTCGAAGTGGCCGACACCACCCATCTGGTGGACATCGTGGGCACGGGCGGCGATGGCGCGCACACCTTCAACATCTCCACCTGCTCCATCTTCGTGGCTGCGGCCGCGGGCGCCAAGATCAGCAAGCACGGCGGGCGCAGCGTCTCCAGCAAAAGCGGCAGCGCCGACGTGCTCGAAGCCTTGGGCGTGTGCATTGATTTGACGCCGCCGCAAATCGCCCAATGCCTGGCGCGCACCGGCATCGGCTTCATGTTTGCGCCCAACCACCACCCGGCGATGAAAAACGTCGCCCCCATCCGCAAGGAAATGGGCGTGCGCAGCCTGTTCAACATCCTCGGTCCGCTGACCAACCCGGCCGGCGCGCCCAACATCCTCATGGGCGTGTTCCACGCCGATTTGGTGGGCATCCAGGTGCGCGCGCTGGAGCGCCTGGGCACCGAGCACGCCCTCATCGTCTATGGCCGCGACGGGCTGGACGAAATCAGCCTGGGCGCGGCCACGATGGTGGGTGAGCTGAAAAACGGCCAGGTGCTGGAATACGAAATCCACCCCGAAGACTTTGGCCTGGCTATGGCCAGCACCCGCGCGCTGCGCGTGGAAACGCCCGAGCAATCGCAGCGCATGCTGCTGGACGTGCTCGAAGGCCACAGCGGCCCGGCGCGCGACATAGTGCTGTTCAACACTGCTGCTGCGCTCTACGCCGCAGGCTGCGCTGCCGACATCGCTCAGGGGCTGGAACTCTCGCGCCAAGCCATCGACAGCGGCGCGGCGCGGCGCAAGCTCGATGAGCTGGTGCAGGTCACGCAGGAGCTGCGTGTCCCATGATTTTACATTTCAAAAAGAAATAAAATTGCCATGTTTCGGCAATTGTATCAATGTATTTAATTTGCATTGGTGTGTATAGGCTTGGCCGAAAACAACGCTCTCCCCCCCTCGGGAACCCCCCCTCATGCATGATTTTTTCCGCACCCTTGGCCTGCGCCTGCCGCTGATCCAGGCCCCCATGGCGGGCGTGCAAGACGCGCGCCTGGCGCTGGCCGTGGCCCGCGCGGGCGCGCTCGGCTCGCTGCCCTGCGCCATGCTCGGCCCCGAAGCGCTGGCGCACAACCTGCACACCTTGCGCCAGGCGCTGGGGCCGCAGGGCGTGTTCAACCTCAACTTCTTCTGCCACCCCGAGCCGGCCATCACCGCCGAAGCGCAAACGCGTTGGCACGCCGCGCTCGCGCCGCTGTACCAGGAGCTGGGCGTGGCGCAAACGCCGCCGCCGCTGCAATCGGGCCGCCAGCCCTTTAGCGCCGCGCTGGCCGATGCCATCGAGCCATTTCGCCCGCCCGTGCTCAGCTTTCACTTCGGCCTGCCCGCGCCCGAGCTGCTGGCGCGCGTCAAAAGCTGGGGCGCGCGCGTGCTCGCCAGCGCCACCACCGTGGCCGAGGCGCAATGGCTGCAAGCGCATGGGGCCGATGCCATCATCGCCCAAGGGCTGGAGGCGGGCGGCCACCGCGGGCACTTTCTCAGCCTGGATGTGAGCGCGCAAATGGGCACCTTTGCCCTGGTGCCGCAAATCGTCGATGCCGTGCGCTTGCCCGTCATCGCCGCAGGCGGCATCGCCAGCCCGCGCGAAGTGCGCGCCGCCCTGGCGCTGGGGGCTGCGGGCGTGCAGGCGGGCACCGCTTATTTGCTGGCCGACGAGGCGCAAACCAGCGCGCTGCACCGCCAGGCCCTGCGCAGCCCGGCGGCGCGCCACACCGTGCTGACCCGCGCCTTTACCGGCGGCGCGGCGCGTGGCATCCGCAACCGCGCCATCACAGCGCTGCAAGCGCAAGAAGCGGCCATCCCCGCCTTTCCGCTGGCCGCCAGCGGCATTGCGCCCCTGCGCGAGCGGGCCGAGGCGCAAGGCTCGGGCGAGTTTTCCCCCTTGTGGTCGGGCCAGAACAACCACGCGCTGCGCGAGGCTTCGGCAGAGGCGATCACGCAATGGTTGGGTGAAGGGGTGGCCGATTAGGTGTTTTATTTTATATATCAAAGGAAATGAAATCACCTGCTTTTGGCATGGTAGTGTTGAAGATATTTTTATAATGAATTGCAATTCGTCCATTGGCTGGAGGCGGGCCAAGCGCGGGCCTGCTCCCTTTGCCTGGTGACTTCCCGGCCGCAGAGGTGCCACGGCCCCTGAAAAACCGACGATTACAATGCGCCGCTTCGCACCGGGCGCAGTGCCAAGCGGGCCTTTCCTTCAGTGCGCGCTGGCGGTTTGGGGCGTTGACACCGTTTTGAACAACCCCTAGAGCGTGTTATGCACTTTGCGCTCCCCCGCGCTGGCCCCAAAACCGTGTAATCGCAAGGCGGCGCGCGCCGCCAAGGCTGGCTGCCTTGGCAAGCGGGCCAACGCGGCGAGTGCATGGTTTTGGGGCCAGCCCGAAGGGAGAGCGCCCCGGCATGCGCATTGCGGCGTTGCCGCCCCCTTGCAGCCCGCCAGGCTGCGGCGGGGACGGCGCCTTGCACTGCACACGCCGGGGCGCTCTCGCGGGGGGCGAAAAGTGCATAACACGCTCTAATGCCCGCCTTGGCAGGCCCTTCTCCATTCAGCAGGCTGCTTGGCGGCCCAGGTCTCGCGCATGTCGTTGTTTTTCCAAAAAATCCTTCCCCGTCGCAGTGTGACCCGCCTGGCGGGCGTGGTGGCTTCGTCGCAGCAGCGCTGGCTGGCCCAGCCCATGATCCGCTGGTTCATCGAACGCTATGGGGTGGATATGAGCGAGGCGCTGCACCCGCAGCCCGAGCATTACGCCAGCTTCAACGATTTCTTCACGCGCGCGCTGCGCCCCGGTGCGCGGCCGCTGGCGAGCTGCGATTGGATTTGCCCCGTCGATGGCGCCATCAGCCAGCTCGGGCGCGTGCAGCAAGGCCGCATCGTGCAGGCCAAAGGGCGCGATTACACGGCCGCCGAGCTGCTGGCCGACCCCGAGCGCGCCGCCATCTATGCCGATGGCTATTTCGCCACCCTGTACCTCAGCCCGCGTGATTACCACCGCATCCACATGCCCTGCGATGGCCGCCTGCTGCGCATGAGCCATGTGCCGGGCGATTTGTATTCCGTCAACCCGGCCACGGCGCAGGGGCTCGATCGCCTCTTTGCCCGCAACGAGCGGCTGGTGTGCTGGTTCGAGGGGCCGCAGGGGCCGTTCGTGCTGGTGCTGGTGGGCGCCACGATTGTGGGCAGCATGGCTACAAGCTGGCATGGCGTGGTCAATACCGAGCGCCCCGGCGCCATCCGCCACTGGCAATACGGCGCGCAGGGCCATGCGGAGGTGGCACTGCGCCAGGGCGAGGAGATGGGGCGCTTTCAGCTCGGCTCCACCGTCATCGTGCTGATGCCGCCCGATGTGCCGCTGCGCTGGCAACCGCGCTGGCAGCCTGGCGCAGCCATCCGCATGGGCGAGGCCATGGCCGAGCGTGTGCACGCCCCGGCGCAAGAGCCTACTTGATTTCATCCCGAACCATTCACCCCTACATTGCGAGGCATCCATGAGAGCAATTCCGCCGCACATCAGCGAAACCCTGACCCATTCGATTGAAGAAATCGGTGCGCAGGACTTGAACCCCAAGGCCCTGCAACCGCAGTCGTACCGGCTGGCGTTTGATGACCCCGAATTTCTCTCACGCAAGGAAACGCGCGGCATCCGCTTTCAGTTGGAGCTGCTCAAGCCCGAGCTGGAGCAAGAAGCGCGTGGCGTGCACCACACGGTGGTGGTGTTTGGCGGCGCGCGCGTGTTGGATGCGCAAACGGCGCAGCGGCAGCTCGACGCCGCGCGCGCCAGCGGCGATGCCCAAGCCCTGGCCCTGGCCGAGCGCAATGCGCGCAATGCACACTATTACGAGAGCGCGCGCACGTTCGCCAACCTGGTGGCGCGCGCCTGCGAATCCCTGCCCGTGCAGGATCGCTTCGTGATTTGCACGGGCGGCGGCCCCGGCATCATGGAGGCGGCCAACCGTGGCGCGTTTGAAGCCGGTGCGCTCAATGTGGGCCTGAACATTACCCTGCCGCACGAGCAAAGCGGCAACCGCTACATCACGCCGGGGCTGAGCTTCAAATTCCATTACTTTGCGCTGCGCAAAATGCACTTTCTCATCCGCTCCAAGGCGCTGGTGGTGTTCCCCGGCGGGTTTGGCACGCTCGATGAGCTGTTTGAAGTGCTCACCCTGGTGCAAACACGCAAAGCCAAGCGCGTGCCCATCGTGCTATTTGGCTCGGAGTACTGGAAGCGCCTGCTGAACCTGGAGATGCTGGCGCAAGAAGGCATGATCGCCCCCGAAGATTTGGAGCTGGTGCATTACAGCGACACGCCCGAAGACGCCTGGGAGTGCATCCGTCAGTTCTACCAAGTCCAGGCCGATGAAGCGTGAGGGCCCGGTGGCATGAGTGATGTGCGCGGCATGCCCGGCTGCGAGCTGGCAGAAATCCTCTACACCCAGGGCTTTGGCACGCGGCGCGTGTGCTGGGGGCTGATCCAGGGCGGGCATGTGCGCATCGCCCAGGGCGAAGGCCCCTGGCAGGACGTACGCGACGGCGCGCTGTGGGTGCAGCAGCCCGAAACCCTGCGCCTGAACGTGCAAGGCCAGATCTGGCCCTGCCACGCCAAAGCCTATGTGATGCTGCACAAACCAGCCGGGGTGGAATGCTCGCAAAAACCCTCGGCCTGGCCCAGCGTCTATACCCTGCTGCCCGCGCCGCTGCGCCAGCGCCCCGTCAAAGGCGGCCAGGCTGGCGTGCAAGCCATTGGCCGACTCGATCAGGACACCACCGGCCTACTGCTGCTCTCGGACGATGGGCGCTTCATCCACCGCCTCAGCTCGCCCAAACATGCGGTGCCCAAGGTGTACGAAGTCCACACCCGCCACCCGGTCACACCCCAGGCCATCGCCGCTTTGCTCGACGGCGTGACGTTGCGCGACCGCGCCCAACACGAGCAAGTGCGCGCCGATGCCGTGCAGCAGCACGCCCCCACCCACATCAGCCTGACCCTGCACGCGGGCAAATACCACCAGGTCAAACGCATGCTCGCCGCCGTAGGCAACCGCGTCGAGGCGTTGCACCGCAGCCAGATCGGCGGCCTGCGCCTGCCAAGCGATCTGGCCCCCGGCCAATGGCGCTGGCTGGGCGAGCAGGAGCTGGCTTTGCTGGGGTGAGGCTGATGCGCCAGAGCCTGTGCTCAGCGCCCTGGCGGGCGCACACCCCCACCCCAACCCTCCCCCGCAAGCGGGGAAGGGCGTGAAGATGCGCTGGCTTGTGGGCGTTTCATTTGGATTTTCCGGGTCGGGTGAAATTTTTTAAATCAAAGGTTGATAAAAAATCCTCTCGTGGCAATATCTTCATGCCGTGAGAGGATTTTGTTATTTCCTTTGATGTGTAATTTTGTCGCTTACTTTTGCAGCCAGGGGAAGTCGATCAGCTCGCCATAGTGTTTGCGCAGCGTGGCGCGCACCTCGGGGCTTTGCTGGTAAATCTCGATGAATTGCAGGATGCGTGGGTCTTGGGCGCGCTCGGGTTTGGTCACCCAGCGGATGGCGTAGCGGCGCAGGTTTTCGGCGTCGGTGTTGTCGAAGAACAGCCCGTCGGTTTCGGCAATGCCAGCCTGCTTGGCAAAGGTGGCGTAGGTGACGGAGGCGGTTACGTCATCGAAAGAGCGCGCGGCGTGTGCGCCTTCGATGGGGACGATGCGGATGTTTTTCGGGTTGGCGGTGATGTCTTCCAGCTTGGCTTGGGTCGTCACGCCGGGCTTGAGCGTGATGAGCCCGGCCGATTGCAGCAGCAGCAAGGCGCGCGCGGCGTTGACGGGGTCCGACGGAATGGCAATGGTGGCGCCCTCGGGCACGGCGTCGCCTTTTTTCAGCTTTTTGGAGTACAGGCCCATGGTGGTCGAATAGCCGTAGGCAATGGGTGTGAGCTGGGCGTTTTGCTTTTGGTTGAACAATTGCAAGAACGGCGCGTGCTGGAAGAAGTTCACATCCACCGCGCCATCGGCCACGGCGGTGTTGGGCAGCACCCAGTCGCTGAATTCCACCAATTGCACCTCCAGGCCCTGGGCCTTGGCTTGCTGGATGGCGACTTCCGTTGCCGCGTTGGCGACGACGGGGATGACGCCTACTTTGAGCGGTTTGCTCTCGCCTGCGGCCTGGGCCGCGCCCAGGGCAAAAGTGCAGCCGATGAGGGCCAGACGGCAGAGGTGGGAGAGGGGGCGGGAGGGGAGCATGAGAGGCAGCCTTTCTGCGGTGGAGTGGGCCGTCGCTGGCGCAAAGCGGTGGCAAAGGCTGGCTGGTCGGCCATGCGCTGGGGGCGACAAGCAGCGGCGCATGGACGATGGCGGGACGGCGGGTTGAATCGAGCCGCGCAGTATAGGCCGCGCGATCAAGGGGCCGAGCGCGTGGGGGCGTCACTGCACGGCCATGCGCCCGGGCAGCAGCTCTTGCAAGATGGTGGTGGAGATTTCTTCAATCGATTTGGTGGTGGTGGAGAGCCAACTGACCCCCGCGCGGCGCATCATGCTTTCGGCCTCGTGCACTTCCATGCGGCAGTTTTCCAGGCTGGCGTAGCGCGAGCCGGGGCGGCGCTCGTTGCGGATTTCCGAAAGGCGCTCGGGCAGGATGGTCAGGCCAAAGAGCTTTTTCTTCAGCGGCACCAGCGCGGCGGGCAGTTGGCGGCGCTCGAAATCTTCCGGAATCAGCGGGTAATTGGCCACTTTCAGCCCATACTGCATGGCCAGGTACAGGCTGGTGGGGGTTTTGCCGCTGCGGCTCACGCCCACCAGGATCACGTCGGCGCTGGCCAGATCGGTGTTGGATTGGCCGTCGTCGTGCGCCAGTGTGTAGTTGATGGCCTCCATGCGGTCGGAGTATTCCTTGCTTTTGCTGATATCGGTGAAGCGGCCCACGCGGTGGTGCGATTTGATGCCCAGCTCCTCCTCCAGCGGGCGCACAAAGCGGCCGAACATGTCCATCACCAGCGCCTGGCAATGTTGGGCGAACACTTCTTGCACTTCGGGGTTGACCAGCGTGGTAAAGACGATGGGCTTGTGCTTGTCCAGATCAAAGCTGTGGTTGATCTGGCGGATGGCCTGATGGGCTTTGTCCACCGTGTCCACAAACGGCAGGCGCACCCTGCGCGAATCCATATCAAACTGGGCCAGGATGGCGTTGCCGAACATTTCGGCGGTGATGCCGGTGCCGTCGGAGACGAAATACGTGGTGCGCTTGGGCATGGTTTTCAGTCAAACAAAGGGGAAGAACAACGGGGCATCATAGAGCGTGTTGCGCCTCGAATGCGCCCGAGCGCAGGGCGCTGTTGCAGTATGCTCTGCGCCCTTCTCAGAACCACAGCCCCGCGCCCGCGCTTTCTCGCCTATGACTCTTGCCCCCGTGCGCCTTGCCCTGATTGCCGCTGTTGCCGCCAATGGCGTGATCGGGCGCGAGGGCGGCATGCCTTGGCATTTGCCGCAAGACTTTCGCTACTTCAAGAACCAGACCATGGGTTGGCCCATGGTGATGGGCCGCCGCACCTGGGCGTCGCTGCCCGGCCTGCTGCCCGGTCGGCCCCACGTGGTGCTCTCCTCGCAGCCGCTGGACTTGCCGCCAGGCGCTTACCTTGCCGCCGATTGGGGTCAGGCCCGGCGCTTGGCCAGCGCCCTGGCCGTCAAGACCGATGCGGCCATGGCCGGGCGCACGCCCACCGTTTTCGTCATCGGCGGGGCGCAGTTGTACGCCCTGGCATTGCCCGAGGCCAGCGATTTGTATTTGACGGAAATTGCGGCGCAGGTGCAGGGCGATACCGTCTTTCCCACTTGGGATCGCAGCGCATTCGTGGAAATGTCCCGCCACCCCCAGCACGGGCCGTTGCAGGCGGGCGGCGCGCCCGTGCGCTTCGATTTCGTGCATTACCAGCGCCGCGCCGATGGCGCTGCCCGCCGCTGCACAAGGCCCGCCTGTGTGCCCTGACGCAGGGGTGTTTCTCTCTTTCCGCCCAAAGGACTTTTGCCATGCCCTCTGCCGCCACCCTGGCTGTTTTCCCCGGCACGTTTGACCCCATCACGCGCGGCCACGAGGAGATGATCCGCCGCGCTGCGCGCATGTTCGACCGCTTCATCGTCGCCGTGGCCGCCGGGCACCACAAGAAAACCCTGTTCACCCTGGCCGAGCGCATGGAGATGGCGCGCCAGGTGCTGGCCGATGTGCCCCATCTGAGCGTGCACAGCTTTGATGGCCTGATGTGCGATTTCATGCGCCAGCAAGGCGCCCACGTCATGGTGCGGGGCGTGCGCGGGGTGATGGATTTTGATTACGAAGTCCAGCTCGCGGGCATGAACCGCAAGCTCATGCCGGAGGCGGAAACCATTTTCATGACGCCATCGGAGCAGTACCAATACGTCAGCAGCACCTACGTGCGCGAGATCGCCACCCTGGGCGGCGAGGTGGCCTCTTTCGTGGCCCCGCTGGTCTATGAACGCCTGTGCGCCCGTGTTGCGGAGCGCGCGGCGCAGGCGTAGCAAAATTACAATTCAATAAGAAACAAAATCCACTTGTTTCGGCTTTATAGGGGTGAAGTGGATTTTCTGTTGATCTAAAAATAAAAAACCGGCTTGAAGGCGAACCTCAAGCCGGTTTTTTCTGCTGTGCCTGCGCGGCTCAAGCCGCGATCAGGGCTGGCGCAGGCAGGCGCTCAATGATTAATAGCTGTCGTGGTTTTGCTGGCCACCGCGATTGCCGCCGTAGGGGCTGCGGAAACCGCCGGGACGCTGGCCGCCGCCAAAGCCGCTGCGCGGGGGGCGTGGCTCCAGCGGGCGTGCTTCGTTCACAACGAGGCTGCGGCCGCCCATATCTTGCCCATGCATGCCGTTGATAGCGGCCTGGGCTTCGGCTTCGGAAGCCATCTCCACAAAACCAAAGCCTTTGGAGCGGCCGCTGTCGCGCTCCATCATGACCTTGGCGCTGACGACGGCGCCGAATTGGCTGAAAGTTTGTTCGAGATCGCCATCGCGAACGGAATACGGCAGATTGCCGACGTAAAGCTTGTTGCCCATGCGGGAACTCCTTGAAAACTGATGACCGAAGCGATGGGGCCCGGAGCAGGGCAACAAACATTTCCCTGAAATTCGCACGAAACCATTTAACACCGCACTGTGGTTGCGGCCAAAGGTGGAGAAGTTGCTCTCCCGCCTCTGGCCGCGCGCCATTATCACTGACAAATATCCGCAGACGCCTGCTGGCTTGCGCCCCGAGTGGGGGCAAGCGGCAAATTCGGCGCTGTTTGTCGCCTTTAGGTGATCTTTTGCGGCGGCAGCGCGGGCAAAGTCAGCACAAACACGGCGCCGCCGCCTTCGCGGCCTTCGCAACGCACGCTGCCGCCGTGGCGTTGGGCGATGGTGTGAACCAGCGCCAGGCCCAGGCCGACGCCGCCGGAGCGCTCGCTGGCGCCGGGGGCGCGGTAAAACGGCTCGAAGATGCGCTGGCGCAGCTCGGCGGGCACGCCGGGGCCGCGGTCGCTGACGTGGATGGCGATGTGCGCCGCAGGGCGGGCGGGCGTGGCGGGCAGCCAATGCAAGGCCAGCTCGACGGGGCCTTCGCTGTAGCGGCGGGCGTTTTCCAGCAGGTTGCGGATGGCGCGGCGCAGCAGCTTGGCTTCGCCCAGCACTTCCATCGTCCAGCCGCTTTCCGGGGCGGGCGAGGCCAGCTCCAGCTCGGCGCCAACGCGCGCGGCTTCTTCTGCGGCCAGGCCGATGATGTCCACGGCTTCGGTGGCCAGGGCGACGTCGTCGGCCAGATCCAGGCGGCTGGAGAGCAGGATTTCATCAATCAGTTGGTCCAGCTCGGCGATGTTGCGCTGGATTTCCTGCCGCGCGGCGTGGCTCGGGCCTGCGCCTGTTTCGGCCAGTTCCAGCCCCATGCGGATGCGCGCCAGCGGCGAGCGCAGCTCGTGCGAGGCGTTGGCCAGCAGGGTTTTGTGCGCGCGCACCAGGGTTTCAATGCGCGCGGCGGCGGCGTTGAATTGCCCGGCCAGATCGGCCACTTCGTCCGCGCCATCGATGGGCATGCGCACGGAGAGATCGCCCGCGCCGAATTTCTGCACGTTCAGCCGCAGCGTCTCCAGCCGCTTCATCAGGTGGCGGATGATGGGAAAGACGCCGATGACTACCGACAGGCCCACCAGCCCCAGCAGCCACAGGTAGCCAAAGGGGGGAGCCAACAGCAGCAGCTCCCAGTCGCTGGGCATGCGCGGCGGTGGGCGATCGCCCACGCGCGGGGCGAATTTGGCGATGTATTCGTGGCCCTGGTCGGTGGTGATGCCCAGCGAAAAGCCGCTGTCGTCGCTGGGGATATACAGCGACAGCCCGCGAATGGGGGGCTGTGGCTCATCAATGCGGGTGATGACGACTTCGCGCGGGGTGATGGTGCGCACGCGGTCGTTGCGTTGCTGCGCGACTTTCCAGCCCCAGGCGGCCACCAGCATCAGCAGGGCCACGCAGCCGACGACTGCCAGCCAGATGCGCAAGTACATGCGTTGGGAAAAGGGGTTGTTGCGCAAGGCCACGGCAGCGTCCTGGTGTGTAGCGGGCTTTTATTTTACATATCAAAAGAAAATAAAAATGCCTTTTTCGGCATGATGGTATTTGTTTTGTTTTTCTCTTGATTTGATTGACTGGAAATCAGTCTTGTTGCTTGGCAAAGACGTAGCCCACGCCGCGCACGGTGAGGATGCGGCGGGGGTTTTTGATGTCGGTTTCGATGGCGGCGCGAATGCGGCCCATGTGCACGTCGATGGAGCGGTCGAACGCCTCCAGCTCCCGGCCGCGCACGGCCTCCATGATTTGATCGCGCGTGAGCACGCGCCCGGCGCGCTCGGCCATGGTCACCAGCAGGTCGAACTGGTAGGAGGTCAGCTCTGCCTGGCGCTCGCCCACGGTGACGGTGCGCGCGCTGCGATCGATTTTGAGCGAGCCAAATTGCATGACGTCGTGCTCGCCGCCGGGCAAGGCGCCGACTTGCTGGCGGCGCAACAGGGCGCGGATGCGTGCCAGCAGCTCGCGCGGCTCAAAGGGTTTGGGCAGGTAGTCGTCGGCGCCGATTTCCAGCCCGATCACGCGGTCCATGGGATCGCCCTTGGCCGTGAGCATGAGAACGGGCAGGCGCGCCGCCGCGGTAGGTAGCGTGCGGATGTGGCGGCAGACGTCCAGGCCATCCATGTCCGGCAGCATCAAGTCCAGCAGCACCAAGGCGGGCAGTTGCTCCCCGCTTTTGTGCTGCAAATAGGCCAGGCCGGTTTGGGCGTCGGGCGCGTGCTCAATGCGAAAGCCCGATTGCGCCAGGTATTCAGACACCATTTGCGCCAGGCGCGCGTCATCCTCAATCATCAAAATGGTGCTGTTGAGGGAAGGATTCATGGCAATGCTTCAAGTAAAAAGGGCGAAAGCGCCCAAAGCGCGAACTATCGGCCCGCTGGAAGGCTGCACGGTTGGCCTGGCGTAAACCGCAGGTAAAAGCGGTGGCTGAGGTGGGGCAAGCCGGTTGCCGCTTACAAGCCGCAAATGGCGACTTCCAGCGAGAGGTCTTTCTGGGTGGGCACGGGTTTGCCTTCGCGCCCCTGCTCCATGAAACGCACCGACACCAGCAGCCGGTTGGCGCTGATTTCGGGCGTGACGTCATCGCGCGGATCAACCCACAAACGCAGGAGCTGAAACCCCCGCGTAGGCGGCAGGTTTTGCTGGAACTGGCCGCGCGTGACGGCGACGCGGTGGGCCGTGCCGGTGTCGCGGATGAGCTTGAGCAGCAGAAAAACCGTGTCGGCCACGGGCGTGAGGCTGTTGGCCCAGGTTTCCAGGTCGCGTAGCCGCGTGGCCGAAGGGCGGTGCAGCCAATGGTGAAACAGCGGCAAATCAAAGTTGCACACCCCGCCTGGAATGCCCATGCGGCTGCGAATCTGGGTGAGCCACTCGCTGCCGTCGAGTAACTGGCCGGGCTTGCCGGCCATGGTGGTGAGGTTTTTGGCGCAGTAGTCGATGCGGGTGAAGATGCGATCGAGCACGCTGTGGTCGATGTCCGGGTAGTCCTTATAGATTTGGAGCGCGGCGCGCTGGCGCTCCAAATCCTTGAGCATGTCGGTTTTGAGATCGGTGCGCGCAGCCACATCGGCGGCCTCGAAAATGGTTTGCAGCGCGTATTGGTGGTCGATGACGTCGGAGCGGCCCAGCAGCTCTTGCAAACGCAGCAGCAGATACTCCAGACGCAGGTAGGTCCGGATGCGTTCGTTAAAGGGGTATTCGTAAAGTATCACCTGCCCTGGCCCTCGTCGTGCGATGTTCTTGCTGTCTTGGATGGCATGAGAGCCTGTTCGCCATCGTCGCACGGTGACAGACGGCGGATGGGGTGGTTGGTGGCGTTGCAAATGCCAAACCGCATCGCGCGCATGCGTGCCGAAATCTTGAACAGGCTCTTACATTTTTGTTGCAAGCCGTTGATTCGTATATGAATAGTCGATTCTAGTGCAGAAGCGAGGCGGGCTTGCCATCGGCTTTTGCCCTACTGGCTGACAAGGCGCAAAAAAACCGCCATGAAGGCGGTTTGGGGTTTGTGCACCAAGCGAATCAAGCGGTTTCGCCGTAAACGGTGACGGTGATCTCGGCTTGCACGTCGGTGTGCAGCTCAACGATAACCGTTGTATCGCCCACGGTTTTGATGGGGCCTTGGGGCAGACGCACTTGGGATTTGTGCACGTCGTAGCCTTGCTTGACCAGCTCGGCAGCGATGTCGTGGTTGGTCACCGAGCCGAAGAGGCGGCCATCCACACCGGCTTTTTGCGACAGGCGGATGACGGCGCCGGAGAGCTTCTCACCCATGGCTTGGGCGGCGGCCAGTTTTTCGGCGGCGGCTTTTTCCAGCTCGGCGCGGCGGGCTTCAAATTCGGCCTTGGCAGCGGCGGTGGCGCGGCGCGCACGGCCTGTGGGGATGAGGAAGTTGCGGGCGTAGCCGTCCTTGACGGTCACGATTTCGCCGAGGTTGCCCAGATTGACAACTTTTTCCAGAAGAATGATTTGCATGATGGGTCGCTCCCTCAGATCTTGTGCTGGTCGGTGTAGGGCAGCAAAGCCAGAAAGCGTGCACGCTTGATGGCGGTGTTGAGCTGGCGCTGGTAGATGGCGCGTGTGCCGGTCAGGCGCGCGGGGATGATCTTGCCGTTTTCGGCGATGAAGTCGCGCAGGGTATCGACGTCTTTGTAGTCGATTTCCTCTACACCAGCGACGGTGAAGCGGCAAAAGCGCTTGCGGCGAAACAGCAGGTTCTGGTTATTGCGCTTTGGGCGGCGGTCTTTGTTGAAGCGTTTGGGTCCGGCCATGATGGGCTCCTGAATTCAGATAAAGGGGAAGGAAGACGCGGGCAAGCAGCGGCGCGGCTGGGGCTATGGGGCCAGCCAGCTTAATCGCGCGAGGCTTGCTCGGAAGCCTGGGCGTTCTTGCGTGCTTCTTCGCGCTCGACCGTCTTCATCATGGCCGAGGGGGCTGTTTCGGCCTTGGCTTTTTGCACGGTGAGCTGGCGCAGCACCGCGTCGTTAAAGCGGAAGGCGTGGGCCAGTTCGTCCATGACGGCTTGGCCAGCTTCGATGTTCAGGCACAGGTAATGGGCTTTGGCCAGTTTGTCGATGGGGTAAGCCAGTTGGCGGCGGCCCCAGTCTTCTTCGCGGTGGATTTTGCCGCCGCCTTCGACGATCATGCTCTTGTAGCGCTCGAGCATGGCAGGCACTTGTTCGCTTTGATCCGGGTGGATCAGCAAAACGATTTCGTAGTGACGCATGGATCAACTCCTTGTGGAATGAAAATGCCATGCCGCAAGCGCCTTGTGCGGGCGCGGCGTCAACCTGGCGGCTATGGCAAGGAAACCGCGCATTATATACGCTCAGTTGTTTGTGGGTGGTTGCGTTGCGAGGATGCCCAAATCATGAGCGCAAAGTTGATTTCCAATTCATGAGAAAATTCATATCAATGCATATTTGCTGAAATGACATTTTTTATTTTCTTTTGATTGGTAATTTGGCGAGATTCAATGCTCTTGGTCCAGCCCGTGGGGTGCCACAGCGTAGCTTGGGCTGAGGGGCTGGGTTTGCGCGCGGGTGGCGGCTTCGCGCAGCCAGGCGTTGGCGTTGAGCAGGCTTTGCTGTTCCCGGGTTTCGCGCGCGCTGGCTGGCGGTGGCAGGGTGGCCAGCAGGTGTTGCACATGGGCGGCTTCTTCCAGCGCCTGTTCCCAACGCTCTTGGGCCAGGTGTTCCGCCGCGCGCGCGAAAGCGTGGTGGGCGGCCAGGTCGTGCCGGTGGTCGCGCCAGATTTTGGCTTCCGTGGGCATGCGCCAGACGGAGGCAATGGCCCAGGCGAGCAAGGCGGCCAGGGCGAGAAAGAGCGCCAACCCGACCAGTAGCAGGTTGAGCGAGAGGTCGATGCGCCAGGGATGCCAAAACAGCGCGACGGTGGCGCGGTTGCTGCCCAGAAACAAGGCGGCCGCCACGGCGCAGGCAAAGAGCGCGAGGGTCCATAAAGCGCTGCGCATCAGCGTTTCCCTTTCGAGGCGCTGGCAGCGCCGGGCGCGGGCAGGCTTTGGTGGGCGGCCTGGATGGCCACCAAGGTTTCGGTGATGGCCGGCGATTGCACGGTCTGGAGGTGGTCTTGCAACTGCCGCAAGGTGCGCAGCGCCTGGCGCGTGCGGGGGGCGTTGGTGTCGTAGTACTTTTGCAGCAGGGTTTGCACGGCGGCGAGGTCGGCGCGGACGGCTTCGCTTTGGCGCGCCAGCAGGCCCATGCGGGCGTTCATGAGTTGCAGGCGGATGTTTTCGCGCAGGAAGAAGGTTTGCTCCCGGTTGAGCAGGGCGGCTTCGGGCGCGTCGATGCGCTGCACGCGCACGAGTTCGCCCAGCCCGGTGCGCATGCCGTGCCACCAGGGGGCTGGCGAGTCGGTCTGAGTCGCAGCGGGATTGGGGTCCGGGTTGGCTTCGGCGGATGTTGCGGTTGGCTCGCTGGGTTGGCGGGGGGCGCTTGTGGGGCCGATTTCTACCGTGGGAGCAGTGGCAGGGGGCGATGCGACAGGCGTAGCCACAACAGGCGCTTGGGCGAGGGCGGGTTGCTCTGCCATCGGGAGGGGGGGCAGGCCATTGGCCAGAGGCAGAAGCTCCAGTTGCGCGAGCAATTTGTCGATGCGCCCGAGCAGGCCGGCGGTGTCGGTCATGGCCGTGTGGGTCAGGCGTTGCAAGTCGCGCTCAATGGCGCGCTGGATGGCGCTCAGGCGTGGTGCGTCGGCGCGCTCCACCCGCTGGCTGGCGTTGCGCAGGGCTGCGATCAGAGGGTCGGCCAGCCCGGTCAATTGGGCTTGTTGCTGGGCCAGGCGCAGAGACGCCTCAATGTCGTTGAGCATGGTTTCGTCGCGGCTGCGCGAAAGCTCGAACGCCATTTGTTCAATACGGCTGCGCTGCAAGGTGTATTCATTGATGCGCGCTTCATTCAGGCTGACTTGAGCGGCCGAGTCGCGCGCCAGCGCCAAGGCTTCGTGCGAGAGGGTGCGCGCTTCGATGGCTTGTTCGTGGATGGCGCCCGATTGAAGCGCCAACTGCTCCTGCATGCGGTGGAGACGCTGCCCTTGGTTGTAGGCCAGCAGCAGGGCCAGCGCAGCGGCACCCGACAGCAGCCATGCGCCCCAGGCGGGCAAGGCTACGGGCTTGCGCCAGCGCGCAAGGACGCCGGGCAACGCAGCAGCAGGCGGCGGCGCAGCCCGCTTGCGCGGCTGGGGGGGGTGGCGAGGGGGTTCTTCCACGGGCGCTGGCTGGGGTTGATGCGAGGCTTGGGATCATAGCCACGCTGCCCTGGCCAGCATGCAGCAACTGCCTTCTGAAGCGGCTGTGAGGCGGTTTTACATGCGCGCTGTGGGGCATTTGCCGCAATCGGATGGGTGCAGAGGGCGCGGGGGCATCGGCTGGAGGTGCGCGGCGGTTTCGCCTGCGCGGGGGAATCGCTCATGCACAATAGCCGCCCTCTA
Organism: Allofranklinella schreckenbergeri; assembly: GCF_003703475.1. Taxonomy (GTDB): domain Bacteria; phylum Pseudomonadota; class Gammaproteobacteria; order Burkholderiales; family Burkholderiaceae_C; genus Lampropedia; species Lampropedia schreckenbergeri. The sequence continues at coordinate 25,077 of NZ_RDQM01000012.1, read as the reverse complement.
GACCATTCACGGAGCCGCCCCCATGCCCATGCAGAGAATCCCCGTCCACCACTTGCAGGTTGCCCAAACGCTTAAATCTTTCGTCGATGAGCGCGTGTTGCCCGACATCGGCGTCTCCAGTGAGGCGTTCTGGCAAGGGCTGGACGCCATCGTGCAGGAATTTGCCCCCAAGAACGCCGCCTTGCTGGCCGAGCGCGACCGCTTGCAAACGGAGCTGGATACCTGGCACCGCGCGCACCCGGGGCCGATCAAAGACTTGGCGGCGTATCGCCAATTCCTTGAAAGCATCAATTACATCGTGCCCAATCCGGCCGAAGCGCACGCCTGCACGGCCAATGTGGATGCGGAATTGGCCACCCAGGCCGGGCCGCAATTGGTGGTGCCAATCTTGAATGCGCGCTATGCACTCAACGCCGCCAATGCGCGTTGGGGGTCGCTGTACGACGCGCTCTATGGCACCGACGCCATTGGCAGCGAAGATGGCGCAGAGGCGGGCGCGGGCTACAACCCGGTGCGCGGCGCGAAGGTGATTGCCTATGTGCGCCAGTTTCTGGATGAGGCCGCGCCGCTGGCCAATGGTTCGTACAAAGATGCCACCGCCCTGGCGGTGGAGGGGGGCAAGCTGGTGGTCAGCTTGGGTAATGGTTTGAGCACGGGCTTGGCCGATGCAGCGCAGTTCGTGGGCTACCAAGGCGATGCGGCCGCACCTTCCTCGGTGCTGCTTGCCCATCATGGCCTGCACATCGACATCCGCATCGACCGCTCTACCCTGATTGGCAAGGACGATGCGGCGGGCATCAGCGACGTGGTGCTGGAGGCGGCCTTGTCCACCATTCTGGATTTGGAAGACTCCGTGGCGGCCGTGGATGCGCAAGACAAAGTGGCCGCCTACGCCAACTGGCTGGGCATTTTGCGCGGCACACTCAGCGAGGAGGTCAGCAAAGGCGGCAAGACCTTCACCCGCCGCCTCAACGCCGACCGCGAATACACCGGCGCCAACGGCCAGCCGCTCAAGCTCCACGGCCGCGCGCTGATGTTCCTGCGCAATGTGGGCCACTTGATGACCAATCCCGCCATTCTCTGGACGGGCGAGGACGGCCAGGTGCGCGAAATCCCCGAAGGCATCATGGATGCCGCCATCACCACCGCCATCGCCTTGCACGACCTCAAGGGCCTGGGCGAAAACGGCATCCGCAACTCGCGCACCGGCTCGGTCTATATCGTCAAGCCCAAGATGCACGGCCCGGCCGAAGTGGCTTTTGCCAACGCGCTGTTTGGCGCGGTGGAAAAGCTGCTGGGCCTGCCCGAGCACACCGTCAAGCTGGGCATCATGGACGAGGAGCGCCGCACCTCCGTCAACCTCAAGGCTTGCATCGCCGCCGCGCCTGCGCGTGTGGCTTTCATCAACACGGGTTTTCTGGATCGCACGGGCGACGAAATCCACTCCGTCATGCAAGCGGGTCCCGTGTTCCGCAAGGGCGATATGAAAACCAGCGCCTGGATTGCCGCTTATGAAAAGCACAACGTGCTGGTGGGCCTGTCCTGCGGGTTGCGTGGGCGCGCGCAAATCGGCAAGGGCATGTGGGCCATGCCCGATTTGATGGCCGAGATGCTGCGGCAAAAAATCGGCCACCCCAAGGCGGGCGCCAACACCGCCTGGGTGCCCTCGCCCACCGCCGCCACCTTGCACGCCTTGCACTACCACCAGGTGGACGTGGCCGCCGTGCAGCAGGCGCTGGAACAAGAGCTGGCCGAAAGCAGCTATGAGGCGCGCCGCGATAGCCTGCTGGCCGATTTGCTCACCATCCCCGTGGTGCCCGAAGCCAAGTGGAGCGAAGCCGAGCGCCAGCAAGAGCTGGACAACAACGTGCAAGGCATCCTGGGCTACGTGGTGCGCTGGGTCGATCAAGGCGTGGGCTGCTCCAAGGTGCCCGACATCAACGATGTCGGCTTGATGGAAGATCGCGCCACGCTGCGCATTTCCAGCCAGCACATTGCCAACTGGCTGCTGCATGGCATCGTCACCGAAGCGCAAGTGCGCGCCACTTTCGAGCGCATGGCTGCGGTGGTGGATCAGCAAAACGCTGGCGATCCGCACTATCAGAAGATGGCGGGCAACTTCGAGACGTCCTATGCCTACCGCGCCGCTTGCGACCTGGTCTTCCAGGGCGCGGCCCAGCCCAGCGGCTACACCGAGCCGCTGCTGCACGCCTGGCGGTTGCGCTTTAAAGCCCAGGACTGAGTGGCTGCGTTGCCGCTTGACCCTCACCCCGCTGCCGCAAGGCAGCGCCCCTTTTTCCCCTGGCGCGGGCCAAGTCTTGGCCTGCGTCGTTACCACTCTCAGGAGATCACATGAGCAATTCAAGCGAATCCATTGTCATCCTCAGCGCTGTGCGCACCCCCATGGGCAGCTTCCAGGGCGATTTCAGCGCCTTGCAAGCTTGGGAACTCGGCGCCGTCGCCATCAAGGGCGCGCTGGAGCAGGCCGGCGTGGCCCCCGAGAAGGTGGATGAAGTGTTCTTTGGCAACGTGCTGACCGCTGGCCAGGGCCAGGCGCCCGCCCGCCAGGCCACATTGGCCGCTGGCCTGCCCAAGGCCGTGCCCTGCACCACTGTGGGCAAGGTGTGCGGCTCGGCCATGAAAGCCGCCATGTTCGGCCACGATGCGCTCAAGGCCGGCTCGATTGATGTGGCCGTTGCTGGCGGTATGGAGAGCATGACCAACGCCCCCTACCTGCTCAAAAAAGGCCGTGGCGGCTACCGCATCGGCCACGACAAAGTGTTTGACCACATGATGCTCGACGGCCTGGAAGACGCCTACACCGGCGGCTCCATGGGTTCCTTTGGCGAAATGTGCGCGGAGAAATACCAATTCACGCGCGAGCAGCAAGACGCCTTTGCCACCGCCAGCGTCACCCGCGCGCAAAAAGCCATTGAAAGCGGCGCGTTCAAAGACGAAATCGTCCCCGTCACCGTCAAAACCCGCAAGGGCGAAGTCGTGATCGACAAAGACGAAGGCCCCGGCAAGATCAACGTGGAGAAAATCCCCGCGCTCAAGCCCGCCTTCAAGAGAGACGGCACCATCACCGCCGCCGCCAGCTCCAGCATCAACGACGGCGCTGCCGCCCTGGTGCTGGTGCGCGAATCCACCGCCAAAGAGCTGGGCGCCAAGCCCATTGCCCGCATCGTCAGCACCGCCCAGCACGCGCAAGAGCCTGCGTGGTTCACCACCGCCCCTGTGGATGCCGCCCGCAAGGCCCTGGACAAAGCCGGCTGGAGCGTGGACGACGTGGATCTGTGGGAAGTCAACGAAGCCTTTGCCGTGGTGACCATGGCACTGATGGAAGAACTCAAAGTGCCGCACGAGAAGGTCAACGTCAACGGCGGCGCTTGCGCCCTGGGCCACCCCATCGGCGCCAGCGGCGCGCGCATTCTGGTCACTTTGCTGCACGCCCTCAAAGCCCGCGGTCTGAAAAAAGGCCTGGCCACGCTGTGCATTGGCGGCGGCGAGGCTACCGCCGTCGCGGTGGAGATGCTGTAATTGGCATCCCATCGCATTACAAATCAAAGTAAATTATTGAATTGAAAATTTAAGACTGGCATTGCCGAAATAGATTTTCAATATTTCTTATTGATTTGTAATATCAAGGCCGTTGTACTGCCCTGCATGCCAGGTCGGTGCAACGGCCTCTTTGCTGGGCTGCCTGGCAGGTGCACGCCGCAAGCTGCAACCCGCAAGCCCTTACCGCCTTGAAAAAGATGTGGCCATGCTCGCGCTCAATACCGACGTTTTATTGCCGTTTTTCAGCCTGTCCGTGCTCTTGGCCTTGACGCCGGGGCCAGACAACTTGTTCGTGCTCATCCAATCGGCGCAGCACGGCTGGCGCGCAGGCATGCTGGTGGTACTGGGCTTAGGCCTGGGACTGGTTGGACACACCTGCGCTGTTGCCCTGGGGTTGGCGGCGGTGCTGATGGCCTCGCCCGCTGCATTCACGCTGATGAAAACCGTGGGGGCGCTCTATCTGCTCTGGCTGGCTTGGGGCGCGTGGAACGCGCCAGCCACCGCGCGCCCGGCCATCGCCGCGCAGGCAGCGCCCACATCCTTGCCCAAACGCCCCTGGCGCTGGATCGGGCGTGGCATCTTCATGAACTTGAGCAACCCCAAAGTGCTGATGTTTTTTCTGGCCTTTTTGCCGCAGTTCGTGGACGCCAGCCGCGGTCAGGTCAGCCAGCAAATCGCCCTGCTGGGTGCGATTTTTGCTTTGGCCGCTTTCTGGGTTTTTGGCGCGATTGCGGTGTTCAGCGGCTTCTTCGGCCAATGGTTGCAAGGCTCGGCGCGCGCGCAGCGCTGGCTTAACCGTACGGCCAGCGTCGTGTTTGTTGCACTGGCGGCGCGGCTGCTGCTGGCCGGGTGGGGGTGAGCGCCTGTCTGCGCTGTCGGCTCAAAACGCAAAGACGGTGCGCGCCTGCCAGGCCTTCACCGGGCTGCCGTTGCGCACGCGCACATCGTCGCTGTATTGCAGTTGCAGCTGGAAGCTGTCGGTGAACTGATGGGCCCAGGTGAGCAGGAGGTTGGTGTCGCTCTTGCTGCCCAGCACGGTGGCGCCGTGCAGGGTTTCGCGCGCGCCCCAGCTTTGGCGCAGGCTCACGGCCAGGCGGGTTTGCGGCGACCAGTGGTAGCTCAAGTGGGCAAAGGCGCGGGCCATCGGGCGGCGGCGCACGTCGGTGGATTTGTCGCGGCTATAGGTTTCGACTTGGCCGATGAGGTCGAGCGACCAGTGCCGACCCAGGGGCATGAGGTAGGCGGCCTCCAGATCCAGCGCGTAGCGGTCTTCGCTGATGGCAAAGCCGTTTTTGCGGTGCGCGCCCGTTGGCAGCGTGAGGTAGGCAGCCCAGGCGGCGTGGTGGCCTGTTTCGTGGTTTTCCAACATCCAGTAGGTGGCGCCCAGTTGCAGGTTGCCCAGGCCGCTGGCGCGGTAGCCAACCGAGTGCACGCGCTGGCGGGAAAAGGGGGCGATGAGCTCGAAGTCCATGGTTTTGCCGCCGACGGTGGTGTAGTGCATCAGGCGCGCGACGCCGACATCCATCCGCAGGCCCAGGCCGTTTTCGACCTGGCGGCCGTCGGCATGGACTTTGTCGCCGCTGATGTGCTGGGCGTAGAGGGCAAATACGGTGGCGCCGGCAGGGGCGGGGACGTAGTCGCCCGGGTCGGGCGTTCCGGCGGCGTGGGCGGTGGCCAGCAGGCAAACGAGGCCGAGCGCGGCGCTGGCCCGGAGCGCGGGCCGGGCGCACGGCAGGCTGTGCGGGGCGCAGGTGGTGGGGCGGGATTGAGTCATGAGGCGGGTGCTCCTTGTTTTTTGGGTTGTCTGGACGGGCAGGCGCCCGGCGGTGCGCGCGCCTGCCCATTAACCGTCAATTTGCTTTTTGGGGCATAGCGGGAATCTGCCAAATGCATGTCCCGGCGTGACAAAAGCAGGCCGGGGCGAGTGGGGTGTTTGATTTTCCAAGTCAAAAAGAAATAAAATATTGCATTTATGGCAACTAATACAATAAATCATTTTTACTTTGATTTATAATTATGCGAGGCGGGCGCGCGGATCACGCAGGTCCGCCGAGAGATTGGGAAAACCCTGAACCGGCTGCGGGAAGCTTCGTGTTTTAATTTTTTGACACTGTTTTGCGCCGCATGCATGGCGGCTCCCGGGTGTTTTCCGGGGGCCCCGGATGCGTTTTTTTCAGATTCCCCCAAAAAGGTTTGGCATGCCTTCCGTCGGACACGTTGCTTGCAGCCGGGCATTCGATGCCTGGGCTGCCGCCATCAATCACTCCTGTGGGAGCTTTCGCGTGCAGACCCGCGCGGTGGGCTTTTCCGGCAGTCTCAAGGCCTACGAGAGCAGCGCCGTGCGCGCCAGTCTGGTGGAGGCCAGCGATGGCACGCAGCTGCTGCGCACGAGCGAGGATGTACGCAAGGACGGCAGCGACAAGTTCTTCGCCGTGCTGCAATTGCGCGGCCGTTGCGGCATTGCGCAGCGCGATGCGCAGGCGCTGCTTTTGCCGGGGGACATCACGTTGGTGGATGCGGCCCAGCCTTTTGATGTGCAGTTCATTACCACGGCGCGGCAGGTGTCGCTGATCGTGCCGCGCCAGGCGCTGGAGCGCAATTTGCGCGCCATGCGCGTGCACTGCGCGCGGCGCATACCGGCTTCGTCTGCGGTGGCAGGGCTGGTGCGGCACCTGATGCTGGCCACGCTGGGCCAGATCCATGCAGGCCTGGGGCGCAGCGAGGGCGAGGCGGCGCTGGATGCCATGGTGCATTTGCTGCGCCCGGCCATCGACCAGGCGCAGGAGGGAGAGCATCCGGACGGTGGCGGGCGCTTGCAGCGCGCCCTGGACTTCATCGAGCGTCATATTGATGCCGAGGAGCTGGGGCCGGAGGCGATTGCCCGGGGTATCGGCATTTCCGTGCGTGGCTTGTACCGCCTGTTTGCCGCCCAGGGGCTGGCGGTGGGCCAGTACATACGCAACCGGCGGCTGGATTTGTGCGCCGAGACTTTGCGCAGCGCCACCTGTCCGCAAAAGCTGGCAGCGGTGGCGTACAGCTGGGGGTTTGCCGATCCCAGCCACTTTTCCACGGCCTTCAAGGCGCGTTTTGGCGTCTCGCCAGGGCAATACCGGCGCCAGCATTTGGGCGGTGCGGCGCCCCATTGACGGTGGGCGGGGCTGACGGTTGGCAGTTCGCTGCGCACGGCTGCATCACGGCGCCTTGTGCGTGGCAGGGGTGCGCAAGGCGGCCCAGGCTGGCAGTGTGGCGCATGAATTGGGCAGGCACAGCAAAGCCTGCCAAGGGCAATGTTTCTACCATCTGCTCCATCACGACATGGCCGGTGTGCGCAAAAAGGGGCCTGCCAGCCCCGGTGTTGCAGGGCCTGGCCATGAAGCCACAACCACAGATGGAGACACAACGATGGCGCAAGTTGAACTGTTGGCTGCCGTGCAGGCTTTTCTGGCCCGCACGCATGGCAGTTTCATCGAGGGCAAGGCCGTTGCGACGGCGCGCACCTTGCCGGTTTACAACCCGGCCACGGGGGACGTGATCGCCATGGCGGGCGATGGCGATGCCGACGTGGTGGATGCGGCGGTTCGCAGCGCCCACACAGCCTGGCGCGATGGCCGCTGGAGTGGTTTGCGCCCGGCAGAGCGCGAGCGCATTTTGCTGGCCTTTGCCGCGCTGGTGCAGGCGCATGCCGAGGAGTTGGCGCAACTGGAAACGATCAACCAGGGCAAGTCCATCAACCTGTCGCGCATGCTCGATGTGGCGGCGACGGTGGAGTTCATGCGTTACATGGCGGGTTGGGCCACCAAGCTGCACGGGGAGTCGCTGGACTTGTCCATCCCCATTCCGCCGGGCATGCGCTACACGGGCTATACGCGGCGCGAGCCGGTGGGTGTGGTGGCAGGCATCGTGCCCTGGAATTTCCCGATGATGATTGCCGCCTGGAAGGTGATGCCTGCGCTGGCGGCGGGGTGCAGCGTGGTCATCAAGCCATCGCCGGAGACGCCGCTCTCGGCGCTGCGTCTGGCCGAGCTGGCGCTGGAGGCTGGCGTGCCACCGGGGGTGTTCAATGTGGTCACGGGCGGGGGCGAAACCGGGCAGGCGCTGGTGTCGCACCCGTTGGTGGCCAAGGTGTCGTTCACCGGCTCGACCCAAACGGGCAGGCGGGTAGGGCATGCGGCGCTGGAGCACATGGCCCGCTTCACGCTGGAGCTGGGCGGCAAAAACCCCATGCTGGTATTTGCCGATGCCGATATCGAGCAAGCCGTCCAGGGGGTGATGCTGGGGGGCTTGCTCAACCAGGGGCAGGTGTGCGCTGCGGCCTCGCGCATTTACGTTCACGCCTCGCGCCATGACGATTTTGTCAATGCGCTGGCGGCGGCGGTGTCCACGCTCACGCTGGGGCCGGGGCTGGACCCGGGGGCACAAGTCAACCCGGTGGTTTCGCGCCGCCAGCAGCAATCCATCGAGAGCTACATCGCCTCGGCCCGCCAGGAGGGGGCGCAACTGGCAGCAGGCGGCCAGCCTGTGGGTGGAGCTGGCTTTTTCGTGCAGCCCACCGTGCTGTCCGGCGTTTCACAGGCGATGACGGTGGCCCGCGAGGAGATCTTCGGCCCGGTGCTGTCCGTACTGCGTTTTGATGACGATGAAGAAGCCTTGCGTCTGGCCAACGACAGCCAATACGGCTTGGGCGCCAGCCTGTGGACCCGCGACATCAACCGCGCCATGAGCCTGATTCCGCGTGTTGAAGCAGGCACGGTCTGGGTGAACACCCATGTGCTGCTTGACCCCAGCATGCCCTTTGGCGGCTACAAGCAATCAGGCATGGGGCGCGAGTTCGGGCGCCATGCCGTCGAGGGCTGCACGGAGATCAAGTCCGTCTGCATTGCGCATCCGGCGTCTGGCGCTGCTGCGCCGTAAACGGGTGTCCGGCAGCCAGGGCGCCGCCGATCACCGCCAGGCGCGCTCCCGCTTTGGGGCGCACCCCTATCGCTTCGCACAACGAGAGGAACCATCATGATGACGACTCCCCACCACCCATTTGCGCAGCCCGCATCCTTGTTTCGCCGCAGCGCGCTGGCGCTGGCTCTTGGCAGTGCGTTGTTGGCGCCCGCCGGCCAGGCGCTGGCCCATGGCGCACCGGCCAAGATGGTGCCGCTGGAGCAAACGCTCAAGGATTTCGGTGCCACCGTGCGCTGGGACGACTACGCCGGTCTTTACGACATCCAGCGCAACAGCACCATGGTGCGCGCCAAGCCAGGGGCGCACACCATCCTGGTCAACGGCAAACCGTTGAAGCTGAACGTGCCGGTGACGATCCAGAACGGCCAGGCCATGGTGGCCGAAGAATTCATCAACGACGTGTTCCAGTCGGGGCTGGACACCACATTCGTCATCGAGGAAAAGCCCAGCCCGCTCAACCCGCTGACCGCAGACGAGCTCACCGCCGCAGTGGGCATCATCAAAGCCAGCGGCCACTTCAAGCCCGGCATGCGTTTTGCCGAGATCTCGCTCAAAACGCCGCCCAAAGAGCAAGTCTGGGAATTCGCCTTGCAGGGCAAGCCCGTCAGCGCAGGGCGAAAAGCAGTCTTCACCATTCTTGACGGCAAGAAGGTGTACGAGGGCACAGTGGACTATGGCGCCAGGCAAGTGCAGGGCTGGAAGGAGATCAAAGGTGCGCACGGCATGGTGCTGCTCGACGATTTCGAAACCGTGCAAAAGGCCATTGAAGCCAGTGCGGAGTACGCCGCCGCGCTGGCCAAGCGCGGCATCAAGGATGTTTCCAAAGCCGTGGCCACACCGCTGACGGTGGGTTATTTCGGCGGCAAGGACCAACTCAAACAGGAAGACCGCTTGCTGAAGGTTGCCAGCTATCTGGACACTGGCGATGGCAACTACTGGGCGCACCCCATCGAGAACCTGATTGCCGTGGTCGATCTGGAAAAGAAAGCGGTGGTGAAGGTGGAGGACGCGGGCGTCATCCCCGTCCCGATGGCTGCACGCCCCTATGACGGCAGCGACCGCGCCAAGCGCCCCGCCATCAAGCCGCTGGAAATTCTGGAGCCGCAAGGCAAAAGCTACTCCATTGCGGGCAACACCCTGCGCTGGCAGAACTGGGAATTTCACTTCCGCCTGGATTCACGCGTGGGCCTGCTGCTCTCCACCGTCACCTACAACGACAAGGGCGTCAAGCGCAAAGTCCTCTATGAAGGCTCGCTGGGCGGCATGATCGTGCCCTATGGCGACCCGGACGTGGGCTGGTACTACAAGGCTTACCTGGACTCCGGCGAGTACGGCATGGGCACCCTGACCTCCCCCATCGAACGCGGCAAGGACGTGCCGCAAAACGCCGTGTTGCTCGATGCAACGCTGCCCGACTACACCGGCCGGCCTACCCTCATTCCCAACGCGATTGCCGTGTTCGAGCGTTACGCCGGCCCCGAATACAAGCACCAGGAAATGGGCCGCCCCAACGTCAGCGCCGAGCGCCGTGAGCTGGTCGTGCGCTGGATCAGCACCGTGGGCAACTACGACTACATCTTCGACTGGGTGTTTGCGCAAAACGGCACCATCGGCATCAATGCGGGTGCCACCGGCCTTGAAGCCGTCAAAGGCGTCAAGGCCCGAACCATGCAAGACCCTACCGCCGAGGAGGACACCCGGTTTGGCACCTTGATCGACCACAACATCGTAGGCACCACGCACCAGCACATCTACAACTTCCGGCTGGATCTGGACGTGGATGGCGAGAAAAACACCTTGACCGAAATCGACCCCGTCGTCGCGCCCAACCCCCGTGGCGGCCCGCGCACCAGCACGATGCAAACCCGGACCCGCACCGTGCCCAACGAACAGCAGGCCGCGCAGAAATTCGATCCCGGCACGGTCCGCCTGCTGAGCAACACCAACAAACTCAACCGCGTGGGCAACCCCGTGTCCTACCAGCTCATCCCCTACGCAGGCGGCACCCACCCCGTGGCCAAGGGAGCCAACTTCGGCCAGGACGAATGGATTTACAACCGCTTGCGCTTCATGGACAAGCAGCTATGGGTGACCCAATACAAGCCAGATGAGCTTTTCCCGGAAGGCAAATACCCGAACCGCTCTGACAAGGACACAGGCCTGGGCCAGTTCACCGCCGATGACGAAAACATCGTCAACACCGACAACGTCGTGTGGCTGACCACGGGCACCACCCACGTTGCCCGGGCGGAAGAGTGGCCCATCATGCCGACCGAATGGGTCCATGTGCTGCTCAAGCCCTGGAACTTCTTCAATGAAACCCCGACGATGGATTTGCTGGCGCCAGAGGAGATGAAAGAAGACCGGCCGCACCGCCATCCCTGAAAGCCTGTTCGGGATCCCCGCGCGCCGAGCGCGTGAACAAATCCGGATGCCCCCCGAAACATGCCCCTTTGGCGCAGTCGCATCGACCCGGCCCAAGGGGCATGACCACAGGAAGGGCCTGAAATCAGTGGAGTCGGTAGAATCCCGCGCTTCGTTTTTCCTCGCTGCGGCGACCGCGGCGCGCATCCATGTCCAGTACCCCGCCTCTTAAAGAAATTTTCATCTTGGGTAAAACCAAAGATGGACGGATTTTTCGCCCCAGCGATTGGTCCGAGCGGCTCGCTGGCGTCATGAGCCAGTTTCGCCCGCCCGGCTCGCGGGGGCATCGCCTGAGCTATTCCCCCTGGTGCGTGCCCACCGTCCTCGACGGCACCCGCTGTGTGGTGGTGAATGCCGCGTTGCGCGAGCACGAGCCGATGGCATGGGATTTCGTGATGAATTTCGCCCGCGACAACCACCTGGAAGTCATTGAAGCGTGCTTGCTGCCCGATTCCCAGCCCGCGCCCGCCGAGGCAGACGCTGTAGCGGCCCGTGAGGCGCATCTTTCCTAGTGCCCGCACTGGCGGCCGCGCCCAATCGACAAGCCCCGGCGGCTCTCCATTAAAATCCGCCCCTTTCTTTTACCCCTCCCTTTTTATTCAGGAACCATCATGGGCAACAAAATCGTCACCGAAGCCGATCGCAAATTCACCCCCCCGCTGCCCGCTCCCAAGGGCTACAGCATTCCCAAGCAAGGTGGCGGCCAGCGCGTGAGCAAAGAGCGTGGCGTGCACACACGCAGCAAGAAAAACCCCGGCAAGCGCGCGCACCAAGGCTGATCGCCGCGCCCGCGGCACGCATGCGGGCCGCTTGCGGCGTTGCACAACTTCGACGACGGGCCTTTGAGGCCCGTCTGCGTTTTGTACTGCGCATCTCCCCCAAACCGCATTGAGCACGGCATTGGCCCATTCGCGCCACGCGCGTGAACAGCGCTGCCAATGCCTGCGCCAGACGAAGAAAGGCAAAGTATCCCCATGACTTCTCGTATTGCCTTCGTGGGCGGCGGCAATATGGCCCGCGCCATCATTGGCGGCTTGATCGATAGCGGCTGGCCCGCGCAAGCCATTACGGTTATTGAGCCGCATGCGCCGACGGCGGCTGCGCTGGAGCGCGATTTCGCCATCGCCGTCCAGTCGCAAGGCGATGCCACGTTGGCAGAGGCTGCTTGCGTGGTCTGGGCCGTGAAGCCGCAGGTGCTCAAAGAAGTGGCCCTGGCATTGCGGCCGTTGCTGGGCGCCAGCTTGCATCTCAGCATTGCGGCGGGGGTGACGACCCCATCCTTGCAGGGCTGGCTGGCCAGCGCGCGCATCGTGCGGGCCATGCCCAATACCCCGGCCCTGATCCGCAAGGGCATGACGGGCCTGTTTGCGGCCCCTTCGGTGAGCGAGGCCGACCGCCAGCTTGCGCAGCGCATTGCCCAGGCCGTTGGCCAAGTGCAATGGGTAGAGCAGGAGGCTTTGCTGGATGCGGTGACGGCGATCTCAGGCTCCGGTCCAGCCTATGTGTTTTACTTTCTTGAGGCCATGCAGCAAGCGGGCGAATCGCTGGGCTTGACGCGTGCGCAGGCTTATCGCTTGGCGGTGGCCACGTTTGAAGGCGCGGCGGCGCTGGCCGCGGCTTCCGATGAGCCGCCCGAGGTCTTGCGCCAGCGCGTCACCTCGAAAGGCGGCACGACGTTTGCGGCCACTTCGGCCATGGATGCCTGCGATCTACAGGCGCATTTCATGGCGGCCATCCAGGCCAGCAGCACCCGCGCTGCGGAGATGGCGCGGGAGTTTGGCTGAGTGGCCCAGAATTCCAATTCAAAAGAATGAAAAACAGCCCGTTTCGGCATGCCCGGAGCGGGCTTTGTTTTCGTTTGATTTGATATCAATTTGTGTTTCAAAGGCAAAAAAACTGCCTTGTTTCGGCATATCCATCAATGCATGGGTTTTCTTGAGTTGGAATTCAAGGTTGTGCGTTAGCCGCCAGCCTGGGCAGGCGCTCTGCCCGCGCTGGGAGGGCCGTGTATTCGACAATGCCGTGATGTCCCCTTTTTCTACCGTCATCGCCAGCGTGCCCGCGCAGTGCCCGTTTTGTGCCCGGTGGCCCGTTTGGCGCATGCCGGGCGGCATTTGTGGCGATTGTTTGGCGCGTTGGGCGCACACGCGGCCGCGCTGCCCACGTTGCGCTTTGGCGCTGGGTCAAGCGCATGCGCCATGCCCTGCGTGCGCCCATCGGCCCAGCCCGCTCAGCCATTGCGTGGCGGCTGTGGATTACGCCTATCCGTGGCATGCGGCCATCGCCGCCTTCAAATACCACGATGCGCCGCAATGGGCCAGGGCGTTTGGCGCTTTGTTGTGGCAAACGCCCGGTTGCCAGGATGTGATGGCCGATGTGGAGATGATCTTCCCTGTCCCGCTGGCACTGCCGCGTTTGCGCGAGCGTGGCTACAACCAGGCCTGGGAGCTGGCCAAAGTGGTGGCGCGCCATGCGCAGCAAAACCATAAGCTGTGCTTTGACGGCTTGACCCGCGTGGCTACGGGGCCTGCGCAGGCAGGTTTGGGCAAAGCCGAGCGACAAAGCAATCTGCAAGCCGCATTTCGCGTCACCCGCCCCCATACCGTGATGGGCCGCCATGTGCTGTTGGTGGACGATGTGATGACTACAGGCGCCACCCTTTTCACCTTGGCCGGGCTGTTGCGCCAAGCTGGCGCGCGAGAGGTTTCAGCGCTGGTGTTTGCACGCACGGCTTTGCATGCGTGAAGGCTTGATCTCATTTCATGAGATATGACTATCATTTAGAATGGCGCAAAAAAGTGCATCGCCTGGCTGCAATGGCGGGTTGGGCCATCACTTGTTATTGATCTGCCATTCAGGAGAAGCCATGCAAGTTCTTTCTTCCCTCAAAGAAGCCAAAAACCGCAGCCGCGATTGCCAAGTTGTGCGTCGCCGTGGCCGCATTTACGTGATATGCAAATCCAACCCGCGTCTCAAGGCTCGCCAGGGCGGCGCAAAAAATCGCCGCAAGGGCTGATTCAGGCCCATGGCGTGCAGCAAGGCGCGCACAAAAAAGCCGACTCCACTGAGTCGGCTTTTTCATTCAAGGCGTTGAAAGAGGGCTTAACCCATGTGCAAGCCACCGTTGCAGGAGAAGTCCGCGCCTGTGGTGAAGCCAGAGTCTTCCCCGGCCAACCAAGCCACGATGGAGCCGATTTCTTCTGGCGTGCCCAAGCGTTTGACGGGGATGGTGGCCACGATTTTCTCCAACACATCGGGGCGGATCGCTTTCACCATGTCGGTGCCGATGTAGCCCGGGCTGACGGTGTTGACCGTCACGCCCTTGCCTGCCAGCTCTTGCGCCAAGGCCATCGTGAAGCCGTGCATGCCGGCTTTGGCGGCAGAGTAGTTGGTCTGACCCGCTTGGCCTTTCTCGCCGTTGACCGAGCTGATTTGGATGATGCGACCCCAGCCGCGATCGACCATGTCGGGCACAACCTGCTTGGTCACGTTGAACATGCTGGTGAGGTTGGTGCTGATGACAGCGTCCCAATCCTCACGGGTCATTTTCAGGAACATGCGGTCGCGTGTAATGCCTGCGTTGTTGACCAGGATGTCGATGGGGCCGTGCTCTGCTTTGGCCTTGGAGAAGGCTTCGGCGGTGGAGTCCCAGTCCGCGACATTGCCTACGCTGGCGTAAAAGGTAAAGCCTTGGGCCTTTTGCTCGTCCAGCCATTTTTGGTAATCGCGTGTGGGGCCGCAGCCCGCGATGACTTTCATGCCTGCCTTGTGCAAGCGTTGGCAAATGGCTGTTCCGATACCGCCCATGCCACCTGTGACGTAGGCTACTTTCTGACTCATGTGATCTCCTTTTTGTGGGACGAAAAATGTCTGTGCAGACGGTGGGTAATCTATCGAAGCGGCCTTGTGCTGCGCTATGCGGATTTACCCTTCAAAGCCGCTTGCAGCACGTCAAGCGCGTTGTTTGACGTAGCTGCCTGGCGCTGGCTCGATTGCTTTGTAGCGCGGGCTTTTGCCAGGTTTGGCGGGAGCGGCGATTTGCGCCCCTGCGTGGCTGGCCAGCCATTGCGCCCAGTCGGGCCACCAGCTACCGGACACTTGCTCGGCTTTGGCGAGCCAGTCGTTCCAGTTCTTTGGGTAGCTGCGAATGCCATCGGCCTTCCAGTAATGGCGCTTGCCACGCGCGGGCGGGTTGATAACGCCTGCAATATGGCCTGATGCACCCATCACAAAGCGTTTTTTCCCCGTGAAAACCTGTGTGCTGGCATAGGCGCCGCGGATGGGCACGATGTGGTCTTCGCGAGAGCCGTAGATGTACATGGCGCTTTTGATCTTGCGCAAATCTATTTGCTCGCCGCACACGGTGAGTTTGCCGGGCTCGATCAGACTGTTTTCCAAGTAGGTGTGGCGCAAGTACCAAGCATAGAAGGGGCCGGGCAGGTTGGTGCCATCGCTGTTCCAGTACAGCAGATCGAAAGGCGGTGGAGTTTCGCCCTTCAGGTAGTTGCCGACCACATAGTTCCAGACCAGCTCGTTGGGGCGCAAAAAGCTGAAGGTGGTGGCCAAATCCTGCCCGCGCATCAGGCCTTTATGCCCCATTTGCATCTCGCGGAACTTCACCATGTTTTCATCAATGAAAATATCCAGCACGCCGGTATCGGTAAAGTCCACCAAGGTGGTGAGGAGCGTTGCGCTTTCCACGGGATGCTCGCCGCGTGCCGCCAACACGGCCAATGCGGTGGAGAGAATGGTGCCGCCTACACAAAATCCCAGGGCATTAATGGTTGGAGCGCCGGTGATGTCCTGCACCGCCTGGATGGCACGAATGGCGGCATGCTCAATGTAGTCGTCCCAGGTCTTGGTATCCATGGAAGCGTCGGGGTTGCGCCAACTCACGACAAAACAGCGGTGCCCCTGCGCCACGGCGTATTCGATGAAGGAATTGCCAGGCTGCAAATCCAGGATGTAGTACTTGTTGATGCACGGTGGCACCAGCAGGAAGGGCCGTTCGTACACCTGGGGCGTAGTGGGCGTGTATTCGATGAGCTGGAAATACTCGTTTTGGAAAACCACGGTGCCCGGCGTAATGGCGATATTGCGGCCGACTTCGAATTGCGCCTCGTCCGTCATGGAGATGTGGCCGCGCTGAATGTCTTGCCACATGTTGAGCAGCCCCTTGGAGATACTTTCCCCGTTGGACTGAATGGCTTTGAGCTGGGCGTCGGGGTTAAGCGCCAAGAAGTTGGTAGGCGCCGCAGCCGCCAACCACTGATCTACTGCAAATTGCAAGCGCGCGCGCGTTTTAGGATCGGCCTCGGTGATTTCCACCATCTTTTGCAAGGCGTTGGAATTGATTTGGTAGAGCGCTGCGGTCATCGCTGCGGGGCCACTGTGGCGCCAGGCTTCGCTAGAGAATCGCCGGTCGGGCTGCAGTACGTCGCTCCAATCGTTATTGCCCGCCTCGTGTTTTGCCAACTGGGTGATTTGCTCCAGATATTCTTTTTGCAAAGCCTGCCATTTTTCGGGCGGGATATAGAACGGGGTCGCGGCCTGGCCCATTTGCTCTTTGGCGAAGTTGGTGAAAAAGCAAAACGGGTTAGTGGGCGAAGAAGCCTCACTGGCTTTGGTTTGGGTGGCATCTTCTGTGCCAGAGGGGGCGTTCTTTGGCAGATGCAGCCCCGGTTGCATCCACTGCATCGCCTGACCAGCTAGCTGCATCCAGCCCTGCACAGCGTTTTGTTGGATCTGCTGAAACTGCTCCAGGTAGTCGGAGCGGCCGCTGGCTTGATCCGTTTTTTTGCTCATGTATTGATCTCCTTATTGGGGTGGGCGTCAAACACCACCACACTGTAATAGGGAATAAGGGCAGGCTGAACAGGCTTTTCCCCAAGCAGACGTTTTGAACCAGCCTATTTCTGCAATTCGGCCCCATTGGATCTGAAACATACGTGCAACCAGTGATGGGGCCAGGCGCGGCTTTACCAAAGCGCACCTCGTGCATCGACAGGCAGCAAGCGTTCGACGCGGCCTTCATGCAAGCCTCCGCGCACCCCGATCAGTACATCGTGCAAATTGACAGTCGGGTCGCAATGGCCTGGCACCAGCCACAGGCTATCGCCCCCTGCGGGAAGCTGTGCGGGTGCAGCGGTATCGCAGGGGCGAATGATGCCGTGTTCATCCCCGCCATTGGCGAATTGGTAAACAGGTGTGCGGCCATCGTTCCAGACAACGGGCAAGCCGGAATCGATGGCATGGCTTTTATGTCCGGCATCCACGACCACATGTGTAGGCGCGCAAGAAATCACTTGGGTCTTGATGAACAGGGCATGCTCAAAAACGGGTTGATGCGGTACGGGACTGACCTGTGCGTAATGCGCATCCATGAACAGGAACGAACCCGGTTGCAACTCGGTATAAATGCCGCTTGCCGCCTCCAGTGCAAATGTGCCGGTGCCAGCGCCCGTGACCTCTAAATCGGCAAAGCCAGCCGCAGCCAGTTTGGCCTGCGCATTGCGTACGCGCGCGTAGCTATGCTGCATGGTTTGGGCCCGTGTAGAGGCATCCTCTATGTGCTGTGCGCCGCCGTGGTAGGCGTGTAGGCCAACGAAGCGCAAGGGCGGATGGCTGGCAATTTCGCGAGCCAGCACCACCAAGTCGTCATCACTGTGGAGGCCTGCACGGTTCTGGCCCACGTTGATTTCAATGAAAACGTCGATGTGTGAATTGGGGCTTGTTTTTGCCATCGCCTGAGCTAAGCGCCGCACGCCCAAGGTGCTGTCTGTTGCAATGGCCAAGCGCGCGCTTTGCGCCAATTGCGCCACACGTTGGAGTTTGCGCGCATCCAATACCTCATTGCTGATATAGATATCGTTCACGCCCGCAGCCTGCATTGCTTCGGCCTCTGCCAGCTTTTGCACGCAACAGCCGCTCGCGCCAGCGGCGATCAACTGCAAAGCGAGCGCTCCGCATTTGTGCAGTTTGGCGTGTGGCCGCCAGCGCAGGCCTGCTTGGGCCGCAAAGCTCGCCATCCGGGCGATGTTGCGCTCCATCGCATCGAGATCAACAACCAAAGAAGGGGTCTCCAGCTCAGCCACTGCTGAGCCTAGGGCAATAGTGTGGGGGCCATGAAAACGCGACATGCGAAGTCTCTCCTGTTTAGCGTAGTGCAGAGGTGGGGTATGCGCCTGGAAGTCCTCTTTCCCGAATAGGCCCAAAGCTGTTTGGCGCTGTGCGTGCCGCAGAAGAGTTCCCCATCCACGGCCACACAATTTGAATGCATTTGCGCTCCTATCATCGGGGGATGGAATCTCCAATGTCTTCCCCTAGCAGGCCATTGTCGTTTGGCCTGAGCCGCCAGGAGCTGGCGCTGATTGTCATCACCATGGTTTGGGGCGTCACCTTCGTGGTTGTCCATACGGCCATGCGGTATAGCGGCCCCCTCTTTTTTGTTGGACTGCGTTTTGTCACGGCGGCGTTATTGGGGATGTTGGTGTTTCACCGTGCGATGGCAGGGTTGAATCGTCGTGAAATCGGCGCTGGCATAGCGATTGGCGCAAGCATGTGTTTGGGTTATGGCTTGCAAACCTATGGTTTGCAAACGATCAGCAGTAGCAAGTCCGCTTTTATTACGGCGCTGTATGTGCCGCTGGTGCCTTTGTTGCAATGGTTGGTGCTGCGACGTCCGCCGCACTGGATGAGTCTCATCGGCGTGGCGTTGGCTTTTGCGGGTTTGGTGCTGCTGGCGGGCCCCGACGGAAGTTTGAGCTTGCAGATGAGTCGTGGTGAATGGGCGACGCTGCTGAGCGCCGTAGCGTTGGCCGGCGAGATCATTTTGATCAGTCGTTTTGCCGGCAAGGTGGATGTGCGCCGTGTCACCGTCATTCAGCTTTTTGCTGCAGGGGCGTTGTCCTTTCTGTTCATGCCTGTGACGGGGGAGGCGATTCCGGCATTTTCGTGGGTCTGGCTGCTGGCTGCGTTGGGTATGGCTACGGCCAGCATCCTGATCCAATTGACGATGAATTGGGCGCAAAAAACAGTCTCTCCCACGCGCGCTACGCTTATTTATGCGGGTGAGCCGGTATGGGGCGGTATTGCCGGGCGCATTGCAGGTGAGCGCTTGCCAGGTCTGGCCATTGTTGGCGCGGCGCTGATTGTGTTGGGCGTGGTTGTTAGTGAACTGAGGCCTTCCTGGCGCAAGCGTATCTAAAAGTCTCTCGGCAAACCCTTCGATAGTCGAGTCTGAGTGGAGCGAGGCCATCGCTTGCGTAAGCCATTGGCTGCACAACAGTGGTTTGCTTGAGAGCAGGAGGCGAGTGGGAAAAGCAGTGCTTTCCCGTCTCCAGTGCAATGCGGTGCTTGAATTACAGGCAAAGAGCTCTATCTAGCTCCCCTGCAATTGCCTTTGGAACCGCTGGGCTAAGTGGTTAGTAATTGCTTTCTATTTGATGAAAGGCTCGTATTCGTATGATTGACCATTCTCGGGATGTCGCACTTGTGGAGGGTGCGGAAACATTGCCTTTACTCCCGCTGCGTGATGTGGTGGTCTTCCCTGGCATGGTTGTGCCGCTTTTTGTGGGGCGAGCTAAAAGCATTAAAGCGCTTGAATTGGCCATGGCTGCTGATCGGCGCATTGTCTTGGTGTCGCAAAAGTCGGCATCGCTGGAAGAGCCGGGAGCGAAAGATCTGTTCGAGGTGGGGTGCACGGGCACGGTTGTGCAAATGCTCAAGCTCCCCGATGGCACCGTGAAGGTGCTGGTTGAAGGGGCAGAGCGTGCGTTATTGCATGAGGTGCGGGATACGGAAAGCCATTTTGAGGCGAAAGTTATCTTGCTGAAAGCCCAAAATAATGAACTGAGTGCAGAGCAAGAGGCTTTGCGACGTGCGGTGGTGCAGCAGTTCGATGTTTATGTCAAATTAAACAAGAAAATTCCCCAAGATATTTCCGCATCAATCTCTGGTATTGATGATGCTGGTCGCTTGGCGGATACGATCATGGCGCATTTGCCAGCCAAGCTGGAAGCCAAGCAAGAGCTATTGCAAACACAAGATGTCAATCAAAGATTGCAAGCGTTATTAGAGCAGCTCGATGCTGAAGTGGAGATTTTGCAAATCGATAAACGCATCCGTGGGCGCGTCAAGCGTCAAATGGAAAAGAATCAACGCGACTTTTATCTTAACGAACAAGTTAAAGCCATTCAGAAAGAGCTCGGCGAGGGAGAGGATGGCGCTGATATTGAAGATTTAGAGAAAAAAATCGTTTCTGCCAAAATGAGCAAAGAAGCGCAGAAAAAGGCAGAAGCTGAACTGAAGAAATTGCGCTTGATGTCCCCCATGTCCGCTGAGGCGTCCGTGGTGCGCAGCTACTTGGACACATTGGTGGGATTGCCCTGGTCGAAGAAAACCAAAGTTAAGAAAAACCTGGCCGCTGCGCAAGAAATTCTGGATGCCGATCATTATGGACTGGATAAGGTCAAAGATCGGATCTTGGAATATTTGGCGGTACAGCAACGTATTGATAAAGTTAAATCGCCCATTTTGTGTCTGGTAGGCCCCCCAGGGGTGGGTAAAACCTCGCTGGGTCAATCCATTGCCAAGGCGACAGGACGTAAATATGTGCGTATGGCCTTGGGGGGGATGCGCGATGAGGCCGAGATTCGGGGGCATCGACGCACCTATATCGGCTCCATGCCGGGGAAGATTTTGCAAAACCTCAGCAAAGTGGGCACACGCAATCCGTTGTTTTTGCTGGACGAAATCGACAAGCTCGGTTCGGATTTTCGCGGGGATCCATCCAGCGCCTTGCTGGAAGTGCTTGATCCGGAGCAAAACAGCCATTTTTCCGATCATTACGCCGAGGTCGATTTCGATCTTTCCGAAGTGATGTTCGTAGCAACCTCCAATAGCATGAATATCCCCGCTGCGCTGTTGGATCGGATGGAGGTGATTCGGCTTTCGGGTTATACGGAGGAAGAGAAACTCAATATTGCCAAGCGGTATTTGTTGCCCAAGCAGATTGACAATAATGGGGTCAAAAAAGGGGAATTAGATGTGCATGAAGATGCCATCCTCGACATTATTCGCTATTACACGCGTGAAGCTGGCGTGCGCTCGCTTGAGCGTGAAATTTCCCGGATTTGCCGCAAGGCCGTGAAAGGAATCCAATTAGGGCAGTTGCAAGTACCGGTGCAGGTCACTGCCGATAATTTGAACGAGTTTTTAGGCGTGAGAAAGTTTACTTATGGCCGCGCAGAAAAAGAAGATCAAATTGGGCAGGTTGTCGGGCTGGCATGGACGGAGGTGGGCGGTGATTTGCTCACCATCGAAGCGGTGACCATGCCTGGCAAAGGGCAGATTACGCGGACAGGCTCGTTGGGCGACGTCATGAAGGAATCGGTCGAAGCTGCGCGTACGGTTGTGCGCAGCCGTGCGCAGCAATTGGGCATTGCAGCATCAGACTTTGAGCAAAAGGACGTACACGTTCACGTGCCCGATGGCGCTACGCCCAAAGATGGGCCCAGTGCTGGAGCGGCCATGGCGACGGCGTTAGTGTCTGCGCTGACAGGTATTCCCGTGCGGGCCGATGTTGCCATGACGGGGGAAATCACCCTGCGTGGTGAAGTGACCGTGATTGGCGGTCTGAAAGAAAAACTGTTGGCCGCATTGCGCGGGGGCATTCGCACCGCGCTGATTCCGGAAGGCAATGTGAAGGACTTGCAGGAGTTGCCGGAATCGGTGCGCAACGGGCTGGAGATCATCCCCGTGAAATGGTTTGATGAAGTGCTGGCGCATGCGTTGGTGCGTACACCAGTGCCCTTGGTGGAGGAGTCTGGGGAGGTGGATGCGCCGGTACCAGCGTTGGCTGCGGCAGAGAAGAAAAAACGCACCAAGCGAACCGTGGTTTCGCATTAATAGCGATCAAAAGGTTTTGAGTGCTGATTTTTGGTATACAATGCGCGCTTGTTCGCTACTTCGGTAGCCGAATGCGGGAATAGCTCAGTTGGTAGAGCGCAACCTTGCCAAGGTTGAGGTCGCCGGTTCGAGACCGGTTTCCCGCTCCAGACATTGGACTTGAGGCATAAGCCTGAGTTTTGAAAGGGCCCGTAAGGGCCCTTTTCTTTTGCCCAATAGGCTGCCTCAGGCAGCCATCTCCAGAAGCATTGGGCTCTGCTTAACGCCGCATGGCAACGGCCAGCCACAGCAGTGTGAGTGCCAGAGTGCCAGCAAACAATCCGACAGGTCCCCAGTGCGTCATCAGCCAGCCGCCGGTGGCGCCGCCTGCGAACAGGCCCAGGGATTGCAAGGTGGCGTAAATGCCCATGGCGCGGCCTCTGTGGGCGGGCGGGGCTTGGCGCGATACCTGGCTGGGCTGGATGGCTTCGAGCGCGTTGAAGCCGCAGAAAAAGATGAACAGCAACAGCCCCAGCACACTCAGCACTGGGGTGCCCGCGTTGAAGCCAAGCCAGGCCAGGCCCAGCCAAGCCAATTGGGCCAGCGCCATCAAGGCGATACCGATGGCAATGGCCCATTGCGTGCGCCCGCGCCGTTCCAGTCGAAACACGGCGCCAAAAAAGACGATGGAGGCGATGACGGCTGGCAAATAAATATGCCAATGCTGCCCACCGCTCAGGCCGCCTTGTTCCAGCAGGCGCGGCACGGCGCTCCATAGCGCCATCTGAATGCCGTGGAGGGCAAAAACGCCAAAGTACAGGCGGCCCAGGCCGATACCCGCCATGGCCGATGGCGCGGTGGCGGGCGTAGCGGCGTCAGCATTGGCAGGGGGACTGGTCTGTGCCTTCGGTTGGGGTTCTGGCGGGCGTGTGGGGGCGGCGGGCACGCCCCATGCCACCAAGGCCACGCCGACGGTGGTGAGCGCCAGGGTCAGCCAGAACAGCCCCGATAAGCCGATGCTGGCGTACAGTAGCGGCCCGAGCACCAGCGCCAGCGAGAAGGTCGCGCCCACGCTGATGCCGACCAGCGCCATGGCTTTGGTGCGCACGGCATCGCGCGTTTGGTCGGCCAGCAAGGCGGTGACGACGGCGGAGATGGCGCCAGCGCCTTGCAATGCGCGGCCGAGCATCAAGCCCCAGACCGAATCGGCCAGCGCTGCGGTGGCGCTGCCGAGGCCGAAAATCAGCAGCCCTAGCAAGATCATGCGCTTGCGCCCGAAGCGGTCTGAGGCCATGCCAAAGGGCAGTTGCAACAGGCCCTGGGTAAGGCCGTACATGCCCATGGCCAGGCCGACCAGCGTAGCGTTGTCGCCGCCTTCGTAGTGCCTGGCGGCAAGCACAAACACAGGCAGCACCATGAAAAAGCCCAGCATGCGCAGGGCGAACAGAGAGGCCAGCAAGACGCTGGCGCGTCGTTCGCTGGGCGTCATGGGCACGGCGGTGGGGGTCACGATGGGATGGGGGTGGTGGAAGGCGGATCGGACAATTGATGGGGTGGCGTTGTGGTGTGGCGCTACCCGTCCGCCAGGGCGGGCATGGGGGGCGATGGCGATCGGCGTCAAAGCCAAAGTCAACGCCCGCATGAAATGCCCGCCTGCACAGCGCGATGGCGCAATGTGCGGGTGGGCGGGGCCGGTCAGCCGATGCGTTCGGCCCCGCCCATATAAGGCCGCAGTGCGGCGGGGATGGTGACGCTGCCGTCGGCGTTTTGGTGGTTTTCCAAAATCGCCACCAGCGTGCGGCCCACGGCCAGGCCGGAGCCGTTGAGGGTGTGCACCAGCTCGTTTTTCCCAGCGGCGTTTTTGAAGCGCGCCTGCATGCGGCGGGCCTGGAAGGCTTCGCAATTGCTCACCGAGCTGATTTCGCGGTAGGTGTCTTGCGCGGGCAGCCACACTTCCAAATCGTAGGTTTTGGCCGCGCCAAAGCCCATGTCGCCCGTGCACAGGGCGACGACGCGGTAGGGCAGCTCCAGCGCTTGCAGCACGGCTTCGGCGTGGCCGACCATTTCCTCCAGCGCCTCGTAGCTTTTTTCCGGGTGGGTGATTTGCACCATCTCCACCTTGTCGAACTGGTGCTGGCGGATCAGCCCGCGCGTGTCGCGCCCGTAGCTGCCCGCTTCGGAGCGAAAGCAGGGCGTGTGCGCGGTGAGTTTGAGGGGCAAATCCGCCTCGGCCAGCACTTCGCCGCGCACGATGTTGGTCAGCGGCACTTCGCTGGTGGGGATGAGGTAGAGCGCGGTGTCATCGGGCACGGGCTCGGCGTCCTGCCCGCCTTTTTGCGCGGCGAACAGGTCGCAGGCGAATTTGGGCAACTGGCCCGTGCCGTGCAGCGAATCGGCGTTGACGATGTAGGGCACATAGGCTTCCTGGTAGCCGTGCTGCTGGGTTTGCATGTCCAACATGAAGGCGGCCAGCGCGCGGTGCAGGCGGGCGATCTGGCCGCGCATGACGGTAAAGCGCGCGCCGGTGAGCTTGGCGCCCAGCGCGAAGTCCAGCCCCAGCGGTTCGCCCACATCCACATGGTCTTTGGCGGCGAAGTCGAACGCGCGCGGCGTGCCCCAGCGGCGCACCTCCACGTTATCGGCCTCGCTCTGGCCCACGGGCGTGCTGGCATGCGGCAGGTTGGGCACGGCCAGCAGCAGTGCCTGCAATTGCGCCTGAATGTGCTCCAGGCGTTCGGCGGAAGCATCCAGCTCGGTTTTGATGGCGGCCACTTGGGCCATCACGGCATCGGCGCTTTCGCCCTTGGCTTTGAGCTGGCCGATTTGTTTGGAGAGGCTGTTGCGCTGCGCTTGCAGCTCTTCGGTGCGCGATTGGATGGTTTTGCGCTCGGCCTCCAGCGCGGTGAAGGCGGCCACATCCAGAAATGCCTGGGGTTTTTTGCGCGTTTCCAAACGGGCAATGACGGAATCCAATTCTTTGCGCAGCAGCAGTATGTCCAGCATGGGGAAATGAAGGGGGAATTCGGTGGGGAAAAACGGCCTTGGGCCGCAGCGCCGTGCGGCCCAAGGCTGGGCGTGCGATTGTAGTGTTGGCGGGTTGGCCTGTTCTGGCGGTGAACAGTCTGCTAGAGCGTGTTATGAACTTTGAGCCAACCGAATCAACGGCATGGCATTGGGCAGCATGAGAATGGCAAAGACCACGAAGTGCAATCCCCCCAGTACGTCTGGCAATCGCTCGTAATCACGAGACAA
>NZ_RDQM01000011.1 GCF_003703475.1 Allofranklinella schreckenbergeri | reverse complement strand
CTTGCCCTGGATGATGTCCAGGACCAGGGCCGTTTTACGCTTGGCCGTCCAGCGCTTGATGTCGTCTTCCATCAGGGTGCTCATCGTCGTTTCCTTCAACGTTAACTCCTGAGCAGGTTTTCACTAGGTCAATACACTGAATGCTGAGCTGGCCGTGCGCGGCTTCATCGAACCCGCCTTGCAAGGGCTGGGTCACAAGGCAGGCGCGCTGGTGTTTCAACTCAGCCCCTTGCCGCGCACGCTGTTGAACGATTTGCCCGCGCTGATTGAGCGCATCGGCCATCTGCTGGCGGCCATGCCACCGCTGGTTCCGAAAGCACCCGATGGCGTGATTGCGCTGGAAGTGCGGGACGCCGCCTTTTTAACCCCCACGCATGCCCCGCTGCTGGCGCAAGCCGTGCGCACTGCGCGCCAAGCCAGCGGCAACCCTATCACCTACTGTTTGGGCCTGCACGCCAAAATGCCGCCCATTGAAGAGCAACTGCCCCTGCTGCGGGCGCTATGGCCCGGCCCACTCGTCTGTCGCTGGAACCTGCACCGCCGCCACGGCGCCTACGGCTACGAAAGCGCCAAGGCGCAATACGCCCCGTTCGACCGCCTGCAAGACCCCGACCCCGAAACCCGCGCCCACCTCGCCCGCGTCATCACCGGCACCTGCGGCGCGGGGCAAAACGCTTATGTGACGATCAATAACAAGGCGGAAGGGTCTGCGCCGTTGTCGGTGGGGGAACTAGGAAAAACAGTTGTTAATTGATTTTCTGAACTCACAGCGAACTGCACGACGAACTCAAAGTGCCATCCACTTGATCTCTTCAACATCGTCATACGCGAATCCTTCATTGCCTTCCGCCCGCCTTCTTCGAACGCATCGGCCACATTACCTCGCTGGTTACTTCCCTTGCGGTATTACCTACTTCGCTGCTCACAATGGTGGTCGTGCCAGTATGTTGATTTACTGATTTTTTGAGATTGGATAAAAGGAAAAACTGTTGAAGTGACCTTCAATGGTTTTTATTATGTTTTTTTAAAAAGATTTTTTATATTTTCTCGAATCTGGTTGCAAAGAATGGTTATGGCATTGTTTGGGAGTTTAGCTCCCATCTCAATTAGATTTTTTCTGCTGTATTTGGATTCTCTGTCTGATGCACTTAAAACTCTAGCCAGCATTTGAAATAAAGTTTTGCCGCGAATAGATCTTGTATAATTTTCTTTAATTTCATTAACTAAATCATGGGATGCCTCCTTAAAACAAATCTCTTCTAGGTGTTTTGAGGATAATCTTTGCTCTTGCAGTATTCTGTTAACATGAAAATCACAATTACACATGCCTTTTGTGCTAAATTCTTCGACATGAAATGCTTGCCAACGAGATATTTCATCAACCAAACATGAGAATAAAATTTTTTCTGACTTCGACATTAGCTCTTCAAAAACATCCTTTAAGTAAAGATCGTTTTCTATCGAGTACCCTAGAGTAAATATTATCCCTGTATTGAATTCGGCTGGAATCCCAGTAAAATGCCACATATCTTTGTCCGCCAAAAACACCACTGGAGTACCAGAAAACTCCATGCGCCTAGAAAATATATCTAGAAGGTTTTGTCTTCCATTGCAGATAAGCACATCCAAGTCAAGCTCGGAAAGCTTATTCTCTATATGGCGATAAACGCATTGATCATCTTTGCCTTCTACTAACACTGTAAGTTGAGATGTGCGTTTTAAATACTCCACCGTTTCGCTAACTGATAGATAAATGCCTTTTGATGTTTTATGCACCTTTATCCTCCAGCATGGGAATTTCTTTATCGCTATATTTTGTATAAATAAACGGTGAATGGGTTGCTACAATAAACTGGTTTGTTGGCTGTTGCTCGATTAAAATACTAAACAATCTTCTTTGCCAATCTGGATGAAGACTGAGTTCGGGCTCATCTATAAAAACAATAGAGTTTTCAGAAAAAGCATTATAACAAAGAAAGCTTAATAGCTGTTTCTCCCCTGCGGAGAGTATTGAGGAATCAATGGCATCCGCAGAATCACCTAATGTGACAGCTTGAAGGCGAATGCCGCGATGCTTAAATAATTTGTCGGTTAGCTCGGATAGAATGGTGAAAGGATGTAAAAGCTTATCTCTCTCTTCATTCATGGTGTCGGCGCGTTCTTGTATGCGATTCAGTAGACTTAAAGCTTCACTGCTTCCGCTATCTTTCATTTTTGGCTTTGCATCTTGAATCTGATTAATAATATACGTGCTAATGCTTTTATATTGAGTATTTAAAGATTCTGATATGTGGGCATACCTTCTGGTTAACAGGGAGACAATATCATTGGTTGAAATAGAGCAAATGAATTTATGCCGATCTACGCTTATCCGGTCTGCAAGACTCGCTAACTCATCCTGAATGTTATCAAAGCGATAAATATCGCGATATACTAGCCTTCCTGATCTACTGGTTCGGCGAATGGGAGTCATTGAGTAACCACCTTCTATTCGACGAAAGGTCGGGAAATATAAAGATGAAGTGCGGAAATCACGAGTCATTTGATTCAGCTCTTCAATACTACTGCGTGGTGTAGGATCTTCAAAATCTTTGTACTTTTTATTTGTTATTTTTCCTGTTTGAAAATCTTCAAAAGTCCATTCGATATATGATGGTTGCTTATCGAGAATAACGCGATAGAAATCCGTAACCAATTCAATATAATTGAATTCAATTTCTGGTGCA
Source organism: Allofranklinella schreckenbergeri (assembly GCF_003703475.1). Lineage (GTDB taxonomy): Bacteria > Pseudomonadota > Gammaproteobacteria > Burkholderiales > Burkholderiaceae_C > Lampropedia > Lampropedia schreckenbergeri. Next base: position 87,678 of record NZ_RDQM01000011.1, on the reverse strand, counting down.
ATTCGCTCTGCGTTGCTGGAAATCAAATACCAAATTACTTTAAGTAAGGTTGTTTTTCCTGCTCCATTCAATCCGGTAACAATATTTATATCTTCATGAAAATCATGAGATATCTCGATATTTTTATTGAGTCCTGATATATTTATTTTCCTAATTTTCATGATTTGCATCCTATTTTCAAAAAAGAAGAGATGTTACTCCCACTCAATCGTCGCAGGGGGTTTGCTGCTCACGTCATACGTCACGCGATTAATCCCGCGCACTTCGTTGATGATTCGTGACGACGTCTTTTTCAGCAGCGCATACGGCAGTTCCGCCCAGTCGGCGGTCATGAAGTCGCTGGTTTGTACGGCGCGGAGCGCCACGACGTAGTCGTAGGTGCGGCCGTCGCCCATGACGCCTACGCTTTTGACGGGCAGGAAGACGGCGAAGGCTTGGCTGGTGAGGTCGTACCAGCTTTTGCCGCTGTTGGGTTCGATGGTGGAGCGCAACTCTTCAATGAAGATGGCGTCGGCCTGGCGCAGGAGGTCGGCGTATTCCTTCTTGATTTCGCCCAGGATGCGCACGCCCAGGCCGGGGCCGGGGAAGGGGTGGCGGTAGACCATGTCGTGCGGAAGACCCAATGCCACGCCGAGTTCGCGCACTTCGTCTTTGAACAAGTCGCGCAGCGGCTCCAGCAGCTTCAGGCCGAGTTGTTCGGGCAGGCCGCCGACGTTGTGGTGGCTTTTGATGACCACGGCTTTCTTGCTCTTGGCGCCGCCGGATTCGATCACGTCGGGGTAGATGGTGCCTTGGGCGAGGAAGGTCGCGCCCTTCACGCCATTGCCTGCGGCTTTGAGTTTTTCCGCCTCGGACTTGAACACATCGACGAACAGCTTGCCGATGATCTTGCGCTTTTGTTCGGGGTCGGACACGCCTTTCAAGGCATCCAGAAAGAGTTGGCTGGCATCGACGCGCACCACCTTGGCATGCAGTTTGCCGGCGAACATGTCCATCACCATGTCGCCTTCATTGAGGCGCAAGAGGCCGTGATCGACGAACACGCAGGTGAGCTGATCGCCAATGGCGCGGTGAATCAGCGCGGCGGCCACGGAGGAATCGACGCCGCCGGATAGGCCCAAGATGACTTCTTCATCGCCCACTTGCGCGCGGATTTTTTCCACCGCTTCTTCGATATGGTCGCGCATGATCCAGTCGGGCTGGGCGGCGCAGATGTCGAGCACGAAGCGCTCCAGCATGGCGCGGCCCTGCACGGTGTGGGTGACTTCTGGGTGGAACTGCACGCCGTAGAAGCGCCGCGCCTCGTCGGCCATGCCGGCGATCGGGCAGCTCGGCGTGCTGGCCATCACTTTGAAGCCCTCGGGCAAGGCCGTCACCTTGTCGCCGTGGCTCATCCACACTTTCAGCATGCCGTGGCCTTCGGGGGTGTGGAAGTCCTGGATGTCCTTGAGCAGCGCGGTGTGACCGCGGGCGCGCACTTCGGCATAGCCGAATTCGCGGGTGTGGCTGCCCTCGACCTGCCCGCCGAGCTGCTGCGCCATGGTCTGCATGCCATAGCAGATGCCAAGCACCGGGATGCCCAGTTCAAACGCGGCGTCCGGCGCGCGGTCATCCACTTCATAGACGCTGGCGTGGCTGCCGGAGAGGACGATGCCCTTGAGCCGCCCGTCAGCGGCGTAGTCGCGCAGCCAGTCGCTGCTCACATCGCAGGGGTGCACTTCGCAATAGACGTTCGTTTCGCGGATGCGGCGGGCGATGAGCTGGGTGACTTGCGAACCGAAGTCGAGGATGAGGATTTTGTCGTGTTGCATGGCGTTTGAAGGCGTTGGAAATGGGTGTGTTGTGTGATCAGGCTGAGCGTGCCAGCCTGCCAAAGGAAAGGCGTTATTTTGGCCAATCGCTTGCGACTGAAGGCCGTAGGGTTTGAGTGTGGCGCGGATCCTTCGTTGGGGGAAATGCTAGGCGGCGACGGGCGTCGTTATCAAAAGTTAACAAAATTCTCTCCCATAATCACCGTTCGTTTACTTTCATTTCGAAAGGTTGTTATGGAACAAAAAATAACATTCGGTCGCTCGACCGTGCTGTTGGCCTGTCTGGCAGCAATGGGCAGCGTTTCGGCCCAGACGGCTCCTGGGCCTTGGACTTGCGGGACGGAGATGTACATCGGCCGCTCCAACGCCAGTGCTCCGACCAATTTCTTCACTTACGACATGTTGGGCGGCGCTGCTTGGGGCAATGGCACGGCCATTGGCACGGTGGATGCCAACATAGGCTCCGGCCCGCGTGACCTCAACGCGCTGGCCTACAACCCGCGCGATAACTACCTGTATGCCCCGAAACGGGTGCTTGTGGAGCATCCGGATTCGCCTGCCCAGCGTGTGGGCATGTACCGCCTGGGCAAGAACGCGGCTGGGCAGGTGGAGCCTGTGCCCATGAGTCCCAGCGCGTCGGGGGCAGATGTTGTCAAGCACACCATTCCTGTTGCTGGGTTGCCAGACGGTGCTCTTGGCGCGGCCGCATCGTTTGACCGGGCGGGCAATTACTTCATGGTCAACGGGGCCACTAGCGACGTTTACCTCATCCAGAATCTGCACCAAGCCACGCCAGACGGCGGCGCTGTGCTAGCGGAAAAACTGGAGCGCCTGCAAGAAACCGCAGTACCTGATGGCTTCGAAGCCGTCACGCCAGGCCACGTGGGCGGGCAGCGCGCCATCACGGACTTTGCCGTCAGCCCCCAGGAAAGCACCAGCACCGAAACTGTGTTGTACGGCATGGGCGATAAGGTGGCAGCAGGCTGGTATCTGCATCGGTACCGGGTGGATCTGGCGACCAAGAAGGTTTATGTCTCGCGCAAGCTCATTGCAGGCATGGATGTGGCCACGGGCTACATGGCATCGACGGCGTTCCGCCGCGATGGCAAGCTGTTCCTGTACTCTGCGGACGGCAAGGTGTATGAGGTGGATGCCGACCCCGCCAGCGCCACCAAGTGGACGGTGATCGGCACGGTGATGAACGCCGTCGCCGCCAATGCCTCCGACGGCGCTTCGTGCATGACCTCCATTGATGCCACCAACGATGGCAGCAGCACAGCGCCGTTTGCGACGATGGCCAATGGCATAGATGAAGAATTTTTCACCTCCATCCTGAGCAACGACAAGGCCTATTTGCAGCCTGTCGTGCTGAGCGGCCCAGGGCAAAACGCCACGGTGACGCCTGGCTCCTGGAAGCCCGCTGGCGGCGGTGCAGCCCCTGCCGCTGGCGGTATCACGCTGGACTTCGCGACAGGCAAGTTCACAGTGAAAAAGGACACCACGCCAGGCACTTACACCTACGAATACCAGATTTGCGTATCGCCTGAGGTGACGCCCGCCGGTGCAGCCTGCGATAAGGCAGAAGTCGTCATCAAGGTCGATCATGAGCCGATTTGGGCGTTGGACGATGACTTTGGCACCGTTGGCCCCAGCGCCACGCCTTTGGCCCCTTCCGTGGTCGCCAACGACAAAGTGGCTGGCGTGCAAGCTGTGGTGACGGGGGCAAGCCCGAATGCGCAATTGATGCCCAACATCTGGACCAAACTCAACGGCCCTGCGGCGGGTGATTTGAGTCTGAATCTCGGCACAGGCCAAGTGACCGTGCCGCCTGGCACGCCGCCTGGCGATTACGAGTACAGATACATGCTGTGCACGAACACGGGCGTGACACCTGAGCCGTGCGACCCGGCGCATGTCAAGCTCAAAGTCGTTGTGGTCGATGCCGTGGACAACAACTTTGGCGAGGTCAGCGCAGGTACGACGGCGACGGCGCTGGCACCTTCCATTTATGGCAATGACACCGTTAATGGCGCAGCAGCGGATGCAAGCAACGCCGCACTCAAGCCTAATTCTTGGAGTCTGGTTTCTGCGCCGGCAGGCGGTAGCTTGACGCTGGATGAGGCCACTGGCGTGGTCACCGTGCCCGCTAACGCACCAGCGGGCGATTACACCTACAGCTACGAAATCTGCGCGCAGCCGGGCAACAAGCCTTGCGACATGGCGCAGGTGAAGTTGAAGGTGAAGTCTCCGACGCCGCCGCCCCCACCTCCACCGCCGCCGCCCCCTCCACCACCACCTCCCCCTGCCATTAACGCAGGCGACAACGATTTCGGCGAAGTGGAAGCGGGCAACAACACCTCCTCCATCTTCACCAACGATACGGTGGGCGGCGCGGCCATGCAGCCGGGTGTGAATGCGAACCTGAAGGCTGGCTCCTGGACCAAGCAATCCGGCCCTGCTGATGGCACGCTGACGCTCAATGCCGATGGCACGGTTTCCGTGCCTGCGGGCACGCCTGCGGGTACGTACAAGTACGAGTACGAGATCTGTACAGCAGCCGGAACGCCTTGCGACAAGGCAACGGTGACGGTCAAGGTCAAAGCCAAGGCGCCCACGGTTGATGCGGTGGACAACAACTTTGGCACCGTGGCCGCTGGCGGCAAGACAGCCTCGATTTTTGCCAACGACACGGTCAATAGCGCGGCCATGCAGCCGGGCGTGAATGCCAGCCTGAAGGCCGGCTCCTGGAGCAAGGTCTCCGGCCCCGTGAGCGGCAATTTGACGCTCAACGGTGATGGCACGGTTTCCGTGCCTGTGGGCACGCCTGCGGGAACATACGTGTATGAGTACGAAATCTGCGCCACGCCATCGGGCGCGCCTTGCGACAAGGCGCGAGTGACGATCAAGGTGGCTGAGGCCAAGCCCGTCATCCAGGCCGAGGACAACGCCTTTGGCAAAGTGGTCGCGGGTGCGAGCACGGCCTCCGTCTTTGGCAACGATACGGTCAATGGCGCTGCAATGGCGTCCGGCGTGAATGCCAGCTTGAAGGCTGGTTCCTGGGCCAAGCAAGCCGGCCCTGCGGCTGGCGCGCTGACGCTCAACGCCGATGGCACGGTTACCGTACCTGCGGGCACGCCAGCGGGCACGTACAAGTACCGTTATGAGATTTGCGTTGTTCCTGCGACCAATCCTGCCACTTGCGACACGGCGGACGTGACGCTGGAAGTGCCAGCATCGGCCCAGCCTGTGATCGATGCGGTGGAAAACCACTTTGGCACGGTGGCAGCGGGTTCGAGCACTGCTTCAATCTTCGGTAACGACACCGTGGGTGGCGCGGCGATGGAGCCGGGCAAGAACGCCAGCCTGAAGGTGGGATCCTGGACCAAGCAGGCTGGCCCTGCGGCGGGTGCGCTGACGCTCAATGCCGATGGCACGGTTACGGTGCCAGAGGGTACGCCTGCGGGCAATTACGAGTACAGCTACGAAATCTGCGTGCTGCCCGCCACCGATCCGGCCACGTGCGACACGACGACGGTGCATCTGACGGTGCCGGCCGCGGATGCCGTGAAGATCGACGCGGTGGACAACCGTTTTGGCGGTGTGGCGGCTGGTTCGAGCACGACCTCCATTTTTGTCAACGACACGGTCAATGGCAAAGCGGTGGAGATCGGCAAGAACGCCAGCTTGACGGAAGGCTCGTGGAGCAAGAAATCCGGCCCGGCAGGCGGTGCGCTGACGCTGAATGCTGATGGCACGGTCATGGTTCCGGCAGGCACGCCAGCGGGCACTTACGAGTACACCTACCAGATCTGCATGCTCCCGGCCACGAACCCGGCGACGTGCGATACGGCCACGGTCACGATTGAAGTGAAAGAGGCGGCCAAGCCCGGCATCGACGCTGTGGATAACGACTTTGGCACGGTGGCGCCAGGCGCAAGCACGGCGACGATTTTTGCCAACGACACGGTGGGCGGCGCGCCGCTGGCGCTGGGTACGAACGCAGCGCTGAAGGCTGGCTCCTGGGCCAAGCAATCCGGGCCTGCGGCTGGTGCGTTGACGCTGAACGCGGACGGCTCGGTGACGGTCCCGGCAGGCACGCCGGTGGGCACGTATGTGTACAGCTACGAAATCTGCACGCTGCCTGCCACCAATCCGGCCACATGCGATACGGCGCAAGTGCGCATCACGGTGGCGCAGGAGCCTGCCAAGCCCATTGACGCGGTGGATGTGAATCTGGGCAACCTCACGCCTGGCAGCAGCAGCGGTATTTCCGTGTTGAGCGGCGATACGGTGAGCGGCGAGCCTGTGCGTCTGGGTGAAAACGCCACGCTGGATGTCAAGTCCTGGACGAAGGTGGCTGGCCCGGCCGATGGTGCGCTGGTGCTGAATGCCAACGGCACGGTGGTGGCCCCGCCGGGCACGCCGTCTGGCATGTACGAGTACAGCTACCAGTTGTGCAAGCTGCCCGCCACGGTGCCGCCTACATGCGATATCGCCAACGTGCGCATCTTGGTGCCTGGCGCTGGCACTGGTGGTGCGGGTGCCGTTACCCCCGTGCCGGTGGGCGCGCCCTGGGCTTTGGGCCTGGCGGCCCTGGGCATGCTGGGTGTGGCGCGCCGCGTGCGCCAACGCCGCAAGTGATGGCGGGGTGGGGGAGTGTTTCCCCCGCCGGTGTTGAGATGCTGAGGGGCTGCTTGCGGGTGGCTCCTCAGAGACGAAAAAGCCCTGAAGGTGTTTGGCCTTCAGGGCTTTTTCATGCGCCGTGTGGTTGGGTTTTCAAAGTGTTTTACAAATCAATAGGAAATAAAACTGCCCTGTTTTGGCTTGATGCGCATAGCCTTGCTTTTTCTGTTTGGAAGATTGGTGTTTTATCGATCAAGGGAATGAAAATCCTGCCTTTTCGGCGCTTTGGGTTTGAATTGGCTTTTCCTTTTGTTTTGTAAATTGGTGTTCGGGGAAAGTGGCTTTAACCAAGCGGTTTCAACCAGGCGGCTTTTATGCAGCCTGCTGTTGCAGGATGTGCTCGAGCTTGATGGCGTCGGCGGCAAAGGCGCGGATGCCTTCGGCGAGTTTTTCGCAGGCCATGGCATCGGCGTTGAGGGCGTAGCGAAATTGTGCTTCGTCGTATTGCACAAAGGTTTGCGGCTGGGCTTTGGCGGCGGCGTCGAGCATGCGGGGGGCGTCGCCGGGGGTGGCGGCGAGTTGTTCGAGCAGCTCAGGGCTGATGGTGAGCAGGTCGCAGCCGGCGAGGGCGAGGATTTGGCCGGTGTTGCGAAAGCTCGCGCCCATGATTTCGGTGCGGATATCGAAGTGTTTGTAGTAGTCGAAGATGCGGCGCACGGATTGCACGCCGGGGTCGTTGGCGCCGGCGTGGGCGGCTTCGTCCCAGGCGCTGCCGGCTTGTTTTTTGTGCCAGTCGTAGATGCGGCCAACGAAGGGGGAGATGAGCTGCACTTTGGCTTCGGCGCAGGCGATGGCCTGGGGCAGGGAGAACAGCAGGGTGAGGTTGGTGCGGATGCCGCGTTGTTCGAGCGCGCGCGCGGCCTGGATGCCTTCCCAGGTGGCGGCGATTTTGATGAGCACGCGCTGGGTGTCTATGCCACTGGCGCGGTAGAGCTCAATGAGGCGTTCGGCGCGGGTGAGGGTGGCGTTGGCGTCAAAGCTCAGGCGGGCATCGACTTCCGTTGAGACGCGCCCGGGGATGGTGCGCAGGATTTCGGCGCCAAAGCGCACGATGAGGCGGTCCATGCGCTCGGCCATGTCTTGCCCCTGGGTGTGGGCGAGCACGTCGGCGACGAGGTCGGCGTATTCGGGTTTTTGAACGGCTTTGAGGATGAGCGAGGGGTTGGTGGTGGCGTCTTGCGGCTGGTAGGTTTGCAGCAGGTGGAAGTCGCCGGTATCGGCCACGACGGTGGTGGTTTGCTTGAGGGCTTGGAGTTGGGTGGTCATAACGGTGGTTGGTGTGAAAAGGGGCAATCGGAGGGGCAGATCAAGGGGGCGTCAAGGATGTGTCAGGGACGCATCAGGGGCTGATGGCGCGCCGTTTGCCCGCCCAGATCCAGATGGCGATGCCGCCTGCCATCATGGGCAGGCACAGCCATTGGCCCATGCTCATGCCCAGGGGAAGCAGGCCCAGGAAGCTGTCTGGCTCGCGGAAGAATTCGGCGATAAAGCGCAGAGCGCCGTAGCCGATGAGAAAGAGGGCGGCCACGCGGCCTTCCTTGAAGCTGGGGCGCGGTTTGCGCGCGTACAGCCAGAGGATGGCAAAGAGCAGCAGCCCTTCGAGCAGGAATTGGTAGAGCTGCGAGGGGTGGCGCGGCAGCAGGGTGCCGCTGTGGGGAAAGACCATGCCCCAGGGCAGATCGGGCGAGGCCAGACGGCCCCAAAGCTCGCCGTTGATGAAGTTGCCGATGCGCCCGGCGGCAAAGCCCAGGGGGACGCAGGGGGCGACGAAGTCGGCCACTTCCCAGAATCGGCGTTTGCGCGTGAAGCAAAACCAGAGCATGGCGACGATGGAGCCGATCAGCGCGCCGTGAAAGGCCATGCCGCCTTTGCCGATCATGGGGATTTCCAGCGGGTTGCTGAGGTAGTAGCCGGGTTTGTAGAACAGCACGTAGCCCAGCCGCCCGCCCAGGATGATGCAAATGACGCCGATGAACAGCAGGTCTTCCACATCGCGCGCGCTCCAGCGCCCTTGTTCCATGAAGCGGGCGTAGGGCTGCTGGCGCAGGCGTTGGCGACCCAGCAGCAGAAACAGGACGAAGCCGACGAGGTAGGTCAGGCCATACCAGTGCACGGAGAGGCTGCCCACAATGGGCAGGGGGATGGTGAAGGCGACGGGGTCGATGGCGGGGTAGTGGAGCATGGGATGGGGGTGGGAGTGGGGGGCGGCCCCATCAAGCCATCGCCTTGTTGCGCCGATTCGCCTGGGCTGGGGCTGATGGCCTGCGCGTAGGCAGCGGGGCAAGGGTGGCGGTGGCGTGGGGCGTTAGCGTGGTGCAAAGCCGTTGTCGTGGATGATGCGGCTCCAGACTTGGCTGTGCATGCGCTCGCGCGAATCAAGTTCCGAGTGATCCATGTAGCAGGCGGTCATGGCCCAGTCGTGGATTTTTTGATGCACGCCGGGTTTTTGCAGCACTTTTTGCACGGCTTTTTCCCACCGCTGCACCCACTGCATGTCGATGCCGGATGGGGCGTAGAGGCCGTAAAAGGGAACGCTCTCAAAGCCCTCAATGCCCATTTCGGCCAGTGTGGGAATGGTCGGCAGAGCGCTTTGGCGCTGGCTGCCGAGCACACCGAGGATGCGGACTTTGCCAGCCTGGTGCAGCTCCATGAAGTCCTGAATGGCGGCGATACCTACTTGCAATTGCCCGTTGAGCAGGTCGGTCAGCATGGGGGCGCTGCCGCGATAGGGCACGGCCATGAGGTTTTTTTCGTACTTTTGCGCCAGGCGGTGGACGAGAAATTCCGGCGTGGAGGCAGGCACTGGCACGCCAAAGGCCAGCATGGAGGGCTTGTCCTGCTCGTGCAGCCATTCCACGAACTGTTGCCACGTGTGGGCCGGATGGCTGCTGGCAACGGCCACGCAATTGACGAAGGTGGCAATGCCCGCGACGGGCTGGAAGTCTGTATGGGCGTCAAAGCCGGGGCGTCTGAGCACCTGGGGCAAGATGCTGATAGTGTGATCGTGCGAGAGCAGCAGCGTGCGCCCATCGGGCGAGGAGGTCTTGAGCGCTTGCGCGGCGATCTGGCCCGCCGCGCCGGGGCGGTTGTCCACCACGATGGTGACACCCAGCTCCTGGCTTAAATGCTGGGCCAGCAGGCGCGCCAAGGCATCCGTGCCGCCGCCTGGGGGATAGCCCACCAGCAAGCGCACTGGGCCAGCCTCTTCGGCCTGCGCCAGCGGCCAGTGCGCCCCTGCCGCCAGGGCAGCGGCAAATTGCAAATGCAGGGCAAGCCATTGGCGGCGGCGGATGGTCATGGGAGGGTGTTGGCGCGAGTGGGAGAGGGCGAGATTTTAGAGTGCACGGCGCAGCCCTTCGTATGCACAATGGGCCAAATCGTTTTCAGCGCGCGCTTTGCGCTTTGCCTGCTGGCCGAAGGGGAATGCGGCTGACTGGTGTGCCCGAGGGTTTATCCGGGCGAGGGCGGATGAGCATGGGCACGAAGCGCCAGAGGTACAAGGCAAAGGCCAGTGCCCAGGCCGTGGCGCTGGCGTGCTGCCAATGCAGCGTCCATTCAGAAGGCCATAACGCCAGCAGGCGCAGCGCGGTGGCGGCGATGACCAGGGCGTAGGCGGCGACCATGCTGCGATCGGTTTTGAGCGGGCGGCCCAAATGCCCCAGCGCGGTGCGCGTGACCATGCCGATGATGAGCACGGAAAAACCCGCCATGCCGATGACGTGTGCGGGCCAGGCCATGCGCATGTATTGATCCAGCGCGGGCGCTGCCAGATGCAGTGCGGCCACCACCAGCCCGGCGCCCAGTCCAGCGTAGCCCAGGTAGAGAATCCACAACAGCGGCACGCCCAGCACGCGATGGGGCTTCCAGGCGATGACTTGCCACAGCGCGATCAGGCCCGTGGCCAGCAGGCACAGGGCGGCAAGATGGTTCCATTGCAGCAGCAGGGCGAGGACGGCCAGCGTACCCAGCGCCAGTTGCACGCGGCCCGATTGCAGGTGCATGGGGATCTCCAGCCCCTGCACGGCGCGCGAGGCAAAGAAGGGGATTACGCGCCGCGAGATCAGAATGGCCACCAGCGCCATGCACAGCAAGCCGGTGTAAAAGCGCGCCATCAGCAAGTCGTAGTCGATAGCGCGGTACACGCCCCAGAGGTAGGCCGCATCGCTGAGCGCCATGCCCAGCAGCAGCGGGGCGACGCCGTAATTGCGCTGGCTGCCCGAGCGGTGCACCACGCGCGCCATGGCGATGGCGGCGCACAGGTAGAACAGCAGCTCGCTGGCACTGGCGATCCAGAAGGCGATCTGCCCAGGAATCAAAAAGCCGATGCGCGCCACCAGCCACAGCGCCGCCAAGGCCGCCAGGGGCCTGCCGTGGAGCGGGTTGATACCCGTCCAGGTTGCGCCCGCGGTGAGCAAAAAGCCCACCGCAATGGCCATCACAAAACCCCAGAGCATTTCATGCGCGTGCCAGAGCATGCCCGTCATCGTGCCCAGCAGCCATTGCGGCGTGAAGATCCACAGCATGACCGACAGCGCCGCCCAAGCGCAGGCGGCGGGGTAGAGAGGGCGAAAGCCCAGTTCCAGAAACGCGTTCCAGTCGGGTGGGGGTGGGCGAGGGGTTTCAGGCTCTTGGATGTGCAGCAGTTCAGACATGGCAGTGGGGCCGGTCGCAGAGAAGACGGGGATGGGGGCTCTAGAGCGTGTGATGCACTTTCCGCCCCCCGCGAGAGCGCCCCGGCGTGTGCAGTGCAAGGCGCTGGCCCCGCCGCAGCCTGGCGGGCTGCAAGGGGACGGCAACGCCGCAATGCGCATGCCGGGGCGCTTCTCCCTTCGGGCTGGCCCCAAAACCATGCACTCGCTGCGCCCTCTCGCTTGCCAAGGAAGTCAGCCTTGGCGGCGCGCGCCGCCTTGCGATTACACGGTTTTGGGGCCAGCGCGGGGGAGCGCAAAGTGCATCACACGCTCTGGTGTGCCTGGGCGAGCCGTCCCCGCTGGCGCCTTGCCGCCCATCCCGACTTGGGGCGAGCGCTATGCGCGGCGACTTTGATGGCATGCCGCCCTGGCAACGAGCGCTATTGTGCTGCGCAGGCAAACCCCTACGGCGTGGAGGGCGTCACATGCTTGAGGGGATGTTGGTGGCAATGAATTCCAATTCAATGGCAATAAAATTGCCTTGTTATGGCATGTTGTATATAAAAGTAATTCTGCCTTGAATTGAAATTTTGTTTACTGCGCTTGCAGTTGCGCAATCAGCTCGGCCTCGCGCGCGGCTTGCAGGGCGTCGAGCACCTCCTGCAAATCGCCTTCCATGATGGCGGGCAGTTTGTAGAGCGTGAGGTTGATGCGGTGATCGGTCAGCCGCCCCTGGGGGAAGTTGTAGGTGCGGATGCGGTCGGAGCGGTCGCCGCTGCCCACCAGCCCCTTGCGCAGGGCGGCATCCTTGGCGGCTTGCTCGCTGCGCTCTTTTTCTTGCAGGCGTGCGGCCAGCACTTGCAGGGCCTTGGCCTTGTTGCGGTGCTGGCTGCGGTCGTCCTGGCACTCGGCCACCATGCCGGTGGGGATGTGGGTGATGCGCACGGCCGAATCGGTTTTGTTGACGTGCTGGCCGCCCGCGCCGCTGGCGCGAAAGGTGTCGATGCGCAAATCGGCGGGGTTGAGCTGCACGGCCACGGCCTCGTCCGGCTCGGGCAGCACGGCGACGGTGCAGGCGCTGGTGTGGATGCGCCCTTGCGTCTCCGTCACCGGCACGCGTTGCACGCGGTGGCCGCCCGATTCGTAGCGCAGGCGGCCATAGACTTGCTCGCCTTCGATGCGCAGCACCGCTTCCTTGTAGCCGCCCAGCTCGCTTTCGCTGGCGCTGATGAGTTCGACCCTCCAGCCCACGGCGGCGGCGTAGCGCGTGTACATGCGCAGCAAATCGCCTGCGAACAGGGCGGATTCGTCGCCGCCCGTGCCCGCGCGGATTTCCATGAACGCGTTGCGCGCGTCGTCCGGGTCGCGTGGCAGCAGCAGGCGTTGCAGCTCGGCCTCCAGCTCGGCCATTTGCGCGCTGGCGTGGGCGATTTCTTCTTGCGCCAAGGCGGTGGTGTCGGCATCGCTGGCGGGGTCGGCCAGCATTTCTTGCGCGGTTTCCCAATCGGCCTGGCAGGCGCGATAGCGCGCGTAACGGCCTGCGATTTGCGTGACCTGGGCGTGCTCGCTGGCGATGGCGCGGTATTGCTGCATATCGGCCATGATGTCTTCGCGCGAGAGCAAAAAGTCCAGCTCGGCCAGGCGCTCGGCGTAGCGCTCAAGCTGTTGTTGCATATAGGCTTGCATGGGTGGTTGTCCGGCTGAGTTGGGTTTATTTGCAAATCATCAGGATAAAAAATGCCCCTGTTTCGGCATGATGATCATGCCGTGAATTTTACTTTGATTTGTAATAATGGTGCGCGGCCCGGTTGCGTGAGCGTTGGGCATCAGGGGCGCATGGGCGCGGGCATGGGCGCTAGTGGCGCAAGCTCGTGATGGGCGCTTTGGGGGCGTCCAGCGCTTGGGCTGGGGCGGCATGGTTGCGCAGGAACAGCCGCGACACCATCTCGGCGGTGTGCTGGCGGTCTTGCGCGTCGCCATTGCGCAGTTCAGTGACGGCGCCGTGCAGCATTTTGCGCGCCACGCTGTCGGCCAAGGCCTGGAGGACGGCGTCCACATCCTGGCCGCGCGCCAGCATCTTGCGCGCGCGGGCGACTTCCTGCTCATTCCAGCTCTGCGCTTGTTGGTGCAGTTGCTGGATCAGCGGCACCACGGCCCGGTCGCTCTGGCGCAGCTCCAGCCAGCGCGCAAAGCCTTGCACGCCGTTGTCGATGATGGCTTCGGCCTGGGCAATGGCGGCCTGGCGATGCGCTTTGCCCGCCTGCACTACGCCCGCCAGATCGTCCACGGTGTAGAGATAGACGTTTTCCTGCTGCTGCACTTCGGGCTCGATATCGCGCGGCACGGCCAGATCGACCATGAACATGGGCTTGTTGCGGCGGCGCTTGAGCGCGCGCTCGACCGCGCCCAGGCCAATGATGGGCACGCTGCTGGCGGTGCAGGAGACAATGACGTCGAACTCGTGCAGGCTATCGGGCAGCTCGCCGATGCGCAGCGTGTGCGCGCCCAGGCGGGCGGCGAGCTTTTCGCCGCGCTCCAGCGTGCGGTTGGCTACCGCCATGGCTTGCGGGTGCTGGGCGGCAAAGTGGGTGGCGACCAGCTCGATCATCTCGCCCGCGCCCACGAACAGCACTTTGAGCTGTGTGAAATCCTCAAACAATTGCCCCGCCAGCCGCACGGCGGCGGCGGCCATGCTGATGGAGTGCTCGCCAATGGCGGTGCTGGAGCGCACCTCCTTGGCCACGGCAAAGCTGCGCTGAAACAGTTGGTGCAAGGTCGCGCCCAAGGCTCCGGCCTGCTCGGCGGCGCGCACGGCGTTTTTCATTTGACCGAGGATTTGCGCCTCGCCCAGCACCATCGAATCCAGCCCGCTGGCGACGCGGAAGGCGTGCCGCGCGGCCAGATCGCCATCGTGCGTGTAGGCGTAGGTGGACAGCTCCGTGGCGGACATGCCGCCGCTGCGCGCCAACCATTCCAGCGATGCGCAGGGCAGGGCCTGGGGCGCGGCGCAATAGATTTCGGTGCGGTTACAGGTGGAGAGAATGGCGGTTTCTATTTGATTCTCATCGCCGCGCGCGGCGACGGCCAAGCGCTGGCGCAGCTCGGACAGGGCCGGTGCGAGCTGATCCAGTGCGTACGCAAATCGGCCCCGTAAATCCAACGGGGCCGAGTGATGGTTGATACCGAGCGTCCAAACAGCCATGGGGCGCTATTGTAAATTTTTGAAATCGGCTCGTCTTATTCGAGCGTTTTTCTCGGAAATGGGGCTTGGGGGCGGCTTGGTTGACAGTGCGGCGCAGGAGGCGCGCCTGGGCCAGGCCCGCCGCATAGGGCTACAGAAAAAGCCACAGGCTTTGCAGCCTGTGGCTTGTGGTGTCTCGCTCTGGGCAAAACAGGCTGGCAGCGCCCAGCGCGCCAGCCCATGCGCATCAGCGCTTGGAGAACTGCTTGCGGCGGCGGGCGGAGTGCAGACCGACCTTCTTGCGCTCGACCTCACGGGCATCGCGGGTCACGTAGCCAGCAGCAGAGAGCTGGGGCTTGAGCGTTTCGTCGTAGTCGATCAGCGCGCGGGTGATGCCGTGGCGCACCGCGCCGGCCTGGCCGGATTCACCGCCACCGCAGACGTTGACTTGCACATCGAAAGTTTCGAGGTGGTTTGTCAGCACCAGCGGCTGCTTGGCGATCATGATGGAGGTCTGACGGCCAAAGTAGTTTTCGATCTCTTTGCCGTTGACCACGATCTTGCCGGAGCCTTTTTTCAGGAAAACACGGGCCACGCTGGATTTGCGGCGGCCAGTGCCATTGTTCCAATCACCAATCATGTTCGTGGCTCCTTAGATTTCCAGCACTTTGGGCTGCTGGGCAGAGTGAGGATGGTCGGGGCCGCCATAGACCTTGAGCTTTTTGATCATGGCGTAACCCAGTGGGCCTTTGGGGAGCATGCCCTTGACGGCCTTCTCCAGCGCGCGGCCGGGGTGCTTGGCCTGCATGTCGCGGAAGTTGGTGGCGCGGATGCCGCCGGGGTGGCCGGTGTGGCGGTAATACATCTTGTCCAGGGCCTTGTTGCCCGTGACTTTGAGCTTGGATGCGTTGACGATGACGATGTAATCGCCCGTATCGACGTGAGGCGTGTAAATGGCTTTATGTTTGCCGCGCAGACGGTGGGCAACTTCGCTGGCTACCCGGCCGAGCACCTTGTCGGTGGCGTCAATCACAAACCATTCATGTTGCACCTCAGCGGGTTTTGCGCTGAATGTAGACATGCGGTTTCCTTTTAAAACAAAAAATCAGCCCTATTGCCACGGTCGGCGCTCTTCTGTGCATGGCGTGCATGCAGGAGCCTCTTAGGTGGTGGCAGGCGGCGCGCTTGCCTTGAAAACAAGCTTGGCATCCGCCCGATTTGCTGCGGGGCAAAATCGCTGCAAACCGCGCATTGTAGCCAAGTTGGCTGGCGCCGCCGGGGTTTGGCCGAATGGGGCGGCAAGAAGCGTGCTATCGTCGTTGCCATGTTCAGTTATCGCCACGCTTTCCACGCCGGCAACCACGCCGATGTTCTCAAGCATCTTGTGTTGACCGCCACGCTCGACTATTTGCGGCAAAAAGACACGGCGCTTGCCTTGATCGATACGCACGCGGGCTGCGGCCTGTACCGGCTCGATGGCGACTTTGCCCAGACCAGCGGGGAGAGCCAGCACGGCATCCGCAGCCTGTTGGCCGAAGCGGGCGCGGCGCAGGCTCAGGGGCCTTCCGCTTTGGCGCATTACCTGGAGCTGGTGCGCCAGCTCAACGACGGTCAGGCCGATGGCGCCGCGCGCAAGCTGCTCTATCCTGGCTCGCCCGCCATCATGCAAGCCTTGATGCGCGCGCAAGACCATTTGCATGCCTTCGAGTTGCAGCCCGCCGATATGCGCGCCTTGCAGGGCAATCTGGCGCAGGGGCCGCACGCGGGCCGCGTCAAGGTCTGGCATGAAGACGGCTGGGCGGGCAGCTTGCGCTTGCTGCCGCCGCCTTCGCGCCGCGCTCTGGCGCTGTGCGATCCCAGTTACGAGATGAAGACGGACTACGCCCAGGCTCAGCGCTGGCTGGCCGAGGCGCTGCGCAAATTCGCCACCGGCACGTACATCGTGTGGTTTCCCATCATCCCCCGCCCCGAGGCGCACGAGTTGCCGCGCAAGCTCAAAGCCATCGCGCGGCAGGCGGGCAAGCCCAGCTTGATGGCGAGCCTGAGCATCAAAAGCGGCAGCCAGTCGGGCGTCAAGGTGCCGGGGCAAAAGCCCAAGCGCACGGGGATGGTGGCCAGTGGCGTGCTGGTGGTCAATCCGCCCTACACCTTGCACGAACAGCTCCAGCAAGCCTTGCCGCTGTTGGTGAAGGCGCTGGGGCAAGACCATATGGCGGCGTACAAGCTGGAGGCCCCGGCGGGGCAGGGGTGAGCGGCGAGGGTCTAATTTTACAAATCAATAGGATAAAAAATACCCTTGTTTCGGCAATTTGGGTATGGAGATGAATTTCTTTTGATTTGTATTTATGGCGGGTTGGGACAAGGCGTTCACTTGCCAATGCAAAAGCTGGAAAAAATCACCCCCAGCAAATCGTCGGCGCCGAATTCGCCGGTGATGCGGTTGAGGGCCAGTTGGGCCAGGCGCAACTCTTCTGCGAGCAAGTCCAGCGCGGGGGCGGAGCTGTCGATCTGGGCTTGGGCTTGGCTGAGGTGCGCATCGACTTCGGCCAGCGCTTGCAGGTGGCGGCTGCGGGCCATGAATACGTCTTCGGCGACGGTTTCGTGGCCTGCCAGTTGCAGCAGGGTGTGGCGTAGCGCATCCAGGCCCTGGCCGGTTTTGGCGGAGAGGCTCAGGGCCGGGCGTGCGGGCTGGGCGTCGGAGGCCGGGGCAGATTCGAGGGCCAGGTCAGGGGCCAGATCGGCCTTGTTCCAGATGTGAACGATGGGGATGGCTGGGCTGATGCGCTGCTCCAGTTGCGTGAGGATGGCGGCGTCGCGGGCGCGGTAGTCGGCATCGGTTGCCTGTGTGCCGTCGTGCAGGAACAGCACGGCCTGCGCTTGCTCCAGGGCTTGCCAGGCGCGCTGGACGCCGATTTGCTCGACCAAATCGTCGCTTTCGCGCAGGCCGGCGGTATCGATGATGTGCAGCGGCACGCCGTCGATCTGGATGGTTTGCTCCACTTTGTCGCGCGTGGTGCCGGCAATGGGGGTGACGATGGCCAGCTCGGCCCCGGCCAGGGCGTTGAGCAGCGAGCTTTTGCCCGCGTTGGGCTGACCGGCGATGACGATGTGCAGGCCTTCGCGCAGCAGGGCGCCTTGACGCGCGCGCTGGACGACGGCGTTCAGTTGCTGGCGCAGCGCGGCCAGTTGGCCGCGTGCATCGGCGGCTTGCAGAAAGTCCACGTCTTCTTCGGGGAAGTCCAGCGTGGCTTCGACGAGCATGCGCAGGTGGATGAAGCCTTCGCGCAGCGCCTCAATAGCCTGGGAGAAGGCGCCGCTGAGCGAGCGGCTGGCGCTGCGCGCGGCGCTTTCGGTGCTGGCGTCGATGAGGTCGGCCACGGCTTCGGCCTGGGCCAGATCCATCTTGTCGTTGAGAAAAGCGCGGCGGGTGAACTCGCCCGGCTCGGCCAGGCGCAACTGGGGCAGCCAGGCTTGGCCGGTGGCGGGGTTGGCGGCGGCGGCGGTTTGCAGGCAGCGCGCCAGCAGCATTTGCAGCACGATGGGGCCGCCGTGCGCTTGCAGCTCCAGCACGTCTTCGCCGGTGTAGGAGTGCGGGGCGGGGAAGAACAGGGCCAGACCCTGGTCGATGGGCTGGCCGTCGGCGTCGGGGAAGGGCAGGTAGTGGGCGTGGCGTGCGCGCAGGTTCTGGCCCAGCCAGTGCTCGGCCCAGGGGCGCAGGCCCTGGCCAGAGATGCGCACGATGCCGACGGCGCCGCGCCCGGCGGCGGTGGCAATGGCGGCGATGGGGTGCTGGTCGGTGCGGGTCATGGGGCGGGGGCAAAGAGTGGGGCCTGGAGTGGGCCAACAGGCGTCAAACAAGCAAGCGGGCAAACAGGCGCGCCGGGGCGGCGGGCGGGGCGATTGTGCAGGGATTCGGGCGCGCCTGGCGCGGGGGGCGAGCGGGCATGGGCGGCGCGATAAAATTGCCCGTTTTTCTTTTCAGGCTTGGCATCCCCCATGAGTACACCTTCCACCAGTCTCCACCCCATGTTGAACGTGGCCATCAAAGCCGCGCGCGCGGCCGGCAGCGTCATCAACCGCGCTGCGCTGGATGTGGAGGCTGTGCGCATTTCGCAAAAGCACATCAACGATTTCGTCACCGAGGTCGATACCGCGGCGGAGGACGTGATCGTGCAAACGCTGCTGGGCGCGTATCCGGGCCACGGCATCCTGGCCGAGGAGAGTGGCCAGCGCCACGGCAATGCGCAATCGGATCATCTCTGGATCATCGATCCGCTCGATGGCACCACCAACTTCATCCACGGCTTTCCCGCCTATGCGGTGAGCATTGCGCTTTCCGTCAAGGGGCGCATCGAGCAAGCCGTGGTGTACGACCCCACGCGCAACGATTTGTTTACCGCCACGCATGGCCGAGGGGCGTTTTTGAACGACCGGCGCATCCGCGTGAGCAAGCGCACGCAACTGGGCGACTGCCTCATCAGCACCGGCTTTCCCTTCCGCGCGGGCGACGACTATGCGCTGTACGTGCAGATGTTCACCGAGCTGTCGCGCCGCACGGCCGGCTTGCGCCGCCCAGGCGCGGCCGCGCTGGATCTGGCCTATGTGGCCGCTGGCTTTAGCGATGGCTTTTTCGAGTCGGGCCTCAGCCCCTGGGACGTGGCCGCGGGCAGCCTGCTGGTCACCGAAGCGGGCGGCCTGGTGGGCAACTTCTCTGGCGAGGCGGACTTTCTGGAGCAGCGCGAGTGCATGGCCGCCGCGCCCCGCATCTACGGCCAGTTGGTTTCCGTGCTGGGCAAGTACAGCAAGTTCGCTGGCGTGGAGGCCAAAGAGGACGTCGCCCGTCGCAGCCAGGCGCTGCGCCAGGTGCTGGGCCTGTCCGCCCCGCCGCCGCAGGACTGATGGCAGGCCTGTCTGGTGGTTTTATTGCAAATCAATAGGAAACAAAATAACCTTGTTTCGGCAACATGGTTATAAAGCTATTTATACTTTGATTTGTATATAGAGGGCGTGGCGATTGCTGCTGTCTGGCCTGTCCCTCCCGCCACCGGCAAGGGCTTGTGCCTTGCTGGTTTGCCTATACTTGCCGCGCACGCCTGGCGCGGGCGCAAGACCAACGCTGAACCCATCCTCCCCAAGGCGGACGGGTTCAGCGTTTGCCTTAAGCGCGCCGCGCGCCTTTTCCCTCCAACCTCCCACGGCTGCCATGTTCTCTTTTTTCCGCAACAAAACAGATGCTCCGGCCAGCCCGGCCAAGCTGCCCGCTCCTGCGCCCGCGCCCAAAGAGCCGCATCCGCTCGATGCTGTCACTGGCGGCATCTTCTCGGCTGAAAATTCGGCCCAGCGGCAAGAGCGCGTGGCCCGCTGGCTGGCCACCAACCCCGAAGCCGAGCTTTTGCAACAAGTCCATAAAGCCCTCAGCCACAGCGACAAGGGCGCAGCCAAACCTATCCGACAACGCATGAACGACATTCGCCAAGATACCCAGCAAGAACAAGTCAGCCAGGACTGGGCTGCCAAGGCCGAGAAAATCCTCTCCGCCCCCACATTCCACATCGCCGATGGCATGGCCTGGCAGCGCGACGCCGCCAAAGCCGGTGCGCCGCTGTCGCGCCCGCCGCTGTCGGAGCTGCGCAGCCGCATCGCCGAGCAAATCAAGGCGCTGGAAGAGTTGCAGCACAAAGCCATGGTGCAAAAAGAGGCAGCCGTGCTGCTGGCCCAGCGCATCGATGTACTCTCCACCAAACCCTGGCAGCACGCCAGCGATGCCGCAACCACCCTGGCGCAAGACGTGCAGAAGTGGAACGACAACGCCCAGCAACTGACCAGCGCGCCGCTGTGGAGCAGCGTGGAGCCGCGCCATGCCAACGCCATCGACAGCTCGCGCCAGCAACTGACGCTGGTGTTCGAAGCCTTCTCCGCCGCGCTGGCGCAAGCGCGCGCCGCTGCGGAAGACCCCGCCGCGCCCCTGCCGCAAGTGCAGGTCTGGGCTGACGAGCTGCGCGCCCTGCATGGCCTGGCCGCGCCTGCCCAGGCCGAAGTGCCCGCCGTCACCCTCAGCCCCGAGCAGCAAGAGCGCATCACCGCCGCCCTGAAGGCGCTGGAGCAAACCGTCAAGCAAGGCCAGGCCAAGCAAAGCGCCCAGGCCGCCGCGGCCCTGCGCGAAAGCCTCAAAGACCTGGGCGGCCACGTCGAGGCCGAGCTGGAGCGCCGCATCAACCGCGCCCTGATCGATGCGGGCGATTTGCAAGGCTGGCAGCGTTGGGGCGCCAACCAGGTGCGCGAAGAACTCATCGCCCGCGCGGAAAAACTGCTGGACGCCCCCGAAGGCCAGACCGTCACCGGCAGCCGCGCGCTGCAAACCCAAGTGCGCGAGCTGCACGAGCAATGGCGCCAGGTGGACCGCTCCAGTCCCCCCAACGGCCACCTGTGGAAGCGCTTTGACGAAGCCATCAGCAAAGCGCGCGTGCTGGTCGATGAATGGCTGAAAAAAATCAAAGCCGAGGCCCAGGCCCACAAATCCGAGCGCCAAAGCGTCATCGACGAGGCGCGCGCTCTGGCCGCCAGCCTGACCCAGCCCGTGGACCTCAAAGCCCTGCAACGCCAGTTGCAACAACTGAGCAGCCGCTGGCGCAGCGCCGGGCACGTCAACGACAAAGTGTTCGAGCAACTGCGCACGCAATGGAAAGAGGCTTACGACGCCGCTGCCGCCCCACTGGAGCAAGCGCGCAAACACAGCGCCGAGCTGCGCCGCGCCCTGATTGAAGAAGCCAAAGCGCTGGCCGCCAAAGCCCCGCTGGACATCCCCGCCATCAAAGCCTTGCAGCAGCGCTGGCAAGCCGAAGCGCAAAGCGTGCCGCTGGAGCGCAAGCTGGAGCAAAAGCTCTGGGATGCCTTCCGCCAGCCCATCGACCAGGCCTTCCAGCGCAAGGACGCCCAGCGCAGCCAGGCGCAGGCCGCAGCTTCCGCGCACGACCAGGCAGTGCTGCACGCCGCACAGGCCCTGGAGGCCGCCACCGCCGCTGGCGACGCCCAGGCCATCCGCCAAGCCATGGATGCCTTGCAGGCCGCCGTGCGCGGCGAGCCTGCGGCTGCGCCAGCCCCCGCCGACGCGGCGGCCCCGGCTGCCGACGCAGCGGTGCAAGCCGCAGCAGAAAGCACGGCCACGCCAACACAGGCCCCCGCTGGCGAGCCAGCCCCTGCGGCCGAAGCCGCTGAATCCCCCGAGGCCCCCGAAGCCTCCGCAAGCGAAGGCGCTGTGGCCGAAGACGCCGCCCCAACAGAGGCTGCCAGTGAGGTCGCTCATGAGGCCGCCGGCGATGCCGCTGCTCCCGCGCCCGCTGAAGCCCCCACTCCCGCACCCAAGCGTGTGATCGCCGTGCGCGGCGACGACCGCCCCGGTGCCCGTCTGGCCTCGCCTGCCCCGCTGGCGGCTGGCCGCGATGCGCGTGCTGGTGATCGCCGTGGCCCGCGTGGGGAACGCGGCGAGCGTGGCGGGCGGGAAGATCGCTTGGGCCGTGGTGAACGCGCCCCGGCCGCTCCGCGCTTGGGCGACCGCGCTTTCCGCGCCCAACGCAATGCGTTGGAAAGCGCCCAGGCCGCACTGCGCAAGCTCTCGGCGCAGGCGCATGGCGAATCGGTCACCCAGTTGCTCGATGCCTGGAAAGCGCGCGATGCCGAAGCTGTGCCCGCTCAGGCCCAGCTCGGCAAGCGCCTCAGCGCCCAGCAGTGGAATGGCTGGAAAGCCCGCATCGCCCAGCCTGCGGCCGACGCTGGGGCCACTCAGGCGCTGCTGCGTTTGGAAATTGCCGCCGAAGTGCCCACACCAGCGGACTTCATCAGCGAGCGCCGCGCTTTGCAATTGCAGTTGCTGACGCAAAAACACGCAGCCACTCCGGATCAAACGTGGGTGCAGGATGTGGAAACCGTGCTGGCTTCGGCTGCTGAAGAAACCTCTGCGCGCCGTTTGCAGGCGGCGTTGAAAGCTTTGCTCAAGCGTTGATAGGGGTGCGAGCCTGCTCAATGCAGGCCGATGCTCTTGAGCTTGTTGTGTTGAAGGGGGCGGTGCAACGCTCCCCGCCTCCGCCCACGTTCTCGCCCTTCAGTTGGGGCGGTGACGCCATTCAAACAGCCCTTGCCGCGTAGGTGGCAAGGGCTGTTTTGTTTTGGGGTGTTTGTGGATTGAGTGGTGGCAGGGGCGGGGTAAAAAGCTCAGCGGGCTTGGCACTGTTCGTGCGGTCCGCGCGCCCATGAAAAAAGCCTGACCGGATGACGGTCAGGCTTTGGAGAGACTGGCGTTGCGGGCCGCTTGGGCCCTTATGCGATAAGCCTCACGTGGGGGCGTTCAGGCCCAGACTCGGTGTTGCTGTGAATCCTGCTCGTGTGCGGCAAAAGTGTTCCACAGCGACGCATCGTTGATGGCGTTGTAGCCTTGGGCTTCGGCCTTGAAACTCTTGAACGGATCTGTCTCTTGCGTCAGCCCTTGCTCCAGGGCATCAAGGCATTGACCGTAGTCGCCATCGAAATGGGATTCGGCCAGTTGTTGCATGACGTCGGTGGCGTGCTGCCAGTATTGCTTGGCTGCCTCCAGCTTCGGGGCCAGATTGACCCACTCTTTGTAGAGTGCTTGCACTTGGTCGGCGTGAAGCTGCGGAACCATGTTCGCGGTCATAAGAGACCTCCTAAAACGCGAATGCCAACAAGAAGGGATAAGGCGTTGGCGGTCTCAAGCCGCCTCCGTATGGAGAGCGCAAACTGCGTAGAGTGAAAGCGCTTTCCTATCCCGTTTCCAAGATGGGCCGAATCTTAAATAGTTGTTAAACAGACGTCAAGAAAATGTCAAAAAAATCTGTTGCAAATGTTAAATGACGCTCAGATTCCGAAACGGTTGTGGCCGTTTTTTCGTATCTCATTGATTTGATTGAGGATTTTTTTGGCTTCTTCGGCTCTCTTGTGCTGGATGGCTGTTTGCAATGCGATGACACGTTCGCGCATGGCTTGCATGCCCTGGAGGTAGGCGGCTTTTTGCTCGGCGGTGAGTTTGGCGGCGTCGGTGTCGGGCAGCGAAAGGCCCAGGGCTTCGGCTTGCGAGGTGTAGGTCAGCAGTGCATCCACGTCGGCGCTGGCGGCAAGGATGTCGCTGGCTTGGTTGAGGGCTTTGAAGTGGCGGCCCATGTTTTTCATGGTCTTGTTCAGATCCATGCTGCTGTCGGTGATGTGCGCTGCGGGCAGTGTGGTGGTGTTGGGGGTGGCTGCTGGGTCGCTGGCGAGGGCGGCGCTGGAGAGCAGGGCGGCGCAAAGGCTTGCGATCAGGGTTTGGGCTTTCATCGTGGTCTTTCCTGTGGGCTTTGGTTGGCCCGTTGTGTTGTGGGGAAAGGTCGGCCCCTTGGTGTTCTTTGGTTCTTGGCCTGAGGCGCTCAAGGGGCAGACCCGCCGGGCCAGGGGGCGCGGCGGGCGCGATGGTAGCAAATGACTGGCAAGTTTGCAGGTGAATTTTTACAATTCAATAGGATAAAAAATAACCTATTTTTGGTTTGATGGTTATTTATTGATTTTTACTTTGAATTGTTATATGGGTGGGTTCCCAGGGTTTGTGCGGCCTTCTCGGCAATCATCAGCGTGGGGCTGTTGGTGTTGCCGCTGGTGATGGTGGGCATGATGCTGGCGTCGGCTACGTGCAGGCCGAGGATGCGCCCGCCTTGGCCGTCGCGCACGCGCAGTTGGCTGTCGGTGACGGCGTGCGGGTCGTCGTCGCGGCCCATTTTGCAGGTGCCTACGGGGTGGAAGATGGTGGTGGCGATGTCGCCTGCCAGGCGGGCCAGTTCTTCGTCGCTTTGGTATTGGGGGCCGGGTTTGAATTCTTCGGGCGCGTAGGGGGCCAGGGCGCTTTGGGCGACGATGCGGCGGGTCAGGCGCAGGCTTTGGGCGGCGATGTGGCGGTCTTGCTCGGTGCTGAGGTAGTTGGGGGCGATGGCGGGGGGCTGGCGGAAGTCGCTGCTTTGCAGGCGCACGTTGCCGCGCGAGCTGGGGTTGAGGTTGCAGACGCTGGCGGTGAAGGCGTCGAAGGTGTGTAGCGGCTCGCCAAAGGCGTCGAGGCTCAGGGGCTGGACGTGGTATTGCAAATTGGGGTGGGGCTGTTCGCTGTCGGAGCGGGTGAAGGCGCCCAGTTGCGAGGGGGCCATGCTCATGGGGCCGCTGCGGCGCAGGGCGTATTCCAGCGCGATCTGGGCTTTGCCCCACAGGGTGGCGGCGCGGGTGTTGAGGGTTTGCGCGCCGCGCACTTTGTAGACGGAGCGGATTTGCAAATGGTCTTGCAGATTGCCGCCGACGCCGGGCAGATCGGCCAGCGGGGCGATGCCGTGCTGTTGCAGCAGCGCCGCTGGCCCGATGCCGGAGAGTTGCAGCAGGTGTGGCGAGCCGATGCTGCCGGCGCAGAGCACGACTTGGTGGGCGCGCGCTTGCACGCTGTGGCCGTTTTGGAGCACGAGCGCGCCGTTGCATTGCCATTGCCCGTGGGCGTTGCGCTCGATGAGCAGGCGCTGGACGGGGCTGTGGGTCCACAGCGTCAGATTGCGCCGCCCCAGCGCGGGGCGCAAAAAGGCTTTGGCGCTGTTCCAGCGCCAGCCGCGGCGTTGGTTGACTTCAAAGTAGCCCACGCCTTCGTTGTCGCCCTGGTTGAAGTCGTCGCTGGCGGGGATGCCCGCTTGCACGCAGGCTTGGGCGAAAGCGTCCAGCAGCGGCCAGCGCAGGCGCTGTTTTTCCACGCGCCATTCGCGGCCCAGGCGGGCGGCCCCGGGGTGGCGCTGGCCGCCGTGCCAGCGGGCAAAGCCTTCGGGGGGTGATGGGTTGTCGTTGTCGAGCCGCCAATGGTCTTCGTGCTGGATGAACAGGGGCAGCACGGCATCCCAGCGCCAGGAGTCGTCGCCGGTGAGGGCGGCCCATTGGTCGTAATCGCGCGCCTGGCCGCGCATGTAAATCATGCCGTTGATGCTGGAGCAGCCGCCCAGCACTTTGCCGCGCGGGTAGCGCAGGCGGCGGCCGTTGAGGCCGGCATCGGCTTCGGTGAAGTAGAGCCAGTCGGTGCGCGGGTTGCCGATGCAGTAGAGGTAGCCCACGGGGATGTGAATCCAGTGGTAATCGTCGCGCCCGCCCGCTTCGATGAGCAGCACGCGGCGCGCGCCGTCGCGGCTGAGGCGGTTGGCCATCAAGGCGCCTGCGGTGCCTGCGCCGATGACGATGGCGTCGAACTCGGCGGTGGCCGCAGCGGGGCTGGCAGGGGTGGTCATGGCGGTGTCTCCTGTTGGCTGGTTTTTGTCTGGATTGTTGCGCGCAAGCATAGGGCGCTTTGGGGGCGCCGAACGGGGGGCTTGTGTCAGGCGTGTTTGCCAGGCGCATTTGCCAGCAGGATGGGGTAGGGCTTTATTTCATATCAAAAGGAATATTGCTTGAGTTGCTTCAAGCCGAAATAGGGGTGTTTTTTGTTTCCTTGATATGGAATGATTTGAGTCGGATTTTTAGATCAAAAAAAAACGGCATGGCTTGTGTACCATGCCGTAATAGGATATTTTTGTTTCCTGATGATTGGGAATTTTCCCTCGTCGCTTGGTCCGGGCGGCTTGGAGGGCCTTTGAACAGGCGCTTAGTACAGCTCCTGGTGCAGGCGGCCTTGCGCTTGCAGGCGTTGCCACAGGGTTTGGGTTTGGGTGTCGGCCTTAGCATCGGTTTGCGAGGCCTCGTCCAGCGCGTTGATGGCTTGGGCGATGGCGTCTTCCAGGTGGGCCTTGTTGCCGCACAGGTAGATGTGCGCGCCATCGGTCAGCAGTTGGCGGATGTGCAGGGCGTGGTCGGCGATGGCGTGCTGGACGTAGTACTTGCTCTGGCCGTCGCGCGAGAAGGCGGTGATGAGCGTGCCCAGCTGGCCTTGCTGGTGCAGGGCGGTGAGTTCGTCCTCATATAAAAAGTCGCAAGCGCGCTGCTTCTCGCCAAAGATCAGGCAGGTCCTGCGCTGCTGGCCGCTGTGTTGCATCTCGCGCAGCAGGCCCATGAGCGGGGCGATGCCGGTGCCGGTGCCGATGAGCAGCAGGGGCGCTTGCGCATCGGCGGGTAGGTGAAAGCCGGGGTTGGAGCGGCAATAGACTTTGACTGCGGGCGGCGATGCGCGCAGCCAGCGTGTGGCCATGCCGTAGCGCTGGCGGCCCTGGCGCTCGTGCTGCACTTCGCGGATGCACAAATCCAGATGGCCTGCCTGGCCGTGCGAGGCGATGGAGTAGGCGCGCGGCAGCCGGGGCGAGAGCAGCTCGGCCAGCTCGGCCAGCGGCAGTTGGGCGGGGGTGCAAAAGTCTTGCAGCAAATCGAGCAGGTCGGCGCCCCAGAGGTAGGCTTCCAGCTCCTTGCGCTGGCTGAATTTGAGCAGGGCTTTCAGCCGCTCGTGCCCGCTGGCGCGGGCCAGTTCGCGCAGCACGGTTTTGCTGATTTGGCGCAGCTCCTTGTGGCGCAGCAAATCGGCGGCGGCGGGCTCGCCATACCACTGGGCAATGGCGTCGAGCAGGGCGGGGTCGTTCTCGGGTAGTACGTGCAGGGTGTCGCCCGCCCGCCAGTGCATGCCGCTGCCTTCGCTGGCCAGGCGCACGTGGAAGGCACCGGGCGCGCCCTGGTTGAGCTGGCGGCATTCGAGAATGCGCGCGGCGTAGGCGTTTTCCTCGCCATAGGCTTTGACTTGCAGCTTCAAATCCTGCCCGGCGTGCGGCTGGCCTTGCAAAACGGCCTGCAGCACAGGCGCCCATTGGGCGAAGAAGGCGGGGTAGCAGGCATCGGCATCGACGCGGTGCAGCAGCGGCTGCGCGCCGCGTTGCTGCAAGGCGCCATCGAGCTTTTTCGTGAAGCCGCAAAACTGCGGGTAGCCCGTGTCGCCCAGGCCAAAGAGGGCGTAACGCAGCCCCGGCAGGGCCTGGGCCTGCTGCACGTTGGCGAGAAAGCCCTCTGCATTGGCCGGTGGCTCGCCATCGCCAAACGAGCTGGAGAGGATGACCAGCACATCTTGCGCGTCCCAGGCCGCCAGGCTGACCTCGTTCAAGGGCAGGGCCTGGGGGCTAAAGGATTGCAAGCCAGGCAGGGCGGCCAGTTGCTGGGCCAGCGCGCGGGCGTTGCCCGACTCCGACCCGAAGCCGATGATGAGCCGCTTGGCAATGGCTGGTGGCATCTTTTCTCCTTGCGCAGCGGGCTGCTTACTTGTCGTAGTAGGCGTCGAATTGCTCTTTGGAGAATTCGACCGATTCAAAGTCCTGCATCAAATCGTTGATGACGCGGCGGATGCTGATGTAGCCATTGATCTGGCCTTGCGCGTCGCGCAGCGGTTGCACGGTGGTGTCCACCACATACACGCCGCCGCCTTTGCCGATGTTGGGAACGATGCCCGTCCAGATGTTGCCGGCCTTGATGGTGTCCCACATGTCCTTGTAAACGGCCTTGGGCACGGCGGGGTGGCGCACGATGCTGTGGGGCTGGCCCAGCAACTCCTCGCGGGCGTAGCCGGTGAGCTTGCAAAACAAATCGTTGGCGTAGGTGATGTTGCCTTGCAGGTCGGTGGTGGAGATCACGGCCACGTTTTCCAGCGCGGCCAGCAGTTGGTCTTTGTCCAGGGTATTGCTCATGTCGGGAGGTTTCCTATGCGAAAGAGCCAAAAAATGGCACAAACAAAACAGCACCTTGGATGATGCTGTGAAGGTGCATTCTACATATACCTTTAAGTTGCCCGGCCGAAAACCGGCACAATCGAGCGGTTCAGCGCACTCTCAGCCCTGCCATGAAATTGACCCTGAAAACCGATTACGCCCTGCGCACGCTGCTGTATCTGGCGCAAACGCCTGCGCCACAGTTGTGCTCCATCGCCGAAGTGGCCAAGCGCCACGGCATCTCTGAAAACCATCTGGTCAAGGTCGTGCACGCGCTGGGCAAACACGGCTATATCGAAACCCTGCGCGGCAAAGGCGGCGGCATCCGCATCGCGCCGCGCACGTGGGAAGTCAGCGTGGGCGAAATCGTGCGGGCGATGGAGGAGGACTTCGCCCTGGTGGAGTGCTTCAAACCCGCGCCTGCCGATGGCGCAGAGCTGGCAGGGCCGCTGTGCGTCCTGGCGGGGCAGTGCCGTCTGCAAGGTGTATTGGGGCGCGCATTGCAGGCATTCCTGGCCGAGCTCGATGCCTGCCCGTTCAAGAGCCTGGTGCCGCCCAGAGGGCCTGTGCAAAGCCGCTGAGACAGCGCAGGCATCGCACAATGGCGGGCTGAAGCCCAAAGCAAAAGCATGCTTTCAAAAAAATGACCTCATTCCCCACATCCGCAGCGCCCTCTGCTGGCGCGAATGACGAAGCCATCATCGCCGCCACCCGCCGCTGGGTGGATGCGGCTGTGATCGGCCTGAATTTGTGCCCGTTTGCCAAGGCCGTGCAGGTTAAAGGCCAGGTGCACTACGCCGTCAGCCACGCGCAGGACCACAGCGCCTTGCTCAAGGATTTGGCGCGCCAGTTGCTGGCGCTGGCCGACAGCGACCCCGCGCAGCGCGACACCACCTTGCTGATGGTGCCGGACATGCTGGAGGACTTTGCCGACTTCAACGACTTCCTCGATGAAGCCGACGCCCTGCTGGAGCGCCTGGGGCTGGAGGGGGTGTTGCAAATCGCCGATTTCCACCCGCACTACCAGTTTGCGGGCACCGAGGCCGACGACGTGAGCAACTACACCAACCGCGCGCCGTACCCCACGCTGCATCTGCTGCGCGAAGACAGCATTGAGCAAGCCGTTCAAGCCGTGCCCGACGCCAGCGCCATCTTCGAGCGCAACATCGCCACGCTGGAAGCCCTGGGCCTGTCCGGCGTGCAAGCCCTGGGCTGCTTTGCGCCTGTCGCCCTCGCGCCCGGCGAGGGCGAAAGCGGCAAAGGCGTTTGAAGCGTGGCTTGGCCAGATCGGCCTCGCATGAAGATGGAGAGGAAAAATGTCTGCAAACGACTCCAACGCCTTGGCGGCCCTGGTGCTCGAACAGGTCACCCGAGCCATGCTCAAAGCCGGCCGCCAAGCCGCCGACGATGCGGCCCAAGGCAAGGAGTGCCCGGCCGGGCTGGCGCTGGCCTATTACGATGCGCTGGATGTCATCAAGGAGCAAGTGCAGGTGTGTGGCTATCGCTTTGGCAACGATCTGGATGCGTTCGATCCCGACGAGTTGTTGCTGCGCATGGCGCCCAAACGCCGCACATCCTCATGAATTCCCGTCAAGCATTCAACGAGCTGGACGTAGTCCAAACCCTGCTGGACATTCCCGCACAAGGTGGTGAAGAAGCCATTGCCAAGGGCTGTCTGGGCACGGTATTGGCGCTGGTATCCAAGCCTTATCCGGCCTGTCTGGTGGAGTTCGCCGATGATGCGGGGCGAGCCTTGGCGACACCGTGGATAGAGCCGCAGCACTTACGGTTGCACTGGAAATTTCTCCCCAACCAACGCCCCCATGACGGGCAGAAAGCAAACGAGCATGGCGCATAAGTTTCGGGAATTTCAAATCGTCCAGACCGTGCGGGCGCTGCCCGCCGAAGGTGATGGGGACGATGGCTGGCCCGTGGCAGCCAGCGCTCAGGGGGAGGCAGGTACATTGGAAGACATGTGCGCCCAGGCCGCGCAGGCGCGGTCTGCAAGTGACGACAGCGGCGCTGGGCCCGAAGCCGCCATTGCGCCGGGGGCGATAGGAACAGTGGTCGATCTATGCGGCTGCGCTGAGACGGGATACGGTTACTTCGTCGAATTTCTGGACGACCAGGGATACACAGTGGCTTTGCACTGCGTCAAAGAGGAAGATTTGATTGCCGCAGAATGAACCAACCCGCCGGAAGGCGGGTTGGTTGTTTGGGCTTGGCCTCTCGATGGGGCGTTTGTTTCCAGGTTGCCCGCCTACCACTGCTAGCGCAGGCTGGCTACGGCAACGTCAGCGCCTTCATCGAAGCTTTCGCCCGTCCTTCGGCGCCACGCCCGGCCAGTACCTGCAAGCCGATGCAACGCTGGCACGGCATGCTGAAACGGGCGAGAACGAAAGGCGGCATGTACCCGCCCCTCAGCCGTAACGCTGCTCCAATGCATCCCAGGCCGGTTTGCCGACCAGGCGCTGGCGTTCGGCGAAGGGGGCGACCAGGCCGCTGGATTCGAGCAGCTGCTTGTCGCGGCGCAGCGCGCCCAGGGCGTTTTGCATGCCGGTGAGCGCGCCTTGCAGCGCGGCGTTGGCATAGAGCACGACGCCGTAGCCCAGCGCGGCCAGCTCGTCGGCGCCGACGATGGGGGTTTTGCCGCCGATGACCATGTTCATCAGTTGCGGCACGGGCAGCAGGCCGGGCAGGGCGCGGATGTGCTCGGCGCTGGTGACGGCTTCGACGAACAGCAGATCGGCCCCGGCTTCGGCAAAGCGCTGGGCGCGCTCAACGGCGGCTTCGAAGCCGTGCACGGCTGCGGCGTCGGTGCGGGCCATGATGAGCAGGTCGGCGTCGCGCCGGGCATCGGCGGCGGCCTTGATCTTGCCCACGGCCTCCTCGGTGCTGATGACCTGCTTGCCGCTGAAGTGGCCGCAGCGCTTGGGCGCGAGCTGGTCTTCGAGCTGGATGCAGTCGGCTCCGGCGCGCTCGAGTGTGCGCACGCTGTGGTAGACGTTGAGGGCGTTGCCAAAGCCGGTGTCGGCATCGACGATCAGCGGCAGGGCCACGGCGTCGCGGATGCGGGCGGTGTGCTCGGCGATTTCGTGCAGGCCCATGAAGCCTTGGTCGGGCAGGCCCAGCCACATGTTGGTCACGCCCGCGCCGGTGACGTAAATGGCTTCAAAACCCAGGTCTTCGGCGACCTTGGCCGACAAGGCATTGAAGGCGCCGGGCACGAGGGCGCCACGGCGGGCCTGGATGAGGGTGCGCAGTTGCTGGCGAGGGGGAGCGGACATGAGTGTGGCTTTCCTGAGGTTTTGGTTTGAATTTTTACAAATCAATAGGAAATAAAAAATTCTGTTTTAGGCTTGTTATATATAAAGTGGAATTCACATTGATTTGTAATTTTGGATTGTTGGCCGGGGCGGTCGCTGGCCTTGCTTTGGTGTTACGCCGGGCGGTTTTCCGGCGTGTTTTCCGGCAAGTTCTGCGTGGGCGCGAGGGTGTCGACGGGCACATGCACCCAGCCGCTCATCAGCACCCGGGCGCTGCGGCTCATCACGGCTTTTTTCACCGTCCATCGGCCGCTGGCGTTTTCCACTGCCGCGCCCACGCGCAAGCTGCCTGAGGGGTGGCCAAAGCACACGCTCTCGCGCGGTTCGCCGCCAGCGGCGCGGTTCACCAGCGTGCCGGGCACGGCGGTGGCGGCGGCGATGGCGACCGAGGCCGTGCCCATCATGGCGTGGTGCAGCTTGCCCATGGACAGCGCCCGCACCCGCAGGTCGATGTCGGCAGCATGAATGGTCTTGCCGCTGGAAGCGGTGTAGTCGGCGGGCGGGGCGACAAAGGCCACTTTGGGCGTGTGCTGGCGCTGGGCGGCTTCTTCCGGGCGCTGGATCAGGCCCATGCGCAGCGCGCCTGCGGTGCGGATGGCCTCGAACATGGCCAGCTTTTGCGCGTCGGCGTTGATGTCCTTTTGCAGCTCGCTGCCGGTCAGGCCGATGTCGGCGGCGTTGACGAAGACGGTGGGGATGCCGGCGCTGATGAGCGTGGCGGGCAGGCGGCCCAGGCCGGGCACGTCGAGTTCATCGACGAGCTGGCCGGTGGGGAACATCGCGCCTTCGCCTTCGTCCACCGGGTCGATGAATTCGAGCACGATTTCCGCCGCCGGGAAGGCCACGCCATCGAGCATGAAATCACCGCCTTCCACCACCTGCCCGCCCTGCACCGGCACTCGGGCGAGGATGGTCTTGCCGATGTTGGCCTGCCAGATGCGTACTTCCACCATGCCATCCCGCAGCCGCTCGGGCGGGATCAAGCCGTTGGCAATGGCAAACGGCCCGACGGCGCTGGAGAGGTTGCCGCAGTTGCCGCTCCAATCGACCAGCGCCTCGCCAATGGCGACCTGGCCGTAGAGGTAGTCCACGTCGTGGCCGGGCCGGCTTGACGGCGAGATGATGACGCACTTGCTGGTGCTGGAGCTGGCCCCGCCCATGCCGTCGATGTGCTGGGCATAGGGGTCGGGCGAGCCGATCACGCGCATCAGCAAGGCATCGCGCGCCGCGCCGGGCTGCTGCGCCTGGGGCG
The DNA here is from genome assembly GCF_003703475.1 of Allofranklinella schreckenbergeri. Classification (GTDB taxonomy): domain Bacteria; phylum Pseudomonadota; class Gammaproteobacteria; order Burkholderiales; family Burkholderiaceae_C; genus Lampropedia; species Lampropedia schreckenbergeri. Next base: position 55,127 of record NZ_RDQM01000011.1, on the reverse strand, counting down.
GCAAATCCGCAAGACGAAAAAACACGCCCTTGCTGGTGCCGCCGCGCATGTAGGTGGCGGGGATGCGCAGCGGGGCGGGGAGTGGCGGGGCAGGGAGCATGGGGGGCTTTCGGGGGAAGAAGTGGTGAATGGGGGGATGTTTCTGTCATGCCTGAGCAGGGATCGCGCCCTGGCGGGCGCACACCCTCACCCCGGCCTTCTCCCGCCAGCGGGAGAGGGGGGAAAAGGCAAGGCATTCGGGTGGGGCATTCAAGCGGTGGCGGCTTGGCGTGCGCTGCCCGCCTGCGCCAGAAAGTCCTGCGCAAAGCGTTGCAGCACGCCGCCAGCTTCGTAGATCTGGACTTCCTCGTCCGAGTCCAGGCGGCACAGCACGGTGGCTTGGCTCTGGCTGCCATCCTGGCGGTGGATGACCAGCGTCAGGCGCGCGCCGGGGTGGCGCTGGCCGATGACGTCGAAGGTTTCCGTGCCGTCCAGCGCCAGGGTGTGGCGGTTCTCGCCGGGCAGAAATTGCAGCGGCAGCACGCCCATGCCGATGAGGTTGGTGCGGTGGATGCGCTCGAAGCCTTCGGCCACGATGGCCTCGACCCCGGCCAGGCGCACGCCCTTGGCGGCCCAGTCGCGCGAGCTGCCCTGGCCGTAGTCGGCCCCGGCGATGACGATGAGTGGCTGGCCGCGCTGCATGTAGGTTTCGATGGCTTCCCACATGCGCATGACTTGGCCGTCCGGCTCCACGCGCGCCAGCGAGCCTTGGCGCACGCTGCCGTCGGGGTTTTTCACCATTTCGTTGAACAGCTTTGGGTTGGCAAAGGTGGCGCGCTGGGCGGTGAGGTGGTCGCCCCGGTGGGTGGCGTAGGAGTTGAAATCCTCCTCGGGCAGGCCCATGCGCGCCAGGTAGTCGCCCGCGGCCGAGTCGCGCAAGATGGCGTTGGAGGGCGAGAGGTGGTCGGTGGTGATGTTGTCGGGCAGGATGGCCAGCGGCCGCATGCCGCGCAGCGTGCGCGCGCCGGCCAGCGCGCCGCTCCAGTAGGGCGGGCAGCGGATGTAGGTGCTTTGCGGCCGCCAGTCATACAGCGGGCTGGCGTTTTCGGCGCGCGCGCGCTTGGCGAACATGGGGGTGTAGATGCGCTGGAACTGCTCGGGCTTGACGGCGGCGGCGATCACGGCGTCGATTTCGGCGTCGCTGGGCCAGATGTCTTTCAGGCGCACTTCGCGGCCTTGTTCGTCCAGGCCGAGCACGTCCTGCTCGATGTCGAAGCGCACGGTGCCTGCGATGGCGTAGGCCACCACCAGCGGCGGGCTGGCCAGAAAGGCCTGCTTGGCGTGGGGGTGGATGCGGCCGTCGAAGTTGCGGTTGCCCGAGAGCACGGCGGTGGCGTAGAGGTCGCGCTCGATGATTTCGCGCTCGATGGCAGGGTCGAGCGCGCCGCTCATGCCGTTGCAGGTGGTGCAGGCGAAGGCGACGATGCCAAAGCCCAGCGCCTGCAAGTCACCCAGCAGGCCCGCCTCCTGCAAATACAGCTCCACGGCCTTGGAGCCGGGCGCCAGCGAGGTCTTGACCCAGGGCTTGCGCGCCAGGCCGCGCTGGCGGGCGTTGCGCGCCAAGAGGCCTGCGGCGATGACGTTGCGCGGGTTGCTGGTGTTGGTGCAGCTGGTGATGGCGGCGATGATGACTGCGCCATCGGGCAGCAGGCCCCGCGCTTCTTCCGAGCGGGCCATGGTCAGCTTGACGGGGTCAGCGATGCCGCGCTTTTGCAGCTCGGCGGTGGGCAGGCGGCGGTGCGGGTTGCTGGGGCCGGCCATGTTGCGCACGACGTGCGAGAGGTCGAATGCCAGGTGGCGCTCGTACTCGGCCTGGGCCAGATCGCCTGCCCACAGCCCGGCGGCCTTGGCGTAGCGCTCCACCAGCGCGACTTGCTCGGGCGCGCGCCCGGTCAGGCGCAGGTAGTCCAGCGTTTGCTCGTCGATGGCGAACATGGCGGCGGTGGCGCCGTATTCGGGCGCCATGTTGGCGATGGTGGCGCGGTCGCCCACGGTCAGGCTGGCCGCGCCCTCGCCGTGGAATTCCAGATACGCGCCCACCACTTTCTGCTGGCGCAAAAACTCGGTCAGCGCCAGCACGATGTCGGTGGCGGTGATGCCCTCCTGGCGGCGGCCGTCCAGGCGCACGCCGACGATCTCGGGCGTGCGCATCCACGAGGCGCGGCCCAGCATCACGTTCTCGGCCTCCAGCCCGCCCACGCCGACCGAGATCACGCCCAGCGCATCGACGTGCGGCGTGTGGCTGTCGGTGCCCACGCAGGTGTCGGGGTAGGCCACGCCGCCCTGCGCCTGGATCACCGGCGACATCTTCTCCAGATTGATCTGGTGCATGATGCCGTTGCCCGCCGGGATCACGTCCACCTTGTCAAAGGCGCTGCGGCACCACTCGATGAAGTGGAAGCGGTCTTCGTTGCGGCGCTCCTCAATGGCGCGGTTCTTGGCGAAGGCGTCCGGGTCAAAGCCCGGCGCTTCCACCGCCAGCGAGTGATCGACGATGAGCTGCACCGGCACCACCGGGTTGACCTGCGCCGGATCGCCCCCCTGCGCGGCAATGGCCTCGCGCAGCCCGGCCAGATCGACCAGCGCCGTCTGGCCCAGGATGTCGTGGCAGACCACGCGCGCCGGGTACCAGGGAAAGTCCAGCGTGCGCAGCCGGCCGATGAGCTGGCCCAGGTAGTCGTTGATGCGCGCAGGCTCGGCGCGGCGCACGATGTTCTCGGCATGCACGCGCGCGGTGTAGGGCAGGCGCGCCCAGGCGCCGGGCGAGAGGGCTTCGACGGCGGAGCGCGCGTCGAAATAATCCAGCGCGGTGCCGGGCAGGGGTTTGCGGAAGGCGGTGTTCATGGGCAGGTCGTGGGGTGTGGGTGGTGGCGTCAAGCCCAGGCGGGGCTTGCGCGGGTTTTATTCCATATCAAAAAGAAAGAAAACTGCCTTGTTTCGGCATGATGTATAAGCGCATGGTTTTCTTTTTGATTGGTATTGTTGTTGCGAGAAATGGCGGATCAATCGGCAAGAAAAGCGCGGCATTTCGGCATGGTGGATATGCTGCGAAGTTTCCCTTGAAGTGGAAGGGGAGGGGTCAGGCGCGCGCCTCGATGGGCACGAAAGCCAGGTTCTCCGGCCCGGTGTAGTGGGCGCTGGGGCGGATGATCTTGCCGTCCTGGCGCTGCTCGATCACGTGCGCGCTCCAGCCCGCGGTGCGCGCCAGCACGAACAGCGGCGTGAACTGCGCCGTGGGCACGCCCATCATGTGGTAGCTCACGGCGCTGAACCAGTCCAGATTGGGGAACATGCGCTTGGCCTGCCACATCACCGCTTCGACGCGCTCGGCCACATCGAACAGGCGCATGGAGTCGGCCTCCTGCGAGAGCTGGCGCGCCACCTTCTTGATGACCTGGTTGCGCGGATCGGCAATGGTGTAGACCGGGTGGCCAAAGCCGATCACCACCTCCTTGGCCTCGACGCGGCGGCGGATGTCGGCCTCGGCCGCGTCCGGGTCAGCGTAGCGGCTCTGGATGTCGAAGGCCACCTCATTGGCCCCGCCGTGCTTGGGCCCGCGCAGCGCGCCAATGGCCCCGGCGATGGCCGAATACATGTCGCTGCCCGTGCCGGTGATGACGCGGCTGGTGAAGGTGCTGGCGTTGAATTCGTGCTCGGCGTACAGGATCAGGCTGGTGTGCATGGCGCGCACCCAAGAGTCGCTGGGGCGCTGGCCGTGCAGCAGGTGCAGGTAATGGCCGCCGATGGAGTCGTCATCGGTCAGCACCTCGATGCGCCGCCCGTTGTGGGCGAAGTGGTACCAGTACAGCAGCGCCGAGCCCAGCGAGGCTAGCAGCTTGTCGGCAATGTCGCGCGCGCCGGCTAGGCTTTGCTCCTCTTTTTCCGGCTGCACCGTGCCCAGCATGGAGACGTAGGTGCGCAGCACATCCATCGGGTGGGCGCTGGCGGGCAGGGCCTCGAGCACCGCGCGCGCCTGCGCGGGCAGGCCACGCAGGCCGCGCAGCTTGCCCAGATAGGCCGCCAGCTCGGCCGGGTTGGGCAGCTTGCCGTGCACCAGCAAATGCGCCACTTCTTCAAAAGTGCAGCGCTCGGCCACATCCAGAATGTCGTAGCCACGGTAGTGCAAATCGTTGCCCGAGCGCCCCACGGTGCACAGCGCGGTATTGCCCGCCGCCACGCCCGAGAGGGCGACGGATTTCTTGGGCTTGGCGGTGGCCGGGGCGGCCGATGTGGCACAGGTGGCAGATGCGGCAGGTGGGCTTTCCTGGGCGGTGGCGGTGGGGTTCATGGGGTTTTCTCCTGATTGGGATTGACGGCCTGGGGCACGGCCTTGGGTCTGCCGTGGGCATCGACGGCGACCATCTCAAACAAGCCTTGCAAGGCCAGCTCGGCGGGGATGCCCGGCGCTTGTTCGGCCAGGCCGTGCACGCACACCGTCATGGAGCTGCGGCCCACGCGCGCAACCCAGGCGCGCAGGCTGAGCGCGCTGCCCACGGCCACGGGGGCGAGAAATTGCACATCCACCACGCGGGCCATCACCACTTCGCTATGGGCAAATTGGCGGGCGCATAAATAAGCGCTCTTGGCCAGCATGCGCAGGCCATGACCGGCAAACAGGGTTTGGCGGTGGTTGGCATCTTGTGCAAGCACGATTTCTTGCACCTCGGTAGCACTGTCAAAGCTTGTCATGATTCGCAATGTACGCAAAAATTCTGGGCCGCATAAGAGCTGAAAAAGCGTAATGTTGCGAATCAAAATGCCAAATTTTGCAAATTTTGCGAATAACAAAAAGCGCGCTGTGTCGCGCCCCTTGCGAGCCTGCCAACGATGAAAAAAGTCTTTATGGGCGTGAAGCTGCGCCGCCTGCGCGATGAGCGCGGCCTCACACAAGCGGCGCTGGCCCAGGCGCTGGGCATCTCCACCAGCTACCTCAACCAGATCGAGCAAAACCAGCGCCCCTTGACGGTGGCTGTGCTGCTGAAAATCCACCGCGCGCTGGGGGTGGACATCCAGCAGTTTTCCGAAGACGAGCAGGCGCGCCTGATCGCCAGCTTGCGCGAGGCGCTGGTCGATGCGCCCGAGCCGATCAGCCTGCCGGAGCTGCAAGAAGTCGCCACGCAAATGCCCGCTCTGGGCCGCGCGCTGCTGGCGCTGCACCGCCGCCATCAGGACGCGCTGGACAAACTCGAAGCCCTGGCCTTGCAACTGGGCGATGGCCGTGGCGCTGCGCCCCAGGACGAAGCCGCTGGCGACAGCGCAAAAACTCCCACGGCTGATGCCACCCGCGCAGGCCGCCGCCCCGCCCAGCGCATCGCGGCCGCCGCCGCAGGCATTGCCGCGCCGCGCACCACGCCGTTTGAAGCCGTGCGTGATTTTTTCTACGCCCATCAAAACCATTTCGACGCCATCGACCGCGCCGCCGAAGCGTTGGCCGAACAAGCCCGGCAGGAGCAAAGCGCCCAGACCAGCGCCCACCACGCCAGCAGCCCGTTCGCCACACCTGCCTCGGCCAACGCCCAATGGCTGGCGCGCCGTCTGGCACAGGCGCATGGCATCACCGTCTTGCCCGCCCCGCCGGGCAGCGGCAGCAAGCGCCGCTTCGACCCGGCCGCGCGCACCTTGTTGCTGGATCGGCGGCTGGACGCCAGCCAGCGCAGCTTTCAAATGGCCACGCAATGGGCCTTGATCGAACACGCCCCGCTGCTCGACGCCCTCACCGAAGCTGCGCCCCTGGCCCACGACGAGCCAGCGCGGCGGCTGGCGCGCATCGGCCTGGCCAATTACTTTGCGGGCGCTTGGTTGCTGCCCTACCAGCGCTTTCTCGCCCAGGCTCAGGCGCTGCGTTACGACATCGACCTGCTGGCCGATGCCTTTGGCGTGGGCTTTGAAACCGTCTGCCACCGCCTCAGCACCTTGCAACGCCCCGGCGCGCCCGGCGTGCCGTTCTTCTTCGTGCGTGTGGACCGCGCGGGCAACATCAGCAAGCGCCAGTCGGCCACGCACTTTCACTTCAGCCGCACCGGCGGCACCTGCCCGCTGTGGAAGGTGTATGAGGCGTTCGAGCAGCCCGGCCGTGTGCTCACCCAACTGGCCAGCATGCCCGATGGGCGCATTTACCTCTGGATTGCCCGCACCGTCACACGCCGCGATCTGGGCGCCAGCGGCGCGGGCGGCTGGGGCGCGCCGCGCACCATGTTCTCCATCGGTCTGGGCTGCGATGTGCGCCATGCCAGCCAACTGGTGTATTCGCGCGGCCTGGACTGCAAAGACCCGCAAGCGGCCACGCCCATCGGCATGGGTTGCAAAGTCTGCGAGCGCCAAGACTGCCGCCAGCGCGCCTTCCCGTTTCTGGGCAGCACCTTGGCAGTGGATGAGCACCACAGCCACTTCAGCCCTTACGGCGCGGCGTAAGAGCCTGTTCAAAGTCTCTACACGGCGGTCAAGAGAACGGATTGGGGCGGCCTGCGGCGTTGCAAAGCCTCGCCATAGCGGGGGCTATGGCTGCGTTTTGCGCCTTGCAGCCCATCCCAAACCGCTTCTTGCCCGCTCGTGCCGAGACTTTGAACAGGCTCTAGGGGTTTGCCGGATTGGGGGGGCGCGGCGATCTCCGTTCAGATCGCTTTCGGCCCCTTTGCGCTAAGGCGGTGCGTCTAGCGCAGCAGCAACTGCACGAAAGCCTGTGTTTGCGTGTGCAACTGTGCGCGATCGCGCTGGATGCGCTCCATGACCGCCAGCCCTCGGGTGAAGGTCAGCACGGTCTGGGCCGTGGCCTGCGGCGGCAGGCGCAATTGCGCGCGCGCATCTGGTCTGTCCAGCCGCAGGGCCAACTGCGCTTGCAAACCTTGCAGAAACTGCTGCAAACGCTGGCGGATCGGGCCGTCATCGGCTTGCAGCTCCATGGCCGTGCGGGTGGTCAGGCAGCCGTGGGCCGGTCGGCCGCACATGTTGGATAGCGCCACATCGAAAAAGCCTTGCAACACGGCGGCTGCGTCAGCGTCGCTCGCGCCATCCGCAGTGCGCCAGGCAGTTTGCAATTTGCGCTCGAAGCGCTGCGCGTACAGATCGAAGGCGCGCAAAAACAGTGCCTGCTTGCTGCCAAAGGCGTGGTAGAGCGAGCCGCGCTGCACCTGGCTGGCCTGCGCCAGATCCTGCATGGAGCTGCCTTGCCAGCCCTTGGCGCGAAATACCTCCAGCATCTTGGGCACGATGGCCGCCTCGTCGAATTGTCGTACGCCGCTCACGCAAATTTCCTTTCTTGACATACCTGTCAAAATTGACAACACTGTCAAACATTCAAACCGGGCCGGGTTCTGCAAAACGCCCCGAGCCATGCTAACAAGCGCCGCTGAGGCGGCCTGGACGAAAGGCTTTGATGATGCAAACCAAGCGTTTCTGGCTGGGCGCGGCCTGTGGCGTCGGCTCTGCGCTGATATGGGGCGCCTTCCCGGTCATGACCCGCCTGAGTGTGGCCTATGCGCCGCTGGATGTGCTGGATATTGTCTTCATTCGCTACTTTTTCTCCGGCCTGCTGCTGGCGCCCTTTCTGCTGCGCAAGGGCCTGGGCGGCATCCCATGGTGGGGGCTGGCGCTGATGGTGCTGGGGATAGGCGCGCCTTACATGCTGGTGGTGGCGCAAGGGTTGCGCCAGGCACCGGTGGAGCAGTTTGCTGCCATCGTCCCGGCCAGCATGATCGTGTTCTCGCTGACCATTTCGATGCTGCTGCTGCGCACCCGGCTGCGCCGCAACGAATGGCTGGGCATTGCGCTGATCGTCCTCGGCATGTCCGCCGTGGCGTTGCACAGCATGGGCGCGGCTGGCTTGGGCGCGGCGCGGGCCTATGGGCTGTTTCTGCTTGGTGGCTTGCTGTGGGCCGTGTACACCGTCACTGCCAAGGCGCTGTGCCGCTCGGCTTTGCATGCCACGGCCATTGTGTCGGTGCTCTCCATGCTGCTGTTCGCGCCGCTGTACTTTTATTGCAAGGGCTTGGCACTGCTGGCGCAGCCATTGCCCGTGCTGCTGCCGCACATCGTCTATCAAGGTTTTTTCGTTTCCATCTTGGCTTTATATCTGTACAGCCAGGCGGTGTTGCTGCTGGGGCCAGCCGTGGGCAGCTTGTTTGCCGCGCTGGTGCCGGGTCTGGCTACGGTGATTGCGGCCCTGTTCTTGCGCGAGCAACCGGCGCTGGCCACCATCGCTGGGCTGCTGCTGGTCATGCTGGGTATGGGCGTGGCCTTGTTCAGGGCGCAACCGGCACGGGGTTGATGGCGTGCGTGAGAGCCTGTTCAAAGCCTCTGCACAGCCGACCAATGGGCAAAGCATGGCTTGCGTGCGACAGCGACGAAAAGCGCAGGCGGTGCGCTCGCAGCGCCATGAATGGCTGCATGTAATGTGATTGCGGATGTATTGCAACATATTGATTTTCAAATGAATTTTCTAAAGTAAAAGGCTTTTCGCAAGGGGGGTGGTTCAGGGTTTCTCATGATTGCTGCAATGTTTAGGCTTAAACAAAATGGTTGGAAAACCATTTTTTGCATGAACAGGAGGCGTTATGAAGCGATTGGGCGCGTGGGCGATAGCGGGTGTGTTGTTGGTGGCGGCAGGCGCTGCCACGGCAGGGGAAGTGACCTTGAAGGCGGTCAATGCGTTTGTGGCGGATACGTTTTTTGCCCGGCGTTTCGAGGCTTTTGTTCAGAAGGTCAATGAGGAAGGCAAGGGCCTGGTGCAAATCAAGGTCGTGGGCGGGCCGGAGGCGATTCCGGTCTTTGAGATTGGCAATGCGGTGCGCGCGGGCGTGGTGGATTTGGCCAATACCTCAGCGGTGTTCCATGCCAATTTGGTGCCCGAGGCGCTGGCGATGACGTTTACCGACCAGCCTATCCAGGCCCTGCGCGCCAATGGCGGCCACGAGTTGATGAATCGGCTGCACCAGCAAAAGGCCAACATGGTGTGGCTGGCGCGTGTCAGCGACGGGCTCGATTACCACATCTACAGCAACAAGAAGGTGGACAAGCTCGAGGATCTCAAGGGTTTGAAGCTGCGCAGCACGCCCATTTACCTGGCGTTTTTCCGCGCGCTGGGCGCATCGGCGCTGCAAGTGGCCCCCGGCGAGGTGTATACCGCGCTGGAGCGGGGTGTGGTCGATGGCTATGGCTGGCCGTCGGTGGGGGTGATGGATTTAGGCTGGCAGGAAAAAACCCGTTACCGCATCGATCCGGGCTTTTACAACGTGGAGGTCAGCCTGTTCATGAACAAGCGCAGTTGGGAGGGTTTGACGCCCGAGCAGCGCCAGTTCCTGGACAAGATGGTGCAGTGGGTGGAGGCCGATAACGCCCGCGATCCGGCTCTGGCAGCAGAGGAAAAACAGCGCTTGCAGCAAGCGGGCGTGCAAATCCTGCAATGGGCGCCGGAACAGGCCGAGGCGTTGCGGGAGGCGGCCTATGGCGCGGGCTGGGCGGCGATCAAAAAAGTCAATCCCAAAGATGCGCCGGAGATTGAAAAGCTCTTTCGCACGGGCAAGCCATAACAAGGGGCGGTGATGGCGATGCAAATGCCTGCGCCGCAGGCGCACAACCCGCCCGCGCCTGCTGTGCGCGGTTGGTATGGCCGTTTGATGCAGGTCTGCGGCGCTGTGGCGGCGATGCTGTTCGGCGCAATGGGCGTATTGATTGCCAGCGATGTGGTGCTGCGCAATCTGGGCTTGCACTGGATTGTGGCGAGCACGGAAATTTCAGAGTACATGCTGATGGTGGCGACCTTCATCGCCGCGCCCTGGCTGCTCTATCACAACGGACATATCCGCATCGACCTGCTGGTGCAAAAGCTGCCCTTGCGCTGGGCCTTGCGCCTGGAGTTGTTGTGCGATGCGCTGGCGTTTGCCGTCTGTGCGGTGCTGGCCTGGCAATCGGTGCGCGTGGCCCGGGATGCGGCGCAGCAGGGGGCGATGGTGTTCAAGGAATGGATGTTCCCCGAGTGGTGGCTGAGTGTGCCCTTGCTGCTGGGGGCGGTGTTGCTGGCGATGGAATTTGCGCGCCGTGCGCTGCGCGCCTGGCGCATGCTGGCGCGCACGGGAGGGTAGGGGCATGGAATGGCAGTGGGCGCTGGCCCTGATGCTGGGCTGCTTGTTTTTCTTCATGGGCATTGGTCTGCCCGTCGTGTTCGCCTTTCTGGGCGTGAACCTGATTGGCGCCTGGTGTTTCCTGGGTGGCGAGGCGGGCCTGGCGCAATGGGTGCGCAATACCTCGTCGGCGCTGGTGAATTTTTCGCTGACGCCGATTCCGCTGTTCGTCTGGATGGGTGAAATCCTGCTGCAAAGCGGTTTGGCCTTCAAGGCCATCGGGGCGATCGAGCGTGTGATCCACCGCGTGCCGGGCAAGCTCTCCATCGTCACCATCCTGGGCGGCACCACGTTTGCCACGCTATCGGGCTCGTCCATTGCCAATACCGCCATGATGGGCAGCGTGATGCTGCCGGAGATGCTGCGCCGGGGCTACCACCCCTCCATGTCGATGGGGCCGATCATGGCCGTGGGCGGCATTGCCATGCTGATCCCGCCGTCGGCCCTGGCAGTGATGCTGGGTAGCCTGGCGGGTATTTCCATTGAGGGGTTGCTGATTGGCGGCATCGTGCCGGCGCTGCTGATGGCGGCCTTGTTTTTGCTGTACGTCGTGGCGCGCAGCTACTGGCGTGCGCAGGATGCGCCCATTGCGCAAGAGCACGACGAGCCGGATGTACGCGGCTGGGCGCGCTGGCAGCCGTTTTTCGTTCATGTGTTGCCGCTGCTGGGGATTTTTCTGGCGGTGGTCGGTTCGATGTTTGCGGGCTGGGCCTCGCCGACCGAATCGGCTGCCATTGGCGCCATGGCCTCGCTGGCGGCGGCGCTGGCCTACCGCGCGCTGAGCTGGCAGGCGCTGTGCAAAAGCCTGGTGGAAACGGCCAAGGTTTCGGTGGTCATCCTGTTCGTGCTGGCGGCTTCCACGACCTTTGCCCAATTGCTCAGCTTCTCTGGCGCCAGTGCGGGGCTGCTGGGCTTGATCCATGCCATGGAGTTCTCGCCCGCCATGCTGGTGTTGGGCATGCTGCTGATTTTGCTGGTGCTGGGCATGGTGCTGGACCAGATCAGCATGATGATGCTGACCCTGCCGTTTTTCATGCCGCTGGCGCAAAGCGCTGGCATCGACACCGTTTGGCTGGGCGTGATGATGCTGGTGGCGATGGAGATTGGCCTGCTTACGCCGCCGTTTGGCCTGCTGCTGCTGGTGATGCAAAGCGTGGCGCCCAAGGGCATAGAGCTGGCGCAGGTGTATCGCGCCGCGCTGCCGTTTGTGTTGCTGGAATTGCTGCTGCTGGCGCTGGTATTCATGCTGCCGGGTATTGCCACGGGTTTACCCGGGTTGATGCGTTAGATGCTTTGATTACAAATCAAAGGAAATAAAACAATGGCATTTCGGCATGATTTCATTGGTATTGAAAAATACTTTGATTGGAAATTCAGATTTTTGGAAATCTCCCTTTCCCAGCGCACTAGGGTTTTACAGGATTCGAAAATGTTTGGACCTAAATAAACTGAATCCAAAGCATGAGGCATGCAAAACTAGCGGGAAAGAACCACGATGGCAGAGCGATCTTTTGTTGAAGAAGTCAAAAAGCTGCGATTGAGCGATGGCGAGGTTTTTCGCGGCGAGGGCATTCTGGCGGTGACCAAGGCCTTGCTGGAATCGGGCGTGGCCTACGTTGGGGGCTACCAAGGCTCGCCCATCTCGCACTTGATGGATGTGCTGGCCGATGCGCAGGACATCCTGGCCGAATACGGCATCCGCTTCGAAAACAGCGCCAGCGAGGCCACGGCGGCGGCCATGCTGGCGGCCTCGGTCAACTACCCGCTGCGCGGCGCCGTGACGTTCAAGGCCACGGTGGGCACCAACGTCGCCTCGGATGCGCTGGCCAACCTGGCCTCGGGCGGGGTGAAGGGCGGGGCGCTGGTGATCGTGGGCGAGGATTACGGCGAAGGCTCTTCCATCATGCAAGAGCGCAGCCATGCGTTTGCCATGAAGTCGCAGATGTGGCTGCTCGATCCGCGCCCCAATCTGGAGAGCATCGTCAAGGCCGTCAAGCAAGGCTTTGAGCTTTCCGAGGCCAGTCATACGCCGGTGATGCTGCAATTGCGCATCCGCGCCTGCCACGTGCATGGGCAGTTTGTGGCTTCGGACAACCAGCGCCCGCGCTTTACCGTGCAGGACGCGCTGGAGCAGCCCCAGCGCGATGTGCAACGCATCGTGTTGCCACCGGCGAGCTTTTTGCACGAGCAGGAAAAAATCCAGCAGCGCTGGCCTGCCGCGCTGGAATTCATTGAAGCCAACGGCCTCAATGAATTCTTCGCCGCCGATGCCGACGACATCGGCATCATCGTGCAGGGCGGCACCTACAACACCCTGCTGCGCGTGCTCGAGCGCCTGGGCCTGGCCGATGTGTACGGCAACAGCCGCATTCCGCTGTACGTGATGAACGTGGCCTACCCGGTGGTGGACAGGGAAGTGCTGCGCTTTTGCCAGGGCAAGCGGGCGGTGCTGATGGTGGAGGAAGGGCAACCCAACTTCATCGAGCAGAACATGGCCGCCATCCTGCGCCAGCACGGCAGCGATTGCGCGCTGCACGGCAAGGACATGCTGCCCATGGCGGGCGAATACGCAGCGCAGGTGCTGATGCAAGGGGTGCGCAGCTTTGCCCAGCGCTATGGGCGCTTGCCCGCCGAGCAGCCCAAAAGTCAGGCAGCGCCATCGCCGCAACCCGCGCGCAAGGTCATTCCCATCCTGCCGCAAGGCGAGCTGGCGCCGCTGGCGCAAAGCGTGCACGCCCGCCCGCCAGGGTTTTGCACAGGCTGCCCCGAGCGCCCCATCTTCAGCGCCATGAAGCTGCTGGAGCGCGAAATCGGCCCGCAGCACGTCAGCGCCGATATTGGCTGCCACTTGTTTTCCATCCTGCCGCCCTTCAACCTGGGCAATACCACCATGGGCTACGGTTTGGGCAGCGCAGGCTCTGCCGCGCTCAACACGGCCGGCGGCAAGCGCGCCATTTCCATGATGGGCGACGGCGGCTTTTGGCACAACGGCTTGACCAGCGGCGTCGCCAACGCTGTTTTCAACCGCAGCGACAACTTGATCGTGGTGGTGGACAACAGCTACACCTCGGCCACGGGCGGGCAGGACATCCTCTCGTCCAAGGCGCTCAACCCCTCGCGCAGCACGGGGCACGCCATCGAGCAGGCCGTGCGCGGCGTGGGCGTGCAATGGGTGCGCACGGTGCGGCGCACCTACGATGTGGCCGCCATGCGCGACGCCATGAAGGAGGCGCTGACCACGCCCGACAAAGGCCCCAAAGTGGTGATCGCCCAGTCCGAGTGCATGCTCAACCGCCAGCGGCGCGAAAAACCGCTGATGCGCAAGGCCGCCGCCGAGGGGCGGCGCGTCGTGCGCGACAAATTCGGCGTGGATCACGATACCTGCACGGGCGACCACTCCTGCATCCGCATTTCGGGCTGCCCCTCGCTGTCCATCAAAAGCCATCCCGACCCGCTGCGCACCGATCCGGTGGCCACCGTGCTCGACAGTTGCGTGGGCTGCGGCCACTGCGGCGATGTGTCGCATGCGGCGGTGCTCTGCCCCTCCTTCTACCGGGCGCGCGTGGTCAGCAATCCCGGCTGGTGGGAGCGCCTGCGCGCGCGCCTGCGCCAGGCCCTGATTGGCCGCATGCAAGCCGCCCAGGCTCGCCGTCGTGCGCGTTATTCGTTCTGAAGGGGGCAGATGTATGGGAGCGCAAGCCATCAAAATTGCCATCCTCGCCATGGGCGGCGAGGGCGGGGGCGTACTGGCCGACTGGATCGTGAATCTGGGCGAGCACCAGGACTACATAGCCCAGACCACCTCGGTGCCGGGTGTGGCCCAGCGCACGGGGGCGACGATTTACTACGTCGAGCTATTCCCCAAGGCGGAAGCCGAGCGCGCAGGCCAACAGCCCGTGCTGGCGCTGATGCCTCTGCCCGGCGATGTGGACGTGGTGCTGGCCTCGGAGTTGATGGAGGCCGGACGCGCCGTGCAGCGCGGGCTGGTCACGCCCGATCGCACCACCTTGATTGCCTCTACCCACCGCGTTTATTCCATCGCGGAAAAAAGCGCCATGGGCGATGGCCGGGTGGACAGCCGCCAACTGCTGGCCCATGCCGATGCGGCGGCGCAGCGCTTCATCCATTTCGACATGGCCGAGGCGGCCCAGCAAGCCGGCAGCGTCATCAGCGCCGTGCTGTTTGGCGCCTTGGCTGGCAGCGGCGTGCTGCCTTTTACGCGTGAGCAGTTCGAAGCCACCATCGAGCGCGGCGGCATTGGCGTCAAGGCCAGCCTCAAGGCCTTTGGCGCGGCCTATGCCAAGGCGCAAAGTGCAGCAGAGGGCAATGATGCTGGCGCCGCCGAGGCCGGTTCGGCTCCTGTCGAGCCAGTGGAGCCGCCACCGCACAGCGATGAGCCAGAGCTGCGTGCGCTCATTGATCAGGTGCAGCGCGACTTTCCCCCGGCCCAGCACGCACGGCTGTACCAGGGCTTGCGCCGTCTGGTGGATTACCAGGACCCGGCCTATGCCCGTCTGTATCTGGAGCGCTTGCAGGCCTTGCAGGCACAAGTCGGTCAAAGTGGCGGGCAGGGCGGCAGCGAAGTGCTGCACGAAACCGCCCGCTATCTGGCCCTGTGGATGTCCTACGAAGACACGCCGCGCGTGGCCGATCTGAAAACCCGCGCCAGCCGTTTCGAGCGTGTGCGCGCCGAATCGCAGGCGGGTGAGCAGATGCTGCACATCCACGAATTCATGCACCCGCGCTTGCAGGAAGTGTGTGAAACCCTGCCCGCCCCGGCCGGTCACTGGCTGATGCAATCGGGCCTGCCCCGGCGCATCGTCGAGCGCCTCACCCGCAAAGGGCGTGTCGTGCACACCAACTCGTTACACGGCTACCTGCTGCTGCGCGCCGTGGCTTGGGCAGCGCGCTGGCGTCAGCGCACCACGCGCTACGCACGCGAAAACGCCATGATCGAAGACTGGCTGGCCCGCATCACAGCCGCCGTCCCGGAGCAACCAGCCCTGGCCCTGGAAATCGCCCGTTGCCAAAACCTCGTCAAAGGCTATAGCGACACCCACGAGCGGGGCCAGCGCAATTACCGCACGCTGATGCAAGCCATCGATACCGCGCAAGCCCAGGGCAGCCTCACCCCCACCCTGCTGGAGAGCTGGCGCAAAGCTGCTCTGGCCGACGAACACGGCCACAAGCTGCGCGAGGCGCTGGCTGCCAGTGGCATCGCCATCGTCCAACCAGCGATTGAGGAGCACCACCATGCCTGATGTCACCCCACTCACGTTGCGGGTCGCGCACACGCGCCAGCTCAGCCCGCTGATTCGCCTGCTCTGCCTGCAAGCACAAGACGGCGCGGCCCTGCCCGGCTACACGCCCGGCGCCCACATCCAGGTGCGCGTGAGCCTGGCCGATGGGCGTGAGGACTGGCGTCACTACTCGCTCATTGAACTCACCGGGCATGAGCAGGCCCGCAAGACGCCCGCCAGCTACACCATTGCCGTGCGGCTGGAGGAGGCGGGCCGGGGCGGCTCGCGCTTCATGCACGAGGGCTTGCAGGAGGGCAGCGTGGTGCGGGTGCTGCCGCCGCGCAACGACTTTCCGATGCACGACGGCGCGCCTGGCGCGGTGCTGGCGGCAGGCGGCATCGGCGTTACCCCGCTGGCCAGCATGGCTGCCGCGCGACGGGCGACTGGCCAGCCCGTGCGCATGGTCTATGCGGGCCGCCAGCGAAGCCAAATGGCGTTTCTGGACGAGCTGCAAGCCCTACTGGGCGATGCGCTGGAGGTGCATGCCGACGACGAGCGCGGCGCGGCGCTGGATGCGCGGGCGCTGGTGGCCGCGTGCACGGCCGATGAGCACCTCTACGTCTGCGGTCCGCAAGTGATGCTTGATGCCGTGCTGGCCGCCGCCCAGGCCCAGGGCATGGCGCGCGAGCGCGTGCACTTCGAACTGTTTGCCGCGCCTGCGGGCGAAGCGGGTGACGGCGCGTTTGAAATCGTTCTGGCCCAAAGCGGCCAGACCCTGACCGTGGAGGCGGGCCAGACCATTCTGGATTGCCTGCTGGCCAACGGCCATGACCCCATGTTCGATTGCCAGCGCGGCGAATGCGGCGTGTGTGCGGTGGACGTACTCGAAGGCGAGGTCGATCACCGTGATTACGTGCTCTCGCCAAGCGAGAAGGACTCGAACAAGGTCATCCAGATTTGCATCTCCCGCGCCAAAAGCCCCCGGCTGGTGCTGGACATGTAGGGCCTCTGTTCACACTACCGAAGGAGACAGCCATGAGCCGCTATGCGCAGCCCAAAGCCATTCAAGCCCTGGTGCGCGACCTGGAAGTGCACCGCGATTTGTTCATCGACCAGGAGCTTTTCGAGCTGGAGATGAAGCACCTTTTTGCCAATGTCTGGATCTACGTCGGCCATGCCAGCCAGGTGCCCAAGCCGGGCGATTTCTACGCCACCACCATTGGTGATCAGCCCGTAGTCATGGTGCGCCACAGCGACCAAAGCATCCGGGTGCTGCACAACCGCTGCCCGCACAAGGGGGTGCGCATCACCGGGGAAACTTATGGCAGTACCGGCAAGTTCTTCCGTTGCCCCTACCACGCCTGGACGTTCAAAACCGATGGCAGCCTGCTGTCCATCCCGCTGAAAAAAGGCTACGACAACACGGGTTTCGAAAACTGCGAGGCCAAGGGCGGCATGGCCAGCGTGGGCGCGGTAGAGGTGTATCGCGACTTCGTCTTCGCCCGCCTCAACCCCGAGGGCATCGGCTTTGAGGAGTTTTTCGGCGAATCGCTCAGCACGCTGGACAACATGGTCGATCGCTCGCCCGAAGGAAAGCTGGAGGTCGCAGGCGGCGTGATCCGCTACATGCACGATTGCAACTGGAAGATGCTGGTGGACAACCAGACCGACACCTGCCACCCCATGGTGGCGCACGAGTCCTCCGCGGGCACGGCCGTCAAGGTGTGGGAAAACGCCCCGCCGGGCACGCCCAAGCCGATGGCGGTGGAGCTGTTCGCTCCGTTTGTCAGCCCATACGAGTTTTTCGAGAACATGGGCATTCGCGTCTGGCGCAATGGTCACGGCCACACGGGCGTGGCCGACTCCATCCACGCCGACTACTCGCCCGTGCCCGGCTATCACGAGCAAATGGTGGCCGCCTACGGCGAGGAGCGCGCCCGGCAGATTCTGGGCGACGTGCGGCACAACACCGTGTACTTCCCTAACATCATGGTCAAGGGGCCAATCCAGACCCTGCGCCTGTTCAAACCCATTGCCGCCAACAAGACGCTGGTCGAATCCTGGACGTTCCGCCTCATGGGTGCGCCTGATCTGCTGCTGGAGCGCACGCTGATGTACAACCGCCTGATCAATGCACCGACCTCCGTGGTCGGCCACGACGATCTGGAAATGTATGAGCGGGCCCAGCAGGCCCTGCACTCGCGCGGGCGCGAATGGGTCAACGTGGCGCGCCTGTTCGACCCGGCCGAATTGCAGCAGGACAGCGCCGTGACCAACGGTACCAACGAATGGCAAATGCGCGGCCAATACCGCGCCTGGGCCCGTTTCATGACCGCATCCATGGAGCAGTGACATGTACCCCAGCAACGAAGACCTGATCGAGTTCGTCTATGCCGAGGCGCAGCTGCTGGACGAGCAGCGTTTTGATGAATGGTTGGCACTGTTCACCGAGGACGGCCACTACTGGATGCCGCTGGCGCCCGGACAAGAGGATGCGCGCCTGCACGCATCGCTGATGTACGAAGACCGCCTGCTGCTGCAAGTGCGCATCGAGCGCCTCAACGGTCAGCGCACCTTCTCGCAACAGCCCAAAAGCCGCTGCCACCACCTGTTGCAGCACCCCCGCGTGATTTCGCGCGACGAGGCTGGCGGCCAGTACGTGGTGCGCTGCGCCTGGCATTACGTGGAACAGCGCGATGAGGCGCAAACCCTGTATGCGGGCTGGAGCAGCTTTCATCTGGTGCAGGTCGATGGTGCGCTACGCATGCGCCTGAAGCGGGTGGACTTGCTCAACTGCGATGCGCCGCTGGGCAGCATCCAGTTGTTTATTTAAGGCGCACGCCAGAAATGGCAGATCAAAGTGAAATTTTTTTTATCCATGACATGCCTAAAAGGAAATATTTTGTTTCTTTTGATTGGTAATTTTGTCCGCGCAAGCCGTGTTGACGGGGGAGACCACCTTGCCCAATTTGCACCCACAGAGCGTTTTTGACGCTTTTGCCGCCAGCGCGGCGCGCACGCCCGGGGCCGATTTTCTTTACACGGAAACGGTGACGGCGCAGGTCTATGGCATCGCGGCGGGGGCGATCTCCTGGCAGCAAGCGGCAGCGGCCGTGCAAACACTGCGCCAAGCCTACGCAGCCGCAGGCTACGGGCACGGCCACCGCGTGGGCCTGCTGCTGGAGAACCGCCCCGATTTTTTCTACCATTGGTTTGCGCTCAATGCCCTGGGTGTGAGCGTGGTGCCCATCAACATCGAAATGCGCGCCGCCGAGCTGCAATACCTGATCGGCCATAGCGAAATCTGCCTGGCCGTTACCTTGCCGCAGCGCCACGCAGATTTGCAGGCCGCGGCCCAGGCCATCGGCCACCGCCTGGCTTTGCTGGAGTGGCAGGCCGATTCGCCAGCGCCCCTCGATGCAGCAGTGCCCCCCGCTCCCACGCCCGCCCCCCATGCAGGTCGGACCGTGGATGCGCAAACCGAATGCGCGCTGCTCTACACCTCCGGCACCACGGGCCGCCCCAAAGGCTGCATGCTCGATAACGCCTACTTCCTGCGCGCGGGCCGCTGGTATGCGGACTTGGGCGGCATCAGCCCCGTGCGCCCCGATCAGGAGCGGGTGATGACCCCGCTGCCGCTCACGCACATGAACGCCATGGCCTGCTCGGCCATGGTGGTGCTGACGGTGGGCGGTTGCCTGGTGCAGCTCGATCGCTTTCACCCCAAGACCTGGTTGCAAAGCGCGCGCGAAAGCGGCGCAACCATTGTGCACTACCTGGGCGTCATGCCCGCCATGCTGTTGGCCGCGCCAGAAGAAGAGGGCGATCGCCAGCACCAGATCCGCTGGGGCTTTGGCGCGGGGGTGGACAATAGAAACCACGCGGTGTTCGAGGCGCGCTTTGGCTTTCCGCTGGTGGAGGCCTGGGCCATGACAGAGACAGGCGCTGCCGCCTGCATCATGGCCAACCACGAGCCGCGGCAAGTGGGCACCCATTGCTTTGGCCGCCCCGAATTGTTCGTGCAAGTGCGCCTGGTGGGCGAGGACGGGGCCGACGTGCCCGACGACACGCCGGGCGAACTGTGGGTGCGCTCGGCAGGCGATGACCCGCGGCGCTACTTCTTCCGTGGCTACCTCAAGGATGAAAAAGCCACTGAGGAGGCGTGGGAGGGCGGCTGGTTCCACACCGGCGACATGGTGCGCCGCGATGCACAGGGCCAGCTGCATTTCGTCGATCGCAAAAAGAACGTGATCCGCCGCAGCGGGGAGAACATCTCCGCCGTCGAGGTCGAGAGCGTGCTCAACCAGCACCCCGCCGTCAAAACCTCGGCCGTGGCCGCTGCGCCCGATGCCGTGCGCGGCGACGAAGTGCTGGCCTGCATCGTGCTGCACGCGCCAGCGCCAGCCGATGCGCAGGCCCGCCAGGCGCTGGCGCACAGCATCGTGGCCCACGCGCTGGCGCAACTGGCCTACTACAAAGCGCCGGGCTACGTGGCCTTCGTCGAGGCCCTGCCGCTGACGCCATCGCAAAAAATCCAGCGCGGCCAATTGCGCGCGCTGGCGCAGCAATTGCTCGGCCAGGCGCACTGCATCGACACGCGCAGCCTGAAGAAACGGCAGGACTGACCCATGGCCTACATCCAACGCCCCCGCATGTCCTACGAAGGCGTGGCCGTGGCCGTGCCGGTGACGGTGCCCTACCAGCGCTACGCCACCCAGGGCGCGGCCTGGTTCGCCGCGCAGGCGCTGCGGCTGCTGATTCAGGACAGTGGCATCGCTAAGGAGGACATCGACGGCCTGTGCATGAGCAGCTTCTCGCTCGCGCCCGATACGGCCGTGGGCATGACGCAGTACATGGGCCTGTCGCCGCGCTGGCTGGACCACGTGCCCACCGGCGGAGCCTCGGGCGTGATGTGCCTGCGCCGCGCCGCCCGGGCCGTGCAGGCCGGCGATGCGCAGGTGGTCGCCTGTGTGGCCGCCGATACCAACCACGTCGATTCGTTTCGCCAGACGCTGGGCAGCTTCAGCGGCTTCTCGCGCGACGCCGTTTATCCCTACGGTGCGGGCGGGCCCAACTCCATCTTTGCCATGATCACGGCGCATTACATGCAGCGCTTCGGCGCGCGCCGCGAGGACTTCGGGCGCATCTGCGTGGCCCAGCGCCATAACGCCCTGGGCAATCCGCACGCCATGTTCAAAAAACCCTTGAGTCTGGAGGAGTACATGCAGGCGCGCGTGGTCTCCGAGCCGCTGCACCTGTTCGATTGCGTCATGCCCTGCGCGGGCGGCGAAGCCTTTTTGGTGATGCGGGCCGAGCGCGCCCGCGACCTGGGTCTGGCCTATTGCGAAATCCGCGGCGCCATCGAGCGCCACAACGCCTACGGGGCTGACCCCATCATGGAGCGCGGCGGCTGGCGCATGGATCGCGAGGAGCTGTATGCCCAGGCCGCAGCGCGGCCGCAGGACGTGGACTTCATCCAGACCTACGACGACTACCCCGTCATCGTCATGATGCATTTTGAGGATCTGGGCTTTTGCGAAAAAGGCGAAGGTCCGGCCTTCGTGCAGTCGCACACCCTGACCTGTGATGGCAGCTTCCCCAACAACACCAGCGGCGGCCAGCTCTCGGCAGGGCAGGCTGGCGCGGCGGGGGGCTTTCTGGGCATGACCGAGGCCATCCGCCAACTGACGGGGGGCGCCGCAGGGCGCAGCGTCAAAGATGCCAGGCTGGGGCTGGTGGCCGGTTTTGGCATGGTCACCTACGACCGCTGCCTGTGCACCGGCGCCGTTTTGCTGGGGAGCGCCCAATGAGCATGCCTGCAATGCCCCCAACGCCAGCGACCCCCAAGCGCAAAAACCCCCTGTTGCGCACGCCCCGGCTGAACCTGCCGCCCGCAAGCCGCGGGCGCGTGGCGCTGGGGCTGACCGCCGCTGCGGCCCAGGGCAGCTTTGCCCTGCAAAGCTGCGCCGACTGCGCCGCCGTGCAATACCCGCCCCGCGAAGCCTGCCAGCACTGCCTCTCGCCCCGGCTGGCCTGGCGCGAGCAAAGCGGGCTGGGGCAATTGCTGGCCACGACCACGCTGCACCACAGCAACGACCTGTTTTTCCGCGAGCGCCTGCCCTGGCGGGTGGGCATGGTGCAGCTCGATGCCGGCCCCAGCGTCATGGCGCACGTGCACGCCGCCGTTGGCCAGGCGCCATGCCGCGTGCGTGTGGGCGCGCGGCTGGACCGCAGCGGGCAGGCGGTATTGATTGCATTCCCTGAGCAAGGAGAGCCGGACATGGCAAGCGACAACATGCTGCGCGAGATGGGTTGCGACCCGCAGGGGCGCAAAGTGCTGGTCACCGACGGCAAAAGCGCCGTCGGCCAGGCGCTGGTGACTGCGCTGGTCAAGGCCGGCGCGGAAATGGTCTGGGTCGGCCATGCCGAGCCCTGGAAGCCGCAAGCGGGCTTGCAGGCCATCGCCGCCTTGCCGCAAGTCAGCCTGGTGGCGCTGGACGTGACCGATGGCCGCTCGGTACGCACCCTGGCCGGTGCCATTGGCGGCAAGGTGGACATCCTCATCAACAACGCCGAGCTGCACCGGGGCTTTGGCATTGCCGCGCGGCGCGGCACCGACGTGGCGCACGCCGAGATGGAGGTCAACTACTTCGGCCTGCTGCGCCTGGCGCAGGAATTCGCCCCCGCCCTGATGGCACGCTCCGCCGACGGCCAAGCCCATGCCTGCGCCTGGGTCAACATCCTGTCCATCTACGCGCTGAGCAACTTCCCGCCGCAAGGCACTTTCAGCGCCAGCAAGGCCGCCGCCCACTCGCTGGCCCAGTGCCTGCGCGCCGAGCTGCGCCCGGGGGGCATTCGCGTGCTCAACTGCTTTCCCGGTCCGATGGACGATGAATGGAACCAAAACTTCATGCCGCCCAAACTCGCGCCGCAAGTGCTGGCCCAGGCCGTGGTGCGCGCGCTGCGCGAGGGCCTGGAGGACATTTACCCCGGCGACGTGGCGCAAGACTGGCTGGAGCGCTGGCGGGACGACCCCAAAGTGCTGGAGCGCGAACTGGCCCTCAACGGCGGCTGAAGAAAGGCACCCACCATGAATGCTTCCTCTCCCACCCTGAACGCGGCCGAACTGCTGGGGCAACTGGCGCAGGCATTGCGCCAATGCACGGTGCGCGTGGTGGACTTGACGCAAACCCTCACGCCGGAATTTCCGCAAATCGCGCTGCCGCCCGAAATGGGGCAATGCCAGCCCTTTCGCCTGGAAGAAATCTCGCGCTACGACGAGCGCGGCCCGGCTTGGTACTGGAACAACTTCTCCTGCGGCGAGCACACGGGCACGCACTTTGATGCGCCCATTCACTGGATCTCCGGCCGCGACCTGCCCAACAACTCGGTGGACACCATCCCCGTGCAGCACTTCGTGGCCCCGGCCTGCGTCATCGACTGCCACGAACAGGCCGCGCACGATGCGGACTACCTGATGAGCCTGGCCGACATCGAGCGTTATGAGGCCGCCCACGGGCGCATCCCCGCCGGGGCCTGGGTGCTGATGCGCACCGACTGGTCGCGGCGCCGCGACCCGGTGGCCTACCAGAATTTCGACGACACCGGCCAGCACACCCCCGGCCCCAGCGCCGAAGCCGTGCAGGCCTTGATCGAGCGCGACGTACTGGGCTTTGGCTCGGAGGCCATTGGCACGGATGCGGGCCAGGCCGCTCACCTGCGCCCGCCCTATCCCTGCCACTACTTCATGCACGGCTCAGGGCGCTATGGCCTGCAATGCCTGTGCAACCTCGATCAGCTCCCGCCGGCCGGAAGCGTGCTGATTTGCCCGCCGCTGAAAATCATCCAAGGCAGCGGCAGCCCGCTGCGCGTGCTGGCGCTGGTGCCTGCAACGCCTTGAGGCCCCTCTGACCATTCAACGGAGAACTGTTCATGCCAGTCAGTCCCATGCAACCAGATGCCCAACCCGACGCCCGGCGCGGCGTGGCCGTCGTCACCGGCGGCAGCGCGGGCATTGGCAAAGCCATTTGCCAGCAACTGCTGCAAGACGGCCACGAAGTCGTCAGCCTGGCGCGGCGGCCCAGCGACATTGCGCATGCGCGCATGCACAGCATCGAGGTGGACTTGATGGACCGCGCCGCCACGGCCCAGGCCGTGCAGGCGCTGTGCCAACGCTTTGCGCCCACCACCATCGTCCACAACGCCGGGGTCATCCGCGCCGCGCTGCTGCCCGAGGTGCAATTGAGCGATCTGGACGCGCTGGTGGACTTGCACCTGGGCTGCGCCATCCAACTGGTGCAAGGCGCGCTGCCGGCTATGCGCGCTGCGGGCATGGGCCGGGTGGTGCTGCTGTCCTCACGCGCAGCCTTGGGGCTGGCTACGCGCACCAGTTATTCGGCCACCAAGGCCGGCATGCTTGGTATGGCCCGCACCTGGGCGTTGGAGCTGGCCCCCGAGGGCATCACGGTCAACGTCGTGGCGCCAGGTCCCATCCGCACCGACATGTTCTATGACGTGGTGCCCCAAGGCAGCGAGCAAGAGCGCCAGCTCGCCGCCGCCGTGCCAGTGCGCCGCCTGGGCACGGCGCAGGACGTGGCGCGGGCCGTTGCCTTTTTTGCTCACCCTAACAACAGCTTCGTGACCGGGCAGGTGCTCTACGTCTGCGGGGGCACCAGCGTGGGCAGCCTGGCCTTGTAGGCCTGCCCCAGGAGCTGTTTGAGCGGGTGGCTCTGGATGACCAGCCCATCAGGGTTTGTTCTATTGGGTGAAATTATTTTTAACCTAAACTATTTATGAAGAAATAAAAACAAGCCTTTCGCCAGGCCAGCAAGGAGACACGATGAACCAAGACTTGCCCGATATCCCCCGTGTGCATGCCCGCGGTCTGGCGCGCGTGGCGGAGTGGCTGCTCGATGCGGTGTGTGTGGCGGCGCTGGCGCTGCTCTCTGGCATCACGAGCCTTGATGTGGTGGGACGTTACGTGTTCAATGCCCCTTTGCAGGGTGCTTACGAGAGCAGCGAGCTGTTGTTGGCCGTGCTGGTGTTTGCCGCCCTGCCTCGGGTGACCTGGCACCGCCAGCATTTGACGGTCGGCATGATCGATGGCCTGCTGGGCCACGCCGGGCGCCGCATCCAGCAGGTTGCCGTGGCGCTGGTTTCGGTGCTGGTGCTGAGCACGCTGGCCTATTACCTCTGGCGGCATGCCGCGCAACTGGCCTCTTACGGCGACATGAGCAATGCCTTGCAATTGCCCATTGCGCCCTTTGCCTATGCAGCAGCCTGCCTGACCGCCCTGGCGGCATTGGCGGCTTTGCAGGGATTGTTCGTGCACGCTCTGGGCGCGCCTGTGCAACAACAGGTAGCAGCGCCTGCTGGGCAGAAAGGCTAAGGCGCGTACATGCTGGTCTCTCTCATCGGTTTGCTGGCCTTGCTGGCCTTGCTGTTTCTGGGGTTGCCCATCGCCTGGGGCATGCTGCTGGTGGGCGTGGCCGGGTTTGGCTACCTGGTCAGCCTGGAGGCGGGCCTGACGATGGCCGCGCAAACCGGCTTTGACACGGCCATGAACTACCACTTCACGGTGCTGCCGCTGTTCATCCTGATGGGCAATCTGGTCAATGCCTCGGGTCTGGCGCGCGATTTGTACCGGGTGGCCTATGCCTTTATCGGCCATTTGCGCGGCGGCCTGGCGATGGCGACGATTCTGGCCTGCGCAGCCTTCAGCGCGCTGTGCGGCTCCAGCATGGCGACCACGGCGGCCATGGGCCGGGTGGCCCTACCCAACATGCGGCAATACGGTTATGACGACCGCCTGGCCGCTGGCAGTATCGCCGCTGGCGGCACGCTGGGCATTCTCATCCCGCCCAGCGTCATGCTGGTGGTCTACGGCATCTTGACCGAGACAGACATCGGCAAGCTGTTCGCCGCGGGCATGTTGCCGGGAACGGTGGCGATTTTCATGTACCTGCTGGCGGTGGTGCTAGTGACGGCCTGGCGGCCCGAGCTAGGGCGAGCGGGTGAGGTTGCAAGCTGGGCCGAGCGCTGGCAGGCGGCCAAAGGGGTGGTGGCGATTGCGGCGCTGTTTCTCCTCATCATGGGTGGCATTTACGGCGGCGTATTCACGCCCACCGAGGCGGCGGGCATTGGCGTGGCGGCCACGTTTGTGATGACCCTAAAGCGCCGGGGCTGGCAGCCGCGCATGTACCTCAAGGTGCTGGTGGAGGCAGCCCAGACCAGCACCGTAATGTTTGCCCTCATCATTGGCGCGCTGGTGTTCACCAATTTCCTGACGGTGGCGGGCCTGCCCAATGCGCTGATGGCCTTCATTCAGGGGCTGGACGTGCCGCCCCTGGCAGTGATTCTAATGATCTGCCTGGTTTATCTGGTGCTGGGCTGCTTTCTGGAAACCATGTCCATGGTGTTGCTGACGGTGCCGATTTTTTATCCCGTGGTGGCCTCGCTGGGCTTTGATCTGGTCTGGTTCGGCATCATCGTGGTGGTGGCTGCCGAGATCAGCCTGATCACGCCGCCTTTGGGGCTGAATATTTTCATGATCAAGAGCGTCATCCCGGACATGAAGCTCGGCGCGATCGTCCGCGGGGTGACGCCCTTTGTAGTGACCGACATCCTGCGCCTGCTGCTGCTGATTCTGGTGCCTTGGCTGGTGCTGGTCGTGCCGCAGAGCATGTGATGCGCAAGCGGGAGCAAGGGCAAGCGCGAGAGCAAAAACAAGCAGCGGGCCGCTGACCCGCGTTCTCAACCCGGCGCTGTCGGTTCGGCGCCGCCACAAAAAAAGGAGACATCCCATGCGTGTTGTATTCAAACAAGTGATTGCCGCCGCTGGTGTGGCATTGGTGCTGACGGCATCGGTGGCCCAGGCGCAGACCACCTTGCGTTTTTCCAACTGGTTGCCGCCTGCGCATTACATCGTCACCGAGATGCTGCAACCCTGGGCCAAGGAGGTGGAGACGGTAACCGAAGGGCGCGTCAAGATCGAGTTCATCAACGCGCTGGGCAAGCCGCAGGCGCATCTGGACTTGGTACGCAATGGCGTGGCCGATCTTGGCATGTCGGTGCATAGCTATACGGCCAACCGCTTTCCCCTGACTGAGTTTGCCGAGCTGCCCTTCACGACCGATGATGGAGGCGTTAACTCGGTAGCCTACTGGCGCACTTACGAGAAATTCATGGCGCAGGCCAACGAGCACAAGGGCGTGAAGCTGCTGGGCCTGTGGACCAGCCCGGCCACGGCCATCTTCACCTCGCGCGAGAGCATTGGCCGCATGGAGGATTTGCAGGGCTTGAAGCTGCGCTCGCCCAGCCCGCTGTTTGACGCCATTGGCAAGGCGCTGGGCATCGTCACGGTCAATGCGCCAGCTTCCGAGGGCTACGAAATGCTCTCGCGTGGCGTGATTGATGGCATGTACTTCCAGTACGACCAGATTGAGGGTTGGCGGTTGGACAAGCTCATCAAGACGGCGGTGAGCGTGCCAGGCGGCTTTGGCAAGACCAGCCAGTACTTGATGATGAACGAGCGCAAGTGGCAAAGTCTTTCGGAGGTGGATCGCGCAGCCATTGAAAAAGTATCGGGCGAAGTCATTGCACGCAACTTTGGTAGTAAATGGCAGACTGGTGAAGTGGCGGCTCAGCAGCGCTTGGCGCAGGCGGGTTTGAAGACTTTGCGCCTTGAAGGGCAGCAGTTGCAGCGGTTTCAAGACAAACTGGCTTTCGTCGAAAAAGATTGGCTGGCTGCTGCAGCCAAGAAAAAAATCGACGGGCCTGCAGTGCTGGCCTATTTTCGCGAGCAGATCAAAGCCTTGAGTTCCCAATAAATTTGCCGTTTACCCCAAGGAGACAAAACCATGAGCAACACCACGTTGAACACCCTGTATGCGGCGCTGCAAAATCGCAGCGTGCGCGTGATTGATTTGACGCAAACGCTCTCCGAGTCCTTCCCTACGCTGCAATTGCCGCCGCAATTCGGGCAGGTGCAGCCGTTTCGCATCGAACGCATTTCGCGCTATGACGACAACGGCCCGGGCTGGTACTGGAACAACTTTTCCTGTGGCGAGCACACCGGCACGCATTTCGATGCTCCCGCGCACTGGATTACCGGGCGAGAGTACGAAAAAGGCACGGTAGACAGCATCCCGGTGGAGAACTTCATTGCCCCGGCCGTGGTGGTGGACGCCAGCGCCGAGGTGGCGGCCAACCCAGACTGGCTGCTGACGGTGGAGTTTCTCGAAGCCTGGGAGCAGCGCCACGGCCGCATCCCGCAAGGGGCCTGGGTGCTGTTTCGCACCGACTGGTCGCTCAAGGCGGGCGATGCCGATGCTTTCTTGAACATGCGTGAGGATGGCGCGCACACGCCCGGCCCGACGCAGGAAGCCGTGGAATGGATGATCCACCAGCGCCAGGTGCATGGCTTTGGCGTGGAGACGATCAACACCGATGCGGGCCAGTCCTACCAATGGCCTGTTGCCTATCCCTGCCACACGCTGATGCACGGCGCGGGCCGCTACGGCTTGCAATGCCTGAAGAACCTGGATCAGTTGCCGCCGCAAGGGGCGCTGATTCTGTCGGCGCCGCTGAAGATCGAGGATGGCTCGGGCAGCCCGCTGCGCGTGCTGGCGCTGGTCGAAGGTTGATTAAGCCCAAGCCGGCACCCCAGGCTCCCCCAGATACACAAAACCCAGGAAGCAGGAGAAGACATGAAGATCGTATGCATAGGCGGCGGCCCGGCCGGGCTGTATTTCGGTTTGCTGATGAAAAAGCTCGACGCGGCGCACGAGGTCATCGTGGTCGAGCGCAACAAGCCCTACGACACCTTTGGCTGGGGCGTGGTGTTCTCCGACGCGACCATGGACAACATGCGCCAGTGGGATGCCGAATCGGCCGCCGAGATCGAGCAGGCCTTCAACCACTGGGACGACATCGAGCTGCTGTTCAAGGGTCGCACCATCCGCTCGGGCGGGCATGGCTTCGTGGGCATCGGGCGCAAGAAGCTGCTCAACATCCTGCAAGAGCGCTGCGAGCAACTGGGCGTGAAGCTGGTGTTCGAGACCGAGGTGCAGTCCGATGAGGACTACGCCGATGCCGATCTGATCGTCGCCAGCGATGGCATCAATTCGCTGATCCGCAAGAAGTACGAGGCCACCTTCAAGCCCGACATCGTCACCCGCCCCAACCGTTACATCTGGCTGGGCACGAACAAGGTGTACGACGCCTTCACCTTCGACTTCCGCCGCACCGAGCACGGCTGGTTCCAGGCGCACATCTACAAGTTCGACGAGAACACCTCGACCTTCATCGTCGAAACCACCGAGGACACCTGGCGCGCCCACGGGTTGGACAGCGCCGACCAGGATCAGTCCATTGCCTTTTGCGAGCAACTGTTTGCCGAGAACCTGGGCGGGGCCAAGCTGATGACCAATGCGCGGCATTTGCGCGGCTCGGCCTGGATCAACTTCCAGCGCGTGGTTTGCGAGCAGTGGTGGCTGCAAAACGCGCGCGGCAGCCACGTGGTGCTGATGGGCGATGCGGTGCACACGGCGCACTTTGCCATTGGCTCGGGCACCAAGCTGGCCATTGAGGACGCCATCGAGCTGACGCGCCAGTTCCAACTGCTGGGCGATAGCCCGGCACAGATCCCCGAGGTGCTGGCCGCCTACCAGGAAGCGCGCCGCGTGGAGACGCTGCGCCTGCAAAACGCGGCCTGGAACGCCATGGAGTGGTTCGAGGTCTGCGGCCAGCGCTATTGCGACCAGCTCGAGCCCGAGCAGTTCATGTACTCCATGCTCACGCGCAGCCAGCGCATCAGCCACGAGAACCTGCGCCTGCGCGATGCCGCCTGGCTGGAGGACTACGAGCGCTGGTTCGCCCAGCGCGCCGCCGATGCGGCAGGGCGGCAATTGCCCGCGCAGGACAAGCCCACGCCGCCCATGTTCACGCCCTACAAGGTGCGCGGCCTGACGCTGAAGAACCGCATCGTCGTCTCGCCCATGGCGCAGTACTCGGCCCGCGACGGTCTGGTGGGCGACTACCACCTGATGCACCTGGGGGCGCGCGCCATGGGCGGCGCGGGCCTGGTGATGGTGGAGATGACCTGTGTCAGCCCCGAAGGGCGCATCACCCCCGGCTGCCCCGGCCTGTACCGGCCCGAGCACACAGCCGCCTTCAAGCGCATCATCGACTGGGTACACAGCTACACGGATGCCAAGATCGGCATCCAGATCGGCCACGCCGGGGCCAAGGCCTCGACCCGCCTGGCCTGGGAGGGCATCGACCAACCGCTGGTCGAGGGCAACTGGCCCATCGTTTCGGCCTCCGAGCAGCAATACCTGCCAGGCGTAAGCCAGACGGCCCGCGCCGTCACCGCCGAGGACATGGCGCAGATCAAGGCGCAGTTCGTGGCTGCCGCCCAGGCCGCCCACGAGGCGGGCGCGGACTGGCTGGAGCTGCACTGCGCGCACGGCTATTTGCTCTCCTCCTTCATCAGCCCGCTGACCAACCAGCGCACCGATGAATACGGCGGCAGCCTGGAAAATCGCCTGCGCTACCCGCTGGAGGTGTTTGCCGCCGTGCGCGCCGCCTGGCCCGAGGACAAGCCCATGTCGGTGCGCATCTCGGCGCACGACTGGGTCGAGGGCGGCACCACACCGGCCGATGCGGTGGAAATTGCCAAGGCCTTCAAGGCCGCTGGCGCGGACATGATCGATGTCTCCTCCGG
This sequence comes from Allofranklinella schreckenbergeri, assembly GCF_003703475.1. Lineage (GTDB taxonomy): Bacteria > Pseudomonadota > Gammaproteobacteria > Burkholderiales > Burkholderiaceae_C > Lampropedia > Lampropedia schreckenbergeri. The sequence goes on along the minus strand of NZ_RDQM01000011.1, from coordinate 25,008 downwards.
CCAGGTCAGCAAGCAGGAAAAGCCCGTCTACGGCCGCATGTTCCAGACCCCGTTTGCCGACCGCATCCGCCAGGAGGCAGGCATTGCCACCATCGCCGTGGGCGCCATCAGCGAGGCCGACCACGCCAACAGCATCCTGGCCGCAGGCCGCGCCGATTTGTGCGCCGTGGCGCGCCCGCACCTGGCCAACCCGGCCTGGACGCTGACCGAGGCGGCCAAGATTGGCCACACCGCCATCACCTGGCCGCCGCAGTACCGCTCGGGCAAGCAGCAGATGGAGGCCAACTTCGCCCGCGAGCAGGCGGCCCAGCAGGCTGCGCTGTCCGCCGCCCAGGCGCGCCCCCCGGCCAATGCCGCACCCAACGGGCAGGGGCAATGAGCATGGCGCAGGGCAACACCGCACCCCCCGCAGCGGCCAGCGCGCCCGCGCTGCGCCATGCGCTGGTCACAGGCGGCGGCAGCGGCATTGGCGCGGCCATCGCCCGCCGTCTGCTGGCCGATGGCTTTCGCGTCACCCTGCTGGGGCGGCGGCTGGCGGCTGTGCAGGCCGTGGCCGATGAGCGGCCCGAGGCCATGCAGGCCGTCAGCGCCGACGTCAGCGACCCGGCCCAATTGCAGGCCGCGCTGGCCCAGGCGCGCCAGCGCTTTGGCCCCATCGACACCCTCATCAACAACGCCGGGCAGGCGCAGACCGCGCCCTTTGCCAAGATGGAGCTGGCGCTGTGGCAGCAAATGCTGGCCGTGAACCTCACCGGCACCATGCTGTGCACCCAGGCGGCGCTGCCGGACATGCTGGCCGCTGGCTGGGGCCGCATCGTCAACGTGGCCAGCACGGCCGGGCAGATCGGCTACGCCTACGTCAGCGCCTACTGCGCGGCCAAGCACGGCGTCATCGGCCTGACGCGCGCGCTGGCGCTGGAGCTGGCGCGCAAGGGCATCACCGTCAACGCCGTCTGCCCCGGCTACACCGAAACCGACATCGTGCGCGAAGCCATCGAAAACATCGTCGCCAAGACTGGCCGCAGCGCCGAGCAGGCCAGGGCCGAGTTCGTCAAAAGCAACCCGCAGGGCCGCTTGGTGCAGCCCGCTGAAGTGGCCGAAACCGTGGCTTGGCTGTGCAGCGCAGGCGCGGGCGCCATCAACGGCCAGGCCATTGCCGTGGCCGGCGGGGAGGTGATGCCATGAGCCGCAGCGCCGCAGGCGGCAGCGCGCAAAGCCGTTTTGGCCTGAGCCAATTGCTGGGCGAGGAGCACATCGGCCTGGAGGCGCGCGCCCAGCAGGACGACCACATGGACACGCGGCTGTGGCTGCGCCTGTTCTCGCTGACGCAGCAAATCGAGCAGCGCATCCGCCAGATGCTGCGCCAGCAGTTCGACACCACGCTGCCGCGTTTTGACTACCTGGCCCAGCTCGACCGCCATCCGCAAGGGCTGCGCATGAACACGCTCTCGCGCTATCTGATGGTCACCGGCGGCAGCGTCACCGGGCTGACCGACCAGCTCGTCAAGGATGGGCTGGTCGAGCGCATCCCCGACCCGCAGGACCGCCGCTCGCTCTACGTCAAGCTCACGCCCAAGGGGCGGCGGCAGTTTCGCAAGATGGCCCAGGCCCACGAGCAATTGCTGGGCACGCTGCTGGCTGGCCTGGGCAAGCGCGACAAGGACTTGCTCTACGAACAACTGGGCCAATTGCGCGTGCTGCTGGCCGCGCAGGAGGCGCGAACCTGAATCGCCTGCTTAAATTTATAAATCAAAGGAAAAGTTTTATGGCTATTTCGGCATGATGGTATTGAGATCATTTTTCTTTGATTTTTAGGCCCCTTTCAACTGCAAAACACACCCCGGAGACTTTGGCATGAATACCCCCGACACCCGCATCGACCCGGCCTTGCAGGCTGGCAACCGCAAGCCCATGGCGGGCTACCAAGCCCAGCATTTTCTGTGGCAGACCGATGGCCCGGTGGCCACCATCACCCTCAACCGCCCCGACCGCAAGAACCCGCTGACTTTCGACAGCTATGCCGAGCTGCGCGATTTGTTTCACCAACTGCAATGGGCCAGCGACATCAAGGCCGTGGTCGTCACTGGCGCGGGCGGCAACTTCTGCTCCGGCGGCGATGTGCATGAAATCATCGGCCCGCTGGTGCAGCTCAAGGCCCCCGAGCTGCTGATGTTCACGCGCATGACCGGCGCGCTGGTCAAGACCATGCGCGCCTGCCCGCAGCCCATCGTGGCCGCCATCGACGGCGTGTGTGCGGGCGCGGGTGCCATCATCTCCATGGCATCCGATTTGCGCCTGGGCACGGCGCGCGCCAAGGTGGCGTTCTTGTTCAACCGCGTTGGCCTGGCCGGCTGCGACATGGGCGCTTGCGCCATGCTGCCGCGCATCATCGGCCAGGGCCGCGCCAGCGAGCTGCTCTACACCGGCCGCGTGCTCGGCGGCGAGGAGGCCGAGCGCTGGGGCTACTTCAACCGCCTGTGCGCGCCCGATGAGGTGCTGGCGCAGGCCCAGCAACTGGCTGCCGAGCTGGCCGCTGGCCCCAGCTTTGCCAACGGCATCACCAAAACCATGCTGCACCAGGAGTGGAGCATGGGCATCGACCAAGCCATCGAGGCCGAGGCCCAGGCCCAGGCCATTTGCATGCTGACCGAGGATTTCTCGCGCGCCTACCACGCCTTCGTGGCCAAGCAAAAACCCGTGTTCCAGGGAGATTGACATGCAGCGCGGTCTGGACACCTCTTACCAGCAATGGCCGTTTTTCGAAGCGCGCCACGCCGAGCTGGCGCAACAGCTCGATGCCTGGGCCAGCGCCCACATCGGCCATGAACCGCACGGCAGCGGCAGCGATGTGGACGCGCATTGCCGCCAGCTCGTCCAGGCCCTGGGCGAAGCGGGCTGGCTGCGCCATGCCGTGGGCGAATCGGCCCAGAGCATGGACGCGCGCGCCATCTGCCTGATCCGCGAGACGCTGGCGCGCCACAGCGGCCTGGCCGACTTCGCCTTTGCCATGCAGGGCCTGGGCAGCGGCGCTATCAGCCTGCACGGCACGCCCGAGCAGCGCCAGCGCTACCTGCCGCGCGTGGCGGCGGGCCAGGCCATTGCGGCCTTTGCGCTGTCCGAGCCGCAGGCTGGCTCGGACGTGGCCGCCATGGCCTGCGCTGCGCGCCGCGAGGGCGATGACTACGTGCTCGACGGCGAGAAAACCTGGATCTCCAACGGCGGCATTGCCGATTTTTACGTCGTCTTCGCCCGCACCGGCGAAGCGCCCGGCGCGCGCGGCATCAGCGCCTTCATCGTCGATGCCGACACCCCGGGCCTGACGATTGCCGAGCGCATCGACGTCATCGCCCCGCACCCGCTGGCGCGGCTGAAGTTCGAGGGTTGCCGCATCCCCGCCAGTTGCCGCGTGGGCGAGGCGGGCGAGGGCTTCAAGGTCGCCATGCGCACGTTGGACGTGTTCCGCACCTCGGTGGCCGCCGCTGCACTGGGCTTTGCGCGTCGCGCCTTGCAAGAGGCTTTGCTGCGCGCCACCTCGCGGCAGATGTTCGGCGGTGTGCTGGCCGACTTCCAGATCACCCAGACCAAGCTGGCGCAAATGGCCACGGCCATCGACAGCGCCGCCTTGCTCACCTACCGCGCCGCCTGGCTGCGCGATGGCGGCCACAGCGTCACAAAGGAAGCGGCCATGGCCAAGCTCACCGCCACCGAGAACGCCCAGCAGGTCATCGACGCGGCGGTGCAGATGTTCGGCGGCCTGGGCGTGGTCAGCGGCCAGCCGGTCGAGTCGCTGTACCGCGAGATCCGCGCGCTGCGCATCTACGAAGGCGCCAGCGAAGTGCAGCAACTCATCATCGGCCGTGAGCTGCTCAAGGCCCTCAAGGCTTGATATGGCTGGGAACGATATTTATAAATCAATGTAAAAATCGTTTCTTGCATATGCTGCCAAAACAAGGCATTTTATTTGCCTTTGAAATGTAAAAAAAGAGGCGCAAAGCGCCCATGCAGGAGACAAGCGACATGCCCAGCGCCCATATCGACACCTTTGCGCGCGACAACCTGCCGCCGCTGGAGCAGCAGCCCGAATACCTGTTCGAGCTGCCCGAGCTGCAATTTCCCGCGCAGCTCAACTGCGCCACCGAATTGCTCGACCGCCACGTGGCCCAAGGGCGCGGCGATCGCCTGTGCCTGCGCGCGCCGGACGGCACGCGCTGGAGCTACGCCGACTTGCAGGCCCACGCCAATCGCATCGCCAACGTGCTGGTGCAGGACATGGGCTTGCAGCCGGGCAACCGCGTGCTGCTGTTTGCGCCCAACACGCCCTGGATGGTGGCCTGCTGGTTTGCGGTGATGAAGGCCGGCGGCATTGCCGTGGCGGTGATGCCGCTGCTGCGCGCCAAGGAGCTGCGCACCATCATCGACATCGGCCAGATCAGCCACGCGCTGTGCGATGCGCGCCTGGCCGGCGAGCTGGAGGCCGCGCGCGCGATGCCATCTTCAGCGCCGCAACTGGCGCAACTGGCGCAGGTGCGCTACTTCAACACCGCGCTGGCCGCGCCATCGAGCGGGGCCGAGCTGCCTTGCCTGCACCGCGCCATGCAGCAGGCCGCGCCCGATTTCAGCAACGTGGACACGGCCAGCGACGACGTGTGCCTGCTGGGCTTTACCTCCGGCACCACCGGCGTGCCCAAGGCCACCATGCACTACCACCGCGACGTGATGGCCATTTGCAAGTGCTGGCCGCGCCACGTGCTGCGCGCCGATGCGGACGACGTCTTCATTGGCAGCCCGCCGCTGGGCTTTACCTTCGGCCTGGGCGGGCTGGTGCTGTTCCCCATGGACATTGGCGCCAGCAGCGTGCTGCTGGAAAAGGCCGGGCCGCAGCAGTTGCTTGAGGCCTGTGCGCAATTTGGCGCCACCGTGGTGTTCACCGCGCCCACGGCCTACCGCCACATGGCGGCCATGCCCGAGCTGCTGGCCCAGGCGCGGCTGCGCAAGTGCGTCAGCGCGGGCGAGGCGCTGCCCGCGTCCACGCGTGCGCTGTGGAAGCAGGCCAGCGGCATCGAGCTGATCGATGGCATTGGCGCGACCGAGCTGTTGCACATCTTCATCTCCGCCGACGAGGCCAGCGCCCGCCCGGGCGCGACCGGCAAGCCCGTGCCCGGCTACCGCGCCCGCGTGCAGGACGATGACGGCAACGAGCTGCCGCCGGGCACCGTGGGCAAGCTGGCCGTCAAAGGCCCCACGGGCTGCCGCTACCTGCGCGACGAGCGCCAGAAAACCTATGTGCAGGATGGCTGGAACCTCACCGGCGACGCTTATTTGATGGATGAGGACGGTTACTTCTTCTACCAGGCGCGCACCGACGACATGATCATCTCGGCGGGCTACAACATTGCCGCGCCCGAGGTGGAGGAGGCGCTGATGCAGCACCCGGCCGTGGCCGAATGCGCCGTCATCGGCGCGCCCGATGAGGAGCGCGGCCAGATCGTCAAGGCCTTCGTCGTCGTCAAGGAGGGCGTGGCCGCCGATGCCGAGCTGGTCGCTGCCTTGCAGGAGTTCGTCAAGCAGAGCGTGGCGCCCTACAAATACCCGCGCGCCGTGGAGTTCATCGCCGCGCTGCCGCGCACCACCACCGGCAAGCTCCAGCGCAGCGCGCTCAAGCGCCGCATGGGCGAGCAGCATGGGTGAAAGTGCCTAGACCAAAGCCTGGCCCAAGCGCCCGATTGCCCGGTTCTGGATGCGATACTTTTTCGCCCTGCAAATGCAGCAGGCCCTTTGCTCCACCCCATTCATGACATTCAAGGAGGCACCCGCATGACCCGCACCACCCGCCCCAGCATCCGCTTTCCCAGCCTTCGCTCCCACACCCTGGCCGCCGTGGCCGGTGCGGCGGCGCTGTGCCTGGCCCAGGCCGCCTCGGCCGCCGAGGAGGTGAAGATCGGCCTGCTCAGCACGCTCTCGGGCCCAGGCTCGACGCTGGGCATCGACATCCGCGACGGCTTTCAGCTCGCGCTCAAGCACACCGAGGGCAAGCTCGGCGGCCTGCCGGCCAAGGTGGTGATCGTCGATGACCAGCAAAGCCCCGACGCGGCCAAGCAAACCACCGACCGCCTGCTCAAGCGCGAGAAGGTGGACTTCATGACCGGCGTGGTGTTCTCCAACATCATGCTGGCCGTGGCCCCGGCCATTTTTGCCAACAAGACCTACTACGTCAGCGCCAATGCCAGCCCCTCGCAACTGGCGGGCAAGCAGTGCAATCCCTATTTCTTCAGCGCCGCTTACCAGAACGACAACCAGCACGAGGCCGTGGGCCAGGCCGTGCAGGACAAGGGCGTCAAGAAAGTGGCGCTGATCGCCCCCAACTACCCCGGCGGCAAGGATGCGCTGGCCGGTTTCAAGCGTTTCTACAAGGGTGAGGTGGCGCTGGAGCTTTACACCCCGCTGTCGCAACTGGACTATGGCGCGGAGCTGTCGCAGATTCGCGCCTCCGGCGCCGAGGCGGTGTACTTCTTCCTGCCTGGCGGGCTGGGCATCAACTTCATCAAGCAGTTCCACGGCGCGGGCCTGAAGGACAGCATGGCCTTGTTCGCCCCGGGCTTTTCCGCCGATGAGGACGTCATCAGCGCCGTGGGCGAGGCCACCGTGGGCATTTACAACGCCTCGCAATGGGCCTGGGATCTGGACAACGCCGCCAACAAGCGCTTCGTCGAGGACTTCCGCAAGGAATACGGCCGCACGCCCACGCTGTATGCCTCGCAGGGCTACGACGCAGCCATGCTGATCGACTCGGCCGTCAAGGCCACGGGCGGCAACCTCAAGGACAAGGCCGCCATCGGCAAAGCCTTGCAGGCGGCCAACTTCAACTCGGTGCGCGGCGATTTCCGCTTCAACACCAACCACTTCCCGATCCAGCACTACTACATGCGCGAAGTGGTCAAGGGCGAAGATGGCAAGGTCACCAACAAGCTGATCGGCAAGGCCTTCGAGAACCACAGCGATGCCTACGTGGGCGATTGCAAGATGCCCGGTTGAGGGGCTGGCCGGATTGGATCTGATCGCTTTTTTGCACCGGCGCTGCGCGGCCCCCTGGCGGGCGGCCTCGCCGCTGCCCTCTTTTCTTCTTCCCTTTCATGCAAACCACCCTGGTTCTGGAGCAACTGCTCAACGGCCTCCAATTCGGGCTGATGCTGTTCCTGCTGGCCGCTGGCCTGACGCTGGTGTTCGGCATCATGGGCATGATCAACCTGGCGCATGGCTCGCTGTACATGATTGGCGCGTACCTGATTGCCAGCATCGCGGCTGCCAGCGGCTCGTTCTGGCTCGGGTTGCTGGGCGGCATCGGCGCGACGGTGCTGGTGGGCGTGCTGCTGGAGCGCACGGTGCTGCAACGCTTTTACCGGCGCGATCATCTCTCGCAGGTCATGGGCACCTTCGCCATCATGCTCATGGCCAACGAGGCCGTGCGCATGCTCTGGGGGCCGCAGCCCATCCAGCTCAACCCGCCGGCGGCGCTGGCAGGCCCCATCACGCTGGCGCCGGGCTTGAGCTATCCGGCCTACCGGCTGTTCATCATCGGCGTGGGGCTGCTGGTGGCGCTGGGCATGTACTGGCTGATTACGCGCACGCGCATCGGCATGCAGGTGCGCGCGGGCGCGTCCAACCGCGAGATGGCGCTGGCCATGGGGGCCAACGTGCGGCTGCTGTTCACCGCCTTGTTTGCCTTTGCCGCCGCGCTGTGCGCGCTCGCTGGCGGCATGCTCGGGCCGCTGCTGGCCGTGCAGGTGGGCATGGGCGAGAGCATTCTGATTCTGGCCTTTGTGGTCATCGTCATCGGCGGTATTGGCTCCATCCGTGGCGCGTTGCTGGGGGCCTTGCTGGTGGGGCTGGTCGATACGGCCGGGCGCACGCTGATCCCATTGCTGTTTCGCCAACTCATGGACGCCGAGCTGGCCGCCAACGCTGGCCCGGCGGTGGCCTCCATCCTGATTTACCTGCTCATGGCCGTGGTGCTGTTTTTCAAGCCCAGCGGCCTGTTCCCCGCGCGAGGCTGATGCCATGACCACCCCATCTGCCACCTCTGCCACCACCCCTGCCGCCCCGGCCATCACCAGCTTGCTGGACCAGCGCCTGCCGCGCGCGGTCAGCGCTGCACTGCTGCTGGGCCTGCTGGCGCTGCCGCCCGTATTGACGGCGCTGGAGAGCGATTTCTACATCGCCGTGGCCAGCCGCATCCTGATCTTCACGCTGGCGGCCACCAGCCTGAACCTCATCCTGGGCTATGGCGGCATGGTCAGCCTGGGCCATGCGGCTTTTCTGGGCATCGGGGCCTACACCGTGGGCATTGCGATGCAAGAGGGCTGGGCCTCGGCCTGGCTGACCTGGCCACTGGCGATGGCGCTGGGCGCGCTGTTTGCCCTGGCCATTGGCGCCATCAGTCTGCGCACGCAGGGCGTGTACTTCATCATGATCACGCTGGCCTTTGCGCAAATGCTGTTTTATCTGATGGTCTCGCTCAAGCAGTACGGCGGCGAGGATGGCCTGTCGCTGATGCAGCGCTCGGAGCTGGGCCTGGGCATCGACCTGGCCTCGGACACGCATTTTTATTACGTCGTGCTGGCCCTCGCGGCGCTGGCCTTCGTGCTGGTGCAGCGCCTGCTCAATGCGCGCTTTGGCCATGTGCTGCAAGGCATCCGCGAGAACGAAACGCGCATGCAGGCGCTGGGCTTTGCCACCTACCGCTACAAGCTGGCCGCCTTCACGCTGGCCGGTGCCATGGCCGCGCTGGCCGGCGCGCTGCTGGCCAACCAGGCCAGCTTCGTCAGCCCGGCGCTGATGCAGTGGAACCAGTCGGGCATGCTGCTCATCATGGTGATCCTGGGCGGCGTGGGCTATTTGTACGGCGGCTTTGCCGGGGCCGTGGTGTTCTTGCTGCTGGAGGAGGTGCTGGTGAGCTACACCATCCACTGGCAGTTCTACCTGGGCGCGCTGCTGCTGGCCGTGGTGCTGGCCGCGCCCAACGGCGTGCTCAGCCTGCCTGCGCGGCTGCGCCAATGGGCTTACAGGAGGGCGGCATGACGGGCGCGACGCAGACTTCCCATCCCCCGGCCCTGCTGCACGTGGACGATCTGGTCAAGCGCTTTGGCGGGCTGACGGCCACCGACCACGCCCACCTGCACGTGCGCCCCGGCGAGCTGCACGCGCTGATTGGCCCCAACGGCGCGGGCAAGACCACGCTGATCGCGCAGATTGCCGGGGCGCTGGCGCCCAGCAGCGGCCGCATCCTGTTCGATGGGCAGGACGTTACCGCCTGGCCCATGCACCGGCGCGTGCACCTGGGGCTGGTGCGCTCCTACCAGATCACCAGCATCTTCAAGCGCCTGCCGGTGCTGGACAACCTGGCCCTGGCGCTGCAATCGCGCAGCGGCAGCAGCTTTGCCTTCTGGCGCGCCGCACGCGCCGAGCGCTCGCGCTACGAGCAGGCCGCGCAGATCGCCCAGCGCGTCGGCCTGGGCGCGCGCCTGGCCCGCCTGGCGGGCGACTTGTCGCACGGCGAGCAGCGCCAGCTCGAAGTGGGCATGGCGCTGGCGCTCTCGCCCAAGCTGCTGCTGCTCGATGAGCCCATGGCCGGTATGGGGCCGGAGGAATCCGAGCGCATGGTGCAACTGCTGCTGGCGCTCAAAGAGCAGCAGGTCACCATCTTGCTGGTCGAGCACGACATGGACGCGGTGTTTCGCGTGGCCGACCGGATTTCGGCGCTGGTGTTCGGCAAGGTCATCGCCACCGGAGCGCCGCAAGACATCCGCCGCCACCCCGAGGTGCAGCGCGCCTATTTGGGCGATGAGCACGCCAGCGCCCCCTCCGCCGCTCCACCCTCCACCGCAACCGCAGCAACCGCCGCCCCGATGGAGAGCACCGCATGAGCGCCCTGTTGGAACTGCAAGACGTGCAAGCCGGCTACGGCCAAAGCCAGGTGTTGTTTGGCATGCACTGCGCCATTGCCCCGCACAGCGTGGCCACGCTGCTGGGGCGCAACGGCATGGGCAAGACCACCACGGTGCGCGCCATCCTGGGCCTGACGCCCGCCTTTGGCGGCAGCATCCGCTTTCGCGGCGAGCGCATCGAGCGCCTGCCGCCCGAGCGCATCGCCCGCATGGGCCTGGCCGTGGTGCCCGAAGGGCGGCAAATCTTCCCCAACCTCAGCGTGCGCGAGAACCTGCAAGCCTTTGCCGCCAACCGCTGCCACAGCGAGCAGCCCTGGACGCTCGAGCGCGTCTACCACCTGTTCCCGCGCCTGCAAGAGCGCCAGCACAACATGGGCAACCAGCTCTCGGGCGGCGAGCAGCAAATGCTGGCCATTGGCCGCGCGCTGATGACCAACCCCCATCTGCTGATCCTGGACGAGGCCACCGAGGGCCTGGCGCCCCTGATCCGCGAGGAAATCTGGCAATGCCTGGCCGCGCTGCGCGCGCAGGGCCAGACCATCCTGGTGATCGACAAATACGTGCAGCGCCTGATCGAGCTGGCCGACAGCCACACCATCATCGAGCGCGGCCAGCCCGTCTGGCAGGGCAGCTCGGCGCAGTTGGCGCAAGAGCCTGCGCTATGGCAGCGCTATATCGGCGTTTGAGAAGGCTCTGCGCGTTGTTTGACAAGGAAAAAACTTCATGCCCACGCCCCCCGAAACTTCCGCCGCCGCCGCCGCGCACGCGCCCCGGCCCATGCACTTCGAGCGCCCGCTGCGCATCCGCTTCTCGCACTGCGACCCTGCTGGCATCGTCTTCTTCCCGCAGTACCTGGTGCTGTTCAACCAATTGGTGGAAGACTGGTTCGACCACGGCCTGGGTATTGGCTACGCGCACATGCTGGGGCCGCGCCGCATCGGCCTGCCCATCGTGCGGCTGGAGTGCGACTTCCGCGCCATCAGCCGCATGGGCGATGACGTGCAGCTTGGCCTGTGGGTTGAGCGCGCAGGCGGCAAATCCCTGACCTTGCAGATGCAATGCCGCGCTGGCGCGCAATTGCGCGTGCAGGCGCGCAAGGTGCTGGTCTTTACCAATCTGGATACGCACCAGGCCATCGCCATCCCCGAAGACGTGCGCGCCGCGTTGCAAGCGCTGCCGCCGACGGCCGCGCCGACTGCGCCGGATGCTGGTGTGTAGAGTTGGCCGTTTTGTTCCGAACTTTTTTGCCTTTTTTGGCCTTTTTTTGAAGCAAAGGAGAATCCATGCAAGTCCTGCTCCCCCAAGGCTGGCCCCGTCCCAAAGGTTATGCCAACGGCGTGGCCGTGCGCGGCACGCAAATCTACGTCGCCGGCATGATCGGCTGGGATGGCCAAGGCGTTTTCCACACCGACGACCTGGCTGGCCAAGTGCGCCAGGCGCTGCAAAACATCGTGGACGTATTGGCCGAAGGCGGCGCTGGCCCGCAGCACATCGTGCGCATGACCTGGTACGTCAAGGACAAGAAGGAATACGTTGCCGCCTACCCTGAAATCGGCAAAGCCTACCGCGAGCTGATCGGCAACTTCAACGTCGCCATGACGGCTGTGCAGGTGGCCGATTTGGTGGAAGACCGCGCCAAGGTGGAAATCGAAGTCACCGCCGTGGTGCCCGATTGAGGCCGTGATTGCAGGAGGCCCCATGACATCTGCCGCTCCTTCCAACGCTGCCCCTTCTACCGCTGCTGCCGCTGCGCCTGCTGGCGTCGTCGTGGCCGAAACCCACGGTGGCGTGCGCGTGCTGCGCATCGACCATCCACCCGTCAACGCCCTGAGCCAGGCAGTGCGCGCAGGCTTGCTGCACGCGCTGGAGCAAGCCGAGCAAGACCCCGCCATCCAGGCCGTGCTGCTGGTTGGCAAGGGCAAGGCCTTTATTGCCGGGGCCGACATCCGCGAATTCGGCAAACCGCCACAAGCGCCCGTGCTGCGCGATGTCTGCAACCGCATCGAGGCTTGCGCCAAGCCCGTGATTGCCGTGCTGCACGGCGCAGCGCTGGGCGGCGGGCTGGAAGTGGCGCTGGCAGCGCACTACCGGCTGTTGCTGCCGCAGGCCAAGCTGGGGCTGCCTGAGGTGAATCTGGGCCTGCTGCCCGGCGCGGGCGGCACGCAGCGCGCGCCGCGCCTCATGGGCGCGAAAGCCGCCGCCGAGCTGATGCTCAGTGGCAAGCCGCTCTCAGCCCAAGCGGCGCTGGCCGCTGGGTTGGCGGATCGGCTGGATGCGGCGGACGACCCCGTGGCCGCCGGTCTGGCCTGGGCCAGCGCGCTGCTGGCTCAGGGCGCAGCAGCGCGCCGCACGTGCGATTTGCCCGTGCCCGATGCCGACACTGCCCAGGCGGCGCTGCAAGCGCTGGAGCAGGAAACGGCCAGAAAAACCCGTGGCCTGTTCTCGCCGCTGAAAATCATCGAAGCCGTGCGCGCGGCGCTGCAACTGCCATTCGAGCAAGGGCTGGCGCGCGAGCGCGAGCTGTTTCTGGAGTGCATGGACAGCCCGCAGCGCCAGGGCCTGCTGCACGCCTTCTGGGCCGAGCGCGAAGTGCTGAAAGTGCCCCAGGCGCGTGAAGCCGCGCCGCGCCGCGTGGAGCGCCTGGCTGTGATCGGCGGCGGCACCATGGGCGCAGGCATAGCCGTGGCGGCGCTGCAAGCGGGCCTGCACGTGCACATGATCGAGCGCGACGCCCAGGCCATCGCCCGCGGCCAGGCCAATGTGGAAAAAATCTGCGATGGCCAGGTGGCCAAAGGCCGCCTCACGCCCCAGGCCAGGGACGAGCTGCTGGCGCGTTACGTCCCCGGCGCCGATTACCAGGCCCTGGCCGAGGTGGATTTGGTGATCGAGGCCGTGTTTGAAGACCTGCAAGTCAAGCAAGACGTGTTCCGCGCGCTCGATCGCGTCTGCAAACCCGGCGCGGTGCTGGCCACCAACACCTCGTATCTGGACATCGACGCCATCGCCGCCGTCACCGCGCGGCCGCAGGACGTGATCGGCCTGCACTTTTTCAGCCCGGCGCACATCATGAAGCTGCTGGAAATCGTCGTGCCCGAGCGCACGGCGGCCGATGTGGTCGCCACCGCCTTTGCCCTGGCGCAGCGGCTGAAAAAAATCCCGGTGCGCGCGGGCGTGTGCGACGGCTTTATCGGCAACCGCATCCTGGCCGCCTACAAGCAGGCGGCCGATTACCTGATGGAAGACGGTGCCAGCCCTTACGAAATCGACGCCGCCGTGCGCGACTTCGGCTTTGCCATGGGGCCGTTTCAGGTCATCGACCTGGCCGGTGGCGACATCGGCTGGGCCACGCGCAAGCGCCGCGCCGCCACGCGCGACCCGCGTGCGCGCTACGTGGAGATCGCCGATCGCCTGTGCGAGCGCGGCTGGTTCGGGCAAAAAACCGGGCGCGGCTTTTACCTCTACCCCGACGGCGCGCGCAGCGGCCAGGTTGACCCGCAGGTGCTGGAAATCATCGACGCCGAGCGCCAGCGCAAAGGTATCGCAGCGCGCAGCTTCACGCCCGAGGAGATCATGCGCCGCTACATGGCCGCGATGGTCAACGAAGGCGCCAAGGTGGTGCAAGAAGGCATCGCCTTGCGGCCGCTGGATGTGGATGCGGTCTTTCTCTTTGGCTACGGCTTTCCGCGCTGGCGCGGCGGCCCCATGAAGTGGGCCGACATGCAGGGCCTGCCCCAGGTGCTGGCCGACATCCAGGCCTTCGCCCGGCAAGACCCGCTGTTCTGGCAGCCCGCCGCCTTGCTGGAGCAATTGGTGGCGCAAGGGCGCGATTTCGACAGCCTGAACCGTGCCGCTGCTTGAGAATCAAATCAAAGTAAATTTGATTGATTGACAATCATGCCGAAACAGGTTGATTTTGTTTCCTTTTGAAATAGAAAAATTGAAACACCCGAAAGCCAAGGAGGATTTCATGACAGCCCAGGCCTTTATTTGCGATGCCATCCGCACCCCCTTTGGGCGTTACGGCGGCGCGCTGGCGGGCGTGCGCACCGACGATTTGGCCGCCATCGCGCTCAAGGCGCTGCTGGCGCGCAACCCCCAGCTCGACCCCGCCGCCATCGACGACGTATGGCTGGGCTGCGCCAACCAGGCTGGCGAGGACAACCGCAACGTCGCGCGCATGGCCGCCTTGCTCGCAGGCCTGCCCGAGAGCGTGCCCGGCGCCACCCTCAACCGCCTGTGCGGCTCGGGGCTGGACGCCGTGGCCGTCGCCGCGCGGGCCATTCAGGCAGGCCAGGCCGATGTCGTGCTCGCCGGCGGCGTGGAAAGCATGAGCCGCGCCCCCTTCGTCATGCCCAAGGCCGATGCCGCCTTCAGCCGCAACAACGCCGTTTACGACACCACCATCGGCTGGCGCTTCATCAACCCGGCCATGCGCGCCGCCTACGGCGTGGACTCCATGCCCGAAACGGCGGAAAACGTGGCGCAAGACTACGGCATCAGCCGTGAGGACCAAGACCGCTTCGCCCTGGCCAGCCAGAGCAAAACGCAGGCGGCGCAGCAGGCCGGGCGCTTCGAGGTCGAAATCACCCCCGTGACGCTGCCGCAGAAAAAAGGCGAGCCTTTGGTCTTCGCCCAGGACGAGCACCCGCGCGCCACCACGCTGGAGGCGCTCGCGCGCCTCAAACCCGTGGTGCGTCCCGACGGCACGGTGACGGCGGGCAACGCCAGCGGCGTCAACGACGGCGCCTGCGCGCTGCTGCTGGCCAGCGAGGCGGGCATGCAAAGCCAGGGCCTGCGCCCGCTGGCGCGCGTGCTCGCCAGCGTCTGCGTCGGCGTGGCCCCGCGCGTCATGGGCATCGGCCCCGCGCCTGCGGTGCAAAAACTGCTGGCCAAAACCGGCCTGACGCTGGCGCAAATCGACCTCATCGAACTCAACGAAGCCTTTGCCGCGCAAGGCCTGGCCGTGCTGCGCCAGCTCGGGCTGGCCGATGACGACCCGCGCGTCAACCCCCTGGGCGGCGCGATTGCGTTGGGTCACCCGCTGGGCGCCAGCGGCGCGCGCCTGGCCACCACCGCCGCGCGGCAATTGCAGGCCAGCGGCGGGCGCTACGCCATTTGCACCATGTGCATCGGCGTGGGGCAGGGCATCGCCTTGCTGATGGAGCGCGTGTGAAGCCACTGCACCCGGCGCGCGCGGCTGCATCCGGGGCGACGCCGCGATAATGCGCGGCGTTTTGACTTCTCTGCGTTGGATTTTTCTTCTATGTCGATTTGGAAAAAGGCTTTAAGCCTGGAGGCCATCACCGCCATGGCGCAAAACACGGCGGTGGCCCATCTGGGCATTGAGATGACGGCCATTGGCGATGATTTCCTGAGTGCGCGCATGCCCGTGGATGCGCGCACCAAGCAACCCTTTGGCCTGCTGCACGGCGGTTGCAGCGTGGCGCTGGCGGAAACGCTGGGCTCCATGGCCGCCTACATGGCCGCGCCCGAAGGCCAGCATGTGGTGGGGCTGGATATCAACGCCAATCACCTGCGCGCGGCCACGTCGGGCTGGGTGTCGGGCACGGCCAGGCCGGTGCACATCGGGCGCTCGACCCAGGTGTGGCAAATCGACATCGTCGATGAGCAAGGGGCGATGGTGTGCGCTTCGCGCTTGACGATGGTGGTGCTGGACAGCCGCTGAGGATTTTTCGCATGCAAATCGAACAACCGCCCGTGGATCGCGTGCGCCAAAAGCCCGAGGGCGAGCGCCGCGGCCTCATCCTCATTAACACCGGCAATGGCAAGGGCAAGAGCACGGCCGCCTTTGGCCTGGCGCTGCGCGCGCATGGCAGAGGCAAGCCGGTGAAGATTTTTCAGTTCGTCAAAGTGCCTTCGGCGCGTTTTGGCGAGCACCGCACGTTTGAAAAGCTGGGCGTGCCCATCGAAGGGCTGGGCGATGGCTTTAGCTGGAAAAGCCGCGATCTGGAGCATTCGGCCGAGCTGGCGCGCCAAGGCTGGGCCAAGGCGCGCGAGGCGATTTTGGGCGGGGAGTTTTTCCTCGTCGTGCTCGATGAAATCACCTACCCGCTCATTTACGGCTGGCTGCCGCTGGATGAGGTGCTGGACTGCTTGCGCCAGCGCCCGGCGCATGTTCACGTCGCGCTCACCGGGCGGCGCTGCCCGCAGGAGCTGATCGATGTGGCCGATACGGTCACGTCGATGGAGCTGGTCAAGCACGCCTACCAGGCGGGCGTGCCCGCGCAGCGGGGGATTGAGGATTGAGGCTGTTTAATTCAAGGGAAATAGGGCTTATTTACCATCATGCCGAAATAACGTCATTTCATTTCCTTTGAATTGGAATTTTTTTACCCTTTCCGTGTTCTTGCCATTGCAGAACACCCGGCAAAGCGGCGTCTTTGCTGGCGTGCCGAAATAGGGCGGTTTCCATTCCTTTGATGTGTCATTTGTAGCAGCGGCGCGCGGCGGCGCGGTGGGCGCAGGCGTTCGGTATTCGATAATCGGCGCTTTGTTCATTTGCAATCTTTACGCACCCGCCTGCCATGACCCTCCAAGCCCGTCCTCTGCGCCTGTCCACGGCCGATGCCGATTTTGAAAGCCGCTTCCAGCAGCGCCTGCACTGGTCGGCCGATGCCGATGCGCAAATCGAGCAGCGCGTGGCCGAAATTTTGCAAGCCGTGCAGCAAGAGGGCGATGCCGCCGTGCTGCGCCTGACCCAGCAGCTCGACGGCGTGCAGGCCGAGAGCATGGCGCAGTTGGAGTTGACGCAGGCCGAGCTGGCCGCCGCGTTCGAAAGCCTGCTCAGCCAGCAGCGCCAAGCCTTGCAGCAAGCGGCCGAGCGCATCCGCCGCTACCACGAGGCGCAAAAACAAGCCGCAGGCCAAAGCTGGTCGTACCGCGACGAGGACGGCAGCCTGCTGGGGCAAAAAGTCACGCCGCTCGATCGCGTGGGCATTTACGTGCCGGGCGGCAAGGCGGCTTACCCCTCCAGCGTGCTGATGAATGCCATCCCCGCCCATGTGGCTGGAGTGGCGGAAATCCTGATGGTCGTGCCCACGCCGCGCGGCGAGAAAAACCCGCTGGTGCTGGCCGCTGCCTACGTGGCCGGCGTCACGCGCGCATTCACCATCGGCGGCGCGCAGGCCGTGGCGGCACTGGCCTACGGCACGGCCAGCATCCCCAGGGTGGACAAAATCACCGGCCCGGGCAACGCCTACGTAGCCAGCGCGAAAAAGCATGTGTTCGGCCAGGTCGGCATCGACATGATCGCCGGGCCAAGCGAAATTCTGGTGCTCGCCGATGGCAGCACGCCGCCCGATTGGGTGGCGATGGATTTGTTCAGCCAGGCCGAGCACGATGAGCTGGCGCAATCGATTTTGCTGTGCCCCGATGCCGCTTACCTTGATGCCGTGCAGCGCGAGATCGACCGCCTGCTGCCCGAGATGCCGCGCGCCGAGATCATTGCCAAAAGCCTGGGCGGGCGCGGTGCGCTCATCCTCACCCGCGACATGGAAGAAGCCTGCGCCATCAGCAACCGCATCGCGCCCGAGCATTTGGAAGTCTCCAGCCGCGAGCCGCACCAGTGGGAGCCACTGCTGCGCCATGCAGGAGCGATTTTCCTGGGCGCTTACACCAGTGAAAGCCTGGGCGACTATTGCGCGGGCCCCAACCACGTGCTGCCCACCAGCGGCACGGCGCGTTTTTCCTCGCCGCTGGGCGTGATGGATTTCCAGAAACGCAGCTCGCTGATCGAAGTGAGCGAGCAAGGCGCACAAACCCTGGGCCGCATTGCCAGCGTGCTGGCCCACGGCGAAGGCTTGCAGGCCCACGCCCGGGCGGCAGAGATGCGTTTGAAGGACGCTTGAAGGGGCGTCAGAGCCTGCGCAAAGGCAGCCTGCATATCGGCTGCATTTTTTATTTCAATGTAAAAAGAATGTATTGCCTATCATGCCAAAATGGCGATATTTTTTTGCCTTTTGATTGGTATTTTTAGGGTTTGGAACGCTCAATTGGCGTAAATCGGCGCTGGATCGGGCGGCGTGATGGGCACGCCATACCAATACCGCACCCGCGCAGGCGGTGGCGTGGCCGGGGCGGGTGCATCGGGCACGCGCACGGTGGTGATGGCGCTGGTTGCGCGGGCGCTGGCAGCGGCATCTTGCGCTGCCGAAGGCTGCGTAAAGCGCACAGGTTGCAGCGGTACCTTGGGCAGGTTGGCCAGCCCCGGCTTGGCCTGCTTGGCCGCCGCAATGCGCACCAGATTTTTGCGCGGCATGGCGCGTTTGGCGGGGGGCGCGTCGGCAACGGGTGCAGCCTGGGCCGCCTGAGCGAGCGCGAGGCGCTCGGTGGTGGGGAGGGCGCTGTAATCGCGCCACGCTTGGCCCAGGCGCAGCCATTCATCGGGGCCGCGCTCACGGTATTCCTGGCGCACTTGCAGGCGCTGGCCTTCGTCGAGTTGGCCCCAGGCGGTGATGTTCTGGATCAGGCGCTGGCGGTCGCTTGCATTCAAATCGCGTGCCTGCCTGGCCAGTGCCAGCCAGCGGCGTTTTTCTGCGCTGCTGATGTAGGGCCAAGTGGTTTCCAGCCCGGCCAGCAGATGTTGGTGCTCTTTTGACAAATCGTCCCACGTTGGCCGAGTGATGTGTACGCCTGTAGGCGGCCGCCACGGCTCTGGCCGAGTGAGATCGGGCGCGGGCTGTGGCTCGCCAAAGAGGACGAGCGGCCCGGCATAAGCAATGCCAGGCGGCAGCGACGGGGTCAGCAAAGGGCGTTGCTGCAACCACCAGTGGCCTAGCAAGGCGGCCAATATCGAACATGCGGCTAAGCAACCGGCCAAGCTGGCGGAGGTGACTCCCTCTGTGGAGGGCAGGCGGGAAGTGTTGGAGGCGGGAGAGGACACGTTGGGGGGAAGTGCTCTACAAAAGCGTTGTTCTGCAACCGCAGGAGTAGGCCGGAAGGCGCCTGAATCCGGCAACAAAAAAGGTGGCCAAAAGTATAGGCCACCTCTTGTGGATGCTGTATTGCCGACGGGTGTGGGTTATGGCCTGGCGTGGGGTGCGTCCAGCTTTTGGCGTTTGAGGTATTCCCCAAAAGCGGGGTCGGCAAAGGCCGAGGGCGGCACTTCGCTGGAGAGGATGTGCAAGTCGGTTTCCACCTGCTGATGGGGTACGTCTTCACTGACAGCGCCTTGCATGAAGATGGCGCCGATGCCAGCCGCAGCGGCAATGGGCAAGGCGGCCAACGCTTTGCGCCAACCGCTGAAGGGCGATTGACGACGGCGGGCGACGGTGGAGGCTTCGTCTTGCGCAGCTTGGCGCGCCAGTGCGCGCTGGTGGGCGTGCACAGCAGCCAGCCGGGCTACGCGCAGGCGCTCGCGGATGTCGTGGGGCACAGCCTGCTCGCCTTGGCGCAGGGCGCGTGCAAAAGCGGCGCCCGCAAGGTCGGTCGCCGCTTCGTGGGCGTTTTCAGGCCCCCAATTGCCATCGGGGCAGCTCTGCCCCGATGGTGGTGTTTCGTTTGTGTTGTGTGTCCTCATAACTTCACCCCAAGTGCGCCAAGCATGTTGCTCAGCGCTTGCACGGCGCGGTGGCAATGGGTTTTGACGCTGCCTTCCGAGCAACCCATCGCCGCAGCCGTTTCCGCCACGTCCATATCCTCCCAGTAACGCATGATGAAAGCCTCGCGTTGACGAGTTGGTAACTTTTTCAAGGCCGCCTCAATGAGCTCAAAGGTTTGCTTGCGCTCGGTGGCGGTTTCGGCGCTTTCCACCAAGCCGCCGCCATCGGGGCCTGCGTAGTTTTCGAGCAGGGAGAAGGTGTCGCCCGCTTCGTCGCTGCGTTCAAAGTCGCTGAAGTTGCTCAAAACCGCATTGCGGGTTTTTTGGCGGCGAAACCAGTCCAGCGTGCTGTTGGCCAAAATGCGGTTGAACAGCATGCGGATTTCCTCAATGGGCTTGTCTGCGTAGTGTTCGGCCAGGCGCATCATGCTGTCTTGCACGATGTCCAGCGCCACGTCTTCATCCTTGACGTGAAAAAGCGCACGTTTGAACGCACGCTTTTCGATTTCTTGCAGGAAGTCTGCAAACTCTTTTTCAGATGCCAAGGTGCAACGCGAAAGGTGGAAAAACGCTTCAAATGCAAGCCTGGCGGGCTTGCCCGACCTGTATCCGCCGTCGAGGCGAGACTATTCGATGCAATAATACACCCCTTATCTTTCTCAGCCAGTTCGCAAACGGCGTGTGGCCGGGGCGGGCAGTTTGCCTCCGATGCGTCCCCGATCACATGCTTAAGTCCTAAGCCGGCCTCACAAGGGCGAGAGCAAGGGGCACCGAAGGTTTTTCAGTTTCGAAAATCACAGCAGGTTTTTCTCATGGAAATATCCCAAGCCGAAATCCGCTCTGCCGCCCAGGCCGAGCAAGCCTCAGCCGCGTCCGCCGAAATGATGGGGTCGGACGTTTTGTTGCACTCTTTGGTCGCCGAGGGCGTCAAGCACATCTGGGGCTATCCCGGCGGTGCCGTGCTTTATATCTACGATGCGATCTATCGCATGTGCCAGACCCAGCCCGATGCGATCGAGCACATCTTGGTGCGCCACGAGCAAGCCGCTGTGCATGCCGCCGATGGCTATGCACGTGCCACTGGCGAAGTGGGGGTGGCGCTGGTTACATCCGGTCCGGGTCTGACCAATGCGGTCACGGGGCTGGCCACGGCTTATATGGACAGCATCCCCATGGTGGTGATTTCCGGCCAGGTGCCTGCGCCCTTGATCGGACAGGACGCTTTCCAGGAGTGCGATGCGGTGGGCATTACGCGCCCGGTGGTCAAGCACAATTTCCTGGTGCAAAGCGTCGAGGAAATTCCGATGATCGTCAAGAAGGCTTTTCATATCGCTCGCACCGGCCGCCCCGGCCCGGTGGTGATTGATTTGCCCAAGGATATTTCCTGCAAAAAGGTGCTTTACACCGGTCATCCGGAAACTTGCGAGATGCGCTCCTACAACCCCGTGCGCAAAGGCCATACGGGGCAGATTCGCAAGGCTTTGCAATACTTGCTGGCGGCCAAGCGCCCATACATCTACATCGGCGGTGGTGTGATTTTGGGCAATGCCACTGGAGAGGTGCGCGCGCTGGCTGAGCAGTTGGGCTACCCGGTCACCAGCACATTGATGGGGCTGGGCGCTTTCCCCGCATCCGATCCCAAGTTTGTGGGCATGCTGGGCATGCATGGCACGGTAGAAGCCAACAACGCCAT
The DNA here is from genome assembly GCF_003703475.1 of Allofranklinella schreckenbergeri. Lineage (GTDB taxonomy): Bacteria > Pseudomonadota > Gammaproteobacteria > Burkholderiales > Burkholderiaceae_C > Lampropedia > Lampropedia schreckenbergeri. Next base: position 3,815 of record NZ_RDQM01000011.1, on the reverse strand, counting down.
GCAAGAGTGTGACGTGCTGATCGCCATTGGCGCGCGTTTTGACGATCGCGTGATTGGCAACGTCAAGCACTTTACCCAGCGCGAACGCAAGATCATCCATATTGATGTGGATCCATCCGTCATCTCCAAGCGTGTGAAGGTGCAGGTGCCCATTGTGGGCGACTGCAAAGATGTGCTCACCGAAATGCTGAACATGCTGGGTGAAACCCAGGAACGGCCCGATGCCGAGGCCCTTAAGGCCTGGTGGGCCACCATTGAGGGATGGCGCTCCACCCGCTGCTTGGATTACGACCGTGATAACCAGGAGGTCATCAAGCCGCAATTTGTCGTCGAGACCTTGTGGAATATGACCAAGGGCGATGATGTTTACATCACCTCCGATGTGGGGCAGCACCAAATGTGGGCTGCGCAGTATTACCGCTTTGACGAGCCGCGCCGCTGGATCAACTCGGGCGGTTTGGGCACCATGGGCGTGGGCATTCCTTACGCCATGGGTATCAAGCGCGCCAAACCACAAAGCGAGGTGTTCTGTATCACGGGCGAAGGCTCGGTGCAGATGTGCATTCAAGAGCTTTCGACCTGCAAGCAGTACGAAACGCCCATCATCATCTGCGCGCTCAACAACCGCTACCTGGGCATGGTGCGCCAATGGCAGCAAATTGAGTACTCCAGCCGCTACAGCCACACCTATATGGAGTCGCTGCCGAACTTTGTGAAATTGGCCGAAGCCTATGGTCACGTCGGCATGCTGATTGAGCGGCCTCAGGACGTGGAAGGCGCGCTGCGTGAAGCACGTCGGCTGAAGGACAGGACGGTGTTTCTCGATTTCCGCACCGATCCGACGGAGAACGTTTTTCCCATGGTGCAGGCGGGCAAGGGCATTACCGAAATGCTGCTGGGCCCCGACGATCTTTAATTGCTGCGCGTTGCGCGAACCCGCAGGCGCCTGAACGCTTGGCTTTGCATGCCGCCACCTTACGGCTTGCGGGGCTGACCGAAGCAGGGCGGCACACCAGCCGCCTTGCGGCAGAAGGCGGTTTGCGGCAACCATTTTTTTTCTGATGAATCCATTGCCTGCCAAGCCCGGCGATTGCCGTTGCCGGGGGAGGGCGGGCGAAATGAGGAGTCCCACCCATGCGACACATCATCGCAGTTTTGCTTGAAAACGAACCCGGCGCGCTCTCGCGCGTCGTGGCCCTGTTCTCTGCGCGCGGCTACAACATCGAATCGCTCACGGTTGCGCCTACGGAAGATCCTTCGCTCTCGCGCATGACCATCCAGACCGTCGGCTCGGATGACACCATTGAGCAAATCACCAAGCATCTGAACCGCTTGATTGAAGTGGTCAAGGTCGTCGATCTCACCGATGGCGCTTACACCGAGCGCGAGCTGATGATCGTCAAGGTGCGCGCTTCGGGCAAAGAGCGCGAGGAAATCAAACGCACCACGGACATCTTCCGTGGCCGCATCATTGATGTGACCGACAAGAGCTACACCATTGAGCTGACGGGCGATCAGGGCAAGATCGATGCCTTCCTCAACGCCATCGACCGCAGCGCCATCCTTGAAACCGTGCGCACCGGCCCCAGCGGCATCGGCCGTGGCGAGCGCATCTTGCGGCTGTAAATCTCTGCCCGATCATGCGCCATTCCGGTCGGCCTTGTGAACAATCGCACAGCGCGCAAGGCGCGCCCGGGATGGCGTAGCGCGAAGCGGCGACCGAGCGGCCAAACCAGCCACCCCCACCCCCACCCAACCATTGGTCGCGCTGAAAACGCGTAATGACCACACCCCATTGACTTTTCTCACCAGGAGCCAACCATGAAAGTGTTTTACGACAAAGACTGCGACCTCAGCCTCATCAAAGGCAAGACGGTCGCCATCATCGGCTACGGCAGCCAGGGCCACGCCCACGCCCAGAACCTCAACGACAGCCAGGTCAAGGTCATCGTCGGCCTGCGTAAAGGCGGCGCCTCCTGGGGCAAGGCCGAGCAGGCGGGCTTGCAGGTCATGGAAGTGGCCGAAGCCGTCAAGAACGCCGACGTGGTCATGATCTTGCTGCCCGATGAGGACATCGCCGCCGTTTACAAGGAACACGTCGAGCCCCATATCAAAAAAGGCGCTTCGCTGGCCTTCGCCCACGGTTTTAACGTGCACTACAACCAAGTGGTGCCCCGTGAGGATTTGGATGTGTGGATGGTTGCCCCCAAAGCCCCCGGCCACACCGTGCGCAGCACCTACACGCAAGGCGGCGGCGTGCCCCATTTGGTGGCCGTGCACCAGGACAAATCGGGCAAAGCCCGCGATCTGGCCCTCTCTTACGCCATGGCCAACGGCGGCGGCAAGGCTGGCATCATCGAAACCAACTTCAAGGAAGAAACCGAAACCGACTTGTTCGGCGAACAGGCCGTGCTCTGCGGCGGCGCGGTGGAGCTGATCAAAATGGGTTTTGAAACGCTGGTGGAAGCCGGTTATTCGCCCGAAATGGCCTACTTCGAGTGCTTGCACGAACTCAAGCTCATCGTCGATCTGATTTACGAAGGCGGTATCGGCAACATGAACTACTCCATCTCCAACAACGCGGAGTATGGCGAGTACGTCACCGGCCCTGAGGTTGTGAACGAAGAATCGCGCAAAGCCATGCGCAATGCCCTCAAGCGCATCCAAAACGGCGATTACGCCAAGATGTTCATCCAGGAAGGCCGCTTGAACTACCCGTCCATGACCGCGCGCCGCCGCAACACCGCCGATCACCCCATCGAGCAAGTTGGCGCCCAGTTGCGCGCCATGATGCCTTGGATTGCGAAGAACAAGCTGGTGGATCGCTCGCGCAACTGATGCGCTTGCCTGCTGGCGCTTGACGCACTGATCCGACGCAGTCGGACAGACTGATGCATAAAAAAACGGCCTGTAAAGGGCCGTTTTTTTATATGATCTACTTATTTTATAAATCAAAAAGAAATAAAATCTCATTGTTTTGGCTTGATATATATAATATGAATTTTCTTTGATTGAAATAATTGTTCGGCGAAGAAACGCTGAAGAGCGCCAATACAACACCGTGGCCGATACCGTGCACCTGTTGCCGGGGTTGCGTTTTGGGGCCAACAGCCGCAATGTGGCCATGCTGAACGTGCGCGGTTTCGATTCGCGCAAGACGCCAGTGTATGTGGATGGCATCCAGCCGTATGTACCTTATGACGCTATGTGGATTTCGACCGCTTCACCACGTTTGATCTGGCCGAAGTGCGCGGCCAGTACGGCACCTCGCTGCTGTATGGCCCCAGCACGCTGGGCGGTGCAGTGAATTTGGTGACACGCAAGTCCGCCAGAGCTTTGGCAGGCTGCTGAAATACTGCCCGCAAAAGCTGATTGATTGTTTGTGAGAGCAAGCCTTGGGCTGCTGCTGGGTTGCGTGAGGGCACGAAAGCGAAAGCTGTATTTATTGATCCCCAAAGGACTCCAGCCGACTACGGGCGGCTGTGCGATTTAGGATTGCGCCGGGCCATCTACTGCTGAGAACCTGTTCAAAATCTTTTGAGGATGAGCGCCAGGAAAGCCAAGTGGATGAACTGCAAGCTGGTATTGAGCAGGCGCTCGCAGTTCTTCCACAACCGTCTGTTCTTGTCCAGCCAGGCAAAGCTGCGCTCCACAACCCAGCGCTTGGGCATCACCTTGAAGGTGTGCGACTGACTGCGCTTGGCGATCTGCACGTTGACGTGCCCGCCCAAAATGGCTTGCACACCCTGTGCAAAAGGTTTGCCCACATAGCCGCTGTCACACAGCAGGCCTTGTACGCGCTTGCATGCAGGTTG
>NZ_RDQM01000010.1 GCF_003703475.1 Allofranklinella schreckenbergeri | reverse complement strand
TTGTCTCGTGATTACGAGCGATTGCCAGACGTACTGGGGGGATTGCACTTCGTGGTCTTTGCCATTCTCATGCTGCCCAATGCCATGCCGTTGATTCGGTTGGCTCAAAGTTCATAACACGCTCTAGCCACGGCAGGTTCAAGCCAACTTTTGCGCCACCCAGCCCTGCACGCTGTGCAGCGCGGCGGGCAGGGCCGCGGCGTCGGTGCCGCCGGCCATGGCCATGTCGGGCTTGCCGCCGCCTTTGCCGCCCACTTGTTGGGCGACGAAGTTGACGAGCTCGCCGGCCTTGAGCTTGCCCACGCTGTCCTTGGTCACGCCTGCGGCCAGTTGCACCTTGCCGCCGTCCACAGCGGCGAGCACGATGGCGGCGGTTTTGAGCTTGTCCTTGAGCTTGTCCAGCGTGTCGCGCAGGGTCTTGGCGTCGGCCCCGTCGAGCTGGGCGGCCAGCACTTTCAGGCCGCCTACGTCGATGGCTTGCGCCACCAGTTCATCGCCTTGGGATGAGGCGAGCTTGCCTTTGAGGGCGGCGATTTCCTTTTCCAGCGCCTTGGCATGTTCGAGCTGCTGCTCCAGCTTGGCTTGCAACTCGTGCAGCGGAGCTTTGAGGGTGCGGGCGGCCTGGGCCATGGTGGTTTCGAGCTGCTGCACATAGGCCAGGGCCTTGGCGCCAGTGATGGCTTCCACACGGCGCACGCCAGCGGCCACGCCGCCTTCCATGACGAGCTTGAACAGGCCGATTTCCCCGGCGCGCTGCACGTGCGTGCCGCCGCAGAGTTCGCGGCTCTCGCCAATATCGACCACGCGCACCACGTCGCCGTATTTCTCGCCAAACAGCATCATGGCGCCGCTGGCCTTGGCGTCCTCGATGCCCATTTCGCGGATGACGGTGGGCGCATCGGCCACGATTTCGGCATTGACCAATTGCTCGATGCGGTGCAATTGCTCTTGCGTGACGGGAGCGTTTTGCACGAAGTCGAAGCGGGTTTTGTCCTCATCGACCAGTGAGCCTTTTTGCTGCACGTGCTCGCCCAGGGTTTCACGCAAGGCCTTGTGCATCAGGTGCGTCACGCTGTGGTTGCGCGTGGTGGCGGCGCGCAGCTCGGCATTGACCGCGGCCTGCACCGCATCGCCCACTTTGAGGCTGCCGCTTTGCAGCACGCCGTGCTGACCGAACACGTCGGCCTTGATTTTTTGCGTGTCCTGCACATCAAACACCGCGCCGCTGGCGGTGGTGATTTGGCCGCGATCGCCCACCTGGCCGCCGCTTTCGGCGTAGAAGGGCGTGGTGTCGAGCACGACCACGCCGTGCTGCCCGGCTTGCAGTTGCTGTACGGGCGCGCCGTCGGCATAGAGCGCGAGCACGGTGGCGCTTTCATTCAGGCTGGTATAGCCGGTAAAGCGGCTGGGCACGCCGTCGTAGGCGAGCTGCTTGTCCATCTTGAACTTGCCGGCGGCGCGGGCCGTGTCTTTCTGGTGCTGCATGGCGGCGTCAAAGCCGGCCACGTCCACCGTCACGCCGCGCTCGCGGCACACGTCTTGCGTGAGGTCGAGCGGAAAGCCGTAGGTGTCGTGCAGTTTGAAGGCCACGTCGCCGGGCAGGGTTAATCCAGCCCAATCTCGCTTAATAAAGAACCCTTCCGGACTTTCAAAATCCTCTTTAATATTTTCCATTAATTTTACATTAAACCATTTTCCCTCTTCAGATATTAAAAACTTATAGCCATTCCCCCAATTCACTCCATCACACCATGTAGAAATTAGTTTTACTTCGGAATTAATGCTTTTTGCTTTTCTCTCCGCCAAAATTTGATCAAGGGATGAGTCAAAAATATCCATTCCTTGAGCCAGCGTTTGAAAAAACCGCTCTTCCTCGGTCTTGAGCGCTTCGGTGATGCGCGCTTCCTGCTCGGCCAGGCGCGGGTAGGCCGCGCCCATTTGCTGCACCAGGTCGCGCACCAGCTTGTGGAAGAAGGGCTTTTTCTGCCCCAGCTTGTAGCCGTGGCGGATGGCACGGCGGATGATGCGGCGCTGCACGTAGCCGCGGCCTTCGTTCGATGGGATCACGCCGTCGCTGACCAGAAATGCGGTGGCGCGGATGTGGTCGGCAATGACTTTGAGCGAGGGGTTGTCCAGATCGGTGCAACCGGTTTCGCGCGCGGCGGCTTTGATCAGCGCCTGGAACAAATCAATCTCGTAATTGCTGTGCACGCCTTGCAGGATGGCGGCCAGGCGCTCCAGCCCCATGCCGGTATCGACGCAGGGCGCGGGCAGGCGGGTGACGCTGCCATCCTCGTGCATCTCGAACTGCATGAACACGTGGTTCCAGATTTCGATGAAGCGGTCGCCGTCTTCATCGGGGCTGCCCGGCGGGCCGCCGGGGATATGCGGGCCGTGGTCGTAGAAGATTTCCGAGCAGGGGCCGCAGGGGCCGGTATCGGCCATCATCCAGAAGTTGTCGCTCTTGTACTTGCCGCCCTTGTTGTCGCCGATGCGGATCACGCGCTCGGGCGGCAGGCCGATGATTTGCGTCCAGATGTCGTAGGCCTCGTCGTCCTCGTGATAGACGGTGGCCAGCAGCTTTTCGGGCGGCAGGCCATAGACCTTGGTCAACAGCTCCCAGCCCCAGAGGATGGATTCCTTCTTGAAGTAGTCGCCAAAGCTCCAGTTGCCCAGCATCTCGAAGAAGGTGTGGTGGCGCGCGGTGTAGCCCACGTTTTCCAGATCGTTGTGCTTGCCGCCGGCGCGCAGGCTGGCCTGCACGCTGGTGGCGCGCACGTAGGGGCGCTTGTCGGTGCCCAGGAACACGTCCTTGAACTGCACCATGCCGCTGTTGGTGAACATCAGCGTGGGATCGTTGGCAGGCACGAGCGAGGACGAGGGCACGATGGTGTGGCCCTTGGCGGCGAAGAAGTCCAGAAAGCTCTGGCGGATTTCAGCGACGGAGGTGGGGGTGGAGGGTTTGTCGGTGGTCATGGTGTGAAAAGCAAACGCGGCCCGAAGGCCGACGCGGTCGGTGCCATGCAAGCTGTTGATCGCGCAGCGCAGCAATGCATGGCACTGGTGCTTGAGGCCTGTTCAAAGCACAGCGAGCAAAAAACAGGCCCTGAATCAAATCGCGCAAATTTTAGCGATTGGCGCTGGCGCCCGTTGCCCCGCCAGTTGCGGCAGGCCCGCATCTTGCACCCATCTGGTGGCAAAAAATCACACACAGCCCACGCGCCGCGTGATGTAGGCGCGCAGTGGATGCTCTTGCCCCGCCCCGCCACAGGCCGCGCCAGAAAACCGCCGACCTGCAAGGGCTGTCGGTTTTTTGCCCGGTTGCCTTTCGTTATGATCGCCGCTCTTTTTTCTAGCCTGTTTTCTGCTCACCCATGGCTTCCATTTCTTTGCGCAACGTCATCAAACGCTACGGCCGTAGCGGCAAAACCCTTCAGGTGCTTCACGGTATCAATGCCGAAATTGCCGATGGGGAGTTCATCGTCATCGTGGGGCCTTCCGGCTGCGGCAAATCCACCTTGCTGCGCATGGTGGCAGGGCTGGAGGAAATTTCGGATGGGCAAATCCTGATCGGCGATCAAGTCGTCAATGATCTGGAGCCTGCCCGCCGCAATATCGCCATGGTGTTCCAGAACTACGCGCTGTACCCGCATATGAGCGTGTTCGACAACATGGCTTACGGGCTGAAGATCGCCAAAGTGCCCAATGACGAAATCACACGCCGAGTAGAAAAAGCCGCCAAGATTTTGGAGCTGGGCCATTTGCTCGAACGCCGCCCCCGCGAGCTTTCGGGCGGGCAGCGCCAGCGCGTGGCGATGGGCCGCGCCATCGTGCGCCAGCCCCAGGTGTTTTTGTTCGACGAACCGCTCTCGAACCTGGACGCCAAATTGCGCGGGCAAACCCGCCTGGAAATCCAGAAGCTGCACCGCGAAATGGGCATCACCTCGCTGTTTGTCACGCACGACCAAGTAGAGGCCATGACGCTGGCGCAACGCATGATCGTGCTCAGCGCCGGGCATGTGGAGCAGTTCGGCACGCCCGAGGAGGTCTACCACACGCCCGCCAGCACCTTTGTGGCCAGCTTCATCGGCTCGCCGCCGATGAACTTGCTCAAAGCGCCGCCTGGCGGCCCACGCGGGCTGATTACCGGCATTCGCCCCGAGCACATCGACATCACCGCCGATGGCGTGTGGGAAGTGCAGGTGGACACCGTTGAGCTGCTGGGCGCCGAGCGCCTGGTGTACGGCCGCCTCGGGGATGAAGCCATGGTGGTACGCATTGAAGAAGGCGCGCCTTCACCCCACCCCGGCGACGTGATTCGCGTGCAACCCCGCGATACGCGCTTGCATTTCTTCGACGCAGAAACAGGCCTGCGCGCCACCGACGAGCAAATTGAAGCCGCCGCAGAGGCTGCGGCGCAGGCCGAAGCGGCGTAAGGGCCTGTTCAAAGCCAGGCCTCTAAACCCGACACTCCGGCACAGGCGCGGCACACGCTTGTGCCGGATTTTTTTAGCCGCCAACACGCCCAACGCGGCGCGACGGCGCAGCAACAACGCATGACGAAAGGACGTTCTCTCATGGCTTCTTCCACTTCCACCCCCTCCGCCACAACGGTGCAACCGCAAACGGTGGTCACCATCCGCTATCGGCTGGATGACGAAAAAGGCCGCCCCATGCAATCCAAAGCCGAGCAGTTGAGCTACTTGCACGGCGGCTACGGCAACTTGCTGCCCAAAATTGAGGCCGCCCTGGAAGGCCAAAGCGTTGGCTTTGCCACGACGGTGGATTTGCCCCCGCAAGACGGCTTTGGCGTGCGCGACGAAAGCCTGGCGCAAGTGGTGCCACGTGCAAGCCTGCCACCCGGCGCCAAAGTGGGCGGCCAATTGCAAACCACGGACGCCCAGGGCCGCCCCCAAGTGCTGCATGTGGTGAAAATCAAGGGCGAGCAAGCCCATTTGGACGGCAACCATCCCTTGGCAGGCAAACACGTGCGCTTCGTGGTGCGCATTCTGGAAATCCGCGCCGCCACGCCCGAGGAAATCAGCCACGGCCACGCCCACGGCGAGCATGGCCACCACCATTGACGCGCCACGCGGCCCACATAGCCCACTCTGCTGGCTGCATGTAACGCACCCCACTTGTTGGACATAAAAAATCCCGCATAGCTGGGATCTACAGCCATGCGGGATGTGGGTATTGGGGGCTTGGAGCGGGCGATGGGAATCGAACCCACGTCTTGAGCTTGGGAAGCTCAGGTCCTACCATTGAACGACGCCCGCCAGAAGCAACGGGGCGCGATTCTAACGCAAGCGCAGGCCGCTCTGGCACAGGTGGCCCTAGGCATGCAAAAAGCCCTGCATACAGGGCCATGTATGCAGGGCTTCGGGTGCTGCAGAGCGATTTATTACAATTCAAAAGGAAAAGAAATAACCCTGTTTCGGCAAGTTACACCTGAATCGCAATTTCTCTTGATTGGAATGCCATTCAATCAGGGTTTGCGCAGGCTGTCGCGGATTTCACGCAGCAACACGATGTCTTCGGGGGTAGCAGGCGGCGCTTCGGGCGGTGCAGCGCGCTTGAGGCGGTTGATCTGCTTGATCATGATGAAGATGATGAAGGCCAGAATCAGGAAGTTCAGCGCAATGGTGATGAAGTTGCCGTAGGCAAAAACAGGCACGCCCGCTTCGCGGTATGCGGCCAGCGAGGGGGCAATGCCTTCGGGCGCTTGGCCCAGGGGGATAAAGAGGTTCGAGAAGTCCAGCTTGCCAAATACCAGGCCGACGACCGGCATGATGAGATCGCTCACCACCGAATCCACGATCTTGCCGAACGCGCCGCCGATGATGACGCCCACGGCCAAATCAATCACATTGCCTTTGATGGCAAATTCACGAAACTCTTGCATGAAGCTCATGGCACACCTCCCTGAATGTTTTGAAAAGGGGAAAAAACAAACACAACAGCGCCCGCCTGGGCGGGCCGCTTTGCAGGGCGCCATTGTGGGGGAGTTTTCCACCCTCCCATTGGCTGATGCGCAGGAATAAAGGCAACAAAAGGCAACCGCCCTTTGCCCACAGTGATTCAAGGCGCCAAAGCCGCCAGTTGTGCACGCAAAGCGGCTTTATCGAGGATTTCCGTCATGACTTGCACTGGCTGCCCGGGCACATGCAGCGCATAGGTGGGCACGCCGGTGCGGCCCAGGGCGTGCAGGGCGCGGGTGATTTCGGGGTTGCTGCGCGTCCAGTCCGCGCGCAGCAGGCGCACCTTGGCCCGGGCGAAGTCGGCCAGCACATCGGCATCGGCCAAGGTCGTGGCTTTGTTGTACTGGCAGGTGATGCACCAACTTGCGGTGAAGTCCACAAACACGGGGCGGCCTTCTTGCAAGCTGCGCTGCTGCTCTTGCAGCGACCAGGCTTGCCATTGCTCGCCCGGCTCTTGAGTCGTAGCGGTCACAACGGGCTGGCGGGCTTGCACGGCGATGGTTTTGCCCAGGTGATGGCCACCAGCCAGTGCAACGGCTACCGGCACGGCCAGCGCCAGCCACCACAGGCCGCGCAAGGCGAGTGCAGCGCCCGCAGCAGGCCGCTTGCCCCAAAGCCACAAGGCAAAGCCCAGGCCCCAGAGCACAAACAGCCAGGCGATCATGGCGTTCACCCCCACCTGATGCGCCAGCACCCACAGCAACCAGGCGACGGTGGCGAACATGGGCCAGGCCATGGCGTTGCGGAAGGTTTCCATCCATGCGCCAGGGCGCGGCAAGGCATCCAGCGCACGCGGAAACCACACCAGTGCCATAAAGGGCAGGGCCAGACCGAGGCCAATCGCCACAAAAATCGCCAGCGCGGCCGCCGCAGGCAACGTCAAAGTGGCCCCCAACGCCGCCCCCATGAACGGGCCTGTGCAGGGGGCAGCGACCAACACCGCCAGCACGCCGGAAAAGAACGATTCGCCTACAGGGGAATGCGGATCGCCACCGGCTTTTACACTACGCAGCCGCTCGGGCAGCCCAATGTGGAGTTGAACGATACCCGCCAGGGTCAGCCCGATCAGGGTGAACAGCAAGGCCATGCCCGCTACAAACCAGGGCGATTGCAGTTGAAAGCCCCAGCCCAGTTGTTGCCCGGCCGCCTGTAACGCCAACACCAATGCCCCCAGCAGAGTAAACGACAGCACCACGCCCGCGCCATACGCCAGCGCGCTTTGGCGTTGCAAACGGCGGTTTTGGCTGTAGCGCGCCAGGGCAAGGGCTTTGATGGCCAGCACGGGGAAAACGCAAGGCATCAAATTGAGTACTGCGCCGCCCAGCAAGGCCAGCAGCAACAGCACGCCCCACTGCGCCAGAGACAGCGGCGGCTGAGTCGCAGGGAGCGGCTGGGCAGCAGGCGGCGTGGCAGCAGCTCCAGACGCTGCACTGGCCGCAGCGCCTGTGGTCGCCCCCCCTTCTTGCGCCTCGCGCTGCTGCGCCAAAGCCTGCACCAATTCAGGCGCCAACGTGGCGCGCTCGGCGCCTTGCCAGCCCGCTGTTACTGGCAGTTCAATGGCCCAGCCGATCGGGCCGGTTGGGCCGGCTAAGGCATCAGGGGCATGGGGATCCCATTGGCCGCCTTCGCTTTGCGATAAGCGGCTCAGCACCAGCGGCAAGGTTGGGCCGCTGTCGGCGCGATCCAAGGCCAGCGGCAGCTCCGCCAGCCATGCGCCTTGCTCCCACCGCTGCTGCCAATCGTGGCCTGCACGCGCGCCGTGGCGCAGCACCTGTGGCTCTTGGGCAAAGACTTCCAGCGATTGCCCATGCCAATCGGGCGGCAGCCCTTCCACCCGCACGTGCAAGGTGTCGCCCGACGCCGCAGCGTGGCCTTGCACCGCCAACGGCACGGGCTGGGCGCGGGCCGCCTGCGCAAACTCGCCAGCCCATGCAGCGGAAGGCACATCCACTGGCAGGCGCAGCGTCAAACTGCCCTGCTCCGGGATGCACTCCAGGCGGCACGCCAGCCATGTGGCATCCAGGCGGATTTCCACATCCGGCGCTGTGGCTTGCCAGTTGGCAGGCACTTGTACGGGCACGGGCAGCAACACGCGCCCTTCGTAGCCGTAGTTGGCCAGTTCGTCCAGCCGCATTTTCAGCGGCGTCGGCCATGCGATGGCGCCGGGGGTAAAGCCCGTGGGCAATTGCCATTGCAGCTCGGTCGCCATGCCCGAATCGCCAGGGTTTTGCCAATAGGTGTGCCAGCCCGGCGCATGCTCCATCAACAAGCCCAGTTGGACAACGCCGCCAGGGCGAATCCCATCCGGGGCGTGTGCCAGCAGCTCGGCGCGCACATGCGGGGTTTGCACGCTGGGGCCAGCGGCAAGCGGCAAGGCTGACGATGCGGGGCTGAATACGCCGTCCAAAGCGCTCCCGGCGCCGCTACTGGAGGCGCGACTGGATTCAAAGATTTGCGCCTGCGCAGGCACTGCCAGTACGCTGGCCATTGCACTGGCTGCTGCCAGCAGGCCGGCCATGGCCCGGGATTTCCACCGATTGAAAAACATGGATTGCTTGTCACTGATTGCATCTGCCGTACAGATAACCCATGCCAGCGATGCAAGAAGAAAGCGCTTTAAGAGCCTCAAAGCCGGGCTCAGTTCCCCGGCCGCAGGGGCTTTGCGCAATCGCCCGCTGGGGTTGTACTCACTGCGGCGCAGGCACAGATGAAACGCCACGCAAAAAGGCCCGCATCCAGCGGGCCTTTGCAAGCTGTTAGCAGCCGTTGGCGTGAGGCGCACAACTTGCGCGCCCTGCGCCAAACGCCACCGATTACAGCAGCGCCTTGAGCAGCTTGCCCATTTCCGATGGGTTGCGCGTGACCTTGAAGCCGCACTCTTCCATCACGGCCAGCTTGGCTTCGGCCGTATCTTCGCCACCGGAGATCAGCGCGCCAGCGTGGCCCATGCGCTTGCCCGGAGGGGCGGTCACGCCAGCGATGAAGCCCACCACGGGCTTTTTCATGTGCTCCTTGCACCAGCGCGCGGCTTCGGCCTCGTCGGGGCCGCCGATCTCGCCGATCATGATCACGGCGTCGGTGTCCGGATCGTCGTTGAAGGCCTTCATCACGTCGATGTGCTTCAGACCGTTGATCGGGTCGCCACCAATGCCCACAGCGCTGGATTGGCCGATACCCAGCTCGGTGAGCTGCGCCACGGCTTCATAGGTCAGCGTGCCCGAGCGCGAAACCACGCCCACGCGGCCTTTCTTGTGGATGTGGCCGGGCATGATGCCGATCTTGATCTCGTCGGGCGTGATCAGGCCCGGGCAGTTGGGGCCCAGCAGCAGGGTTTTCTTGCCGCCAGCGGCTTCCTTGGCTTTCATGCGGTTGCGCACTTCCAGCATGTCCTTGACGGGGATGCCTTCGGTGATGCAGATGGCCAGGTCCAGGTCGGCTTCCACGGCTTCCCAAATCGCGGCGGCTGCGCCAGCGGGCGGCACGTAGATCACGCTGACCGTGGCGCCAGTCTCCTTGGCGGCGTCCTTGACGCTGGCGAAGATGGGCACGTCAAAAATCTTCTCGCCCGCCTTCTTGGGGTTGACGCCCGCAACAAAGCAGTTCTTGCCGTTGGCGTACTCGATGCACTTCTCGGTGTGGAACTGGCCGGTCTTGCCGGTGATGCCTTGGGTGATGACTTTGGTGTCTTTATTGATGTAGATCGACATGGCAATTCCTTACTTCTTGACGGCGGCCACGACTTTTTCGGCCGCTTCGGCCATGGTGTCGGCGCTGATGATGGGCAAGCCGCTATCGGCCAGCATCTTCTTGCCCAGCTCTTCGTTGGTGCCCTTCATGCGCACGACCAGCGGCACTTGCAGGTTCACGGCGCGGCTGGCGGTGATGACGCCGGTGGCGATGGTGTCGCACTTCATGATGCCGCCGAAGATGTTGACCAGGATGGCTTCGACCTTGGGGTTTTGCAGCATGATCTTGAAGGCTTCAGTGACCTTCTCGGGGGTCGCGCCGCCGCCCACGTCCAGGAAGTTGGCCGGCTCGCCGCCAAACAGTTTGATGGTGTCCATGGTGGACATGGCCAGGCCCGCGCCGTTGACCAAGCAGCCGATGTTGCCATCCAGGCTGATATAGGCCAGGTCGAACTTGGAGGCTTCCACCTCGGCCGGGTCTTCTTCGTCCAGGTCGCGCAGAGCGACGATTTCCTCATGGCGGAACAGGGCGTTGGAGTCGAAGTTGAACTTGGCGTCCAGCGCGATGATGTTGCCCTTGCTGTCGCGGTTGAGCGGGTTGATCTCGACCAGCGAAGCGTCGGTGTCCATGTAGCACTGGTAGAGCTTCTTGCACACGTCCACGAACTGGGGCACGGAGTCTTCGGGCATGCCCACGCCCTTGGCCAGCTCCTGGGCCTGTGCATCGCTCATGCCAGCGAGCGGATCGACGAAGACCTTGACGATCTTCTCGGGCGTTTTGTGCGCCACTTCTTCAATATCCATACCCCCCTCGCTGGAAGCGATGAAGGCCACTTTCTGGCTGGCGCGGTCGGTCACGACGGAGAGGTAGTACTCCTTCTGGATATCAGCGCCCTCCTCAATATAGAGACGGCGCACCTTCTGCCCTTCGGGGCCTGTTTGGTGCGTGACCAGTTGCATGCCCAGAATTTGCTCGGCCAAGGTCTTGACCTCGTCGATCGACTTGGCCACCTTCACGCCGCCGCCCTTGCCACGCCCACCGGCGTGGATTTGCGCCTTGACCACCCACACCGGGCCGCCCAGCTTTTGCGCGGCCTCTACGGCTTCCTGGGCGGTGAATGCAGGGATTCCGCGGGGCACAGGCACCCCGAATTTGCGCAAGATTTCCTTGCCTTGGTACTCGTGAATCTTCATGAGGGATCTCTTAGGGAGGGGGAAATGGAATGCGCGCTAAGGACGCGCCGAACACATCGGCAACATGCAGATCAACCAAGCCGCCCACACAACATCTGGACGGGTCGATTCAGCGCTCTCCTTAAGCCGCAAGGCTCATGTATCATGCCCGGCTTGCGCGCGGGGCCTTGGCCTGGGCGCAAATCAAGCGGGCGCATTGTAGCCTTCGCAAACCATATGCAACGCGCAACCGCTCACAACGGGGCAGTCCGGGCCGATGGCGCGCTTGGGCGCAGCCCCTTTTTTTCGTAAAAAATCTGCAAGGGATTGCGCATGTTCAAAGTCTTTATTGATGGCGAGGCCGGCACCACCGGGCTGCAAATCCGCGAGCGGCTCGCGGGCATGGCCGGGATTGAACTTATCCGCATCGACCCGGCGCTGCGCAAAAACCCCGAGGCCAAGCGCGCGCTGATGGCCCAGGCCGACATCGTGGTGCTGTGCCTGCACGACGACGCCGCGCGCGAATCGGTCGCCATGATCGACGCCCTGCCCGGCCCCAAGCCCCGCATCATCGACGCCAGCACCGCACACCGCGTGGCCGAGGGCTGGACTTACGGCTTCCCCGAGCTGTCCCCGGCCCAGCGCGCCGCCGTGCAAACGGCCGAGCGCGTGACCAACCCGGGCTGTTACGCCACCGGCGCCATCGCCCTGTTGCGCCCGCTGGTGGACGCAGGCCTGCTGCCCGCCGACCATCCCGTTGCGCTGCCTGCCGTCAGCGGCTACAGCGGCGGCGGGCGCCCCATGATTGAGGCCTACGAAGCCGGGCAAGCTCCCGCCTACGAGCTGTACGCACTGGGCCTGGCGCACAAGCACATTCCGGAAATCATGCGCTATGGCCGCTTGACGCGCCGCCCCATCTTCATCCCCAGCGTGGCCAACTTCGCGCAAGGCATGCTGGTGGAGCTGCCCCTGCACCTGGATACCTTGCCCGGCCAGCCCAGTGCAGAGCAACTGGCCCAAACCTATGCTGCCCACTATGCGGGCAGCGCTTGGGTCAGCGCCGAGCCAGCCACCGAGGACGGCAAGCTGGCCGCCACGACGCTGGCAGGCAGCAATCGGCTGGAGATCCGCGTCTTTGGCAACCCGCAGCACGCGCACGCCGTGTGCGTGGCCCGGTTGGACAACCTGGGCAAAGGCGCCAGCGGCGCTGCGGTGCAAAACCTGGCGCTGATGCTGGGCCTGGAGCTGCCCGCCGAGCCGCGCGCATAGGACCACTGCCGCGCCTATGGACACATACAGCTACCTGGGCACCATCGGCGCCAGCGCCTTGATGACGCTGGCGACGCTGCTGCCCATTGCCAACCCCACCAGCTCAGCGCCGATTTTTCTGACGCTCACCGAAGGCGCGTCGGAAAAAACCCGTCAGGAGCTGGCGCGCAAAATCGCCCGCAACGTCTTCTTCTTGCTGCTGGGCGCCACGCTGCTGGGCTCTTTCGTGCTGGATATTTTCGGCATCTCGCTGGCCATCGTGCGCGTGGGCGGCGGCCTGCTGGTGATGAGCATCGGCTGGCGCTTGCTCACCACCAACAGTGCCGAATCGCCACGCGCGGCCAAGATCGCCGAGAACTACACACCCGAGATGGTGCGCTCACAAGCGTTCTTCCCCCTGTCGTTCCCGCTCACCTGCGGGCCAGGCACCATCTCGGCCGCCATCACCGTGGGCGTGAGTCTGGCCTCGCCCAGCGCCGCTGTCTCCGCCGTGCGCACCGTCGGCGCGATGGCCGGGCTGCTGGCCATTTCCATTCTGGTGTTTCTCAGCTACCGCTACGCCGAGTATCTGCTGCGCCTGCTGGGCGAGACAGGCACCGTCGTATTCCTGCGCCTTTCCGCCTTCATCTTGCTGTGCGTCGGTATCCAAATCTTCTGGGATGGCGCAAGCACGCTGCTCATTGACGCCATTCGCAACGGCACGGTGTGATGCGCTCCGGCAAAAGACCAGGCATTCATCCACACAATCTGTGGATAACTTTGTGGGAAACCGCTGTATAGCGTCCAGAAAACACGGCGGATATTGGCTTGGCACTGGATCGCCTCTTTTTTACGCAGCCCAGCCCAGCCATTGAAGACCATAAAAATCAAAGGGTTAGGAATTAATCTTCAGAAAAACAGCAGGCTTTCGCCCACAACCCCTTGTTCCCTTCAGCGCTCCTGGGCGCGTGTGCATAAATGGCCCGTACAACACGCTGCACACTGCGAAAGCGCCCTGCCTCAGCATGACAAAAGGCCCCAACTTGGGGCCTTTTGTCATGACAGCCTTCCGGCAGCGTCAAACGCAACGGAAAGGCCTAAAAATTACAAATCAAAAGGAAAAGAAATAACCCCATTTCGGCAATTCCAGCAATGAATCACTTTTCCTTTTGAAAGGATGGATTACTGCACAGGCGCAGGCGGCGCGCCGTTGGCCTGTTGCTGCTGTTGCTGTTCGTACATGGCCTGGAAGTTGATTTCCGCCAGATGCACGGGCGGGAAGCCTGCGCGGTTGATCACATCGGCGATGTTGCCGCGCAAATAGGGGTAAACGATTTGCGGGCAAGCCACGCCCAGCACCACGCCCATCTGGTCTTCGGGGATGTTGCGCACTTCGAAAATCCCGGCCTGCTTGGCTTCCACCAGGAACAGGGTTTTGTCTTCAATCTTGGTGTGCACCGTGCCCGTCACGGTGATTTCAAACACCCCGTCCACC
The DNA here is from genome assembly GCF_003703475.1 of Allofranklinella schreckenbergeri. GTDB lineage: Bacteria > Pseudomonadota > Gammaproteobacteria > Burkholderiales > Burkholderiaceae_C > Lampropedia > Lampropedia schreckenbergeri. The sequence continues at coordinate 141,726 of NZ_RDQM01000010.1, read as the reverse complement.
AGGTTGTTGGCGGCCACAGCCAGTTGGATATCCACGCTGGGCTGGTGTTGCTCGAGCAAGATGGCGGGCGAGTTGGGCTGCTCCAGCGACAGGTCTTTCAGGTAGACGCGCTGAATCTGGAACACGGGTTGATCGAGTTGGTTGTTGGTTTCTTCAGCCATGCTGCAAGCTTTCTCAAATGGAGAGGGGATACGACGGCCACAGGGCGCAGAAGCCGCAAAGTCCTCCGCGCCATACGGCGCAAAGCCGCACAGACGCGGCTTTGTGCGGCCTATTATGCAAGCAATCCAGCACTACGCGGGCGGGGGCGCAGCGCCCAGTCGCTTCAGCCTTGCAGCAGCGGCAGCAAACCGCCGCGGGCGTCCAGCGCGGCCAAGTCGTCAAAACCGCCCACATGGGTATCGCCAATATAGATTTGCGGCACGGTGCGCCGGCCCGTGCGCTGCATCATCACTTCACGCTCGGCGGGCTGGAGATCCACGCGGATTTCTTCAATGGCCTGCACGCCGCGCTCTTTGAGCAATTGCTTGGCGCGCAGGCAATAGGGGCAGGTGCCAGTGGCATACATGGTGATGGTGGGCATGGTGGGGCTTCTCGCGAAAAAGGATGAGAGGGGAAAGATAGAGAGTCGAAAAAACCTTGCGCTGGCCTGCTCGGGGAGGCGTGTGGCTTGAGAGCCTATTCACAATCTCCGAGAACGGGTACTCAGCGCGTGGCGATCGGCAAACTGGCATCGCGCCAGGCTTTCATGCCGCCTGCGACGAGCTGCGCCTGCTCGTAGCCGAGCTTTTTCGCCACGGCAACGGCCCGGTTGGCGCTCACGCCGCTATTGCACACAAACAGCACAGGCGCCGTTTTGTTTTTGACGACCGTGGGCAATTGCTGCTCCAACTGCGCCAACTCCAGGTTTTTCGCGCCTTTGATGTGGCCAGCGGCAAACTCCTGCGCCGTGCGGATATCGATCACGGTGGCCTTTTCCTTGTTCATCTTCTGCACCGCTTGCGCTGCGCTGATGCCCGTTTGCTTGCCTGCGGCCAGCGATGGCGCAAACAACATGGCCCCGGAGACGAGGGCCAGAGCGAGCAAATACCAGTTATCCAAAAAAAATTCCATGTCTGCGCAATCCGTGGTGAGGGCGGGTGGCCCATAAAAAACGCCGCCTGGCAACGCGTCCAGGCAGCCAGCGGGGAAAAGCGCGGCATTTTAGAGGTTGTTCTCAACCTGCATACAAGCCCTGCAAAGTGCAAAACGCCCCGGATCAATCCGAGAAGCGCCTACCCTGAACCGCCAAGGGACGACAAGGGACGCCACGGCAAAATGCAGTGCGCCTGCTCTGTATTGGCAATGTGCAGAGCTTCGATGCCGAAAGTCTGCGCCAGGGCATCGTCGTCCAGCACCTGTGCGGGTGGACCGTAGCGCAGAGTGCGACCGCCATCGAGCAGCAACAGATGGCTGCAAAAACGCGAAGCCAAACTTAAATCGTGCAGCACCACCGCCACGGCTTGCCCTTGGCGCGCCTGTTCGCGCAGCAAAGCCATGCAATGCAATTGCTGGGCGGGGTCGAGCGCAGCCAAAGGCTCATCGGCCAGCAGTACCGGGGCCTGCACGGCCAGGGCGCGCGCCAGCAGCGCGCGGGCACGCTCGCCACCCGAGAGGCTTTGCACATTGCGCTCGGCCAAGTCTTGCATGCTGGTGGCGTGCAAGGCGGCTTCAATGGCCTGCTGCCCGCTGCGCTGTTTTGCGTCGCCGTACGGCAGACGGCCCAACGCGACAACATCGCGCACAGGCATCGGCCAATGTACGGTTTGCCCTTGGGACAGATAGGCCATGCGGCGGGCACGTTCACTCAGGGACCAATCGGCCAGCGGGCGGCCTTGCAGCAGCACCTGGCCGCCGCGCAGGGGCAGCCAGCCCAGCAGCGCACGCAGCAGACTGGTTTTGCCTGCGCCATTGGGGCCGACAATCCCCAGCAAATCACCAGCAGCCATATGGATACAGGCGTCGTCAAGCAAGCGACGCGCCCCGGCCTGGGCCAGGAGCTGTCGCGCTTGGAGTTGCACAGGGGAACTCATGCGCGCCCCTCCCAATGCAGTCGCAGGATGAGCAGCAAGAAAAAGGGTGAGCCTATCAAGGCGGTAAGCACACCTAGACGCAGCTCCTGCCCGCCTACATAAAGCCAACGCACACCCATATCGGCCAACAACAACAAGGCTGCGCCCGCCCAGGCCGCCAACGGCAGCAATTGGGCGGGGTTGCCGCGCACGAAGGGGCGCATGAGGTGTGGTGCAACCAAACCGATGAAGCCAATGCTGCCAGAGACGGATACGGCAGCACCAACGCTGGCGGCCGTGCCCAGCAGCACCAAGGTGCGCAGCCGCGAGATGTTGACACCCATGGAATGGGCGGTTTCTTCGCCTAGGGCCAGCGCCAGCAAACCGCGCCGGGTCGAAAGCAGCAGGGCCATACCCAGAGCAATAAAGGGCAGGGCCAGGGCAACTTCACGCTGGCTGCGATCAGCCAGTGATCCCATCAGCCAGAAGACGATTTCTTGCAAGGCATAAACATTACGCGTCCAGTTCATGACCAGCGAGATCAGGGCTGAGGCCATGGCGGACACAGCCACGCCTGCAAGAATCAGCAGCGTGGTGCTGGCCTGACGCCCAGCCAGCAAAAACACAAAGCCCACCGCGACGGCGGTGCCAGCCATGCCAGCCAAAGGCAAAGCAAGCACAAAAACGCTGCTAAAACCGCTGTAGAGCGCAATAACAGCGCCCAGCGCCGCTCCGCTGGATACACCTAGCAACCCAGGCTCGGCCAGCGGGTTGCGCAGCAATCCTTGCAGCGCAGCGCCCGCCATGCCAAGCGCTGCGCCAACAGCCAAGCACAACAAGGTGCGCGGAAGGCGCAAGTCCAGCAGGATTCGGGTGGGGATGATTTCCCCCTGCCAGGCGCCTTGTAGCAAGCGCGGCAAGGGCGTGTCGATGTAGCCTACGGCCAGCGACAGCAGCGCGAGCAAGGCCAGGGCGGCAACAGCCGCCATCGAACGCAATGCGGTGTTCATGGGGTCACGGAGTCCGAGTAAGCACCCACGCTGGCGCGACGCGCCTGAGCCAGTTGCTCGGCGGCGGCGATATTCCACGGCCCGCCACAAATGGTCATGCGCGAGGGCAATTCCAGGCGTTGGATGTCCAGTTGTGCGAGCACTGGGTGCTCCAACGGGCGCTGAGCGCCACGCGCGTTGTGGTCGTAGCGCGGCAACAGCAGCATCCTGGGGTTTTGGGCCACCAACCGCTCCAGCGGCAAGTAACCGTAGCGCTGCACGCCCGCATCTGCGGTCGCATTACGCCAGCCGGCCAGTGTGAGCATGTCGTCGTAAATGGTGCCCACACCTGCACTATGGCCGTTGACGGCATACAGAGCGGCTGCGGGGCGTTGCGCAGCATCGGGGCTTTCGCCGGCAACGCTTGCGGCCAGGCGTTGCTGGGCGGCCTGCATGCGCTGCACGAGCTGCTGCCCTTGCGCTTCATCGCCAGTGCTACGCGCCACAAGCAGGATTTGCGCCTGGGCATCGGCAAAGCTGTCAGCGCCAGGCACCGCCAGCACGGGGATACCAAAATGCCGCAACATCTGCGTGGTATGCAAGGTGGTGTGTGTGCCCACTAAAACCAGATCGGGTTGCAAGGCCAGCACTTCTTCCGCGCTGCCCTTGACGACGGGGATGCCCCGGGCCGCTTGAGCCAGCATGGAGCTATCGGGGCGCTGGGCCAGACGGCTGAGCGCGGCGATGCGCGCGGGGTCCACCAATTGCAACAGGATCTGATCGGTACAAAGGTTGAGCGAGACAATGCGCTGCGGGCGCACCGCAGCCAACGCGGGCCAATCACTGGCTGCCTGCGGCATTGGACTTGCCGCGGGCGGCAGCGCTGGCTGGCAAGCGGCCAGCCAACCAGCCGCCCAACCTGCCAGCGTTGCCGCCAGGCCAAACCTCAGCCGCCGCACACAAAACCTTTGCCGCTTTGGTCGGCAGGATCAGGCGGCAAATTCAGGTAGCCGCTGCGCAATTCGTTCCAGGCTTGCAAACGGCCCCAATCGGGCGGATTGAGCCGCTTTTGCTCGTCGGTCAGAAAAGGATTGGGCAAGAATACGGTCAATTGCTGGTGCCCTGCATGGGTGAACAAGCGCAGCCCCCAGCTACGCGGCGCACCGTTGCGGTCGAGCAGGCGATACAGCTCAGCGCGCCCGGTGCGGCGCTCATGCGCCAGCTCAGGCGTCACGCCTTTGAAAGTGCCTATGCACAAGTGCAAATGCCAGGGACCGAAATCGATGGTGGCATAGCCGTCGAGCAGGCTCATGCGCTGGGGAGCGTTGGGAGCCTTGATCTCATAGACGGCGCCGGGCACGCAGACACCAAAATGGATGTGCTGCCACCAATTGCCAAAAACGTCTTGCAACAGCATCCAGAGGGTGTCCTCATCCGTGGGCAGAGGCCAGACTTCACTGACACTGCCATCGCGGTCGGTGACGCGCTCGGGCGCAGCCATAGTGGGTGCGGTATGCATCACAGATCCCAGATGTAAGTGAGTTTGAACTGGCGGCCAGGCTGGGGGAAGCCGAATTTCTCCCAATAGAACTTGTCGGTCAGGTTGTCCACGCTCAATTGCAGCGCGTGCTGGCCGGTGAGCTGGTAGCGCAGGCTCAAGTCCGCCACGCTGTAGGGCGCGTAGCTTTGCTGCTGGCCGTAGGTGGCAGGGTTGACCCAGTCCAAATCCTTGCGGCTGCCCACATGGCGCAGCGCCAATCGACCGCTCCAGGGGCCATGCTGGCCTTCAAGGATCAAACGCCAAGTTTGGCGCGGGACGTTGTTGGCATCCACCCAGCGGTTGCCCACCAGGTCACGGGATTTGAGCATGCGGGTGCCGGAAAGGCCCAGCGACCAGCCTGGCGTAAAGCGCCAGAGTGCCATCAGCTCCACGCCCTGCATACGGGCACGGTTGGCATTGACGTAAGTGGTCAAGCTCTGGGCGGGAGTATCAACGGTTTTGACGCTGACGATTTTGTCGCGCACACGCGTGTCGAAATAAGTCAGGTCCACTTGCCAGGCGCGATTCTCCCAGCCCAGGCCCACATCCCAAGTGCGACTGGATTCGGGGCGCAACGCGGCGTTACCACGCGTGATAAGGGTGCGACCGCCGCTGACGTTCACCGCCTCGCCCGTGAGCTGAAAGGCATCAGGCGTCATAAAGCCTTCGCCATAGGTGGCGTGCGCAGTAAAGCCGCCGCCCAGGCGCTGCTGCACGCCAGCGCTGGGGCTGGTTTTACTGAAATGCGCTTTGCCCGCAGTAAAGCTATTGAGCAAGGGTGTCTCCAGCGTCTGCACGCGGATGCGGTCGTGCCGCGCCCCCAAATTGAGCACCGTCGCCCCCTGGTTGAATGCCCAGTTTTGCTGCACGTACAGGCCCGTATTCTGACGGCGGCTGTTGGCTGAGTAGGGTGCCATCTGCCTGCCCGATTTGTCGTAACGGCGCGAAGTGGATTGAGCACGGTCGGCGTCGAGGCCCAGCACCAGGCGCGCGTCTTGCCCCCACTGCCAAGCATCTTGCAGTTGCACACCGCTCCAACGCAGCGTGCCACCGTAGCTGCGGTAGGGGTACACCGTGCCGGGCGGGTCAAAGCGCGAACTGACGGTGGCGTTCTCCGCCTTCTGACGCCCCGTATAGGCGCTGGCGCTCACGCTATGCGCGTCTATCTGGCCTTTCAATTGCAAGCGCGTGCCCCAGCGATCCAAATCCTTGCTGCCCTGGTTTTGCAAACCGTAAGCGATATCGCCTGGCGTGGCGATGTCCTTGCCTCGGTAGAGGCTGCTGCGCCAGTCGAGTGCCCATTGCGGCGCCAGTTGCAAGCCCAGGCGCAGCGCGTGCTTTTGAATGTTGTAGTCCGAATGCGGGCGCTTTTCGCCATTGCCCATGCGCATATCACCCTCGGCCTGCCATTGGCCGCTGTAGTCAAAGCTCAGACTTTCACTCACGCTGCCGCCTACGCGGCCTTTGAGTTCGCGGGCTTTGGAGTTGCCCACCGCAGCGCTGAGATTGGCGTTGAGCGGGCCGGTGCTGCGCCGGGTGATGAGGTTGACCACGCCGCCCATGGCCTGCGAGCCATACAGCGCCGAGGCCGGGCCTTTGAGCACTTCGATACGCTCCAGATCACCAGTGCCCAGCGTGCTGAGGTTGTCGGTCATCGCTGGTAAGCCATCGACCAGCAACAGCGTGCGCTGGTTCAGGCCGCTGAACTGCGGGCCAAAGCCGCGAATGCCTACGCCTGCAAGCTGACCGGGGTATTGAATGACATCCACACTGGCGTTTTTCTTCAGCACGTCCACCAGCTCGCGTTGAGGCGTGGCTTCAATGGCACTCTCGCCCACCACGTCAATGCGCTGGGGCACATGGGCCAGCGGCGTGGGCGCGCGGCTGCCGGTGACAACGACAGCGGGCAGCAGCGCCGGGGCCGCTTCGGGGGCGTTCTCGCCACTGGCCACGGCATGGGCCTGGGCATGCAAAGGCTGGTGCGCCAACGCAGGCAAGGCCAGCAATACCAACAGTGACAATCGGGCGGGGCGTGGGAAGGAAACAGGCGTTTTTCTATGCATGATGGCTCACAGACGGATCAAAGGTGTCCACCGTGACTGTGCAGACCCGCGCACACCAACGCCCGCCGACAATACGCGCGCCTGTTTCCAGGCCCACTGCTCTTGGGCTATGCCGCTGCCGTCCGCCACCCCGCAGACAATCACCGTGGTCAAGCTGCATGCTCCAGAGCGCGCAGCATCGCATTGCAGGCCGGTATCCGGACTTGCAAGCCCAAGAGCGCCGCCTTCCCGAAAGGGCAGCCCAAGCCTGTTGGCTTGAACCGACCCACGTTCAGTGACTTGCCGCTGCGACGCAATGCTTTGCACCGGACGGCGTGGCACTCCCATCCTTGCTTACCGTTGCGGGGGCAGTCAGGGAATTGCACCCTGTTCCCGTTGAACCCGCTGCCCACCATTCAAGCAGCGCGGCACCTGCAACCAAAACATACGCCTGCCAAGGTGGCAGGCGCGAGGGCGATTGTAGCGAGGATGCCGCGCAGCCCTCAGCTCCCCCAAGGAGGATTGGGCGCCCCAGCGCCCTGGCTGGTGGACGCTGGTGCCAATGCCATAATTTGCGCTTTCGCCCGCAGCACCGCGCTGGCGGCTTTTCTTTTTGGATCAAGGAATTCCCGTTATGGAAGCTGGCCCGAGTGGGTCGCTTTCAGCCGTTTTGCCCGCTCAGGCGCTGGCTTGAGAGAGCCTGAGCGCGATCTTCTGCGCGCCTGGGCAAGGGGGCTGGAAGCGACGCCAATGACCTTTTTCACCCCTGCCCCTGCAACCGCCGTCGTGGAGCGCGCCTATGCTCAATATCTTCACCCTGGTCAATGGCCGTCTCGTGCAAAAAGACATCGAGACGCTGGAAGATCTCACCCAAATGCAGCCCGTGTGGGTGGATATGGAATCGCCCACGCCGGAGGAAAAGCTCTGGATCAAGCAGCATTTTTCGCTGCTCATCCCCGACGATGCGGTGGATGACGACATCGAGGAATCGGCGCGTTTTTACGAGGAAGACAACGGCGAGCTGCACATCCGCAGCGACTTTCTCATCGATGACGACTCGCCGCGCTACGTGCGCGTGGCCTTCATCATGAATTTGCAAAACCCCGAGCTGCGCAGCCACAACGTGCTGTTCTCCATCCGCGAGGACGATGTGCCGGTGTTTCGCCTCTTTCGCCTGCGCGCGCGGCGCATTCCCGGCCTGATTGAGGATTGCAAGGAGGTGCTGCTGAGCCTGTTCGACACCGATGCGGAGTATTCGGCCGATTCGCTGGAGTGGATTTACGACGAGCTGGACGCGGCCAGCCAGCGCATTCTCTCGGGCGAGGTCAACGACGAGCAGGCCGGCGAGGTGCTGGGCAGCATCGCGCGCCACGAGGATTTGAACGGCAAGATCCGCCGCAACATGATGGATACGCGCCGCGCCGTGAGCTTTCTGATGCGCAGCAAAATCCTCAGCGCCGAGCAGTTCGAGGATGCGCGCCAAATCCTGCGCGATATCGAGTCGCTGGACAGCCACACGGCGTTTTTGTTCGACAAGATCAACTTCCTGATGGATGCCACCGTCGGTTTCATCAACATCAACCAGAACAAGATCATCAAGCTGTTCTCGGTGGCCAGCGTGGCCCTGCTGCCACCGACGCTGATTGCCAGCATCTACGGCATGAACTTCCAGTTCATGCCCGAGCTGAGCTGGAAGTACGGCTACCCCTTCGCGCTGGGGCTGATGATCGCCAGCGCCGCCCTGCCCATGCTGTACTTCCGCCGCAAGGGCTGGCTGAAGTAAGCAGGTTTGCCACGCGTCCCGATCCATCCAACCAAAAGAAAAACCACTTCAGCGCCATCATGCCGAAAGCGGCATGTTTTGTTTCTTTTGATTTATAAAAACAATTCCTTGATTGCCAATCAAGGGAATGAAAACAACCCTGTTTCGGCAATATGGGTAAGGGGCCTGCTTTCTTTTGAAATGGAATTGATCTCAGCGCAGCCAGGCCATCACCCCTTCGCCCTCGCCGCCTTTTGACGGCGCGTCGCCCTCCAGGATGTGGCGCGCCAGCATCTTGCCCAGCTCCACGCCCCATTGGTCGAAGCTGTTGATGCCCCACAGCCGTCCGGCCACGAAGGTGCGGTGCTCGTACAGCGCAATCAGCGCGCCCACGCTGGCGGGATCGAGCCGGTCGAGCACCAGCATGGTGCTGGGCCGCCCACCGGGGCAGTGGGTGTAGGGCGGGCCATCGCTGCGCCCTTCGGTCAGCGCCTGCGCTTGCGCCACGGCATTGGCCAGCAGGGCGCGGTGCTGCGCATCGCTGCCCAACCCCCTCTCGCGCACCACGATGAATTCCACCGGGATGATTTGCGGCCCCTGGTGGATGAGCTGGAAAAACGCATGCTGGCCATTGGTGCCCGCCTCGCCCCAGACCACGGGCGCGGTGGCAATGGGCAGCGGCTGGCCCGCGCTGTCGCAGCCCTTGCCGTTGCTCTCCATCTCCAATTGCTGCAAATACGCGGGCAAACGCCGCAGGCCGTGGCTGTAGGGCGCAATGCAGCGCGTGGCCAGGCCGTGGAAGTTGCGATACCACACATCCAGCAAGGCCAGTTGCACCGGCAGATTGCGCGCCAACGGCGTGTGGCGAAAGTGCTGATCCATCGCGTGCGCCCCGGCCAGCAGCGCGCGAAAGTGCGCACTGCCCACGGCGATGGCAATGGACAGGCCGATGCTGGACCACAGCGAAAACCGCCCGCCCACCCAATCGGCAAAGGGGAAGATGGTTTGCACGCCAAACGCCTGCGCGGCCTGGCAGTTGCTGGTCATGGCGACGAAACGCCGGGCGATGAGCTGGCGCAACGGCTCGGGCAAGCGCTCGGGCAGATGCGAGGCTGCGTCTGCTGCGCCCGTCCAGCCATGCGCTTGCAGCACCCAGGCGCGCGCGGCCTGGGCGTTGACCACCGTCTCGGCCGTGCCAAAGGATTTGGAGGCCAGCAAAAACAAGGTGCGGGCGGGATCGAGCTCGCGCAGCTTCAGGCCCAGATCGTCGCCATCCATGTTGGAGACGAAATGCACGCGCTTGCTCTTTCCCTCACCACAGCTGCCCCCGTCATGGCCCTGGCCATCGCGGAAGGCTTCCAGCGCCTGCACCACCACCGCCGGCCCCAGGTCGGAGCCGCCGATGCCGATGTTGACCACGTCGGTGATGCCGGGATCGGCGCGCACCTGTTCGGCAAATTGCAGAAACGCCTGCTGCGCCGCGCGTGTTTGGGCCAGCGCTTCATCGGTGGCGGCATCGCCGCTTCGGAAGTCTTGCGGGCAGCGCAGCAGCACATGCCAGGCGGCGCGCTGCTCGGTGGTATTCAGAGCCGCCCCGGCAAACAGCGCTTCGATGGAGGCGGGCAGATCGCAGGCCCGGGCCAAATCGTTGAGCAAGGCGCAGGTGGCCTCGTCCAGCCAATTGCGCGAGAAATCGGCACGGATGCCCGGCGCTTGCAAAGCCAGGCGCGCAAAGCGCCCCGCATCGCTGCGCAGCGCCTGACGCACGTCGAAATACTGGCCGTTGCGTTGGAAATGCTGCTGCAAGGCCTGCCAGACGGCGGTCTGGTCACAGCGCGGCGTTTGCGGGGGCGGGGGAGCGGAGCGCATGGTCACGGCGGGACAACAACAAAGCAGCTGCGGCAGGCTCTTCAGCCCTGCGCGGCCGTCGCCACGATTTCAATGCGCCACTGCGGCCGCGCCAAAGCCGCCTGCACCGTGGCCCGCGGCGGGGTGTCGCCTGCGGGCGCCCAGGCATCCCAGACTTCATTCATGGCGTCGGTGCAGTCGTGCAGATCAATGCCCTGGGTAATGGTGCGCACATCGAAATTCTGATCAACCACCATACGCACGGTTTCGAGGATTTCATAGGAATGCAAAGACATGATTACTCTCTCCAAGACAGACGGCGGCCGGTTTCCGTCCTGTCCGCTACAGCGGCGTAACAAACCGACACCAGTAAAAAAGAAATACCCTGCGCAACGGCGATGCGGATGCCGAGCCACTCGTCCGTGCCGCTCCGCGTGGTCATGTGCAGGATATTGATGATGAAATTGTTGGCGAAATGGTCACCCATCGCGAAATACAGATTGCCGGTAAGACGGGTCAGCAGGGCGAACTTGAAGCCGATTAGCGCAGTGGTAAAGACCAGCAACAGCGCCTGTAACGCCGCCGCCATCGCCGTCATCTCCCCGTCCGACCATGCGCGCAGCGGCGCGACCGCATGCCACACGCCGAAAAGCAGCGCAGAAAACACGGCGGCGGGCAAAAAGCGGTAACGCGCCTGCAATAAGCGCGGAAACAGACCGCGAAATACGCCCTCCTCCATCGTGACATTGATGACATTGCCGAGCGCGCAAATCAGGAAAAATATCCATGCCGTCTGCCTGCCGATATTGCCGTGTACGGAATAAGCGCTGACGTACACCTCAAGGGCGGGCGCTTCTCCCTGTGCCGCCAGCCACAGCATTTCCAGCGTATAAACCGCAGCATACAAAGCCGCACCGAAGCCTGCGCCCATCGCCATGCCCCTGGCGATGCCGCGACGCGGCCAACCAATATCCGCCGTGCGCAAACGGAAATAATGCAAAGCCGAAAACAGCAGGGCAATCCCTGCCAGCTTGTGCACAAATGCCTCGGTCCAGAAAGTCTGGTCGGTACGCAGTACGAAATACTCCCCCAAGCGCAGCGACAAACAGGCCGCAAAAATCAGCAGCACCGCTGCGAAAGGGCGTACATCGCGCCGCACGGCTCAAATCCGGTGCAAGGCGCAGGTGGCCTCGTCCAGCCAATTGCGCGAGAAATCGGCACGGATGCCCGGCGCTTGCAAAGCCATGCGCGCAAAGCGCCCCGCATCGCTGCGCAGCGCCTGACGCACGTCGAAATACTGGCCGTTGCGTTGGAAATGCTGCTGCAAGGCCTGCCAGACGGCGGTCTGGTCACAGCGCGGCGTTTGCGGGGGCGGAGGAGCGGAGCGCATGGTCTCGGCGAGGCAACAACAAAGCAGCTGCGGCAGGCTCTTCAGCCCTGCGCGGCCGTCGCCACGATTTCAATACGCCATTGCGGTCGCGCCAAAGCCGCCTGCACCGTGGCCCGCGGCGGGGTGTGGCCTGCGGGTACCCAAGCATCCCAGACCTCATTCATGGCGTCGATCTCCTGGATGTCGGCCAGATAGATTTGCACGCGCAGCAGGCGGGTTTTGTCGCTGCCGCAAGCGGCCAGATGCGCATCGATTTGCGCCAGCACATCCGCCGTTTGCGCGCGAATGTCCGTGGCATCGCCTTCGGGCACCATGCCCGCGAGGTACACCATGCCGTTGCACACGGCCGCTTCGGACAGACGCGGGCCAACGCCGTGGCGGGTGATGACGGGATGGTTTGCTTGGCTCATAGTTGGACGGTTCAGAAGTCACACCCCGAAAATCGGAGCGCTCAGTGGGTAAAACGCCAAACGCCCGCGCACGCGGGCTTGGCACAGCAGCATTTTCATGCCAAAGCCGTCGCCGCTGGCCGGCTCAATCCCAGGGGTCTTGCACCTCGCCGCGCAAGCGCTGTTGCTCGCGCTGCCAGTGCCGGTGTTTTTTCGACTGCCACATGCCCAGGCCGAAGCAGACGATAGCCGCCATCTGCCCCACTTGCCAGACGATGGCGCTCACATGCTTGCCCAGGCCCACCTTGGCCTCGGCTGCAGAAGGGCTGCTCAAGGCGTACAGCAGGCAGCCAAACGACACCAGCACGCAAACCAGCGCCAGCGACCACCAGAGGATGGCCCATTTGCGGTGCGCTGGCCCGGGCAGGCCGCTGCCATCCCCGGGGATGGGTGAAAGTGGGGAGTCAACCATGGCGAAAACAGGCGTTACAAAAGCGCCGCATCGCGCCAGCGCCCCAGCGTCAACCGCCCGGCCTGCGCGATGCGAGAGGGGATTAGAGTATTTTCTGCTCCATCGTTTGCGAATGGACACGTCCGTCTCGGAGGCACTTCCCTTCCTGTCCGCCTTCGCGGGCATGACGGGAGCGGGCCGCGCTTGCAAGAAGTGTCCGCATCAACATCGAAACGGCTCTAACGGCGTACCGGCATTTCAGCCTGCGCGGTAGTTGGGCGCTTCCTTGGTGATTTGCACGTCGTGCACGTGGCTTTCGCGAAAGCCCGCCGAGGTGATTTGCACGAACTCGGCGCGCTCGCGCATGTCCTCGATCGTGGCGCAGCCGCAATAGCCCATGGAGGCGCGCACGCCGCCAGCCATCTGGTAGATGATGGCCACCAGCGAGCCTTTGTAGGGCACGCGGCCTTCGATGCCTTCGGGCACGAGCTTGTCGGCATTGGCGTTGCCGGTGCTGCTTTCCTGGAAGTAGCGATCGGCGCTGCCTTGCTGCATGGCGCCGATGCTGCCCATGCCGCGGTAGCTCTTGTAGCTGCGGCCCTGGAACAGCACGATCTCGCCGGGCGCTTCTTCCGTGCCGGCGAAGATGCTGCCCATCATCACGGTGCTGGCGCCGGCGGCGATGGCCTTGGCGATGTCGCCCGAGTAGCGCACGCCGCCATCGGCGATCAGCGGCACGCCTGTGCCATGCAAGGCCTGGGCCACGTTGTCGATGGCGGTGATTTGCGGCACGCCCACGCCAGCGACGACGCGCGTGGTGCAGATGGAGCCGGGGCCAATGCCGACCTTGACGGCATCGGCGCCTGCTTCGGCCAGCGCGCGGGCGGCCTCGCCGGTGGCGATGTTGCCGCCGATCACATCCACCTGCGGGTAGTTTTGCTTGACCCAGCGCACGCGTTCGATCACGCCCTTGCTGTGGCCGTGGGCGGTGTCCACCACGATGGCGTCCACCCCGGCCTTGACCAGGGCTTCGACGCGCTCCTCCGTGCCCGCGCCCACGCCCACGGCGGCGCCCACGCGCAGGCGGCCGTCGGCATCGCGCGCGGCGTTGGGGAAGGTGGTTTGCTTGGTGATGTCCTTGACGGTGATCAGGCCCTTGAGCTCAAACGCGTCGTTGACCACCAGCAGGCGCTCGATCTTGTGCTTGTTCAGCAGCGCCTTGGCGTCCTGCAGCGAGGTGCCTTCGGGCACGGTGATGAGGCGCTCGCGCGGCGTCATGATTTCACGCACGGGCAGGTCAAAGCGGTTTTCAAAGCGCAGATCGCGGCTGGTGACAATGCCTACGACCTTGCGCCCTTCAACCACGGGGAAGCCGGAAATGCCCAGCTCCTCGGAGAGATCGATTACATGGCGCACCGTTTGATCGGGTGCAATCGCCACCGGATCGCGCACCACGCCCGATTCGTGGCGCTTGACCTTGAGCACCTGCGCGGCCTGCTCCTGGGCCGAGAGGTTTTTGTGCACGATGCCCATGCCGCCCTCTTGCGCCAGGGCGATGGCCAGGCGCGCCTCGGTCACGGTGTCCATCGCGGCCGAGACCAAGGGCAAATTCAAGCGGATGTTGCGGGAGAACTGGGTCGCCAAAGAGGTGTCTTTGGGAAGGATTTGCGAGTACGCAGGTACCAGCAGAACGTCGTCAAAGGTGAGTGCTTTGCCGAGAAGACGCATAAAGGTTTTCTCCAAAAGGGGCGATTGTATGCGTGCCGCCCTCTCCTGATCAGCAGCACCCGGCAATAGCCCTGATGCGAGGATTTGTTAATTTTACAAATCAAAGGAAATTTGAAAAATCGATTTAGGCATAACAGTCATTGAAAATCAATTTTTTAATAACCCTTTGATCTACAAAAAACATCGAATGCGCTCACGACGCCACATCCTCGCCAATGCCGTGCTCCACCATGTAAACGGCAATTTGCACGCGGCTGTGCAGATTGAGTTTCTTCAGCACGTTTTGCACGTGGATTTTCACGGTGCTCTCGGTCACATCCAGCTCGCGGGCGATGGCCTTGTTGCTGTCGCCGCGCGCCAGCAGTTGCGCCACTTGCAGCTCGCGGGCGGTGAGCTTGCTGCGCTGGCCCTGAACGTCGGCGCTGGGCGCTGGCGGCGGCGGGGCCTGGTTGCGAAATTGCTCGACGAGCTTGACCGTCATCCCCGGGTCGATCACCGGCTCGCCGGCCACGGCGCGGCGGATGCTGGACACCAGCGCATCGGCATCGATGTTTTTCACCAGGTAGCCGCGCGCACCGCTGCGCAGCGCCTGGGCCAGCTCCTCGCCTTCTTCGGAGACGGTCAGCACAATGACTGCGCAGGCAGGCAGGTCTTGCGCGAGGATGTGCAGCACCTCCAGGCCGCTCAGGCCCGGCATATTCAGATCCAGCAAGATCACATCGGGTTGCAGTTCGCGCGCGCGCTTGAGGCCCTCAATGCCATCGGCGGCCTCGGCCACAACGTCAAAGTCGCTCTGGCGCTTGAGCAACAGGCGCAGGCCGGAGCGAAACAGCGTGTGGTCATCAATGAGCAAAATGCGAATCGTGGAACGAGCGTCTTCTTTCTTCATCGGGTGGTTATCTCGAATTGTCAGGCGGCCTGGCGTTCGCTGGCTGGCAGCGTCAACACGACGCGAGCGCCCTCGCCAGGGGCCGATTCAAGGCGGATATGCGCGTTCAAGCGCGCGGCGCGCTCACGCATGATATGCAAGCCTACATGGGCTTCGCTGCGCGCGGCCACTTCGGCCGGGTCGTAGCCCTGGCCGTCGTCTTGCACTTGCAGGGTGAAATCGCGCCCGTTGTCGATACGGATCTGCACATGCCGGGCCTGGGCGTGCTTGCGGATGTTGGACAGCGCCTCCTGCAACACAAACAGCACCTGCAATTGCTGATCGGGCGCCAGCGGCGCGCCCTTATCGTATTGGATATCCAGCGTCGTCTGGCAGCCGCTTTGGCGACGAAAGCGCTCCACCGTATCGCTGATGGCCTCACTCAAATCGCCTTGCTTGAGGCGGCTGCGGAAATTGGTGAGCAGCTCGCGCACGTCCTGGTAACTGTCCTCCACACCCGTGCGCAGCAGGGGCAGGATTTCGTCAATCTCTTGCTCGTCATGTCGCTGCTTGGCGTCTTCCAGCAACTGCAATTGCAAATTGAGGAAATTCAGCCCCTGCGCCAAGCTGTCGTGCAGGCCCTGGGCCACCAGGCTGCGCTCTTGCACCACGGCCAACTCGCGCGCCTTGGCATCCAGGCGGCGGTTTTCCAGCGCCACACCCAATAGCTGCCCCAGCGATTGCAGCAGCTCGCGCGCAGCGGGCGAGAGGTCATGGGCCTGGCGAAAGTGCAAGGAATACGACCCCAGCGTGGCATCGCGTGCGACGATGGGGAACACGGCCACGCTGGTAAAGCCATCGCGGCGGCAATCCACCGCAGGGTTGCGCCCCAAATCCCGAATCATGATGACGCGCTCGCCCAACGCGCGCTCGTCCTGCGTCACCTGGCCGCAATGGCAATCGCTCGCAGGCATGCAGTGCTCGGATTCGGTCAGCGTCTGCGACAACCCAAAGGAAGCCACCAGGCTCAACTGCGCGCTGCCCACATCCAAGGTGCGCACGCTGGCGCCGTCGGCTCCCACCTGCTCAGCCACACGGCTCAAAAAGCCCTCGCACATGGCCTCGATATCGTTGGGCTGATTCAGAAACGCCGCCATGTCGTACAGCACGCGGATCTGACGGTTTTGATTGGCCAGTTGGCGGGTTTTTTCTTCCACGCGCTGCTCCAGGCCGCTGTAGAGGCTTTGCAGCTCATCGGCCATCTGGTTGTAGCCGCGCGCCAGGTGGCCAAACTCATCGCCACGACCGACGTACAGGCGGGAGCTGAAATCGTGCTCGGTCATGCGCTGCAAGCCCTCGCGCAGCTTGCGCATCGGCTCGATGATCCACAAATACAGCAGGTAAATCATCACCATCGTGCCCAGCACGGCAAACGCCGCCAGGCCCCATTGCGCCAGGCGCAGCACGACGATTTTGCGGTCGTTGTCGCGCTCGATCATGCCCACGAAGGCATCGATTTGCTGCACGGTATCGGGCAACTGCGCCATATACGCGCTGGCATCGCCCGTTTGCAGGGCCAGCAGCGCCTGGGGCTTGCCCACTTCACGCCACAGCCGCCCCACTTCGGCGAGCTTGCGGCGCACGATGGGGTCTTCGGCCAACACGACGGGGCGCAAATCGCCTTTTTCCAGGCGCGCCAGCGTGGCATCGATCGTCTGCATCTGCTGGCGCACCATGGCCTCGGAAGGCGGCGTTTGCAGCAGCCCCACCGCGACGCGCGTGGAGAGCATGCGCAAGCTGCCCGCATCGTTGATCGCCGCACCCGCGCCCTCGAAACGCCAGGACAGCCACAAGGTGGTGCCAATCATGCCCAACACCATCGCCAACGCCACCAACGAGCTGAGCACGATGCGTGCGGCCAGACGCTGCCCATGACGGGGCAGGGCATTGAGCGGGGAAGAATCACTGGGCATATCGCAAAGCGGCTCGCTGGATCGCTCGCTTGCCGTATCGCCGGGAAGTTGGCCGTGCTGGCTCATCGTTGGGACGCATCACATCGGGTCAAACAAGTGTGCATTGTCCGTCAGAGCCTGCCCAAAATCCCGAACAGGCTCCCCCATCCCCCATGCACAGCGCGCCGGGCCAGGCGCGTTGGCAAAGGCACAATAGCCACCCATGAATACGGCAGCCCCCCCCCCCCCCCCCCCTTCCACCGATACCCGCGCCCTGATGCACCGCCTGGGCCAGCAAGCCCGCCAGGTCAGCGCCCGCATGGCCATTGCCAGCGCCAGCGCCAAAGCCCAGGCCCTGCACACGCTGGCCGGTTTGCTGCGCCAGCACACGGACGCCTTGCAAACCGAAAACGCCCGCGACATTGAGCGCGCCCGCGCCGCCGGGCTGGCCGAGCCGATGATCGACCGCCTCCTGCTCACCCCCAAGGTGCTGGAGACCGCCGCCCAAGGCTGCGAGCAACTGGCCGCCATGCCCGACCCTATTGGCGAAATCACCGGCATGCGCCAGCGCCCCAGCGGCATCCGCGTGGGGCAAATGCGCGTGCCGCTGGGCGTGTTCGGCATGATTTACGAAAGCCGCCCCAACGTCACCATCGAAGCGGCCAGCCTGGCCATCAAAAGCGGCAACGCCTGCATCCTGCGCGGCGGCAGCGAGGCCATCACCTCCAATCAGGCGCTGGCGGCACTGGTGCGCCAGGCGCTGGCAGCAGCGGGTCTGCCTGAAGACGGCGTGCAGCTCGTGCCCACCACTGATCGCGCCGCCGTCGGCCAGCTCATTGCCATGCCCGAGTTCGTCGATGTCATCATCCCGCGCGGCGGCCGCGGCCTGATCGAGCGCATCAGCAGCGAAGCGCGCGTGCCCGTCATCAAGCACCTGGACGGCATCTGCCACACCTATGTGGACGAGCCATGCGACATCGAGCAGGCCCTGACGGTGGCCGACAACGCCAAAACCCAGAAATACAGCCCCTGCAATGCCACTGAAACCCTGCTGGTAGCGCGCGGCGTGGCGGCGCAGTTTTTGCCGCGCATGGCCGCCATCTACGCCGCCAAAGGCGTGCAAATGCGCGTGACGGACGAAGCCGCACCGCTGGTGCAAACCGCAGGCGCGGACATCACCGCCGCCACCGAAGACGACTGGAGCAGCGAATATCTGGCCCCCATCATCAGCATCAAAATCGTCGCCGGGCTGGACGAGGCCATCGCCCACATCAACCGCTACGGCAGCGGCCACACCGACGCCATCCTCACCACCAGCCACCCGCACGCCCAGCGCTTTTTGCGCGAAGTCGATTCCGCCAGCGTGATGGTCAACGCCAGCACCCGCTTTGCCGACGGCTTTGAATACGGCCTGGGCGCGGAAATCGGCATCAGCACCGACAAATTCCACGCCCGCGGCCCCGTCGGCGTGGAGGGGCTGACCTCGCTCAAATACATCGTGCTGGGCGAAGGGCACATTCGCCAATAACGCAAACCCGCCCTTTTATACAAATCAAGATAAAAACAACTTCATACCCATCAAGCCTAAATTGGCATGATATTTTTCCAATTGATTTGCAATAAAAGGCCCGCAACCCCATTTCTCGGCCCGCCACCGCAGGCGATTTTTATGCCATCATCGCGCCCGCCCCAAGCGCCCCTCCCGTGGGTGCCTGGGGTGCCGTTACATCTCCCACAACTTCAAGGACGACAATGAAACACCTCACCCGCCGCGCCTGCATGGCCGCCGCCGCACTGACCCTGGGCCTGGCCACCGCTGGTAGCGCCCTGGCCCAGGCCAACAACTTCCCCAACAAACCCATCCGCATCCTCGTGCCCTTTGCCGCTGGCGGCACCACCGACATCATCACCCGCGCCGTCTCCGACACGCTGGGCAAAGAGCTGGGCGTGGCCGTCGTGGTCGATAACAAAGGCGGCGGCGGCGGCGTCATCGGCGCGACCGAAAACGCCCGCGCCAACCCCGATGGCTACAGCCTCAGCATCGCCACCGTCTCCACCGTCGCCACCGCGCCAGCCATCAACCCCAATGTGAAGTACAACCCCGTGGCCGACTTCACCCCCATCATCAACATCGCCGCCACGCCCAACGTCCTCGTCGTCAACCCCAGCTTCCCAGCCAAGAGTTACGCCGAATTCGCCAAGGAAGTCGGCAGCAAGCCCGGCCAGTATTCCTACGCCTCCTCGGGCACCGGCAGCATCCAGCACATGCTGATGGAGCTGGTCAAAACCCTGGCCAAGCTGGACATGCAACACATCCCCTACCGCGGTGCAGGCCCGGCCCTCAACGACGTGGTTGCCGGCCAGGTGCCCATGCAGTTGGACAACCTGCCCTCCTCCATGGCCTACATCAAGAGCAACCGCCTGCGCGCCATCGCCGTGGCCGCGCCCGAGCGCCTCAAAGCCCTGCCCGATGTGCCCACCTTCAAGGAAGTCGGCCTCGAGCCTGCCAACCGCATGGCCTTCTACGGCCTGGTCGGCCCCAAAGGCATGCCCGCTGAAGTCGTGCAAAAACTCAACGCCGCGATGAAAAAAGCCCTGCAAGACCCGGCCGTGCGCAAGCGCATTGAGGACACCGGCTCCTTCATCGTCGCCAACACCCCGGAAGAATTCGCCCAGCAAATCAAGGACGAATTCGCCGTCTATAAAGACGTGGTCGTGCAGCAAAACCTCAAGCTGAACTGATCGCCCACCCAAACACGCTCTAAAGCCACGGGCATCCCCCGGTCAGCCGCCCTTGACCGGGGGATGTTTTTTTATCCCCCCTTTCCCGCACCACGCCCAGCCCGCGCCCGCCCGCCATGCCCCACACCCCTGCCCCCGGCCACGCGCCCCACAACGGCTGCGGCTGCACCCACGGCCACAGTCACAGTCACGAGCACGGCCACGACTCCAGCCATTCGCACCACCATCACGACCACGCGCGCCCTCGCAGCATCTACATCTACTCCCCCTCGGGCGCCGTGCAAGACCGCGCCGCCTTCCGCCGTGGCCTGCGCCGCCTGGGCCAGGCGGGCTTTGACGTCACCGTCGATGAAGCCGCCCTGGCGCGCCACACCCGCTTTGCCGGCACCCACGCCCAGCGCCTGGCCGCCATCGAACGCGCCGCAGACAGCGGCGCAGACCTCGCCCTCATCAGCCGCGGCGGCTACGGCCTCAACCACCTGCTGCCCGACATCGACTACCCCCGCCTGGCCGCCGCCATCGACCGCGGCACCGCCTTCATGGGCTTTAGCGACTTCACCGCCTTGCAACTGGCGCTGTGGCAGCGCACCGGCCGCATCACCTGGGCCGGCGCCAGCCTGGGCGCCGACTGGGGCGCGCCCGAAGGCGTGGACGAAATCACCCAAGCCTGCTTTGAAGACGTCGCCCTGGGCGTAGGCGAAGGCACCGGCTGGCGCATCGGCAAAGACTGCGCCGCCTACCAAGGCCTGCACATCGATGCCGCCACCCTCTGGGGCGGCAACCTCTGCGTGCTCACCTCGCTGGTGGGCACGCCCTGGATGCCGCAAATCGACGGCGGCATCCTGTTTCTGGAAGACGTGGCCGAGCCGCCCTACCGCATCGAGCGCATGCTGATGCAACTGGAGCAAGCGGGCATCCTGCAACGCCAGCGCGCCATCGTGCTGGGCCAGTTCACCGACGCGCGCGTGACCGCGCACGACCGCGGCTTCAACCTCGCCAGCCTCACCGCCGCGCTGCGCCAGCGCCTGCCCATCCCCGTGCTCACCCGCCTGCCCTTCGGCCACGTGCGCACCAAAGTCTGCCTGCCCTTCGGCGCCACCGTGCAACTGGGCGTGACCGAGCGCGAAGCGTTCATTGTTTGGGGGCATGTCTGAGAGCCTGCCCAGCCCTCCAATTTCGAAAGAAAACTCACTCTCCACCCATTAAGCCAAAAACAGTCTATTTCTTTGCCCTTGAAATAGAAAATAAATTGCAAACCAAAGCAAATCGCACTTGTTATGCCCCATGCCAAAAGCACGTTATTTTTTTGCTTTTGATATGAAAAATACCCCCCTCTCCCCGCCCTGTGCGCAGGCGGCTTTGCGTGCGCTGCGCGCTGTGCTGGGCGCGGCGGGCGCGGCGGCTTTGCTGGCGCTGCTGGCACTGGTGGGGGCGGCGGTCTTGCTGCGCTATGGGCCGTGGTTGGGCGTGCGTTGGGTGGGGGCCGATGAATTGGCCGTCTGGCTGCACCTGGCCATGATTGCCCTGGCCGCGCCGCTGGCATTGGGCAGCAGCCTGTCGATGCGGCTGGATGTGTTGCGCCAGGCCCTGCCGCCAGCGGGCCGGGCAGTGTGCGACGCCTTGGCCGATGCGCTGACGCTGCTGAGCGCCTGGGTGATTGCCACCGGCGCGTGGCAGTTGGTGCAGGCGCTGGGCGGCGCTTCGCCTGCGCTGGGCCTGCCCGAGTGGTGGCGGCTAGCGCTGTTTCTGCCCTGCGGCGCGCTGCTGGCCCTGCATGTGGCTTTGCTACGCCTGAGCGAGGGGCGCGGGCGGCTTTTGTTGGCGGCGGCGGCGCTGGCGGGCGGCGTGGCCTGGGGCGCGCCAAGCGCTGGCTGGTGGGCGGCCCTGCCCTGGCCGCCCAGCGCGGCGGCGGCGCTGGTGGCGGCGCTGGGCATGGCGGTGGCGGCCCCGCTGCCCCACGCTTTTCTGGCGGCGGCGTGGCTGAGCATTCCGCTTTCGGCCGCGCAAGGCGGCGCGTTGAGCGCGCCGGTGCTGTTCAACGCGGCTGTGCATGGCATGTCGCCTTTTTTGCTGCTGGCGATTCCGTTTTTTCTATTGGCGGGGGCCTGGCTGACGGCTTCGGACATGGCGGCGCGGCTGGTGCGGCTGGCCGCTGCGCTGGTGGGGCACTGGCGCGCCGGGCTGGCGCAGACGACGCTGCTGACTTCGGTGTTTTTCTCCGGCGCGTCCGGCTCCTCCGTCGCCAACGCCGCGTTCGGCGCAACGACTTTCCAGCGCGAGCTGGTGCAGCACGGCTACCCGCCTGCGCGGGCGGGGGCGCTGATCGCGGCGGCCTCGGTGCTGGATAACCTCATCCCCCCTTCCATCGCCTTGCTGATTCTGGCCTCCGTCACGCAATTGCCGGTCGGACGGCTGTTTGTCACCGGCGCATATGCCGGGCTGCTCATGGCCTTGTGCCTGGGGCTGGCTTTCCACTGGACGGCCAGGCGCGCCGAGCCTCGGGCCGCCCCGGCCCTCACGCCAAACCCCACGCAAAACCCCACGCCAACAAACGCGCCGCCCGCTGCCCGCCCGGCCCGCGCCAGCGCTGCCCAGCGCCGCGCCGCCGCCGTGGGCGCGCTGCCTGCGCTGGGGCTGGCCGTGATCGTGCTGCTGGGCATCCGCCTGGGCCTGGTGACGACGACCGAGGCCGCCGCCTTGGCCGCGCTCTACACCCTGGGCCTGAACCTGTGGCAGCGCAGCGGCGCGCGCGCGCTGTGGCAGGCCGTGCGCCACAGTGCAACAGAGGCCGCGGCCATTGCCTTGCTCATTGGCTCGGCCGCACCGCTGGCGTTTTTGCTGGCGCTTGATGGCATCCCTGCCGCTTTGGCGCAATGGTCGTCGCAGTGGGCCAGCAGCCTGGGCGCGGGCGTGGCGCCTGTGGCGCTGATGGCGTGTTTGCTGCTGTTGGCCGCCGGCCTGGTGCTGGATATTGGCGCGGCCATCGTCTTGCTCGCGCCGCTGCTGCTGCCCTTGGCGGTGCAGGCCGGTGCCGATCCGGTCGCGTTTGGCGTGGTGATGGTGGTGGCGCTGATGATTGGCGGCCTCACGCCGCCGGTGGGCTTGCTGGTGTTCGTCGTCGCGGGCGTCAGCGGCGTGCCCGCCCGGCAGGTGTTTGCCGCGGGCTGGCCGTATCTGCTGGCCCTGCTGGCGGCGCTGGCCTTGCTGTGCGCCACATTGCTCTAGAGCGTGTTATGCACTTTGCGCTCTCGCGGGGGGCGAAAAGTGCATAACACGCTCTAGCGGGCTGCCAGCGCCTGTTCCCAGGCCCTATGCACCCGGACGGTGTTACATTGGCTTGCACTGCGCCCGCCCCCGCCGATGCTGCGCCGGGGGCCTTTCTTTTCATTCACTCGCCCCTTGCCGCCATGACTTTCTTGCAACTGCTGGGTATTGCCGCCCTGACTGTGGTGTTGTTATGCGTGTTGCTGCTGCTGGCGCTGCGTTATGCGCTGCCGTGGTGGATCAAGCGCAAGCTGCTGGCCAATCTGGGGGCGGCCGAGCTGGTGACGCCCGTGGCTGCGCGCGTGCGCCTGCAACGCCAGAACCTGCAATGGCAGCAAGAGGGCATGCCTGCGCTGGTTCAGGCGCTCAAGCAAGCGGGCTACCAATCGGCCGGGCGTTATGAGGTGGATGCGCTGCCGTTCATGCAACTGTGGGCGGGCACCCATGCCGATGGCAGCTTTGCTGTGGCCTACGACCACCCGCAATTGCCGCCGTGGTTTGACCTGGCGCGCCGCAACCGGCAGGGCGTGCATGCGGGCGTGAGCACCTCTTTGGTGCCAGACCCGGCCTTTATCCCTGACGAGTGGAACATCCTGCACGATGCCAGCCTGACGCCGCGCCAGGCGCACGAGGCGCTGCACCAGTTGGCGCTGCCGGGCGAGCCGCTGCCCATCCAGCCGCGCAGCTTTGCCAAGGCGTACGAGATCATGTACGCCATGAGCGCCGACCACGCGCTGGCCGGGCCGCCGCCAACCTTGCAAGCCATGCTGGACAAAAGCGCGCGGCTGGCCCGCGCCATCGGCAAGCCGCCGCCAGCGCCCACGCCCGAGCAGCAAAACATCGCGCTGGAGCATCAGCGCCTCACCTGGCGCAGCGCGCTGGACGAGGCGCTGCTGGACCACTTCCTGCACAGCGGCGCGCTCAGCGCCGTCGAGTTCGAGCAGGTGCGCGATACGGTGTGCATCGTGCACGAGCGCCTGACGCAAGAGGAGGTGATCGACATCGCCCTGCGCGCCAGCCCGCTGCACGCGCCCAACCCCGCCATGGCCCAGGCGCTGGAGGCGTGCCGCAGCGCCGATGCGCGCTTTGACGCCATCCAGAACCTGCTGCCGCCTTCGCAGCGGCTGCGTTTACTCGGCCAGGTCAGCCGCCCCCTGCCTGCGCGCATTTACGACAGTCGCCCCGCCTATGCGCCCGATGAGGATGAGCAAGACGATAGCCCCCTGCCTGCGCCCGAACAGGCTTGACGGGGCAAATCAAAAATAACAAACCAACAGAAAATAAAATAAATACCCATCATGCCGAAACAAGGCATTTTTATTTCTTTTTGATTTGTAAAAAAGACAGGAGCACGCATAAAAAACCTGCCCTCGCCATCGTGGCGCGGGCAGGCTTTTTTGATGCGGCTGCGCCGCAAGCCCTGGGCTCAGGTCAATTGCCCGTGGCAATTCTTGTACTTCTTGCCGCTGCCGCACGGGCAGGGATCGTTGCGGCCCACGCGCGGCACCTGCTGCGCTGGCTCGCCGTCGGCAAAGGCGGCCTCGGCATTGGTGTGGTCGATGGCGCGCTGGGTGAAGGCCTCGGCCTGGTCCTCCATCTGTTCGGCCGCTTGCTCGACCTCGGCGGGGTCCTGGATCTTCACGCGCATGATGATGCGGGTGATTTCGCTGCTGGCGCCGTCGATCATCAGGCGAAACAGCTCGAAGGCTTCGCGCTTGTACTCCTGCTTGGGCTGCTTTTGCGCAAAGCCGCGCAGGTGGATGCCCTGGCGCAGGTAATCGAGCGCGCTGAGGTGCTCGCGCCAAGCGTGGTCGAAGGTTTGCAGCAGCACCACGCGCTCGAAGTGGTTGAAGCGCTCGGCGCCGACCTGGGCGACTTTCTGCTCATAGGCGGCGTTGGCCGCTTCCAGCACGCGATCGAGCACATCCTCGGCGGTGATGGAGTCGGCCGCCTGCACCTGCGCGGCCAGATTCAGGTGCAAATCCCAATCCTGCGCCAGCTCGGCATCAAGTGCGGCCACGTTCCATTGCTCCTCCATCGAATCGGCGGGCACATGGCGATGCACCAAATCGGTAAAGGTGGCCTGGCGCATGCCCGCCACCACTTCGGCCACGCTGGCCGCATCCAGGATTTCGTTGCGCTGGGCGTAAATGACTTTGCGCTGCTCGTTGGCAACGTCGTCGTAATCGAGCAATTGCTTGCGGATGTCGAAGTTGCGCGCCTCGACCTTGCGCTGGGCCGATTCGATGCTGCGCGTGACCATGCCCGCCTCGATGGCTTCGCCTTCGGGCATCTTCAGCCGCTCCATGATGGCGCGCACGCGGTCGCCCGCGAAGATGCGCATCAGCGGGTCGTCCAGCCCCAGATAAAAGCGCGAGGAGCCAGGGTCGCCCTGACGGCCCGAGCGGCCGCGCAACTGGTTGTCGATGCGGCGCGATTCGTGGCGCTCGGTGGCGATGATGCGCAGCCCGCCCAGCTCCTTGATCTTGGCGTTGTCGGCCTTCCACTGCTGGCGCAAGGCGTCGATTTGCTGCTGGCGCGCGGCCTCGTCCAGCGCCTCGTCGGCCTCCAGCGCGGCCACTTGTTTTTCGATGTTGCCGCCCAGCACGATGTCGGTGCCGCGCCCGGCCATGTTGGTGGCGATGGTGATCATGCCCTCGCGCCCGGCCTGGGCAATGATGTCGGCTTCGCGCTCGTGCTGCTTGGCGTTGAGCACCTGGTGCGCCAGGCCCGCCTGGGTCAGCAGGTTGGAGATGATTTCGGAGTTTTCGATGGAGCTGGTGCCCACCAGCACCGGCTGGCCGCGCTCGTGGCATTCGCGGATATCGGCAATGGCGGCGGCGTATTTCTCGCGCGTGGTTTTGTAAACGCGGTCGAGCTGATCCTCGCGCTGGCTCTTGCGGTTGGGCGGGATGATGACGGTTTCCAAGCCGTAGATTTCCTGGAACTCATAGGCCTCGGTATCGGCCGTGCCCGTCATGCCGGCGAGCTTGCCGTACATGCGGAAGTAGTTCTGGAAGGTGATGGAGGCCATGGTGGTGTTTTCGGCCTGGATGCGCACGCCCTCCTTGGCTTCGACGGCTTGGTGCAAGCCCTCGCTCCAGCGCCGCCCGGCCATCAGGCGGCCGGTGAATTCATCGACGATGATGACTTCGTCGTTTTGCACCACGTAATGCTCGTCGCGGTTGTAGAGCGTGTGCGCGCGCAACGCGCCGTAGAGGTGGTGCACCAGCATGATGTTGCTGGGGTCGTAGAGCGAGGAGCCTTCGGCCAGCAGGCCATGCTCGGCCAGGATGCGCTCGGCCGTTTCGTAGCCCTGGTCGGTCAGGTGCACCTGGCGCGCTTTCTCGTCCACCGTGTAGTCGCCCGGGGTGATCACGCCCTCGCCCGTGCGCGGGTCGGCCTCGCCCTCCTGGCGCACCAGTTGCGGCGCGATGGCGTTCATGGCCAGATAGACCCTGGTGTTGTCCTCGGCCGGGCCGCTGATGATCAGCGGCGTACGCGCTTCGTCAATGAGGATGGAGTCCACCTCGTCCACGATGGCGTAATGCAGGCCGCGCTGCACGCGGTCGGCCGCTTCATAGACCATGTTGTCGCGCAGGTAGTCGAAGCCGTATTCGTTGTTGGTGCCGTAGGTGATGTCGGCCTGGTAGGCCGCTTGCTTGACCTCTTTGGGCAGGCTGGCGAGGTTGATGCCCACAGTCAGGCCCAGGAAGTTGTAAAGCCGCCCCATCCACTCGGCATCGCGGCGCGCCAGGTAGTCGTTGACCGTCACCACATGCACGCCCTTGCCTTGCAAGGCGTTGAGGTACACGGGCAGCGTGGAGGTCAGCGTCTTGCCCTCGCCGGTGCGCATTTCGGCGATCTTGCCGTAGTGCAGCGCCATGCCGCCGATGAGCTGCACGTCGAAATGGCGCATCTTCATCACACGCTTGGAGGCTTCGCGCACCACAGCGAAGGCTTCGGGCAACAGATGGTCGAGGCTTTCGCCCTGCGCCAGGCGCTGCTTGAATTGCGCCGTCTTGGCCGTCAGGGCTTCGTCGCTGAGCTGCTCCAGCTCAGGCTCCATGGCGTTGATGCGATTGACCGTTTTGCGGTACTGCTTGAGCAGCCGGTCGTTGCGGCTGCCGAATAGCTTGGTAAGTAAGTTCGCCATAAAAATGACCGCCAGAAGCGCCCAAACGCAATGTGCGCCCAGCCAGCGGCGTATTCCTCAAGTTCCAATCTGAACGGGGGCGCAAAGCCCCCAAAAAAGCACTGCCCATTCTAGAGCGTGTTAGGCACGCCACACCCGCCAGAACAAAGCGCGCCGGCAGCATGCACAGCGCGCCAAGCAAGGCGAAATTGCCAATCAAAAGAAATGAAATTTGCCTGTTTTGGCATTATTTTCGCGAATCGCACTTTCCCTTGATTTGTAATAAAGCGCAGCGCCCTGCTGCACAGCGCCGCCCCTCAGCTAAGGGCATGCGGGCACGATTCAAGGCCCCGTGTGCGCACAAATGCGCCGCTCACTGGCGTTGCGCCAGCAAATCCGACCAATCGGCCTTCTGGCCTGCCTTCAGAAAGCGCTGGGGGTTTTGCTGCTGGCCGTTGAGCAGCACCTCGAAATGCAAATGCGCGCCGGTGGAGCGGCCGGTGCTGCCGACTTCGGCGATTTTGTCGCCACGGCGCACCACGTCGCCGCGCTGGGCCAGCAGGCGCGAGGCGTGGGCATAGCGCGTGATGAGGTTGTTGCCGTGGTCGATCTCCAGCATGTGGCCGTAGGCGTGGTGGTATTCGTGGGTGATGACGATGCCGCCCGCCGCCGCCAGGATGGGCGTGCCCACGGGCGCCTGGAAATCCAGCCCCATGTGCTGGGCTTTGCGGCCGGTGAAAGGGTCGATGCGCGTGCCAAAACCCGAACCCACCGCGCGCCCGGGCAAGGGGCGTGTGGTGGGGATCATGCGGCGATCGAGAAAGTCGTTGAACAACTGATCTTCCGCCACAGTGAGGAAATCGGCCTGCGCGGTGATGCGCGCGTCCATCAGCGCCATCAAGTGCTGCAACTCCTGGCGCTCCAGCGGCGCATCGCCCACCAGCGGGCCGCCCGCGCCCCCGGCAAAGCCGCTGAGCAAGGCCGGGCTATCGGCCACCGAGGCGGGCGTGAAAGGCGCGGACGGCGCAGGCACCCCCGCCAGCTCGGCCACGCGGTCGGAAAACGACTGCAATTGCACCAGCCGCGCCTGCATGTCGCCCAGGCGGCGGGCCATTTCGTCCATATCCTGGCGCATCTGGGCGCGCTCTTGCTCCAGCGGATCGGGCGCGGCTGCGGCGATTTGCAAGGCCGGGGGCTCGGCCGCATCCGCTACCCCCTGCTGCGCCGTGGCGGCAGCCTCGCGCCACGACGGCTGCAACAGCAGCGCCGTTGCGCCCCCGGCGGCGAATAACAGCGCCAGCCCCAGCAGCAAGCCCCAAACGGGCAGGCGCAGGCAGCGGCTTCGCGCTAAACGTGCATCGGTAATAATCAATTGCATGGTGAAAATTGCTTTCAGTAGGCTGGGGCGCGGTCGCGGGCCGCAATGGCCCGGGCAGTGCTGAAGGCGCTTGTGCCGCATCGTCGCATCGTCATGACCAAGCCCTCTTACCCCTTTGCCACTGGGCTGCAAGCCGTACGCCAGACGCCTTCGACTTCCGAGCGCACCCGCATCGACACCCGCGTGGGCCAGTCGCCGCTGCTGATGCAGTTGGCGCAGCAGGCGCGGCAATCGCAGCAAGTCCTGGCGCGCCTGCGGCCCTTGCTGCCCGCGCCGCTGCGTGAAGCGGTGCAGGCCGGGCCTTTGGAGGGCGATCAATGGTGCGCGATTGTGCCAAATTCGGCTGTGGCGGCCAAAATGCGCCAGCTCATCCCCACCTTGCTGGCGGCGCTGGCCGAGCCTGACGAAGCTGCCCAAGTGCCCTTGCCGGTCATCACCCGCATCCGCCTGCGCGTGGCGCGGGGCGATTATTGAGGAGGGCACGCCATGGAGCAGTCCGCGACAGATCAGTCCGTCGAAACCCACCCCTTCGCCCCGGTGCTGCCGCCGCAGGCGACGGTGATGATGATGGGGTCGTTTCCGCCCACGGCAGACAAGCGCAGCATGGCGTTTCACTACCCCAATTTCCAAAACGACATGTGGCGCATTTACGGGCTGGTGTTTTTCGACGACCCGATGCACTTTCAGGACGGGCAGGCCAAGCGTTTTGATGCCCAGCGCATCCGCGCTTTTTTGCAAGAGCGGGGCATTGCCCTGTGCCCGACGGTGCGCCGCGCCATTCGCCAGCGCGGCAATGCTTCGGATGCGTTTTTGCAAGTGGTGGAAGCGGTCGATCTGCCCGCCGTGCTGGCGCAGGTGCCGCATTGCCAGGCGCTGTTCACCACCGGGGGCAAGGCGACGGAGGTACTGCTGGAGGCGCTACACGCGCAACAGGATGGGCGACTGAGCGAGCCACCCGATACACCCCGCCCCACGCCGCCACGCAAGGCGCTCAAAACGGGGCAAAGCATGGATTTCCCCTACGCGGGCCGGGCGCTGCGGCTGTTTCGCCTACCCTCCACATCACGCGCTTACCCGCTGAGCCTGGCGCGCAAGGCCCAGGCGTACCGGGCGTTTTTTCAGCAGG
This sequence comes from Allofranklinella schreckenbergeri, assembly GCF_003703475.1. Lineage (GTDB taxonomy): Bacteria > Pseudomonadota > Gammaproteobacteria > Burkholderiales > Burkholderiaceae_C > Lampropedia > Lampropedia schreckenbergeri. Next base: position 112,071 of record NZ_RDQM01000010.1, on the reverse strand, counting down.
CGGGGCTGCTGGAATAATCAAAATTACCAATCAAAAGGAAATAGAAACACCCTATTTCGGCATTGTGGCATTCGAGTTGAATTCACTTTGATGTGAATTTAGCCCGTACGAACGCCCATGACTCAACCTGGCTCAGGCAAGGGCAAATCGCTGATCTCGGCGGCCAGCGCCAGCAGTTGGCGCGCGGCGTTGTCCACCAGGGCCGCGCCTTGCTCGGCGGTGGCGGCCAGGGCGTTGCCCGCCGCGCCGTCGCGGTTGTAGTCCTGCATCATCCAGCCCATTTTGGCGCTGTGGCCGTTGCCCACGATGGGGTAGCGCTGGGCGCGCCACTGGGCGCTGGTGTCAAAGCGCGCGGCGTGCTGCATGCGCACGCGCTCGGGGTGCAGGTGCAGCATGAGGGCGGTTTCCTCCTGACCGCCGTGGATGCCAAAGCGCGCCTCGTGCGCATCAGGCTGCAGGGCGGGCGGGCGCGGCAGTTGCCACCAGCTTGTGCTGTAGGTCAGCAGGCCGTGCTGCTGGCGCAATTGGCGCGCCACGATGTCCATCACGCTGACCTGGCCGCCGTGGCTGTTGAAGATCAGCAGCCGCCGCAGGCCGCTGGCGGCCACGCTGGCGCCGATGTCGCCCCACAGGCCGATGAGGGTGTGGATGGAGAGCGTGAGCGTGCCGGGGAAGCTGGCGTGCTCGGGGCTGAAGCCGATGGCTTGCAGTGGCAAAAACAACAGCGGCGGGCGCTGGCCCTCGGCCATGCCCAGCCACTCTTGGCGCGCGGCGGCGACGATGCCGGCGGTGATGGCGGCATCGACACACAGAGGCAGGTGCGGGCCGTGCTGCTCGGTCGCGCCCACGGGCAGGATGGCAACGCTGCGCGCGCGCAAGGCGGCGCTGGCCCGGGCGAAGTCGCGCGTGCCCAGCGCATCCCAATCGGGGCTGGGCCAGTGCTCCAGCGGGGGCGTTTCGTTCATGGCTGGGGTGCGACCTGGTGGGTGAGCTGCAAGAGCACATCCAGGATGAAGAAATGGTCGTCAAAAAAGCGCTCGGGCATGGCGGCAATGGCGTCGATGGGCACCCACAGCGCGGTGCGGGCATCGTCGCCGCCTTGCACGCGCGGCGGCTCGCCATAGCCCAAATCGAAGTGGAAAACCTGGGTGACAACGCGCCCGCGCAGGCTGCGGTCGGGGTGGTCGAACACCCGGATGCCGCGCAGCGCCTGACGCCAGGCGGCTTCATCCAGCGCCAGCGCGGTTTCTTCGCGCAGCTCGCGCAGGCAGGACTGCCACAGCGTGTCGCGCGGCTCCAGAAAGCCGCCGGGCAGCGCATACAAGCCTTTGCCGGGTAGTTGCCCGCGCTCGACCAGCAACACCCGCCCCTGGCATTGCACCAGCGCATCGACGGTGACGAAGGTGGGCGGATAAGGCGCTGCCGCCCAGGATTGGCGGTAGTCGCGCAGCATCTGCCACTCCTGCTGCAACTGGGCAAAGTTCTCATCGCGCCCGCGCTCGCCGCCTGCGCGCCATTGCAGGAGCCATTGGGCCACGGCCTCGGGCACATGCCGGCGCAGCGCGGCGGCCAGAGCGGGGGTGTCGGGGGCGGCGAACAAGGCGTCACGCACGCTGGTGGCGTCGGTCTGCCCCTGGCGGGGGAAGTCCAGCAATTGCCAGCCGGGGAACTGGGCCAGATAGGCGCTGCTGGCGTCCTTGAAATGGCCTACCAGTGCAATGCGCGGCGGCGCATCGGCAACGCCGCCCACCGGCGCCACCGCTGCCGCGCCATGCGTGCGCACCCATTGCGCCACGGCGCTACGCACGGCCTGTACCCAGCGGGCTTCATCGTAAAAGTCGCGCATGGGCAAAAAGTGCACGCGGGCGCGCTCGTCCTCGGGCAAGGCTGCATGCAGCATGGCCTGGCGCTCTTGCCAGGTGAAGGGGTTTTTGGGCGTGCGCGCCTGGTGCGCGGAGCCAAGCACGACGACGACCTGTCGCGCCGCTGCCAGCGCATGGCGCAGCATGGCCAAATGGCCGTTGTGCGGCGGCTGCATGCGGCCGATGAAAACGGCCACGTCCCATGTGGGGCTTGGGGGTGCGCTCATGCGGCCTCCTCAAATGTGGGTGGTGCGTAGGTGGCAGTACAGGGGATACGCCCGTGCGCGTTCAGGCGGGCATGCCGACTTGAAAGACCTGGCGCAGATAGTCCAGAAACGTCTGGTCCTCGCACAGCAGCTTGCCGGGCGTGTCCGAGATCTTGGCCACCGGCTGGCCATTGGCGCGCGTGAGCTTCATGACGATGGACAGGGGCTGAAGCCCCATGTTGTTGGTCAACTGCGTGCCGATGCCAAAGCCGCACTGGGTGCGATCGGCAAAGTGGTGGTAGATGCGCAGCGCCTCGGGCACCGTCAACCCGTCGGAGAACACCAGCCGTTTGGCGTGGGGATCGATGCGCAGCTTGGCGTAATGCGCCAGCGCCTTTTCGCCCCAGACGATGGGGTCGCCCGAATCGTGGCGCAAGCCGTCGAACAGCTTGGCGAAGTACAAATCGAAGTCGCGCAAAAACGCATCCATGCCCACGGTATCGGTCAAGGCGATGCCCAAATCGCCCCGGTACTCCTGCACCCAGCTCTCCATCGCCGCTTTCTGGAAGTTGCGCAACTGCACCACGCCCAGCGCCTGGTAGGTCTGAAAATACTCGTGCGCCATCGTGCCGATGGGCACGATGCCCAAATCCATAGCCAGGCGCACGTTGGAGGTGCCTTTGAACCATTGCGGCGTTTCCTCGGCAAAGGTTTTAACCACGTGGTATTGCCAGGCGCGCGAGTAGCGCCGGCGCACGCCGAAGTCGAACAGCTCGAACGGGTGGCGCAGCGCCGCCTCGCGGCCCAGGGTTTTGAGTTCCTCCACATTGGCGCTCAAGCGCCGCTGCCCTTCGGCCAGCGCGGCCTGGGCGTCGAACTGGCGAAAGTACAGCTCGTTGACGATGGCCAGCACGAAAATCTCGAACGCCATCACATGCACTTGCGGGCCTTTGGCCTCGATACGCAGCGCATCGCCCTCCACGCGGGCCTGGATGAACGCGCGCTGGAACTGGAAGATGCGCAAGAAATCGATGAAGTCCGATTTGATGAAGCGCAAGCCGCCCAGGTAATGCAGCTCCTGCTCGGTAAAACGCAGTTGGCAGAGGTGATCGAGTTCCGCGTTCACCGCGTCAATCAGGCCCGCCAGCGCAAATTCGGGCTTTTGGCGGCACACAAAGCGGTATTCCGCCTGCACCTGCGGGTGCCGGTGCAGCATCGCCTGCCACATGGTGAACTTGTAGAGATCGGTATCGAGCAAGCTGGTGATGATGGGTTGCGCCATTGGAGGGGTGCCCCTAGTAGTGCGAAAAACGCGGAAACAAAGCCGTGCAACAGGCCGGACGGAAGGCGCGCTAGTGTAGAGCGGTAGAGCGTGCCGCGGACTGCACCACCTGCGCCGCACGCCCGGGCGCGTACACTTTTCGCATCATGCCCCCGCCCCGCCCCCCTGCCCTGCTGCCCTCCCCCACCGAGCGCTTCCACGCCTTCGACGCCCTGGCCACGCTGCTGGCCGTGGTCGATGGCGATGGGCGGGTGCTGTTCGTCAACGCCGCGCTGGAGGACGCGCTGCACCTCTCGCGCCAGCATCTGGCGGGCCTGCCAGTGTTTCACTTCGCTGGCGATGCGGCGGCGCTGCGCGGCGCGCTGCAAGCGGTGGCGCGGCAGGAGCTGGCCTCGCTGCGCTACGACGATGAGCTGCGCGGCCCCGGCGGCGAAGCCTTGCCGGTGCACGTGACCATCTCCGCAGGCGAGTGCGAGGGGGAGTTTCTGCTCGAATGCCTGCCGCGCGCCCAGCAAGCGCGGCAGGACCACGAGGAGCGTCTGCTGGACCAGACGCAAGCCAGCAAGGAGCTGCTGCGCAACCTGGCGCATGAGGTGAAGAACCCGCTGGGCGGCATTCGCGGCGCGGCGCAGCTGCTGGAGATGGAAACAGACCACGACCCCAGCCTGCGCGAGTACACCCAGGTCATCATCCACGAGTGTGACCGCCTGCAGGCGCTGGTGGACCGCCTGCTGGCGCCGCACCGCCACCGCCAGCGACTGGCGCCCGTCAACATCCACGAAGTATGCGAGCGCGTACGCGCCCTGGTGCTGGCCGAGTTTGCCCCAGGGCTGCGGCTGGAGCGTGATTACGACATCTCCATCCCACCCCTGCATGGCGACCGCGAACAGCTCATCCAGGCCGTGCTCAACATCACGCGCAATGCCGCGCAGGCGCTGGCCGTGCGCCGCGCGGCAGGCGATGCGCTGATCCGCTTCAAAACCCGCGTGGCGCGGCAAATCACCATCGGCAAAACCCGCCACCGGCTGGCCCTGCGGCTGCACATCATCGACAACGGCCCCGGTGTGCCCGAGGCCATTCGCAGCCGGGTGTTCCTGCCCCTGGTCTCGGGCCGCGACGATGGCACCGGCCTGGGCCTGGCGCTGGCGCAAACCTTCGTGCAGCAGCACGGCGGCCTGATCGAGCTGCACAGCCAGCCCGGGCAGACCGATTTCCGCATCCTCCTTCCCCTGCCCTGAACCGCCCCCGCAGCCCATGACCACCGCCGAAACTTCCGACGTCCGCGACGCCCTCGCACCGCCCATCTGGATCGTGGACGACGACCCCTCCATCCGCTTCGTGCTGGAAAAGGCGCTGGCGCGCGAGCGCCTGCCCACGCGCAGCTTCAGCCACGCGGGCGAAGCGCTTGAGGCGTTGACCCAGGCCGCCCAGGGCGGGGCGGGCCAGACGCCGCAGGCGCTGGTCAGCGACATCCGCATGCCCGGCGGCTCCGGCCTGGAGCTGCTGGCGCAAATCAAGGCCCGGCTGCCCAGCCTGCCCGTCATCATCATGACCGCCTACTCCGACCTGGACAGCGCCGTGGCCGCCTTCCAGGGCGGCGCATTCGAATACCTGCCCAAGCCCTTCGACGTGCCGCAGGCCGTGGCGCTGATCCGCCGCGCCATGCAGGAAAACCCCCGCCCCCCGCACACCCCGCCGCCCGCCCCCGCCGCGCCCGAAATGCTCGGCCAGGCCAGCGCCATGCAAGAAGTGTTTCGCGCCATAGGCCGCCTCTCGGCCAGCCATGCCACCGTGCTCATCACCGGCGAATCGGGCAGCGGCAAGGAGCTGGTGGCGCGCGCGCTGCACCGGCACTCGCCGCGCGCGGGCGGCCCCTTCATCGCCATCAACACCGCCGCCATCCCCAAAGACCTGCTGGAAAGCGAGCTGTTCGGCCACGAGCGCGGCGCCTTCACCGGCGCGCAGGCCCTGCGGCGCGGGCACTTCGAGCAGGCCGAAGGCGGCACGCTGTTTCTGGACGAAATCGGCGACATGCCGCTGGAGCTGCAAACACGCCTGCTGCGCGTGCTCTCGGACGGGCACTTCTACCGCGTGGGCGGGCACAGTCCCATCCAGGCCCGCGCGCGCGTCATCGCCGCCACCCACCAAAGCCTGGAGCAGCGCGTGGCCAGCGGCAGCTTCCGCGCCGACCTGTTTCACCGCCTCAACGTCATCCGCCTGCGCCTGCCGCCGCTGCGCGAACGCCGCGAAGACATCGCCGCGCTGGCCCAGCACTTTCTGCACACCAGCGCGCGCCAGCTGGGCGTGCAGGCCAAGCGCCTAAGCCCGGCCGCGCTGCGGCATCTGGAAGGCTTCGACTTCCCCGGCAACGTGCGCCAGCTGGAAAACATCTGCCACTGGCTCACCGTCATGGCCCCCGCCACCGCCATCGAAGCCAAAGACCTGCCGCCCGAAGTGCTGCACGCGCCGCCCGCGCCAGAAACGCCCGCGCCCGCCGACGCCGACGCCGATACCGGCAACGGCGCAAACGCCAGCGCCGCCTGGGAGCGCGCCCTGCACGCCCAGGCCGCACAACTGCTCGCCCAGGGCCAGCCCCATGTCTGGGAACAACTCATGCGCCGCGCCGAAGCGCAACTGCTGCGCGCCGCCCTGGCCAGCACCCAAGGCCGCCGCATCGAAGCCGCGCAACGCCTGGGCATTGGCCGCAACACCCTCACCCGCAAACTCCAGGAGCTGGGGCTGGACGGCGGCTGATCGGCCCGCCTGTCATGCGGCGCACCCCAATTTCTAAATCAAAAGGAAAATAAATATGCCATTTTCGGCAGTATGGTATTAGAGTGATTTTTCCTTTGATTGAAATGTCGCGCCAGGGCAATTCCAATTCTCATGAAGACACTCTCTGCAAGCGCCACCTCGTCACTCCCGCGAGGGCAAGCCGTGCGCGGGAATGACGAGCTAAAACACCGACGCGGCGCTGGCGCCCCCCCCCGGATTGCCGCATGCGCACCAATTCACAACAGACGCCCCGGCCACGCCACGACGCCACCCAAAGGGCGATCCGCGTGCCTCAAAGGGGCAGGTCGCTGAACCCCATCAGGAACTCGTCAATGGCACGGGCGGCTTGCCTTCCCTCGCGGATCGCCCAGACAACCAACGATTGGCCGCGGCGCATGTCGCCTGCGGCGAAGAGTTTGGGCACGTTGGTGGCGTAGCCGCCGGTGGGCTCGGCGCTGGCCTGGGCGTTGCCGCGCGCGTCGGTTTGCACGCCAAAGGCGGCCAGCACGCTGGGCACGGGGCTGACGAAGCCCATGGCCAGCAGCACCAGGTCGGCCTTGAGGGTTTGCTCGCTGCCGGGCACTTCGCGCATTTGGCCGTCCTGCCATTGCACGCGCACGGTTTTGACGGCGGCAACGCGGCCTTTGTCCTTGCCTTTGCCGGGCACGAAGGCCTTGGTGGCGATGGCGAATTCGCGCGTGCAGCCTTCTTCGTGGCTGGTGCTGGTGCGCAGCTTGAGGGGCCAGTAGGGCCAGGTCAGGGCTTTGTTTTCCTGCTCGGGCGGCATGGGCATGAGCTCGAACTGGGTAACTTCGGCGGCGCCCTGGCGGCGGCTGGTGCCCACGCAATCGCTGCCGGTGTCGCCGCCGCCGATGACGATGACGTGCTTGCCCTCGGCGCGGATCTGGCCGGGCAGCGCGTCGCCCGCGTTGACTTTGTTTTGCTGGGGCAAAAACTCCATGGCGAAATGCACGCCGTCCAGCTCGCGGCCGGGCACGGGCAGGTCGCGGCTTTGCTCGGCCCCGCCGGTGAGCAGCACGGCGTCGAACTGGGCCATCAGGGTTTCGGGAGCGATGGTTTCACCGGCCCAGTTGGTGACTTTGCTGCCCGCGCCCAGGCCGTCGGGGCCTGCAACGAGCACACCGGTGCGGAAGGTGACGCCTTCGGCCTGCATTTGCGCAATGCGGCGGTCGATGTGGCTTTTGTCGAGTTTGAAGTCGGGGATGCCGTAGCGCAGCAGGCCGCCGGGGCGGTCGTTTTTCTCGAACAGGGTGACGGCATGCCCGGCGCGCGCCAGTTGCTGCGCGGCGGCCAGCCCGGCGGGGCCGGCGCCGACAATGGCGACGCGCTTGCCGGTTTTGTGCGCCGCAGGCCGGGGCTGCACCGCCCCGGCTTCCCAGGCGTGGTCGATGATGGCCTGCTCGATGGATTTGATGCCCACGGGCATGCTGTTGATGTTGAGGGTACAGGCGGCCTCGCAAGGCGCAGGGCAGATGCGGCCGGTGAATTCGGGGAAGTTGTTGGTGCTGTGCAGCACCTCCAGCGCGCTGGCCCAGTCCTGGCGGTAGATCAGGTCGTTGAAGTCCGGGATGACGTTGCCCAGCGGGCAGCCGTGGTTGCAAAACGGCGTGCCGCAGTCCATGCAGCGCGCACCCTGGGTCTGTGCCTGGGCTTCGTCAAGGGCGATGACGAATTCCTTGTAGTGCTTCAGCCGGGCTTGCACGGGCAGGTAGCCGGGCTCGATGCGTTGGTATTCCAGAAAGCCGGTGGGTTTTCCCATGATCGTGGTTCCTTTTTGGTGTGTGCGGACAGGCAGGCGCAGGCTCAGGCCCGCTGGCCGCTGGCGCGGGGGGCAGCCTTGGCGCTGTTCTTTGATCCGTCCTTGGGAGCGGCTTCAGCGGCCAGGGCGGGCGCCCGTTGGCGGCGCGCGTGCAGATCGGCCAGGGCGCGCCGGTATTCGTGAGGGAAGACCTTGACGAAGCGGCTGCGCGCGGCCTGCCAGTTGTCCAGCAGCTCGCGCGCGCGGCGGCTGCCGGTGGCGCGGTGGTGCGCTTCGAGCAGGGCGCGCAGCTGGGCGTCGTCGCTCTGGCCCTGGTGCCAGATGGCGCGGTCGATGCACGCCTCGTGCTCGTCGTGCGGCAGCACGCGCTCCAGGCTGACGCTGGCGGTGTTGCAGCAGCTGGCGAACAGGCCATCTTCGTCATAGACGTAGGCCACGCCGCCACTCATGCCGGCGGCGAAGTTGCGGCCCGTTTTGCCGAGCACGGCAACGGTGCCGCCGGTCATGTATTCGCAGCCGTGGTCGCCCACGCCTTCGACCACCGCCGTGGCGCCCGACAGACGCACGGCAAAGCGCTCGCCCGCCACGCCCGCGAAGAAGGCCTGCCCGCTGGTGGCGCCGAACAGGGCCGTGTTGCCCACGATGGTGTTGCGCGCGGCCTCGCCGCGAAAGTCCAGGCTGGGGCGCACGGCAATGCGGCCGCCCGAGAGGCCCTTGCCGGTGTAGTCGTTGGCCTCGCCGATCAGGTACAGGGTGATGCCGCGCGCCAGAAAGGCGCCGAAGGACTGGCCGCCCACGCCTTCGAGCTGCACGTGGATGCTGTCATCGGGCAGGCCCTCCGGGTGCAGGCGGGTGAGCGCGCCCGAGAGCATGGCTCCCACGCTGCGGTGGACGTTGCGCGCGGCTTCGATGAAGCGCACGCGTTCGCCTTTTTCAAGGGCCGGGCGGCTGCGCTCGATGAGCCGGTGATCCAGCGCATTGGTCAGGCCGTGGTCCTGCGCTTCGGCGTGGCGGCGCGGCACCTCATCGCCCACGCTGGGCTGGGCGAACAGGCGCGAGAAGTCCAGCCCCTTGGCCTTCCAGTGCGCCACGCCCTGGCGCATGTCCAGCAGGTCGCTGCGACCCACCAGCTCGTCAAAGGTGCGCACGCCCAGCTGGGCCATGATCTGGCGCACCTCCTCGGCCACGAAGAAGAAGTAGTTGATGACGTGCTCGGGCTTGCCAGCGAACTTGGCGCGCAGCGCCGGATCTTGCGTGGCCACGCCCACGGGGCAGGTGTTGAGGTGGCACTTGCGCATCATGATGCAGCCTTCCACCACCAGCGGCGCGGTGGCAAAGCCGAATTCGTCGGCCCCCAGCAGCGCGCCGATGACCACGTCGCGCCCGGTTTTCATCTGGCCGTCGGCCTGCACGCGAACGCGCCCGCGCAGGCGGTTGAGCACCAGGGTTTGCTGGGCTTCGGCCAGGCCAATCTCCCACGGGCTGCCCGCGTGCTTGATGCTGGACCAGGGCGATGCACCGGTGCCACCGTCGTGCCCGGCGATGACCACGTGATCGGCCTTGCACTTGGCCACCCCGGCGGCGATGGTGCCCACGCCCACTTCGCTGACCAGCTTGACGCTGATGTCCGCGTGCGGGGCCACGTTCTTCAGGTCGTGGATGAGCTGGGCCAGGTCTTCAATGGAATAAATGTCGTGGTGCGGCGGCGGCGAGATCAGGCCCACGCCGGGCACGCTGTGGCGCAGGCGGCCAATGTAGTCGGACACCTTGCCGCCGGGCAGCTGGCCGCCTTCGCCGGGTTTGGCGCCCTGGGCCATCTTGATCTGGATCTGGTCGGCGCTGACCAGGTATTCGGCAGTGACGCCAAAGCGTCCGGAGGCCACCTGCTTGATGCGGCTGCGCAAGGAATCGCCATCTTGCAGCGGCAGGTCCACCGCGACGTTTTCCGCGCCGATCACGCTGCCCAAGGTTTCACCCGCGCGGATGGGGATGCCCTTGAGCTCCTGGCGGTAGCGGCGCTCGTCCTCGCCACCTTCGCCGGTGTTGCTCTTGCCACCAATGCGGTTCATGGCCACGGCCAGCGTGGCGTGCGCCTCGGTGCTGATGGAGCCCAGCGACATGGCGCCGGTGGCGAAGCGCTTGACGATTTCGCTGGCAGGCTCAACTTCTTCCAGCGCGATGGCGCGCGCCGGATCGGTCTTGAACTCGAACAGGCCGCGCAGCGTCATCAGGCGGCGGCTCTGGTCGTTGATGAGCCGGGCGTATTCCTGGTAGGTGGCAAAACTGCCCGCGCGCGTGCTGTGCTGGAGCTTGGCGATGGCGTCGGGCGTCCACATGTGTTCCTCGCCGCGCGCGCGCCAGGCGTATTCGCCGCCCGCATCCAGCATGCGGGGCGCGGAGGAAGGCCCGGAGGCAGACGCATCGTGGCCGAAGGCGGCTTGGTGCAAGCGGATGGCTTCCTCGGCGATTTCGAACACGCCCATGCCTTCGACCCGGCTGGCGGTGCCGGTGAAGTACTGGCTGACCGTCTCGGCGTTGATGCCCACGGCCTCGAACAGCTGCGCGCCGCAGTAGCTCATGTAGGTGCTCACGCCCATTTTGGACATGATCTTGGACAGGCCCTTGCCCACAGCCTTGATGTAGTTGGCCACGGCCTTTTCAGGCGACAGCGCGCCCGCCAGCGGCTGGTGCATGTCGTGCAGGGTTTCGATGGCCATCCAGGGGTGCACGGCCTCGGCGCCGTAACCGGCCAGCACGGCGAAGTGGTGCACCTCGCGCGCGGTGCCGGTTTCCACCACCAGGCCGGTGGCGGTGCGCAGGCCCGTGCGCACCAGGTGCTGGTGGATGGCCGAGAGCGCCAGCAGCGCCGGAATGGCGATGCGGTCGGCGGCCACGTCGCGGTCGCTGACGATGAGGATGTTGGCCCCGTCGCGCACCGCGTCCACGGCGCGCGCGCACAGCGAGGCCAGGCGCGCCTGCACGCCGTCGCGGCCCCAGGCCAGCGGGTAGGTGATGTCGATCACCGCGCTCTTGAACTTGCCGTGCGTGAGCGCGGCGATGTCGCGCAGCTTGGCCATATCGGCCGCGTCCAGCACGGGCTGGCGCACTTCCAGCCGCATCGGCGGGTTGACCTGGTTGATGTCCAGCAAATTGGGCTTGGGGCCGATGAAGGACACCAGGCTCATCACGATGGCCTCGCGGATCGGGTCGATGGGCGGGTTGGTGACCTGCGCGAAAAGCTGGCGGAAGTAGTTGTACAGCGGCTTGCTGCGCGGCGAGAGCACGGCCAGCGGGCTGTCGTTGCCCATGCTGCCAATGCCTTCTTCGCCGTGTGCGGCCATGGGCGCGAGCAGGAATTTGAGGTCTTCCTGCGTGAAGCCGAACAGCTGCTGGCGCTGGCGCAGCGCCAGTGCGTGCGCAGGCAACGGCGCGGCGGCCACAGCGGCCGGGGCGGGCACGCTGTCCAGGCGCACGCGCAGGTTGTCGCTCCACTGCTGGTAGGGCTTGGCGCCAGCCACGCTGGCCTTGATCTCCTCGTCGTCGATCATGCGGCCTTGCTCCAGGTCGATCAGCAGCATCTTGCCCGGTTGCAGGCGCCATTTGCGCACGATGCGACTGTCGTCAATGGGCAGCACGCCCGCTTCGGAGCCGAGGATGACCAGGTCGTCGTCGGTGACCCAGTAGCGCGAGGGCCGCAGGCCGTTGCGGTCTAGCGTGGCGCCGATCTGCCGGCCATCGGTGAAAACCACGGATGCCGGGCCGTCCCACGGCTCCAGCATGGCCGCGTGGTATTCGTAGAAGGCGCGGCGGCGCGCGTCCATGCCCTCGTGCTGCTCCCACGGCTCGGGGATCATCATCATCATGGCCTGGCTGAGCGAGTAGCCCGCCATGGTCAGCAGCTCCAGGCAGTTGTCGAAGGTGGCCGTATCAGACTGGTCGGCGAAGCTGATGGGGTAGAGCTTTTGCAGATCCTCGCCCAGCACCGGGCTGCGCATCACGCCCTCGCGCGCGCGCATCCAGTTGTAGTTGCCCTTGACGGTGTTGATCTCGCCGTTGTGCGCCACGTAGCGGTAAGGGTGCGCCAGCGGCCATTCGGGGAAGGTGTTGGTGGAAAAGCGCTGGTGCACCAGCCCCAGGGCAGAGGCGCAGCGCGCGTCCTGCAAATCACGGTAGTACGTGCCCACCTGATGGGCCAGCAGCAGGCCCTTGTAGATCACCGTGCGGGTGCTCATGCTGGGCACGTAGTATTCCTTGCTGTGCTTGAGCCCCAGGCGCTGGATGGCGGCGCTGGCGGTCTTGCGGATCACGTAGAGCTTGCGCTCCAGCGCGTCCTGCACGATCACGTCGCCGCCGCGGCCGATGAAGACCTGGCGGATCACCGGCTCCTTCTCACGCACCGCCTCGCTCATGGGCATGGCGCGGTCCACCGGCACATCGCGCCAGCCCAGCAGCGTCTGGCCCTCGGCCTTGATGGCGCGCTCGAGCTCCTGCTCGCAGGCGCGGCGGCTGGCGTGCTCCTTGGGCAGAAACACCATGCCCACGCCGTACTCGCCCGCCGGGGGCAGCGCCACGCCCTGCTCGGCCATTTCCGCGCGGTACAGCGCATCGGGGATCTGGATCAGAATGCCCGCACCATCGCCCATCAACGGGTCGGCGCCCACCGCGCCGCGGTGGTCAAGGTTTTCCAGGATTTGCAGCGCCTGGGTGACGATGGCATGGCTTTTGACGCCCTTGATGTGGGCCACAAAGCCCACGCCGCAAGCATCGTGTTCGCGGGACGGGTCGTACAAACCCTGCTGGCGCAGCTGCTGCGCCTCGGACGCCTGGCTCATGGCGTACTCCTTCTTGTTCGGTTTTCTTGTGCGTTTTGGGGTGGGGCAAGTCGGCGGGGCCGCCCAGACAGCGCCGGGAGCGGGCCGTGACAACGAATCGTGACGGCCCATCGTGACGGCAGGCGCTTTACAGCGAGTAATACATCTCGAACTCCAGCGGATGCACGGCCTGGCGAAAGCGCGTGACTTCGCCCATCTTCAGCTCGATGTAGGCGTCCAGCATGGCGTCGGTGAACACGCCGCCTTTGGTGAGGAAGGCGCGGTCAGCGTCCAGCGCCTCCAGCGCCTGGTCCAGGCTGTGGCAGACGGTGGGGATGAGCGCGTCTTCCTCAGGCGGCAGGTGGTACAGGTCCTTGGTGGCCGCCTCGCCGGGGTGGATCTTGTTTTCCACGCCATCGAGCCCGGCCATGAGCAGCGCGGCAAAGCCCAGGTAGGGGTTCATCAGCGGATCGGGAAAGCGCGCCTCCACACGGCGGGCCTTGGGGTTGCTGACAAAGGGCACGCGGATGGAGGCCGAGCGGTTCTTGGCCGAGTAGGCAAGCTTGACCGGCGCTTCAAAGCCGGGCACCAGGCGCTTGTAGCTGTTGGTGCCGGGGTTGGTGATGGCGTTGAGCGCGCGCGCGTGCTTGATGATGCCGCCGATGTAGTACAGCGCAAAGTCCGACAGGCCCGCGTAGCCCTCGCCGGCAAACAGGTTTTTGCCGTCCTTCCAGACCGATTGGTGCACGTGCATGCCCGAGCCGTTGTCGCCCACGATGGGCTTGGGCATGAAGGTGGCCGTTTTGCCGTAGAGGTTGGCCACGTTGTGGATGACGTACTTTTGCAGCTGTGTCCAGTCCGCGCGCTGAACCAGGGTACTGAACTTCGTGCCGATTTCATTCTGGCCTGCGCCAGCCACTTCGTGGTGAAACACCTCCACGGGGATGCCCAGTGACTCAAGCACCAACGACATCTCGGCGCGCATGTCCTGCGTGCTGTCCACCGGCGGCACAGGAAAATAGCCGCCCTTGACCGTGGGGCGGTGGCCGCGGTTGCCGCCTTCGAGCCGCGCGCCGGTGTTCCAGGGCGCTTCGTACTCCTCGATCTCGAAGCCAGCCTTGCCGGGGCTGTTTTCCCAGCGCACGCCGTCAAAGAGGAAGAACTCCGGCTCGGGGCCGAAGTAGGCGGTGTCGCCCAGGCCGGAGGCTTTCAGATAGGCCTCGGCGCGCTTGGCGATGCTGCGCGGGTCGCGCTCGTAGGGCGTGCCGTCGGCCGGATCGACGACGTCGCAGGTCAGAAAGAGGGTGGGCTCCTGGAAGAAGGGGTCGATGTTGGCAGTGTCGGGGTCGGGCATGAGCAGCATGTCCGAGGCTTCGATGCCTTTCCAGCCTGCCACCGAGGAGCCATCGAATGCATGGCCGCTGTGGAACTTGTCCTCATCGAAATGGGAAATCGGCACGGTGACGTGCTGCTCTTTGCCACGGGTGTCGGTGAAGCGGAAGTCAACGAACTTGATGTCGTTTTCTTCGATCATTGCCATGACGTCATCGACGGTTTTTGCTTTTGCCATGCGGGCGCTCCTGTTACGTGGGAAATGTGACGGAGCATCCAAAGCAAAAGCCGTGCCAGGCGCTGGCAGGCCCCGTCGGCCCAAGGAAAACGCAGGCCAAGCCCCCCGCAAAGGCTGCCGCGCGCGCCCTGCGCCCCACGGCGAGGCATGCGCCCCGGCACCAAAACGGGGCGCGCGCTTCGTTTTGGTGCATCCGCGCGCCAACGCCTTGCAAAGACGCCGCCAAAGCCTTTATATTACAAATCAAAAGGAAACAAAATAACCTTGTTTCGGCAATTTATTCGTAAAGTAATTTTTACTTTGATGTGTAATTGTGGTCGGGACAGGTGCTTACAAAATCCGCGAGAACTTCGCCCGGCGCTGGTCGGCCTGCAAGTAGCGGTCGAACACCATCGCAATGGCGCGCACGAAATGCCAGCCTTTGGGCGTGACCTCAATCTGCCGCTGGCCCAGGCGCACCAGGCCGTCCTCCTGGTATTGGGCCAGCGTTTGCAGTTCGCTGGCAAACGTGCCGGGGAAGTCCACCAGCCAGGCCTGCTCCACCGCATCCATGCTCAGCACGCCCTGACACATCAAGGCCATGATGATGCTCTGGCGCATCAGATCGTCGCGGCCCAGCGCCAGGCCGCGCGCCACCGGCAAATGGCCTTGCGCCAGCGCGTAGTGGTAGCTCTGCACGTCCTTGACGTTCTGGCTGTAGGCCGCGCCAATCTTGCTGATGGCCGAAACGCCCAGGCCAATCAAATCGGTATCGGCCTGGGTGCTGTAGCCCTGGAAATTGCGGTGCAGCAGGCCGTTTTGGCGCGCAATGCTCAGGCTGTCCTGCGGCAAGGCGAAGTGGTCCATGCCGATCTCCACATACCCCGCTTGCCGCAACGCCCGCAGCGCCTGCGCCTGCATGGCCACCTTCTCGCCCGCGCTGGGCAGCTTGAAGCTGTCGATGCGCCGCTGCGGCTTGAAGCGCTCGGGCAGGTGCGCGTAGGCGTACAGCGCCACGCGGTCGGGCCGCAAATCGGCCAGCGTTTGCAACGTCTGCGCAAACGTGGCCTGGCTTTGCAGCGGCAGGCCGTAAATGAGATCGACGTTGATGGACTCAAACCCCAGCGCGCGCGCCGCCTGCATCAGCGCAAACACGGCCTCGGTCGATTGCTGGCGGTGCACCGCCTTTTGCACGGCGGCGTCGAAATCCTGCACGCCAAAACTCAATCGATTGAACCCCAGCGCCCGCAAATGCGCCAGCCGCTGCGCATCCACCGTGCGCGGATCGACCTCGATCGACAACTCCGCCGCCTGCGTGAACTGCACCCGCGCGCGCAGCATCTGCATCAGCCGCGCCAGCTCCGCATCGCTGAGAAACGTGGGCGAGCCGCCGCCCAAATGCAGTTGCGACACTTTGGGCAGCCCTGCCGCAGCGGGTGGCGCGCCAAGGGCCGATTCAGCGGCTGATTCAGGCGCCAATTGCGCCGCCACCAGCGCCAACTCGCGCTCCAAATCATCCAGATACGGCACCGCCTTCTCATGGTGGCGGGTGATGATCTTGTTGCAGGCGCAGTAGTAGCACAGCGACTCGCAAAACGGGATGTGGATATACATCGACAGCGGCCGCGCCGCCTGCGCAGCCACACTGCGGCGCACAGCGTAAGCGCCCAGCGCATCCGCGTGGCCAAACGCCTCTACAAACCGGTCGGCCGTGGGGTAGGAGGTATAGCGCGGGCCTGGCACGTCAAAGCGCTTGAGCAGCGCAATATCAGGCTCATCATCACCCGAAGCCGCGCCATCGGGCAAAACCGCCGCATGGGCTGGGGAGCTGGACATGGCAATTCCAATGAAAAAAGATGAGCGCGCCACTGTCTCGCAAAGCATCGCAAGCCGCGTTGATGGCGATCAAGCTTTGCGCAAAGCGCACAAATTTCGCGCCGATAATGCAAGCAAGTTTTACCAACACGCACCCTTTGTAAAACTTCCGCCATCCGCACCCCATCACGTGCAGATGGTTTGCCCAGCGCGCCTGCACTCGCCTCTGCCGCAACTGCGCGCAGCCCACAAAAGTTGATTAAAGGCCTCCAATTTGCCCATGAATTGCGCCGCCCGCCACGTCGCTTGCTCAGACTGCAACCTGCGCGACCTCTGCATGCCCACCGGTCTGAGCAAAGCAGACATGCAGCGCGTGGACAGCATCGTCTCCCACCGCCAAACCGTGCGTCGCGGCCAATGGCTCTTCACCCAAGGCACCGCCTTCAAGGCGCTGTACGCCATCCGCTCGGGCGTATTCAAAACCTGCATCCACAACGAATACGGGCGCGAGCAGGTTTTCGGCTTTCAAATGGCCGGTGAAATCCTGGGCTTTGACGGCATCGTCGATGAGCGCCACTGCTGCGACGCCATCGCGCTGGAAAACGCCGAAGTCTGCGTACTGCCCATGGAACGGCTGGACAGCCTGTGCCACGAAATCCCCGCCCTCACGCGCCACATCCAGCGCATCATGAGCCGCGAAATCGTGCGCGAGCACGGCGTCATGCAACTGCTGGGCAGCATGCGCGCCGAAGAGCGCCTGGCCGCCTTTCTCGTCAACCTCGCCCAGCGCCTGAGCGCGCGCGGCTTTTCGTCCAGCGAAGTCGTGCTGCGCATGACGCGCGAAGAAATCGGCAGCTACCTGGGCCTCAAACTCGAAACCGTCAGCCGCGCCTTCAGCAAACTGGGGGAAATGGGCCTGATCGAAGTGGATCGCCGCTACGTGCGCATCGCCAACCCAGCAGGGCTAAGCGACATGGCCAGGCCGCAGATGTGAGATATGGGTTAACCCTCTCACACTGAACCATTTCGCTTTCTACACTGGCCCACTCCAATAACCAATCTTGGTAGACCACTAAAGAGCTCTTGTGCCCTCCTAGTTGCTGATGGAGCGACGCCCCATTAAATTCGTTACGAGTGATGGGGTTGAGTATCCCAGCAAAAAAGATGAGTACAGCATTTGTGCGAAAACGCGTCTACCGAGCCACACACCGTTATTTGGTCTATGAAATTTTAATGATTCGATCCGAATCTGTGTTTTTCAAACCAAAAGGAGGCTGAAATGAAAAAATTGACCGCCGTCACGTTGGCATTGGTGAGCTCCACAGCTCTATCTCAAAATGTTTGGCTATTTTCATCCCCTGCCGTAATGCCGCCAATTTCTAATTACATAAACTCATACCAGCCGAATACCTTGACCGTTTTAAATTTCGCCCTAGGAAGTCACAATTACACCCCGTCCGTAGGGATAGAAAATTTCACAGGCCTGCATGTTCCTCAGCATTTGAAACCTATCTATGAGAGATCCGTAGATCCCAATTGGCAAGGTGCATCAGCGGTTCAAGGTTATGGGAATAAGTTTTCTTTTTTTATAAACACAGATTCCGCACCTCCAAACAATCGACCAGACCCGCTTTACACCACAAATTATCAGGTAAATTTTTCTGGAGATATTAGACCTTGGAGCCAGACTTATGGAAACAATCCGGGGCTTTGCAATGCTTTTTTTGCAGCAGTCCCAGTATCATGGCATGGCGCGGGATCTAATAATCAAGGAGGATCCGCTTTTAATTTATACGACAACTCAACCCAATTAACCTTGACTGCCGGCGGGCTATATTACGATAGCAACCCATCACACCTTACCGAGCACAGTGGCCTAGACACAGAAACAGGCTGGTTTTGGACTAATGCAAACTATGGAACTCAAAACCATTTTTCCACATCACCCGGCTCTGCTTTGAGTAGAAGCTCGACGTGGAACACAGAGGATTGGTTTGGATTTTGCATTTATAAAAACAATTTACTTTCGGTAATTGACGCGGCCAATAGTCAGGTTGCTGCCATCAACCAGGTGCGCATGCAACGGAATGAACCGTTGCTGCCATACTACTCCAATAATGTCGCCAATTACAGCCTAAAGTTTGCTGTTATCGGCGGAGAAATTAGCGCAAAAAAACCAATTACGGGGCATATGGGAGCCCGCTTCCGCGAATGGAATATATTTATCATTAAACAGTAAAAGCGCATCTCGAAAATAATTTTGGAATTAAGGGGGAAAACCTCCTTCCAAAACCTACTCAAAGCCCGGCTTTTCAAAGTCTTTTCCGGATGCCTGCCCAAGCGCCCCGTACAACCCCACTTAGCAGGCTGCTGAAATACTGCTTTGGCCTTCTAGAGCGTGTTATGCACTTTGCGCTCTCACGGGGGGGGCGAAAAGTGCATAACACGCTCTAGCCACTTGCAGGTCGACCATTCAAAACGAGCTACAAGCGGTTTTTTCGGCATGGGTAAGGGGGCCCAACCAGGCACCCCTTGATAGAGGGGTTGATGCCTCTTTGCGGAAGTATTTCAGCAACCTGTTGGGGCCTGTTCAAAATCTCGGCGCGAAGTGGACAAGAAGCGGTTTGGGATGGGCTGCAAGGCGCAGAACACGCCATAGCCGCCGCCATGGCGGGGCTTTGCGACGCCGCAGACCGCCCAAATCCGGGTTCCATTGCTCGCCGTGCAAAGATTTTGAACAGGCTCTTGTACGGGACAGGGTTCAGGGAGAGAAGGTGTGGGGGCGGGATCGGTAAGACGCTTGCGCGCTGCATATGGTCCAATACAATGGGGAGCATCTCTCCTCCCTAATCCCTCTGGGTAAAGGAGAGTGAAAGGCCCCTCCTTGAAAAAAACCTCGAAAGGTAGGCTATTAGAAATGAGAAGTCAGTTTTCACCAATAATCTCGAAACCTCGTCCTTCACACCTCTTGTTATTTTCTTTGTAGATATCGCAAGGGAAGCAACAATAGGGGGCTGTAAAAAATCAATAGCAGATAACGGTATTCCGCCGCGATAGAAAAAACAAATATACCTCCCAGTTGCACCAAAAGAGTCCATGTTACCACTGCGTCGTCCCACGCTTTTTGGCGCATGGCCGTCCAAGAGCAAATCACAATCAGGAACACGCCAAAAAACGGCGTCCACCACAGAAAGCGCCAATCGTAACTCAACTGAAAAGATTTATCCGCCACACCAGGCAAAATCTCCAAGTCGAAGGTATTTTTTTTCGAAACCGTCTGTAGTCTATCTATATAATGCATCGCATTATCCGGTCGTACGATACCTCCCTGGGCAAAAGCCGACGCCAAAAAAATATTAACCCGGCTAGATAAAAATGCCGGCAAATTTCGCCACAAATTATAAGTGAAAAAATCGTACCGCAGGGCGCGACGATCCTCCGCAGACATTTGCCAGAATCTTACCCGATCACGATTTTGATGCCAAAGCGTATCCCAATAATCACGGTCGTATAAAGCATCAATGTCCTGCTGAGAAATATATTTATATATAATTTTCTGCGTCTTTTCCGTCACCATTTGGCGGTTTTCCCACAACCCCATAGGCTTCGATTGCATAAAATTAACAGTTTCAAACAGCACGAGTGGCTTCAATGCACCATGCCCATTACCTAAATCATGCACCTTGCTGCCGATCTGCACCAAAGCAGCCCAAAAAACACAAGCCGCCACCAAAAACCAGCGCCAGCGCCCCTGCAAACGGTAAGCCAAATACAAAACCGGCACAAAAATTAAAATGCCATTGGCTTTAAAAAAAGCTGCCGCAGGCAGCATACAGGCAATCGCCCATGCACCACAGGGTTTAATCTGCCTCTCTTTTAGACCAATCCAAACTTCAAATAAAACCCCTATAAACGCTAGACTAAATACCGCATCAGGATAAAGACTGACTTCAAAATTCATCACATGCGGGGCACAAGCAATCCAAGTCAGAAGGAACAACGCCGTTTTTCGATAACCTTGCGCATAATTCCAGGATAAAATACGGGTAAAAATGGCAACCTGCAACAGAATCAAAGGAATAACGACTGCCTCCAGCCGCCAAGTCATGCTATAAGTTGCTAAGACATAAAGAAGCCATGCAGCTTCTTTCCCTGAATACTTAGGCACACCTCTTTCGATATTTGAAATAACTGAATACCCATCTTCCCCGATGGGACCAGGCCACACGGCCAAATACCAAGTGGCGTGCAGAAAGAACAAAGCCAAACTTATGGTTAGCGCAACCCTAAAAACACTGTTTTTCATAAATACTAAGAAAACAAAATCGAGCGCTTTTTATGCGCTCGATCAATAAAATGCAATCTCAAAAAAACATCAAATGAATATTAATATCGAGTAAAAACCCAATTTTCGCGCATAACAATACCCACATGCCCCCCAGCACCCGGATTTCTAACATTTCCCGCCTCCGGCTGAAGATACACCGCAGTCACCCTATAATTATTATGATCCAATGAAACAGATGGAACCGAATTTATAGACTCAAGATATTTATCTTGCCACGCCAGTCTATTCCGCATCGCAGACAAATCATCGCGATCCCGACTGAGTCGCTCATTGAAATCGTTAATTATGTTTGAGAGGTTGGCTTTTGTGATACAAAAACCATACCATTCTTCAGGCCTTTCAGAACCGGATTGAGCAGTTTGACTCCATGGCATGAGAGTAGTATACCTGCTCCCTCCGATGTAGCTCTGCAAAAACGCTCCAACCTGAACGTCCACACCTATGTTTTCATAAAACTGAAAATTAGGCCTGCTATCCCACACGGCAACAACCATATTGATAGTTCTACCAGTTGAAACATCCTGAATGAAAAGCCCGACAAAATTATATAAAGCTATATCTCCAGCCGTGAAAAGCCTGTTAACTTTTTGAAAATGAGCCGAACAAAGCATGGGGTTTGCGCCAAATTGATAAGAACTCCATGCGCGATTATCCCCAGGTATCGACCCGCCAAAACCGATAGACCAATAATTCACAAGAGGATTACTGCTCGGATTAACACTCCAAGTATTTAGCCACGCAGAGAACTTATCGCCCTGCCATTGCACAGAGGTCCACCCATAGCCATTCGGATCAACCGAAGCCTGAAAGTTAGAACTATTTTGAATCCCGGCAAACGTCATGTCATTCACATTCCATTGTGAATGAGGCACAAAATTCGTCCCTGGGGCCATATCAAAAAAATAAACCCCATCCGAAGGCGCCCAAAATTTCGATGCAATAGACCCGTTATTAACAATTGGAGCTCTCCAATTGTGATCAGCCGCATAGGCAATTGCTGCCGTCAAAGAGAAAATCGAAAAAACAGCTTTCGCTAATGAATTGCGACGAAAGAGCATATAACCTCCTTAGCTACTAGTTCGAGAAACACGTCCACACAATAGAGCCTCGCCTGCCACAGCTACCGCTCCAGAGGCATCGTGCGCCATGCGCAGAGAATACGGTATCAGTAAATACCCTCACTCAGATGTCCAGAGGCCGATACAACATGTGCCCAAAGAATATCCGGCCCGCGCACTACGATTTCTGCCTGGCTTCAAAACGTCGAGTCCACTCAAGCGAATAAGTGCTTTCCAATAGGGCAGCGCCAAACCAGGTGACTTCACTGCCCACGGGACAACTCAGCGTGATGTGCAAACGCCCAGGCACATCTGGGCGCAAGGTACGGTTGGCATGCACATAGGCCGTCGTGCGCTGCCCATAGCTGCGCAGCGGCAACACAAAGCCCTCCCCCCGAATCGTGCCGTCGTGCTGTTGGTAGGCCACATGGGCCGGTTTGCAGGTGCGGCCTTTGGGGGAAATTTCCCACTCCAGCCGCCACAAGGCGTTGTAGACGGGGCTGGCGGCCAGCGCGGCGACGTCCTCAGCGGTGAATTCCTGCGTCAGCACGGCCACGGGCTCGGTCGTGACCCAGCGGTTTTTGCCTGACGGGGTCAGGTTCAGAGCGGCAACAGGGGCGGCAGGCACGGCGCGCACGGTGCGGGTGGGGCCGGGCTGGTCGATGGCCAGCACATCATGTTTTTTGGCGTAGTTATAGGCTGCGGAGGCAAGGGCGACGGGCGCTGCCGCAACCAGCAGCAAGGGCACGATGCCATGCGGCGAGCGCGCCCGCAGCGCCCAGGTACGCCAACGCCAGGATGTGCGCAGCGGAGCCGTCACAATCGAGAAAGCCCAGGCGGCCAGCAGTATCAGCCACGGCCCTAACAAGGTGGTGCTGTAGCGGCTGTTGTAGAGAATGGGCAGCAATTGGGCCAGCAGCCCCAAAAACATCAGCAGCAGAAATGCCGCCCCCACCAAACGCATGGACAAAGGGTGGCCCAGCAAGCGCTGCGCCAGGGCTTGCCTGCCGCCGCGTGCATAGGTGTAGGCCATGATCCCCAGCGCCCATAACACCATGCCGATTTCCAGCAAACGCAATTGGCGGATGAAAGCGCCTTCTTGCAGCAAGACGGCGGGGTGGTGCGTCAGCCACCACCACAGTTTGCGCAATAAAAACGCCAGCACATCGCCCAATGGCATGGAGGCCAATTGCCACATGCCCACCAAGCGGGCAGCGCCATCTTCTTCTACTCCCAAGTGATGAAAATTTTCCCGGGTATAGAGAACATTATCGAAATTGAAGCCCAGATAAATGGGTTCAGCCCCCTGAAAAAGAATATGTGTGCCCAGATAAATACCGGAGCCTGCACCCGTGCCAAGCCCCCACAGCCCGAAAACCAAGATATTTTTGATGACCAGCGCCACCGGAATCAGCATACCCAGCGCCAAACTCCAGGCAATGGCTTTGACAGAAGGCACCCAAGCGTATTGGCGTTTTTTGAATTTGGTCCAGCATAAAAAAAACACGCAAACCAATAAACCCAATGGGGCCATCAATTGCAATACAGGCCGCGAAAGCAAGGTGATGCACAGCCCCAAGGCGGCCGCGCCAATTAGCCAGCGGTTGGGCCTTTGTATCAGTCCCAGCATGCTCCAAGTCCAGCACAACAAGCCAAACAGGAAAATCGGCTCCGTCAATTCGCTAGGGAAATAGCGATGGATTTCCGGATTAACCAGCCATAGCGCCAAGGCCACTATGCCCGCGCGCTCGCCCCCCAATTGACGTGCGCTGGACCATAGAAAAAAGACGCAACAAACCCATAAACCACAATTAGCGAAACGAATCCATTGCGTTTCTACCTGCCAGACGGCCAGCCATAAATAAGCCAATGGCACGACCTGATAGCTTTCCGGGGTGAGCAGAAACGACCAACCCTCGTTCAAGAATCGCTGGGCATAGGGCAAATAGGTGTGCTGAGCGTCGTAATACACCTCAGCATGCATGTATTGGGCAAGCTGCTGCCATCCCACCATACATGCCAGAAGCGGCCATAAAAAAACACGGCATGATTCCCCAATGCGGCACAAACCTGAGGTATTTTTCATTCAATCATTACCCCCGCAACCAGGACGGAACCGATTTTCAAAATCGCCGGTTGCAAATATCAGATATCACATGCCCTGCAATTCCAACCCGGCGTGTTCGCGCAGCGGGTGGAAGGTGATTTTCGGGAAGCGCTCCTGCGCCAGGCGCACGTCGTAGGGGCTGGTGCACATATAGGCCAGCGCGCCGGCGGCGTCGTGCGCCATGCGCAGCGGGTAGGCGTTCTCGAACTGGCGCAAATCTTCGGGGGTTTCGGCCGTGATCCAGCGCGCGCTGGTGTACTGGCTGGGCTCCAGCCGCACTTCGGCGTCGTATTCGGTCTTCAGGCGGTGCTGCACCACTTCGAATTGCAACTGCCCCACCGCGCCCAACAACATGTTGCCGCCCGCATCGGGCTTGAAGACCTGGATCGCCCCCTCCTCGCCCAATTGCAGCAGGCCTTGCTGCAATTGCTTGGTGCGCAGCGGGTTTTTCAGCACCACGGTGGCAAACATCTCTGGCGCGAAGAATGGCAGGCCGGTGAATTGCAGATTCGCGCCGTCGGTGATCGTGTCGCCCAGCTGCACGCCGCCGTGGGTGGTGAAGCCGATGATGTCGCCGGCAAAGGCTTCTTCCACGGCCTCGCGGCGCTGGCTCATGAAGGTGACGACGCTGGTGGGGCGCAGCTCCTTGCCGGTGCGCTGCACCTTCATCTTCATGCCGGGCTTGTACTGGCCGCTGGCCACGCGCACGAAGGCGATGCGGTCGCGGTGGTTGGCGTCCATGTTGGCCTGCACCTTGAAGACCACGCCGGAGAAGGCCGCGTCTTCGGGGCGGATGGTGGTTTCCGTGGCCTCGCCGTTCTTGGCGATCAGGCGGCTGATGCGCGGGCCGGGCGGGGGCGACATGTCCACCACCGCGTCCAACACCTCCATCACGCCGAAGTTGTTCACGCCGGAGCCGAAGAACACGGGCGTGAGCTTGCCGGCCAGAAACGCCTCGTGATCCCACTCGGCCGATGCGCCCTGGGCCAGCTCCATGCTCTCCAGCGCATCGTCAAAGGTTTTGCCAAAGCGCGCGCGCAGCTTGTCGGCCTCAGCCAAGGGGATGACTTCAAAGTCCTGCGGGCGCTTTTCGGTGCCGGCCTGGAACACCGTCATGCTCTGCGTGCGCAGATTGATGATGCCGCCAAAGCTCTTGCCCTGGCCCACGGGCCAGGTGATGGGGCAGCAGGGCATGCCCAGCTCGCGCTCCACTTCATCAAGGATGTCCAGCGGGTCGCGCACCTCGCGGTCCATCTTGTTGACGAAGGTGATGATGGGCGTGTCGCGCTGGCGGCAGACTTCGATCAGGCGGCGCGTTTGCGCCTCCACGCCGTTGGCCGCGTCGATCACCATCAGCGCCGAATCCACGGCGGTGAGCACGCGATAGGTGTCCTCGGAGAAGTCCTTGTGGCCGGGCGTGTCCAGCAGGTTGATGACATGCTCGCGGTAGCTCATCTGCATCACGCTGGAGGCCACCGAGATGCCGCGTTGCTTTTCGATCTCCATCCAGTCGGACGTGGCGTGGCGGCTGGCCTTGCGGCCCTTGACGGCGCCAGCGATCTGGATCGCGCCGGAGAACAGCAGCAGCTTTTCAGTCAGCGTGGTTTTACCCGCATCCGGGTGGGAGATGATGGCAAAGGTGCGGCGGCGGCGGGTTTCTTTTTCGAAAGTCACGGTTGAGAGAGGGTCAGAGCGATTCAGGGCGCGGGGGCGGCAACACAAAGCGCCTCGCGGAAGGGGTGAAAGAAGGGGGAAAAAGAAGAAAAAGCGCGCGATTTTAAAAGCGCAATCTCTGCCACCTCTCAGCCGAATCGGGTAGCTTCAAAGGGGGGGTGCGTGCGCTGGCAGAGCCTTGCTGGGCCAAGCATGGCGCGCCCAGTGCGCAACACGCTCTATGGTATGGTTGCGCCGCGCTTTTGCACCCCCGATTGGTGGCGTGCTAGCGAGGGTTCAGTGCCAGAGCCTGTCCTCTCAATCGCCGCACATAGCGCCCGGCCCTGGGGATGAGCGCGGCGCGTGAATTTTGAGGACGGGTTCTCAGACTTGCATGCCATGACAAAACGCTTACACGCCCCCCACTGGAAGCGCCGCTTGCGCGCTGCCGCCCTGCCCGTTTTGGCCGCCACGCTGCTGGCGGCTTGTTCCACAACCCCGTTGCCGCCGTGGGAAGGCCCGGCGCAAAACGCCGTGGTGGTGCGCAGCCCAGGCGCTATCACTCATCGCTTGCCGCCCGGCCCCGCAGTGGGCTTGGGGGTCACAGGAGCGGCGGACTACAGCCCGGCGGTGGCCGCGCGCTTTCCCGATCCCGGGGTGCACTACGCCACGCCGGGGCTGCAACCTGGCCGCCAGGCATTTTCGTCCAATGAAGAAGTGCGGGCGTTTTTGCAAGATGCGGCCAACCGCGCCAGTGCAGGCGTGCAGGCGCGGGTGCAAGCCATCGGGCGCTCGCAAATGGGGGCGGAGATGCACGCCGTGTTCATCGCCAAGGGCGCCACGCTCACCCCCGAGAACGCACAGAGCAAACCCACGGTGTTATTCATCGGCCAGCAACATGGCAATGAGCCTGCGGCGGGCGAGGCGCTGCTGGTGGTGGCGCAGCAATTGCTCAGCGGCGCATGGTCCAAGGCGCTGGAGCAGGTCAACGTCATCATCGTGCCGCACGCCAACCCCGATGGCACGGCCGCCAACCAGCGCGAGCTGGCCAACCGCATCGACCTCAACCGCGATCACCTGCTGCTGCGCACGCCGGAGGCGCGCGCGCTGGCCCTGCTGGTGCGCGATTACCAGCCGCTGGTGGTGGTGGACAACCACGAATACACCGTAGGCGGGCGCTTCCAGCAAAAATTCCAGGGCCTGCAAGCCTATGACGGCATGCTGCAATACGCCATGACGCCCAATGTGGCCGAGTTCGTCACCCGCGCTGCCAAGGAGTGGTTTGCCCAGCCCATCTTCCAGGCGTGGGAGGCGCAAAACCTGCGCGCGCAGTGGTACTTCACCACCTCTGCCGATATGCAGGACATGGGCTTGCGCATGGGTGGCATCCGCCCCGACACGGGGCGCAACGTCAACGGCCTGAAAAACGCCGTCAGCCTTTTGATTGAGACGCGCGGCATTGGCATTGGTCGCACGCACATCCAGCGGCGCGTGCACACGCATGTGATTGCCGCGCACAAGGTGCTGGAGCAAGCCGCGGCGCGCGCCGGGCACCTCAAGCAGGTGCAAAACTTCGTCGCCCGCGATGCCGCCTCGCAAGCCTGCCAGGGCCGCATGGTCATCGACGCGGCGCAACAGCCCGAGCAGCGCGAAATCGCCCTGCTGGATCCGCGCACGGGGGTGGATGTGATGCGCACCCTGCCGTGGCAATCCTCCCTGGTCATCCGCCCCACGCTGGAGCGCAACCGCCCCTGCGGCTATTTGCTGGGCGAGATGGAGCGCGACGCTGTGGAGCGCCTGCACATGCTGGGCGTGACGGTGCTGCGCGTGGCCGAGCCGGGCAGCCTGCAAGTGGAGGCATATCAGGAAACCGCGCGCGAAGCCGCCACCCGACAGGACGTGCGCGGCGCCATGAGCGCCGAAGGCGAAATCCTGCGCATTCGGGCGCAACTGCGGCCCCAGCGCGTGGAAGTGCCTGCAGGCGCGTACTACGTGCCCATGGGGCAGCCGCTGGCCCACCTGATCGCCGCCGCGCTGGAGCCGGATACGCAAAACAGCTACTTCGCCCACCGCATCCAGCGCGATCTGGGCAGCCTGGTGCGCGTGACCGAGCAGCCCACCGCCCTCGTGTTCGAGGAAGTGGACTGAGCATCGCTGTGCGCAAACCATCGCGCCCCGCCAGAATCCCTCAGCGCCCCTGCGGGGCGCTTTCAATTACAAATCAAAGAAAACAAAATCATGCTATTTCGGCAATTTTGATATGAAGTGACTTTTATTATTGATTTGGAATTAACATGAGATCCTTCGCCACCCGACTGCAACAAGCCGGTTGCATCACCGACGTGCCCGGCATCCGCGCCGGGCATGCCCGCATGGCCGATCGCGCCACAGGCTGCACCGTCATCCTCACCGAGCGCGGGGCCATTGCCGCCGTCGATGTGCGCGGCGCGGCGCCCGGCACGCGCGAAACCGATTTGCTCGCGCCCGGCCAGCTTGTGGAGCATGCCCACGCCATCGCCTTGTGCGGCGGCTCGGCCTACGGGCTGGCCGCCGCCACCGGCGTCATGCAATGGCTGGAGGAGCGCGGCTGGGGGCTGGATACCGGCTACGCCCGCGTGCCCCTCGTGCCCGCCGCCGTGCTGTACGACCTGCTGCTGGGCGATGCGCGCATCCGCCCCGATGCCGCCTGCGGCTGGGCCGCCTGCGAAGCCGCCTGGAACTCCACCGGCCCGCTGGCCCAGGGCAATGCGGGCGCGGGCAGCGGCGCCGTCGTCGGCAAGATGTTTGGCCTCGATCGCGCCATGCGCGGCGGCATTGGCTCGGCCAGCCTGCGCGTGGCAGGCGTGACGGTGGGCGCGGTAGTGGCCTGCAATGCCGTGGGCGATGTGCGCCACGGCGGCGATGGCCGCATCCTCGCCGGTGCACGCCAATCGCCCGAGAGCCTGCAACTGTGCGACGCCCAGCAAAGCCTGCTGGCAGGCGTGCCGCCCCTGCCCGCGCTGGCCGGGGCCAACACCACCATTGGCGTGATCGCCACCGATGCGCCGCTGAGCAAGGTGCAGGCGCAGCGGCTGGCGATGGCAGGGCACGATGGCCTGGCGCGCACCATCACGCCGGTGCACACCATGTCCGATGGCGACACCTTGTTTGCTCTGGCTACCGGCCAGGCCGCCAGCCACCCCGGCATGATGGTGTTGGCCGTCATGGCCGCCGAAGCGGTGGCGCTGGCCACCGTGCGCGCCGTGCTGCATGCCACGCCGTATGCGGAGCCGGGCCTGCACCTGCCCGCCGCCCAGCCGCTGGCGCAAAGCATGGCGTCATGAGCGCGCGAGCGCTGTTCTCCTTTTTCTTTTCCCCCTTTGACTCATCACTTCCTATGCAAGCCTTGCTTCAACGCGTGCGCCAAGCCAGCGTGCAAGTCGATGGCCAAACCGTCGGCGCAATTGGCCCCGGCCTGTTGGTGCTGTTGTGCGCCGAATGCGGCGATACGCCCGCGCAGGCCGACAAGCTGCTGGCCAAACTGCTGAAACTGCGCATCTTCAACGACGCGCAAGGGCGCATGAACCGCAGCGTGCAAGATGTGCAGGGCGCGCTGCTGCTGGTGAGCCAGTTCACCCTGGCCGCCGACACGAGCGCGGGCAACCGCCCGGGCTTTTCGCGCGCCGCCCCGCCACAGCAAGCCAGGGCTTTGTACGACTACTTCGTCACCCAAGCGCGCGCCTTGCACCCCGAGGTGGCCACGGGCATTTTTGCGGCCGATATGCAGGTGATGCTGGTCAATGACGGGCCTGTCACCATACCGCTGCATATCGCGC
The DNA here is from genome assembly GCF_003703475.1 of Allofranklinella schreckenbergeri. Classification (GTDB taxonomy): domain Bacteria; phylum Pseudomonadota; class Gammaproteobacteria; order Burkholderiales; family Burkholderiaceae_C; genus Lampropedia; species Lampropedia schreckenbergeri. The sequence continues at coordinate 83,010 of NZ_RDQM01000010.1, read as the reverse complement.
CTGAATCGGCCTGAATCCACTCGATTTATTTCAAATCAAAAGTAAATAAAAATACCTTGTTTTGGCAACATAGGTATAAAAGTATTTATACATTGATCTGAAATCAAACCTGCATGGCGCGGCAAATCTGCATCACCAGGCGTTGCAAGGCGCCGTGCGGGTCATGCGGCCAGAGGGGATGGGGCAGCCCCTTGTTGATGCCATCGACCACGTGCGCCGATTGCACCAGGCGCGAGAGCGCAGGCCGACGCAAGCGCGGCGCCACGCGCTCAAACAGCTTCTCCTTGGGCCCCCAAACCCGCGCTTGCCGCAAGGCCTGTGGCAGGGGCACGCCTTCATCCAGCGCACAGCGCAGGTGGTACAGGCTGAGCACATCGCCCGCCAGCGTGCTGTGCAGGCGCACAGGCGCTTCGCCCTCGGCCAGCAGGCCCTCCAGAATGCGTTGGCTGCGCACAGCTTGGCCCAGCAGGCAGGCGCGCGAGAGGTCGCTGAGGCTGTAGCGCGCCACGTTGAGCACGCTGGCTTCGATCTGCTCACGCGTCAGCGCCCCCGGCGGGTAGAGCAGCGCCAGTTTTTGCACTTCCTGATGCGCGGCCATGAGGTTGCCTTCCACGCAATCGGCGAAGAAGGACAGCGTTTGCAAGCCCTCATCGCCCGCCGCCACGCTTTGCCCCTGGGCCTTGAGCCGCTGCGCCAGCCAGGCGGGCATATCGGCGCGGGCCACGGGGTCGATGCGCAACACGGCACCCGCACGCTCCAGGGCCGTAAACCACGCGCTTTGCTGCATGGTGCGATCGGCGCGGGGCAGCAAAATCAGCAACAAGGTATCGGGCAAAGCGCCGCCGTCCTGGCGCAGCTGAGCGGCCTGCTGCGCCAGGCGCACAAAGACTTGCTCGCCCTCTTTGCCCGGCTTGCCCGTGGGCAGGCGCACTTCGACGATCTTGCGCTCGGCAAACAGGCTTTGGCTGGCGCAGGCCGCCACGATGGCAGACCAGTCAAACTGCCTGGCGGCGGCCACAAAGGCTTCGCGCTCGGTAAAGCCCAGGCTGCGCGCGTGGGCGCGGATGGCATCAAGCGCTTCTTGCTCCAGCAAAGGCTCGTCGCCGTGCAAGATGTACAGCGGCTCCAGCCCCTGGTGCAGGTGCGCGGGCAATTGGGGCAAGGTCAACAGCATGGCGGGCCCGGGGAAAGCAAGAGAAGGGGGGCGCCACTGGCGCACACCGAGGGTGGTGGAACGCCCGTCGATGGCGACACATGACGCCTGGGCGCGTCACGCGGGCTTGCGCGCGGCCAACATGTAATTGACGCTGGTATCGTCGCTGAGGCTATAGCGGCCCATGAAGGGGTTGTAACTCAGGCCTTTGCTCGCCTGCAACTCCAGCCCCGCCTGGCGCAACCAGGCGGCCAGCTCTGCCGGGGTGATGAAGCGCGCCCAATCGTGCGTGCCGCGCGGCAGGATGCGCAACAGGTATTCCGCCCCCACGATGGCGAACAGCCACGATTTGGGATTGCGGTTGAGGGTGGAGAAAAACAGCCAGCCGCCGGGCTTGGCCATCTCGGCGCAGGCGCGCACGATGGCGGCGGGGTCGGGCACGTGCTCCAGCATCTCCATGCAGGTGACGACATCGAAGCTGCCCGGAGCCTCCTGCGCCATGGCCTCGGCGCTGATGCAGCGGTAGGCGATATTGGGCGTTTGCGCCTCCAGCGCGTGCAGTTGCGCCACGCTCAAGGATTTTTCAGCCAAATCGATGCCATCCACCCAGGCTGCGCCCGCACGGGCCATGGCATCGGCCAAGATGCCGCCGCCGCAACCCACATCCACGATGCGCTTGCCTGCCAAGCCGCCCGCTCGCTGGGCAATCCACTCCAGGCGCAAGGGATTGATGGCATGCAGTGGGCGGAATTCCCCGTCCGGATCCCACCAGCGGTGGGCCAAGTCAGAAAATTTCTTTAATTCGCCAGCATCGGCATTGGGGGGGAGTTCGGTCGTGCTCATGCGGGCGATTATTCCATTTCTCTAGAGCGTGTGATGCACTTTGCGCTCCCCCGCGCTGGCCCCAAAACCGTGTAATCGCAAGGCGGCGCGCGCCGCCAAGGCTGGCTGCCTTGGCAAGCGGGCCAACGCGGCGAGTGCATGGTTTTGGGGCCAGCCCAAAGGGAGAGCGCCCCGGCATGTGCATTGCGGCGTTGCCGCCCCCTTGCAGCGCAGCCAGGCTGCGGCGGGGCCAGCGCCTTGCACTGCACCCGCCGGGGCGCTCTCGCAGGGGGCGGAAAGTGCATCACACGCTCTAGCCACCCGGAACGCGGTGCGTGCAGGTGTGTTCAGGCGCATTCGGGGGCCGCCCCTTCACTGCCCGGGCTGCAGCGCACTGGCGTTGCGCAAGAACGGCGCGGGCGGCTGCAAAGCCAAGGTGTGGGCGTATTGGCGGGCCAGCAGCTCATCCAACTGCGGATCGCGCAGCAACACCTGCCCTTGCCCCGCAGGCGATGCCGGATAAGGCGTACCTACGACAGTGCGCTGGGGCGAGCGCTCGATGGCGTCGCCTGAAAAAGCCGCCAACGCTTGCTGCGGCGCCGCAGCGCCACGCGTGACAGCCGCCTTCTGGGCCGCCGACGATCCTTCGGCCAACTGCATACCCTGCCCGACAGGAGAAAAGCGCGCAACGCTGTTCCACCCGATGGCGGCCACTGCAGCCAAAGAGGCAACGCCAGCGACCATCTTCCAACGGAAAACAGCGGCATTGGCCGCATCACGCCCAGACGCCACGGCCACGTTCGTGAGGACCGGGGCTGGCTCTGGCTGGGCGGTATCGGCACCGTTGTGTACGACGCCATTCATCGCGGCCTCTTGCGCCATGCGCGCGCGCACCCCTTGCAAAAACGCGCCACTGCTGCCCGCGCCCACGCGCCCAGTGCGCAAGCACTCGCCCGCAACGTGGTAGCTCTCCCAAGCTTGCAACAGCGCATCGCATTCAGGCGCCGTGGCCAGATGCTGCATCAAGCGCTCGCACTCCGCCGCCGACAACTCGCCATCCGCCAAGGCCGAAAGCAACAAACCCGCCTCGGCTTGATCGACGGCAGGGCGAGTCGTTTGTGAGCGCTGAAAAGAAGGGTGTGACATGAGCAACCTCGAAAAACAACGTGAAATGCGCAATAACGTGACGCGGCTGGCCAACGCTGCACAGCCCCAACGAATCCTTCGACTCACGCCAGCGCCACAAGTTTCCTGCTTTCTAACGTGCGGTGAAGATGTGTAAAAAACGTGGCTGCGCACCCAGCTCACCAGCGCTTGCCCATGCGGTTTTCCAGCAAGGGCTTCACGCGCTGCGAAATCGCCTCACGCGCCCGGAAAATACGCGAGCGCACCGTGCCGATTGGGCAGGCCATCGCCTCAGCGATCGCCTCATAGCTCAAGCCGTCAATTTCGCGCAAGGTCACCGCTTGCCGCAACTCCTCAGGCAAAGCATCCATGGCCGCATTGACGGCTGCGGCAATTTCCTTGGCAGCCAACACGCTCTCAGGCGTTTCAGGCGAAACAGGCTCCAAAAAAGGGGCGCCCGCTGCATCGTCATCCTCATCGCGCTTGCGCAAAGCGCTTTCGGCAATGGCAGGGTTGCGCTTGAGATCGCCCAGACTTTTCTTCGCCGTATTGACCGCAATGCGATACAGCCACGTATAGAACTGCGCCTCGCCCCGAAACTGGTGCAAGGCACGCCAAGCGCGAATAAAGGTTTCCTGCGCAATATCCTCCACCAAATCCGCATCGCGCACCATGCGGCTGATCAGCCGCTCAATACGGCGCTGGTATTTGATCACCAGCAACTCAAACGCTCGCTGGTCGCCCGCCTGCGCGCGCGCTACAAGCTGCTGGTCGGAATCGCCTTGGGAGGCGGGGTAGGAATCGGTCATGAAGTGCGAATGGGGCAGGAAGACACGCGCCACGCCATCAGGGCGGCAAAGCGCCGGAAAAATGCAAGGCGCGTCGCAAGTCGCCCCAAAACGGCACGGCGGCTTGACGCTCCAGCCACAGCCAGCGCGGCGCGCGCGCCACCACTAGGCTGCGACAGCGCAGCATCAGGAAATTTTGGCCATCCCACACCATTTCAAGGGCCACGGGCTGTACATCGCCCCTGTCCGGCTGCGCGTCCTGCCAAGCCCACGCCCAGCCATCCCACAGCAAAAAACCAGACCCCATGCCCCGCCATTGCCCCCACGCCCAAAGCGAGCACAGACCACTGGCCGCACCAATCAGCGCCCACCACAACCAACCGCCCCCACCGCTTCGCCAGGCCCCAACAGCCCCTAGCAGCACAGGTACCGGCATCAGCCAAGCCAGCGCAGCCACCAACCTGGCGGCCCGCTGGCTGTACGAAACGGGATACCGAAAAGCGGGTGGACGGTAGCGTTCAGTCACAACAACGGGGCTGTTCTCAAGCCATCTTCAGCGACACTCGATCAATCAACAAATCAAAAGAAAAACCAAAGCAATACCATCAAGCCGAAAAAGCTTTATTTTTTATCTTTTGATTTATAAAATTAGACGGCGACATACCCTATCTACGGTGCACTTGTACTGGGCACAAGAAAGGCCCGCTTGCGGGCCTTTCTACTTTCATCACATTTTCAATCCGGCTACCACGAGACTACGGTCCGTTCAGCGCTTGCCCTGGGCAGGCTTGGGGCCATTCGACATCGCAATCGCTCAGGGAAATGATCTGCGTCAAATCCGCTTGAACACCAAAGTACCGTTGGTACCACCGAACCCAAAGTTGTTCTTCACCGCCACATTCAGCTTGGCATCGCGCGCCGTGTTGGCGCAGTAATCCAAATCACATTCCGGATCGGGATCGTGCAGGTTGATCGTGGGCGGTATCTTTTGGTGGTGCAGCGCCAACACGGTGAACACGCTTTCCAAACCGCCTGCGCCGCCCAGCAAATGCCCGGTCATGGACTTGGTAGAGCTGACAACGATTTGATGCGCACGATCACCCAACGCCGCTTTAATGGCATTGCTCTCGTTCACATCGCCCAACGGCGTTGAAGTGCCGTGCGCATTCAGGTAGTCCACCTCATCGGCATTCACACCCGCATTGCGCAGGGCTGCCAACATTGCGCGGCGCGGCCCTTCGATATTGGGCGCGGTGATGTGGCTGGCATCGGCACTCATGCCATAACCCGCAACCTCAGCATAAATCCTTGCACCACGGGCTTTGGCATGCTCGTACTCTTCCAGCACCAGCACACCCGAACCCTCACCCAGCACAAAGCCGTCGCGACCGCGATCCCAGGGTCGCGAAGCCGCTTCCGGATCGTCATTGCGCGTGGAAAGGGCTTTCATCGCCGCAAAACCGCCGATACCCAATGGACACACCGTGGACTCAGCTCCACCGGCCACGATCACATCGGCATCGCCATACTCGATTAAACGCGCACCTTCACCAATGCAGTGCAGGCCAGTGGTACAGGCCGTCACCAACGAAAGGTTTGGCCCTTTGAGGCCTAACCGGATTGAGACTTGTCCGGCCACCAAATTGATGATGGTCGAAGGCACGAAAAACGGAGAAATGCGCCGCGCCCCCCGGCTCATGAATTCAGCATAGTTGGCCTCAATGAATGGCAGGCCGCCAATGCCTGAACCAATCACCACGCCACTGCGCTCGGCCTGCTCTTCACTTAAGGCATCGCCCAAAGGCAAGCCCGCATCCAGATAGGCTTGGTGCGCCGCCACGATGCCGTAATGGATGAAAGCATCCATCGTCCGCGCTTCTTTGGCGTTAATGAGGGCACTGGCATCCAACCCCTTAACCTCACCGGCAATTTGTGCGGCAAAGCTCGAAGCATCGAACTTGGTAATAGGCCCGATGCCCGATTTGCCAGCCAGGATGTTGGCCCAAGCCTCAGGCACGGTATTGCCAACAGGGCTGACACAACCCAAGCCAGTGACAACAACTCTGCGTCGACTCATTCGGTGCAATCTTTCAATGAGGCAAGATCTACGCCAGTTCGCAAACCGGCGTCATTCCGATCAAGCCTTGTGATGGGAATTGGCGTAATCGATGGCCGCCTGGACGGTTGTGATTTTTTCAGCGTCTTCGTCTGGAATTTCGATGTCGAACTCGTCTTCCAGCGCCATGACCAGCTCCACGGTATCCAGAGAATCAGCACCCAGATCAGTCACAAACGACTTCTCATTGGTCACCTGGGATTCTTCTACGCCCAGCTGCTCTGCAATGATTTTCTTAACGCGTGCTTCGATATCGCTCATGTAAGGTCCCTTTGAGGGTAGTCAATGAACCCGGAATTCTAGTATGTCCCACAAGTCTTGAGAGACAAACTTGCCGCCCAGGCAACGCGGCAATTGCAAGCGGCCTTTCTTTAAGGCGCAAGCACAAGGCCCGTACTGTACATGAGGCCCGCCCCCGTTTTTTTCAGGGGATTACCCCATGCCATTGCACGGAGCGCAGCATCACATCCACATCCCGCCATTCACATGCAGCTCTTGGCCGGTCACGTACCCTGCTTCCGGGCTGGCCAGATACGCCACGGCAGCTGCCACATCTGCAGGTTGACCCAGGCGACCCACCGGAACTTGGCCCACCAAAGCCTTTTGTTGATCTTCAGGCAGTACCGCTGTCATGTCGGTTGCAATAAAGCCAGGGGCTACGCAATTCACTGTGACACCACGTGCGCCAAGTTCGCGAGCCAACGCGCGCGTCATGCCAGACAGACCTGCTTTGGCAGCAGCATAGTTGGCCTGCCCTGCATTGCCCATCGCCCCCACTACGCTGGTAATGTTGACGATGCGTCCATAGCGTTGTTTCAGCATAGGGCGCATTACCGCCCGACAGAGACGGAATACAGCATAGAGATTGGTATCCAATACGGCATTCCAGTCTTCATCCTTCATACGCATGGCTAGCGTATCGCGCGTAATGCCGGCATTGTTTACCAACACATGAAGACCGCCTTGCTCTTTAACCAACGTATCAATCAAGGCCTCCGCTGCGGCGGCATCGTTGACGTTCAAGACCACGCCACGACAGCCAGGATAGCCTGCCAAGGCTGCGCCAATTTTCTCTGCACCTTCAGGCGTAGTCGCCGTACCAATCACTCGCAGCCCACGCTCGGCCAGAGTCTGCGCAATGGCTGCGCCAATGCCGCGTGTCGCGCCGGTCACAAGCGCAATTTGATCTGTTGGATGTGTCATGAAAGCATTTCCTTTACTGCCTGCAAGCTGGCGGGATCGAACATGGCACCTGCCTGGAGATCGCCGCTAATGCGACTGGTCATGCCTGTCAGGACTCTACCTGGCCCACATTCGATGATGTGCGTGATACCTCTCTGCTGCATGGCCTGAATACACTCCACCCAACGCACAGGGCCAAATGCTTGCCGATACAGCGCATCTCGAATCCGAGCCGGATCCGTCTCCACTGCAACATCAATATTGTTAATAACGGGGATGGATGGCCCATTGAAAGTCAAATTTTCCAAGGCCTCCCGAAGCCTCTCTGCTGCGGGCTTCATCAAACTGGAATGGAATGGCGCAGACACAGGCAATGGCAATACCCGCTTAGCCCCTGCAGCTTTCAGGGCAACAGCAGCAGCCTCGACCCCCGCTTTGGTGCCCGCAATGACAGTCTGGCCAGGCTCATTGAAATTAACGGCCTCCACCAAATCAGCCCCGCCTTGCGCCGCCAAATCCTGCGCAACCTGCTGGCACACCGCTTTGACTTGATCGGCCGGCAGAGCCAAACAAGCAGCCATCGCACCAGCACCCACGGGCACCGCCTCTTGCATGGCGGCTGCACGCAACCGCACCAGCGGCGCCGCCTGAGTCAAAGTCAATACGCCCGAGGCCACCAAGGCTGAGTATTCCCCCAACGAATGACCCGCCAAGGCTGAGGGGTCACTCCCTCCTTCCGCCTTCCACGCACGCCAGCACGCAACACCCGCCACCAACATGACGGGCTGGGTATTCGTCGTCAACGACAAAGCCTCCTTGGGGCCTTCATGGATCAACCGACCCACATCCTCATTCAGCGCATCCGAGGCTTCTTGCAGGGTTTGTAAAACTGCGGGGTGATCGCCCCAAGCGTCCAACATGCCTACAGCTTGCGCGCCTTGGCCTGGAAACACAAATGCGAATGTGCTCATTTTGAATGTCTCGACAATTGCAATAGCGGCAAAAACTTCACATCTGGACGACGACCGCGCCCCAAGTAAAGCCTCCACCCACGCCTTCCATCAATACGCGCTGACCTGCGCGGATTTGGCCTGTGCGCACGGCATGGTCTAAAGCCAGAGGAATAGAGGCCGCAGAGGTGTTGCCATGCTCATGAACCGTCACCACCACTCGCTCGGGCGGTAATTGGAGCTTGCGCGCCGTGCTCATCATGATCCGAATATTGGCTTGGTGCGGAACCAGCCAGTCCACGTCAGAGAAGGTCAAGCCAGCCTTGTCCAACGCAGCACGAGCCGCCTTATCGAGCAAACCCACAGCCAGCTTGAAAACGGCCTGCCCATCCATACGCAACAGCGGCTCACCCAGCACTTCACCGCCACAGACCGTGCCAGGCACATGCAAAATTTCCCGATAGCGCCCATCGGCGTGAATATCGCTGGCCAATACGCCCGGCGTATCAGACGCTTCCAATACCACCGCACCCGCGCCATCGCCAAACAGTACGCAAGTCGTTCTGTCTTTGAAATTCAAGATGCGGCTAAAAACCTCAGCACCAATCACCAAGGCCGTGCGCGCCGAGCCTGCGCGAATCATGGCATCGGCCACAGTCAACGCATAGACGAAGCCACTGCAAACCGCCTGCACATCAAAAGCTGGGCAGCCATATGCCCCCAACTTATGCTGAACAATAGAAGCAGTGGAGGGGAACACCATGTCCGGCGTGGAGGTCGCGACGATGATGAGATCAACATCCTCAGCACTTCGACCGGCTGCTTGCAACGCTTGACGTGCAGCATGCGTGGCCAGCTCACTACTAGGCGTATCCACTTCCGCAAAATGACGCGCACGAATACCCGTGCGTTCCACAATCCATGCGTCCGAAGTTTCAATGCCGTCGCGAGCCAATCGATCAGCCAATTCCTGATTGGTAACCCTTTTGGGCGGCAAATAGCTACCTGTGCCCGTTATTTTGGAATAGGTCTGCATGGAAGAAAAAGGCATGATTTCAATCCATCACGGCAGCAACCCGCGACAGGAGACTCAAATCAAAACAGCAAGGCCGCCTGCTGCACCCTGCTTTCAATTTTTTGCATAAGCTGATTCTGCGCGGCATCCGCTGCCTTGCTTAAAGCATGCTCAAAGGCCATTTGATCGGCCGAACCATGGCTTTTAAACACCAACCCACGCAAACCCAGCAGCGCCGCACCATTGTGACGACGATGATCCACCTTCGCTTTAAAGGCGTTAAGTACCGGCATAGCAGCCAAGCCTGCCAGCTTAGTCAACGCATTACGGGAGAACTCCTGCTTGAGCAAGCTGGAAATCATGGATGCCAAGCCCTCGGTCGCCTTGAGCGTAACATTGCCCACAAAGCCATCGCAGACCACGATATCCGTCGTACCCTTAAAGATATCGTTACCTTCTACATTGCCGTAGTAATGGATAAGCGAACGCTCGCCAGCCTCACGCAACAACTCGGCTGCGCGCTTGATGGTATCGCTCCCCTTAATAGCCTCCGAACCCACATTCAGCAAGCCAACCGTAGGCTTATCGCGGGATTTCAAGGCCATATCCAAAGCCGATCCCAGCACAGCAAACTGAAGAAGATGCCGCTCCGTGCAATCCACATTCGCCCCGAGATCCAGCACCGTCGTTGCACCACCTTTAATATTCGGCAAAGGATAGGCTATTGCAGGCCGCTCAATGCCGTCCAGCATCTTGAGTACATAACGCGCAATCGCCATCAACGCACCAGTATTCCCTGCCGAAAGCGCAACCTGGGCACGCCCCTCCTTAACCTGCTCGATCGCCACACGCATGGAGGAGCGCTTTTTGTGCCGCATAGCCACTTCGACAGGATCGTCCATGGCCACAACTTCCTCGGCATGAACCACCTCAGCACGCGGATGCACCACATGCCCTAGTACATCCTGATGCCCCACCAACAGCACGCGCAACCACTCATGGCGGTTAAGCACCTCCAAACAGGCAGGCACAGTCACAGAGGGGCCAAAATCCCCCCCCATGCAGTCAACAGCAACTATCGTCGTCACAAATCGCAACCGACCCAACAAAACGCAACGACGCATCTAAACGCGACGTCGCGCCAACAGCATCAAACTTCGACAGCCTTGTTTTTCAACACACGACGGCCACGATAAAACCCTTCAGGGCTGATATGGTGGCGCAAATGCACTTCACCCGTATTCGGCTCGATAGCCATACCAGGGACCTTAAGCGCATTGTGCGAACGATGCATACCACGCTTAGAAGGAGATTTTTTATTTTGTTGAACAGCCATTTTCGGCTCCTGAAAAGTGAAAAGCAGAAACGGCGCGCACGCCATACTGCCATGCAAAAATCCACGCGCACCACAGCTCCAGCTAGCACGCACCATGCAGCGCTTTTCGCGCAAAGCCGGGCATTATAGGCGATTCGACTCAAACTGCGGGACCTCCCTCCAAGAGAACCCGCCCCCCTCATTGTTAAGGAGCAGACCTTGAACGATTGTCATCGCCTAACCCACCATTGATCTTTGGCTGGCGCAAACAGATAAACTGGCACTTACTTTTTTTCACGGCTCGACGGCTTCGCTTTCCCTCTGGGGCTGTCTGCCACTTCACCCCATAAACCCACCATGTTCAAGCCCTCTTTTCGCATTTTTTTTGCTGCCATCGCACTGAGTTTGGCCGGCGCTGCCTCCGCGCAGTGGCAATGGGTTGACGACAGCGGCCGTAAGGTTTACAGCGACACACCGCCACCGGCGCACATTCCACAAAACCGCATCCTGAGAGCCCCAGGGAAAGGCACTGGCAATTCGCTCAAGCCTGCCGCCACAACAGCAGCTCCCGCTTCGGACAGCACGCCAACCGAAGACAGCGATCTCAAAGCCAAAGTCGATGCGGCCGACAACGCCCAACAGCAAGAGCAAGCCAAAAAACAAGAGGCTATCGATAAAAAGAATGCCGAGATCGACAGAAAGAATGCAGAGATTGAACGACAAAACCGTGCCACCCTTTGCAACAGCGCCAGAATTCGCCTGGATCAACTGACATCGGGCAAGCGCCTTTCTACGGTGGATCAAAAAGGCAACGTCGGCTTCATGAACGATGCGCAGCGAGAGGCCGAACGCAAGCGCGCGCAAGAGGACATTCGCAAAAACTGCTGAGCCTAGCCATGCCTTTGCTCACTCTCACACACAGCTTCATCGTTTCGCATCCTCGGTGAGCGCCCTGCCCTTGGCCCTGAAGTTGCCGCTAACGGGCAGCGGTTTGATCGAAGCCAGCGCTGGCACGGGCAAAACCTGGACCATTGCTGCGCTGTACTTGCGGCTTGTACTCGGGCATGGCGCCAACGCCGCGCCCGAAGAAACACCCATCCCGCCCTCCATTCCCGCAGAACAGGAAATGCTGGGGCTGGCTTTTGCGCGCCCGCTCATCCCCAAAGAGATTCTGGTCGTCACCTTCACGCGTGCTGCTACGCAAGAGTTGGTCAGTCGCATTCGCGAGCGTTTGAGCGAAGCGGCGCATTTTTTTCGGCAACACGACGACGGCAGCACTCACCCTGATGCCTTTTTGCAGCACTTGCGTGCGCACTACCCCCCAGGGCCGTTGCGCGAACAAGCAGCCTGGCGACTGGCAAACGCGGCCGAAACCATGGATGAGGCCGCCATCCACACCATCGACGGTTGGTGCCGCCGCGTGCTGCAAAACTACGCCAGCCTGACAGGCGTCATGGGCGACGACTCGCTCGACGGCGATACCCATGCGCTGTGGCAAGCGGCCGCCATGGATTTCTGGCGCAACCACATCTACCCCATGCAGGGCGATGCCATGCAGGCCATCCAAACTATTTGGCCTGATGCACAAAAGTGGCTCGCCACCAGCCAAACCCTGCGCAGTCCACCACAGGGAGCGCCGTTATTTCCTGGCGCCAGTGGCGACTTTGGCGCGTGGCTGGGCCAGGCTTACCGCCAGCAGCAACAACAACTCCAGCAATGGGCGGCAGAGTGGCAAGAAAAAACACCGCGCTTGCAAGCCTGGCTGGATGAGCAAGTTCTCCACTACGGCGCCGATTGGAGCGGGAGCTTCAAGCCGCATTACCCCAAATGGCTGCAAGCCATCGCTGATTGGGCGCAGCAACCAACCCCGCACATGGACGCGCTCTCGGAAAGCGCCAAACGCCGCCTCAGCCCCAGCGGCATGCTGGCTGCGCGCATGCGCAACGCCCCAGCGCTTGCGGCCCAGGACTTGCCGCCCGAGCTGGAAGATTTGCAGCAACTGCTGCACCAGCTCGCCCAACTGCCTGCGCTGCGGGACGCCGCCACGGACTTCGCCGCGCGCTATACCTATCAACGTTGGCAACAGCTCAAAGCCCAGCAGGCCTTGATGGATTTTGGGGATTTGCTGCTGCGCGTGCGCCAAGCGCTGGATGGGCCGCATGGCCCCGCATTGCGCCAACGCTTGCTCGGCGATTACCCCGTCGCCTTGATTGATGAGTTTCAAGACACGTCGCCAGACCAATACGCCGTCTTCCACACCATCTATCAAACCGTCAGCCCATCCGCGCCAACGCCCCACACCGACGAGGCCGCGCCCACACCGCCCCGCGCATGGCTGCTCATTGGCGACCCCAAGCAATCCATTTACAGCTTTCGGGGCGCGGATATCTACAGCTTTCTGGCCGCCAAGCAGGCCACACAAGGGCAACACTACGCGCTCGACACCAACTTCCGCTCCACTCACGCCATCGTGGCGGCGGTCAACCACCTCTTTGCGCAAGCCGAAGCCCGCTGCAAAGAAGGCGCGTTTCGCTTCCGTACAGAACAGCACGATCCCTTGCCCTTTACCCCCGTGCAGGCGCGTGGCCTGGAAGAATGCCTGCAAACCCCAGAGGGCGCCGTTGTCCCTGCACTAACATTCTGCGCCCCGCCTGCCGACGCGCAAGGCGATCGCCCGCTGCTGGCGCAACTGTGCGCAGAGCAAATCGCGCAGTGGCTCAACCAGCCCTTGCGCTTTCAAAGCGCCGCCCAGCCCGATGCCCCCGAAGCTGGGCGTACCTTGCAGCCGAGCGACATCGCCGTGCTCGTGCATCGGCAGCAAGACGCCGCACTGATGCAAAAAGCGCTGCGCCAGCGCGGCCTGGATGCCGTTTACCTCTCCGATCGCCAATCCGTCTTCGACAGCCCTGAAAGCCTGGACCTGGTGCACTGGCTGCGCGCCGTGGCCGAGCCAGGCGACGTCGCCCTTGCGCGCGCGGCCTTTGCCACCCCCCTCATGGCCCAGCCCATTGCCGACCTGCTGCATGCCGCCGACCATGAAGACGCGCTGGAGCGCCAGCTCGACACACTCCAAAGCCTGCATGCCATCTGGCGCCGCCAGGGCGTGCTGCCCATGCTGCACCAAACCATCCATCGCCTGAATCTGGCCCAACGCTGGCATGCCCTGCACGACGGCCGCGCCGAGCGCCGCATGACCAATCTGCTGCACCTGGCCGAGCTGTTGCAGCAAGCCAGTGAACAGCACGAAGGCATGCAAGGGCTGATCCGCCACCTTGTGCAGCAAATCCACCACGCCCGCCACAGCGCGAGCGACATGGATGCGGGCGAGCAAACCCTGCGCCTGGAAAGCGACGCGCAGCTCATCCAAATCGTCACCATCCACAAAAGCAAAGGGCTGGAATACCCCGTCGTGCTACTGCCCTTTGCCACGCACGCCCGCGCCAACCGAGGGCAAGGGCCAACCCCAGTGCCGTCCGCGCCAGACCCCGCCGAAGAGCGCCTGCGCGAAGACCTGCGCCTGCTCTACGTAGCCCTCACACGGGCGCGCCATGCGCTGTGGGTCGGCGCCCCCCGGCATAAGCTGGATGCCCGCAGCGCGCTGGCCCATTTGATCGATAGCCGCAGCCTCCGCCCCAAAGAGCGCGGCGAAAGCGACTGGTTCACCCCCCTCAGCGCCTTGGCGCAAACCTGCCCCCACATCCACGTCATCCCTACTCAGGACGCCTCCTGCACCCCCTACCAACGGCCACAGCCCGCCCCCCATTGGCGGCCCCTGCTGCCTTACCCCCAAGGCATTGAGCAAGACTTCGCCATCGTCAGCTTCAGCGCCCTGGTGCGCGGCGCACAACCCGCCCCCGCTTTGGCGCAACCGGCCGCGCACACCGCCGATGCAGATGCCAATGCAGATGAAGCCGCCCTCCACCACGCCACGCCCCTCAAGCTCTGGCAACCTTTGGACCAATTGGCCAGCGATGAGCCCGTGCAAGAAGCCAGCGCGCTCCCAACGTCCCCCCATGATGCAGCGCATGACGCGCCCCCCGCCAATGCGCCCTGGCACGCCCTGGCCGGTAGCGCCCGCTTGGGCGATTGGGTACACCAAAGTCTGGAATGGCTGCAAGCCGAAGGATTCCCCACCCCGCTGACACCCGCGCAGCAGCACCGCCTGGCACGCACCGCCACCCTGGCAGGCTTCGACGCCGACATCACCACACTGCAAACCTGGCTGACCCACATGCTGGACGCCGCGCTGCCCTTGCCCGACGGCAACGCCCGGCTGTGCCAGCTCCACAGCACCCTGCCGGAATTGGAGTTCTGGCTGCCCGTGCCCCCCGGCAGCGACGCCCCTGCGCACCCCCACGCCCCCTTCAACGCCCACACGCTGGACGCGCTCTGCCGCCGCCACATCTACCCCGGCCAGCCCCGGCCACAACTGCCAGCGCGCCAATGGCAAGGCATGCTCATGGGCTTTGCCGACCTCGTTTTCCAGCACCAAGGCCGCTACTGGGTGCTGGACTACAAAACCAACCGGCTCGGCCCCGACGCCGCGAGCTACCACGCCAGCGCGCTGGGCGAAGCCGTGCTGCAACACCGCTACGACTTGCAAGCCGCCTTGTACCTCTACGCCCTGCACCGCCTGCTGCACGCGCGCCTGCCCGATTACCACCCCCAGCGCCACTTGGGCGGCGCCCTGTACTGGTTTTTGCGCGGCATCGACCATCCGCAAGCGGGCCTGCTGCACATCGCCACCGCCCCGGACATGCTCCAGGCCATGGACGAAGCCTTGGGCGCAGCGCCTATCGACGCACCCAAAATTACAAATCAATAAGCAATAAAAACACCCTATTTCGGCGCATCGACAATAAAGCAGAAAATTCTTTGAAGTAGAATTCAAGCATCAACACATCACAAATCAAAGGCAAAAAAACACCCAAGTTTCGGCTTGAATACAAACAAGGTGTTTTTCTTTTGAAATAAAAAACCACGGCATTCGCCGTGGTTTTTTATTTCGGTTTGCATGCAGGCTGACTCTCCGGCACCTCCCGAAAAACGCAGCGCAGCCAAGCGGTCAGCCCAATCGGCGCGGAGTGCGCCGAAAACCTGGATCGATCAGTGGAACTGTTCTTCTTCCGTCGAACCTGTCAGCGCCTTGACGCTGGAGGAGCCGCCCTGGATCACCGTAGTCACATCGTCAAAGTAACCCGCACCCACCTCCTGCTGGTGGCTCACGAAGGTGTAACCCTTCTCACGTGCAGCGAATTCGGGCTCTTGCACCATTTCCACATAGTGCTTCATGCCCTCGCCGCGTGCGTACGCATGGGCGAACTGGAAGGTGTTGTACCAGTTGACGTGGATACCCGCCAACGTGATGAACTGGTACTTGTAGCCCAGCGCGGACAGCTCGTCCTGGAACTTGGCAATGGTCTTGTCGTCCAGATTCTTCTTCCAGTTGAAAGACGGCGAGCAGTTGTAGGACAACAGCTTGCCCGGGCAAGCCGCATGCACGGCTTGGGCGAACTCGCGCGCAAAGCCCAGATCGGGCGTGCCGGTTTCGCACCACACCAAATCGGCATAAGGCGCATAAGCCACGCCGCGGCTGATGGCCTGCTCCAGGCCGTTCCTCACACGGTAAAAGCCCTCTTGCGTGCGCTCGCCGGTCAGGAAAGGCTTGTCGTTGGCATCGTGATCGGAGGTCAGCAAGTTCGCCGCCTCTGCGTCGGTACGCGCCAGCACAATCGTGGGCACGCCCATCACATCGGCCGCAAAACGCGCCGCCACCAGTTTCTCGATCGCCTCTTGCGTGGGCACCAACACCTTGCCGCCCATATGGCCGCACTTCTTCACCGCCGCCAGTTGATCCTCAAAGTGCACGCCCGCCGCACCAGCAGCAATCATGTTCTTCATCAGCTCAAACGCATTGAGCACGCCGCCAAAACCGGCCTCGGCATCGGCCACAATGGGCAGGAAGTAGTCGATGAACTCCGCATCGCCCGGGTTGACGCCACGCGCCCACTGGATTTCATCGGCGCGCTTGAAGGTGTTGTTGATGCGACGCACCATGGTAGGCACCGAATCGTAGGCGTACAGCGACTGGTCGGGATACATGGTTTCGCTGGTGTTGCCATCAGCAGCAACCTGCCAGCCCGACAGATACACCGCCTCCAGCCCAGCCTTGGCCTGCTGCATGGCCTGCCCCGCCGTGATGGCGCCAAACGCGTTCACATAACCTTTCTTGGCGCCGCCATTGACCTTGGCCCAGAGCTTCTCCGCCCCTTGACGCGCCAGGGTGTATTCAATCGGCTGGCTGCCGCGCAAACGCACGACATCGGCAGCGCTGTAATTGCGCTTCACGCCTTTCCAGCGCGGGTTTTCCGCCCAGTCTTTCTCCAGGGCAGCAATTTGTTGTTCGCGGGTGAGCTTTTGACTCATGGTGTTTACTCCTACAGGGTTAATACGGTTGCATGGGCACTAATGTAATGCCTTTTTCTGCTCGAGCTTCCTCTTATGTCTTATATAAGAGATAAAAAAATTCTTTTAAAAACAAATAGATAAATTTTCATTCCTGCATTGAGAAATTTTATTTCTCAATGCAACGTTTCTGCTGCATCGCAACATAGCGATATTTCGCCTTCTGGTTTTGTTTTCATATTGCAAAATAAAAGTCTGTCTTGACCACAAAGGCATTCACGACGCTTTATCCGCCTTGGGCGCGGAGTGGATTTTGCGCATCGCCAGCTCCATCTCGCCAGCCACCAACTCGGGCACCGCGTCCAGCGCACGCCATGAAGCTGCGTCAATCGCTTCCCGATCGCTGGCCTGAGGTTTGCGCAAGACCCAATGGATCACCTCCGCCTTCACCCCCGGGTGCCCCACGCCAATGCGCAAACGCCAAAAATCAGCGCTGCCCAGTTGCGCCTGGATATCTTTCAAGCCGTTATGCCCGGCATGACTGCCGCCTTTCTTCAATTTCACCTGGCCGGGCTGCAAATCCAGCTCGTCGTGCACAACCAGAATTTCTTCAGGCTGCACGCGATAAAACCGCGCCACGGCGCCTACCGCCTGCCCTGAACGGTTCATGAACGTCTGGGGCTTGAGCAGCCAGACCCCTTGCCCTGCAATCGAGGTTTTGGCCAGCGTGCCGAAAAAACCTTTTTCCGGCTCCAGCCGCACCCCCTGACGCGCCGCCAGCGCATCCACCCACCAAAAACCGGCGTTATGCCGCGTGGCTTCATATTCCGGCCCGGGATTGCCCAGGCCCACCAGCAATTTCAAAGGCATGGCTTGATTCTTGTCCATAAAAAAACCTGCCCTCAAAGGGGCAGGCTTTGTATCGAGAGTGCCGTCCTATTCAGCGGCAAGCCCACAGAGGCGCGGAGGATTATTCCTCAGCAGCCGGAGCGGCGTCTTCTTCCACCGCAGGCGCAGGCGTAGCCGTTGCCAGCACGGGGTTGAGCGCAGCCTGACGCTTGGTCGCGCTCACGCCACGGGGCAGCTTGATATCGCGCAAGCGCAGAACACCGTTCTTGGCCAGCTTGCTCAGATCCACCACGATGTGCTCAGGCAGATCGGAAGGCATGCAGCTCACGTCGATTTCCGTCGTCACGGTGTTGATCACCTGGCCATCGGTCTTCACTGCCGGAGCGCTATCGGCGCCTTCGAAGTGCAGAGGCACTTTCATATGCAGGCGCGTGCGCTCGTCCACACGCTGAAAATCCACGTGCAGAACCAGTTGCTTGTAGGGGTGGTATTGCACATCGCGCAGCAACACTTTTTGCGCCTTGCCATCGAGCTCCATATCCAGCACGCTGGAATGGAAAGCTTCTTTGAGCAGGGCAAACCACAGGGGGTTGTGATCCAGCTCAATCAACTGGGGCTCTGCCGAGCCGCCATAGATGATGCCAGGCGTACGACCGGCATTGCGCAGACGGCGGCTCGCACCCGTACCCTGCGTTTGACGTGCATATGCAACAACTTGCATTGGTTTTCTCCAGAAATGGGGCAGGCCGCGACCAGCGATACCCCGGTTGATAACGCATGGCCAACGCCATGCACAAAGAAAGACAAAGAAAGCGCTGCAAGTCTTTGCAGCGCTTTCCAAATCAGAACAGGCTGTGCTCGTTGAACAAGCTCATGACCGAATCGCCACGCGCAATGCGCTGGATGGTCTCAGCGATCAAGGGAGCCACTGTCAATTGACGGATTTTGGTACACGCCTTGGCCGCATCAGAGAGGGGAATAGTGTTGGTCACCACCACGGTATCCAGCGCCTGCCCGTTGGCAATACGGTCGATCGCCGGACCAGAAAGAATCGGATGGGTGCAATAGGCATGCACGCTCTTTGCGCCGCGCTCTTTCAAAACTTCTGCCGCTTTGACCAGCGTGCCAGCGGTGTCAATCATGTCGTCCATCACGACGCAATTGCGACCATCCACATCGCCAATGACGTTCATGACCTCGCTCACATTGGCTTTGGGGCGACGCTTGTCGATGATGGCCAAGTCACAGCCCAGCTCTTTGGCCAAGGCGCGCGCACGCACCACACCACCCACATCAGGCGACACCACGATCAAGTCGTCGTACTTGCGCTGATTGAGGTCATGCAACAAGACGGGCGAAGCGTAGATGTTGTCGACCGGAATATCGAAAAAGCCCTGAATCTGGTCGGCATGCAAATCCATCGTCAGCACGCGTGCCACGCCGGCGGTCTGCAACAAATCGGCCACCAGCTTGGCGGAAATAGGCACGCGAGTCGAGCGCGGACGACGGTCCTGGCGGGCGTAGCCGTAGTAAGGGATAACGGCGCTGATGCGCTCAGCCGATGCGCGCTTGAGCGCGTCCACCATGATGAGCAGCTCCATCAAGTTGTCGTTAGTGGGCGCGCAGGTGGACTGAACCACAAAGACATCGCGGGCACGCACGTTTTGCTTGATTTCAACGGTGACTTCGCCGTCAGAAAACCGGCCAACCTGTATCGCCCCCAGGCCAATCCCCAAATACTGGGCAATTTCTCCGGCCAATGTCGGATTGGAACTGCCTGTAAACACCATGAAATCGGGGCGATGGTAGGACATAGGACACCGCGCTTGTGCGCTTGTGGAGCGACAAAAACAAAACGCCGCAAAGCGGCGTCACCAAAAGATTTGGCAGGGGAGGAAGGATTCGAACCCTCGAATGTCGGAATCAAAATCCGATGCCTTAACCAACTTGGCGACTCCCCTACTCAGGGCCAGGCTTGGCCTAACCCTTCAAACTGTTGCCTGGATGGGAATCCAGTATCTTGCACACACGCGCCTGATAACAACCTTGATCTTCAAACCATCTCACAAAATCAACAGCGGCCTGCAATTCCATCTCAGAATCTGGAACAACAGCAAACACCGCCGAACCAGAGCCCGTCATTCTAGCCTGAAAACCTTTGCTTTTGAGCAAATCGATGGTGTTTTTTATTTCAGGGCAGAGCGTTTGAGCTACAGGCTGCATGTCATTGCGACCAAAATCGAATGGCGATGCAGCGAAGTCGCGCATTCTAACGGGTGGCGAATCCCGTTTCAACAAAGGATGAGCAAAAATAGGGGCCGTTGCCACACCTTGTTGCGGCTTCACAACAAGCAGGCGCGCTTGCCCTAGCGCAGGGCAGTCGGGCAACGGGGTTATTTGCTCGCCAATGCCTTCCACCCAGGCATTGCGTCCGCCCAGAAAGAAAGGCACGTCGGCGCCCAATTGCACACCCAGGGCTTGCAAGCGCTCCACAGGCCAATGCAGGCGCCACAACCGGTTCAGCGCCAGCAGGGTGCTGGCGGCATCGGATGAGCCGCCGCCCAAACCCGCTTGTGCAGGGATGTGTTTGGCAATGCGGATGTGCGCTCCCTGCTTCACCCCCGCGGCTTGTTGTAGCGCGCGTGCAGCGCGCAGCACCAAGTCGTCGGCGGGCAATGGGTGGGTTAAATCCTCGCGCGTGATGGCGGGGGCTTCACGCCATTGGAGCTGCAACTGATCGCACCAGTCGATCATGACAAACGCCGATTGCAGCAAGTGGTAGCCATCGGGTCGGGTGCCAACAATGTGCAAAAACAGGTTGATTTTGGCGGGAGCGAGGATGTTTTCAATCACAATTTATAATTCAAAGGAAAAGAAATCACCTTGTTTTGGCAATAATTTCAATATTTGTTATTCAGCATGATTTGTAATAAAACGGCGTCCGATTGCAAGATGACGCGCAGCGTTGCACGCGGCAGCGGCTGTTGACGCACCGCGAAAATGCGCCCTTGGTCGTAACGGGAGAGATCGACCAGCCAGCCTGGCTCCGGCTGGGCGCGGCCGGAGAGCCACGCGAACAGGGCAGCGATGGGGATTGGCGCGCCAAAGATGCGCTGGGCCAGTTCGTCCAGCGTCTGGCCCGTATGGGTTTCGCTGCCCGTTTCCAATACGGCTTGCCGCGCATCCCAGTGCAGCCGCGCCAGGATGGAGCCCAGCGGAGTGAAAACGTCCAAAGCGCCTGCTTGCGCATGCCCGCGCAGCTCGAACGTCGCCACATGCGATTGGGGCGGCTCTTCTTCGGTGTGCAACGCCATTCGCCCGCGCCACACCCCTTCTTGCAATGGTGCATACGGCTTGGGCAGGGCGCATGCGCTCAGCCCCAAAGCGAGCCATGCTGCGCTGCCCAAGGCCAGGCACTGGCGCCGCGTCATGGGTGCGGGGGTTTTCATGGCGCTACCTTGTTGTGTGGAGCAGTGGGGAGCAAGGCGCTGCCGGGGCCATCCAGGCGTTCGATGGTGGCGCGCAGCACGGTGTTTTTGGCATCACGCGCAAGCCCCTGGCGCCACACGCGTCTGGCTTCGTCATGCTGCTCCAGCTTCCACAGCACTTCGCCCAAATGCGCTGCGATTTCAGGGTCCGCCTCGATACGATAGGCTTTTTGCAAAAGCTCCAGCGCTTGCGGCAAGTGGCCCAGGCGATATTCCAGCCAGCCCATGCTGTCGATAATGTGGGCACTTTCGGGCTCCAGCTCCAGCGCTTTGGCAATCAGCGTGCGCGCTTCACTCAAGCGCACGCCCCGATCGGCCAGGGAGTAGCCCAAGGCATTGAGCGCATGCACGTGGTCAGGCTGGCGTGCCAGCAGCGCCCGCAGGCTTTTCTCCATCTCTTTGATATGGCCTGCACGCTCGGCCAAAAGCGCGTGTTCGTAAGCCAAATCGCCGTCTTTGGGGTGGCTTTTGAGCAGGTTGCCCAACAAGACATACGCTTGCTCAAACTGCTGCGCATCGCGCAGCAACTGCACTTCGGCCAGCACCTTCAGGCGCTGCTGTTGCGCATTCTCGGCGGGCACGGATTGGAGGATGTGGCGAGCATGTGCCAGGCGGCCAGCCTCGGCCAGAATGCGCGCTCGCTGCACTTGTGCGCGCATGGCGGTTTCCGCATCTTCGATTTGGGCGATCCAACGGTCGGCTTGCGCATATTCGCCTTCCAAATCGGCCATCTGCGCGCGCAGCACCGCCGCCTCGTCCAGGCCGCGTTGGCGCGCTTGGGCGTTACTCAAGTTGTCCAGCAAGCCTCCCAGCACATCGAGCGAGGTGCGCGCACCCGCGTAATCGCGCTGACCGGCCTGCAAGGCGGCTTTGGCCAGCCAAGCTTCAGGCAAATCAGGCTTTTTATCCGTTAACCGCACCAGGGTTTGCAGCGCTTGCGCTTCTTGGCCGCGGCCAATCTGCCAACGTGCATAGGCCAGCAAAAAGGGGGCCGCTGCGGCAGGCTCATCGGCATAAGCGCGCAACAGCGGTTCGGCGCGGGCCTCGCCTGCGTTGAACAATTCCAGCGCGAACAAGCCCATGCCGCCCGACTGTGCATTGGCAGCATGCGCTTGTTGCAAGTAGTCAAAAGCCGCCTCTACATCACCAGCGTGCAAACGCAAGCGCCCCAGCACAGCCAGCGCATCGCCGCGCCAAGGCGAATCGAGCTGCAACTGCGCGTGCAGCGCCGCCTGCACAACGGTGAATGCGATTTCCTTGTTGGGCGTGCGCTGGTAAATCAAGGGGATGGCGTACAAGTTCTCCGCCATTTCCTCATCGGGCGTCAGGCGCAGCTCCTGCTTGAGGTGCCACTGCGTTTGGGGAATGCGGTTCATGGCGATGAGCAACTGCAAGGCCACTTTGTTGGCCTCACGCGATTGCGGCAAGGTGTCCTGCCAAACCTTGGCCGCACGCAAAGCGCGCTCGCCATCGCCCATGTGCAAAGCCGCTTGCCCTGCGCGCTGGAACAAATCGTCCTGCTCGCGCGTCGTGGCCGCACGCATCAACAATTCGTAGCTGGAGGCAAAGTCACCTTGCTGCCCCAGCATTTCAGCCACCAGCACTTCGTAAAAGCTCTCGGCCATGGCGTGGGTGCTCAAGGACTGCGCAGGCGCGTCTATCGGGGGAGCGGCTACATCCTCCCCTTTTAGCGGACGATTGGCCGCCGCCTGACAACCAGAAACCAGCAACGCTACGGTCAGCCCCAAGGGCGCCAGTGATCGGTAAGGATTGCGCATCAAGAGAAATGGCCCCGAAAAATGGCCCTTCAAACCTTTCAAAGGCCAAAGAAAAAACCCACATGGGGTAACCATGTGGGTTATATCACTGGTGCCGGTTGTCGGATTCGAACTGACGACCTACCGCTTACAAGGCGGGTGCTCTACCAGCTGAGCTAAACCGGCGAAGGCGCGATTCTAACGCTTTTTCGGGCGTTTTTTGGCTTGGCGCTGTTGTTCGTACTGCTCTTTGCGCAATTGGCGCTCGGCATCCAGGCGTTCGCCGGTGGCCAGCCAGGCTTCAAATTCTGCTGGCGTTTCCAAAGTCAAACGGCCTAGGGCGCCGCTGCGGAAGTCATGCAAGATCAATTCGGCTGCTTTTTGGGCATTGATGCGCCCGCCTGGCAGCAAAGCGCCGCGCTTGTAGGCGATGCGCTCGAACAACTCAAAGTCGGGCATCTGCGCCAGCGCCGCCTGCTCGGCAGGGCCATCGCCGTCGAGCACGGCGTAGCGCGCCAGCACGTGTGCTGCGTAGTGCTTTTGCAGATAAGCCAGCAGCTCCAGCGCCACCAGTTCATCGTCAAACGCGTTGCGGCCGATCGAGCCTGCCGCCGCCAGGTTGTAGCCGCTTTGCGCCACGATGATGCGCGGCCATAACACCCCGGGGGTATCGAACAGGTAAAACCCATCTTGCAGCGCAAAGCGCTGCTCGCGCCGCGTCACGCCTGGCTCATTGGCCGCCTTGGCTGCGCGCTTGCCCACCATGGTGTTGATGAGGGTGGATTTGCCCACATTGGGGATGCCGCAGATGAGCACACGCATGGGTTTATCCATCGCGCCGCGTCCGGGGGCAAGCGCTTGGCAAGCTTCAATCAGCGCCTGCGCGGGGGCGCTGTGGTGGCTGTCCATCGCCACGGCCTTGGTGGCCAGATGCTGCTCGTACCAGGCCAGCCACTGCTGCGTGCGCGCCGGATCGGCCAGATCGGCCTTGTTCAGCACCTTGAGGCTGGGCTTGTGCGCCAGCAGCTCGCGCAGCATGGGGTTGGCGCTGGATGCCGGCAGGCGGGCATCGACCATTTCAATCACCACATCAATGGTTTTGATGCGCTCGGCAATCGCCTTGCGCGTCAAATGCATGTGGCCGGGAAACCATTGGACATTCATGGCGCGCGATTGTAGGAGGCCAGGACTTCACTCTGGGGTGCGCCGAAGTGCTTTGCCTGCTGGGCGCCAACGGTTGCGGCAAAACTACCTTGTTGCGCACGCTGCTGGGTGTGTTGCCGCCGCTAGCCGGGCAGGTGTTGGTGGAGGGGCAGCCCGCGCGACACTGGTCGCACAGCGCGTTTGCGTGCCACGTTGGCTATGTGCCGCAAGCACATGCCGGGCTGCTCCCTTTCAAGGTGCAGGAGGTGGTGCTGATGGGCCGCGCCGCGCACATCGGGCGCTTTGCCGCCCCTGCGTGCGCGAAGAAGCCGTCGCCGCCTGCCTGGGGCCGCCTTGCACACCAACGCATGACTTCAAACCAAAAGAAAATCCATTTCAATACAGAATTGCCAAAATAGGATGTTTTATTTTTCTATTGAAGTGTAATTTAAAGACGTAGCGGCCCACCTAGTGCCGCCCCAAAGCACCCCCCTTACGGCGCGTGCATGCCGCCCCGCAAGTCGTCAGTCCGGGCGCAACCTTGGGGTGGCTCAGGTTTTGGCCCCGTTGGCTGCCGCTGCTTGCGCCGTCTTTTGCTTCGTCCCGGATGCCGGTTTTTGCCCTGGCTTCTGGGCCGCTTTCGCAGCCGTGGCATTTTTCACCGCTTTTTTTGCTGTGTTTTTCGCTGTGCTTTTTGCCGCCGTTTTCACCGGGGTTTTGGCTGCCCCTTTACCCGTACTTTTTGCCGTGGTTTTGGCTGCCTTTTTCGCCACCGCTTTGCCATCGGTCTGGCTCGCTGGACGTTGGGCCGTGCGGGCCGAAGTCGCTGCTGGCGCTACCGCCGATGCCCCAGCGGCTGCGGCGCTGCCCATTGCCTCGCCCATGGCGCCCATCGCCTCCATGGCGTCGGCCTGCTGCTGGCTGACTTGTTGGCCAATATCGTCCAGCGCCTTGGCGGCAATGGTTTGGAACTGCTCGGTCAGCGCCCCCCACCACTGCAGCGCCTGGCCCTGGATGTGCTGCATCTCGGCCATGCCCGCCTCCAGCATGTGACTGGCCGTGGCGGCGGCGTTGTCCGTGCCGCTGGTAGGGGCCTCGGATGCCGCAGCGGCGTTTTGCGCCTGTGGCGGCGCGGCATCATCGCCTGCGCCCTTTTGCGTATCCTTGTGCGCGCCCTTTTGCGCGCCGCTGAAGGCATCGGCCACGCCCTGGGCCATTTCCTGCGCACCCTGGCCCATGGTTTTGAGGGCGGAGAGCGTCATCTTCTGCACTTCCAGCGCCTGGATGGTCGCTTGCAGGGCGCGGCCGTTTTGTTCCAGCCAGAACTGCACGGTTTTCAGCTCGTCGATGCGCTTTTGCACTTCGGCCTCGTCCATCGTCGGCGCCAGCCATTGCTGAAAGACGTTGGGCGCGCTGGGCGCCGCTGGCGTGCCCGCCAGGCCCTGGGGCACGAGGTTGCGCAAAAAATCAAACCCCGGCACAAAGCGGGTGAACTCCATCCAGTTGTGGCTTGGCTCGCTCATGGCTGCTCCTTGGAAACATGGCAGTGAATAACAACAGCCCGCGAGCATAGACGCTGGCCGCCCGTGTGCCCATGCGGCTTACCCCGAGCCACGCGGCGCAAACAGCCTCGGCAAGCGACGGCAGCAAGTGGCAGCGGCAGCGACAAACGGCACAATCGCAAGCCTTTGCCCCAACGTCTGCACCTCCCCCATCGGCATGAGTTCCGCCCCACCCCTGCAACGGCGCATTGCGCATCTGGATATGGATGCGTTTTTTGCCTCCGTCGAGCTGCTGCGCCAACCGCAGTTGCGTGGGTTGCCGCTGGTCATTGGCGGCGGGCGGCGCACGCCGGGCTGGCTGGGCGATGCGGCGCTGGAGGCGCTGCCGCCCGCGCGATGGCCGCTGCACGCCTTCCCGCGCCTGCACAGTTACGTGGGGCGCGGCGTGATTACCACGGCCACGTATGAGGCGCGGCAGTTCGGCGTCGGCTCGGCGATGGGGATGATGAAGGCGGCGCGCCTGTGCCCGCAGGCGTATTTGCTGCCGGCCGATTTCGATGAATACCGCGCCTTTTCCGCCCGCTTCAAGGCGGTGATCGCGCAGCACGCGCCGGTGATGGAGGATCGCGGCATCGACGAGGTGTATATCGACTTCACCAGCGCGCCGCAGGGCGGCGAAGCGGGTGGCCTGCACCTGGCGCAGCGCATCCAGCGGGCCATTTACGCCGAAACCGGGCTGACCTGCTCCATCGGCGTGGCGCCCAACAAGCTGCTGGCCAAGCTGGCCAGCGAGTGGCACAAGCCCAATGGCATTTTCATTTTGATGCCCGAGGATGTCACCGCGCGCATCTGGCCGCTGCCTTGCCGCAAGGTCAACGGCATTGGCCCCAAGGCCAGCCAAAAGCTCCAGGCCCTGGGCATCGAGACGCTGGGCCAGCTCGCCCAGGCCGATGTGCAAACCCTGATCGACGCCTTTGGCCCCAGCTTCGGCCTGTGGCTGCACGACGCCGCCTGGGGCCGCGACGAGCGCGCGCTGTGCACGCAAAGCGCGCCCGTCTCCATCAGCCGGGAGACGACCTTCGCGCGCGATTTGCACGCCCGCGCCGACCGTGCCGAACTGACCGCGCTGTTCACCCGCCTGTGCGAGCGCGTGGCCAGCGATTTGCAGCGCAAGGGCTACGCCGGGCGCACGGTGGGCGTGAAGATTCGGTTTCAGGATTTCCGCATCGCCACGCGCTCGCTCTCGCTGCCCTTTCACACGCAGGATGCCGCCGCCATCCGCCAGGCGGCGGGCCAATGCCTCAAGCGCGTGGATTTGAGCCAGCGCTTTCGCCTGCTGGGCGTGAAAGTCGAGGGCCTGCTGCCGCTGGAGCAAGCCCGCCAGGCGGACGCCGCCGCGCAAGAAAAAGCCCGGCGCGAAGCCGGGCCAGTGCAGCTTGCGCTGCCGCTGTAGCCGCGGCCGCGCCCATCACCGCAGGCGGCTGACGCGAAACCAGCGCACCGCGCCGCCCTTGGCGTGCAGCACATCGAATTGCAGGCCGGAGAGATCGAGCTTCTCGCCCTTGTGCGGCACGCGGCCCAGGCGGTGGGCGATCAGGCCGCCGATGGATTCGAACTCCTCCTCCTCGTGCGCATCGGCCAACTCCACCTCGAAGTGCGCCTCCACCTTGGTGATGGGCGTGTCGCCACGCACGCGCCAACTGCCGTTGGCCAGGGCGTAAATCTCGCCCTGGTCGCCCGGCTCGTCGAACTCGTCCTCAATCTCGCCGACGATTTCCTCCAGCACATCCTCGATGGTGATCAGGCCTGCGATGCGGCCAAACTCATCGACCAACACCGCCATGTGGTTGCGGTGCAGGCGAAATTCGCGCAGCAAATCGTTCAGGCGCTTGCTCTCGGGCAGCAGCAGCGGCGTGCGCAGCAGGGCGCGGATGTTGAATTGCGGCGCGCGCTGGAGCTTGAGCAAATCCTTGGCCAGCAGCACGCCGATGATGTTCTCGCGCGAGCCTTCATAGACGGGAAAGCGCGAATGCGCCGTGCGGATGATGGTGTCGAGCAACTGCTCGTAAGGCGCATCCACATCGAGCATGTCCATGCGCGAGGCGGACACCATCGCATCGGCCGCCGTCATGGAGTCCATGCGGATCACCCGCTCGAGCATGATGCGCACTTCGGGGCCAATGGCCGCCTGCTCCTCGGCCTCGGCGATGCTGTCGATCAACGCCTCCGGCGTCGAAGGGGGCGGGCAAAGCAAATCGGCCAGACGGCGGCGCAGGCTGCGCTTGTCTTGCGTCTCTGGCTGAGGGCGCTGGGGATGGGAGTCAGATTTCACAAAAACCGGGGGCCTCGGGGCCGGGGTTGCACATGGGCGCCAAGCATAGCCCAAGCCTTGGGAGCCGCTGCAAAACCCAAAAGCCCCCCCCGAAAAGCCCCTTCAATGCCCCAAAAGCGCGCCCAAAACCGTTCAAGACCAGGAAAACCCCACAAATTACTAATCAAAAAGAAATAAAACATACCTATTTCGGCATGATATGAATTAAATTAAATTTACAATGATTTGTAATTTTCTAACGCTGGCAGCGCGGGCAATAGTAGGTGCTGCGCTGGCCCTGGGTGATCTGGCGCACGGCGCTGCCGCATTGCAGGCACGGCTGACCGCTGCGGCCATACACGCGCGCGGCCAGTTGGAAGTGCCCGTGGCTGCCATCGACGGCCACGAAATCGCGCAAGCTGCTACCGCCCTGGGCGATGGCTTGCGAGAGCACCTGCACGATGGCCGCATGCAAGCGCGCCAGCCTGGGCGCACTGATGCGCCCGGCCTCGCGCGCGGGGTGGATGCCGGCCAGAAACAGCGCCTCGCTGGCGTAAATATTGCCCACGCCCACCACCACATCGCCCGCCAGCAGCGCCTGCTTGATGGGCGTGCGCCGCCCGCGCAGGCCCTGCGCCAGCGCCTGCGGCGTGAACTCGGCCGAAAGCGGCTCCAGCCCCAGGCGCGCCAGCAGCTTTTGCGCCGCCGCGTCCTGCACGCTGGGCGCATACACCAGCGCGCCAAAGCGGCGCGGATCGTGCAGGCGCAGCACGTGGCGATCGAGCACCATCTCCATATGCTCATGCGGGCCGCGCGCAGGCACCGGGCCATGCGGGCCATCGCGCTCCAACAAGCGCACGCTGCCGGACATGCCCAAATGCAGCAGCAACACGCCGCCCTCGGCATCATCTCCGGCCTCATCCACCCCGGCGCGTAAATGGATCAGCAAATACTTGCCACGCCGCGTCACCGCCGCCACCCGCCGCCCCGCCAGGGCCTGCGGGTCACACCCCAGCGGCCAGCGCAACGGCTTGCCCAGGATGAGCTGGCGCAAAGTCTGCCCCTCAATCGCGGGCGCAATGCCCAGGCGGGTGACTTCAACTTCTGGCAATTCAGGCATGGGCGTTCTCTGCAAAGGTCGTGGACGAAGGCGGCTTTGTACCAGCCACAGGCCCATCGCAGCGGCGCTTAGAGCGTGTGATGCACTTTGCGCTCCCCCGCCAGAGCGCCCCAGGCCAAAACACCACGGCAGCGCCCACGCGCGTTCGGCGGGACAATCGCCCACGCCATGCCCACCGCCCACCGCTTTCGCCCGCCTGCCGCTGCTGCTGCCGCTTCTACCGCTCCCGCTGCGCCTTCCCGCCCGGCCCCCTGGTGGCGGCGCGCCTTGCGCCTGTTGGCCTCCATGCGCTTTGCCATCGCCATCATGCTGGTGCTGTGCCTGGGCGCGCTGGCGGCCTCGCTGGTGCCGCAGCAACAGGCGGCGGCCAGTTATTACGCCCACTTTGGCTCCACGGGCGGGGCGGTGATTCTGGCGCTGGGGCTGGACGATGCCTACGGCGCCTGGTGGTTTCTGGCCCTGCTGGGCTTTTTGATCGCCAGCACCAGCCTGTGCGTGGCGCGCCACGCGCCTTACTACCTGGCGGGCATGCGCCGCCTGCCCGTGCATATCCGCATCAACGGCTTTGCCGCCCTGCCCTGGCGCGCGCGCGCAGCGCTGGCAGGCGATGCCCCCGCACTGGCTGCCCAGGCCGTGCAGGCGTTGCGCCAGCGCCGCTGGCGCGCCACCGCCCTGCCCCGGCACGATGCCCACGGCGCGCCGGGCTGGCTGGTGGCGGCGCGCAAGGGCGCTTCGCGCAAATGGGGCTATATCGCCAGCCACAGCGCCATCGTGCTCATTGGCCTGGGCGGCCTGATCGATAGCGGGCTGTGGGTGCAGTGGCAGCGCTGGCGGCAGGACTTGCAGCCGTGGGCGCAAGCTGGCGCGCCCGAATCCGCCAACGCCGCGCACTGGCTCAGCCCCCGCACGCCCGCCTACCGGGGCGAGCTGCATGTGGCCGAAGGCCAGCAATCGGCCACCGCCTTGATTGCCAGCCCGCCCGGCGCACTGGCGCTGGCGCTGCCGTTTGCGCTGGGGCTGGAGCGCTTCGAGGTGGCCTACTACCCCAACGGCACGCCGCAGCGCTTTGCCAGCCAAGTCGCCATCACCGATCGCCACAGCGGCCAGCTCAGCCGCCACCGCATTGAGGTCAACCATCCGCTGCGCGTGCACGGGGTGGATGTGTACCTGGCTGGCTTTGGCGATGGCGGCTCGCCCGTCACCCTGCGCCCCGTCGCCCTGCGCACCGCCCCCCAGCGCCCGGACGCCGCACCCACCCCGCCCCCGCCCTTGCTGCACACCCGCATCGGTCAGGCGCTGCCCGTCGGCCCGGCCCAGGGCTTACCGCAGACCTACACGCTGGAAGCGGCGCAGTTGGGCCTGTTCCACATCGAAGATGAGCGCAACGCCCGCCAGGCCACAACCGATGCCGAAGCAGCAGTAGAAGCCGCCCCGCCCGCTCTCCCCCCCGCCAGCATCTGGCGCGAGCGCCTGCGCGCCGCTACCCGCGCGGGCCACGCCCCAGGAGCCGAGCCGCCGTGGCGCGACTTTGGCCCCCACATCACCTATCGCCTGCGCGATGCCAGCGGCCAGGCCCATGCCTTCCGGCACTTTCAGCGCGCGGCCGATCTGGGCGATGGCGTGCCCGTGTTTCTGCTGGGCGTGCGCGAGCCGCTGGCGCACGAGGCCGATTGGCGCTATCTGCGCATCCCGCAAGACGCCCAAGGCCGCATGGACGACTTTCTGCGCCTGAGCCACGCGCTGGGCGATGCGCGCGCGCGCCAGCAGGCCGTGCAACGCTACGTGCAAACCGCCGCCCTGAGCGCCCCAGCCGCCGCCGCCCTGCACGCCAGCGCCAGCCAGGCGCTGGCCGCATTTGCTGGCGCACACACCTCTGGCGCACACATCGCCGCCCAGCCACCCAATACCCTATCCGACACCCCACCCGGCAGCCCGTCCGTCAGCCCACCCGCCAACGCTGCCGACGCCACCCACTGGCCCAACGGCGGCCTGCCCGCCCTGGCGCGCCTGCTGGAGCAAGCCCCGCCCGAGCACGCCCAGCGCAGCGCCGCCTTGCTGCTGCGCATGCTGCAGGGGCTGCTGCTGGAGCTGCTCCAAGCCCGCCGCCATGCCGAGGGCCTGCCCGCGCTGGATCGGCACGCACCCGCCACGCACGCCTTCCTCCACACCGCCCTGACGGCGCTGGACGCGCTGCACGCCTACCCCGTGCCCGTCGCCTTCACGCTGGAAGATTTCACGCCGGTGTACCAAGCCGCGTTCCAAATCACCCGCGCGCCCGGCCAGCCGCTGGTGTTTGCCGGTCTGGCCCTGCTCGTGCTGGGCGTGGGCCTGATGCTGTATGTGCGCGAGCAACGCCTGTGGCTATGGCTGCGCCAGCGCCCTGACAGCGCCACCTGCGACGCCCTGCTGGGCATGAACAGCCCCCATCGCACGCAAGGCATGCAACGCCGCTTCGATGCCCTGCAAACCCTGCTTTTGCACCCGGCAAGCCCTCAAGAATTACAAATCAAAAAGAAATAAAATAACCATATTTCGGCAACACAACAAATAAATCAAATTTACCATTGATTGAAATACCAGCAAACGCCATGACGCCCGCCCCCCATCACCCCCCCCGCCTGCGCCGCTGGCTCGATGGCGCTTTTGCCCTGCTGCTCGCCCTCGGCGTGGCCCTGGCGCTGCGCCGCTACGGACATTGCATGGATGGGTATGAGCAAGCCATCCTCCTGGCCAGCGCCCCCGCACTGGCCGCGCTGGGCTGGCACTGGCGCGCCCTGCAAGGCTTTGCGCTGGCCGTGGCCGCCCTGGCCCTGCTGGCCATCGGGCAATACCACGTGGGCGGCCAGCCCGATCTGGCCCGCGCCGACAGCGCCCCCTTGCTGCGCTACGCCCTATCCAGCCAATCGGCCATTGTGTGGATGGGCCTGCTGTACCTGCTCAGCGCGCTGTTTTACTGGCTGGGCCTGCTGGCGCGCAGCCGCTGGCACGGCGCCGCCGCGCTGGGGGCCAAGCTGGCCTGGGCAGGCAGCGCCATGGCGCTGACGGGCGCGCTGGTGCGCTGGTTCGAGAGCTACCTGCTGGGCGCAAACCTGGGCTACATCCCCGTGAGCAATCTGTACGAAGTCCTGGTGCTGTTTTGCTGGATCACCACCCTGTTCATGCTGTATTACGAAGCCCAATTCGGCACCCGCAGCCTGGGGCCGCTGGTCATGCCCATCGTCTGCGCCGCCGTCGGCTTTCTGCTGTGGTACGCGCTGGCGCGGCAAGGCCACCTCATCCAGCCGCTGGCGCCCGCGCTGCAAAGCTGGTGGATGAAGCTGCACGTGCCCGCCAACCTCATCGGCTACGGCGCCTTTGCCATCGCCGCCGCCATGGGCTTTGCCTGGCTGCTGCAACAACAGGCGCACCCCCATGCCAACCGCCCACGCTGGCGGCAACGCCTGCCCCTGGGGTTGCTGTGGCTGCTGGGCGTCGGTCTGTGCTGTGCGCCGCTGCTGCTGCGCCGCAGCCCTAATGCCGATGTGCGCTTCTGGCTGGCCTACTGCGGCATCGCCGCCCTGGCCGTAGCCGCCGCGCTGGCGCTGCGCCACCGCATCGCCGCCGCGTTGCCCGCGCCCGACGCGCTACAGGAGCTGATGCACAAAGCCATCGCCACCGGCTTTGCCTTCTTCACCCTCGCCACCGTGCTGGGCGCGCTGTGGGCTGCCCAGGCCTGGGGCAGCTACTGGAGCTGGGACCCCAAGGAAACCTGGGCGCTGATCGTCTGGCTCAACTACGCCGCCTGGCTGCACATGCGCCTGGTGCGCGGCTGGCGCGGCAGCGCCCTGGCCTGGTGGGCGCTGCTGGGGCTGCTGGTCACCAGCTTTGCCTTCCTGGGCGTCAACCTGCTGCTGCCAGGGCTGCACAGCTACGGGCAGCTTTGAGGTCTTGAGCGATTGCCAAATCACCAATCAAAGGCAATTTAATTGGATTGTTTAGTCAATATACATATCAAATAAAATTTACTATTGATTTACAAAAAGAAGATCCGCAGCCTTACCCACAGCGCCTGTCGGCAAGCTGGCCCGGCGATACGGGCTGTCATAATGCCCGCCGCAGGCCCAGCGCGGCCTGCGCTTTCGTTTCGTCCGGCGCACAACGCCCCTGGCGCGCAGCGCAGCCCTCTTTTTTCGCTTCCCATGAATGCTCTCCCTCCCTCCCCGGCTCCCACCCGGCGCGCATGGTGGATTGGCCTGTTGCTGATCGCCCTGGCGACGGCGGGCGTGTACTGGCATGGCCTGGGCAATGGCCTGGTGTTTGACGACAACCGCCTCACCGACGGCACGCTGGACACCTACGGCGCGCTCTGGCCCTGGCAGCAGCGGCTGATTTCCTACGGCAGCTTCGTCTGGCTCCAGCAGTGGCTGGGCGAAAACTGGGCCGCCCAGCGCGCCCTCAACCTGCTGCTGCACCTGGCCACAACCGCCGCCGTGGGCCTGCTGGCGCACGCGCTGTTGCGGCAATGGCTGGCGCAGCAGCCCGCCCAGGCAGCGCGCAGCAACCTGGACGAAGCGCTGGACCAACGCCTCAGCCCCCAGGAGCTGCGCACGCGCGCCGATGCCGCCTGGCTGATCGCCGTGGGCTGGTTTGCGCTCAACCCCGTGGCGGTGTACGCCGCCGGGTATTTGATCCAGCGCGCAGTGGTGATGCTGGCCTTGTTCACCGCCCTGGCCTGCTGGGCCTGGGTGCGCTGCCTGCAAGTGCGCCAGGCCGCTGGCCCGCACGCCCCGCGCAGCACCGGGCTGGGCTGGGCCGCGCTGGCCGCGGCTTGCGCGCTGGGGGCTTTTCTCTCCAAAGAGCATGGCGCGCTGGTGCCGCTGTTGGCCGCGCCGCTGTACCTCTACATCCAGCGCCCGCCACTCAAGCGCGTGGCGCTGAGCGCGGCGCTGGCCCTGGCCGCTTGCGCCGTGCTGGCCGCCATCCTCTGGCCGCGCTTTGGCCACGTGATCGGCGCCGCCGCGTTTGACGAAACCTCCGCCGCCTACGTGCGCGAGCTCGAGCGCCTTCGCCCAGGCGCAGCCGCGCAAGCCTATGGCCTGAGCATCTTCAACCAGGCCGGGCTGTTTTTCGCCTACCTGGGCTACTGGCTGGCGCCTTACGTGGGCGCGATGTCGATCGACATGCGCCCAGCCTTTCCGCTCGCCTTCACCGAGCCGCTGCACCTGGCTGGCGCGCTGGCCTTTGTCGCCGTGCTGGCCGCCAGCGTCTGGGCGCTGCTGGCGCGCCGCGACGGCTGGAGCCTGCTGGGCCTGAGCGTGGTTTGCGTGGCGCTGCTGTTCGGCCTGGAGCTGGCCACCACCTGGATTCAAGACCCCTTCGTGCTCTACCGCAGCTACCTCTGGGCCATCTTCCTGCCCGCGCCCCTGGCGCTGGTTCTGGCGCTGATGCTGCCACGCAAAGCCATTTACCTGGCCGGCTGCGTGGCCCTGGCCGCGCTGGCGGCCTTGAGCTACGAGCGCATCAGCAGCTTCCAAAGCGCCTACAGCGTCTGGAGCGATGCCGCCAGCAAGATCGACACCGCCGCCCCGCCCCAGGCTTTCGGCCGCTGGCGCCCCTTCATGAACCGCGGCGCCGAACTGCTCGAACGCGAAAGCGCCCAGGCCGCGCTGGAGGACTTCGACCGCGCCATCGCGCTGGGCGAACCGCTGGGCAGCGCCCAGTTCAGCCGTGGCATGGCCTTGCAACTGCTGGGGCGCTATGCGGAATCGGTGCAAGCCTTCCATGCCGCCGAAAAGCTGGGCATGCAGCCGCCCTCGCTGTACTACCAGGCCGCCTTTTCGCTGCGCGGCATGGGCGCGCCGCAAAACGCCCTGGCCGCCATTGAGGAGGGCCTCAAACGCCAGCCCGACGCAGCAACCAGCGAACACCTGCAACAACTGCGCGCCGAGATCTACACCGCGCTGGGCCAGCACGAGCTGGCCGCCCGGCAATACCAGTTGCTGCTGGAGCTGGCGCCGCACAGCGGCAAATACCGCATCGGCCTGGGCATGGCCCACCTGGCGCAAGAGCAGTATCCCCAGGCCCAGGCGCAGATTGAGCAGGCGCTGGCGCAGCGCGAAAGCGCCTCGGCATACTTCGCCCGCGCCCTGCTGCACGCGCGCACCGGCCAGGCCGCCGCCGCGCTGGCCGATGTGGACAAAGCCATCGCCCTGGAGCCGCAAAACCCCATGTACGCCCAGCTCAAAGCCCAACTGCAAGCAGCGCCTGCCGCCGCGCCGCGCGCGCCTGTTGGCCCCCTGCGCGAACTGGCCCCCGGCCGCCCGTGATGCCCGCCCAGCCCGAGGCCCCGCCCGGGTGCGCAGGCCCGGCGGACTTGCACGCCGCACCACCCGCACCCAGCGCATCCCCCCTTGCTGCGCCCATTGCAGCGCCTATTGCCGCCCCCGATGCGCGGCCCTTGCGCATCCTGCACATCGGCAAGTTCTACCCGCCCGATCGCGGCGGCATCGAAACCTACCTGGCCGACCTCATCACCCAGCAACGCGCCAGCGGCATGGACGCACGCGCGCTCGTGCACGGCCAGCCCCAGCCGGGCGACCCCTACTGGCTGCAACGCCTGCCCGTGCACATCCGGCTGATCTTCACCCCCATCTCGCTGGGCTTTGCGCGCGCCATCCGCCACAGCCTCAAAACCTTCCAGCCCGATGTGCTGCACCTGCACATGCCCAACGTCGCCGTGTTCTGGCTGCTGGCGCTGGGACGGCGCGCGCGGCGCGTGCCCTGGGTGGTGCACTGGCATTCGGACGTGACCTTCACCCGCGAGCAAACCGCCCTGGCGCTGGCCTATCGCCTCTACCGCCCGCTGGAGCACAAAATCCTGGCCCAGGCGCACTTCATCATCGCCACCTCGCCGCCGTACTTGCAGGCCAGCGCCACCCTGCGCCCCTGGCTGGACAAATGCGTCGCCATCCCCCTGGGCCTGCAAGCCCAGGCGCCGCAAGCCCCCATCGACGCCACGGCCGACGCCGCCGACGCCGCCAGCGACCCGAGCTGGAGCGCCAACCGCCTGCGCATCGTCTCCATCGGGCGGCTGACTTATTACAAAGGCTTTGAAACGCTGGTGCGCGCCGTGGCCAACCTGCCCCATGCGCAACTGCGCATCGTCGGCGAAGGCGATTTGCGCGCGCCCCTGCAAGCGCTGATCGACGATTTGCGCCGCCAGGGCCAGCCCGCCGACGTGCAACTGCTGGGCAGCGTGGACGAGCCGCGCAAGCACGCCCTGCTGGCCCAGTGCGACGTCTTTGCCCTGGCCTCGCGCGAGCGCACCGAAGCCTTTGGGCTGGCGCTGGTGGAAGCCATGCAGTTCGGCAAACCCTGCGTCGTCTCCGACCTGCACGGCTCGGGCATGCCCTGGCTCATCCGCCAATCCGGCGCAGGCCTGTGCGTGCCCATGGACGATGTGCCCGCCTGGCAGCAAGCGCTGGAGCGCCTGCGCGCCGACCCGCCCGCGCGCCAGCGCCTGGGCCAGGCCGGGCGCGTGGCCGCGCAGCAGCTCTTTTCCATCGGTGCCAACAGCCGCCATGTCCACACGCTCTACAGCTCGCTGACGCCAGAAGTGCCCGAGCGCCGCCCCGCCCGCCGCACCCTGGCGCTGGTGCTGCCCCTGCGGCACCTCCCCGCCCCCGCCGAGCTGGACGCGCTGGCCACGCACCTCAGCCGCATCGCCTCCGGCGCGCCCGGCCGCCACGCCACACTGGTGCTCGTCAACGAAGCCACGCACGAACGCCCCGCCATGCAACGCCTGAGCCAATGGGCGCTGCAATGGCGCGCCCAGACGGACACCGCCCGCACCGCACCGACATGCAGCGCCGTCGCCATCCACACCCCCTACAGCGCCAACCGCCTGGGCGCGCTGCAAACCGGCATGCGCTGGGCCTTGCGCCAAGGGCATGAGCAACTGCTGCACATCCCCGCCGAGCTGGCCTGGGACCGCAACGCCTGGCCCGCGCTGGATGCCGCCATCGCCGCCCTGCTGCAACGCGCCGCGCCCCCCAGCCCCGCCGCCGCGCCCGAGGCCCTGCTGGCCATCCCCGCCGACCAGCACCGCCGCGCCCGCCGCTGGGCGCTGGCGCCCTACTTCAGCCGCAGCGTGCAGCTCTACCAGCGCAGCGCCATGCAAAAAGTGCACCACATGCGCCTGTCCCTGCTCGACCAACCCGAGATGGGCCTGCTGCTCATGGCCCGCCAGGCCGGGCTGGACTTGCACACCCTGCCCCTGCCCGAGCTGGCCCAACGCCCGCGCCCCAGCCTGCTCGCACGCCTGCGCTTTGCCCTCAGCGCCAGCCTGATGTACCTGGCCAAGCGCCGCAGGCGCTCGCCCAGCCCGCACCCGGCCACCCCTTCGCCACTTTCACAAGAAAACCAATCAAAGGAAAATTGATTTTATACACATCAAGCCAAAACAAGGCAATTTTATTTCCTATTGATTGATAAAATTATGCCAGATCCGCTTCCCCCTGCCCACACCGACCTCGCCCAGCTCTGGCAATGGGCGCAGCAAGGCTGGCTGGCGCGCATCGACGCCGCCTTTGCGCAATGGGTGTTCGAGCAGGCCGCCTCAGCCAACGCCCCGCCCCACCCCAGCCTGCCCTACATCGCCGCCGTGCTCTCGGCGCTGCAAACGCGCGGCCATAGCTGCCTGCCCATCGACCGCCTCAGCCACGAACACCCCGGCCATGAACGCCACCTGCGCCAGCGCCTGGGCGACATGCTGAGCTGGCCGCTCGATGAGCCAGCCCAAGCCGCCTTGCACACGCTTTGCAGCCACTTGCCCGCCAGCCACGCCGATTGGCTGGCGGCGCTGCAATCACCGCTGGTAGAAGCCATCGACATCCCCGCGCACCTGCCCTCCGACGCAGCCCCCCCCAGCGCCGCCAACCCCCTGCTCGCGCTGGATACGCCCGCCCCCCCGCTCGTACTGCACCTGGGCAAGCCCCCCCACGCCAGCGCGCCCCAGCCCCTGCGCCTGTACCTGCGCCGCTACCACGACCTGGAGCAAACCGTCGCCCACGGCCTGCTGGAGCGCGCCCGCCACACCGTGGCGCTGGCCCACGCCCCCGTTGCCGCCACGCTGGCGATGCTGTTCGACCACCCCACGCCCGCTCCCCAAGCCACCGCCCGCCCCGCGCGGCGGCCAGCGCCAGCAACACCCAATTGGCAGAAAACCGCCTGCGCGCTGGGCCTGCGCCGCCATCTCAGCGTCATCACCGGCGGGCCAGGCACCGGCAAAACCTACACCGCCGCCCGCCTGATGGCCGCCGCGCTGGCCCTGGCGCCCGACCCCGCCGCCGTGCGCATCCGCCTGGCCGCGCCCACCGGCAAAGCCGCCGCGCGCCTGAGCGAATCCCTGCAACAAGCCCTCGCCGCACTGGAGCACCTGCCCCCAGCCCTGCGCCAGGCGCTGGCGCACATCCCGCCCGCGCGCACCCTGCACGCCCTGCTGGGCGCACGCCCCGGCACGCGCGCGCTGCAACACCACGCGGGCAACCCGCTGGCGCTGGACTGGCTGTTCGTCGACGAAGCCTCCATGGTCGATCTGCCCATGATGGCCGCCTTGCTGCAAGCCCTGCCCGCCAGCGCTCGCCTGGTGCTGCTGGGCGACAAAGACCAGCTCGCCTCCGTCGAAGCCGGGGCCGTGCTGGGCGACATCTGCGAACACGCCGAACAAGGCCAGTACAGCCCCGCCACCGCGCGCTATCTGCACGCCACCTGCGGCCAAAGCCTGCCCGAGCAGTGGACCGCGCCCCCCATCGCGCCCCCGCCCTTGCTGGCGCAAGCCACCGCCATGCTGCGCGAAAGCCGCCGTTTTGGCAGCGATATCGGCCAGCTCGCCCGCATCGTGCAATCGGGCGATGAGCACGCACTCGCCCAGGCGCTGCACCACGTGCCGCCCCCCACCCAGGCCGCACCCGACGCCGCCGCAGCCGTGTGGTGGAAAGAGCCCGCCAACCTCGACGATGCCCTGCAACGCATCCAGGGCGGCAGCGGCCCCTGGCCCGGCTACGGCGCACTGGCCGACGCCGTGCGCGACGCCCCCGCCTGGCCCCAGCCGCCTGCCCGCAACGGCGATGCCACACAGGAGCAGGGGCAGGGGCAGCAACACTGGCAACACCAGCACACCGCCTGGGTCTGGCGCGTGCTCGAACAACTCGCGCGCTTTCGCATCCTCTGCGCCACGCGCAGCGGCCCCTGGGGCGTGGAGGGCATGAATGCGCTCGTCTTGCAGCACCTCGCCGCAGCGGGCCTGCCCGTCAAACCCGGCTGGTTCGCAGGCCGCGCCGTCATGGTCACGCGCAACGATGCGCACCTGGGCATCTTCAACGGCGACGTCGGCATCGCCCTGCCCGCCGCGCACGACCGCCGCCAACTGCGCGTGTACTTCCCCCCCGCCGCCCAGGCCGAAGCCGGGCCAGATGGCCCGCGCCTGCGCTCCTTCTCCGTCAGCCGCATGCAGCACGTGGAAACCGCCTTCGCCATGACCGTGCACAAAAGCCAAGGCTCGGAATTCGAGCACGTACTGCTGTGCCTGAGCGCACACACCGGCCCCCTGCTCACGCGCGAGCTGCTCTACACCGGCCTGACCCGCGCGCGCGCCCACCTCAGTTACCTCGCCCCCGCCACCGGCCTCTGGCCCCAAGCCATGCGCCGCCGTACCCAACGCGCCAGCGGCCTGGCCGAGCTCCTGCACCGCGCCACCGACGACGAGAGCAACGCCTAGAGCGTGTTATGCACTTTCCGCCCCCCGCGAGAGCGCCCCGGCGTGTGCAGTGCAAGGCGCCGTCCCCGCCGCAGCCTGGCTGCGCTGCAAGGGGGCGGCAACGCCTCAATGCGCATGCCGGGGCGCTTCTCCCTTCGGGCTGGCCCCAAAACCATGCACTCGCCGCGTTGGCCCGCTTGCCAAGGCAGCCAGCCTTGGCGGCGCGCGCCGCCTTGCGATTACACGGTTTTGGGGCCAGCGCGGGGGAGCGCAAAGTGCGTAACACGCTCTAGGCATTTTTGCTCCGCCCCGGCAATGCACTGCACGCTTTCTCAGGGCGCGCACAACGCCATCACACGCCGCCAGGCATGCCAATTGCTCCGGCAGCGGCGATTTTCTCGGCACAATGGCCGTTTGCGACTTGGCCGCGCGTGCCTGCGCAGGCGCGGCCCTTGCAAAACCAATCCGAGGGAGATGCCGCCTTATGAGTGCTTTTGAAAACCATGCACGCCAGGACGACGCACCGCTGCCCGCAGAAGTGGCCCAATGGGCCGCCCAGTTGGAAAAAGCGGTGCCAGCCAACCTCGTGCAATCCATCCGCGCTTACCGCCCCGCCCATTTGCAAGCCATTGCGCAGCACTGGGGCCAGCATTTTCTGCACGCCGCGCTGGACGAGGCCACCACCAAACCGCGCATCCTGGAGGAAATCAGCCGCCAGTTCCTGCTAGCCAGCCCCTTTGGCCGTAGCCTGCAAGCCTTGCTCCAAAGCCTGACCACCCACCTGCACCAAAGCGGCCCCCAGCCAGGCTTTATCGTCGTGCTCGAACACATCCCCATCAGCGTCAAATTCGACAAGGAAATGCGCGAAAAACTGCTGGATGTATTCCGCGACACCGCTGACTTCTGGGCCGATCGGCAAACGCCGTTTCGCTGTTTTTATTCCTTCTTCTGACCCAGGCACCCCATGAGCGAGCGCATCCTGATCGTGGAAGACGAGCCCGCCATCGCCCAAACCCTGGCCTACGCGCTCAAAACCGAAGGCTTTGCCACCCACTGGGAATCGCTGGGCAGCGCCGCCTTGCACGCCTTGCAGCTCGAAGCGGGCGCGCCGCCCTTTGCGCTGGCGATTGTGGATGTGGGCCTGCCCGACATCAGCGGCTTTGACCTGTGCCGCAGCATCCGCCAGCGCAGCGAGCTGCCCGTGCTCTTTCTCACCGCCCGCAGCGATGAGGTGGACCGCATCGTGGGCCTGGAAATCGGCGCCGATGATTACGTCACCAAACCCTTTAGCCCGCGCGAAGTCGCCTCGCGCGTGCGCGCCATCCTGCGCCGCACGCAGTCGCGCCCGCCCGCCTGGCCCGCAGCGTCTGCCGCCACGCCCCCGCCAAGCCAGCCAGTCAGCGCGCCCAGCCTGCCCTTTGCCCACGATGCCGAGGGCCTGCGCATCGCCTACTTCGGCCAATGGCTGAGCCTGACGCGCTACGAATACCGCCTGCTGGCGGCCCTGCTGGCCCGCCCCGGGCGCGTGTACAGCCGCGCCCAACTCATGGAGCTGGCCTGGAGCGATGCCGAAGACAGCCTGGAGCGCACGGTGGACGCGCACATCAAAACCCTGCGCGCCAAGCTGCGCGCCATCGCCCCCGAGCACGACGCCATCGAAACCCATCGTGGCCTGGGCTACAGCGTGCGCGCATCCGCGCCAACGCCCGTGCCCGCGCCGCCTGCCCACCCCATTTTTTGACCCCACCTGAAAAGGAGAGCCTCATGCCCGCCCATAGCCCCGAATTCATCGAGCAATGCGCCAGCTTTACCGACTTGTTCGACCAGCTTGGCCTGCCCAGCAGCCCCGTGGCCATTGCCGATTTCATCGCCACCCACAAGCCCCTGCCGGGCAACGTCCTGCTGGCCGAGGCGCCGTTTTGGAACGCCGCCCAGGCGCAATTCATCCGGGAGCAAAAACAGCTCGACGAGCCGCCTTGGGCCATCCTCATCGACCAGCTTGGCGAGGCCTTGCGCTAAAATCCGAATCAACCAATCAAAAGAAAATATATATCAATACCATCATGCCTAAACAAGGTAATTTGTTTTCCTTTTGATTGGCAAAACCCCATGCGCACACAAAAAAATACGCCCGGCGTTGGGCGTATTTTTTTGCGTGCTGCAAGCGCTTACCTGGCCATCGCGCTGATTTCGCCGCTGATGCTTGCGCCCTCCTCCACCACCAGCTTGCCGTAGCGAATCTTGCCCGTGACCTTGCCGGTGGCAAACACCGTCAGCTTCTCGCGCACCGTCAGCTCGCCGTCGAAACTGCCGCGAATCTCCGCCACATCGATATTGGCCGTGCCATTGAACGAGCCTTGCTCGGAAATCTGGATCAGCTTGGATTCCAGCGTCGCCTCCACCACCCCATCGATGCTCAGCACATCGCAATCGGTGATCTCCACGCCCTTGAGCTTGATATTGGGGCCGACGGTGAGCTTGCTTTGCTGCTTGGCCTCCTCCTTGCCGCCATCGGCTGCGGGGCTGGCGCTGGCAAACGAGGCCGCGCCGCCAGCGGCAAACAAATTGGGCGCACGCGGCGCCGCCGCGGGCACCGCTACCGGCGCAGCCTCGGGCGCAGCAGGCGCAGCCGTGGTTTCAGGTTTGGTTTCCGTGCGCTTGCCGCCGCCGAAAAAAGATTGGGCCATGACGCTAGTCCTCTCTAAAGGGATAAGGGGGTAAAAAACACAACAGGGCGCAGCGGCCCCGTCCTGACAGACTGGCGAACCAGGGGGCGATGCGCCCCGCCAAATCGCGCATGAAAGCAAGAATTCGGTTGAGATTATGCGGACAAGCCGCTGTCAAAACTGAAACTCCCGGCGTTTTTGCGATTTCTTGCAGGTCTTGCCAATTGGCAAATTTGCCCGCGGGCTGAACCAAAATCCGCGCCGATCATCCACACCGCCTGGCCCTGTTGTTTTCGCCTCATGAGGAATGCCGCCATGTCCGCCACCTGCCGTCTCACGCCCCGTGCCGCCACCCGCCTTCTCGCCAGCGCCCTGGCTGCCGCCCTCGTGGCCGCCACCCAGGCCCCGCTGCCCGCCGCAGCCCAGGCCCTGCCATCACTGGGCGAGAGCGACGGCTTTTCCGTCGGCGACGAGCGGCGCTTGGGCGATGCCATTGCGCGCCAGCTCTACCGCGACCCCGACTACCTCGACGACCCCGTGCTGCAAGAGTACGTCCAAGGCATTTGGCAGGCCCTGATGCAAGCGGCCAGCCAAACCGGCGCGCTGGGCGACGCACTGGGCGAGCAATTCGCCTGGCGCGTGCTGCTGGGCAAGGACAAATCCGTCAACGCCTTCGCCCTGCCCGGCGGCTATTTCGGCCTGCATCTGGGGCTGATCAACGTGGTCGATAGCCGCGACGAGCTGGCCTCGGTCATGGCGCACGAACTCTCGCACGTCTCACAGCGCCACATCTCGCGCATGGCGGCGCAAAACGCGCGTCAAACGCCGCTGCTGATTGCCAGCATGATCCTGGGCGCGCTGGCCGCCAGCAAAAGCCCCGATGCGGCGCAAGCCGTCATCGCAGGCGGGCAGGCGCTGGCCGTGCAAAACAGCCTGAACTTCACCCGCGCCATGGAGCAAGAGGCCGACCGCATCGGCCTGGGACTGATGAAGCGCGCCGGTTTCGACCCCACGGGCTTTATCGGCATGTT
The DNA here is from genome assembly GCF_003703475.1 of Allofranklinella schreckenbergeri. Classification (GTDB taxonomy): domain Bacteria; phylum Pseudomonadota; class Gammaproteobacteria; order Burkholderiales; family Burkholderiaceae_C; genus Lampropedia; species Lampropedia schreckenbergeri. The sequence goes on along the minus strand of NZ_RDQM01000010.1, from coordinate 39,537 downwards.
TGAAAAGCTGCACCAAGCCAACCGCCTCAACGACAGCGGCGCCTACCCCTATTTGCGCACCCACCCGCTGACCTCGCAGCGCCTCTCCGACATGCAAGGGCGGCTGCCGCAAGGCCCGCGCTACCGCCGCCCCCAGCCCACGCTGGAGCACGCGCTGATCGTGGCGCGCTCGCGCGTCCTCTCGCTGGGCCAGGCAGACTTTCTGCGCGCCACCGTGCAAGCCGCCCACCAGCCCGTGCAGGCCACCGCCGCCCAAGCCAACACAACCGAGAACCGCCAAACCCCATCGGCCCAGCACCAGCAAGCCGCGCGCCTGTACGCAGGTGCGCTGGCCGCCGCCCAATTACGCGACTTTGCCCACGCCCGGCAGTGGGCCGCTCAGTTGGCCGAAGCGGTGCAAAACGACGCCGACGCCTTGCGCCAGGCACGGCTGCTGGATTTGGAGCTGGCCCTGGCCGCACGCGATACGCACTGGGCGCACGCCGCCGCCCAACGCCTGCGCTCCCTCCCCAGCGACACCCCTGCCCGCCGCCCCGAGCTGTTTTTGCGCACCGCCTACGTCGTCGATGCGCAAGGCCAAGACGCCACGCTGGCCGAGCAATGGCAAAGCTGGCTGGGTGAACATCCAGACGATGCGGGCGGCTGGCAACAACTGGCGCGGCTGTGGACGGCGCAAGGCCTGCCGCTGCGCGCCATCCGCGCCCAGGCCGAAGCGCAAGCCGCGCGCCTGGATTACGCCGCCGCCATCGACCGCCTCAAGGCCGGCCAGCAACTGCTGCGCGAACTCGGCCCCAAGGCCGACCACGTCGATGCCTCCATCCTGCAAAGCCGCCTGAGCCTGATGCAACGGCTGCACCGCGAGCAGGAGCAAGCCCAAAAGAGCTTGCAATAACGCGCCCGGGATGACCCCGTTTGCAATCCCACGCCCTGCGCCGCGCAGACCACTTCAGCGCGGCGCAATCAGCCAGGCGCCGTCGCCCTGGCGCTGTACGCGCACGGGCAGCGTGCGCGGCAGGCTGGCCAGAAAAGCGCCCGGATCGCGGATGGGAAAGCTGCCCGTCAGCCGCAGCGCTTGCAGGCGCTGGGCGTTGCCCGCCAGGCGCAGGCCGGGGCGCAGGTAGCCATTCCAGCGCTCCACTACTTCCGGCAGCGGCATGGCGTGGAACACCAGCCAGCCACCCTCCATACCGCCTTGCCATGCGCCCACGTCGGCGGCGTCGATGGGCTGGGGCTGGCCGCTGTGGCCTGCGCCAAGGCGCAATTGCTGGCCCGCGCCCAGCTCCGCCAGCGGCGCGCTTGGTTCGACCTGGGCGGCCGGGGCATCGGCCTGCGCCCACACGGCCACGCGCCCTTGGGCCACAGCCACGTGCATGTGCGCCTGGCGCACGGCCACGCTAAAGCGCGTGCCCAGCACACGCACCCGGCCCTGGGCGGTGAACACCGTCAGCGGGCTGTCTGCATCCGGGGCCACTTGCAGGTGAATTTCGCCGCGCTCCAGGTGCAGCTCGCGGCGCTGGCGGTACAGGGCCACGCGCACGCGCGTTTGCGCATCCAGCGCCAGCTCGGTGCCATCGGGCAGCCTCAGGCGTTGGATTTCACCCTGGCCGGTGGCCAGCGCCTGCGCAAAAGTCGGCCGCAGCCACAGCCAGCGCCCGGCTGCGCCCAGCCCCAGCGTCAGCGCCGCCACGCCCATCAGGCCCAGCACGGCGCGGCGCGGCGCGCCCTGGCGCTCGCGGGCGCTGGGCGGCAGGCTCAGGCTGTCGCGCAGGGCGCTGCCGTCCGTGGCCTGCCAGATTTGGCGCGCCACCTGGCAGGCGGCGGCAAAGGCCGGCTCGCGCGCGCTGCGCGCTTGCAGCTCGGCTTGGGCTGCCTGCGCCTGCTGCGCATCGCCGCCGTGGCTGCGCGCCAGCAGCAACAGGGCTTCGCTGACCAGGGCATCGTTGCTTGGGGCCTCATCCATCAAAGCCTCATCCGTCAAGCTGTCATGCGCCACGGCGGCATGGGGCGGCGGCATCTTCATGGTAGGGCGGTGGCGGCAGCCGCCGTGGGCGCTGCAGCGGCAGCGGCCAGCAGCGCGCGCGGGGCCAAGTCCAGCGTGGCGCGCACCACGTGTTTTTCAATGCCGGCCACGCTCACGCCCATGTGGGCCGCGGCCTCGGCATGGCTGAAACCATGCACCCGCACCAGGATGAAAGCCGTGCGCCGCCGCAGCGGCATCAGCGCCAGCCGCGCGCTCAGGCGTTCGAGCTGCTGGCTGGCTGCGCAGCAGCGCTCGGCGCTGGGGGCGGCATCCTGCTCGCACAGCAGCGCCAGGTTGTGCAGGGCCTGGGCCTCGGCCCGGCGGCGGCGCGCCTCGTCGATCACCAAATGCCGCCCAATGCGAAACAGCAGCGCGCGCAAATCCAGCACCGCATCCAGCCTCGGCCCCAGCGCCCAGGCGCGGGCATGGCTTTCTTGCACCACATCGCGCGCGGCCTCGCGGTCGCCCGTGGCGCGGGTGAAATGGCCCAGCAATTCGTCGTAATGGCGGGTGAAAGACATGCGCGTGCAAAGCAAAAAGGCAAGCCAAGAAGGGTTGGGCGGCCCAAGGCTGCAAAAAAGCACGCGCGATGCGTGCAATCTAAATAGGAAGGGTTTGCATTCTAGTAATTTTCTGTTGCCGCCCTCCCGAAGAGAGATTGCGATTTTCCCGAAGAGCCTATCTCCACAAAGGAAATTGCCCTTCATGCCTGCAAAGAGCGCCAGGCATGAAGGGCAAGTGCGCCCAGGCCAAGGGCGCGTGGGCGGATTTTTGTGGCGCGCTCAGAAGCGGTAATCCACCGTCAGCATCACGCTGCGCGGCGCGCCCCAGGTGCGCCGCCACAGGGTGGCCCAGTAAGTTTTGTCCAGTGCGTTGTTGACGGTCAGATGGGCGGCCAATTGCGGCGTGAACTGGTAGCGCGCGTTCAGGTTGAGCAGCGCATAGGCGCTTTGCTTCAAACGCACGCGCTGCCTGAGCACGGGGTTATTGCGCCACTCGTGAATACCGCTTTGCCAGTACAGACCGCCGCCCAGCGTCAGCTTGTTCCACGCGCCAGGCAGGCGGTACTGGGTATGGAGCTTGAGCATGCGGCTGGGGCGGCTGGTCTGTACCCGCTCGCCCTGTGCGTTCTTGCTGCTGAGCTGCGTCCAGCCCAGCCCCACGTCCCAGCCTTCGGCCAGGCGGCCAACCAGCTCCAGCTCGTAGCCGCGCGTTTTCACGCCCTTGGCGGCGCGATAGGCTTGCTCGTCTTCCGTGCCGGGCACGATCAACTCGCCGTCTTCGACGGCAAAGTTGTCCTGTGTGGTCTGGAACAGCGCAAAGCTGCCATTGAGCTGGCCGCCCAGCCATTCGGCCTTCAGCCCGGCTTCCAGATTTTGGCCTTTGAGCGGGTCGAGGTAGCGGCCATGCCGGTCGCGACTGTCCTGCGGGTTGAAGATGCGCGTGGCGCTGGCATAGGCCGAGTAGCTGCCGCCCAAGTCGTACACCGCGCCGATATAGGGCGTAACCACGTGCGGGTGACGCATGTGGTAGGGGCTGTTCCATTCGGTCTGCGGGCTTTGCTGCTGCCAGTGGGTCAGGCGGGCGCCGGCAATCAGGCGCAGCGGCTCGGCCACGTGCAGGCGCACGGCACCGTAAGCGGCGCGCTGCTTGGTCACGGTGTCCACCACACGCTCGGGCGGGGTCAGCGGCAAGGGGCCAGGCGTATTGCCATCGAATGTCCAGGCGTTGCCCAAGGGCCTTTCATCGTTGGCGGCCGTGCGCAGCGAAAGAAAGTCCTGCCGCGATTGCGACAGGCCCAGCATGGCCTCGTGCTTGCGCCCCCAGGCATTGAACGGGCCTTGCAGGTTCAGCGTGAAATTGCTTTGCTTGCGCCGGGCGTCGTATTGGATGGGCTCTGCCGCCAGGCCCAGGCCGCTGCCGCGATGGAGCAGGCCGTCGGTGAAAGACAGGATTTCCTCGACGTTGTTGCGGATGTGCTGCGCATCCAGCTTCAGCCGCCAGTCATTGCCAAAGTGGTGCTCCAGGTTGGCGAAAGCACTTTTTTGCTGCGTGTTCCATGCGGCCCAGTGTGGTGCCAGGCTGTAACCGCGCGGCCAGTCGATGATGCTGCCATCGTCATGCCAGATCACCAGGCTGCGCCAGGGCATGCCCGGGCGCTGGTTGTCTTGCCAATCGAATCCGGCCGTCAGGCGGGTGGCGGGGGAAAGATCGGCCTCTGCGGTGGCGAAAAACACCTTGCCATTGGCTTTTTCGCGCATGTTGAAGCCATCTTCGCCCGTCGCTTGCGCCACGATGCGGGCGCGCACGCTGCGGCTGGCATTGAGCGGGGCGGACAAATCCGCCATTGCGCTGCGCTGCCGCCTGTTGCCAAGGCGGCCTTGCAGATGGCCGGTGAAAGTATCGGCCTCGGCGCGCTTGCGAATCAGGTTGACCGACGCTGAAGGATCGCCCGCGCCGGTCAGCAGACCTGTGGCGCCGCGCACCACTTCCACCCGGTCATAAATGGCCAGGCTGTTACGCGACTCACCGGCCTCCCAGCCACTTCCCCAACTCATGGGAACGCCATCGATCTGGATGGCGTTCAGACCAAAACCGCGGGCGCTATAGCTCTCGCCCCGGCCATCCACGGTGGCGCTGTGCACCCCCGGCGCAGCCGCCACGGCATCGCTCAGGCTGCTCATGCCCTGGGCCTCGATGCGCTCGCGCGTGATGACGCTGACCGACTGCGGCGTCTCGCGCGGCGAGAGGGCCAAGCCGGTGGCGCTGGACATGGCGCGGGTGGTGAAGGAGCGCGTGCCTTCGGTGGTGCCGCTCAAGTCGGGCGCGGCGCTGACGGTGACGGCGGGCAGGGTTTGGGCCTCGCCTCGCGTGGCGGCAGCGGCGGGTTGGGCCGGTGTGGCGGCTGGGGCGCGTCGCACCACCCAGCCGCCCGCGACGGCTTCGGCCTGCAAGCCGCTGCCGGCCAGTAGTTGCCGCAGCGCCTGGGCGGTGGTGAGCTGCCCGGCCACGGCGGGGGCTTTCTTGCCCGCCATCAGGGCGTGGTCGGCCGAGATGGCCTGGCCGGTCTGCCGCGCCAGTGCGTTCAGGGCCTGGGCCAGATCCTGCGCGGGCAGGGCAATGGCGTGTACGCGCTGGGCCTGCGGGGCGGCTGCGTTGGGTTGGGTTTGCGCCTGTGCTGGCGCAGTCGCCGTCAGCGCCAGCCAGGCGCAGGCCGAAGCCACGGCGGTGCAGGCCCAGGCTTGCCGCCTGCTCGGCAGGGCGGCGGGCGAAGGTGCGGATTGGGGGATGGATGCGGGGAGGAAGGGCGAGGCGGTGGCAGGCATGCTGTCTTGTCCTTTCAAGCGGTTGGGCCAGTGTGGGCCGAGGGTTTGCGGCCAGCGGTGCAACCGTGAAGACGAAACAGCCGTGCAGAACCGGACAGTTTTTTTGCCGGATTTTTTGCCTGGGGGCAGGCTTTTTTGATGAAGGCCCAGCGCTGCTTCGTGAGCAGGCGCGAGCCAGTGCGAACGCGCTTTATGCCAGCGCGATGCGTTGGCATTGGCCACCTGCGATGCGCAGCGCTTGGGCGCGGGGTGGGTGGGCGTGCAAATCCCAATCGCTGAGCACGATGCGTTGCAGGCCCTCGCCCAAGTCGTGCGTGCCGGGCTGGTGGGTGTGGCCGTGAATGAGGGTGGCGCAGTCGTTTGCGCGCAGCCAGGCGCGGGTGGCGTCGGCGTTGAGGTCCACGTAACTGTCCAGGCTTTGCCCGGCTTTGCGTTGCTCGCTTTCGCTGCGGATGCTGGCGGCAAAGGCGCGGCGCGCGGCCAGGGGCTGGGCGAGAAAGGGCTGTTGCCAGGCGCTTTGGCGGCTCATGGCGCGAAAGCGCTGGTAGGGCAAATCGTCGGTGCACAAGGCGTCGCCGTGCGAGAGCAGCCAGCGCGCGGGGGCGGCTGCGAAAGGCGCAGACGCGGGCGGCGCGTCGATGTGCAGCACGGTGGGATCGGCCAGCAGTTGCACGCCACTGGCCTGGGCAAAGGCGGGGCCGATGAGAAAGTCGCGGTTGCCGTGCATGAGGTACAGGGCCTTGGCGGGCGCGCCGTTTTCGCGGCCGCTGGTGATGGCGCGCAGTTGCCGGGCGACTTCGGCTTCAAAGCTGCCCGGCTCTTGCAGGGCGTCGTCGCCGACCCAGACTTCAAACACGTCGCCCAGCAGCAGGATGTGGCTGGCGGGGGTGGTTTGCAGGTAGTGCGCGAACGCGGCCCAGGTGGCACCGTGGCTGCGTTGCAGGTGCATGTCGGCCACGCAATCGACGATGGCGTCTGCGGGCAGGTGAAGGTGGCCGGCTTCTGGCATGGGCGGGGCGAGGTGGGGGGGGGACGGTGGGAGGTGGTGTTTGTGGCTATCGGATAATTTAATTTATCAATCAAAAGGAAAATAAATCACCTTGTTTAGGCCTTACAGTATTGAATTTGCTTTTACTTTGATTGGATATCTGTGTAGTGGGCGCAAGGGTGTGCGCATGGTGCCTTGGCGGGCGCACACCCTTTGCCCGGCCCTCTCCCGCCAGCGGGAGAGGGCCAGGGGGCGCAGCGCGCTTACAGCGCTACGGCTTTGGTGATGACCACATCGTCCTTGGGCACGTCGTCGTGAAAGCCACGGCGGCCGGTGGCGACGCCTTTGATTTTGTCCACCACGTCCGTGCCGCCGACGACTTTGCCGAACACGGCATAGCCCCAGCCGTCCTGGCCGGGGTAGTTGAGAAAGTCGTTGTTGCGCACGTTGATGAAGAACTGCGCCGTGGCCGAATGCGGCGCGCTGGTGCGGGCCATGGCGATGGTGTATTGGTCGTTTTTCAGGCCGTTCTTGGCTTCGTTTTCGATCTCCGCGCCGGTGGGTTTTTGCTTCATGCCCGGCTCAAAGCCGCCGCCCTGGATCATGAAGTTGTCGATCACGCGGTGGAAGATGGTGTTGTCGTAATGGCCGCTGTTGACGTAGGCGAGGAAGTTGGCCGTGGATTTGGGCGCTTTTTCCGCATCCAGCTCCAGGGTGATGACGCCGTGGGTGGTGTGCAGTTCGACTTGGGGGTTGCTCATGGCAAGGTCCTTCAAAAAAAGCAAAGGGTTGAAAAAACTCAGGGCAGGCGCGTGGCCGAGAGGATGGTTACCGGCTCCACGGGCACGTTTTGGTGCATGCCTTTGTTGCCGGTGGCGACGGCTTTGATTTTGTCCACCACGTCCATGCCTTCGACGACTTGGCCGAACACGGCATAGCCGGGGTTGCCTGGGCGCGCGTCCAGCGGGGCATTGTCTTTGACGTTGATGAAGAACTGGCTGGTGGCCGAGTTGGGCACGCTGGTGCGCGCCATGGCGATGCTGCCGCGCAGGTTTTTCAGGCCGTTGTCGGCTTCGAGCACGACGGGCGCGCGGGTGGGCTTTTGCACCATTTCGGCGGTAAAGCCGCCGCCCTGGATCATGAAGCCGTCGATGACGCGGTGAAACACGGTGCCGTCGTAGTGCTTGTCCTGCACGTATTGCAGGAAGTTGTCCACCGTCTTGGGCGCTTTTTGCGGCGCCAGCTCCACCACGATGTCGCCCAGCGAGGTGCTGAGCTTGACGCGCGGCTGGGCCGCTGCCTTGGCGGCGGCGCTGGCGTTGGCAGCGGACGCGTTTTGCGCCACGGCAGCGCCGAAAGCCACGCTGGCGCATGCGCCCAGCAACAGCGCGCGCAGCGCCTGGCGACGAAGAAGATGTTGCATGAGTTGAACTCCTCGGTTGGGGGGAAAGGAAAGGGCCGGGCGCGTGTACCGCACCACGGGATTATTTCAATCCAAAAGAAATTCGTTTTATTTTATGGTGAGCCATAGCATGGCCTTTTTGTTTCTTTTGGTTTGTAGATTATTTCACCGCTTGTTGCAAAGCCTGCATGCGCGGGGCCAGGGCGGCGGCTTCGGCGGGGGCCAGGCGGGCGGCGGTTTGTGCATGCTCAAGGGCCTGCTGCGCCAGCACTTGCGCCAAATTGGCGTGGGCCTGGGCGTAATCGGGGTTGTTGCGCAGGGCTTGCTCCAGCAGTTGGCGCGCTTCGGCCAGGCGACCCTGGCTGGCGCGGATGGTGGCCAGGTTGTTCCACGGCTCGGGCAGCTCGGGCCAGGTTTGCGTCAGGTGGGTGAAGGCATCATCGGCCGCCTGCGTTTGGCCCAGCGCCAGCAGGGCGTTGGCGCGCAGAAAGCGCAACTGCGGGTCTTTGGGGGTGTGGGCAATGGCCGCTTCGGCCTGCGTCAGCGCCTGCTGTGCCTGGCCCTGGGCCAGCAGCGCGGCGACTTCTTTCTGGGCATTGGTTTGCGCCAGGGCGCTGCCTGAAACGGCGGCCAGGGCGACGACCAAGGCGGCGGGCAGGGCGCGCCAGCGGGGGGGCAAAAGGGGCAAAGGCATAGGGGGCAGGGGGCAATGCGTGCAAGGGCGCCAAGTATAGGTGCGCGGTATCGGTCATCGCGGGGGCGCAAAGTTCCCCGGTCTGTGGGGGCTGCCGTGGGGTGGCTGCGGCTGCGGCGTTCCTTTGCGACAATCGCCGCCCATGCGGGCGCGCGGCAGCCCTTCGCGCCTGCCAACGCCCTGCAAAACGTTTCCAAAGATGCCCCAAAAGGCCCCCAAGGCCACCCAAAGCTCCCCCTGCAACATGCCCCAACAACGCCCCCCTTTTCGCATTGCCCCTTCCATTCTTTCGGCCGATTTCGCCCGCCTGGGCGAGGAGGTGCGCGAAGTGATCGCCGCTGGCGCGGACTGGATTCACTTCGATGTGATGGACAACCATTACGTGCCCAACCTGACCTTCGGCCCGATGGTGTGCCAAGCGCTGCGCCCGCACGCCAAGCAGGCCGATGGCACGAGCGTGCCCATTGATGTGCATTTGATGATTGCCCCGGTCGATGCCCTGGCGGCGGAGTTTGCCGCGGCAGGGGCCGATTACATCAGCTTCCACCCCGAGGCCAGCGGCCATGTGCACCGCAGCATCCAGGCCATTCGCGCCAAGGGCTGCAAGGCCGGGCTGGTGTTCAACCCGGCCACGCCGCTGGATGTGCTCGATTGGGTGATCGACGATTTGGATCTGATCCTCATCATGAGCGTCAACCCCGGCTTTGGCGGCCAGAGCTTTATCGATTCGGCCCTGCGCAAGCTGGAGCAGGCGCGCAAGCGCATCGATGCCTGCGGCAAGGACATCCGCCTGGAGATCGACGGCGGCGTCAAAGCCGAGAACATCCGCCGCATTGCCGATGCGGGGGCGGATACCTTCGTGGCGGGCAGCGCCATCTTCAACGCCCCCAGCTACGCCGAGGTGATTGCCCGCATGCGGGCGGAGCTGGCATAAATAATTACACATCAAAAAGAAACAAAATAACCTTGTTTCGGCATGATGTGCAATAAATTTAATTCATATTGATCTGCAAAACATCTTGTAGCCCATGATGCGCGCCGAATACCTGCTGGCCCCCGCCGAAGGGGGCGCTGCCGCCTTGTCCCCGCATGCTGCCGAGGGCGACGGCGGTGGCGGCGTGCGCAGCGATAGCCAGGGCAGCGCGCGCCCTGCCTGGCAGCACGAGCGCCCCGAGGCCCTGCTGCGCCACGTGCACCGCCTCACCGCCGCCAACCCCAGCGCCATGACGGGGCCGGGCACCAACACCTATCTGATTGGCGAGGCCGCCACCGGCTATGCCGTGATCGACCCCGGCCCGGCGGATGCCAACGACGCGGCGCGCCCACAGCAGCAGCAGCACCGGCAGCACATCAAGCGCATCCTTGCGCACACCGGCGGCGATGTGCGCTACATCCTCTGCACCCACTCTCACCCCGACCACTCGCCCGCCGCCGCGCCGCTGCAAGCGGCCGTGGCCGCCAGCGGCCGACCGCGCCCGGTCATCGCCGGTATGGCCAGCGGCCCCCACGCGCGCAGCGATAGCCGCTTTGCGCCCGAGCGCGCCCTTGCCACGGGCGACACGCTGGCGCTGCACGGCACGCGCGCCAATGCGCAGGGGCAAATGCGGGCCGTGCGCCACACGCTGCACGCGCTGCACACGCCCGGCCACACCTTCAACCATTTGTGCTTTGTGCTGGAGGAGGATGGCCTGCTGCTCAGCGGCGACCACATCCTGGGCACCACCACCACCGTCATCCTCCCGCCCGATGGCTGCATGCAGGCGTTTCTCGATTCGCTGGACGCGCTGGACGCCGCCTGCCTGCGCTGGGACATCGCCCACATCCTGCCCGCGCACGGCCCCACGCTGGCGCAGCCGCGGCAAGTCATCGCCCGGCTCAAGGCGCACCGCCTGGCGCGCGAGGCCAAAGTGCAGCAGGCCATGCAGCAGTGCCCCGGCGGCGGGGTGGACGATTGGCTGGCCCTGGCCTATGCCGATACGCCCGTGGCCCTCTGGCCCGTGGCACGGCTGTCGCTGCTGGCGCACGTGCAGCGCCTGGCGCGGCTGCACCCCCAATGGGGGCTGGATGGCGAGGCGCTGGTGCGCCAAAGCCTGGCCGGGCACGATGGCCCGCCGCTGCCACACGGCTGATTATTTACAAATCCAAGTAAAAATTACTTGATACTGGCATTGCCGAAACAAGGGTATTTTTTTGCTAAATGATTGGCAATTTTGCCACCGCGCCGCCCCCATTCAACCGCCTGCCGCGGTCGGCCCCGGGGCTGGGCCGCACAGGATGGGCGCGGCCAGCGCGGCCTCGATGCGGTGCAGCCGGTAGGCGGCTTCGGGCAGGATGTGGTGCAGGAAGTGGCTGGCGCTGGCGTGCTTGGCCTGCGCAAGTTGGGCAGGCACAGCCGGTTGTGTGGCGGCGATGCGGGCGCTGCGCGTCCAGGCCCAGGCCAGGCAGACCAGGCCCGCCAGGCGCAAGTAATCCTCGGCAGCGGTAGCGATAGCGCCGGGGCCGTCGGGTTGCGCGGCGCTCTCGCGCAGCGCGCCGGTGAGGGCTTGCAGCTTGTCGCACCAGTGGCGCAGGGCCTGGGCCAGCGGCGCGGCCTGGGGCTGCGAGGCGCTGGCGGCGGCCTCCTGATCGAATACCTCCAGCAAGGGCGCCAGGGCATCGGGGCTGGCCAGCGCTTTGCGTTGCAGCAAATCCAGCGCCTGGATTTGGTTGGTGCCTTCGTAAATCATGGGGATGCGGCTGTCGCGCACGGTTTGCTCAATGCCGTATTCGTGGATGTAGCCGTAGCCGCCAAAGACTTGCAGGGCATCGCTGGCGAGGGCGAAGCCGCGCTCGGTAAACAGGGATTTGATGATGGGCGTGAGCAGCGCAGCCCGGGCGCGGGCCTGGGCGCGCTCGGCCTCATCGGGGGCGTGCTCGGCCACATCGAGCTGGTGCGCAGCCCAGTAGGCGATGGCGCGCATGCCTTCGCTCCAGACGCGCAAATCCAGCAAGATGCGTTGCACGGGCGGGTGCAGGGCGATGGGGTCGGCCGCTTCTTGCGTGCCGCCGGGCCGGGGCTGGGCGCGCATTTGGCGGCGCTCGGCGGCGTAGGCGTGGGCGAGCTGGTTGGCCATTTGCGCGTGGCCCAGCCCTTGCAGGCCGACGTGCAGGCGGGCGGAGTTCATCATGACGAACATGGCGGCCAGGCCTTTGTTCGCCTGGCCGATGAGCCAGCCGCGCGCATGCTCGAAGCGCAGGGCGCAGGTGGCGCTGCCTTTGATGCCCATTTTTTTCTCGATGCCGTCGCAAAACACGCCGTTGGCTTGCGCCAGGTCGTCGCCCAGGCGGTGGGGCACGAGAAAGAGCGAGAGGCCTTTGCTGCCCGCCGGGGCATCGGGCAGGCGGGCGAGCACGAGGTGGACGATGTTCTCGCTCATGTCCTGATCGCCGCCGGTGATAAAAATTTTCTGCCCGTGCAGGGTGAAGCTGCCATCGCCGTGCGGCAGGGCCTGGGTGCGCAGCAGGCCCAGGTCACTGCCCGCTTGCGGCTCGGTCAGGCACATGGTGGCCAGCCAGCGGCCGCTGACGATGTGGGGCAGATAGGCCTGGCGCAGCGCGTCGCTGGCGTGGGCGCGCAGGCAGGCGTAGGCGCCGTGCAGCAGGCCGGGGTACATGGACCAGGCGTGGTTGGCGGCGGGAAGCATTTCGTAGAGCACGGCGTCCCACAGTTGGGGCAGGCCCTGCCCGCCCCAGGCGGGATCGCAGGCCAGGGTGGGCCAGCCGTCTTGCACGAAGGTCTGGTAGGCGGCGGCAAAGCCCTCGGGCGTGCGCACGCGCCCGCCTTGCAGCGTGCAGCCCTGTGCATCGCCGGGGTGGTTGAGCGGGGCCAGCACCTGGGTGCAAAAGCGGCCCATCGCCTGGGTGCTCAAGGCAAGGGTTTCGCCATCAAGCGCTTGGAAGGCGGGCATGCGGCGCCAGTCGGCGGGGGCGTCGAGCCAGTGCTCGATGACAAAGTGCATGTCTTGCAGCGGCGGCTGGTACAAAAGGGCTTGGGCGCTCATGGGGCAATCTCAATGTCTTCCCGAAAAATGCCAAAAATACCCAAATATGCCAATCAAGGGAAATAAAATTTCCTTGTTTAGGCATATTGGGCAATTCTCTTGATTTCTTTTTGATTTGTAATATTTTACGCCTTCGGCATCCCGTCATCGAGCAGCATCAAGGCGTCCAACGCGATGGCGCCCTGGCCCTGGGGGTAGAGCACGACGGGGTTGAGGTCGATCTCGCGGATGGCGGGCGTGCCACGCAGGATTTGGCCCAGGCGCAACACGATGTCGGCCAGCGCGTGCACATCCAGCTTGGGCGCGCCCCGGTAGCCGTGCAGCAGGGCGGCGGCCTGGAGCTGGTTGATCTCGGCCAGGATATCGGCGTGGGAGAGGTCGGCATCGATCAGGCGCACGTCGCGCATGACTTCGGCGGTGACACCGCCCAGGCCGATGAGGATGGCTGGGCCCCATTGCGGGTCGTTGCGCGCGCCGATGATGAGTTCCAGCCCGCGCTGGCCCATGGCCTCGACCAGCACGCCCTCGAGCTGGAGGCTGGCGTCGTACTGCGCCACGTTGGCATGCAGTTGCGCCCAGGCGGCGCGCAGGGCGGCCTCGTCGCCCAGGTTGAGCAGCACGCCCCCGGCATCGCTTTTGTGGCTGAGCTGGGCCGCCTGGGCTTTGAGGGCGACGGGGTAGCCCAGCTCGGCGGCGATGGCCACGGCCTCATCAGCGCTGGTGGCCAGCCGCCCGGGGCCAAAGGGGATGCCGGCCGGGGTCAGCAGGCGTTTGGCTTCGTACTCGGGCACGACGGTGCGCCCGGCGGGCAAGGCCAGCGGCTGCGGGGCCAGCGCGCTGGGCTGCGGCTGGCGCTGGGCGAATGCGCACAGGCGTTGCAGGGCGCGCAAGGCCCGCTCGGTGCTGGGGAAGTAGGGGATGCCCAGGGCGCGCATCTCGTCGATGAAGGCGGCGGGCACTTGCGCGCCTTCGTCGAGGCCGGCGCAGATGATGGGTTTGCCGGGCTTGCCTTCGCGCACGGCGCGCAGCACGGGGGGCATTTTGATGCCGCAGGTGAGGGGGTCGCCCTGGATCAGGCCCACCAGGATGGTGTCAAAGCGCGCGTCATCACACAGGGCGCGCAGCACGCGCTCGTACAAATCGGGATCGACCAGGCCCTGGGCCGTCAAATCCAGCGGATTGCTCACGCCGACAAAGGGCGGCAAGGCCTGGCGCAGCGCGGGTGAGTCGGCATCGCCAATGGCAGGCAGGGGCAGGCCCAGTTCTTCGGCCCAGTCCAGCGTCAGGGCCTTGAAGGCGCCCGATTCGCCCAGCACGGCCACGCCGGGGGCGGGCAGGCGCGGGCAGCGCACGGCGATTTCGGCGATGTCGCCCAGCTCCTCCAGCGTTTCGGCAAAAACGGCGCCCGCGCGCTGCATTTTGGTGCGCATCAGGGCATAGTCGCCCGCCATTGCGCCGGTGTGGGTGGCGGCCGAAGCGCGCGCGGCGCTGCTTTTGCCCGGGTGCAGCAGCACGATGAGTTGGCCTTGCGCGCGGGCGCGGGCCACGGCTTGCAGCATGCGCGCGGGCTGGCGAAATTGCTCCACGATCATGGCGATGACGCGGGTGCCGGGGTCATCGAGCAGGTAGTGGACGTAATCCTCCGCATGGCTGGCCGCTTCGTTGCCGGTGGAGACGGCGTAGCTCAACGGCAGCTTGCGGCTTGCCAGGGTGGTGCACAGCACGGTCATCATGGCGCCGCTTTGCGAGACGACGCCGATGTGCGCGCCCATCTCGCCCATCGCGCCCGACGCAGCCGCACTGGGCGCAGCGCTGGCGGGCGCGTGAGTGGGCACATTGGCAGCGTCGATGTCCACCTGCACAAAGGTCAGCGGCGTGCGCGCGGCGTAATTGATGCAGCCCAGGCAGTTGGGGCCTTCAATCACCATGCCGGCGCGGCGGGCGATGTCGGCGATTTCGCGCTGCTGGGCCAGCCCTTCTTCCCCCGCCTCGGCAAAACCGGCGGAGAAGATGATGGCTGCGCCCACTTGCCGCGCGGCCAGGGCGCGCACAGTCTCCAGCACAGCCGGTTGCGGGATGGCGAGCACGGCCACATCCACCCCCGGCGGGAGCTGCTCGACCGAGGCCAGGCAGGGGCGGCCGCCAATCTCGGCGCGCTTGGGGTTGATGAGGTGGATCTCGCCCGCAAAGCCATTGCGCTCCAGGTTATCCAGCAGCGACGCGCCCAGCGCGCCAGGCGTGGCCGATGCGCCAACGATGGCAACGGAACGGGGGCGCAGCAAGCGGGCAATGTCGCCTGTGAGCGAGGCGGGGGCGGTTTCGGGCAGGGCGGTCATGGGCTGTCTCCTGGTGCGTTGGCGCTCAAGCCTGGCCTTGTTTGGATTTGTCGTAAGCGCCCAGGCCGGGCTTGTAGGTTTTTTCGTCGATGAACTGGCGAATGCCCTCTTTGCGACCCTCGTTGTCAAAGCTGTTGGCCGCTTCTTGGGCGCGCACCAGGAAGTCCTCGGCGTTGTCGTAGCTCATCTCGCGCACGCGCCGGATGGCGTCTTTGGTGGCCTTGAGCGCCACGGGGTTTTTTTGCAGCAGCACTTTGGCCACTTCGGTCACGCGCTCTTGCAGGCGCTGCGCAGGCAAGGCTTCGTTGACCAAGCCCCACTCGGCCGCCGTTTTGCCATCGATGTTTTCGCCCATGAGCGCGTGGTACATGGCGCGGCGAAACGACAGCAGCTCCACCGCCACTTTGGACGCGCCGCCGCCAGGCAGGATGCCCCAGTTGATCTCCGACAAGCCAAAGCGCGCTTCCTCTGCCGCAAAGGCCAGATCGCAGGCAAACAGCGGCCCATAACCGCCACCAAAGCACCAGCCGTTGACCATCGCAATGGTGGGCTTTTGGTACCAGCGCAGGCGGCGCCACCAGCCATAGCTCTCGCGCTGCGCCTGGCGCGTGCCCGCCAGGCCTTGGGCCTCGGTTTCGCGGAAGTATTCCTTCAAGTCCATGCCCGCCGTCCAGGACGAGCCTTCGCCGGTGAGCACCAGCACGCCCACGTCGTCACGGAACTCCAGCGCATCGAGCACCCGCATCATTTGGCGGTTGAGCGCCGGACTCATGGCATTGCGCTTCTCAGGGCGGTTAAAGCGCACCCAGGCAATGCCATCGGCAACGGTATAGGCAACGGTTTGTTCTTCAGTGCGATCGGTGCTCATGAAAGATTCTCCTGGTAAGGGGGATAGGCCAAGCGTGGGCTTGGGGTTTTGATGCTTTCGCAAAATGTTTATCTTAGTTAAAGGTTCTGATTCATAACAAGTTGGGACTTCCCCTAGTTGCCTTCGGCGCGGCTTGCACATCCAATCGCGGGTTTATTGCGCAACCTTCTTGAAACACAGGAGCACACCACCTATGACGACTTCTTCCATTTCCCTTTTGATCGGCGGCCAGCGCTGCCAGGCCCAGGGCGGCGCCAGCTTTGAGCGGCGCAATCCGCTCGATGGCAGCGTGGCGACAGTGGCGCCAGCGGCGACTGCGGCGGACGCCGTGGCGGCGGTGGCTGCGGCGCAAGAGGCTTTCCCTGCCTGGGCCGCCTTGGGGCCGAGTGCGCGCCGCGCTTATTTGCTCAAGGCTGCGCAGGTGCTGGAGTCCAAAGAGCAGGCGTTTGCCCAGGCGATGGCTGCCGAGACAGGCGCATCGGCGCTGTGGGCAGGCTTTAACGTGCATTTGGCCGCTGGCATGCTGCAAGAGGCAGCGGCGCTGACCACGCAAATCAACGGCGATCTCATCCCCTCGGATGTGCCCGGCAGCCTGGCGATGGCGGTGCGACAGCCCGCTGGCGTGGTGCTGGGCATGGCGCCGTGGAATGCCCCGGTCATCCTGGGCGTGCGCGCCATCGCCGTGCCGCTGGCTTGCGGCAACACCGTGGTGCTCAAAGGCTCGGAACTGTGCCCGCGCACGCATGGCCTGATCGTCGATTGCCTGGCCGAAGCGGGCCTGCCGCCGGGCGTGGTCAATTTCGTTACCAACCGCCCTGAAGACGCGCCCACGGTGGTCGAGGCCATGATTGCCCACCCCGCTGTGCGCCGCGTCAACTTCACCGGCTCCACGCGCGTGGGCAAGGTCATCGCCAGCCTGTGCGCGCAATACCTCAAGCCCAGCGTGCTGGAGCTGGGCGGCAAAGCGCCGCTGCTGGTGCTCGACGATGCCGATGTGGACGCCGCTGTGGATGCGGCCATCTTCGGCGCCTTTGCCAACTCGGGGCAGATTTGCATGTCCACCGAGCGCATCGTGGTGGATGAGAAGATTGCCGATGCGTTTGCGCAGAAATTCGCCGCACGCGCCCAGGCCCTGCCGCTGGCCGATCCGCGCCAAGGGCCTGCCGTGCTCGGCTCGGTGGTGGATATGAGCACCGTCGAGCGCTGCAACCGCCTGATCGACGATGCGCTGGCCAAAGGCGCCAAGCTGCTGTGCGGTGGCAAGGCCGACTCCACCCTGATGCCCGCCACGGTGCTGGATCACGTCACCGCCGAAATGGCGATTTACCGCGAAGAGTCCTTCGGCCCGGTCAAGCCCATCGTGCGCGTCAAAGACACCGAAGCGGCCATTGCCTGCGCCAACGACAACGCCTACGGCCTCTCGTCCGCCGTGTTCAGCCGCGATTTGGGCAAAGCCTGGGCTGTGGCAAGCCGCATCGAATCGGGCATTTGCCACATCAACGGCCCCACTGTGCACGACGAGGCACAAATGCCCTTTGGCGGCGTGAAAGAATCGGGCTTTGGCCGCTTTGGCGGCCGCGCAGGCATCGAAGCCTTTACCGAGCTGCGCTGGGTCACGATGCAGACCTCGCCGCGCCACTATCCCTTTTAAGCCCCATTTTGATCCGCATGCACGCTGCCCTCTCAGCCACTTCCTCTGCCAGCGCCGCCGCGCCAGCGCCCCTGCGCGGCATTTCCTCCATGGCCACCAAACGCCTGCTGGGCGAAATGCTGGCGCTTTGGCACGCCCAGGGCGGCACGCCGGTGCAGATCGAATCGGTCGGCGGCGTCGATGCCGCCCGGCGCGTGCAGGCGGGCGAGGCTTTTGACCTGGTTTTTCTGGCCGACGATGCGCTGACCAAGCTCGGCCAAAGCGGCTGCTTGCGCCCGGGCAGCCAGCGGGCGCTGGCGCTTTCGCTGGTGGCCGCTGCCGTGCCCCAGGGCGCTGCGGCGGTGGAGATAGGCGACGAGCAGCGCTTGCGCCAGGCGATTGCGGCCGCGCCCTCCATCGGCTATTCCACCGGCCCCAGCGGCGTGGCTTTGCAGGCGCTGTTTGCGCATTGGGGGGTGAGCGAGGCCGTGGCGGCCAAAACGGTGCAGGCCCCGCCGGGCGTGCCGGTGGGCGAGCTGGTGGCCCAGGGGAAGGTGGCGCTGGGGTTTCAGCAGCTCAGCGAGCTGATCCATGTGCCCGGCATCACGCTGCTGGGGCTGTTGCCCGAGAGCGTGGCGATTCGCACGGTGTTTTCCGGCGCGATTGGCCAAGCCTGCACCCAGACCGAGCAGGCCGAGCAGCTACTGGCGTTCATGGCGGGGCCGCAAACGGCGGCGCTCAAGCAGCGCGAGGGGATGGCGCCTGCGCCGTGAATACGGCGCGGGCTGTCGCTGTGGGAACAGGTAGCGACGCACGGCCTTGCCCAACGGCCCGATGCGCAAATGCGCAAATGGGCAAAGGGCCAGACGCCAATACGACAAAACGGGGCTAAAGCCCCATTTTTTATCAATCAAAAGGAAAATAAATAGCCTTTTTTAGGCATGATATGCAATGTTCTTGTTTTCTTTTGATATGTATTTTCAGCAAAACCCTCAGCCGCCTGCCGCAGCCCCGGCGGGCTTGTCCTCACTGGGGTTGACGGTGCCTGCTTCGCCATTGGGGTCGGTCACGAAGCCGATTTTGCTCAGCCCGGCTTGGCGCGCCAAGTCCATGGCGTTGATGATGCGGCCGTAGTTCACGTCCTTGTCGCCGTTGATATAGAGCGCAGGGGCTGGCTCTTTCTTGGCTTCTTCGGCCAGGCGGGCTTTGAGCTGGTCGTCCGTCAGCGGGGTTTTGTCGATGTAGAACACGCCTTGCAGGTCGATGCTCAGGTTCACCGGCTTGTCGGGCTCCTCCTCTTTTTCTTGCGAGGCGGCCTCGGGCAGGTTGACCTTGATGGTTTCGTTGATGGCAGGCACGGTGATGATGAAGATGATCAGCAGCACCAGCATGATGTCGATCAGCGGCACCATGTTGATCTCGCTCATCACGTCGCCAGCGCTGTCCTCCAGGTTGGAAAAGGCCATGGCGCTCAACCCCTTTTCAATTGCAGCACTTTGCCTTCGCCGTGCGCCACGCGCGCGCCGGTGACGTAGTAGGCGTGCAGGTCGTGGGCAAAGGCGCTCACTTGCAGCAGCAGTGATTTATTGCCGCGCACCAGCGCGTTGTAACCAATGACGGCGGGGATGGCCACGGCCAGGCCAGCGGCAGTCATCACCAGCGCTTCGCCAATGGGGCCGGCCACGGTGGCCATGGTGGCCTGGCCTTCGGCGCTGATGGCCATCAGCGCGTTGATGATGCCCCAGACGGTGCCAAACAGGCCCACGAAGGGCGCGATGGAGCCGACGGTAGCCAGGATGGACAGGCCCGATTGCAGCCGCGCGGTAAAGCCCTCAATGGTGTAGCGCAGGTTGCGGGTGATCCAGTCGCTGATATCCAGCGTGTCGTGCAGGTGCGCCTGCGTCTGGCGGTGGTGGTTGACGGCGTCGCGCCCGTCCAGCGTCAGGCGCAAAAAGGGGTTGTCGGCGCGGTTGCCCAGGCGCTGGATGCCTGCGGCCAAGTCTTCGGAGTGCCAAAAGTCCTTGCTGGCTTTGACCATGCCTTTGTAGCGCATCAGGCTCAGGCCTTTGATCAGGATGACGATCCAGGTGGCGACGGACATCAGCAGCAAGATGACCGCAACGCTGCGGCCTACGCTATCGGCCTGTTGCCAGGCGTGCATCAGATTGAAACCGGAGTGCATGGTGAGTAAAGCTCCTAGGGGCGAAATGAAAAAAAGGAATTAGCGGGGCAGTTTGAAGTTCACGGGCAGGATGTACCAATCGTCCACCGGCTGGCCGTTGCGCTTGGTGGGCATGAAGCGGCCGTTGCGCAAAATGCCCTCGATGGCGGCGTTGTCCAGGCGGCTGGAGCCGCTGGATTGGGCGATGGTGGCCTCTTTGGCGCGGCCATTGGCGCCAATGAGCACGCGCACGCGCACGATGCCCTCTTCGCGCAGGCGCAGGCTTTGCGCGGGGTAGGTGATGCCCGCGTTACTGACGGCAGCGATGTTGTGCGACACAGCACGCACCTCTACAGGCGCCCCCGCTGGCGGGCCTGCGGGGGCGGCCACGGGCGCGGCGGGCGGCGCAGGCGGGGCCGGGGGAGCAGGCGGCGGCGGTGCCGGCTCAGGGTCGGCCTCCACCAACGGCGCACGCTCGGGCGCGGGCGTCGGCGTGGGTTTGACGACGGGCTTGACCGCTGGCTTGGGCTTGGGCTTGGGTTTGGGCGGCGGTGGCTTGGGCGGCGGCGGTTTGGGCGCGGGCGGCGGTGGCTGGGGCGGTGGCGGTTCGGGCGGCGGTGGCTCTGGTGCCGGGGGCGGGGCCATCGGCTCGGGGGCAGGCGCGGCTACCAACTGCACCAAAATGGCCGCAGGCTCGACCACTTCTTCTTTTTGCGGCGCGCGCTGCGCTGCTTGCTGGATGCCCCACAGGGCAGCCACATGCAGCAGCAAGGCCGCGCCCACAGCCAAGCTGCTGCTGCCCAGGGAGGATGGAGGCTCAAGGGTGTAACTGCTCATGAATCATGAAGCGAACAAACCCAGCCAGCCCACGGGACGCAGGCTGGCGCGATTTGCAAAAAAGGGGAAGGGAGTGAAAGCGCGCGAGGATGGGAGAAAGGCCGTTTCCGGAGGGTTCTATTTATGCAAAATCCACCACACCGACCCCAGTACGAGTACCAGACTGGCTGCAAGCGAGACGATGGGTTCCATACCTTGTGCTTTCTGCAAATGGCTGGCTGGCCCCGGGCGCGACGGGCGGGCGGCTACGCGGCTGCCGAGCAGCGGCCTTGCGGCTCACACCCTGGCCGTTGCCGATGGACTCCAGTCGGCGGCGTTGTCGATCAACGCCACGGGCTGGCTGGCGTGGCACTGTTGCACCAAGTCGCGCGCGGTGCATTCGCAGCGCCCACATTGGGTAGCAACGCCCAGCTCGAACTGGATTTCATCAAAGTTCATGCCCGCGTGTGCATGACGCGCAATCTCACGATCGGAAACTCGGCGGCAGACACAGACGATCATGGCTTGGCCTCTAGGCTGGCTGGTTGATATGGCGCGCGATTATAAATACGAATTTTTCTTATTCTTCTAAGTCGCATTAACCTTTCTTCATGCAGGGTTGCGCTGCGCGGGCCAGGGCTTGTCAACTTTCGCGCAAGGGCCATCACATGCTCTAGGATCGTCCACCCTTGGTTTGATCTTTCCCCCGCACCGTGAGCTTTACCCCTTCCCCCTCCCCTGCTCCTGCGCCCGCAGCCCCTGCGGCGGATGCTGGCGCACGCACGACGGCCATTGGCAAGCACCCCTGCCCCGAATGCGGCGGCGATATGGAGTGGCATGCGGCCAAGCAGGCCCTGGTGTGCCCGTACTGCGGCACGCATGCGGCGTGGCGGCCCTCCGCGCCGGGCGCGGGCGATGGCAGCGCCGTGGCCGAGCAAGATCTGGTGGCGGCGTTGAACGATCCGGCGGCCACGCGCGGCTGGAGCGCGCAGCGCCGCGAGGTCCAATGCCAAAGCTGCCATGCCATTTCGGTGTTTGTTGATGGCAAGGTGGCGCAGCGCTGCGATTTTTGCGGCTCGCCCGCCATCGTGGCGCATGAGCAGATGCGCGATGCCATCACGCCGCAAAGCATCCTGCCGTTCAAAATCAGCGATGCGCAGATGCGCGAACGCGTGCGCCAGTGGTATGGCTCGCGCTGGTTTGCCCCCAACCGGCTGCGGCGCGCGGCGCTGACGGACACGCTCAAAGGCATTTACCTTCCGTATTGGACGTTCGACGCCCATGCCAGCGCCCACTGGCGCGCCGAGGCGGGCTATTACTACTACACCACCGAGACTTACCGCGACAGCAACGGCCAGATGCAAACGCGCCAGGTGCGCCACGTACGCTGGCAACCGGCGGCGGGCCAGCTCAGCCATTTTTTCGACGATGAGCTGGTGCCAGGCACAGTGGGCATCCAGCCCGAGCTGCTGCGCCAGGTTGAGCCGTTTCCCACCACCAGCGATCTGGTGCCCTACGCGCCCGAGTACGTGCGCGGCTGGACGGTGGAGCGCTACCAGGTCGATCTGCGCCGCGCGGCGCAACTGGGCCAGGCGCAAATGCAGGCCAAGCTCGAAAGCCTGTGCGCCGCCCAGGTGCCGGGCGACACCTACCGCAATCTGTACGTGCAGGCGCAGTACGAGGGCCGCACCTTCAAGCATGTGCTGGCGCCGGTCTGGCTGATTCACTACACCTACGGGCGCAAGACGTACCAAATCGTCGCCAACGGCTACACCGGCCAACTGGCGGGCCAGCGGCCTTATAGCTGGGTGAAGATTGCGCTGGCGGTGCTGGCCGCGCTGGTGGCGCTGGGCGTGCTGATGTGGCTGAGCGAGGGCCATGTGTCGCAGTTCGTTTCGCAGTGACAGGGCAATCATTTTTACCAATCAATAAGAAACAAAATCACCCTGTTTCGGCATGACATTCAATGCATCCGATTTCCTCTAATGGAAATTGCAGGCGACCGAAAAATCCAAATCAAGCGAATGAAAACCACCCTTTTTCGGCTTGATGTCAATAAAGCAGACTTTCCTTTGAAATGCAAATTGGGTTGACGCCGGATCTGTGAGGCCGCTGCCGGGCATTCGGCTTGAAAGCCGCCCATGTGGCCTTACATCGCTGCGATGCCGGGCAGGCTGCGGCGCTTTGCCGCGCGCCCGTTGGACGTTTTTTCTTTCCCACTTTTTCTTTCATGAGCACAACCCAGAAACACGCCTTCCAGGCCGAAGTCGCGCAGGTGCTGCACCTGGTGACGCATTCGCTGTACTCCCACCCCGAAATCTTTTTGCGCGAGCTGATCTCCAACGCCGCCGATGCTTGCGACAAGCTGCGCTTTGAGGCGCTGGCCGACAGCGCCCTGTACGACGGCGACGCCGATTTGCGCGTGCGCATCTCGTTTGACGAAGCCGCGCGCACCCTCACCGTGGAGGACAACGGCATCGGCATGAGCGCGCAAGAGGCCATCGACAACCTGGGCACCATCGCCAAAAGCGGCACGCGCGAATTCGCCAGCCGCCTCACCGGCGACGCCAAGGCAGACGCCCAGCTCATCGGCCAGTTCGGCGTGGGCTTTTATTCGTCCTTCATCGTGGCCGACAGCGTCACCGTCGAAACCCGCCGCGCGGGCCTGCCCGCCAGCGAAGGCGTGCGCTGGAGCAGCGCGGGCACGGGCGAATTCACGCTGGAGAGCATCGAGCGCGCCCAACGCGGCACGCGCATCACCTTGCATTTGCGCGAGGACGCCAGCGAGTTCCTCAACGGCTGGAAGCTGCGCTCGCTGATCCAGAAATACTCCGACCACATCAGCCTGCCCGTGCAAATGGAGCAAGAGCAGTGGCAGGACGCCGAGCAGGAAGGCCAGCCCGGCCAAATGGTCAAAACCGGCGAGTGGGAAACCGTCAACCAGGCCAGCGCGCTGTGGACGCGCCCGAAAAAAGACATCAGCGACGCGCAGTACACCGAGTTCTACAAAAACCTCAGCCACGACTTCACCGACCCGCTGGCCTGGAGCCACAACAAAGTCGAAGGCACGACCGAGTACACGCAACTGCTGTATATCCCCGCCAAGGCCCCCTTCGACCTGTGGAACCGCGACAAGCAGGCGGGCATCAAGCTCTACGTCAAGCGCGTGTTCATCATGAACGACGCCGATGCGCTGATGCCCGCTTATCTGCGCTTTGTCAGCGGCGTGGTCGATTCGGCCGATTTGCCGCTCAACGTCAGCCGTGAGCTGCTGCAAGAAAGCCGCGATGTGCGCGCCATCCGCGACGGCAACACCCGCCGCGTGCTCTCCCTGCTGGAAAGCCTGGCCGAAGAAAGCGCTGCCACCACCGAGGACGGCGCGAGCGAGGTCACCGACGTCACCGACGTGACGGACAAAAACGCCGCCCAGGCCAGCGCGCCAACTCAAGCGCCCACTCAGGACGGCCAGCGCTACCAGCGCTTTTACGCCGAGTTCGGCGCCGTGCTCAAGGAAGGCCTGGGCGAAGACCACGCCCACCGCGACCGCATCGCCCGCCTGCTGCGCTACGCCAGCACCGCCAGCGATGCCGTCACCGTCAGCCTGGCCGATTACAAAGCCCGCATGAAGGACGGCCAAAAGGCCATTTACTACCTCACCGCCGACAGCCTCAGCGCCGCCAAGAGCAGCCCGCAGTTGGAGCTGTTCCGCCAAAAAGGCATCGAAGTTCTGCTGATGACCGACCGCGTGGACGAATGGGCCATGGGCTTTCTGCCCGAATTCGACGGCACGCCGCTGCAATCCATCGCCAAAGGCGCCGTCGATCTGGGTGAGCTGCAAGACGAAGCCGAGCGCAAAGCCGCCGAAGAAGCGGCCGAGCACCTCAAGCCCTTGCTGGAGCGCCTGCGCCAAAGCCTGCAAGGCCAGGCCGAGGACGTGCGCGTGACCACCCGCCTGGTCGACTCACCCGCCTGCCTGGTGGTGCAAGACGGGCAAATCAGCAACCAGCTGGCGCGCCTGCTCAAGCAAGCCGGCCAGGCCGTACCCGACACCCGCCCCGTGCTGGAAATCAACCCCACACATACCCTGGTGAAAAAGCTCGAAGCCGCCGAAGGCGCGCGCTTTGACGATCTGGCCCACGTGCTGTTCGACCAGGCCCTGCTGGCCGAAGGCGGCCTGCCCGCCGACCCCGCCGCCTACGTGCGGCGCGTCAACGCCTTGCTGGCCTGATACGGCTGCCAATCGCCTGTGTGCCCCCAAGGCATGCAGGCGATTGGCGTTTAGAGCGCTTACCAATCCGGCTGGCGGCGCTCAATGGCATCCAGGAACATGGCCGCCACATCAAAGCCGGTTTGGCGGGTGATTTCCTGAAAGCCCGTGGGGCTGGTGACGTTGATCTCGGTCACGCAGTCGCCAATCACATCCAGCCCCACCAGCAGCAGCCCGCGCGCGGCCAGCGTGGGGCCTAGGCGCTGGGCAATGGCGCGGTCGCGCTCGCTCAAGGGCTGGGCCACGGCCTTGCCGCCCACGGCCATGTTGCCGCGAATCTCCGTGCCTTGCGGAATGCGCGCCAGCGCATGCGGCACCACTTGCCCGTCGATGAGCAGGATGCGCTTGTCGCCCTGCGCAATGGCGGGCAGATAGCGCTGCACCATCACCGTGGTGCGGCCGTGCTGGTTGAGCGTCTCGATGATGGCGCCCAGGTTCAGCCCGTCCTGGCCAACGAGAAAAATCCCCATGCCGCCCATGCCGTCCAGCGGTTTGAGGATGATGTCGCCATGCTCGGCGTGAAAGGCGCGGATGCGCTGGGCATCGCGCGTGACCAGCGTGGGGGCGATGAGATCGGGGAACTCCAGGATGTCGAGCTTCTCCGGGTGGTCGCGCAACGCGGCGGCGCGGTTAAAGACTTTGGCGCCCTCGCGCTCGGCCTGGCCCAGCAAATGGGTGGCGTAGAAGTATTCGCTGTCAAACGGCGGGTCTTTGCGCATCAGCACGGCATCGAAGCTGGCCAGAGCGGCCTCGCTTGGGCCTTGCTCGATCCACCAGGGCGCGCCGGGATGCTCGGCGTGAAAGCGCTGGGCATCGACATCCAGCAGCTCAATCGCACGCACCGGCGCGCTGACCTGGCCGCCGCGTTGCCAGAACAGATCAGCGCTGTGGCAAACCGCGATGCGGTGACCGCGCCGCTGCGCCTCGCGCATCATGGCGTAGCTGGTGTCTTTGTGGATTTTGAAAGTCTCGAGCGGGTCGATGATGAACAGCAAATTCATGGCAGTGGCAATGCGGTAAAAGGCGAAACGGCGCGACTGTACTGCACGCATTCACCCCGGGAGCGGGCGCCGGGGATGTACCCACGGCCCACCAGGCGGACGGGCGCGGCGTTACGCCTGTTGCAAATCGGCCAGGTGCGCGGCCGCGTCGCCCGCCGCGCTGGCGGCATTGACATGATCGAAATAGTCGTACCAGCCGCTGGCGGCAATGCCCGCCAGCAGCGCATCGCGCGCGGCGCGGTCGGGAAAGCTCCAGATCCCCAGAAAGCGGTGCGGGCTGCCGTGATCAATGCCGGCCTCGGTGGGGGCCAGGCTGATGACGTGCACGCCCAACGCGGCCAGCTCCGTCAACGCACCACCCACGGCAGCCAGAAAAGCCTGGCGCTCTGCTGCAGGCAGAGCGTGCCAACGGGCTTTGGGGGTGTACAGCTCGACCAAGTAGTACAAGTCCTTGTCCTGTGCCATAAGGTTTTCTCCAGAGTGTGGCGGGTTTCAGTGGTTTTTTTGGCTGCGCAGGGCGCGGCGGCAGATGTAGGCGGTGGCGGGGTGGGCGCTTTCCTGTTGCCATTGCTGGCAAATCTGGCGCACCCAATCGGGCTGGTCTTTGGCGGCGTCGTTGAGCCAGTTGGCAACCGAATCCTGCACGTAACGGGCCGGGTCGGCGCGCAAGGGAGTGAGGATGGGCAGGGCTTGCTGCGGCGCACGCTTGAGGGCGGGGATGTGGGCGCACCACACGCCGCGTGGGCGCAGGGCTTCGCTGGCAAAGCGGCGCAGGTTGTCTTGCGGCGCGTGCGTCCAGCCGGTCAGCAGGGCGATGGCCTCGTCCAGTTGGGCGGCCAGGTGCGGGCGCAGCGCCATCCAGGCCCATTCGCGCACGCCAAAATGCGGGTCATCGGCCAAGGGCTGGATGGTTTGCAACCGCTGGGCCAGCGGCTGAGCGGGCATGGCCCCGACCATGAAGCAGGCCCAGCCGCGCACGGTGTCGCTGGTATGCCCGCGCGCGCGCTCGAAGGCAGTTTCGCCCAAGGTATGCCAGAGCAGCTCGCCCAGCCCCTGCATACGCTTGAGGATGCCCAACGGCACGATGGCCTGGGCGGCGCGCAAGGCGCTGGCGGGCAAATCGGGAAAGACGGTGCGCAGCAAAACGGCCTGATCTACCGCCAGCCCTTCGGTCAAGGTGGCGCTGGCAATTTCGCCGCGTGAAAGCGCGGCCCGCACATCGGGCGCAATCTCGGCCATGCGGGTAGCGCCTTTGCGGGGGGTGGCAGAAGTCATGGGGCCTCCCGTGGCGTGATGGGGGGCGGCAAATTGGCGGCCGCCTTGTGCAGCAGCGCGGCCAATTGCTTTCGCTCGGTAGGCTCTAGCGCGGCAAACAGGCTGGCAATCCATTGGCTGTGCTGCGCCAGCAAACTGTCGGCCAGGCGTTGGCCTTGGGGCGTGAGCTGGATGCGCAGAGCGCGGCGATCGAGCGGATCGGCCAGGCGCTCAATCAGGGCTTCACGCTCCAGGCCATCGAGCAGGCCGGTGACGGTGGCGCGGCGAATGCCTGCACGACTGGCCAGGGCATGCGGTGCCAACGGCTCATCCGCGCAAGCCAGCAAAAACAGCAGCACAAAGCGCCCTTCGGAAAGGCCTGCTGGCGCCAGCCGGGCAGCGCAATCGCGGTCGATGCGCGCAGCCAACGAGAGCAACGAAAAGCACAGGGCAAGGTTCTCCGCGTCGGCCCAGCCGCGCTGGCTGGCTTCGTGGAGCAAGGATTGGTATTTGGCTTCTAGCATGGTGGCAAGCGAAAATCATTAGCCAGCATTTAATTTGTTGGCTAATTATATGCCAGCAACTCACCTGCGCCAGCGGCGGCATCACGCGCTCTAGAATCGACGGCCATGTCCTTCCCTTCACCGCCCGGGCCCCCTGCTGCGCCAGCATTGCAGTTGCGCGGTGTGCATAAAAAACTGGGCGGGCTACAGGTGTTGCGCAGCATGGATCTCACGGTGCACGCGGGCGAGCGGGTGGCCATCATCGGGCCCAATGGGGCTGGCAAGTCCACCCTGTTCAACCTGATCAGCGGGCGCATGGCGCCCGATGGCGGCTCCATCGCTTTGCAGGGCCAGCCGATTGAGGGGAAAACGCCCTTTGCCATCAACCGCCTGGGCCTGGCGCGCAGCTTTCAGATCAGCAGCCTGTTCCCGGGCTTGAGCGTGTTCGACAACCTGCGCTGCGGTTTGCTGTGGCACAGCGGCCAGCGCTATAGCTGGTGGCGCGCGCTGGGGCGGCTGCATGAGGTGAACCGCCGCACGCAGGCGCTGTTGCAGGCCTTGCAATTGCAGCACCGGCGTGATGTGCTGGCCATGCATTTGAGCTATGCCGAGCAGCGGGCGCTGGAAATGGGCGTGGCGGCGGCATCGGGCGCGCCGGTGCTGCTGCTGGACGAACCCACCGCGGGCATGAGCCGCGATGAAACGGCGCACTGCGTGGCGCTGATCCGCCAGCTCACGGCCGGGCGCACGCTGTTAATCATTGAGCACGATATGGAGGTGGTTTTCAGCCTGGCCGACCGCATCGCCGTGCTGGCGCAAGGGCAGGTGATTGCCTTCGATACGCCCGCGCGCGTGCGCGCCCACCCTGCCGTGCAGCAGGCCTACCTGGGCCAACTCGGCGCGTCGTCGAACGCGTGCGACGACGCGCCCGCAAAGGAGGCCCATGCTGCGGGTTGAGGACTTGCACGCCTGGTACGGCCCCAGCCCGGTGTTGCGTGGCGTGCATTTGCATGTGCAGCGCGGGGAAATCCTGGCCTTGCTGGGGCGCAATGGCTCGGGCCGCAGCACGCTGGCGCGGGCGCTGATGGGGCTGACGGCGTGCCGTGGGCGCATCCGCTGGCAAGCCAGCGCAGACGCGCCTGAAATGGATTTGACGGGCCTGCCGCCCCACGCCATCGCCCGCCTGGGCATGGGCTATGTGCCCGAGCACCGCGATATCTTTCCCCGCCTGAGCGTGCTGCAAAACCTGCTGCTGGGCCAGCAGCGCCGCGCAACGCGCACCGCAGCGCCAGAGCGCCCGCCGTGGGGATTGGCCGATGCCTACTGCCTGTTTCCGCGCCTGCGCGAGCGCCAGCATATGGCCGCTGGCGTGCTCTCCGGCGGCGAGCAGCAAATGCTGGCGCTGTGCCGCACCATGATGGGCGAGCCGTCGCTGGTGCTGATCGACGAGCCGACCGAAGGGTTGGCGCCCATGCTGGTGACGCAGGTGGCGCAGTTTTTGCAAACGTTGCGCGCGCGCGGCGTGGCGGTGCTGCTCATTGAACAAAAGCTCGCCATCGCGCTGGAGGTGGCCGACCGCTGCCTGGTCATGGGGCACGGCCGCATCGTGTTCGAGGGCAGCCCCGCCCAATTGCGCGCCGATGCCGCTGTGCGCCAGCAGTGGTTGCAAGTGTGAACGCCCAGACGCCTGCAACCGCGCGGCCCCGTCCTGTTGCGTTTGCTTGCCTTTGCTGCGCAGCCGAAACACGGGCCAACACGCATCCCCCACGGGATCGGCATGCGCGTCCGCAATAATGCCCGCCATTCATGACACGAAAAAGGGAGTAACCCATGCTTGATGTGCGAACCGGCTTATCGGCCTTTGCGGCCGCAGCGCTGCTGGCAGCCTGTGGCGGCGAAGCCGACGAGGGCTATGACAACAACGGCAACCACCCCAATCCGCCCGTGCTCCAAATCACCAAAGTGGAGGGGCGCTACCACCACGGCAAAGATGCGCCTGCCGCCATCACCAAAGCCGCCTTGCATCTGCCGCAGACGCCCGCCCGCACCATCCATTTGCCCGCGTTGGACGCGGTGAGCAAAGCCGCGCTGGACGATGACAGCGGCCCCGGCGCCATGCTGATGGCCAAGGCGCAAGCCGTCGCGCCAACCGACTCCCCCGCCAAACTGGCCCAGGCGCTGGAGTGGGTGCGCAGTGCAGATGGCGCCAGCCACGCGGCGCTGACGATTCACGCGGCGGACGCTTTTGGCATCCGGCTGGGCCTGCTGGTGCATGCCTTGCCCGATCAGGCTTTGCTGCATGTCTATAGCCCCCAAGGCCAGCAGGTGCACACCTTCAGCGGCGCCGATATCAACGCCTTGCTGCGGCGTAATGGGGCGGCGGGCGATCACAGCGAGGAGGGCCGCACCTGGTGGTCGCCCGACTTGGGCGGCGACACCGTCACCCTGCACCTCACGCTGCCCGCAGGCCTCTCCACCCAAGCCCTGCAATTGGCGCTTCCGCGCATCTCGCATGGGTTGGTGGACCCCAGCGCTTTTGCGTTGGACGCGGCGTCCCGGCAACATGGCGAGCATGCCCAAGACGGCGAACAGGACCCGCATGGCGTGCAAAAGTACGCCCCCATCCCGCAAGCGAGCTGGTGCGCGCTGGATGCCAGTTGCTACAAAACCGGCCAAGCCCAGCGCGATGCCGTGGCCCGCATGCACTACATCAAAAACGGCAACGGCTATTGGTGCACCGGCACGCTGCTCAACGATGCGCTTGAAACGGATATCCCCTACCTGCTGACCGCCAGCCATTGCGTCAGCTCGCAAACCGTGGCCAACACGTTGCAAACCGACTGGTTCTTCCGCTCCGAGAGCTGCAACGCCAGCTATGTCGATGCACGGCGTACCACGCGGGTGCGCGGCGCCACGCTGCTGTTCTCCTCCAACGTCTCGCAGGGGCAGGATATGGCCTTGCTCGCCCTGAACGACAGCGCGCCGGAGGGGACGTATCTGGCCGGCTGGGATGCGCGGCTGCACAACATCTGGCAGGACGTTTACAGCATCCACCACCCTGCGGGCGGCCTGGCCAAGATCACCAGCGGGCAGACCAAGCGCTACGGCAATTGCTCGCGCACCACCTGCCAGGGCGATGCGCATGGCCGCTATTACGAGGTGGTTTGGCACGAGGGCACTACGCAGGATGGCAGCAGCGGCGCGGCGCTGTTTTCCTACTCCAACCATGTCATTGGCGTGCTGCACGGCGGTTTTGCCTCATGCACGGCGCAAAGCCGCCCCGACTACCACGGCCGGTTGGACCTGGCCTTTGAAGCGGGCATGAAAAACTACCTGGCGGCGGCCCAACGGCCCCGTTTTTAGGGCACACCATGCCGATAATTACCAATCAATAGACAAAAAAATCGCGCCATTACGGCGCGATAGACATGAAGTAATTTTTCCTTTGAGTAGAAAATCCACCAATCCGGCAAGTTGTTGAAAAAAGGCGGCCCTTGGGCCGCCTTCTTGCGTATGCTTGCCCGCGCCGTGGGCAGCGGTGCTTATTGCGGCTGCGGGTTGCGCAGGCGGATGTGCAGCTCGCGCAATTGCTTTTCGTCCACCGCAGAGGGGGCCTGGGTGAGCAAGTCCTGGGCGCGCTGGGTTTTGGGGAAGGCGATCACATCGCGGATGGATTCGGCGCGCGTCATCAGGGTGATGAGGCGATCCAGGCCAAAGGCCAGGCCGCCGTGCGGCGGCGCACCGTATTGCAGCGCATCGAGCAGGTAGCCGAACTTGGCGCGCGCTTCTTCCTCACCGATGTTGAGGGCGCTGAACACCTTGCTTTGCACATCGGCGCGGTGGATACGCACCGAGCCGCCGCCCAGCTCCCAGCCGTTGAGCACCATGTCGTAGGCCTTGGCCACGCACTGGCCGGGGTCGGTGGCGAGCAATTCCTCGTGGCCGTCCTTGGGGCTGGTGAAGGGGTGGTGCATGGCCACCCAGCGCTTGTCTTCCTCGTCGTACTCGAACATGGGGAAGTCCACCACCCACAGCGGCGCCCAGCGGTCTTCGAACAGACCATTGGCCTTGCCGAATTCGCTGTGGCCAATCTTCACGCGCAGCGCGCCCATGGCGTCGTTGACGATTTTTTCCTTGTCCGCGCCGAAGAAGATCAGGTCGCCATCCTGCGCGCCGGTGCGCGCCAGCAGCTCGGCAATGGCCTTGTCGTGCAGGTTCTTGACGATGGGCGATTGCAGGCCGTCGCGGCCCTTGGCGATGTCGTTGACCTTGATCCAGGCCAGGCCCTTGGCGCCGTAGATCTTGACGAACTCGGTGTAGGCGTCGATCTCGCTGCGCGGCATGGCGCCGCCGCCGGGCACGCGCAGCGCCACAACGCGCCCGCCGGGCATGGTGGCCGGGCCGGAGAAGACTTTGAACTCCACATCGGCCATCACGTCCTTGAGGTCGGTAAAGGCCAGCTTGACGCGCAGATCGGGCTTGTCCGAGCCGTACAGGCGCATGGCCTCGGCAAAGGTCATGACAGGGAATTCGCCCAGATCCACGCCCATGGTCTTGGCAAACACCTCGCAAATCATGCGCTGGAACAGCGCGCGGATGTCCTGCTCGGTCAGGAAGGACGTTTCGATATCGATCTGCGTGAACTCGGGCTGGCGGTCGGCGCGCAAGTCCTCATCGCGAAAGCACTTGGTGATCTGGTAGTAGCGGTCGTAGCCGGCCACCATCAGCATTTGCTTGTAGAGCTGGGGCGATTGCGGCAGGGCGTAGAACTGGCCGTCGTGCACGCGGCTGGGCACGAGATAGTCGCGCGCGCCTTCGGGCGTGCTCTTGCCCAGCATGGGCGTTTCGATGTCGATGAAGCCGTGCGCATCCAGGAACTGGCGCACCGCCATGCTGACGCGGTAGCGCAGCATCAGGTTCTTCTGCATGTAGGGGCGGCGCAGGTCCATCACGCGGTGCGTCAGGCGCGTGGTTTCGGACAGGCTGTCGTCGTCCATCTGGAACGGCGGTGTGACCGAGGGGTTGAGCACTTTGAGCTCATGGCACAGCACTTCGATCTTGCCGCTTTTGAGGTTGTCGTTGCTCGTGCCTTCGGGGCGCGCACGCACCAGGCCGGTGATTTGCAGACAAAACTCATTGCGCACCGTTTCGGCGGCAGCGAACATCTCGGGGCGATCGGGATCGCACACCACCTGCACATAGCCTTCGCGGTCGCGCAGGTCGATGAAGATCACGCCGCCATGGTCGCGGCGGCGGTTGACCCAGCCGCAGAGGGTGATGGTCTGGCCCAGCAGGGCTTCGGTGACCAGGCCGCAATATTCGGTGCGCATTGACATGTGAAAAATCCGTTTCTTGGAGTTGGCGGGCGGTGTCGCCAAGGGGAGGGAAGGAGGGACAGGCGACCATCCCGCGCAGGCTCGCCCCGTGAGGGCATCGCTTGGGGGCGCCAAGTGCTGTTGCTGTACGCGAGGCTTTTGCGTGACTTCGCCGTGCCAGCGCGCTCAGGCTGCCGAAGCAGAGGGCGCGGATGGGGCAGCAGGGGCCGCAGGCGCGGCGCCAGCCTGGGCGCTGGCGGCGCTGTTGCCCTCGCCTTGGGCGTTTGCGCTGGCATCGCCGCTGGCGGTTTTGGCCGCGCCTGCTGTGCCGCTGTGCTTGAAATCCGTGGCGTACCAGCCCGTGCCTTTGAGCTGAAAGCTGGGCGCGCAAAGCTGTTTGTTAAACGCCTGCGCGCCGCAGTGCGGGCACAGGGTCAGGGCCGCATCAGAGAGTTTTTGCAGCACATCCTTGCGGAAGCCGCACTGGCTGCACAGGTAAGCGTAAATAGGCATGAATCAGGCAAAAATGGGCGCAATTCGCAAAACTGCGGATTATAGAACTGGCCCCTGCACAGAGCATTCCATGCTCCGCGCGCCTGCCCTGCCCGCCAAGGCGCGGCAAACGCCTGTTGGCTGCTTTGGCCTGCCTTTGGCCGCTGTTGGCGGGGGCCATTTCCCACCCCTTTAATGACAAATCAAGGAAAAAATCATTTAATACCTATCATGCCAAAACAAGGTTATTTCATTTCCTTTGATTTGTAAAATTAGAAAGCCCGAAAAGCTCCATGTCATCCGATAGACAATCGGGCCACTGCGCGCGCATTGCGCTCTGGTTTCCTTCCCCGGTTTGAAGTGATAGGGAGAGCTTTTCATGCAAACAGACATCGCCATCATCGGCGCTGGCCCCGTGGGGCTGGCTTTTGCCCAAGCCATGCAAGGCAGCGGCTATACGGTGACGCTGGTGGAGCGCCAGCCGCTGGCCGCCCTGGCCGAGCCTGCGTACGACGGGCGCGAAATCGCACTCACCCACGCCTCGCGCCGCATCCTGCAAGAGCTGGGCGTTTGGGATCGCATTGATGCCACGCAGATTTCCGCCCTGCGCGATGCGCAGATTTTCAACGGCCCTTCGCTGTTTGCCCTGCGCATCGACGCACAACTGGTGGGCGTGGATCAACTGGGCTATTTCGTGCCCAACCACCTCATCCGCAAAGCCTTGTTCGAGGCCGTGCAGCAAGGGCGCGAGCAGGGGCGCGGCGATGTGCACATCCTCAGCGAAAGCAGCGTCAAAAGCATCGCCACCGGCGCACACCAGCACACCTTGCACCTCTCGGACGGACGCCACCTCAGCGCGCGGCTGGTGGTCGCCGCCGACAGCCGCTACTCCGAAACGCGCCGCATGATGGGCATTGGCGCAGCCATGCACGACTTTGGCCGCAGCATGATGGTGTGCCGCTTCGCGCACGAAAAGCCGCACGAGCACATCAGTTGGCAATGGTTCGACATCGACCAAACGCTGGCGCTGCTGCCCCTCAACGGCCTGCGCAGCAACGTGGTGTTGACGCTGCCGCCCCACGCGCTGCAAGCGCTACTGGCGCAGGACGATGCCGCCATCTCCGCCGACATCACCCGCCGCTTCGCCCACCGCCTGGGCGCCATGGAAAAGGAAGGCCCGCCGCACATCTACCCCATGGTGGGCGTGTACGCGCGGCGCTTTGTCGGGCCGCGCTACGCCCTCATTGGCGACGCCGCCGTGGGCATGCACCCCATCACCGCGCATGGCTTTAACTTCGGGCTGCAAAGCCAACACCGGCTGGCCACGCAGCTTTGGACGGCCAAGCGCCGCAACCGCCCCTTGGGTGACGAAGCCTTTTTGCTCGCCTACGAGCGCCAACACCGCCTGGCCACCTGGCCGCTGTACCAGGCCACCAACGGCATCGCCCAACTCTATGGCGACACGCGCCTGCCCGCGCGCCTGCTACGCGATGGCGCACTGCGCATGGCCCAGGCCATGCAGCCCTTGCGCAAGGCGCTGGCCCGGCATTTGACGCAGGCTTAATTCCCGCACCACCATCGCATGCCACTTACGCCACGCCGGGTTTGGAAAAACCGATATGTGCGTACAAACTCTTGCAATCTCAGCAACCGTCCACACTTATCATGCACGGCCTGCCGCGCTATTTGCGTAGCGCGGCGCTTTTTTTCACACCGCCGCTTTGGCGGGACTCACCCTGAAGGAGCTTTGACATGAGCCTTTTTTCCAGCAAACCCCAAACGCGCGATTTTGAAAAACTGGTGGACGATCTGCGCGAGGCGCTCGCCAGCCGCGATCTGGATGAAGTCCCCCAAATCCGCCAATTGCGCCAGCGCTTTGAAAGCGGTGTAGAGGACTTCCGCGACGCCGCAGCACGCGCCGCCCGCGAAACCGCCGTCCGCGCCCGCGAACACGCAGAAGTGGCCGATCGCTACGTGCACGAATCGCCTTGGCAAACCGCCGGCATCGCCGCTGCCGCAGGCGTCGTCCTGGGCTTCTTGCTGGCCCGCCGCTGATTGGCGCACCAGCGCCACCGCCACAACGCACACATAGGAGAACACCGCACATGGCCCTGGACTGGCAATCGCTTTTAGGCGTGCAGCGCCTGCGCGAATCGGCGCGCCTGTGGCTCGACGAGGGCAGCCTGGCCGTGGGCGATCGGCTGGATCTGGCGCGGCTGGAATGGCAGCGGCAGAAATCAGCCACCGTGCTGCTGCTGGCGGCCAGCGCCTTGCTGCTGCTGTTCTTCTTCGGTGCGTTTTTCGTCGGCTCCATGATCGTGTTGCTGCACTACTGGCAAACCCCGCAATGGGGCACCGCCTGGCTCGGCGTGCTGGGCGTGTGGCTGGCGATCATGGCCGTAGCGGGGTTGATTGCCTGGCGCGCCTGGCGCCGCATGGGCAGCCCCTTCGCCCTCACGCGCCGCGTATTGGCTGAGGATTTCCACGCTTTGCGTGAGCACCTCTAAGAGCCTATCCAAACCACTCTTGGCGCGAATGCAAATAGGCTATGCATTGGCACAACGCCTTGGCACCCACCGCAACAACGATCAAAAGGCGCGCAAAGTGCAGCAGCCTCGCTGTCTCCTGACATGGGCGCGCCTCAAAACGCCGCAGTAGCCAATCGTTATGCTGCTGTGCTTTGGAGACGCCCATGAACGCCTCACACCGCCCTACCCCATCCAAAGCCCACCGCGAACGCATCCAGCACGCGCTGGACCAAGCCGCCAGCGAGCTGCGCCAGGAGCGCGATGTCGCGCTCGCAAGCCTGGAGACGGCACGCGTGCTGCACCGCATCCAGGCGCAACGCCAGCGCCTGGGCAAGCGCTTGAGCGCCCGGGCACAACAGCGCAACGTACAGCCTGCCCTCTCTGCCATGGGCGTGGCCGAATCGCTGTTTCTCAATGCCCGTGACAGGGTGTATCGCCACCCCATCGCGATTGGCTTGGCCTTGGGCGCGGTCTTGGCGCTAGGGCCGCGCCGGTTGCGCCGATTCACGGTATGGGCCGCGCCGCTGGCTTGGCGCGGCTGGCGCATGGCGGAACGCGCCAAGCAGTTTGCACAGCGCTCCAGGCTGTAACGTCCGCCTTGTTGCGCACACCACAAGCCCGCGCGCCATGCTTTCGGCGTGCTCTACGTGTGGCGCAACAGCAAATTTCCAAACCAAAGAAAATAAAAATAGCCACCATTGGCGCGGCTATTTTGATTGATTCTTTCCTTTGGTTTGCAGCACATCCAAACCGGCGTTTTATTTGGGCTTGGTGTACTGCACGAAAATCTCGTTGGGTTTGATCATGCCCAACTCTTGCCGGGCGATTTCCTCCATTTTTTCACGCCCCTCGCGCAAATCCGCGATGTCGTTGGCCAAGCGCTCATTGTCTTGGCGTATGAGTTCATTCGAGGCTTTTTGCACACGAATTTCCTCACGCATCAGCCCCACGGTAGGAAAACTGCCGCGCCCCGTCCATAACTGCCACTGCAACCAGCCCAGAAGGACTAGCAGCAGCAGCGTGGCAAAGTAACGCAATCGCACAAATGGCATAGGGCGAGGCAAATGGGAGGTGGATCAGCGCGCTGGGCCTGTACGCACTCAACGCAGGTTGTAAAACGCGTCTTTTCCGGGATAGACGGCCACGTCGCCCAAGTCCTCCTCGATGCGCAGCAGTTGGTTGTACTTGGCCATGCGATCCGAGCGCGAGAGCGAGCCGGTCTTGATCTGCCCGGCGTTGGTGCCCACGGCGATGTCGGCGATGGTGGAGTCCTCCGTCTCGCCGCTGCGGTGGCTGATGACAGCCGTGTAGCGCGCGCGCTTGGCCATTTCGATGGCTTCAAACGTCTCCGACAGCGTACCGATCTGGTTGATTTTGATGAGGATGGAGTTGGCGATGTTCTTCTCGATGCCCTCGCGCAGGATTTTCGGGTTGGTCACGAACAAATCGTCGCCCACCAGTTGCACCTTGCGGCCCAGGCGCTCGGTCAGCAGCTTCCAGCCGTCCCAATCGTTTTCGGCCATGCCGTCTTCGATGCTGACGATGGGGTATTTGTCGCACCATTGGGCCAGCCGATCCGTCCACTGGGCGGCGTCCAGGCGCAGGCCGCCTTCGCCTTCGAGGGTGTAGATGCCGTCCTTGAAGAACTCGCTGGAGGCGCAGTCCAGCCCCAGGGCAACTTGCTCGCCGGGGCGATAGCCTGCCGCTTCGATGGCTTGCAGGATCAGGCCGATGGCCGCTTCGTGGTTTTCCACGCTGGGGGCAAAGCCGCCCTCATCGCCCACGGCGGTGCTCATGCCCTTGTCGTGGATGATTTTCTTGAGCGCGTGGAACACTTCTGCGCCCCAGCGCAGCGCTTCGCGAAAGCTCTGCGCGCCGCTGGGGATGATCATGAACTCCTGCAAGTCCAGGCTGTTGTTGGCATGTGCGCCGCCGTTGATGACGTTCATCATCGGCACGGGCAGCGTCACCCCGCTCATGCCGCCGAAGTAGCGGTACAGCGGCAGGCCCGACTCCTCGGCAGCAGCGCGCGCCACAGCCATGGAGACGGCCAGCAGCGCGTTGGCGCCCAGGCGTGATTTGTTGTCCGTGCCGTCCAGATCGATCAGGGTGCGATCCAGGAAGGACTGCTCGGCAGCGTCCAACCCCAGCACGGCTTCGGAAATTTCGGTGTTGATGTGGTTGACGGCCTTGAGCACGCCTTTGCCCAGATAGCGGCTTTTATCGCCATCGCGCAGCTCAATGGCTTCGCGCGCGCCAGTGGAAGCGCCCGATGGCACGGCCGCACGGCCCATGACGCCGCTCTCCAGCAGCACATCACATTCGACAGTGGGGTTGCCGCGGCTGTCGAGCACTTCACGGCCGACGATATCTACGATTGCGCTCATGATGTTCCTTCAATTGAAGCTTGAATCGGATAGGGAATGGGGAAAAGGGAGTAGGCAACGGCACGATGGGCGTTGCGGCGCAAGGCGGCAGCGAAAAGCCGCCACAGCAGGCCGGGCCTCAAAGCGCTTGTCAGGCATTACCTGATTACAGGCCCTCAACGCAGACCACATTAAAAACGCCCGCACCTTCGCGGATTTCACGCGCCTTGCGGTACTGCGGCGAATCATAGAACACCTGGGCCGCCGCATAGTCAGGAAAGCGGATCACCACGGTGCGCGCAAACGCGCTGCCTTCGAGCACCTGCTGCTGCCCACCGCGCACCAGAAACTCGCCACCGTGGGCCTGCACAGCGGCGGTGCTCCACTGGCGGTATTCGGCCATTTTTTCTGGATCGGTGGTATCGACGTTGGCAATAACGTAGCCGTAAGGCATGGATGCTTCCTTTTCTTCCGTAGGCAAAAGTTGCATTGTTGCAATCACACCGCTGCCAATTGCAGGGCACGCTGTAAATCCTCCCACGCGCCACGCTTGGCATGTGCGGCGCGCAGCAAATAGGCAGGGCTGTACGTCACCACCACGGGCACCGTAGGCGCATGGGCCATGCGGTGCTCTGTGCGGCGCAACACGCCCAACGGGCGCTCATCGCCCAGCACCGCCTGCGCCGCATCGCGCCCCAGGGCAATCAGCACCCGGGGCTGGCACTGGCTGAGCAACGCCTCAATGGGCGTGGCCTGCTCCCCTTGAGCGAGGCGGCGCGCCTGACTCCACCAAACCGCCGGGCTTTGTGCCAAACCCATGGCATGCAGCATGTTGTGCAAGAGGCGCTGAGCCGTTTCCTGCTCTTGCCCCAAGGCGCTGAGATCGTCCACCACCAGCAGATAAGAGGGTGACGAGGCGGCTGGCGCTGCTGCAAGCGCATCGGGGCGCAGCCACGGGCTTGCGGCCAGCAAGCCCAGCGGCGCCAAAGCGGGCACAACGGCTGGCGCCGGTGCGCTGGCGCGCTGGCGCGCAGCGGGCGATGAGGCTGGCGCATGCGCCGCCCGCGCGCTGGGCGCTGGCGGCAAGGGCTTGGCGGGCGAAGGCCTCGCTTGGGCGCGCTCCGAAGCCTGGGGCTGCATCGGCGGCGGCGCTTGCCTGGCCCCTGCGGGCGAGGCTACCGCTGCCTGCACGGCGGCTGGCTTGGCCTCAGGCGCTGCCGCAAGCTCTGCCACGGCCGCAGGCGGCTTCAGCCACCACGCATCCGTCCCCATCGCCTTCAACATGGCGAGTCTGCGGCTATCCAGGGACAAGGCAAGCATGGGGCGAAAGACGAAAGGCGCAAGGCAGGCGGAGGGCAAGAAAGGCCGCCGATTGTAGAGACATTGCCTTGAGGACCATGCATCTAGAGCGTGTTATGAACTTTGAGCCAACCGAATCAACGGCATGGCATTGGGCAGCATGAGAATGGCAAAGACCACGAAGTGCAATCCCCCCAGTACGTCTGGCAATCGCTCGTAATCACGAGACAA
>NZ_RDQM01000001.1 GCF_003703475.1 Allofranklinella schreckenbergeri | reverse complement strand
CCCTCAAGACATCAAGCCTTGAGGGGTTTTACTTATGAAAAATAAAAATCGCCCAATACCCATCAATCCAGACATAAAAAATCTATTCCTCCAAATAAATTGCGCGCAAATAACCTAAGTCCACAGCTTTTAAACCGTGCTAAACGGATACACGTACAGCCGTCATCTCTCACTGTGGAGTCCGACCTGGCGAGGTCGTAGAAAGGGAAAATGCACGCTCCATCTTCTCAAACGCACGATGGACGTTCTCAGTGTGTTTCACCAAGGGTTTAGTTGAGCCTGCCGACAAGCTGTTGAGCAGGTCGAGCTGCTCCTGGATGGCGGCGGCGATTTGCAGCATGACGCGGTGCAGGCCCAGCTGCTGGCGGCGGCTGTTGGCCAGGTGGTCTTGCACGGGTTGCAGGGCCCTGGCCACCAGGTGGCCCAGCTCTCGCGTGGCCAGCAGGCGGCTGGTTTGTTCGGCCAGGTCTTTTTCTGCCTGGCTTGGGCTGGCGGCGTCAGCCTGTGCGGCAGGTGGCTGGGCGGCGGCCAGTTGTTGCAGGCTGGCCAGCAGCTCGGCCCAGGGGGCGGCGGACTGGTTGGCGCTGGCTTCGGCCTGGGCACGGGTGGCGCGCACCAGGTCGATGAGTTGGGCGACGATTTGCCCGCCGGTGTCGGCATCGGCGCCGCCCATGGCTTGCGTGCGCTGGTAGTTGAGCTGGATTTCGCGCCAGCGCGCCTGCTGCGCTTGGCTCATGTGGCCGCGCAGCTCGGCGAGCTTGAGCAGGTTTTCTTCGGCGCCGGTGGTCAGCAGCTGCGCTTCGCCCAGGTAGTGGTCGTCCAGCAGTTGCT
This sequence comes from Allofranklinella schreckenbergeri, assembly GCF_003703475.1. Classification (GTDB taxonomy): domain Bacteria; phylum Pseudomonadota; class Gammaproteobacteria; order Burkholderiales; family Burkholderiaceae_C; genus Lampropedia; species Lampropedia schreckenbergeri. Next base: position 372,850 of record NZ_RDQM01000001.1, on the reverse strand, counting down.
GCATTTCGGCTTCGTTCATGACGCTGGTGATTTTCTCGGCCAGCTTGTTCATGTTGCGGTAGGAGCCTTGCAGCTTGAAGGGCGGCTCGGTGCGGTTGGCGTCGGCCTGGGCGGCGCTGGCGATGTATTGCTGGTTGACGCGGTAGACGATTTCGCGCACGGCCAGCATGCGCTGGAGCACGGCGTCGATCTCGCGCAGCTCGGCGGCGCTGTAGTCGTGGCTGAGGTCACCTGCGGAGAATTCCCGGCCCTGCGCCTTGCCGATGAGCAGGTACAGGTCCTTGAGATCGCGCGTGGCCAGCGGCGCCAGCGTGGGGTTGCTGGTCAGGCTGTTTTCGATGTAGCTGAGCTTGAAGGTCTCCTCCATGCCGCCGAGCACGTCGCCCAGGTTGTAGACGTCGGCGCGGTTGGCCAGCATGTCGGGAATCTTGAAGACCTCGCCCGATTCGGTGTAGGGGTTGCCGGCCATGACGATGCAGAACTTCTTGCCGCGCATGTCGTAGGTCTTGGTGCGCCCGCGCCAGACGCCCTCGATGCGGCGCGTGCCGTCCGACAGCGAGATAAAGCGCTGCAAAAACTCCGGGTGGGTGTGCTGGATGTCGTCGATGTAGAGCATGACGTTGTTGCCCATCTCCAGCGCGAGGTTGAGCTTTTCCAGCTCCTGGCGGCTGGTGGCGTCGGGCGCCTGGGCGGGGTCGATGCTGCGCACTTCGTGGCCCAGCGCCGGGCCGTTGATCTTCATGAAGATCAGCCCCAGGCGGCTGGCGACGTATTCCATCAGCGTGGTTTTGCCGTAGCCGGGTGGGGAGATCATCATCAGCAGGCCCATCAGGTCGGTGCGCTTGTGCTCGCCCACGGTGCCCATTTGCTTGGCCAGGTTGTCGCCGATGACGCTCAGGTACACGTCGTTGATGAGCTTGTTGCGCACGAAGCTGGCCAGCGGCCGGGGCTTGAACTCGTCCAGCCGCATGGCCGCGCGCTGCTCGGCCAGGATGTCCTGGCGCAATTGCTGGTAGCGGCGCAGGCCGGGCACGAAGTGGTTGGTGTGCCAGTGGGCGCGGCGCGCGAAGTCGTCCACGCCCAGCTCCAGCGCGCCATCGTGGATGCGCGGGTGCTGGCCCAGCAGGCCGGTGACAGTGGTGCGCAGCGGCACGTGCAGCACCTCGTGCGCCGTGCCCTCGTGCAGCAGGGCCAGGGCGGCGGCTTCGGGCACGTAGTCCAGCGCGGCCTGGGCGTTCTGGGCCGATGCGCTGGCCTCGGCCTGGGCGATGGCGTTCAGCCACTGGACGGCCAGGGCAAAGCGCACGGCCAGCGGCTGCTCGGCATCGTGCAGGGTGGCGTGCAGCTCGGCCCATCGGCCCTGGGGTTGCAGGCGCTCTTGCAGGCTGTGCAGCAAGGCTGCCGCCTGGCTGGAGAAGTGCAGCCGCGCTGCGCCGCCGCTGGCAGGGCCGGCCAGCTCCTCGGCCAGATAGGTCGCGGCCTGGGCGGCCAGGGATTGCAGGGCGGTATTGCTGTGCTGTGGCCTGGGCTGGGTCGGATCGTCCAAGTTGGTTTGGGCGGCCAGGTCGGCCGGCGCAAACACGGCTTCAAGCTGCTGGCTGCGCGCAAAGGCCAGCAGGGCCTGGGCCATTTCCTGCTCCAGCGCGGTGCGCGCCTGGGCGCTGCCCAGCAGTTGCTGCATGGTGGCGGCGCCCTGGGCGCGGCTGGGCCAATGGCGCGCTTGGGCGGCCAGTTTGAAGCCCGGCTCCGCGCCGCCATCCAGGCCCGCACTCAGGCTGCTCCACAGCAGCACGGCCAGGGCGCGGGCGCGGGCGTCGTGGGCCAGCACGCCGGCCTGCTCCTGCAGCGGCAGCAGCGCTTGCAGGATGAGGGCGGCATCGTGATCGTGGATGCCGCGCTCATAGCCTTCGCGGTAGCGCGGCGCGGCAAATTCGCGCACGGCGCGCACCAGCTCCTCGGGCTTGGGCAGCAAGGCCATGAGCTGGTCTCGGCTGGGGGCGGCGGCGCTGGCTTCTTCGCCTGGCTCGCCGCCCTGGCTGGTGGTGCCTGTGGTGCCCACTGCTCCCACCCCTGTTTGGCGCGCTGCTTGCAGCATTTGCAGGGCCAGATATTCGGCGCGGCTCAATTGGGGCGATTCGGATTCGAGCGAGACGTCCCAGAACGGGCGCAGCGCGGCCAGCTCGGGCGCGTGCAGCGGCTCCATGAAGTCCGTGCCCGTCAGGTGCAGGTGCAGGGTGTCGCCGCGCGGCATCAGAGTCAAATCCAGCGCCTGGGTGTTGACGGAAAAGCGGTGCCGCCCCAGGCGGATGACGCTGCCGTCGCCTTCGAACAACTCGCTCTTGTCGCGCAGCGCGCGCAGGGCCTGGTCGCGGATGCCTTTGAGGCGCGCCTCGATGTCGTCGGCCTTGACGTGGTCGTGCAGCGCGCGCAGGCGTCCGGCCAGCTCGCGCAGCTTGAGGATCAGCGCATCGCCGGCGAAGAAGGCGTTGAGCGCGTCCTGCCCGTCCATGCGCTCGGTGCGGCGCGGCAGCCCTTCTAGAATGCGCAGCGCAGCGTCGAACACGCCCTGGGCGCGGCGTTGGCGATCGTCCAGCAGGGCTTGTTTGTGGGTTTCGAAAGTCTCCAGCAGCTCCTCGCGCTTGGCGATGATGTCGGTCAGGAACTGCTCGTGCTCGCCATACTGGCTCTCCAGCTCTTCGAGCTGCACCAGCAGGCGGGCCAGTTGCTCGTCGCATTTTTCCGGGTCGGTGGCCAGGGCCAGGGCGCTGGCGATGCTTTGGCCAAACAGCGCGAACTGCGCGCCAAACTGCGCCACCTGCTCGGCCGCGCCCATGCCGCGCTTTTTCTGCTCGGCGCGGGCGCGGCTTTGGTTGAGCGCGGCATAAATCTCGGAGATGCCCTGCACGATGCGGGTGCGCTGCGTGGGGTCGTCCACGCGCAGCACGGCCATCAGCTCGGAGAGCGTGTCCAGCTCGACCGACATGGCCTGCATGGCCGCCAGCGGCTCTTGCAATTGGGGCGTGGTCTGGGCCTTGGCGACTTGCTCATCCAGTTGCTTGAGGCCCTCGGTGTAGGGGGCCAGGGCCTCGTCGCTGGCGAGGAATTCGGCCGTGCGCTGGGCCGTCTCGGCGTGGGCGGCGTCCAGCTCGGCCTGCAGGGCATCCACGGCGGCGGCATCGACGTAGCGCAGCTCGCGCACGCTCATCAACCGACCGCGCTGCGCGCCCAGGCTGGCCAAGGCCTGCACGTAATCGCGCGTGTGGCGCAAATCGCCGCGGCGGATCTCGCCCAGCAGGCTGCGCTGGCGCGTGGCGGCCTCGTTCATCTGGCGCTGCGTGTCGCTGCGGATGCTCTCGACCTTTTCGTACTCGTCCAGCACCGCCTCGCCGCTGGCGACGATCTCGTGCAGCACGCGGGGCAGCCCCGGCAGTGCGCCCTCCAGCCCCTGCTCCATCCAGTGGTAGCGCTCGAACAGGCGGCGCGTGGTGTCGATCAGCCGCCCGTAGCGGCCGCTGGAGATCTCCTCGGCCTCAATCTCGCGCGTGAGGCTGTACAGCTCGGAGATGCCGCGCACCAGCTCGGCGTTGCCGATGCGCCCCAGCGGCGTGTGGCGCGCGGGCTGGCGCGCGGCGTATTCCTCAGTGGCGAACGGCGTGCGCCAGATCTGCATCGGGTGGATGCGCGTGGGCTCGTCGGACTCGGAGCTGAACAGCACCATGCGCCCGTCCTCCAGCAGCGCGTAGCCGTGGCCGATCAGCGGCGCTTGCAGCTCGCGCGCGATCAGGTTGTAGGTGAACAGCGCCACGCGCCCGCCTTCGGGCTCGTAGAACACGTAGAGCACGTCCTCGCCGTTGGGCGAGCGATAGCTGCGCTTGAAGCGCATGCCGCCCATGTCCTGGCCGAAGCTGCGGCTCTCGCCGTTTTGCAGGTAGTAGCCACCGGGGAAGATGATGCCGTGGTCCTCGGGCAACTGGATGCAGGCCAGGCCAATGGCATCAATGCGCTGCACCTTCTGTGTCAGCGTGTTGTAGACCAGATAACGCCACTGCTCCTCGCGGTAGGGCAGCACCTTCAGCAGGATCAGGCTGCCCACGCGGGCGTATTCCAGCCTGGCGTCGTCCAGCGACTGGGTGGCGTCCTGCACGGCCTCGCGCCAGATGCCCAGGCCATCGTTGGTGTTGTTCTCGATCTTGACCGTCAGCTCGCCGCCCAGCGTGTCGATGAACACCGTATCCAGCACATTGATGTGCGGGTGGCGGCCCTGCACCACGTCGGCGCGGCCCGCCGCTGTCCATTCGAAATCGTAGGGTGCGGGCAGGGCGATGTCGCGCTCGCCGCGGTTGTCGATGTACTGCACCTGGCGGCCATCGGGCGAGACCGACCAGCGGAACACCCGCACGTCCGAGAGCCGCTCGCCAATCTGAAACGCCGCCAGCAGCTTGCCGTCCTTGACGCGCAATTGCAGCAGCCGCGCGCCCTTGTAGTAGGTGTAGAGCTCGCGGAAGTCCTGCACAAAGCTCTGCTGGCCCAGAAAAGTCTGCGCCGCATCGACCGGCACCACGTCGTAGCCCGCGCCGCCTTCGCTGCCATCGCCGGCAGAACCCGCCGCGCCTTCGTGCAGGCGATAGACGGCGAACACATCCTCAACGCGCGTCTCCTGCTTGATGCCCAGGAACACGTTGTAGCCAAACACCATCAGCTCGCCCAGCTGCACGATGTCGCGCCCCACGCAGTTGTGCTCGGTGCGCACCCGTACGCGGCCCAGCAGGCCCATCTGGCTGGCGCCGAACTCGGCCAGGCGCTGCGCGTTCAAGTCCGCCGCCAGCGCCTGCAAACTGGCGCCCTGCTCGGCCAGGCGCTTGCGCAAAACCTCATACGCGCCGCCGCTGGCGACGGCCTGGTCCACGGCGTGATCGGAGTGGTGTTGGTTGGTAGTCATGAGGGGGCTTGTCCTTGGCGTCAATGGCGCAAATGGTGCCGGTGACGATCGTGTGTGAAAGTTGTTGCGGGCGGGCGTGGCGCGGCTGTGCTTCACGGCGTTTTGTGCATCCTCACATGGCCCAGGTAACGCAATTGCTGGGGCTGCTCGACAGGGGCTAGCTCCCAGCGCTCGGGTCGGTTGCGCAAAACGCGTAGCAAGGAGACGCTTGGGTGCAAGACTCCTTGCGCACGCAAATCGCTGGCGACAGTGGTGTAAGTACACCAATTGCCAGCCATCAAGCAGGGCGCGGCAATCAATACCAGCGTGTCACTGGTGCGTTGGACCGCCAATTGCAGCAGTATTTGTCGCAACTGGTGCAATTTTTCCGGCAGCACGGGCAAGGGGGAGCGTTTGCCACTCTTGTCTGTAGCATTCTGTGCGGTTGCAAACTCTGCATTGGCTACTCGGTAACGAATCAGTGTTGGCTTGTAGCCAGGGTGCAACTCGAACTCTGGGCCGATCCAGCGCCCGATCTTGCTGTTTTTGCCCAGATCGCCACGCTGACGCAGAGCGCAGACCACCGGAGGCAGAGGATGCCAGCGCCCGTCGTGTAAATCAGGCCAGGCTTGCAAGAGTTGCGCTCTCGTCAACGCTGGAGCGTTTGCCACGCTCCGTGCACCAGCTTTCAGATAGCGAATCTGATGTGGTTTTTGGGTTCCAGTTTGCACCTCGAAGCTCTGTTGCAAGGGGGGAAGCCATCGCGTCAATTTGGTGTTAGCTCCCAGAAACCCCAGCCTGCGCATGTGCCCAACAACTTGCGAAAGTGGTTGCCACTGACCGCTGCGCAAGTCGGGCCAGGCTTGCAGCACTTGCTGGACGGAAGGATGCGATGGCAAATCAGCGGCGGACACACCGGTAACAGGCTTGGGCAAGAGTGGCTGCGCTGGCGTGTGGGACGATGCTTGAAGGGCGCTGGGCAATCGAGAGGTATCTCCGTCGGACGATTTAAAGCCTTCCACCTCATCAAAAAACCGGCTGGCGGCCTTGAACACGATGCCCTCCATGCCGTAGCACACCATCTTGCAGCCAAGCTCCCGTAAGCGCATGGCCAGTGGTGCGAAGTCGGCATCACCCGAACAAATCACGACGGTTTTGATGGCGGGATTGCGGCAAACGGCCTCCATTGCCGCGATGGCAAGTGCCACATCAGTTGTGTTTTTGCTGACCGACACATTGCAGACAGGACGAATGCCGTACTCAGCCAGCAGTGCTTCAAGGTTTTTCAGGCTGACTGCATCGCCATAAGCGTGCTTGAGTATCGGCTCGCCTTCTGTGAAGACTTTCTGCATGGCCTGCTTGAGTGCATCGCAATCACGGAAATTGTCCGCATCAATGAATAACGCCAGTTGAGAGGGAGCGGAGCTCATGATCGGGTTCCGGCCTTGATACGCTGTTTACTTCAGCCCCTGCTCCAGCATCTGCAACGCCTGGCCTTTGCAGTACTGGGCTTTGGCCTCGGCGCCGGCCAGGCTCCACTGCTCCTGGGCCTGCTGGCCGGCTTTGCGGCGCAGGCTTTGGTAGCGGTCGCTTTTTTCGTATTGCTCCAGTGCCGCTTGGTGCTGGGTGCGCCAGCGCTTGTGCACTTCCAGATAACGATCGGGTTGGGCGCTGGAGCAGGTGTCGAACAAGGCCTGCTGGGTCACCAGCGGCAAGATGGCTGTGTCCGCACTGGCGTCATTCGCGCCGGGCCCGCTGCGCATGGGCTGGGTTTTTTGGGGGGCTGGGGCCTGCGCGGGTTCAGGCGGCGGCGGGGCTTTGGATGCGCGGGAGACGGGCTGGGTGCCCGCAGGGCAGGGCGTGTCCTGGTACATGGTTTTGCCAGCCGCGTTCACGCATTTGAAATGCGCCGATGCGGGGGCGGTAAACAGCGCGCAGGCGGCCAGGCTGGCGTAGAGAAGGGCTTTGGGCCAAGGGTTGCGGGCAGCAAGGAGGGGGTACATTGGAGGCTTTCGCGAATCATGGCCTGAAATCACAGGTTTCAGGCGCGGTTTCCAATCGGCAGTTAACCGGGTTTGCGCAGCAGCAATATCACTTCGTTATTCAGCAGCAGCTCTTGGGGATATTGCTCCAATAATGGGGCGGGAGGGTGGATGTCTTGCATGAGGTTTTTCTGCACGCGTTCGGCCACAAAGCCCACGCTTTGCATTAATTGGACGAGTTCGTCGGCGCTGAGGCGATTCAGGTTCAGATATTCATTGAAAACAAAGCGCTTGTAGCCCTCCACTCCAAAATCGGCAAAGCCGAAATCGACTTCTTCGGCAATCAATTCACCGTCGTAGGCTTGGATGCGTTGCCATAGCTCGTCCTCCGACAGCAGCAGATGCGCCCAAGGCTCCTGGATGTAGCGGCGCAAATGTGAACCCCAGGCGGAGTAGTACAGCGGCTCGATTTGCAGGAAAAACAGCCCGCCGGGGCGCAGGCATTCGAACAGGTCTTTCGCAATAGGGGTGAGCTGATCGCGCTGCACGTGCTCGAAGGTGGACCAGCTCATGATGACGTCCACGGGCCGATGCCGGGGCGCCAAAGCGGCGGCGGGTTCAATGGTCTCAAAGCTCAGCCCTGGCGGCAGTCGCTTGAGCTGGATTTGCTCGCGTGCAATGCCGGGGAGTTTTTCATATTCGCGGCGAATATCGATGCCGTGGATTTTGGTTGCGCCGTGGCGCAGCATCAGCGCCAAATCGCTGATGCCATCGCCGCAGCCGAAATTGAGCATTTTGGCGGTGGGTAAATCAATATCCCGTTTGAGCCAATCGTGAATCAGATCGGCGGCGTAAAAAAAATGTGCCCGGAACCATTCGTTGGTAATGGTTTCCGTCTGGAATGTGAGCGGGCTGGGGAAAAGCTTTTCTTTCAGCGTGCTGAAAAACGAGGTGAGCGGCATGGCGGATGGGTTTTCTTCCGATGGGCTTGGGTAAGCGGATGAATTTTTACAAATCAAAAGAAAAATAATATCGATGTTTCGGCATGTTATTTATGAAGTTGTTTTTCCTTTGAATTGTAATATTCAGTGGTTTCCGGTATGGGCGCAGCCAGGCAGGGCGCGGGCGATAAAGTCGAAATCTGCGCTGGTGCAGCTCCAGTCCAGCACCATGCCGGTGTTCAGATCGACCCTGGGTGTGAGGGTGACGGCGCCATCCAGGCCCAGTTGGGGCAGAAAGTGCATGACGATGGCGCCGCTGGGGCCGATGTCCAGCGATTGCAAAACGTGATCGTAGGGCAGGTCAAAGCGCAACTCGTTCAGGCTTTCGGGTAGCCTGCCCTGGGTGACGAGGTATTCGGCGATCCAGGTGCGCAGGGTGGAGCCGATGAGAAAGCCTTGCCGCAAGCGTTCTTCGCGCAGGGCCTGGGCAACGGCTTGGCCTTGCTCCTGTTCTTTTTGCGCCTGCATGGCGGTGGCGACTTCGCGCACCGTTTCCATCGCCGCCTCGCGCTCGGGCTGGCGCAGCAGGAAGTGGTAGGCCCCAATGGCGACGATGGCCACCGCCACAGCAATGGCCCCTACAGTCCAGGGCGAGAGGTTAGGCGATTGAGGTGGCGTAGGCATGGTGCAGTGGTGTAGGTGATGGTGGGAGAGGGGGGCTGGGCGGAGCGCTCTGGCTGCGCATTGGCGGCAGGCGTGAGCCGCCCGCCCGAGCGGCGCACGCCCAAGCGGGCGGCCAGTTGATCGACCAGCGCATCGGTCAAAGGCGGCAGCGCCGCAGCCGCTTGAGGGTCTGCCGCATCTTGCAGCACGGTGCATAGCAGGGCGACGGGGCCGCGGTCTTGGTGGCGCAGTTCGATGCGAAAGTCCATGCCTACCGGGTAGCAGCCAAGGCTCCAGGCGGCATCCAGCCCCTGGATGATTGCCATCTTGGGCTGCCCGATGGGGTAAAGGCGGGCGGGATGGAACTCCACGCGCCAGCCCGGATGGCGGGCGTTGGGGCGGCGGATGGAGGCGCTGGCAAGCTGGCGGCGATGCATCCGCCGCGTCAAGAGCACTGACGGCACGGCCGCAGCAATGGCAATGGTCAAAGCCCAGGTGAGGCCCCAGCGCTCGAGCGTAAAAATCGCCAGGAAGGGCAGCAGGATTTCCAGGCCCCAGCGCGGCCAAAGGCTGTTGCGTTGGAGTTCCAGCGGCAACTGCACGCAGGCCGCGCCAGCGCGCAGTTGTGCGGTGATGTCCATCACCGCTTTTTGGTTGGGCGTGTGCAGGCATGGCATGGCGTGATGGCGGGTGGGTTACTGCGCGGGCGGGGCGGGCAGCGCCTGGTGCAGCAGGCAGGCGGTGTGGCGCTTGGTGGCTTCATCAATCAGCGTCAAATCGCCGCTTTGGGGCCAATAGCGCGCCGCTTGCTGGGTGCAGTCGGGGCGGTTGCGCTCGATGGCGCTCAGGCAGGCTTGCGCGGTGGGGCTGGCGGCTGCGGCGTGCTGGGTGCAGCGCTCGCGCGCGGCAGCCAGCAAGGAGGGCTGCATGCGCGCAAAGTCGCGGCCCACTTCGGCCAGCATGTGGATGGCCAGCGTCCAGAAACAGGCAAAGGCGAGCAGGTGCAGCACCGCCGCTTTCCAGGTCGTGTGCGGCTGGCGCACCAGCAGAGAGAGGGCGACGATGGGCGAGAAAAAAATCGCCACCGCACCCCAGCCCGTGCCCCGGCGCATGGCCAGCAGGATGACCCAGCCCCAGCTTGCCAACAGGGTTGCGCCCAGGGCGATCAGCAGCAGGGTTTGGCCGCTCATACGGGCTTATCCGCGCTGTTGCTGTTGCCCGGCGGGGGGGATTGCAGCAGGCGTTGCAGCGCGCTGGCCGCCTGGGCTTCGTCCGCGCCTTTGGCGCTGCCGCCGATGAACTTTTGCAGCAGGTCGTTGACGATGGGGCTTTTGCCCGCCGCGCCTTCGAGGAATTTGCCCATGGACAGGCCGCTGGCGAATTTGTCGAAGAACGCGCCTTCGCCGCCAACGATGTCGATGTTGGCCTTGGATAGCGCCGAGGACAGCACCTCGGCCTGCTCGCGCGCGATGTGCTTGCTGGCCTCGATGCCGGCAATGGCCTGCTCGAAGCTTTTTTCCAGTTGCATGCGAAATTCCTCGTGCGCGCGGGCGGTGTCGCCCAGTTGGCCCAGGGTGGCGAATTTCTCGGCCAGGCCCTTGGCTTCGGCCATGAGCTTTTCCAGCAGCACGGCGGCCTCGGCATTGCCCACTTCGCTGGTGACCTTGGCGCGCGCCAGGCCTTGCTCCTGCTCGCCCTTGGCGATGGCAATGAGTTTTTCGGCTTCCACCTTGGCTTCGGCCAAACCCTGCTTTTCGACGGCATCGGCCCTGGCGTCGATCACGCGCGCTTCGGCCAGGCCTTTTTCTTCCAGGCCTTTGGCCTCGGCCATGAGTTGCTCGGCGGTGACTTTGGCCTGCGCCAAGCCTTCTTTTTCCAGCGCGGCGGCGGCCACTTCGCGCACGCGGGCATCGGCCAGGCCGGGGGCGGCGCGCTCGGCCTGCACGCCTTCGGCCAGGCGCTTCTTGGCCTCGGCCTGCTGCGTGGCCGCTTCCAGCTCAGCCTGGGCGACGACGGTGATTTCCACCGCCTTGTGGCGCGAGGCGGCTTCGTCGGCCTCGGCTTTTTTCACCTGTTTGACCAGGGCCTCTTCGGCTTCGGCCTGGGCTTGCAGCACGGCCACTTGCTTGAGGCGGTCGGCCTCGGAGACCTGGCGCACTTCCTTGATGCGCTCTTCTTCCTGGGCGACGGTTTTCTCCACCGCCACGCGCTCGCGCACGACGTTGGCGATGTGGGCTTTTTCCACTTCCAGGGCTTTTTCCTTCTCGATGCGTTGCAGCTCGACTTCGCGCTCGCGCGAGACGATTTCCAGATCGCGCGCTCGGGTGACTTTTTCCGCTTCGATGACCACGGCCCGCTGGCGGTTTTGCTGGGCCACTTCCACTTCGCGCAGGCGGTTTTCCTCGCGGATGTCCACTTGCTCCTGCGTGGCGATGCGGGCCTGCTCGGCCTTGAGGCGCTCTTCCTCCTGCACCTTGCGGGTTTCGGCTTCTTCGCGCGCCTGGATGGTGGCGATTTCGCGCTTCTGGCGCGCCTCGGCGTCGGCTTGCTGGCGCTCCAGCGCCAGCAGGGCCTCCTTGGTTTCGACATTCTTCTTGGTGATGGCCATTTCCTCGTTGCGTTCGAGTTCGTTGGTCACCACGTTTTGCGCCGCGGTCAGCTCAGTGATCTTGCGGATGCCTTCGGCGTCCAGGATGTTGTGGGGATCCAGCGCGGCCTTGGGGGTTTGCTCCAGGTAGTCGATGGCCACGTCTTCGAGCGCGTAGCCGTTGAGGTCTTCGCCGATGACTTGCACGATGCGGTCGCGGAACTCCTGGCGGTTCTCGAACAGTTTGACGAACTCGATTTGCTTGCCCACGGTCTTGAGCGCCTCGGAGAACTTGGCGTTGAACAGCTCGTTGACGGCGGCCTTGTCCGAGGCGCGATCGACGCCGATGGACTTGGCGACCTTGAGCACGTCCTCGGGCGTTTCATTGACGCGCAGATAAAAGGCCACGGTGATGTCGGCGCGCATGTTGTCCTTGCAGATCAGCCCTTCCTTGCCACGGCGGTCCACCTCCAGCGTGATGAGGGAGATCTTCATGAACTCCTTCTTGTGGATCACCGGATAGACCAGGCCGCCGGTGAATTTGACCTTGGGCGTGGAGCTCATGTCGTTGATGATCAGCGCCGTGCCCTGCGGCACTTTGACGTAGAAGGCTTTGAACATCGCCAGCAAGGCGACGACGATGACGACGACGACGCCAATGCCCAGCAGCAGGGGCATGATCCAGGCCAAGTTCATCGGTGTTCTCCCAAGGGTGTGTGTGAAAGGAAAGGGATGTGCAGTGGCGCGGGTTTTATGGCAGCGCGCCGGTGTTGAATTCTTCTTCGGAAACGACGCGCCAGGCGCGCTGCTCGGGCAGCGGCTCGATCAGCACCACGCGGCTGCCGCGCGGCAGCTCATCGCCGTGGGTGCGGATTTGCAGCACCAGGCCCGCGCCGCCATCGTCCACGGCGGCATAGCCGCTTTGGGCGTTGACGCTGGCGCTGCGCACCACGCCCACGCGCCCGAGCAGGGTTTTGGGTTCTTCCTGCGGGATCTTGCGCAGCAGGGCGCGCACGGGCTTGAGCGCCAGGCTGGTCAGCGCAATGGCGGCCAGGCTGGCGGCGGCAAACACCGCTGCGCCCAGCGCGAAATGCACGGCAGGGTGGCCCAGCAGCGGCAGCGCAATCAAAACGGCAAAGTAGCTGGCCAGCCAGCCAAAGAGCACGATGAGGCTGAGGATGACGGTCAGCGGCACGCCGCCCAGCCCCAGGCGCGAGAGCAGGCCGGCCAGCGCGCCGGCATCGGCGCCGTCCAGCCCGTCGGCGTCGAAGAACAGGCTGTCGAGCACTTCGGTCTCCAGCAGGCCCAGGGCCACGACCAGCCAATACAGCACGACCACGGCCAGCAGGATGCTGAAGACCACGGTGGGGAAGCTGGTGACGATCTGCAAAAAGCTGTGCATGGCGAAGCCTCTGGACGGGGTGGATAGGCTGGTTTTGTAAAATTACATTTCAACAGGAAAAATAACCGCCTTGTTTCGGCATATTGGACAATGGGTGAAATTTCCCTTGAAATGTAATATGGATTGGCGCTTCAGGCTGCGGCATCGCCCGTGTCATGGGGGGCGTTCTGGCGAGCCTTGAGCCGCTCCAGCACGGCGCTGGCGCCTTGCGCCTCGGGGGTGATGCCGGCGCTGCGCAGGCGCGCTTGCAGGGCGTCCTCGGCATTTTCCTGCGCCAGCTCGGCGGCCGCTTGCAGACGCGCGCCGCGCTCGGCCTGTTTTTGCTTGATGCGCTCCAGTGAATCCAGCGCGGTTTGCACGCGCGATTGCCCGCCGCTGTAGCGCTCGGCCACGGTGGCCTGGGCGCGCTGCACGTTTTCGGTGGCCTTGACGGTGTCGGCCTGTTGCTTGAGGCGGCGGATGTGCGCTTCGGCCTGGGCGATGGCTTGGCGCAATTGGCTGGCACTGTGGGCAAACTGCTCGGCCTGGGTTTGGTCTTCGCCCTGGGCGGCTTCCAGCGCGGCGATTTTGGCGGCCACATCCAGCGCCAGCGGCTCGTCGCCCGCTTCCAGCGCTTTGACGGCGTAGCCCTCGTATTGGGCGATTTTTTGCGCGGCTTGCTCCAGCTTGCCGCGGGCGAGTTTTTCCTTGGCGATGATTTCGGCCAGGGCCTCTTTGCTCTTGCGCAAATCGGCGTCGGCATCGCGGATTTCCTGGTCAAGAATGCGCAGGGCCTGGCTGTCGATCAGGGCTTCGCCCGCTTCGTGGGCGCTGCCGCGCAGGGCGGTGATGAGTTTGCTCCATACGGTCATGGGGATGTCCTTCTTCAGGGGCGGGGTTAATCGGCGGCAGCGGCGCTCAGCAGCGGCTCGAAGGCTTCGGTCATCTGGATGACGTTGTCTGCGAGGGTTTCGATTTCGTAGAGCACGTTGGTCAGGGTGGAGGCTGCGCTCAATGCGCCAAAAGCGATGTAGGCGCTTTCGCCGTTGGCAAAGCCCTCCAGCCCGATGGTGGAGAGCGGAAAGACCTTTTGCATGCGCAGCGCCTGCTCGTTAAAGCGCGCCTGGTCTTGAATTTGGCTGGCGGGCCACAGGTAGGCTTCGATGACGATTTGCCCGCCCGCCACGGCCAGAAACAGCGGCAAATCGCCGTGGCTGTGCATGGTGAGCAGCAGGCTGGCTTCGGTGCCATCGAGCAGCTCCAGCGTGGCGCTGCCGTCGGCAAACAGCTCGGCGCTGGCAAGCGCCTGGTGCAAGGTGTCGATCGTCCAAGGGGTTGTGCTGCCCATCATGTTCTCCTCGTTGGATGTGAGCGCGCCACGCGGCTGGCGCATGCGTTTTTCTACCGCGAGCAGGTCTTGCGCATATTCGGGCAAAACCCACAGCTCCTTTTTCACCAGGCCTTTCTCACGCAAGCGCTGGCGGTGCAGGCGCTGGTAGTAGGCAGAAGATTTGCGTTCCATGCGGGGGATTGTAAGGTCATTACATGTAATCAAAAAACAGGTTTTTGGATTTTTTACATGTCATGCGTCGCGCGCCAGCTTGCGCACCCATACAAAGAACACGGGCACGAACAACAAACCCAACACGGTGGAGAGCAGCGCGCCGCCGAGCACCGCCGTGCCAATGGCGATGCGCCCGGCCGCGCCTGCGCCCGAGGCCAGCGCCAGGGGCAGAACGCCCAAGCCAAAGGCCAGCGAGGTCATGACGATGGGGCGCAGGCGCAAGCGCGCGGCTTCCCGCACGGCCTGGGCGGCGCTGTGGCCGCGCCGCTGCCATTGCAGGGCGAATTCGACGATGAGGATGGCGTTTTTGGCTGCCAGGCCGATGGTGACCAGCAGCCCAACCTGGAAGAACACATCGTTATCCAGCCCGCGCCAGGCGGTGGCCGCCAGCGCGCCCAGCAGGCCCAGCGCGGCGCTGAGGAGGACGGCCAGCGGCACGCTCCAGCTCTCGTACAGGGCGGCCAAGCATAAAAACACGCAGACGATGGAGAGCGCATACAGCAGCGGCGCCTGCGCGCCCGCGCGCACTTCTTGCAGGGAGGCGCCCGTCCACTCCAGCTCAAAGCCTGCGGGCAATTGCGCCATGATGGCCTGCACCGCCTGCATGGCCTGGCCGGAGCTGACGCCATCGCCCGCATTGGCCTGCACTTCCACCATCGGGCTGCCGTTAAAGCGCAGCAGTTGCGGCGGTGCGCTGTCCCAGCGCACGCGGCTGAAGGCGGAGAGGGCGATCATCTGCCCGTGGCCGTTGCGCACCTGCCATTGCCCGATGTCCTGCGGCTGCATGCGAAAGGGGGCGTCGGCTTGTACATAGACGCGTTTGATGCGCCCGCCCAGCACGAAGTCGTTGACGTACTGGCCGCCCAGGGCCTGGTCCAGCAAGGCGTTGATGGCCGCGGCGTCGATGCCGTGGGCGGCGGCTTGGGCGTCGTCGATCTCCACCGTCAATTGGCTGCGTGGCTCTTGGTTGACGATGCGCACGCTGCGCAATTGCGGGCTGCGCGCCGCCAGCGCGACGAATTGGTCTTTGGCTGCCATCAGCGCTTCATAGCCTGCGCCGTGCATGTCTTTGATGACAAAGCTCAGCCCGCCCGCCGAGCCCAGCCCGCGCACCACCGAGGGCAGGCTGACGAAGACGCGCGCATCGCTGCGGTTGCGCAGGGTGCGGCCGATGCGGCTGGCCAGCGCGGCGGCGGAGTGCTGCGCGCCGTGGCGTTGCTCCCAGGGCGTCAGGCGCACGTTGAGCAAGCCCGCGCCCTGGTTGCCGCCCAGGCCGGTGAGCGTGTGCACGGTGGCGATTTCGGGCTGCTGGCGCAGGTACTGGGCGATTTCGCTCACCACGTGCTGGGTGCGCTCGTTGGTGCTGCCTGGCGGCATGGTCACGCGCACGGTGAGAAAGCCCTGGTCTTCTTCCGGCAAAAAAGACGTGGGCAAGCGGGCCAGCAGCACAGCGCACAGCGCCAGCACGCCTGCGAAGGCCAGCAGCATCCAGCCGTGGCGGGGCAGTAGCGCCTGCACGGTGCGGGCGTAGCGTTGGCCAAGCCAGGCAAAGCCCCGGTTGAAGGCCACCAGCGCGCGCCGCAATAGCCCGCCGCGCATGCCCCGGCCAGCTCGGTCTGGGTGCGCTTTGGGGCGCAGCAACTGCGCGCACATGGCGGGCGAGAGGGTGAGCGCCACCAGCACCGAAAAGCCCATGGCGGCCACCAGCGTGATGGAGAACTGGCGGTAAATCACCCCCGTGGTGCCGGGAAAAAACGCCATGGGCACAAACACCACCGAAAGCACGGTGCCCACGCCCACCAGCGCGGGGGAGATTTCGCGCATGGATTGCTCGGTGGCCGTGCGCGCATCCACGCCTTGCTCGTGCATGACGCGCTCGACGTTTTCCACCACCACGATGGCATCGTCCACCAGCAAGCCGATGGCCAGCACCATGGCAAACATGGTCAGCATGTTGATGGAGTAGCCCAGCGCGGCCAGCACGCCCAGCGTGCCCATCAGCACCACCGGCACCGCAATGGCGGGGATGAGCGTGGCGCGCCAGCTTTGCAGGAACAGATACATCACCGCCACCACCAGGGCGATGGCTTCGAGCAAGGTTTTCAGCACCTCGTTGAGCGAGGCGCGCACAAAGGGCGTGCTGTCCTGGCTGGTTTGCGCCTTCATGCCATAGGGAAAGCCCGGCTCCAGCGCGCGGATGCGCGCCTCCACGGCCGCGGCCACCTCCAGCGCGTTGGCGCCATCGGCCAGCACGATGGCCACCGTGCCCGCGTCGCGGCCGTTGAGCTGGCCGCGCACGCCAGCGTTTTCCTCGGCCAGTTCGACCCGTGCCACATCCTTGATGCGCACCAGCGCGCCCGATGCCTGGCTTTTGAGGATGATGGCTTCAAACTGCGCCACCGTCTGCAAACGCCCGCGCGCTTGCACCGGCGCATTGAGCATTTGCCCCGGCACGGCGGGCAGTTGCCCCAATTGCCCGGCGGCCACCTGCGTGTTTTGCTGCTCGATGGCGCGGCTGACATCCGAGGGCATGAGCTGGTAGGCCGCCAGCTTGTGCGGATCCAGCCAGATGCGCATGGCGTAAGGGCTGCCGTACAGCGTCACTTCGGCCACGCCCTCGATGCGCGCCAGCGCGTCCACCACGTGGCTGGAGAGGTAATCCGTGATGGCGACGCGGGGCACCTCCTCCTCGGTTACAAACATCCACGTCACCAGGCTATCCTGCCCGCCCTGGGTGACCTGCAAGCCGTAGTTGCGCACCGCCTGGGGCAGTTGCGCTTCGGCGCGCTGCAAGGCGTTTTGCACCTGCACCAGCGCCATGTCGATATCCGTGCCCGGCTCAAAAGTGATGGCCGTGCGCGAGGCGCCGGAAGAATCGGCCGAGGAGTGCACGTACATCATCCCCTTGAGGCCGCGCAATTGCTGCTCAATCACCTGCGTGACCGAGTCGTGCACCGTCTCGGCCGAGGCGCCGAAGTAGCGCGCCACCACCGATATCTGCGGCGGCGCAATATCGGGGTACTGCTCCAGCGGCAGCCAGCGCAGCGATAACGCCCCCGCCAGAGTGATGAAAATCGCCAGAACCCAGGCAAAAACGGGGCGATGGATGAAAAAGTGCGCCATGGCGGGGGAGATCGTTGCAAACGGCAAGGGAGAGCGCGATTGTGGCTTCATTCGCCCGCTGGCCTGGGCAGATCAGGAAAATCTTCGCATGCGGATATTGCATAACATAATAAAAATGACTTTATTAATATAAAGCCATAAAAAGGTTATTTTGTTTCTTATTGATTTGTAATTTGATTGATTTGACAAGCCGCCAAGCGCACTTTTGCACCCTCTCTCGACCTGCTGAAGCTGCCCAAGCGGGCGTCGGCTAGCTCCGTCTGGGTTTGTTGTGTTGGGCTTGCGAAGCGGTTGAGGCCCCGAAAACACCGCTGCGCTTTTGCCTGTTGGCCGCTTCAAGCCAAGGCTGGCGGCCTTCGCCGCGCTTGGTGGGAAAACATGGTGCAATCCAGGCCGCGAGAATCCTCTCTGCCCCGGCCGTGCTGGGGGCAGGGTTTTGCAAAGATTTGTTCTTGGAGCCTGTTATGAACTGTCCGCCCCCGCGAGAGTGCAAAGTGCATCACACGCTCTAGAGACTTTGAACAGGCTCTTCAATCTCCCCTCAAAGGTGACATTCATGAACGCATTTCATGGCGAATACAAAGTGCCCGGCGGAAAGCTGGTCGTAGTCGATTTGCAAGTGCAGGATGGGCGGCTGCATGACGTACAGGTGACAGGTGATTTTTTCCTCGACCCTGAAGAAGCGCTGGAGGCCATCAGCGCTTCGCTCAACGGCCAAAGCGCCGAGGCTGGCACCGAGCAACTGGCCGCTGCGGTGCGCGCGGCCTTGCCCGAAGGCGCTGCACTGTTTGGCTTCAGCCCCGAAGCCGTGGGCATCGCCGTGCGCCGCGCGCTGGGCGTGGCCAAAACCTGGCGCGATTACGAATGGCAAATCGTGCACGACACGGCTGTTTCCCCCTACCTGCACGCCGCATTGGATGAAGTGCTCAGCCAGGAGGTGGCAGCAGGCCGCCGCCCGCCCACCTTGCGCATTTGGGAGTGGGACAGCACCGCCGTTGTGTTGGGCGTGTTCCAGTCGCTGCGCAACGAGGTGGATGTGGAGGCCGCCCGGCGCCACGGCGCTACCGTGGTGCGCCGCATCACTGGCGGCGGCGCCATGTTCATTGAGGCAGGCAACAGCATCACCTATTCGCTCTACGCGCCCGAGGCCTTGGTCTCGGAGCTGAGCATTGCCGACTCCTACGCTTTTTTGGACGACTGGGTGCTGCAAGCGCTCAAATCCCTGGGCGTGGAGGCGTTTTACAAGCCCCTGAACGACATCAGCAGTGAGCACGGAAAGATCGGCGGTGCGGCGCAAAAGCGTTTTCGCAGCGGCCATACGGTGCTGCACCACGTCACCATGGCCTACGACATGGATGCCCAGAAAATGACCGAGGTGTTGCGCATCGGCCGCGAAAAGCTCAGCGACAAAGGCACGCTCAGCGCCGTCAAGCGCGTAGATCCCCTGCGCAGCCAGACGGGCCTGCCCCGCGCGGACATCATTGAGTGCATGAAACAGACCTTCATGCAGCTCTACGGCGGTCAGATGGGCTACATCACCGAAGCGGAAATGGCCGCCGCCCAGGAACTGGCACACAGCAAATTTGCCACGCAAGAGTGGCTGCACAAGCTGCCGTAAATCGGTTGTGCCGGATTTTCTTTATTGCAACTTTTTTGTGGATCCATACGCCCCATGTCTATCCCCCCACTGAACGAACCCTCCCTGCTGCCCAACCTGGTGGAAGCCATCAACTGGAACCGCATCCAGGACGACAAAGACCTGGAGGTGTGGAACCGGCTCACCGCCAACTTTTGGCTGCCTGAAAAGGTGCCCCTGTCCAACGACATCCCTTCCTGGGCCACGCTGACGCCGCAGGAGCAGCAGCTCACCATCCGCGTCTTTACCGGGCTGACGCTGCTGGATACGGTGCAAAACACAGTGGGCGCTTTAAGCCTCATCCCCGATGCGGTGACGCCGCACGAAGAGGCCGTGCTCACCAATATCAGCTTCATGGAGGCCGTGCACGCCAAAAGCTACAGCTCCATCTTCTCCACCCTGTGCTCCATGAGCGATGTGGACGAAGCCTTCCGCTGGAGCCTGGAGAACCCCTATCTGCAAAACAAGGCCAAGATCGTCATCGGCCATTACCGGGGCGATGACCCGCTGATGCGCAAGGTTGCCAGCGTGTTTCTGGAATCCTTTTTGTTCTACAGCGGCTTCTACCTGCCCATGTACTGGAGCAGCCGCGGCAAGCTCACCAACACCGCCGATCTGATTCGCCTCATCATCCGCGACGAGGCCGTGCATGGCTTTTACATCGGCTACAAATTCCAGCAAGCCTGGCGTCAAGCCCCTGAGGCCAAGCGGGAGGAAGTCAAAAGCTACGCCTATGAGCTGCTGCACGATCTGTATGACAACGAAGTCAAATACACCGAAGATTTGTACGACGGCGTAGGCTGGACGGAGGACGTCAAGAAATTCCTGCACTACAACGCCAACAAAGCGCTGATGAACCTGGGCTTTGAAGCGCTGTTCCCCAGCAGCATGACCGATGTCAATCCTGCCATTCTGGCCAGCCTGAACCCCGGCTCGGAAGAAAACCACGACTTTTTCTCCGGCAGCGGCTCCAGCTACGTCATGGGCAAAGCCGAAGCCACCGCCGATGAAGATTGGGCGTTTTGACGCGCTGTGGCATTGACGTGTGACAACGGCGCATGAACCGCTAAAAAACCAAGCCGCTTCGGGCCACAAGGCCGGAAGCGGCTTTTTTGATGATGTGAAGGCCGATATGCCCGCTTATGGGACGGTGAGGCACCGTTGACGCAGGATTTTTTTCAAAGTTTTTGAGACAGGCTTATCCAAATGAGTTAAAGTTTTTTTACATTGATCCTGCGCTGACGCAGTGCTGCTTTCGTGGTCTACATGCCTTCAGGGTGTTTGACATGAAAATTTTTAGCCGTTTTTTTGATGCCAATGCAACCGCCCGGGAGGGCCAGTCGGCTCCGTCGGCCCAGACTGACGTGGATGCGCTTTTGGCTTTGGCGGAAATGGATATCGCCACCGCCATTGCCGCACATGAGGAATGGAAGCAGCGCTTGCTGGACTATCTGGAAAACATGGATGGCAAGCTGCACGAAGACTATCGACCAGACGTGATTTGCCGGGACGATTGCTGCGATTTGGGCAAATGGCTGTACGGGCCTGGACAGAAAAGATTTAGCCGCTATCCCGCCTTCTCGATTCTGGTCGCCCGGCACAAATACTTTCATGTGCAGGCTGCGATCGTCGTGGCGCAGGCTCTGGGCGGCAATCAGGAGGAGGCGCGCCGCGTCCTTAATGGCAGCTACCGCCTGGCGTCCAACCAAGTGATTCTGATGCTCAGAGAGTTGAAGAGGAACTTGCGGGCAGGGTAGCTTTGCAACGAATCGATCAGGGTTATGCCCTTGTTTTGGTATAGGCTCGGATCAAAAAGTTTGGCGTTTTCACCGTCAAGCGGTTTGGTGTTCAGTTTTGAATCGAGTCATCACGTTATCGCGCGCTTTGGTCATTGCGCGTTTGCTCTGATGTGGCGCGAGCGGATGTCATTGGGAAATGCAATGGCTGGCGCGGGACCATCCCGACAAGGCTGTGAGGAGGTTTGAGATGGGGTTTTTCAGTCGCTTTTTTGGCGCTATAGGTGGAGCGAATAAGCAGTCGACTCAGCCCGGAGCTGGAGCAGAAACGCCTCCAGATGAACGCTTGGCTGCGCAGGTGCTGGCAGAAATCGACATCGATACGGCCATTGCCGCACATGAAAACTGGAAGCTTCGCCTGCAAAATTATCTTGATGGCAAGTCGAGCGAAGATTTGAGGCCGGAAGTGATTTGCCAGGACGACCGCTGCGATCTGGGAAAATGGCTACATGGCCCCGGGCGGGAGAGACTGGGCCGCTACCCCTCCTTCTCGGTTTTGGTGGCCAAGCACAAGTATTTCCACGTGCAAGCCTCTACTGTTGTGGCGCAAGCCCAAGGCGGCAATGAAGAGGAAGCCCGCCGCATTCTCAATGGCAGCTATCGCCTCGCATCAGGCCAAGTGGTTTTGATGCTCAAAGAGCTTAAAAAGGGCTTGAGCGAGAGATAGGAACTCAACTCAATTTCATTGAGGTTTGTTTTTGAAGCGGCAGCGGGTGCATGGGCTTAAACGCGGCAGATCGCGCCAGGATGCCGATTTGCCCACGGAGGGCGGTTTTCCGGGCAAAAACCCGCGAAGCATCACAAATTGCGGTTGAGCAATTGCGGATCTGCTGCATTGGTGCCGGCCATTTGCACCAATTCTTGTAGCAGGGCGGTGGCATTGTTGTTGAATTGGATCAACTCCATTTGCCACTCGCTGATATAGCCGTTGTGGATGCAGTTTTGCAGGAACACGTGCAGGGCGTCGTAATAGCCCTCGGCATTGAGGATGCCAATGGGCTTATCGTGGTAGCCCAGTTGCCGCCAGGTCCATACCTCGAAGAGTTCCTCGAATGTGCCGATGCCCCCAGGCAAGGCCAGAAAAGCATCGCTGCGCTCGGCCATCATGGCTTTGCGTTGGTGCATGGTGTCCACAACGTGTAACTCATCGCAGTCCGGGTTGGCCAGTTCCCGATCCACCAGAGCAGTGGGAATAACGCCCACAACGCGTCCGCCTGCGGTTTTGGTGGCCTGGGCAACCAGGCCCATCAAGCCCGTTCGACCACCGCCATAAACCAACTGGCCGCCATGCGCGCCAATCCAGTGGCCGACCGTCTGCGCCGCCGCTTGCATGGCCGGGTTGCTGCCATCGCGCGAGCCGCAATACACACAAAGAGAAAAAGCGGGGGAAGCCATCAAACACCTTTGTAAAGATTGAATTTGGTTGCGCAAGCTGTCCCTATGCCATGCATGGAGCGTATGTGTGGGCGGCTGAGTTGCGAAGCTGACATGTCACGCAAACCAGCGCACGTACAAGGCCCAAGTCCATGTTGCAAAGGCAAACAACAAACACAGCAGCACGGCGGCGCTGCCTAAATCTTTGGCGTCCTTGGAGAGGGGATGCCATTCGGGGCCAATACGATCAACTACCGCCTCTATCGCAGAGTTGAGTACTTCCACCACCAATACCAGCACAACGACGCTGGCGAGAAATGCCACTTCCAGCCAGTTGCGACCGACCCAAAATGCAGCGGGGATCAGCACGACGGCCAAAACAAGTTCTTGTCGAAAAGCAGCTTGTTTGCCCGCTGCGCGCAGCCCTACCCAGGAGTTGCAGGCCGCAGCTTGCAAACGCGCCCAGCCGGTTTTACGCGGGATGTTGGCAATGGGAGGGGTATCGGACATGGGGCAGCATGATAGCGCGCGCCCATGGCTATCCCGGCGGCCTTTTCCACCGCCTGCAAGCGCTCAAGGTTTGGAGGCCATCATCATGGCCTGTGCCACGGCCTGCATGGCCTCGGCCAGCGCGGCCACGGGGTCGGGGGCGCTTTCGCTGAGCACTACCAGCTGCGCGCCACTGGCGGCGATGGCCTGGGCCACGGCGTCGTCAGGCGCGGCGTGGGCCAGCACGGCGCGTGGTTTCTCGCGTGCCAGGGCTTCGGCCAAGGCTTTGGGCAGCGCGTCGTCTTTTTCCGGGGCTTGCCAGGGCACGGCCTCCAGTTGCAAGGCGGTGGCCAGGGCCTGCATGCGGGGTGAGAGCAGCAGCACGGAGACGTCGCTGGCCTGGGCCAGGGCGCGGCTGGCCTGGGCTTCGGCCTGTTGCAGGTGTTGCTGGATGGCGGCCAGGTTGGCTTGCAGGCGCGGCGCGGCCTCGGGCGCCAGGCGCGCCAGTGCGTCAGCCATGAGCGTGGCCATGCGGGCCAGGTTGGCGCTGTCTTGCCAAGGCGGGTTGTGCAGCACGCTGGCGGCGGCATGGCCGGGGGCGTCGCCCTGGTCGCCCTGGTGCGCGGGCAAGGTCACGCCGGGCAGATCGCCTTCGATGGGGTGGGCCACGTCGATTTCCACGATGCGGATGTTGGCGCGCCGCGCCAGCGGGTAGAGCTGGTCATCGGGCCAGATGGAGCGCAGCGTGAGCGCGGCGTGCGCCTGCGCCGCGGCGGCCAGCAGTTCGTCTTGCCCGCGCCCGGCCAGGTAGGCGGGCAGGCGGTTGGCGGGCAGGCGCGCGGGGGCCATGCGCAGCAGCTCGATGCCGCTGCCTTGCAGCAGTTGCTGGGCTAGGCCATGCACGACAGGGTGGGCGGCCAGCACGCGCAGCGGGGCGGCGGCAGGCGCTGTGGCAGGGCTGGCGCTTGGGGCTGTGGCGGATGCGTTGGCGGGGGCGCTGGCTGGAGCGCTGGTTGCCGGGCTGGCGGCCGAGTGGGTGGCCAAGGCAGGCGTTGCGAGCAGGGCCGAGGCCAGGGCGGCCAGTGTGGTCAGGGCAAGCAAGCGGGGGCGCGTCTGGGGCATGGCAGGTCTCATGACGGATCTTTCAGGCAGGCGGTGGGGGCGTGGCACAAGAGGCAGCGGGCAGCGGGGCGCTACACGGCCGGCTGCGCCACGCGCAGGCGCAGCAGCACGGCCAGCGCGAACAGCGCGCCGGCGCAGAGGATGATGGCGGCGCCGGAGGGCACGGGAATGTCCAGCGCCACGGGCACGGCGATGCCCACCAGGGTGCAGGCGCAGGCAAAGGCCACGGTCAGCCAGAAGAAGCTGCGCATGGAGTGCGCCAGCAGCCGGGCGGCAGCGGCGGGGATGACCAGCAGCGCACCCACGAGGATGGCGCCGATGACTTTGACGGCGGCCACGGTGACCAGCGTGACCAGCATTACGAACAGGTAGTCCAGCCACTGCACGGGCAGCTTGCGCGCCTGCGCCAGCGGGGCGTGAAAGCTCGCCAGCATGGCCTGGTTGTAGCTGCGGTGCAGCGCGGCCAGCGTGAGCACGGTGATGGCCAGCAGCACGCTCAGATCGCGTCCATCGACGGTGAGCACGGAGCCGAACAGCACGTTTTCCAGAATGTGGATGTTGATGCGCGCGGCCAGCAACAGCAGCAGGCTGGAGCCCAGCGCCAGCGAGACGGCCAGGAACACGCCGATCAGCGTGTCGGGCGAGAGGCCGGTGCGCCCGCGCAGGTAGTTCAGCAGCAGGCCGAACAGGATGCAAAAACCGAACAGGCTGCCATAGGGGTTGGCGGGCGGCTCGCCCAGCATGATGCCGATGGCGATGCCGGTCAGCGCGGCGTGGCCCACGGCTTCGGAGAAGAAGGCAAAGCGTTTGACGACCACCAGCGTGCCCAGGCCGCCCAGCAGCGGCCCCAGCAGCAGGCCGGCCAGCAGCGCGTTGACGACGAAGCCGTATTGCAGCATGGCGGGCAGCCAGCCGGCGGCCACGCCCGATTGCAGGGCCTGATGCACGGTGTCGAGCAAGTGGGGCGTGTTCATGCGGCCAGCTCCTCGGCGGGGGGATGTGCGGGCGAGCGGGCGGCGCTGTGCGCAGCCGTTTCGGCGTCGGTTTCGGTGTTGCCATCGGCCTGCTCGCTGGCCGGACCGCGGCGGGCAAACAGTTGCAGCACCACTTCGGCATCGTGCAGCGCGGCGGGCGGGCGGCTCCAGAGCAGGCGGCCCTGGCGCAGCGCGGTGACGTGATCGGCTAGGCGGCGCACGGCGCCCAGGTCGTGCTCCACCCACAGCACAGTGGCGCGCGCCTGCCGCCAGGCGGCCAGCAGGCTTTCGAATACGGCAATGCCCGCCTGGTCGAGCGCGGCCATGGGCTCGTCCAGCAGCACCAGTTGCGCCGGCGGCACCAGGCTCTGCGCCAGCAGCACGCGCTGGCGCTCGCCGCCGGAGAGGTCGCCCATGCGGCGGCTGGCCTTGTGCGCCATGCCCACCTGGGCCAGCGCGGCGGCGATGCGCTCGCGCACGCTGCGGCGGATGCCCCAGTACAGCGGGCGCGTTTGCAGCATGCAGGCCATGAAGTCCTGCACCGTCATGGGCAGGGTTCGGTCGCACTCGATGGCCTGCGGCACATAGGCCAGCACGCCGGGCGCGGCGCCGGGCCAGTGCAGGGTGACCTGGCCCTCGTGCGGCATCAGGCCCAGCACGGTCTTGATGAGGCTGCTCTTGCCACAGCCATTGGGGCCGACCAACGCGTGCACCTGGCCGGGTTGCACCTGCCAGTCGATGCCTTGCAGGATGCGCGTGGCGCCCAGTTGCAGGCCCACGCCTTGCAATCGCACGGCCGGGCCAGCGGCCGGGGGCACGGGGGCCGTCATCGGGGCCCTCAAGGGAGCGTTCATGCGCGCGGCCCCCGCGATTCCTGGATGGCGCGCACCACGGTGTTCAGGTTGTGCGCCATGTCCTGCTCGAACTTGCCCGCTGTGTAGGGGCCGTGCGAGATGTGCGTGAGCGGGTAGACGCGCACGCCGGTCTCGCGCACCAAGGTCTGCACGAAGCCGCCGGGGTTGTCCTGCTCGGCAAACAGCACGCGGATGTTCTGCGCGCGCATGCGCTCGACCATGCTTTTGAGCTGGGCGGCGCTGGGCTCCATGCCGTGCGCGGGCTCCACCACGGCGCTGACCTCCAAGCCAAATTCGCGCAGCAAATAGTCGTAGGCGCCGTGCACGGTGGCCACGCGAAAGCTGGCATCGGGCGCCTGCGTGACCTGGGCCAGCGCATCGGCGCGCAGCTTGCGCAGGCGGCGGTTGTAGGCGCGGGCGTTGTCCGAGAAGAAGGCCGCGTGCGCGGGGGCGAGCTTGCCCAGCTCGCGCGCGATGGTGCTGACCTGGATCATCGACGCGCTGATGGAGATGAAGGTGTGCGGGTTCACCGCCCGGCCCTGCGGCGTGCCCAGCGCCATAGTGGACAGCAGCGGCACGTCGGCATTGGCGTTGATGGTGGGCAGTTGGGGCTTGTCGCTGGCGGCGATCATGCGCTTGGCGAAGTCGTCGTGGCCGATGGCGTTGAGCACCACCACGTCCATCTGGCCAATGCGCTTGATGTCCTCGGCGCGCGGCTCATAGGCGTGCGGGTTGAAGCCCGCGTCGATCAGCGGCAGCACCTGGGCGCGATCGCCCACGATGTGGCTGACGAAGCTGAAATACGGGTGCAGCGTGATGCCCACGCGCATGGGCTGATCCGCACGGGCAGCGCGGCCAGGCAGACAGGCGCTGGCGGCCAGCGCGGCCAGGCTGGCGGCGGCGCGGCGGCGGGTGATGGCAGGCGCACCAGCCCGTGGCGCACGAGGAAGGAGGTGGGGGGGCAAAGCGTTCATGCCTGTGTCAGAGCAAGAGGTGTGAAAGGGAAGATCGACGCTGGATTGCCTCTGGGACGGCGACTCAATGGTCGCGTGCGCTGGACTGCGCCGATTGCGGCTGCCCATGCAAATGGGCGTGCAGGTGCGCGGCCACCTGTTGCCAGCCTTGCTCGATCAGGCTGGCATCGTCCAGCCCTGCGGGGGTGAGCGCAGCAGGCGTTGGATGGGCAGGCAGGGCATGCAGCCACACATCGACCACGTTGGCGTCAGCTTCGGCCCCGGCTGAGGGCAGGCGCCAAAGCCAGGCGCGCGCCGCCGCGTGGCTGGCCGCACTGGCGTTGTGGGCAGCGACAGGCACGCCCAGATAGGCATAGCGGCCCTGGCTGTGCAGCAGCGCCCACTGGCGCGGGCCGCGCTGCTGGGCGGTCAAATCATTGGCAAAGGGCGCCCAGCCCTCACTGGCCCAATGCCCAGGCTCGGGCGGGGGCAGCGCAGCGCCTGCGGCCAGCCATTCATCCAGCACGGCCTGCAAATCGGTGTAAGCGCCCTGTTCGGCGGCGGAGAGATCCAGCGCCAGATCCACCCGGTGGGCCTGCAAGGCCGTGTGGCCGGGGCCGTGCCGGTGGTGCCACAGCACCACCAGGGCGCTGCACGCCACCACCAAGGCGGCGGTGGCCAGCACCCAGCGCGCCTCCTGGCGCGCATTGGCAGGTGGCACCTGCTGCACGCAGCCGCCGGGCAGCACCGCGCAAGCCTCAGCGGATGTCATCCTGATCGACTTCCAGCGTATGGCCTTCGCCGCCTTCAAAACGCACATAGAAGTCCTGCTTGGGGCGCTCAAAGCGCACGCGCGATTGGGCGTCCAGCGCGCCCTTCCACAGCGGCTTGTCCTCGTAGGAGAGCACGGAGATTTCCACGCCCTTGGCATCGCTGCCATCCGAAAAGCCGCCCTCGCACTGCACGTGCGTGCTGCCATCGGGCTGGCACTTCAGGCGCGGCGCATGGGCCAGCGCCGATGCAGATCCCAGCAGCAAGGCCAGCGAAAGGCCCCAGGCGAATGGGCGCAGCGGCCCTGAGCGGAAAGAGGTGAGCATGGTGTGGGCGTCCTCAATGCAATCAAAAAAACCGCAGGAGCGCGGAGCGATGGAATTTTTCAGGCATTATTATGGATGAAAGTCATTCTCATCTCTCATTGTTCATTGAAGAAAAGGAGTTTTGCATGATTCATTTCTCGTTGCGCCGCCTTCCTTTGGCATTGGCACTGGCTGGAGCGGGCCTGTTGGCCAGCGCTGCGCATGCGCATGGCACGTGGCTGGCCCATATCCACGGACAAAGCACCGTGATGTACGGCCACGACGGGGCGGATACCGATGCCTATGACCCGGCCAAGGTGATCGACGCCCGCGCCCACAAGAACGGCAATGCCGTGGAGGCCAAGGTCGTGCCGCACGAGCAGCGCTACGCCACGCTGGAGGCCGACAAGCCTGGCGTGCTGGGCTATACGCTGCGCAGCGGCTTCTGGCACAAGGGTGCGGACGGCAAATGGCACAACCAGCCGCGCAGCGCCGCCGCCGATCCGGCCAAGGTGGAAAAAGCCATGCTGGGGGTGATGTACTCGGTCAGCTACCAGAACGCCCGCGAGCCGGTCAAAGCCTTGGGTTACGCGCTGGAGATCGTGCCCGCCGTCAACCCCGCCAAGCTGGAGGAGGGCGACAAGCTGAGCGTACAGGTGTTGTATGAAGGCAAGCCGCTGGCGGGCGCCAAGGTCAGCGTCGATTTCTTCGACCACGATGCCGACGAAGTCACCACCGATGCCGAAGGCCGCGCCGAGCTGAAGGTGGCGCGCGAAGGCTTCAATGTGCTGGCGGTGGAGCACAGCGTCGCCCACAGCAATAAGAGCGAGGCCGATACGGTCAACATGATGGCCTCGCTGAGCTTTGAGTCCAAGCACGATCACGACCACTGATGGCGCGCTGATCCGGCTCGCCCGACATGCGCTCAGCCTGGCGTTTGCATTTGCAAGCGCCAGGCTTTTTTGCGGCCTTTGGGCATGGCCGCCAAGTCGGTCGCTCAGCCGCGCGCAGAGGGCAGATAGGGGTGCAGGCGCGTGAGCAAGCCTTCGCAGGCATCCTCGACCAAATCCAGCACGTATTCAAACCCCGTGGCACCGCCGTAATACGGATCGGGCACTTCGCCCGCGCTGTGCCGGGTGGCGAAATCGGTCAGGCGGTGCAGCCGCTGGCGCAGCTCTGGCGGGCACAGTGCGGCGGCGGCTTGTTCATTGGCCGCATCCATGACCAGCACCAAATCGAACTGTTCGAAATCCTGCGCCTGCAAATGCCGTGCGCGCTGGGCGCTGAGGTCGTAGCCGCGCAGGGCGGCGTGGCGCTGGGCGCGGCCATCGGGCGGCTCGCCCACGTGGTAATCGTGCGTTCCGGCCGAATCCACCTCGATCTGCCCGCGCAGGCCCGCGCGCTCAATCAGGGCTTGCAGCACGCCGTGCGCCGTGGGGCTGCGGCAAATGTTGCCCATGCACACCATCAAGACCCGAATGGGGCGCTGGGCGTGATGGGGGCGCTGGTTGAGCCAGGAAAGGTCAGGGCGGGTGGGCATGGCAGGCATCTCCTGTAGATTTCAAATCAAAGGAAAATCAAATTATTGTATGAGTTGCCGAAATTTGGTGATTTCATTTCCTTTGATTGGTATTTTTTGGGTATTTCGCGGCGCTCAACGGTGCCAAATGAACGTGACCAGCAACAGCAGCGGCGTCAGCACTCCGAACGACCAGGCCATGTAGCCAAAAAAGCTGGGCATGCGCACGCCCCGGTTTTCGGCAATGGCCTTGACCATCAAATTGGGCGCATTGCCGATGTAGCTGAGTGCGCCCATGAACACCGCGCCAGCGGATATGGCGGCCAAGGTTGCGGCTTGCGGCCCCATCAGCGTGGGGGCATCGCCGCCGGCGGTGTTGAAAAACACCAGATACGTGGGCGCGTTATCCAAAAAGCCGCTGAGCACGCCCGTGGCCCAGAAATACATGCTGGCAATGGGCTGGCCGCTGCTATCCGTCACCGCGTTGACCACCACCGAAAACGGCCCCAGCACGCCCGCCTGCAACATGGCGATGACGGGGATGATGGTGATGAAAATGCCCGCAAACAGCTTGGCGACTTCCAGAATCGGCTCCCAATTGAACTGGTTGGCCTCGTGGATGGCGCGCGGCGTCAGCCACAGTGACAGCAGGCTGATGGCGACAAAGCCCGCATCGCGCAGCACGCTTTGCAGCGGCACTTCGGTGCCCATCACATTCCAGGCAATGCCTGGTTTGTACAGCCCGCTCATCAGCACCAGCGCCACCACGCCGCCCAGCAGCAGGAAGTTGAAGCCGCCTTCAATGCGCAGGCTTTCGGCATCGGTGGGCGTGGGGTCGAAGCGGCTGCGGCCCTCGTTGCGGTAGAACCAGCTATCGAGCGCGTAAAACACCGCCAGCAGGGCGGCGCTGAGCAGCAGCGTTTGCGACCACAAATTCTCCAGCGTCCAGAAAAACGACACGCCCTTGAGAAAGCCCAGAAACAGCGGCGGATCGCCCAGCGGCGTCAGCGCGCCGCCGATGTTGGAAACCAAAAAGATGAAAAACACCACCACATGGGCGCGGTGGGCGCGATCGTCGTTGGCGCGCAGCAGCGGGCGAATCAGCAGCATGGAGGCGCCCGTCGTGCCCATCACGCTCGCCAGCAGCGTGCCCAGCGCCAGCATGGCCGTATTCAGCGCAGGCGTGCCGCGCAAGTTGCCGCGCAGAAAAATCCCGCCCGAAACCGTGAACAGCGCCACCAGCAACAGCACGAAGGGGATGTATTCGGCCAGCAAGGCATGCACCACGCCAGCGGCTGCCGCATGCCAGCCAAACGTCAGCGCAAACGGCGCCAGAAAAGCCAGCGCCCAGGCCGCCGTGATCTTGCCGTAGTGGTGGTGCCAGACTGGGGCGGCCAGCAGCGGCATCAAGGCGATGGAGAGCAAAATCCCCGCAAACGGCACGCCCCACCACAGCGCCAGCTCCGCGCCATTGAGGCTGGCGGCCTGGGCTTGGCTGGGCCACAGCGCCAAAGCCAGCAGCGCCAGCAGCATGAGCGCAGCGGGGCGCTGCATCGGGAAGAGCCGCGCCAGGCGGCGCGCCCCGGTGGGGTGGGAGTCGGGCAGGGAAGGGAGCAATAAAGCCATTGTGAGGGGTGGTGAGGGTGCAATTCGCCCCCGACGCAGCCACCGCGCGCCGGGCAAAAAGCGCGCATTATTCCATCGGCGCTGTGGCCCTTGTAGCGCGCGAAGTGAACGGGAGGTACCTGGAGTGGTTACAAGTTTACAAACCAAAGGAAATAAAATAATGCCATTTTGGCATGATAGGTAATGACTTGAATTTTCTTTGGTGTGCATTTGTTGGTATTTGGCCTGTTTTTGTTTTGATGCCGAGGGTCAAGCTCAGGGCATCAAAAAACCTGCCCTGTGCCAGGGCACAGGGCAGGTTGCGTGAGGGGATTCAGCCTGATGGCTCAGGCATGGGCGCTGGGCCTCAGGTGTTCAAACGCTGGCTGACCAGGGAATCGACCACCGAAGGATCGGCCAGCGTGCTGGTGTCGCCCAGTTGCTCGGGCGCGTTTTCGGCGATCTTGCGCAGGATGCGGCGCATGATCTTGCCCGAGCGCGTCTTGGGCAGGGCCGGCGCCCATTGCAGGTGGTCGGGCGTGGCGATGGGGCCGATGACCTTGCGCACGTGGGCGACGAGTTCTTTTTTCAACTCGTCCGTGCCCTCCACGCCCGCCACCAAGGTGACGTACACGTAAATGCCCTGGCCCTTGAGGTCATGCGGATAGCCCACGGCAGCGGCTTCGGCCACCTTGTCGTGCAGCACCAGGGCGCTTTCCAGCTCGGCGGTGCCGATGCGGTGGCCGCTGACGTTGATGACGTCGTCCACCCGGCCGGTGATCCAGTAGTAGCCATCGGCGTCGCGGCGGCAGCCGTCGCCGGTGAAGTACATGCCGGGGTAGGCCTTGAAGTAGGTGTCGATGAAGCGCTGGTGGTCGCCGAATACGGTGCGCGCCTGGCCGGGCCAGGAGTCGAGGATGACCAGGTTGCCCTCGCCCTCGCCTTCGATGAACTGGCCTTCGGCATCGACCAGCGCGGGCTGCACGCCAAAGAAGGGCTTGGTGGCCGAGCCGGGCTTGAGGGCGGTGGCGCCGGGCAGCGGCGCGATCATGAAGCCGCCGGTCTCGGTCTGCCACCAGGTATCGACGATGGGCAGCTTGCCGTTGCCGACCACGTCGTGGTACCAGCGCCAGGCTTCGGGGTTGATCGGCTCGCCCACGGAGCCCAGCAGGCGCAGGCTTTGGCGCGAGGTTTTCTTCACCAGCTCGTCGCCGTCGCGCATCAGGGCGCGGATGGCCGTGGGCGCGGTGTAGAAGATGGTGACCTGGTGCTTGTCCACCACTTGCCAGAAGCGCGAGCCGTCCGGGTAGCTGGGCACGCCCTCGAAAATCAGCGAGGTGGCGCCGTTGGCCAGCGGGCCATAGACGATGTAGCTGTGGCCGGTGACCCAGCCCACATCGGCGGTGCACCAGTAGATGTCGTCCTCGCGCAGGTCGAAGACGGCCTCGTGGCTGAGGCTGGCATGCACCAGGTAGCCGCCGGTGGAGTGCACCACGCCCTTGGGCTTGCCGGTGGAGCCGGAGGTGTAGAGGATGAACAGCGGGTCTTCGGCGTTCATGCGCTCGGGTTCGCACTCGGCGCTCTCGCTGGCGGTGATCTCGTGCAGCCAGAGGTCGCGCCCGTCCTGCATGGTCACGTCGCCGCCGGTGTGCTGGAGCACGATGACTTTCTCCACCGTATCCGTGCCTTCTTGCTGCAAGGCGGCATCCACGTTGGCCTTGAGCGGCACCTTGCGCCCGGCGCGCAGGCCCTCATCGGCGGTAATGATGACTTTGGCGCTGCTGTCGCGCACGCGGTCGGCCACGGAGCCGGGCGAGAAGCCGCCGAACACTACGTTATGGATGGCGCCAATGCGCGCGCAGGCCAGCAGGGCCACGGCGGCATCGGGCACCATGGGCAGGTAGATGGTGACGCGGTCGCCCTTTTGCACGCCCAGCTTGCGCAGCGCGTTGCCCAGCTTGCACACGCGCTCGTAGAGCTGGCGGTAGGTGATTTTCTGCGCTGGGGTGTCGGGGCTGTCAGGCTCCCAGATGATGGCGACCTTGTCGCCGCGCTCGGCCAGGTGGCGATCGAGGCAGTTGACGCTGACGTTGAGCTCGCCATCGGCAAACCAGCGGGTGTGGAAGTGGTTGGGGTCGAAGCTGGTGTCCTTGATGACGGTGGGCTCCTTGAACCAGGTCAGGCGCTTGGCCATCTTGCCCCAAAAAGCCGCAGGGTCGTTGACGGATTCGTCATACATCTGCTGGTATTTCTCGGCCGTGATGGTGTTTGGGCCGGCCAGGGCCGGGTTGACGGGGTACAGGTCTTGTTGACTCATAGTGATACCTCTCTCATCGTTGAATGGATGGAGCATCCATGGGGATTGAAACAAAAAAAACGCAGCGGCCCGGCGGCCAACAAGGACACGCCGGGCGCAAAGTGGCCATCAGTGCGAGGATGCCTTGGCGGCGCCCAGGCCGGTTTCCGAACGCACCAATTGTGCAGCGAAGGCAGCGCGCTCGCGCTCGGCGTTGGCGCTCTTGTCCAGGATGGAGAACAGCCAGATGCCGATGAAGGCGATGGTCATGGAGAACAGCGCAGGCGAGGCGTAGGGGAAGGGCGCCGAGCCTTTGGCGTTGCCCAGCACGGCCTCCCACACCGAGGGGGAGAGCACCGTCAGCACCACCGAGGAGATCAGCCCCAAGAAGCCGCCGATCACCGCGCCGCGTGTGGTCATGTCCTTCCACAGGATGGAGAGAAACAGCACCGGGAAGTTGGCCGAGGCCGCCACCGCAAAGGCCAGCGAAACCATGAAGGCGATGTTTTGCTTCTCGAACACAATGCCCAGCAGCACCGCCACCACGCCCAGCACCAGGGTGGTGATGCGTGAGACTTTGAGTTCTGCCGCGCTGTCGGCCTTGCCATGCTTGAACACGGTGGCATACAAATCGTGCGACACCGCCGAAGCGCCCGAGAGCGTCAGCCCCGCCACCACGGCCAGGATGGTGGCAAAGGCTACGGCCGAGATAAAGCCCAGGAACACGTTGCCGCCCACCGCGCTGGCCAGATGCACGGCGGCCATGTTGCTGCCGCCGATCAGGCCGCCTTTGGCGTCCAGGAATTGCGGGTTGGTGCTCACCAGCACGATGGCGCCAAAGCCGATGATGAAGGTCAGGATGTAGAAGTAGCCAATCCAGGTTGTGGCCCAGAACACGCTCTTGCGCGCCTCCTTGGCGTTGGGCACGGTGAAAAAGCGCATCAGCACGTGCGGCAGGCCAGCGGTGCCGAACATCAGCGCCATGCCGAAGCTGATGGCCGAGATCGGATCCTTGATGAAATTGCCCGGCCCCATGATGGAGTTCGAGCCCTTGACCTCGACCGAGGCCTTGAACAGGTTTTCAAAGCTGAAGCCATAAGCCTGCATCACCATGAAGGCCATGAAGCTCGCGCCCGCCAGCAGCAGGCAGGCCTTGATGATCTGCACCCAGGTCGTGGCCGTCATGCCGCCAAACAGCACGTACACCATCATCAAAATGCCCACGATGATGACGGCATAGATGTAATCCAGCCCGAACAGCAGCTTGATGAGCTGGCCCGCGCCCACCATTTGCGCAATCAGGTAGAACGCCACCACCACCAGCGTGCCGCTGGCGGCAAAGGCGCGGATCGGCCCTTGCTGGAAGCGGTAGCCCGCCACATCGGCAAAGGTGAACTTGCCCAGGTTGCGCAGCTTCTCGGCCATCAAAAAGGTAATGACCGGCCAGCCCACCAAAAAGCCGATGGAATAAATCAGCCCGTCATAGCCATTGGCCATCACTGCCGCCGAAATGCCCAGAAAGGACGCGGCCGACATGTAATCGCCCGCAATCGCCAGGCCATTCTGAAAGCCCGTGATACCGCCGCCTGCGGTGTAGAAATCGGCCGCCGATTTGGTGCGCGCCGCCGCCCACTTGGTGATCCACAGCGTGCCCGCAACGAACACGCCGAACATGATGATCGCCGTCCAGTTGGTGGATTGCTTTTGCAGCTCGCCCAGATCGCCGCCTGCGGCAAATGCGCTGCCAGCCAGCAGTGCCAGGCCCGCGCCCAGCAGGGCCTGCAGGCCGAAAGTGGTGTGTTTGGTGGCAGTCATTTGGTGCAGTCCTCCAGGATTTCGGCCGTCATGGCATCAAACTCGGTATTGGCGCGATAGACGTAAATGCCCGTGATGACGATGGTGAACACGATCACCCCCAAGCCAATGGGGATGCCCCAGGTGGTCACGCCATCGCCAATGGGCTTGGCCAGCGCGGCCTTGTTGAAGGCGATCAGCCCGATGTAGCCGTAATAGACCACCAGCATCAGGATGGTCAGCACCCAGGCAAAGCTGGTGCGCTTGCTGCGCAGGCGCTGGTAGGTGGGGTTTTGCTGCACACGCTGGACGATGTGCTCCGATGAGGGCGAGGTACTCATGGCCTTGTCTCCGTTTTATGGATTGACGAGAAGCGGTTGCCCGTGCCGCCGGGGCTGGCCCTGTGCAACCGCAGCCGCGCCATGCACGGCTGCGCGCAATGTAGCCGTATCGCCGTTTGGACTCCAGACGACTTTGGTATTAGGGGTGTACCCCTATATCGCAAGCCCTCATGACCTGTTCCAAGCCGCGCCAAAGCCACGCGCGCCAGAGCGGGCAGGTGCGGCTCAGAGGGCATGAAAGGCGCGAAGAAGGTGCACAATTTCGCCCGTTTTTGTTGCTTTACGCTGTTTTATTGCAAATCAAAAGGAAAATAAAATTGCATGTTTCGGCATGATGGGTATGGATTTGATTTTCTTTTGGTTTGAAATATAAAAGATGGCCATGTCTTTTCTCTCCTCCTCGCTTGATCGCCTGCGGCAGTTTTTGCTTGACCTGCGCCCTGCGCCCACAGGCATCGCCCTGCAAGAGTGCGTGCGCATCATGGGCGGTTGCGCCCTCTCGATCGCGGTGGTGGCGCTGGCGGCGCAGTGGCTGGCGCAAAGCCGGCTGGAGGTGTTTTGGCACGGGGCCGTGCTGGCCTCGTCGGCGCTGCTGGTGTTTGCGCTGCCCTTCAGCCCGATGGCCCAGCCCTGGGCCGTGCTCACGGGCAGCCTGGTGTGCACGGCCGTGGGCATGGTGTGCTCGTGGCTGATCGGCCCCACGGTGCTGGCCGCCAGCCTGGCCGTGCCGCTGGCCATCGTCGCCATGATTTACCTGCGCGCCGTGCACCCGCCCGCCACCTCGCTGGCGCTGTACGCGGTGCTCCAGCACATCCACTCGCCTGGCGTGCTGGTGTTTCCCATCGGCTTCAACGCGCTGCTGCTGATCGTCATCGCCATGCTCTACAACCACGCCACGGGGCGACGCTACCCGCATCGCCAGGTCAGCGTCAGCCAGGTCGAGCAGGACGAAGGCAAGCGCCTGCTGACGCAAACCGATGTCGATCAAGTGCTGGCGCGCCACAACGAGCTACTGGCCATCAGCCGCAACGACTTGACGCAAATGCTGCAACAAGCCAGCGGTGCGGCATATGAGCGCGCCTTCGGCGAAATGCGTTGCGCCGACATCATGACCACCCAGGTGCACTGCGTGCAGGCCGATATGGCGCTGGAGGCGTTTCAGGACTACATGCGCCAGCACCAGCACCGCGAGCTGCCCGTGATCGACGCCCAAGGCCATTTGCTGGGCATGGTGGGGCTGGCGCAATGGATGCAGTTGCAGTTCCCAGCCGAAGCCAGCGCAGGCGGCGCGGCGGGGGCGGCAAACGCCTCGGCCAATATCGCAGCACATGCCGCAGGCAGCCGCTGGCGGCAGTGGATGCGCCAATCGTGGAAGGCGCTGGGCGGCAGCAGCGCCCCGCCAACCATCGAACCGCCCGCGCCGCAGCGCGTGCGCGACATCATGGTGCCCTCAGTCGCCGTAGCCCATGGCGATCAGCCCGTGATGGAGCTGCTGGGCCTGCTGTGCCAGGGCGGCGTGTACCACCTGCCCGTGGTGGGCGAGCACCAGCGCCTGATGGGCATCATCACCCAGACCGATGTGCTGCGCGCCCTCAATCAGGCTTTGCCCGAAACCGCCCCGCGCACCGAAGCGCCCGCACCTGCCAGTCAGGCAACAGAGCCAGAGGCCGGAGCAGACGCAGTGCCAGGGCAGGGCGAGCAGGCCGACGCCAGTGCGGCCCCCGTCATGCCGAATGCGCCCGCCGAGATGCCCGCCCAGGCGCTTGCGCCAGCCCCTGCTGCTGCTGAAGGGGAGGCATCCGCCCCGGCTGGATCGACTGATGCGCCAGGCGTTACCTCTGCGCCCGCAGCTTCGCCCCCGGCGGATGCCCCCACTTTGGATCAAGTGCCAACCAACGCAGCACCCCGTGCTGAAGATGCGCGCTAAACAGACTTTTAGAAATGGAATATCCCCCTTGAAATACCCGACTGGGCCATGATTTGGGCACAATCGGCACCTTTCGCGCGATCCCGGCGGCAAGGCCTTGTGATCGACAAAAAACCAATGAAACGGAAGTGAATGACGGCAACATCACGCAGCCAAGGCCTGCTGGCGCGCTTACCCAAGCGACTGCATGCGCTTTTCAATTTGAACGATCCGGGCTGGGGCCGCGAGCCTGAGCGCCCCGCCGGCAGCGGCAGCCAGGATGAACAACCTGGTCAGGCCCGCCCTGGCGATGGTGATGCGCCCACGCCGCCGCGCCCGCAAGGCGGCCCGCCTTTGCCACCGCCCACGCCCACGCCCCAGCGTCCCACGGGCGGCAAGGGGCAGGAGCCTCCGGATTTGAGCGAGCTGATGGGCGATTTGAGCCAGAAGCTGGGCAAGCTGCTGGGCAATGGCGGCAATGGCAACAGCGGCGGACGAGGCCAGCCGACAGGCCCACGCCGCCCGGCCATCTCCGGCTCGCTCATTGCCACTGGCGGCATCTTGCTGGCCGCGCTGTGGCTGGGCACGGGCTTTTTCATCGTGCAAGAAGGCCATCGCGGCGTTGTCACGCTGTTTGGCAAATACCAGAACACCGTGGGCGCTGGCCTGAATTGGCGCTGGCCCACGCCCATTGGCCGCCATGAAATGGTGGACATGCGCATCAAGACCATGGACATCGGCAGCGGCCGCACCTTGCCCGAGACGGGGCTGAACGAATACGCCATGCTCACGCAGGATGAGAACATCATCGAAGTGCTGTTCACGGTGCAATACCGCATCAACAACGCCGAGCAGTGGCTTTTCAACACGCAAAACCAGCTCGGCGCCATTGCCGAGGCGGCCGAATCGGCCGTGCGCGAAGTGGTGGGCAAGATGTCGATGGACCAGGCCCTGGCCGACCGCCGTGAGGACATCGCCCCGGCGCTGCGCAAGCTCACGCAGGAAATTCTGGAGCGCTACCAGCTTGGCGTGGAAGTCGTGGCCATCAACATGCAGCCCAGCGGCGTGCGCCCGCCCGATATGGTGCGCGCGGCTTTTGACGACGTGCTGCGCGCCGACCAGGAGCGCGAGCGCCTGAAAAACGACGCCGAAGCCTATGCCAACAAAGTCGTGCCCCTTGCCGTGGGCGAGGCCGCCCGCATGGTGGAGGAGGCCGAAGGCTACCGCGAGCAAATCACCGCCCGCGCCGAGGGCGATGCCGCGCGCTTTAACGCCGTGTTGGCCGAATACCGCAAAGCGCCGCAAGTCACGCGCGAGCGCATGTACCTGGAGACGATGGAAGACGTCTATGGCAAAAGCCGCAAAGTGCTGGTTGATTCCGGCAGCAGCAGCAACCTGATGTACCTGCCGTTGGATAAATGGCTGGAGTCGCCCGCGACCGCGACAGGCGCCCCGGCGCTGCAAGCGGCGCCCGCTGCCGCGCAAGACGCCAGCGCCCAAACCGCCCCCGCCGCGCAGGCCAGCCAGCGCAGGCCCGGTCGCGACATCCGCTAACGCCGCAGGCGCTCTCGCACACAAGGAACAATCGCAAATGAATCGCATGGGATTTTGGGGCGGGCTGCTGCTCATCGCGCTGGTCATGGCCAGCTCGCTGCTTTTCACCGTCAACGAACGCAACTATGGCGTGGTCTATCGCTTCGGCAAGATCGATCGCGTCGTCAAAGAGCCGGGGCTGCACTTCAAGCTCATGCCCGCGCCGCTGCAAACCGTGGAATACCTCGACAAGCGTTTGCTGATGCTCAAGAGCAATTCGACCGAGCCTTCGCTCACGGCCGAAAAGCAATGGGTGGTGATCGACTGGTATGTGCGCTGGCGCATCGTCGATCCCGAGACGTATATCGACAACGTGGGCCGCTCGGAAGAAGCGGGCGCGGCCCAGCTCAGCCGCGTGGTGCGCAGTGCCTTCCAGGAGGAAGTCAACCGCCGCACCGTGCGCCAGTTGCTCTCCGAGCAGCGCCAGGAGCTGATGGATGCGGTGCTCAAGCAAGTCTCGCAAAGCGTTGGCGGCGTGCGCCAAACCACGGGCGAAGGCGGCGAAACCAGCGCCGTGGTTGGCTCCTGGGGCATCGAGATTGCGGACGTGCGCATCACGCGCGTGGATTACTCCAAGGACATCACCGAATCCGTCTTCACCCGCATGCGCGCTGAACGCACGCGTGAGGCCAACCGTTTGCGCTCCGAGGGCCAGGCCGAAGGCGAGCGCATCCGCGCCAATGCCGACCGCCAAAGCATCCAGACCCGCGCGGAGGCTTATCGCAAAGCCCAGGAGATTCGCGCCAAGGGCGACAGCTCGGCGGCCAGCACGTTTGCCAAAGCCTACGGCCAGGATGCGGAATTTGCCCAGTTCTACCGCAGCCTGGAGGCGTATCGCAACAGCCTGGGGTTGCCGGGCGATGTGCTGGTGCTTGATCCCAAGGAATCCAACTTCTTTGGTGCCATGCGCAACCCGGCCATCGCTCCCGGCCGCTGATCGCGCTGCTGGCCGAAAGACTCAAAAAAAGGCGCCGGTTTGGCGCCTTTTTTATATCAATGGGAAATAAAATTACCATGTTTTGGCAACATGGTAATAAAATAGATTTTTCTTTGATTTGTAATTTTATGGAAGAGGCAAGGCTGTTGAGCCAGCGTGATGGAGCGCCGCGCGGCATCAAAAAAACCTCCCAGGCAGTGGATGCGGGGAGGTTTTTTGATGCTTGGCCTCAGAGCCTGAGGCTCCCAAGGGTAGCGCCACCGCTGAAGCTGCGGCGCTGAAGCGCTTTCCAGCGGTTTAGTTGGCTTTCTTCTTGCCGTCTTGGCTCGCCTCTGCGCCGCGCTTGGGTGCAGGCAGCGAGGCATCGACTTGATCGACGCGCCCGTCGTTGTTGCGGTCAACGCGCTGGAACATTTGCTGGCCGCTGTGGATGAGTTCTTGCGGCTCGATGAAATCGCTCTTGTCCGCATCCAGAATGCCAAAGCGCACGCGCGCCTGGCGCATTTGCCCGCTGACGACTTCGTGCTGGCGGGCATCCACGCGCTGGTCGAATTCGGTGGCGTATTCCTCGCGGCTCAAGCGCCCGTCACGGTTGCTGTCGGTGCGCTTGAATTGCTCCTCGCGCACTTGATTGAACTCCTCGCGCGTGATTTGGCCGTCGCGGTTCTGGTCGTACAAAGCCATCATGCCGGCCTTGGTGTGGTTGGTGGGCATGGTGAGCATGCCGCCGCTGCGCTGGGCTTGTTGGCCGTGCTGTTTGGCTTGTTTGTGCTCCTTGGCTTCTTTGGGCGCTTGTGGCGTGAGTTTTTCGGGCATCTTGCCCTGCGTGAAGGCGCTGTAGGCGCGCTCGCTGGCCTGGTCGTAGCGGGCGCGGCTGATGTGGCTTTCCTTGCCGGCCATGGATTCAAAGCGCACATCGGTCATGCGGTCGATCTCCTGGCGGTCGGCTTCGATCATGCCTTGCATGCGTTGGCGGAATTCGTCCGTGTATTCCTTCATGCTGACTTTGCCGTCGCCGTTGGCATCCAGCGTCTGGAATTGCTGCATGCGTTGCGCTTGCACTTCGTCAGGGGTGACGGCGCCGTCTTTGTTCAAGTCCATGACTTGGATGTAGGTGCCAATATCGTTGCCATGCCCGACAGAGGCCCGCGGGGCTTTGGCCTGGGCGGGTTGCTGGGTGCTCAAGGCGTTGGCTGGTTGCTGCGCGCTGCTTTTTTGCTCTGGCGCAGTGGCGGTGCAGGCCGCAACCGCCAAGGGCAGCAGGCAAAGGGCGAAACGGCGCGGTAAGCGTGTATTCATCTGTAAGGTACTCCTAAGTTATCGTCCTGGCATGGACACAACAGCCCAGGGCCAGGGGTCTGTCACCCAAAAACCTCGCAACGTGCCTACCCCCGTCTTTTGGGGGCTATGCACGGCAATTTTGATGACAGGCCCTCATCCCTGGGCAATCCACTTCTTATTATGGGTGATACAAATTCGTATTCCTAATTAGAGTGGACTCTTTAAGCGCGTTCTCAGAACTGGTAGCGCACGTTCAAGCCGAAATAGCGACCAGCCTCGGTGTAAGCGCCGTCGGGGCGCGTGGCGGCGCTGCGGTAGTTGCTCCAGCGCACATAGCGTTTGTCGCCCACGTTGTAAATGCCTGCGCTGAGCGTGAGCTGCTCGGTGGGCTTGTAGTGGGCAACGAGGTCCAAAACGCCGTAGCCTGCCGTGCCGTGGTAGCCCTTGGGCAGATCCTTGGTTTTCTTGCCTTGGGAGAAATTCAGCCGTGCGATAACGCCCCAGATATCGGCAGGGTGGTTGTAGCGCAGGCCTACGTGGCCGTTGAATGGGTTGGCTCGGCCTTCTGCGTAGCCATTGGCGCTGCTGCCTTTGGTGTAAATCATGCCGCCCTCCAGCGCCAGGCCGCGCGGCGCGCCCAGCGCATCGAGCTGGAGGCGACCTTCCCATTCCAGGCCGTAAAGCTTGACGCGGCCTGGGCGGTTGAAGATGTCGCAGTAGTTGCCCGTATTGCGGTTGCTCTCGCACGTCACGTCGATCATGTCGTTGTAACGGTTGTAGAACACAGCCGTTTTTTGCTGGCCCAGCGGGCTGAAGCTGCTCCAGCCCAGCTCCACGGCATCGGCGGCTTCGGGCTTGAGGTCGGGGTTGGGGCGGCCTAGCCAGTGCCCGTAGTTCTGGCCGTTGGTTTCGCCAAAGCCGGGCATGCGCGTGGCGCGCTGGTAGCTGGCTGAAAGCAGGTGTTGCTCGTTGGGCTGCCACTCCAGCAACAAACCCGCGCCCGGGGCTGTCTTGCGATAGGCCTGGGTGCCCGGCTGGGGGGCAACGCCAGCAGGCATCGAGGGATCAATGCGAATGTGTGTCAAGCTCAAAGAGGGGGTGAGGCTGAAGCCGCTCAAGCCCCATTGCATGCGATCGGCCACATGCAGTTGCGCTTGCCACTGCTTGTTTTTGGGGAAGAAGCTGCGCGCCTTGGCCACGCCATCGCTGCCGATGCCCACCGTTGTCATCTCCAGTTCGCCGTGCTGTAACTTCAGGCCGTATCGCAGATCGTGTTGCAGCCCGCCCTGGGTTGCGTGCCCGCCCAGGGTTTTATCGAAATCGGCTTTGAGGGCATAAGCCTTGACGGTGAAGTCGTTGTTGTCTTGCAAATGGCTTTCAACGCCTGCCGCATTGCGGCGCGAGTAGGCATTGCGTCCCTCACTGGCAGTGCGCTGGGCGGAGATCTGCCACTGGAAGCGGTCGAAGGCCGCAGCCTCTGCTTGCCCCTCATGGATGAGCGAGAGGGCGTTGCGCTCGTTTTTCTGGATGTTGCGGTAGGCGTAAGTCGTTGTTCCGCGCGAGACGCCCAGGCTGCTGCGTTGGTCGGTGTCGTATTTGGTATTGAAATGCTGTGCGGCTACGGTCAGCTTGTGTTGGGCGTTGGGCTGAATGACCCATTTGCCGTTCAGGGAATGGCTTGTGCCATCCATGGGGTTGAGCTTGCTGCGCTGTGGGCCATCCATGGCGATGCCATCTTTGTTATCCAGTTCGTGGAAGCTGCGGCGTGTGTAGCTGAGTGAGGCGCTGTTGGCGTTGTTGATGCGCGCGGCAATGCTCGCCCCGACGGAGCCTTCGCGGGTGTCGCCGCTGTAGCCAGCGCGCACTTCGCCGCCAACGTTCTGCCCCGTGCGCAGGTAATCCACGGGGTCTTTGGTGCGCATCTGCACGTTACCGGCCAGGCCGTTGGCACCAGGGCCTTTGTGGATTTCGACGGCTTTGAGATCAGCCGGATCGA
Source organism: Allofranklinella schreckenbergeri (assembly GCF_003703475.1). Classification (GTDB taxonomy): domain Bacteria; phylum Pseudomonadota; class Gammaproteobacteria; order Burkholderiales; family Burkholderiaceae_C; genus Lampropedia; species Lampropedia schreckenbergeri. The sequence continues at coordinate 330,149 of NZ_RDQM01000001.1, read as the reverse complement.
AATATTGACGCCCCTGGCGCATGTTGTGCCCGAATTGGAAGCTCTGGCTGATATCCATGCCGTCAACTTCCAGTGTGACGCGGTTGCTGCCAACGCCCAGTGATGAGCCTAGGCCGCCCATGCCTCGCACTTCAATATCACCCAATTGACGCCCCGGGCCGGTGGCCGAGAAGTCAACGCCTACGGTTTGCTTGAACAAGTCACGGATGTTCTTTGGCGGCTCTTTTTCTAGCGTTTCTTGGCCGATACGGTCGCCATCTATGTGACCCAACACGGTTACGGCAGGCAATGCGGGCGCAGCGGCGGTGGCAGTAGCAGGCGCGGCGGGCGCCTGGGCCCAAACGGCGTGGCAGCACACCTGAGCGGCTAGAAGAGCTAGTGGAGTTTTTGTGAATCGCATGAGTTCCGTTTCCTTTCGCCACGCAGAGCCTGCTTGTCCTAGCACCGCACGCACTGCTCTCTGCCCGGCAAGGGCAAGTGGCATTCCATGGTTGTTACGAAAAGCGAAAAAACTTCGCATAAGGTTCGAAATTAATATTTTATCAATAATTGAATCGATAGTTATTATCAATATCAACAAGAATCGGAATCTTGGCTGCGTTGGAGGAAGGTCAGCAAGGAAATAGCTGCTAGAATGCGCATCTTTCCTGCGAAGCGGGCCGCATCAACAGCGATGCGATGCTGGCAAGCATGGAAAGTTTGCACATTTCGCCGCTTTAGCTCAGTTGGTAGAGCAGTTCATTCGTAATGAAAAGGTCGCCAGTTCAAATCCGGCAAGCGGCACCAAAAAGACAAGGGCAGCCTTCATCGGCTGCCCTTTTTGTTTCTCCGCTTGGGGCGTTTGTGCGCGCCGCGCAGATTCAAGCCGTGCCTGGGCGGCGCACGCGGAACCAAGCGGCGTACATGGCGGGCAGGGCCAGCAGGGTGAGCACGGTGGCGACGATGAGACCGCCCATGATGGCAACGGCCATCGGTCCCCAGAACACGCTGCGCGAGAGCGGGATCATGGCGAGCACGGCGGCGGCGGCGGTGAGCGCGATGGGGCGCAAGCGGTGGGTGGCAGCGTTGAGGATGGCGTCCCACGCGGGAGTGCCTGCGGCGCGTTCCAGCTCGATTTGGTCGATAAGGATGACGGCGTTGCGCTGGATCATGCCCATCAGGGCGATGACGCCCAGCAAGGCCACGAAGCCAAAGGGCTGCCCAAACAGCAGCAAGGCAGCCGCCACGCCGGTGATGCCCATCGGCCCGGTGAGAAAGACCAGCAGCGCGCGCGAAAAGCTCTTGAGCTGCACCACCAGCAGCGTGAAAACGATGAACAGCATCAGCGGCACGCCTGCGGCGATGGAAGCCGAGCCTTTGGCGCTTTCGGCGATGGCGCCAGCGACTTCGATGCGGTAGTCGCCGTGGCCGCTGGCGTGCCAGCGCGCCTCCAGCTCGCGCAGCGTGGGCAATAACGCCTGCGTGACGGTGGCGCCTTGCAGGCCCTCGACCACATCGCCTTGCACGGTGATGGCGTATTCACGGTTGTGGCGCCAGAGTACGCCGTGCTCCCAGGCCAGTTGCGGCTCGGCGATCTGGGCGAGGGGGATGGCCTTGCCCTGGTTGGTGTGGATGTAGGCGTTGGCCAGATCGGGCAGGCTTTGGCGCTCTTGCAGCGGCGGGCGCAGCACGATGGGGATGAGCTGGTCGCCCTCACGGTATTGGCCGATGGTTTCGCCTTCCAAAATCGTGTGGGCGCTGCGGGCGATGGCCTGGCTGCTCACGCCCAGGGCCAGGGCCTTGTCTTGGTCGATGTGCAGACGCCAGGCTTTGATGGGCTGGTTCCAGTTGTCGTTCACGCCGCGCATATGGGGGTTGGCGCGCAGGGCGGCCTGTACCTCATTGGCGTAGCGGCGCAGTTGCTCTGGCTCGGGGCCGAGCACGCGGAACTGCACGGGATAAGGCACGGGCGGCCCCATGGGCAGCAGCTTGATGCGCGCGCGCACTTCGGGGAAGTGGCTGGCCATGTACTGCGGCAGGCTGCGCAGCAGCGCGTCGCGCTCGGCCAGGCTGCGGGGCATGACGATGAATTGCGCCACGTTGGATTGGGGGAAGATTTGATCGAGCGGCAGATAAAAGCGCGGCACGCCGGAGCCGATCCAGGTCGCCACGCTTTGCACGCCGGGCTGCTCGCCCAGGGCTTTTTCTGCGCGCAAAGCCACGTCTTGCGTGGCCGCAATCGCGGCGCCCTCAGGCAGCCACAGGTCGATCATGATTTCCGGGCGGCTGGAATCGGGAAAGAACTGCTGCTGTACGCGCCCCATGCCCGCCAGGCCTGCGCCAAAGAGCGCCAGGGTAATGGCGATGGTGATCCAGCGGTGCGCGATGCACCAGTCGAGCAGGCGGCGAAAGCGCTGATAGAAGGGGGTGTTGTAAACAGCGGCATCGCTGTCATGGTCGGCCTGGCTGCTGTGCTCGTCATGGCTGGCGCCTGCGCCATCGTCGTCGCCATCGGCGCGGCGCGGCGCGTTCGCTGGGGCTTTCAGCAGGAGCACGCCCAGGTAGGGCACGAAATAGACCGACACCAACCACGAGAGCAGCAGCGCCACGACGGTGACGCCAAAAATGGCAAAGGTGTATTCCCCCGTGGTGGAGCGCGCAATGCCAATGGGCAAAAAGCCTGCGGCGGTAATCAGCGTGCCGGTGAGCATGGGCTTGGCCGTGATGTCGTAGGCGAACAGGGCCGAGCGGTATTTGCTGTAGCCCTCCTCCATTTTGCGCACCATCATTTCCACGGCGATGATGGCGTCGTCCACCAACAGGCCCAGGGCGATGATGAGCGAGCCCAGGGAGATTTTGTGCAGGCCAATGCCCCAGTACAGCATGGCCAGAAACGTCATCGCCAGCACCAGCGGGATGGTGATGGCCACCACCAGGCCGGGGCGCATGTCCAGGCTCCAGCGCCGCCAGGGCAGCCAGCTTTGGCCTGCGGGGCCGGGGCGCTGTTGCAGGCCCAGGCTGAGAAAGCTCACCGCCAGCACGATGGTGACGGCCTCGATCAGCACGGCGACGAATTCGTTGACAGCGCTGGTTACGGCCTTGGGCTGATCTTGCACGTTTTGCAATTGCATGCCCGCGGGCAGGCTGTGGCCGATGCGCTCGGCTTCGGCGCGAAGAGCCTGGCCCAGGGCCACGATGTCGCCGCCTTTGACCATGGAGATGCCCAGGGCGATGGCCCGCTGGCCGCCAAAGCGCACGGTGATGGCGGCGGGGTCTTCATAGCCGCGCCAGATTTCGGCGATATCGCCCAAGCGCAGTTGCTGGCCATTGGCGGCGCGGATAGGCATGGCGCGCAGCTCCTCGATGGCAGTAAAAGGGCCTTGCACGCGCACGCGCACCTGTTCGCCATCGGCCTGCACATAGCCGCCGTCGGCCACGGTGTTTTGCTGGCCGAGCTGCGCCAGCACGGCGTTCATGTTCAACCCCAATTGCGCCAGGCGGCGCTGAGGCGCTTCGATATACAGGCGCTCCTGCTGTTGGCCAAACAGCTCCACCTTGGCGACATCGGGCACGCGCAGCAAGCGCTGGCGCACGGCCTCGGCCTGGGTTTTGAGTTCGGCGTCGCTGAAGCCCTCGCCGCTGAGGGCGTAGATCACGCCATACACATCGCCGAAGTCGTCGAGAAAGTAGGGGCCGTGCACGCCCTGGGGCAATTGGGCGCGCATGTCGCCGACTTTTTTGCGCACGGTGTACCAAAGGTGCGGCACCTCGCCCGGCGGGCTGTGGTCGGCCAGTTGCAGCAGGATTTGCGCGTGGCCAGGCTTGGAGTAGCTGCTGATGGTGTCGGCATAGGGCACCTCTTGCAAGGTGCGCTCGATGCGGCTGGTGACTTGCTCGGCCACCTCGTGCGCGGTGGCGCCGGGCCAGTGCGCCTGGATCACCATGACGCGGAAAGTAAATGGCGGATCTTCATCCTGCCCGAGCTGGAAGTACGCCAGGCTGCCCAGCAGCATCAGCACCACCAGCAGATAGCGCGTCAGCGCCGCATGCTCGAGCGCCCAGCGCGAGATGTTGTGGCGCGAAACCGGGGGGCTGGGGCTGCTCATGGCTGCTCCCTGGCCGGGGTGGGCTGGGCGGCGATTGCCTGATCGGCCTCGACCGCAGCACCCGTAGTGCCCATAGCGCCTGCATGGGTCTGGGGGCCGCTGGCGTAAACGCGCACGCGTTCGCCCGCTTGCAGCACATGCGCGCCTGTGGCGACTACGCGCTCGCCCGCGCGCAGGCCGCTGCGCACGATCCAGCCGTTGGCATCCGGCCCTGCCAGCTCGACTTCTCTTTCCGCCAAAGTGCCGCTGCTGCCATCGCCTTGCGGCTCGAACACCCAGACGGCATTGCGCCCGGCCTGGTTGCGCCATAGCGCCGTGCCCGGCAGGTGGATGAGGGGCGCGCTGTCGCTGGCCGCTTGCGGCCAGATGACGGTGATGGTGGCGCCCAGCGGCGGCTGGCGCTCGCCCAGGATTTCCACCTTCACGGCGAAGGTGCGGGTGGCCGGGTCGGCGCTGGCGGCAATTTCGCGCACCCGCGCGGGCAACAGTGGTTGGGCCTGGCCGCCCCAGGCGCGCACCTGCACCTGCTGGCCAGGCTGCACTTGGGCCAGGCGCTGCTCGGGCACGGCGAAGCTGACCTCGCGCGGGCCGTCCAGGGCCAGGCGCACGACGGGCGTGCCAGCGCCCACGACCTGGCCCGGCTCGGCCAGGGTGGCGGTGACGATGGCATCGGCGTGCGCCACCAGGCGGGTGTATTCGGTCTGATTGCCCTGGGCGGTCAGTTGCGCCTGAGCCTGGGCGACGCGCGATTGCGCGGCTTTGAGCGCGGCGCTGCGCCGCTCCAGCTCGGCGGCGCTGATGAAGTTTTGCGCGCGCAGCGCCTCAAAGCGTTTGAGGTCGGCGGCGAGCACATCGCGCTCGGTGACGGCGGCGCGCAACTGGGCTGCGGCCGCAGCGGCGGAGAGGCGGTAATCGCTGGCATCCAACTGCGCCAGCAATTGGCCTTTGCGCACGGCCTGGCCCATCGCCACGGGGCGCTCGAGCAGCTTGCCCGCCACGCGAAAGCCCAGCGTGGCCTCGCTGCGGGCGGTGACGACGCCTGCGTATTCCGTATGCGCCACGTGGGGGGAAGCGCCTGCGGTGAGCAGTTTGACGGCGCGCACCACAGGGGGCGTGGGCTCGGGCTTGCTGCAAGCGCCCAGCAGGGCCAGCAGCACGGCGGCGGCCAGCATGGCGGGCCAGCGGGCCAGGGCGTGCAAATCGGGGGGCATGGGTCAGGGTGGGAGAAGAAGCGGGGCAGAAGGGCGAGAGATGGGGGCGCAACGGGGCGGGCGAAGGCGGTTAGGCAAGAGGGTTATTTTACAAATCAATGTAAATTGAATTGAATGCTCATGTTGCCAAAACCAAGTGATTTTATTTCTTTTTGATTTGTGATTGGAAGCTATTCTGATGCTTCTGGCGTAGTCTGGCGCTGCTGGGCGCGTTGAATCCACTGGAATAGCTCGCGATAGGCTTTGCCTTTGCGCGGGGCCAGCCCCATGCTGACGCTGGCGGGGTCAACAGCGTCGGCATCTTTGCGGGCCTGGCGGATGAGGGCGCGCAGGGGCTGGATTTCGTCGTCGGGGTGCTCTTGCAGCCATTGCGCCAGCGCGGCGTCGTCGGCAATCAGGCGCTCGCGCCACTGCTCGGCCCAGTGCAGGGCCTGGGTTTGTTCGGCGCTGCCCTGGCGCTGCACGTCCAGCGCGTCGCGGATGGCGGCGATCTCCGCCTCGTCCAGGCGGCGCATGAGTTTGCCCACGTATTGCAGTTGGCGGCGGCGGCCTTCAAAGTCGCTGATGCGGCGCACTTGGGCCAGGGCATCGACCAGCTCCTCATCCAGCTCCAGGGCGTCGAACAAGTCGCTGCGCAGGCTCAGCAGCTCCTCGCCCAGGGCCTGCAAGGCCTGGCTTTCGCGTTTTTTGTCGCTTTTGCTGGTGTCACGGCCTTTGAGTTCGGCTTTGAATTGCAGGTCTTCTTCGCTGCCTTCGGCAATGAATTGGCCGCGCACGAAGTAGCCTTTGCGGGTTTTTCTGCTCATAAGAAAACACAAGAGGGCAGGGCCAGCGCGGCTGGCGGCTGCACAAAATGGGGAAGTGGGGGGAGGGAGGCAGTCGCCGCCTTGGCCAAGGCAGCGCCCAAATCAGCGCACGAATACGGCGCCCAAATACAGCGTCTAAATGCGCCAAGTATCATACCGGCCATGAAAAATCATGCCAGCCACACTTTGACCTCTTCCGAGCCTTTGGCCGACGGCTTTGCCACAGGCGCGCCTGCGCGCCCCCGGCGCAAGGCGAAGGCCGCGCCAGCGCCATCATTTCAGGCGTTTGCGTACACGCGCGAACAATTCCAGGCCCTGACGCACCAGGCGCTGGCGCACGCCAAGCGCCTGGGCGCCAGCGATGCGGCGGTGGAGGTGTCCGAGAGCAGTGGCCTGTCCGTGAGCGTGCGCATGGGCGAGCTGGAGACGGTGGAGCGCAACCGCGACAAGGGTCTGGGTGTGACGGTGTATCTGGGCCAGCGCCGGGGCAGCGCCAACACCTCCGATTTCTCCGAGGCGGCCATCGCTCGCACCGTGCAGGCGGCTTACGACATCGCCCGCTACACGGCCGAGGACCCGCACGCGGGGCTGCCCGATGCAGCCGATATTGCCGCGCCGGGCACGCATTTGGATTTGGATCTGTACCACCCCTGGGATATTGGCAGTGAGGATGCGGTCGCGCTGGCGCTGCGCTGCGAGCAGGCGGCGCTGGCGACCGACCGCCTCATCACCAACAGCGAAGGCGCGTCGGTTTCGGCGCAGCACGGCCATTTTTATGCCGCTTACACCAATGGTTTCGAGGGCGGCTATGCCAGCTCGCGCCACGGCATTTCGGTGGCGCCCATTGCGGGCAAGGGCGAGGCGATGCAGCGCGATCACTGGTACAGCTCCATGCGCGATGCCCAGCGCCTGGCGCGGCCCGAGGCGGTGGGCCGCTATGCGGCCGAGCGTGCGCTCTCACGCCTGGGCAGTCGGCGCATTTCCACGCGCCAGTGCCCGGTGCTGTTTGAGTCGCCGCTGGCGGCCGGGCTGCTAGGGGCGTTTGCCCAGGCCATCAACGGCGGCGCGCTGTATCGCCAAAGCAGTTTTTTGATGGATTCGCTGGGCAAGCAGGTTTTCCCCGCGCATGTGGAGGTAGAGGAAAACCCCTTCATCCTCGGCGGCAAGGGCAGCTCGCCTTTCGATGCCGAGGGCGTGCGCGTGCAGCCGCGCAAGCTGGTGCGCGATGGGCGCGTGCAGGGCTATTTGCTCTCCAGCTACACCGCGCGCAAGCTGGGCATGCGCACCACGGGCAACGCAGGCGGCTCGCACAACCTCACGCTCAATTCCAAGCACACCCAGGCCGATGACGAGCTGCCCGCCATGCTGCAAAAGCTGGGCACGGGCCTGTTCGTGATCGAGCTGATGGGGCATGGGGTGAATGCCGTCACGGGCGATTACTCGCGCGGCGCCAGCGGCTTTTGGGTGGAAAACGGCGAGATTGCCTACCCCGTGCAGGAAATCACCATCGCGGGCAACCTCAAAGAGATGTTCATGGGCATCGCCGCCATTGGCGCGGACGCTTACAACTACGGCGCCAAGACCACCGGCTCCGTGCTGATCGAACGGATGACCATCGCGGGCGGCTGAGGCAGCAACCGCCTCTGGAGGCCCTTGCTGCACACGCTTGATGAAGGGGGCACAGCAGCATGTCCGCCGCCGTTTTTTTTCAGCTTTCCCAGCTTTTTCAGCGCCTGGCGGGCTATGGGGGCCGCGCCCCGGCGTTATTGCTGGCCCTGGCTTTGGGCATGGCTTGGCAATGGCAGCAGCCCCGGCTGTGGCCGTTGGCAGTGTATGCAGGGCTGCTGGCGGCCTGTGGCGCGGCGGGGCTGGCGTGCCTGCTCTGGCGGCGCGGCATGGCATTGGCGCCCGAGGGGGCTGCGGCCTCTGCGACGTTTTTTTCTGTCACATTCCTAAGCAGTGTGCTGTTGTGCCTGGCGGCGCTGGGCGCGGGCTTTGCCTGGCCCGGGCTGCGCGCGGCTTGGGTGCAGCGCACCGCATTGCCGCCTGCGTGGGCCGGGCAGGAAGTGGATGTGATCGGCGTGGTGGCGGCCATGCCGCGCTGGCAGGCCGATGGCGTGCGCTTTCGCTTGCAGCCGGAATCGGCTCAATGGGCAGATGCGGCGGAAACACCCAAGGGGCCGGTGGCGCTGGTGCAGCGGCTGGATGTGGCCTGGTATGGCGAGCGCGCGCCGGCGCAAAGCGCGCAGGCTGCCCCAGCGCACGGTGAATCGCCGCCAGGCGCGCCGATCCAAACAAAACCAGCCAATCCAGCAAATCCAACCGGCCAAACGCCCAACGCGCAGCCCGCACCGCGCCCGTCTGCCGCGCCCATTGCTGCCTTGCAGGCGGGCGATCGGGTGCGGTTGCGGCTGCGTTTGCGCATGCCTGCGGGGCGGCTCAATCCGGGCCTGTTCGACTATGAGCAATGGCTGTGGCTGCAAGGCGTGCAGGCCACGGCGGTGGTGCGCGATGGGGGCGAGGCGGCGTTGCTGGGGGATTCGGGCCGCTACCGGATCGAGCGCTGGCGTCAGCGGGTGCGCGATCGCATCCTGGCGCGCCTGGGCGGGCCGGGTGCAGCAGCGCAGGCCGATCCGCTGGCCCAGCGCAGTGCGGCCGTGCTGGCGGCGCTGGTCACGGGCGATCAGCGCAGCATTGAGGCGGGCGACTGGGAGGTTTTCCGCATTACCGGCGTCAGCCATTTGATGGCCATTTCCGGCTTGCACATCACCTTGTTCGCCTGGCTGGCGATGGGGCTGCTCAACCGTTTGTGGCGACAATGGCCGCTGGCCATGCGGCTGGCGGCGGCGCCCACGGCCGCGCAGTGGGGCGGGCTGGCGCTGGCGTGTGCCTATGCCGTCTTCAGCGGCTGGCAGTTGCCCGCCCAACGCACGATATGGATGCTGGCCACCGTGGTGGCGCTGCGCACCTGGGGCGTGCGCTGGCCCTGGCATGCCACGCTGGCGCTGGCGGCGGCCGTGGTGTTGGTGATCGACCCCTGGGCTTTGCAACAGGCCGGGTTTTGGCTGAGCTTTGTGGCGGTGGCGGTGCTGCTGCGGCTGGCGCCCGAGCCCGCCAGCGTGGCGGGCGCGCAGCAGTGGGCGGGGGCTTGGGCGCCAGCGCGCAATGCCGGTGTGGTGATGGCCTTGGAGGAGTCGGCCGGTGCTGAGGCGGCTGCCGGGCAGAGCGGCAGTGCCGGCTCGGCGTTGCGCCCCCGCCGCCTGGTTGGGCTGGGGGCCTGGGTGCGGCAACTGGGCCTGAGCCTGGGGCGCAAGGCGCTGGCCTTGTGGCAGCTGCAATGGCGGCTTTCGCTGGTGCTGATGCCGCTGACCATCGCCTTGTTCGGGCAAGTCAGTTGGGTGGGCTTGCTGGCCAATATGGTGGCGATTCCGCTGGTGACGCTGTGGGTGACGCCGCTGGCCTTGCTGGCTGCCGTGGTCGAGCCGCTGCTGCCGCTGGCGGGCTGGTCGATGCAAGGCTTGCTGCAATGCCTGCAATGGATGGCGAGCTGGCCCCATGCCGCCAGCCATTGGCCGCAGTTGCCCGTGCTCTGGGCGGCGCTGGGTTTGGCGGGCGCGGCTTTGGCGGTCAGCCGTTTGCCGCCTTGGCTGCGCGTGCAAGGGGGGCTGTGGCTGGTGGCCGCGCTGCTATGGCGTCCGAGCGTGCCAGCGCCAGGGCAGTTCCAGGTTGTGGCGCTGGATGTGGGGCAGGGCGCGGCCGTGCTGGTGCGCACGCACGGCCATAGCTTTCTCTACGACGCAGGGCCGCGCTACGGCCCCGGCAGCGATGCGGGGCAGAGCGTGATCGTGCCGTTTTTGCAGGCCCAGGGCTGGCGTTTGCAGGGCCTGGCGCTCAGCCATGCCGATAGCGACCACATTGGCGGCGCTGCGGCGGTGTTGGCCTATGGCGTCGATGGGCCGGTGTATGCCTCGTTCGCCCCCGGCGCGCTGGCGCACGCGGGCGCTGCGGCGGCCGATTGGCGGCTGTGCCACGCGGGCGTGGCCTGGCAGTGGGATGGCGTGCGTTTTGCCTTTTTGGCCCCGCCCGCGCAGGCGTTGCAGCGCCGTTTGCAAGTGGCGGAGCCAGCGCCTGCGGGTGCGCTGGCCGCCAGCGGCGCGCGCAACGCCTATAGCTGCGTGCTGCACGTGCAGGCCGGCGATGGGCGCGCGGCCTTGCTCACGGGCGATATCGGCTGGTTGCAGGAGCTGGAGCTGCGCCTGCAATACGGCGAGCGCTTGCGCGCCGACTGGCTGCTGGCGCCGCACCACGGTAGCCGCAGCTCTTCCTCGCAGGCGTTTTTGCAGGCCGTGCAGCCCCGGCACGCCGTGGCCCAGGCGGGCTATCGCAACCGCTTCGGGCATCCGCATGCCCAGGTGGTGCAGCGCTATCAGGCGGCGGGCGTGGCCCTGCGCAGCTCGGCCCAGTGCGGGGCGATGGCCTGGCACTCGCAGCGCCCGCAGGCGCTGGACTGCCTGCGCCAGGATGCGCCGCGCTATTGGCGCCGTGGGGTTGATTAATTTTATCAATCAAAAGGAAATAAAAAATGCCTGTTTCGGCATGTTGGTAATCAAGTCGAATTCAGTTTGATTTGTAACATTGTGAAATGCCGCAGGGCGTGTGGCGACGGTACTTGGCGCGGTGGGGCGAAGCATTGCGCTAGGATGGGCGCCTTTTCGTGACTCCCGCCGCCATGATGGGCAGCGCCACAACACAGGCGCGCCACGCCCCAAAAGGGCCGACACGTGCGGCAAAAGGTATGCAAAAAACATTCAGCCTCTCACTTACACGCCATCTCTTTGGCTTCGCCCGTTTGCATGGATGGCGCAAGGCTTCAGGCGCCAGCGCTTTGCCCACCTTCGCTTTTGCAGCGCTTGCGCTCCCGCTGGCCTGGGGCAGCGCGGCGGCACAAGGCCCAGGCCCTTCCGAACCCAGCTCCTCCACCTACGATGCCGCCAAGGCGCAGCCGCTGCCTGTGACCGAGCTGGCCTACGGCCTGCGCCAACCGTGGGCATTTGCCCCCTTGCCCAACGGGGACTTTCTGGTGACCGAGCGCGCAGGCGCGATGCGCATCGTTGATGCCCATGGCCGCGTAGGCCCTACACTGCAAGGCGTGCCGACCGTGGCGGCGGAAGGTGCAGGCGGCCTGCTGGACTTGGTGCTGGACCGCGACTTTGCCGCCAACCGGCGGGTGTTCTTCTGCTTTGCCGAGCCTGACCCCGGCAATGAAAGCCGCAGCAGCACCGCGCTGGCATCGGCCACGCTGTCCGAACGCGCCGACCGGCTGGAGGATGTGCGCGTGCTGTTCCATCAAATGCCACGCGTGCGCAGCGGCGCGCACTTTGGCTGCCGCATTGTGCAAAGCGGCGATGGCTCGCTGTTTCTGACGCTGGGCGAGCGCTCGATTGCACCCGAGCAAGCCCAGCGCACCAGCAACCATTTGGGCACGATCGTGCGGGTGCAAACCGATGGCAAACCCCATCCAGACAACCCCTTCGCCCGCAAAGGCGGCGGCAAGCCGGAAATCTGGAGCTGGGGCCACCGCAATCCCCAAGGCATTGCCTTGACGCCCGAAGGCCAACTGTGGGCGCACGAGCCTGGGCCGCAAGGCGGCGATGAGTTCAATTGGGTGCGCCCTGGCGGCAACTACGGCTGGCCCGCGCAGACCTTTGGCCGTGGCTACGCTGCCAGCGCGGCGCGGGCGCGCCAAACAGCCATGATCGCGCCCGTGCATTACTGGCGCGCGCCCATCCAGCCCTCCAGCCTGCTGTATATGCACAGCGAACGTTACGGCGCGGCATGGCAGGGCAGTTTTGTGGCCGGATCGTTGCAGCACGGCGCTTTGGTGCGCTTGCGGGTGCAGGACCAGGCCGTGCAGGAGGAAGCCTGGTTCAGCTTGCCCAAGGGGCAGCGCGTGCGCGATGTACGCCAAGGGCATGACGGCTTGCTGTACGTGCTCACCGATGGGCCGAACGGGCGGTTGTTGCGTGTCGAGCCACCGCCACCGCCGCCGCAGCAGCAACCAGCGCCCGCGCCGCAAGACCGCTATCAGCCTGCGGCGGGCGAATTGGACGCGGCCCAGCCCCAGCCCCAGCCCGCTCCGCCTGCCCCGCCTGCCTTGGCGGAGCCAGCCGCCGGGCAGCCCAACTTGCCCGGCCAGGCCGATGAAGCCGCTGCGGTCGTCACGCCCGATGCCCAGGCCGAAACCGCCGCCCCGGCGCAACCATCGCCAGAGCCACCCGCTGCCCAACCTGTGGAGCCTGCCGCGCCGCTTTCGCCTGCGGCGGATGCGCCAGATACACCTGTGCGCTAAGCCTTGTGCGCCTGCATGGCCATAGCCCTTTTTTTCTCGACTCCCTCTTTTTCTCCGACCGTGAACGCGCAGACTGAAAAACACACGCTGAACGGCGCCGCTGGCGCGATCGAAGCCCTGAAAGACCTGGCTCTGGGCACAGAGCGCAAGGGCACAGCCATCATTTGCCACCCTCACCCGCTGTTTGCGGGCACGATGAACAACAAAGTGGTGCAAACCCTGGCGCGCGCGATGGTCGCCACGGGCTGGGATGCCTGGCGTTTCAATTTTCGTGGCGTGGGCCTCTCGGCTGGCGAGCACGATGGTGGCGTGGGCGAGGCTGAAGACCTGCTGCGCGTGATCGAGCAGGCGGCGCCCGAAGGGCCGCTGGTGTTGGCGGGCTTCTCCTTTGGCACTTACGTGGCCAGCCGGGTGCTGGCGCAGGTGCATGCGCAGCGGGAGATTCAAGCCGTGGTTTTTGTGGGCACTGCGGCCAGCCGCTTCCAGGTCGAGCCCATCCCCGCCGCGTTGCATGTGCGCAGCCTGGTGGTGCATGGCGAGCAGGACGACACCGTGCCCATCGGCCCGGTGATGGATTGGGCGCGAGCGCAATCGCTGCCGATGCTGGTCTTGCCCGGGTGCGAGCATTTCTTCCACGGCCGCCAGGTGCAGCTCAAGGATTTGGTGGTGCGGCATATGCAGGCGGTGGCTTGCATGGGCGCGCAAAGGTGATAGGTCAGGGGCGTGCAGCGCACCCTTGGCGATAGCCCTCTGAACGCCCCCCTGTTGTGTTGAAGCGGCCTGCATGGGTCTTTGATGTTGTTTTGTAACTCTATGAATTTGTTGAAATATTGCCGCAATGGTGTGCTGGGTTTTGTGGCCGCCGTAGCCTGTTTGTCGGGCGCGCCTGCGCAGGCGCAAATGCCGCAACCGCCGGAAATCGTGGCGCGCAATTACCTGTTGCTGGATGTGACGGCCAACCAGATCCTGGCGGCCAAGGACATCGATGCCCCGGTGGAGCAGGCTTCGCTGACCAAGCTCATGAGCGCCTACGTCGTCTTCGACGCGCTGCGCGCGCGCAAGGTCACGCTGGAGCAAACCCTGCCCGTGAGCGAAAAGGCCTGGAAGATGCCCGGCTCTCGCATGTTTATCGACCCCAAGATGCAAGTGAGCGTGGACGATTTGCTCAAAGGCATGATCGTGCAATCGGGCAACGATGCCACGGTGGCGCTGGCCGAAGGCGTGGGCGGCACGGTGGAGCATTTCGTCACGCTGATGAACAACCAGGCCAAAGCGCTGGGTATGAACAACACGCGCTACATGAACCCCGAGGGCCTGACGGCGCCTGGACACCTGACGACAGCGCGCGATTTGAGCATCCTGGCCACCAGCCTGATGCGCGAGTTCCCCGAGTTCATGCACTACTACGCCACCAAGGAGTATCGCTATCCCGGCACGCCCGCGGCCAACACCAAAAACCGCAACCTGCTGCTGTTTCGCGATCCCAGCGTGGACGGCCTGAAAACCGGCTACACCGAAGCCGCTGGCTTTTGCCTGGTGTCCACCGCCAAGCGCGATTTTCCGGGCGTGGGCAACCGCCGCCTGCTCTCCATCGTGCTGGGCGCGGCCAGCGAAGCCGCACGCGCCAATGAAAGCCAAAAGCTGCTCAATTGGGGCTATACCGCGTTCGACATGGTCAAGCTATTTGATGCTGGCCAGTCGATGGAATCGCCCGAGCTGTGGAAAGGGGCGCAAAACACGGTCAAAGTCGGCAGCCATGAAGCCGTTTACCTGGCCTTGCCCACCGGCACGACGGGCCAGGTGCGTACCACGATGGAGCGCCCCGATCCCTTGCTGGCGCCCATTCATGTGGACCAATCGGTGGGCACGCTCAAAGTCAGCGTAGGCCAGAAGGTGGTCAAGGAAGTGCCCGTCGTGGCCCTGGAAAGCGTGGAAGAAGCGGGCTTTTTCGGCCGCATGTGGGATTCCATGCTGCTGTGGTTCAAGTGACAGCGCCTGCCCACGGGGCAGGGCGGCTTTACCGCAGCTTTGCATGCGGGCCAAAGCGGCTTGCGCGCCATCGCTAGAATTTTTGCAGCGCCCCGCGCGGGCGCTGTGTTTTTGCCATGTTTTGCAGGAGGTATCGCCATGGGCATCCCCAACACCATTCGCATTGCCGCTTTGGCCGCATCTGTTGCCGTGTGCACCAGCGCCGCTGCGGAAACCATGAAGGGGCGTATCGACGCGGTGGATAGCGGCGCCAAAACCATTCAGCTCAACGGCATCACCTTCCAGACCACGGGCAATACCCAGTACGACGGGGGCGGGTTTCAGACGCTCAAGCAGGGCGACCGCGTGAGGCTGGAGTTCGAGCGCGATGGCGGGCGCTACGTGGTGGTGTCGGTTTCTAAGGATTGACTTTCGCGGGCACAATCGATGCCCCAAAAGTCGCGGTTTTCACGCGAGACTTTGACGCAAGAGAGGAGCAAGAGATGCGTTTTTCCCTGCAACGTTTTTCCCCCAAACAGCCCGCGATCGCGCTGGCTGGCGTGTTATTGGCCGCTTGCGCCACGACCGCCAGCTTTGCCGAAACCCTGAAAGGGCGTGTGGATGTGGCCAACCAAAGCAACCAAACCCTGGTGGTTGCGGGCATCACCTTCCAGACCACGACGGAGACGGCCTACGGCGGCGCGCTGAAGTCGTTTGCCACCTTGCAGGCGGGGCAGAAAGTCAGCGTGGAGTTCGACCGCTCTGGCTCCAACGTCTATACGGCCAAGAAGATTTCTTTGCTGGAGTAATGGGCCTGCATCCTCGCAGATGCAGGCAAAAAGCCGCTGGGTCGCCAGCGGCTTTTGTTTTTCAATCAAAAAGAAAATTGATTTCAATGCTATGTTGCCATAATAGGCATGATTTATTTCTTTTGATTGATGATTTGGGTTTCGGCCAGAAGCCCCAAGCGCTTGCGTGAAGCACCTGCCGGGGCAGTACTGCCGCCCTGGGCGGGCGGCCTGGCTTTACCAGCGGTCGCGAATCCGCCCTGTGGCCCAAATGCCGAATTGGCGTTGCACGGTGGGGGTGAAGTACACCCAATCGGCAAAGCCGTAGCGGTCGATGCGATCAGAGGCAACGGTGGAGAGGTTGCAAAGGCCCGAGTTGATTTGCCCCGCGCCAATGCCGATGCCCGCGCCAGCGTCGATGGAGGTGCACACCGGCCGATCCATGTGCTCGATGCCAAAGTATTGCGGGCCGTTGACGATGTTGTTGATGAAGTATTCAAAGTCCAGATACAAGGCGCTGTTGCCAAAGCCTTCTTTATCCATGGCGATTTTGAAACTCTCGTTGAACTTGCGCGAAAGCTCGGTCAAAAAGGCTTTTTCGCGCAGATGGTTCGCCCACAAAGACTCGCCCAGGTTGTAAGTGCCGATGACCGCCACATGCTGCGCGCCCTTGGCAATCAGGCGTTGTACCTGGGCGGACAGAGCCTGGCCTGCCTCGGCGGCTTGGGCAATCGCTTGCACGCGCGTGATGCGCCCGTCCAGCGCAGCGCGCGCCAGGGCGATCAGGTCGCTCGTGCCGCCGCTGACCAGCAGCAAATCGCGCTCGCCAATGGCCTGGTTGCCCAGGAATTGGTCGATTTGCTCGGCCAGCGTGGCCGCGCTGGCCTGGCCCGCGCCATCCGCCTTGGCCTGGATGCGGGCATTGCCCTGGGCGTAGGACAACCCCGCTTGCGCGGCCGGTTGCAGGCGCAGGCCGTATTCGTGGGCCAGTTGCTCGGTCCAGTTCAAGTGGTCGCTGGCGCCGTTGACGGTGTAGCGCGTGCCGCTTTGGCCAATGTCGCTGTGTCCGTCGCCAAAAGAAACGATGCGCGCAGGCTGCAATGCCGATACCACGTCGCCCGATCCGCAGGCGCTCAGGCCCAGGGCGGCCAGGCAGGCAGCGGCAATGCTGGCGGTGCAACGGCTCCAAGAAAATGCCATTTCGTGTACTCCAGGGAGGGAAGGGATGAAGGCGGCTAGTTTATCGTTTCCACTCCCCTTCGCCGGGCGTGGTGCAGGCTTGCCAGCGCGCGGGCGTTTTACCGTTTGAAGCCCGTTTGCGCTTCTATTTCATATCAAAAAGAAAATAAATTACCTTGTTTTGGCATGATAGACATGGGGTTGATTTTCTTTTGATGGATAATAATGCGGGTGGGCGGCTTGCTGTGAAGGCAGACTGCGTCGCGACAATACATGCAGTCATGTATGTATAATGCCCGTTTTTTGTGAGATGGGGTGCATGCCCGAAGGGGCTGCTGCGTGGGGGCTGCATGGGAGCTTTATTGGGTTTCTCTGTAGCGCGCCACGGTCGCACGGGCGGGCGCAGCGCCTGCGCCACGCCCTTTGCGGGCGACACAACCAAAACACACAACAACCCTTCGCACCCGCAGCGAAAAAATCAAGAACAGGAAATAGCTTTATGGCGCTCTCTCTTTCCCCTCAACTGGGCCGCATGGCCGTCGTGGTGGCGGCGATTTCCGGCGCTTTGGTTCTCTGCGCCTGTGGCGAGAGCCGCGCCAGCGGGCCGCAGGAGCAGGCCCAGCAAGGCCAGCAACAAGGCCAACGGCCAGGAGGGCAGGCGCGGCTGCCCGAGGTGCGCGTGGTGACGGTGCGTGCGCAATCGGTGGGCACCCACACCGATTTGCCCGGTCGCTTGGCTGCGCACCGCGTGGCCGATGTGCGGCCGCGCGTGGGCGGCATCATCCAAAAGCGCCTGTTCAAGGAGGGCAGCTACGTCAAGGCCGGGCAGGCGCTGTACCAGCTCGATGACGCGCCCTACGTGGCGGCGCTGGAGAGCGCCCGCGCGCAACTGGCTTCGGCCCAGGCGGCGCTGGCCAAGGCCAAGGCCGATTTGCTGCGCTACAAGCCGCTGGTGGCGGCCAATGCCATCAGCCAGCAGGAGTACGACTCGGCCGTGGCCACGCAGCGCTCGGCCGAGGCCAGCGTGAAGGCGGCCCATGCGGCGATCAAGTCGGCGCAGATCAATGTGAACTATTCGCGCATCACGGCGCCGATTTCGGGCTATATCGGCCAGTCCTACGTCTCCGAAGGGGCGCTGGTGACGGCCGGTGACGCCAACAAGCTGGCCACCATCCAGCAGACCCACCCGATGTACGTGAACGTGACGCAATCGGCCAACGAGGTGATGCAGCTCAAGCAGGACGTTGCCGATGGCAAGCGTCAGTTGGTCGATGGGGCGATGCAGGTGGGCATCAAGTTTGAAAACGGCAAGGAGTACCCGCACAAGGGCAGCTTGCTGTTTGCCGATTTGACGGTCAATGAATCGACCGGCCAGGTGACGCTGCGCGCGGAAATCCCCAACCCCGACAACGTGCTGCTGCCCGGCCTGTACGTGCGCGTGGGCCTGCCCCAGGGTGACATCGGCAATGCCTTCCTGGTGCCGCAGCAGGCCATCACGCGCGGCAAGCAGGATGTGGCGCTGATCGTCGATGAGCAAGGCCAGATGCAACTGCGCATGGTGACGGTGGGCGGCCAGCAGGGCGCGTATTGGATCGTCACCGGCGGCCTGCAGGATGGGGACAAGGTGATCGTCGATGGCACCATGATTGCGGGCATGAGCGGCGCCAAGCAGGTGCAAACGCGCGAGTGGACGCCCCCCGGCGCGGCGGCGCCCGCTGCCCCTGGCGCTAACGCAGCCAGCAACGCAGGCGCCGCCCCGGCTGGCGCAGACGCAGCGGCCAAGCCCGGCGCCGCCGCGCAGTAAACAGGCCATACCGCCCCCCGTTCAGAGTCAGGAGCTTGCATGGCCCAGTTTTTCATCAATCGGCCCATTTTTGCGTGGGTCATTTCGATTTTCATCGTCATTGCGGGCGTGATCGGCATCCGCAATCTGCCGGTGTCGCAATACCCGGCCGTGGGCGCGCCCACCATCACCTTGTCGGCCGCCTATCCTGGCGCTTCGGCCCAGGTGATGGAGGACAGCGTGCTGGCCGTGATCGAGCGCAACATGAACGGCCTGGAAGGGCTGGATTACATGAGCACCAGCGCCACGGCGGACGGCACGGGCTCGGTCAGCCTGACCTTCACGCCCGAGACCGACGAAGACCTGGCGCAGGTGAGCGTGCAGAACAAGCTCTCTGAAGTCACGGCCCTGCTGCCCGCCACCGTGCAGCAAAACGGCGTGCGGGTGAACAAGTCGCGCTCGAACTTCCTGATGGTGCTGATGATGTCCTCGCAAACCATGGGCAGCGAGGAAGTCTCCGACTACATCGAGCGCAATATCAAGCCCGCCATCCAGCGCATCGACGGCGTGGGCGAGGCGCGGCTGTTTGGCTCCGAGCGGGCCATGCGTGTCTGGGTCGATCCGGCCAAGCTGCAGAACTACAACCTCTCGTTTGCCAACGTGACGGCGGCCATCGCCGCGCAGAACGCGCAGATTTCCGCTGGCGCCATTGGCGAGCAACCCGTGGCCCAGGGCCAGACCATCACGGCCACCGTGGCCGTGGACGGGCAGTTGCGCACGCCCGAGCAGTTCGGCAACATCATGCTGCGCTCCACCACGGGCGGGGCCAATGTGTATTTGAAGGACGTGGCGCGCATCGAGCTGGGCAGCCAGAGTTATGGCTCTTCCACCACCCTCAACGGCCAATCGGCCGTGGGCATGGCGGTGATGCTCTCCAACAGCGGCAATGCCATGGCCACGGCCCAGGCAGTGCGTGCGAAGATGGAGGAGCTGCAAAAGTTCTTCCCCGCTGATCTGCAATGGTCGGCCCCGTATGACACCTCCACCTTCGTCAAGCTCTCCATCGAGGCGGTGGTCAAGACCTTGCTCGAAGCCATCGTGCTGGTGTTCATCGTGATGTTCATCTTCCTGCAGAACATCCGCTACACGCTGATCCCCACCATCGTCGTGCCCATCTCGCTGATGGGGGCGTTTGCGGGCATTTGGTATCTGGGCCTGTCCATCAACGTGCTGACCATGTTTGCCATGGTGCTGGTGATCGGCATCGTGGTGGACGACGCCATCGTGGTGGTGGAAAACGTCGAGCGCATCATGAGCGAGGAGGGGCTGCCGCCCCTGCAAGCCACGCGCAAGGCCATGGGCCAGATCTCTGGCGCGGTGATCGGCATCACAGCGGTGCTGATCTCGGTGTTCGTGCCGCTGGCCATGTTCAGCGGCGCCACGGGCAACATCTACCGCCAGTTCGCGCTGACCATGGCGCTGGCCATTGCCTTCTCGGCCTTTCTGGCGCTGTCGCTCACGCCCGCGCTGGCGGCCACCTTGCTCAAGCCCGTGGCCAAGGGCCACCACATGGAAAAGCGCGGCTTTTTCGGCTGGTTCAACCGCAACTTCAGCAAGCTCAACCACGGCTATGAAGGCGTGGTGGCGCGGCTGCTGCGCCGCTCGGCCAGCCTGATGGTGGTGTATTTGGCGCTGGCCGCTGGCGCGGCGTGGATGTTCACGCGCCTGCCCACCTCCTTCCTGCCAGAGGAAGACCAAGGCTCGCTGATGATGATCGTGCAACTGCCCTCGGGCGCGACCAAGGAGCGCACCGACGCCACGCTGGCCGTGGCCAGTCAGATTGCCAACAAACTGCCGGAAGTGCAGAGCTTTGTGGGCGTCTCCGGCTTCAGCTTCTCGGGCGCGGCGCAAAACACCGGCATGGGCTTTCTGACCCTGACCGACTGGCAGCAGCGCACCGCGCCGGGCAGCGACGCCGCCTCGGTGGCGGGCAAGTTCACCGGCGCGCTGATGGGCAGCGTCAGCGATGGCTTTGCGCTGGTCATCAACCCGCCGGCCATCTTCGAGCTGGGCAACAGCTCGGGCTTTGAGATGTACCTGCAAGACCGCAGCAACGCCGGCCACGAGGCCCTGCTGGCCAAGCGCAATGAGCTGCTGGGCAAACTGCGCCAGAACCCCATGTTCGACCCCAGCCAAACGCGCGCCTCCGGCCTGGAGGACGCGCCGCAGGTGAAGATCGAGATCAACCGCGAGGCCGCTGCCGCGCAGGGTATCGACTTCGCCAGCATCCGCAGCGTGCTGGCCACGGCGCTGGGCTCGTCCTACGTCAACGACTTTCCCAACAACGGCCGCTTGCAGCGCGTCATCGTGCAGGCCGAGGCCACGGCGCGCATGCAGCCCGAGGACATTCTGGCGCTGACCGTGCCCAACAGCGCCGGCCAGGCCGTGCCGCTGGCCACCATCGCCAGCGCCAGTTGGCAAAAGGGCATGCAGCAAAGCGTGCGCTTCAACGGCTATCCGGCCATGAAGCTCGAAGGCGCGGCCCGGCCCGGCTCGGGCTATTCCTCGGGCGATTTGATGGCCGAGGTGCAGCGCCTGGTCGATGAAATGCCCGGCTTCAGCCTGGAGTGGGCCGGCCAATCGCGCGAGGAGGCCAAGGGCAGCACGCAAACCATGCTGCTGTACGGCTTTGCCATCCTGGCCGTGTTCCTGGCGTTGGCCGCTTTGTATGAGAGCTGGTCCATCCCGCTGGCGGTGATCCTGGTGGTGCCGCTGGGCTTTCTGGGCGTGGTGCTGGGCGCGCTGGGGCGCAACTGGTTCAACGCCCAGCTCTTCGGCCTGCCCGCAACCTACCTCAACGACATTTATTTTCAGGTCGGCCTGATCACGGTCATTGGCCTGTCGGCCAAAAATGCCATCCTCATCATCGAGTTCGCCAAAGACTTGCAGCAAGCCGGCCGCAGCGCGCTGGAGGCTGCACTGGAAGCCGCGCACCTGCGCTTCAGGCCCATTTTGATGACATCGCTGGCCTTCATCCTGGGCGTGGTGCCGCTGTATCTGGCCAGCGGCGCCAGCGCCGCCAGCCAGCGCGCCATCGGCACGCCCGTGCTGTGGGGCATGTTGGTGGGCACCTTGCTGTCGGTGTTCTTCGTGCCGATGTTCTACGTCGTCGTGCGCAAGCTCTTCAAGGGCGGTGCGCGTGTGCAGCCTGATACGGCGGCCTGATGGCCCCAGGAGGATTTCATCCATGACATTCACCCGATCCCCCCTTGGTCTGGTCGCAGTGGCGGCCCTGTGCACCCTGGGCGGCTGCACCCTGGCGCCGGTCTATGAACAACCTGCGGTTGATGTGCCGCAAACCTTCTCCTACGCCACGCAGCCCGGCGACGAGCCAGGCGGCATCCAGGCCGCATCGCTGGGCTGGCAGGACTTTTTTGCCGATGCGCGCCTGCACCGCCTGATCGAGCTGGCGCTTGCGCGCAACACCGATTTGCGCAAGGCTGCCCTCAATGCCGAGGCCGTGCGCCAGCAATACCTGATTACGCGGGCCGATAGGTTGCCCCAGTTGGCGGGCACCGCCAGCGGCTCGCGCATGCGTGTGGCGCAAGACCTCAGTCCTACGGGCCGCTCGGCGATCAATGCCTCCTACAGCGTGGGCCTGGGCATTGCCGCTTATGAAATCGACCTGTTTGGCAAGCTGCGCAGCGCCAACGATGCCGCATTGCAAAGCTACCTGGGCAGCGCCGCCATGCAGGACGCCGCGCATTTGAGCCTGGTGGCCTCGGTGGCCAAAGCGTATTTCAACGAACGCTATGCCGAAAACGCCATGGCGCTGGCGCAAAGCGTGCTGAAAAGCCGCGAGCAGACCTACGAGCTGACACAGCTCAAACACCGCTCCGGGGTGGTTTCCGCCATCGATTTGCGCCAGCAAGAAGCGCTGATCGAATCGGCCAAGGCCGACTATGCCAACGCCGTGCAAGCGCGCGAGCGGGCGCGCAACGCCTTGGCGCTGCTCATCAACCAGCCGGTGCCCGCAGATCTGCCAGAGGCGCTGCCCTTGGCGCAGCAATTGCCCATGGCGCATTTGCCCGCTGGCCTCAGCTCCGAAGTGCTGCTGCAACGCCCGGACATCCGCGCGGCCGAATTTGCGCTGAAACAGGCCAACGCCCACATTGGCGCAGCGCGCTCGGCGTTCTTTCCCAGCATCCGCCTGACGGGATCGGTGGGCGCTGGCTCCAATGAGCTGGGCCAGTTGTTCAGCGGTGGCAATGGCACCTG
Organism: Allofranklinella schreckenbergeri; assembly: GCF_003703475.1. Classification (GTDB taxonomy): domain Bacteria; phylum Pseudomonadota; class Gammaproteobacteria; order Burkholderiales; family Burkholderiaceae_C; genus Lampropedia; species Lampropedia schreckenbergeri. The sequence continues at coordinate 307,702 of NZ_RDQM01000001.1, read as the reverse complement.
GAGTTTCATGCCCTCCATCAACCTGCCCATCTTCAACTGGGGCAGCCTGCAAGCCAATCTGGATGTGGCCAAAGTCCGCCAGCAAATCCAGGTGGTGAACTACGAAGCCGCCGTGCAAGCGGCCTTCCGCGACGTGGCCGACGCACTGGCCGCCCGCACGCAGCTCGAACAACGCCTGCAAGCCACCAGCCGCCAAAGCCAGGCCTACACCGAGGCCTTGCATCTGGTGCGCTTGCGCTACCAGCACGGCGTGGCCAGCGCGCTGGACTTGCTCGACGCCGAGCGCAGCAGCTACGCCGCCAATATGGGCCTGTTGGCCACCCAATTGACCCAACTGGAGAACCTGGCCGATCTCTACAAAGCCCTGGGCGGCGGCTTGCAGCGCCGCAGCGGTCAGGACGCTACACACGCCCGGTCAGCACAGCAATAAGTTTTGCGTGAGCGTGTGTGGCGCTGCCAGCGATACGTGATACGTGTCCGTGGGCTTCCGTGCCAAGGGCGAAAGTGCGTACACGCTCTAAAAGCTGTAATTGAATCCCAGCTGCACGTTGCGTGGGGTGCCCCACTGATACTGCGTGAATGCGCCGTAGCTGGTGTAGTAGCGCTGATTGAACAGGTTGTTGACGTGCAGCGATAGCATGGCCTGCGGGTGCAGCCGGTATTGCAGCATCAAGCTGGCAATGGCCCGTGAAGGCTGGCGGATGTCCACGCTTTGCCGTGCCGGGTTGCGCACGCTGCGTAGGGTAGGGCCGTACCAGTTCAAGCCGCCGCCGATGGTGAGGTTGTGCAGGGCGCTGCCAGCAAAGGTATAGGTGGTAAAGAGCTTGAAGCTGCGGTTGGCGCTTTCGCGGCTGATGCGCTGGCCTTGCGCATCGTGGGCCACAAAGGTAGTCAAACCGGCTTGCACATTCCAGCGCGGTGTGATGGCGCCTGAGATTTCGGCATCCAGCCCGCGTGTTCTGGCCCCATCGACCGGGCGGTAGATGGCCTGGCCGCCGGGGCCGGTGTCGCCGGTGGCGATGGCAACGTTGTCGCGCCGGATTTCGAACAGGGCGATGGCGGTGTTGAGCCGTCCGCCATACAGGCCGGATTTGAAGCCGACTTCGTAATTGCGGCCCATCACGGGTTCCAGATAAGCGCCGCTGGCATCCATGGCCGTCTGGGGCTGGAAGATGTCGGTGTAGCTGGTGTAAAGCGAATGTTCCGGGGTGAGCTTGTAGCTCAGCGCCAGGTAGCGCGAGGGCTGGCTCAGGCGCTGGTTGTGCGGCTTGAAGTAGGGGCCGAAGCTGTCGTCGCGCACTTGATAACGGCTCAGGCGCAGGCCCAGGGTCAGCGCCAGGGCATCGGTCACGGACAGCTCGGTAATGCCAGAGAGGGCGTACTGCGTACGGGTGCCGCGCTGGGTGGTGAAGCTCTCGCTCTGGTATTGGGGTGCAGGCAAATCGAAGCCGGGTTGGGTGAAGTCGCCCCACGTGCGCGGTAACTGGCCGGGCAAGGGGGCGTGGTAGGCGTTGTGGTAGCGGTTGCGGTTGAAGCTGGCGTTCAGGCGCACGAAGTGGGTGCGACCCCAGGCGTCGAAATGGCCGTTGAGCTTGCCATCCCAGCTGCTTTGTACGCGGCTGCCGAGGATTCGGTTCATGGCAGAGGTTTGCAGCCCGGTATGCGTCAATGGGGCGGGGCTGCCAAAGGCATAGGTATTGTCAAAGTCGCGCTTGGCGCTGGCGTGGGTGTAGCTGGTTTCGGCCTTCCAGCCGCTGGCGAATTGGTGCGATGCGACGACGTAGGCGCTGCGGTTGTGGTTATGGTCTTCGGCCCAGCGTGGGGCGATGTTGGTGGCGCGGTCGAAATGGGTGAGGCTCCCGTCACTGTAGAACAGGGGCAGGCCGCCGCTCATGACGCCGTGGCTGCGGTTGCGCTGCCAGTCCGCGCCCAGACGAAGCTGGGTGGCGGCGCCCAGATCGGCTTCCAGCGTGCCGAACAGCACATGGCGTTGCTCACCGTGGCGGTGCAGAAAGCCGTTGCGGTGTTGCGCGGCGCCCACCAGCCGGGCGCGCACGCTGCCATCGGTAGTCAGGGCTGTGGACGCATCAAGCTGGCCGCGCCGCAATTGCCATGATCCCAGCCCCAGCGCCGCGCTGCCTTGCACACCTGGGCCACGGTAGCTGGCGCGCTTGCGCACCAGGTTGATGGAGGCTGACGGGTTGCCGGGCCCGGTCATGAAGCCGGTGGCGCCGCGCACCACTTCCACGCGGTCGTACAGGGCGGTGTCCATCAGGTTGTCGCCAAAGTTGAAGCGCGTGTCGTAGTAGGTGGTGACCCCGTCGTAGGACACGCTGCTCACGTTCATGCCGCGCGAGGAGATGCTGAAGCGGTTGGTCTCGCTTTGCTGCAAGCTCAGGCCCGTGGCGTTGCCAATCACGTCGATGATGCGGCCCAGCTCGGGCTGGTCCTGCATGCGGCGGTTGGTGATGATGCTGACCGACTGGGTGCTGTCCTTGAGCTCCTGCGCCATGCCGGTGGTGGAATTGGTCAGCGTGGCGGTGTAGGAAGGCGTGCCTTCCGTGGTCAGAAAACTGCCGGTGACGGTGACAGCCTGGAGGACTCCTGCGACGCTGGCCTGATCGTCAGGCGTTTGCGCCCCGATCCGCTGCTGCGGTGACGCGAGGGATGGCATGGCAGGCGATGCAGCGCTTTGGTCCGCTTGCGCCCATGCCGCGCCAGCAGCCAGACAAGCGCATGCGCAGGCCAGTGCGGACAAACGTCGCGCGGCAGGGGGGACGGGGGGAGCGGGATGCATGGAGGGGAAGGCAGCAAATGTCGGGGACATGGCAGATCAAGGTGCAGGGGATCGAAAAAGCTGCGGTGTCCGCGCGCGCGAGTGGATGCGCGTGCGCCGCAGGCGATAGGGGATCCCTGACTCTAAAAATTGCCCTGTGCGCCGACGTTGGCGCAAACACGAAAAAACATGGCGCAATCCCGAAAATGCGCATTGTTGGGGCAGGGGCGCAAGGCCCGGAAAGCGTGGCTGGCGGCCTGCTCAGGCCCGGCAAGGCAGGCTATCCACCCACGCCCGCTTGCATGCTGCGGTGGGGGAGTGCCCGAAATGCGCGCGAAAGGCTGCCGAGAAGCTGGCCGGATGGCGGTAGCCCGCGCTGGCGGCGGCCTGGGCCACGCTGATGCCCTGCTGGAGCTGCTCGCGCGCCAGCTCCAATCGGCGCTTGCGCAGGTACTGAAACACGGAACAGCCATAGGCCTGCGCAAATTTCAGGCCAAGGGTGCTGACGCTCATGCAGGCCAGCCGGGCCAGGGCGTGCAGGGAATGCGCTTGCTCGGGCTGCTCGTGCAGCAGGGCGCGGACTTGTTCCAGGCGTCGCATGTCGCGCGCCGTGGGCGAACCGCCGGCGCGCGCAGCCGTTGCGGGCAGGTCAGGCCCTTGCCCTTGAGCCTGTCCTTGCACCCAGTGGCCAAGCCCACAGGCCAGCAATTGCAGGGTCGCGCCTTCCATATAGAGCTTTTGCAGGGGGCCGTGCCACGGGGGCTGGAGCAGGCCGGAGACGATCTGACGCACGTGGGTGCTGGTGCGCCAGGCGCGAACCTGGGGGCGGCTGGTATGGCACGCCGCCAGATGTGCACAGGCTGCCAGCGCACTGTCTTCCTGCAAGGCGTGGGCATCGGTGAGGGCTACGGAGACGCTGCGCAGGCGCTGGCCGGCGGCGTGCAGGCCGCTGATGGCAGCGCCCTCGCCGTACTGGGCGCTCATGGCCAGGCTGGGCTGAAGGCGCAGGATTTGTTCTTCACGGGTGTGCAAGCGCACGTCCGCCTGGCCTTGCAGAAGAAAGCACACGGCGAATTCGCTGTGCACCTGGGAAGTGGACTGATAGGGCTGGAGCACGTCAATGTCCGAGAGCACCAGGCACAGGCCAGGGCGAATCGCACACTCAAGCACCCGCCCCTTGGCAACGCAGCAGTGGGCGGGGTCGCAGCCCTTGCGCTCCAGCGCGGCGTCCAGTTGCGGGAAGCGGTAACCGAATGCGTTGCGCTGGCCGAACTGGTGGAAATCCGCCACTGAGAAGCTGCGTTCAGGGCAATGCTCCAGCGGTGGCGTGCATGCGGCCTTCATGGTGCGGATGGGGTGAAAGGCAGATTGAGTGTGTGTAATATCTTTTTATTATCAATCAAAGGAAAATAAATCAACTTGTTTCGGCAATTCTGCATTGATATTGATTTTCCTTTGATTGGTGTTTTGCGTTTTTGGGCGCGCTTACTTTTTCAACCCCTGCAACTTGGCAAAGGCCGATTGCATGGCCGATTGCGGCTGGGCCTGGCGCGCGGCGTTGCGCGCGCCAGCGGGGCTGCGGCCGCGTTCGCCGCGCGCGCCAGCGCCTTGGCTGTGGCTGGCGGCGCTGGCGTCCAGGCGCATGGTCAGGCTGATGCGCTTGCGCGGCACGTCCACTTCCAACACCTTGACTTTGACGACCTGGCCGGTCTTGACGATTTCGCGCGCATCAGCGACGAATTTGTTGGCCAGTTGGCTCACGTGCACCAGCCCGTCCTGGTGCACGCCCAGATCGACGAAGGCGCCGAACTGGGCGACGTTGCTGACCGTGCCTTCGAGCACCATGTCGGGTTTCAGGTCGGCAATGTCCTGCACGCCTTCGTTGAAGCGCGCCACAACGAAGTCCGGGCGCGGGTCGCGGCCGGGCTTTTCCAGCTCGGCGAGGATGTCCTTGACGGTGATGGCGCCAAAGCCTTCGCGCGCGAATTGCTCGGGCTTGAGGCTTTTGAGCAAGGCGGTATCGCCCATGATTTGCTCGACGGATTTGCCCGTGCCGTCCAGGATGGACTGCACCACAGGGTAGGTTTCGGGGTGCACGCCGGTCATGTCCAGCGGGTTGTCGCCGCCGCGAATGCGCAAGAAGCCCGCGCTTTGCTCGAAGGCTTTGGGCCCCAGGCCGGTGACCTTGAGCAGTTGCTGGCGGTTCTTGAACGCGCCGTGCGCTTCGCGCCAGCGCACCACCGAGCGCGCCACCGAGGCGCTCAGGCCGGAGACGCGCGAGAGCAGCGGCACGCTGGCGGTGTTCAGGTCCACGCCCACGCCGTTGACGCAGTCCTCCACCACCGCGCCCAGGGTGCGGGCCAGCTCAGTCTGGTTCACATCGTGCTGGTACTGGCCCACGCCGATGGATTTAGGGTCGATCTTGACCAGCTCGGCCAGCGGGTCTTGCAGGCGGCGGGCGATGCTGGCTGCGCCGCGCAGGCTCACATCCACGTCGGGCATTTCCTCGCTGGCAAAGGCGCTGGCGGAATAGACGGAGGCCCCGGCCTCGCTGACGACGACTTTCTGCACGCGCTGGCCGGCCTTGTCGGCCAGGAGCTTGACCAGCTCGCCGGCGAGCTTGTCCGTCTCGCGGCTGGCCGTGCCGTTGCCGATGGCGATCAGCGCCACCTGGTGCTTGGCGCACAGCGCGGCCAGGGTGTGCAGGCTGCCTTGCCAGTCGCGGCGCGGCTCGTGCGGGTAGACGGTGGCCGTGTCCAGCAGCTTGCCGGTGGCGTCCACCACGGCGACTTTGACGCCGGTGCGGATGCCCGGATCCAGCCCCATCACGGTGTGCGCGCCCGCGGGCGCGGCCAGCAGCAAATCGCGCAGGTTGTCGGCAAAGACCTTGATGGCCACGGCCTCGGCCGCTTCGCGCAGGCGGGCGAACAAATCGCGCTCCAGCGACAGGCTGAGCTTGACGCGCCAGGTCCAGGCCACCACCTTGCGCAGCCAGTCGTCGGCCGGGCGGCCCTGGTGGCTCCACTTCAGTTGCAGGGCGATGTGGCCTTCGGCCAGGCTGGGCTGGCCCGCTTCGGGTTCTTGCGGCTGGGCCAGGCGCAGGTGCAGGATGTCCTGCGCGCGGCCACGGAACACGGCCAGGGCGCGGTGTGAGGGGACCTGGGCGATCGGCTCGTCGTATTCGTGGTAGTCCTTGAACTTGGCGATTTCGGGGTCTTGCGGGTTCTTGCCCTCGATCAAGCGGCTGCTGAGCACGCCGCCTTCCCACAGCCACTGGCGCATGGCCTGCACCAGCGCCGCGTCCTCGGCCCAGCGCTCGGCCAGGATGTCGCGTGCGCCGTCGAGCACTGCCTGCACGGTGGTGAAGTCGCTGCCGTCCTCGCCTTTTTCGGCTTTGACGTAGGGCTGCGCGGCCTCGGCGGGGGTGAGGTTCGGGTCGGCAAACAGCACATCTGCCAGCGGCTCCAACCCGGCTTCGCGCGCGATCTGGCCCTTGGTGCGGCGCTTGGGCTTGTAGGGCAGGTACAGGTCTTCCAGCTCCTGCTTGGTCTGCACCTGGGCGATGGAGGCGGCCAGTTGGGGCGTGAGCTTGCCTTGCTCCTCAATGCTCTTGAGCACCGCCCGGCGGCGCTCTTCCAGCTCGCGCAAGTAGCCTAGGCGCTCTTGCAGCGTGCGCAGTTGGGCATCATCCAGCCCGCCGGTGGCTTCCTTGCGGTAGCGCGCGATGAAGGGCACGGTCGCGCCTTCGTCCAGCAGCTTGACGGCCGCTTCGACCTGGCGCACAGCCGCGCCCAGCTCCTGCGCAATCAGTCGGTGGATGGCTTGTTGGGCTGCGTCAGCGAGAGGGGCAGAGGACATGGGCAATCGGTGGGGAAAAAGAAAAACGCGCGAGTTTGCCATAGCCGGGCATAAACCCATCCAAGGCCCGGGAGCTGATCTATAGTGCGCGCGCCGCTTGCGGCGGCCTGAATATGCAGGGATTTTTTCTTGAATGACGACTGAAAATCTTTATCCAGCCCTTTATCGCGCACTGATGTGTTGCGACGTGGATGAAAAAATCCGCCAGATTTACGCCATTTATTATGGCTATCGCGATGGTTTGTTTCACCGCGAGAAAATCCCGGTGGTTTCCGTGCCCGATGCGGGGCGGCCTGCCAAACCGCCCTTGGTGGCGCCACGCGACGTGCGCCAGCGCGGGCTGGGCAGCGTGGAAGGTTTGCAGGCCATGCTGCACGCCATTGCGCATATTGAATTCAATGCCATGAATCTGGCGCTGGATGCGGCCTACCGCTTCCAGGATATGCCGGAGGATTTTTACCGCGACTGGATTCGCGTGGCCAAGGAGGAGGCCTACCACTTCAGCCTGATGCTGCAACGCTTGCGCGATGTGGGCGCCGATTACGGCGACTTCCCCGCCCATGCCGGTTTGTGGGAAGCCTGCGTGGAAACCGAGCACGATGTGATGGTGCGCATGGCCCTGGTGCCGCGCGTGATGGAGGCGCGCGGGCTGGATGTCACGCCCCATATTCAGGAGAAACTACGCCAGGCGGGGGAGAACCGCACCGCCCGGTTATTGGATGTGATTTACCGTGATGAGCACGGCCACGTTGCCATTGGCTCGCATTGGTTCAAATACTGCTGTGTGCAGCGCCAACTGGATTATCGAAAAACCTTTGAATCCTTATTGACGGGCTATTTGCGCGCCAAAATCAAAGGCCCGTTCAATATGCAGGCGCGTTTGCAGGCTGGTTTTGACGATTTGGAAATGGCGATGCTGCAAAGCCTGGACGGCCAGCGCTGAAAAATTCCCGCCAGTGGCGCTGCCTACAATCGCCACCCTTTTGCATTGCCCGAAAGCCCATGCGCGCTGCTTCTACCCACGACTCCAACGCTGCCAACGACTTCAGCGGCCACACGCCGATGATGGCCCAGTATCTGGCGCTCAAAGCCCAGCACCCGGACACGCTGCTCTTCTACCGCATGGGCGATTTTTATGAAATGTTCTACGAAGATGCGCACAAGGCGGCGCGGTTGTTGAACATTACTTTGACGCAGCGCGGGCAATCGGCAGGGCAGCCCGTGCCCATGGCGGGCGTGCCGTTTCACTCGGTCGATACCTATCTGGCGCGGCTGATCAAGCTGGGCGAATCGGTGGCCATTTGCGAGCAAATTGGCGATCCGGCGGCCAGCAAAGGCCCGGTGGAGCGCAAGGTGGTGCGCATCGTCACCCCCGGCACGCTCACCGATGCGGCCTTGCTGCCCGACAAGCAGGAGGCGGTGCTACTGGCCATCCACGAAGCGCAGGGCCGCCAGGCCAAGGGGCAGGCGCGCTATGGCCTGGCGTGGCTGAGCATCACCCAGGGCGTGGTGCATTTGGCGCAATGCAGCGCGGGGGCGTTGAACGGCTGGCTGGACCGCATTGGCGCCAGCGAGACGCTGTACAGCGCAGGCGCGCCGACCCAGAGCGCGCGCAGCCTGGATGCCCTGCTGGCCCAGCGCCAGCTCAGCGGCCAGGGCAGCGCCGCCCAGGCCTTGCCCGCCTGGCAGTTTGATGCGGCGCTGGGGGTGCGCAAGCTCACCGGGCATTTGCAGGTGGCCAGCCTGCACGCCTGGGAGGCGGCCGATCTGCCCCTGGCCCACGCCGCCGCCGCTGCGCTGCTGCATTACACGGCCCACACCCAGGGGCGCGATTTGCAGCATTTGCAAGGCATCGAAGTCGAGCGCGACGACGCCACGTTGCATCTGCCCGCGACCACGCGGCGCAATCTGGAGCTGGTGCAAACCCTGCGCGGCGAGAGCAGCCCGACGCTGTTTTCCCTGCTGGATACCTGCGCCACCAGCATGGGCAGCCGCCAGCTCAAGCAATGGCTGCTCAACCCGCCGCGCGATCGCCGCATCGCCGCCCAGCGGCTGGAGCGCATTGGCGCCTTGCGCGCAGGCGCGGCGCTGCCGCTGTGGCAGCACTACCGCGGCGCGTTGCAGGGCGCGGCCGATGTGGAGCGCATCAGCGCCCGTATTGCGCTGGAGCAGGTGCGCCCGCGCGAGCTGGTGGCGCTGAAAAACACCTTGCGCCAGGCGCTGGCGCTGGCCAATGGCCGCCAGAGCGCCGAGGTTGCCGAAGCCTCCGGAGTTGCCGAAGCCACCGCAGCGACGGAGAACAGCGCCTTTTGCCTCGACAGCCTGTTGGCCGCACTGGCTGCGCCCGAAGGCTTGATCGACCTGCTGCAAGCGGCCATCGTGCAAGAGCCTGCCGCGTTGGTGCGCGATGGCGGCGTCATCGCCCAAGGGTTTGACGCCGAGCTCGATGAACTGCGCGCCCTGCAAGACAGCGCCGACACCTTTTTGCTGGCGCTGGAAGCGCGTGAGCGCGAGCGCACCGGCATTGCCAACCTGCGCGTGCAATACAACAAGGTGCACGGCTTTTACATTGAAGTCTCGCAAGGCCAGTTGCACCGCGTGCCTGTGGATTACAAGCGCCGCCAGACGCTCAAAAACGCCGAGCGCTTCATCACCCCGGAACTCAAAACGTTCGAGGACAAAGCCCTCTCCGCTCAGGAGCGTGCGCTGGCGCGCGAGAAGCACCTCTACCAGCAACTGCTGGAGCAATTGCAGGCGCACATCCCCGCGCTCTACCGCATCGCCGGGGCGCTGGCGCAACTGGACGCGCTGTGCGCGCTGGCCGAGCGCTCGGCCACGCTGGGCTGGTGCGCGCCGCAATTTGCCATCGAGCCGTGCATCGACATCGTGCAAGGCCGCCACCCCGTGGTGGAAATGCGGCTGGCGCAAACCGCGCAAACCAGCTTCATCGCCAACGACACGGCCCTGGGCGGCAAGCGGCGCATGCAAATCATCACCGGCCCCAACATGGGCGGCAAATCGACCTATATGCGGCAAGTGGCCCTGATCGCCTTGCTGGCCAGCATGGGCAGCTACGTGCCCGCGCAAAGCTGCCGCATCGGCCCCATCGATGCCATCCACACCCGCATCGGTGCGGCCGATGACCTGGCCAACGCGCAATCGACCTTCATGCTGGAGATGACCGAGGCGGCGCAAATCCTGCACAGCGCCACGGCGCATTCGCTGGTGTTGATGGACGAAATCGGCCGCGGCACCAGCACCTACGACGGCCTGGCGCTGGCGGGCAGCATTGCCACCTATTTGCACGACAAAACCCAGGCGTTCACCCTGTTTGCCACCCATTACTTCGAGCTGACGGAGCTGCCCGCCAAGCTGGCACACGCTATCAACACCCACGTGGCGGCGGCCGAGACAGGCTCGCACATCGTCTTTTTGCACGAATTGCAGCCCGGCCCGGCCAGCCGCAGTTACGGCATCCACGTCGCCCGTTTGGCGGGAATGCCTGCGGGCGTGATCCAGCACGCGCGCGCCACGCTGGAGCATTTGCAAAGCCAAGGCACGCAGGCGCAGGGCGATTTGTTCAGCGCCGCGCTGGACGATGGCCTGGTTGCGACCGGGCCGGGCGATGGGGCGCCGGCGTGGGGAGCCGATGGGGCAGCGGGCGAGGAGGGCGCAAGCGCCCAAGCGCCCAGCGCGGTGGAGCAGGCCTTGGCCGCATTGGATATCGATGCGCTCTCGCCCCGCCAGGCGCAGGCGCAGTTGTATGCGCTGAAGGATTTGTTGGGGGCGACGTGAGCGCGTTGGGGGTCTGTTTAAAGACGGAAGGCTTTTTATTTATAAATCAATAGGAAATAAAACAACCTTGTTTAGGCATGATAGTATTGGGTTTGTTTTTACTATTGATTGAATCGATTGGGTGGCCTATTGAGGGCAGGCGCTAGCTCGTGGGCAGGCGTAGTCGCGCCTGCAAGCCGCCCAGATCGGCGCTGCGGCCCAGCTCCAGGGCGCCGCCCCAACTGTGGGCGATTTCCGCCGCCAGGCTCAGGCCCAGGCCGCTGCCGGGGGTGCGCTCGTCAAAGCGCTGGCCGCGCTGGCCTGCCAGGGCCAGGTTTTCGTCGGCAATGCCGGGGCCGTCATCGGCAATGCCAATGCACAGCGTGGGGCGGGCGCCGGGCGTGGGGGGCGCTTGCAGTTCCAGGTGCACGCGCACTTGGCTGCGGGCCCATTTCCCGGCGTTGTCCAGCAAATTGCCCAACATTTCTTCCAGGTCGCTTTGCTCCCCGCGCCAGCGCAGGGTGTGGGCGAGCGCGTCGGCATCCACCTGCCATTGCAGCGCGCGCTCGGCATGGATGTGCTGCATGAGCTGCACCAGCGCCTGCACCACCTCCAGCACGGCAATGCGTTGCAGCAGGCCTGGCGCACTATCGCTGGCGTTGCTGGTGCGGCTCATGTGGCGTTCGATCAAGCCGTGGATGCTGTGTACCTGCTCCAGCACCAGCGCGCTGGGCAGGCTGGGCTGGGCGCTGGCTTGGGCGCTCAGGCGCGCCAGCGGGGTTTTGATGGCGTGGCTGAGGTCGGCAGCGTAGGTGCGTCCGCGTGCGAGCATGCGGGCGTTGCGCTCCAGCAGGGCGTCGATTTCCTGCGCCAGCGGATCCAGCTCGGGGCCGTAGCCCTGGCCCAGGCGCTCGAGTTCGGCCTGACTGGCATCGTGCATGCGTGAGAGGCGCTGCTGCAATTGCTGCAAGGGGCGCAGACCCACCCGCAATTGCAGCCAGGTGCTGGCGGCCAGCCCGAGCAGGAACAGCAGCAGGGCAAGCCACAGGCTGCGCCGAATGCGGGCCAGGTCGCCGTGCAGCGGCTCAGCCAAGGTGTAAACGTGCAACAGGGCGTGGCGTGGGCCGGCAGGGCCATCGATGCTGACAGGCCGGGCAATGCCCAGCAAAGGGCGCCCGCGCGGATCAGTCTGGCTGAACAGTCCCGCGCGCGCAGGGCGGGGCGGGCCGCTGAGACTGCCGTCCCACAACGAGCGCGAGTACAAGGTGTTTTGCGAGATGGCGGCGGCCGAGGTGCTTTGGGGCTGGCCGGACTGTGCGGCAGGCGTGGGCGGCAGGGGCTGGAGCACCCAGTACCAGCCGGAGAAAATTTGCGTGAACTCACCATCGCGCGAGCCGTCTTGGTATTTCCACTGGCCGTTGGGAGTGAGGAGGAAATCGGCCTGGAGGGCGTCGGCCCTCTCCTCCAGGCGTTGTACCAGACCGCCGTGCAGGCTTTCACTCAGCCGGTTGTAAAGCAGGCTGCCCAGCACGATGAGCAGCAGCATGGCGGGCAGCGGGCCTAGCCACAGCAGCCGCGTGGTGAGGCTGATGCCGTTTCTGAATGCAAACATCACCGTGTCATTGTCACCGTCTCTGGGGGGGGCTAGCCCTGGATCATGCGAAAGCCCAGCCCGCGCTGGGTTTCGATGTACTCAGCGCCAATTTTGCGGCGGATGCGGCCAATGAGTACGTCGATGGAGTTGGAGTCGGGATCCAGATCGCGCGAGTACACGTGCTCGGCAATCTCTGTGCGGGCGACGGTGACGCCGGGGCGGTGCATGAGATAGGCGAGGATTTTCAGCTCCTGCGCCGTCAGCGCGATGCTGCGCCCGGCCAGGCTGACGCGCTGGGCCAGGGTGTCGTATTCCAGCTCGCGCACTTTGAGCAATGCCTGCCCCTGGCTGGGCGCAGGCGCGGCGCGGCGCAACAGGGCGCGCAGGCGCAGCACGACTTCCTCATGCACGAAAGGCTTGGTGAGGTAGTCATCAGCGCCGGCTTGAAAGCCCGCGAGCTTGTCGCTCCAGCGGCTGCGCCCTGTGAGGATGAGCACGGGCATGTGGCAGCCCGCTTCGCGCCAGTGGTGCAGCACGGAAATGCCATCCATGCCGGGCAGGCCCAAATCGAGCACGGCAGCGTCGTAGCTCTCGGTTTCGCCCAGGAAGATGGCTTCGTTGCCGTCGGCACAGGTTTCGGCGACGAAGCCTGCCTGGCCCAGCACTTGTTGCAAGCTGGCGGCCAGGGCGGCATCGTCTTCTACGATCAGAATGCGCATGGGAAGGGGCAGTGGGGCAGGGCTATTTGTGTTTTTTGCGCTGCTCGCGCAAAACGTGGCCGCTGTAGGGGTCTACGTGCAGGGTGACGGTATTGTCGGTCTGCCGGATGTCGATTTCGTAGTGCCAGCGGTTGTCGTGGCGTTGGCGTTCCACTTCGGCTTCCTGCACGATGCCGGGGTAGCGCTTGAGCACTTCATCGAGCAGTTCATGCAGCGGGCGCATGGGCTGAGGGGTGCTGCCCAGTGGCGGGTAGGTTTGCAGCACTTTGCCGCTACTGGCATCCACCAGCACGCCCAGCAACTGGCCCGTGGGCTGGATGACTTTGATGGCGTAAAGACTGCGCCCATCGCCGCTTAACTCCAACTCGGCATCCTCCACATAGCCGGGGTACTGCTTGTGCAATTGCTCCAGCAATTGGGGCAGGGGGATGAGGCGCTCGGGCGTGACGGGGCGCTCGTCGATTTCCACCAGTCGGCCTGTTTCTGCATGGATGGAAACTTCGCGTTTGCGGTGTTGCGCGTCGAGCACCTCCACTTCGTATACCGTGCCATACAGTGGGTGCGTTTCGATCTCGATTTCCACCACACGCCCGGGGACATGGCGCTCCACCGTGCGCAGGATTTCTGCCAGAGGTTTGTAGCGCCCGCTGGAGACAGCTTGGCGCACGCTGTGTTGTTCACTGGCAACAGGCGATGCAACGGGGTATGACTCTGCGGCGCAGTTCATGCTGGCGCAAAGCGCAAGGCCAAGGCAGACAAGGGGGCAATTTCGCATGGCCGAGCATGATGGCGGGCCTTCTTAAACAAAGCATGAATAACCGCTTCAAGCAGCGTTTAGCGGGGGCTTTGCACAATGGCTTCCATCACGTTTTTGTTCCTGCTTTTTAAAGGAGTCCTCTCATGAAAAAAACTTCCTTGCGTTTGGCTGCTGCTGTGGCATTGGGTGCCACTCTTTTTGCCGGTCAGGCTCAGGCTGCCACCAATGCGGTCGAAGCCCTGCAGGCGTTCCAGGCCCAGGGCTACCAGGCGATTTACGACCTTGAGCTGCGCCACGGCGTCTGGACGGCCGAAGGCACCACGCTGTCTGGCGCGCGCGTCGATTTGCTGCTGGACGCGAACAACCACGTGAGCGAAGTGACAGCGGCAACCGCTGCCCAAGTGGGCTGGCAGCGCGTGACCCAGCATTTGTACAACCTGGGCTACCGCAACGTACACGATGTGGAAATGGACGATGGCTTCTGGAAAGCGGAAGCGCGCAACCTCGCTGGCTTCGAAGTCGAATTGGTGTTGCACCCGCTGACGCTGGAGGTGCTGAACGACAAGATTGACGGCTTGGGGTCGGCGGTGCCCGGCGTGGGCAACCCGCTGTTGACCGCACAGCAAATCTACGCCGCGCTGGCCAATGCAGGCTATCGCCACATTCACGATCTGGAGTTTGAAGGCGGCCACTGGGAGGCTGAAGCGGTCAACGCCGTAGGCCAACGTGTGGATGTGCGCGTTGATCCGTTTACTGGCGCAGTCGTGCGCGAGCACCTGGACGATTAAGTGCAGCCGCTTTTGAGCGGGCCATAAAAAAGTTTTGAAAACAGCAAATATTGGAGGGAAATGACCATGAAACCTTTGACCTTGTGGGTTCTGAGTGCAAGTTTGGTGGCGCTGCCTGCGGCGTACGCCTCGGGTTTGAGTGCTGAGCAAGTGCGTGGCGCGCTGGAGAAAGCGGGCTACACCCACGTGCACGATCTGGACTATGACGACGATGGCTATTGGGAGGCCGATGCCGTCAATGCTGCAGGGCAGGCTGTGGACTTGCGTGTGGATCCGCGCACGGGCACGGTGTTGCGCGAGCAGCCCGATGACGATGCAATGCGCTCATCGCGCCGCGATGCTGCGCAGCCCACGCCTTTGGCCCAGCAACCGGCCCGTGCGGCAGCGCCTTCCTTGACGGCGGAGCAAGTGCGCGCGCGGTTGGAAAAAGCTGGCTACACAGGCATCCATGATGTGGATTACGACGACGACGGCTATTGGGAGGCCGATGCCGTGAACAGGGCGGGGCAGCGCGTGGATTTGCGCATCGATCCCCACTCGGGGGCCGTGCTGCGAGAGCGCAGGGACGATTAAGCCTTAGCTGCGCGCAACATGGGACATCTCCCCAAGACCGCTTCCCTTGGCGTGCTGGGCGTGATCATCGTGATTGCATTCGTTTTCTCGGCTGTGGCATTCGCAGAAAAAAGACGTTGCCTGCGTCAAACGGCGGTTGCGGTGGCAGCCGCCGCTCCCACAGCGCAGCAACCAATGACGCCGATACAAGTACGCTTGGCCTTGGAAAAGGCGGGTTATGGGCGTGTGCATGAGATCCGTGTGCATGGCCGTAATTGGCGTGCCCAGGCCGTCAACAGCCAGGGCCAACGTGTGGGTGTGTGGTTCGAGACTGCCTCAGGCCAGGTCGTGCGTGAAATGCAGGAAGATTGCCAAACCGCCGCTCAGACTCCAGATGCCAGCTTTGAGCCGCCGGTTGTGATGCCGTTGGAAGATATGCCTTAATTACAAATCAATGTATTTTTCCTTTGAGTGCAGTTTTGCCAAAAAGGGGTTGTTAATTTTCTTTTGATTTGTAATTAAATTGTTCTTAGAGCCTGTTCAAAATCTCGGCGCGAGTGGACAAGAAGCGGTTTGGGATGGGCTGCAAGGCGCAAAACACAGCCATAGCGCCCGCTATGGCGAGGCTTTGCAACGCAGCAGACCGCCCAAATCCGCTCTCTTGGCCGCCGTGCAAAGATTTTGAACAGGCTCTTAAAGGGCTTGATCGGTGATGCTTGGCGTCAGCCAGCGCCAATCTTGCGCCGCCCATTGCCAGATGGGTGCGGGTTGCACCAGGCTGTGGCGCAGCAGGTGCAAAAAGCCAGTGCGCTGGATTTCCCCAGCGCCCAGCGAGGCCAGATGCGGTGTGTTTTGCTGGCAATCGATCCAGCCGATGCCGTGCTTGCGGCAAAAGGCCACCAGAGCCGCCAAGGCGATTTTGGATGCATCGCGTTGCAGGCTGAACATGGATTCGCCAAACACCGCCTGACCGATGTTCACGCAATACAGCCCGCCAGCGAGCTGGCCGTCAAGCCATGTCTCCACACTGTGCACATGCCCTGCGGCGTGCCAGTCCAGATACGCGCGTTGCATATAACGATTGAGCCAGGTGCCATCCTGCCCGGGGCGTGCGATATGCGCGCAATGGGCGAGCACGCTGGCGACGTCATAGTCCATGCGGATGAGCAAACGGCCGCTGCGGTGCAGCCGGGTGATGGTTTTGCGCAGCGATGTGTGCAGGCGAAAAGCCTCGGTGCGCAGCACCATGCGCGGATTGAGCGACCACCACAGGACGGGCGGCTCGCTGAACCAGGGAAAAATCCCGCGGCTGTAAGCCGCCTTGAGCGTCGCCGTGGAAAGATCGCCGCCAATGGCCAGCGGCCCTTGCGCTTCCGTCACCGAGCCGTAGTCGGGGAAGGGGTCGCCAGGGCGCAAGATGGCAAATGGCGGGCGCAAGCGTTCGGACATGGCGGCTGGCAGCGAGGGCGGCAGGCGAAAGACGGGGAAAGCAGGGCGGCCAATCAGCGATACACCCAGTCGCGCAGCAGCAGCGACAGTGCGGGCACGTATGTAATCAGCATCAGGCAGCCCAGCACCAGCGCCACGAAGGGCAGCAACGGGCGCACCATTTGCTCCAGCGAAATGCGCGCGATGGCACAGGCGGCAAACAGGTTCACCCCCATGGGCGGCGTGACCATGCCCAGCGCCAGGTTGACGATCATGATGATGCCAAAGTGCACCGGATCGATGCCGAACTGCTGCGCTACCGGCATCAACAGCGGCGCCAGCACGACGATGGAGGCCGAAGTCTCAATAAACATGCCGATGACCAGCAGCGCCACGTTCAAGCCCAGCAAAAACAGGTATTTGCTCTCGAACAGGCTGCCCAGCCACTGCCCCAGCGCATCGGGCACGCCTGCGCGGTTGAGCAAAAAGCTGAACACCCCCGCATTGGCGATGATGAACATGATGATGGCCGTGCCCACCACCGCGCGGTGGAATACCTGCCCCAGCGCGCGCCAGCGCAGCGTGCGGTACACGAACAGGCTCAGCGCCAGCGCATACACCACGGCGACGACGGAGGCCTCCGTCGGCGTGAAAACACCGCCATAAATGCCACCCAGGATGATGATGGGCATCAACAGCGCCAGCCAGGAGCGCGCCAGCGCTTTCAGCACGGGCAGGCGATCTTCGCCATCGCGCTGGCCCAGCCCGTGCCGGCGGGCGTACAGCCACACATACAGCATCAAGGCGCCGCTGATGAGCAGGCCCGGCAGGATGCCGCCGATGAACACCTCGCCGGTGGATGTCTCGGTCGAGACGGCATACAAAATCATCGGCACGGACGGCGGAATGATGACGCCCAGCTCGGCGCCCGTGGCTTGCAGCGAGGCGGCAAACGGCGTGGGGTAGCCGTGGCGCACCATCGCCGGGATGAGGATGGCGCCGACCGCAAAGGTCGTTGCCACGCTGGAGCCGGCCACGGCCGCAAAAATCATGCAGGTGAGCACGCAGGTCATGGCCAGGCCGCCCTGGATGCCGCCCACCAGGCTTTTGGCGAAATCCACCATGCGCTGAGAGATGCCGCCCGCCTCCATCAAATGCCCGGCCAGGATGAAAAAGGGGATGGCCATGAGCGGGAACTTGTCCAGCGCGGCAAAAATTTGCTGCGGAAACACCAGCCAGTTGATGCCTGCGAATGCAATCCCCGTCAGGCTCGCCAAACCAATGGCCACCGCCACAGGCAGCGACAAGGCAAAGAAGATCAGCATCGAAACGATCATCAATTGGGACATGGCGGTTCTGCTTTATCTTTCAAATCAAGGGAAATCTCAAGAAAACCCGCTTTAATGCAGTCATGCCGAAACGGGTGTATTTTTTCTTTTTTTTATTTTTTTGAAATGGAATTTTTGGAGCGATCCACAGCGGCGGGCCTGCCGCCAGCGCGCGCTGGCAAAGCCGAGGATTATCGGTGAAGCTGCGCCGCCCGCCAGCGCGGTTCTGGCACAGTGCCTTTTCTTCGTGTCGCTATGGTGCTGCCTTTGATGGCTCTTGCCATTGCTCTTTGCTTGCTCTCTCATCACACCCCATGCCCACCCAAGATGTATCGCATGCCCACGTCGTGCCCGCCCCGCACGCCAGCACCCGCCTGACCCTCATCCGCCACGGCGAAACGGCGTGGAACCAGGATCGGCGCATCCAGGGCCATACCGATGTGCCGCTCAACCCCCAGGGCCTGGCCCAGGCCCAGTGCATGGCCCAGGCGCTGGCCGACAGCGATATCGACGCCATCTACAGCAGCGACCTGGCCCGCGCGTGGCAAACCGCCCAGGCGCTGCACCAGCGCAGCCACAAGCCTTTGCAGGCCCATGCAGGCCTGCGCGAGCGCCACTTTGGCCGCTGGCAAGGCCTGACGCTGGAGGCCCTGCGCACGCAAGCGCCGGAGCAGGCCCAGGCCTTTCACGCCCGCGATCCGCACTACCAGCCGCCCGAGGGTGAAAGCCTGCTGCAATTGCAGGCGCGTGTGCTGGCTGCCATCGCCACCCTGGCCGCCGCGCACCTGGGCGGGCACATCGCCATCGTCAGCCACGGCGGCGTGCTCGATACGCTGTATCGCCAGGCGACGGGCTTGCCCTTGGATGCCCCGCGCACGTGGGCGATCGACAACACCTCCATCCACCGCATGCTGTGGACGCCCCAGCATCTGCGCCTGCTGGCCTGGGGCGATGTAGGGCATTTGCAGGCCCTGCCAACGCCGCCGCGCCATGCCGCATCGGGCGAGCAAGCGGCGCTCGTGGCGGGGCAAGCTATTTAGAGCGTGTTATGCACTTTTCGCCCCCCGCGAGAGCGCCCCGGCGTGTGCAGTGCAAGGCGCCGTCCCCGCCGCAGCCTGGCGGGCTGCAAGGGGACGGCAACGCCGCAATGCGCATGCTGGGGCGCTCTCCCTTCGGGCTGGCCCCAAAACCATGCACTCGCCGCGTTGGCCCGCTTACCAAGGCAGCCAGCCTTGGCGGCGCGCCGCCTTGCGATTACACGGTTTTGGGGCCAGCGCGGGGGAGCGCAAAGTGCATAACACGCTCTAAGAGCCTGTTCAAAATCTTTTTAGGATAAGCGCCAGGAAAGCCAAGTGGATGAACTGCAAGCTGGTATTGAGCAGGCGCTCGCAGTTCTTCCACAAGCGTCTGTTCTTGTCCAGCCAGGCAAAGCTGCGCTCCACAACCCAGCGCTTGGGCATCACCTTGAAGGTGTGCAACTGGCTGCGCTTGGCAATCTGCACATTGACGTGCGCTCCCAAAATGGCTTGCACGCCCTGTGCAAAAGGCTTGCCCACGTAGCCACTGTCACACAGCAAACTTTGTACGCGCTTGAGTGCGGGGCTACAACGCATGAGCGCCTGTAGCGCGCCTTGGCGATCCGTCACATTGGCTGTGGTCACAGCAATGGCGTGAGGCAGACCTTGGGTATCGACCGCGATGTGACGTTTGATACCCGAGACTTTCTTGCCTGCGTCATAGCCTTTGTGGCGGGCGGTGTCACTGCCCTTGACGCTCTGTGCGTCCACGATCAAGAAGGCGCTGCATGCGTTGCGCGCCTGTTTCTCGCGGGCCGCGCCAACTTGATTTTTTTAAAGCCTGCTGCAGCAAGCTGGTGCCTTGTTCATTGGGCTGGCTCCAGATCTGGAAGTAGGCGTGTACGGTGCGCCATTTGGGAAAGTCACTCGGCAGAGCTCTCCATTGGCAACCTGTGCGCAGCAGGTACAGCACGGCGCAGAACACCTCATACAGATCCACCGTGCGCGGGCGGGTGCTTTTGCGCGCGCTCTCCAGCAAAGGGCGCACATGCTCAAATTGCTCTGGGCTGATGTCGCTTGGGTATTTCGCTCTCATGCAACGAGCATAAACAAATTGGCAAAAAGATTTTGAACAGGTTCTAAGGCATGCTGCGCATGTGTTGCGCTCGATGGATAAAAATTATCAATCAATAGGAAATAAAATCATGTTATTTTGGCATGATAGTAAATAAATTATTTTTCTATTGATTTATAAATTCTTTTTTCCTGATGGCCCGGGGCGGCGGTTGAAGCAGGGCTCTAAAAGCGCTCCCGCTGCGGTGCGAACACCAGTCCATAATCGCCCGCTTTCTTTTCTCCCGCCCCTTTGCATTGCTGATCGCCGTGAACGCCCCGCGCCGCCCATCCCCCGCCATCGTCAGCCAAAACGCCGTGCGCACGCTCCCGCGCCCGGCCTTGTGGGGGCTGGTTCTGGTTTATGTCTGTGCAGGCTTTCTGGGGCGCCACCCCTGGAAAAGCGAGGACATGGCGGCCTATGGCTACATGCAAGCCCTGGCGCAAGGCCATACAAGCTGGCTGGAGCCGCAGTTGCTCGGCCAGGCGTTGGAGCCAGCAGGCGCTTTGTTGCCCGTATGGCTGGGGGCGTGGGCCTTGCTGCTAAGCCCGGCCTGGGCCGATCCGCAACTCGTTGTGCGCCTGCCCTTCATGGCCTTGATGTGGCTGGGCTTTGCGGCGACCTGGCACGCCACGTACGCCCTGGCCCGCCGCCCGCAAGCGCAGCCCGTGCCATTTGCCTTCGGGGGCGAGGCGCATCCTGTGGATTACGCCCGCGCCATTGCCGATGGCAGCGTGCTGGCGCTGGTGGCGTGTTTTGGCCTGGTGCAGTTTTCGCATGAGACGACGGCCAGCGTGGTGCAACTGTTTGGCGGCAGTGCGGTTTTTCTGGCGCTGGCCGCCCACCAGCGCGGCGCAGGGGCCTATGCAGTGGGCGCTTTGGGCGCGGCCGTGCTGGCGTTGAGCGGGGCGTTTTTCTGGATGTTGTCGGTATGTGCCACGCTGGCGCTGGGGTGGCTGGCGGTGCAACGCCAGCCGCCTCGGCGCTGGCTGCCTGTGCTGGGGCTGTTGGCGCTGTCGGGATTGGCCGCCGCCGCGTGGCAGGGCGCCACGCCCGGTTGGCCTCTGGCGTGGCCCGCGTTTGACAGGGCGTATTGGCAAAGCACGGCGCGCGTTTTGATCTGGTTCGGGTGGCCAGCCTGGCCCTTGGTGTGCTGGGCGCTGTACCGCTGGCGCAAGCATGTTTTCACGCGCAAGCCGAGCTGGCATTTGGCCTTGCCGCTGGTTTTTTTGTTGGTGACGCTGGCCTGGGCGCTGTGCGCCGCAGGGGCCGCGCGCGACCGCATGCTGTTTTTAAGCCTGCCCATGGCGGCGACGCTGGCGGCGTTTGCGCTGCCGACCATGCGGCGCACGGTGTCCTCGCTCATCGATTGGTTCACGATGCTGTTTTTTACCGCGTGCGGGCTGGCCATCTGGGTGATCTGGATGGCCACGCAAACGGGCTTTCCTGCCAAGCCCGCCGCCAATGTGGCCAAGCTGGCGCCCGAGTACGTGCCCGTGTTCTCCCCCTGGTTGCTGGCGTTGGCCTTGCTGGCGACGCTGGTTTGGCTGGCGGTGGTGGTATGGCGTACGGGGCGGCACCGCGCCGCGCTGTGGAAAAGCCTGGTGCTGCCCGCAGGGGGCGCAACTTGGTGCCTGGTGCTGGTGATGACGCTGTGGCTGCCCATGCTCGATTACGGCCGCAGCTATCAGCCGCAGATTGAAAAAATGCGCGCGCACCTGCCCGAAGGTTTGGATGCGCCAGCCACGGCCCAAAGCCTGGCCCGGGGCGATTGCATTTGGCCGTATGGCCTTTCGCGCGCGCAGTTGGCGGCATTCAAGATGCAGGCCGCCTGGCCCTTGCTGGCGTTGCCTCAACAGGGCGTGGCAGCAGGTGAGAAGGCACAGCAAGCCTGCCGCTGGAGCATGGTGGCGGCTGCGCGACTGTCTGCGGTGCAGCCTGCTTTACAGGCGGCGGGCTGGCGGCCGTTGGCCCGTGTGGAGCGCCCGACGGGCGATGAAGCCATCGTGCTCTTCGTGCCTGCGGGCAGTGCGGCGCTACCTGCCTTGGAGGCGGATGGCGGGCGGTACGGCAACGCATTCAAGCTATAATCCGCCGTTTTTCACGCCGCGACCCTTTCCAGTTGCGGCGCATGTGCAACGATGCGCCTATTCGTGAGTGATTCATGGCGGGCGCAGTCTTATCCAGGAAGCTCTCATCATGATTACATCGACCGCTAAAGCAGAGGTCATCAAGAACAACGCCCGTGCCGCCAACGACACAGGCAGCCCTGAAGTGCAGGTGGCTTTGCTCACTGCGCGCATCAACGAACTCACCCCCCACTTCAAGCAACACGCCAAGGACCACCACGGCCGCCGTGGCCTGCTGCGTATGGTCAGCCGCCGCCGCAAGCTGCTGGACTACCTCAAGCGCAAGGATGCCGACCGTTACACCGCTTTGATCGCCAAGCTCGGTCTGCGTAAATAAGCTGCGTGAAGCTGCGCGCATGACAATGCAAGCGCCTGGGTTTGCCAAGGGCGTATCCCTGTAAAGGGGTGCTCCTGGCGCTCAGGCGTTTTGCATGTTGGCGCAGGCGTTACGCCGTGTTGTGAGATTGGGTTGCGGGTGTGTGCCGTTGTTTTGTTGCAGAGCGAAGCTGTGTCATTCCAACATGCCCTTGGTTGTTTGATGCGACCAAGGCCATGCTGGAATGGCATCGTGTTCTGTTGCAAATCTCGGCTTGATGCAGGCTTCGCGCCCTGTTTTATGTGAGTGAAAGGAACACCGAATATGTCTATCTTCAATAAAGTCGTTAAGGAATTTCAATGGGGCGACCACAAGGTCGTCATGGAGACGGGTGAGATCGCCCGCCAGGCCACAGGCGCGGTGCTGGTCAATATCGAGGACACCGTGGTGTTGGCCACAGTGGTGGCCAGCAAGCAAGCCAAACCCGGGCAGGATTTCTTCCCACTGACGGTGGATTACATCGAAAAAACCTATGCCGCAGGCAAGATCCCCGGCAGCTTTTTCAAACGCGAGGCCAAGCCCAGCGAGTTGGAGACCTTGACCTCCCGCCTGATCGACCGCCCTATCCGTCCGCTGTTTCCCGAAGGGTTCTACAACGAGGTGCATGTGGTCGTGCACACGCTGTCGCTGAATCCGGAGGTGGATGCCGACATTGCGGCCATGATCGCCGTGAGCGCGGCGCTGGGTATTTCGGGCATTCCTTTCAATGGCCCCATTGGTGCAGCGCGCGTGGGCTATATCAACGGCCAGTACGTGCTCAACCCGGGCAAGACGGCGCGCAAGAACAGCCGCCTGGATCTGGTTGTGGCCGGCACGGAAAGCGCTGTGCTGATGGTGGAATCGGAAGCCGATCAGCTCAGCGAAGACGTGATGCTGGGCGCCGTGGTGTTTGGTCATGAGCAAGGCAAGGTCGCTATCGAAGCCATTCACGAGCTGATCCGCGATGCCGGCAAGCCCGTCTGGGATTGGCAGGCGCCGGAAAAAGACCACGCCTTCATCGCCAAGGTGGGCGAGCTGGGCGGCGAAGGTCTGCGTGCAGCCTACCAAATCCGCTCCAAACAAGAGCGTGTGCAGGCCACGCGCGCCGTTTATGCGCAAGTGAAAGAAGCCTTGGGTGCTGAAGGTGTGGAGTTCGACGAAGTCCACGTCGATAACATTCTTTTTGATATGGAAGCGGCTATCGTGCGCGGCCAAATCCTCAATGGCGAGCCGCGCATCGACGGGCGTGATACGCGCACGGTGCGTCCCATTGAAATCCGCAACAGCGTGCTGCCGCGTGCGCACGGCTCCAGCCTGTTTACGCGTGGCGAAACGCAGGCTTTGGTCGTAACCACGCTGGGCACGGACCGCGACGCCCAGCGCATCGACGCCCTGGCCGGCGAGTACGAAGAGCGCTTCATGCTCCACTACAACATGCCGCCGTTTGCGACAGGCGAGGCGGGGCGCATGGGTTCGACCAAGCGCCGCGAAATTGGTCATGGTCGCCTGGCCAAGCGCGCGCTGGAAGCCGTGCTGCCCTCGCGCGATGAGTTCCCCTACGTCATGCGCGTGGTGTCGGAAATCACCGAGTCCAACGGCTCATCCTCCATGGCCTCCGTGTGCGGCGGCTGCCTCTCCTTGATGGATGCGGGCGTGCCGCTCAAAGCCCATGTGGCTGGTATCGCCATGGGCCTGATCAAAGACGACACCCGTTTTGCCGTGCTGACCGACATCCTGGGCGATGAGGATCACCTGGGCGATATGGATTTCAAGGTTGCAGGCACCACCGCAGGTATCACGGCCTTGCAGATGGATATCAAGATTCAAGGCATTACGCGTGAAATCATGCAAGTGGCCCTGGCGCAAGCGCAAGAAGCGCGCCTGCACATCCTGGGCAAGATGCGTGAATCCATGGGTGAGGCCAAGGCCGATGTTTCCGCCTGGGCGCCCAAGCTCTATACGCTCAAGATCAATCCCGAGAAAATCCGCGACGTAATCGGCAAGGGCGGTGCCACCATCCGCCAGTTGACGGAAGAAACCGGCACCACCATCGATATCGCCGAAGACGGCACCATCACCATCGCTGCGGTTGAGGCGGCACGCGCTGATGAAGCCAAACGCCGAATCGAAGAAATCACGGCTGAAGCTGAAGTTGGCCAGATCTATGAAGGGCCGGTGACCAAAATCCTCGACTTTGGCGCGCTCATCAACATCTTGCCCGGCAAGGATGGTCTGCTGCACATCAGTCAAATCGCCCATGAGCGTGTGGAGAAAGTCAGCGATTACCTGCAAGAAGGGCAGGTCGTGCGCGTGAAGGTGCTGGAGACCGATGACAAGGGCCGCATCAAGCTCTCGATGAAGGCTTTGCTGGAACGGCCTGAGCGTGCCGAGCGGGCAGAGCGTTCAGAACAGCGGGCCGAGCGGGCCGAGAGGGGCGAGCGCCAGGAACGCGGCGAACGTGCAGAACGGCCCGAGCGCGGCGAACGCGCTGAGCGGGGCGAGCCGCCTCGTGTGGACGGCAGCGCCGACTCCCAGGCTTGATCCCCGGCCGCGCCAAGGCAGCCCGCTTGGGCGGCTGTGCTTGGCGCTTCTCATCTTTCCCTAATCGCAACAGCATTCGCAAGAAAGGCAAACCATGGCCCGCAAATTGGTCGCAGGCAACTGGAAGATGAATGGCAGCTTGGATGCCAACAAACGCTTGCTGGACGAAGTGCTGGCCGGTTTGCAGGCCCAGCCGCCGCAATGCGATGTGGCGGTTTGCCCGCCGTTCCCATACTTGGTGCAGGTGCAGGACTGGCAGGATCGCAGCCGCCGCGCCGATGGGCAGGCGCTGTTGTGCTTGGGCGCGCAGGATGTTTCCGCACATGCGAGCGGCGCCTTCACGGGCGACGTTTCGTCCGCCATGCTCCAGGAGTTTGGCGTGGCCTACGTCATCGTGGGCCATTCCGAGCGTCGCAAATACCAAGGTGAGAGCGATGCTGCCGTGGCGCAAAAAGCCCTTGCCGCCCAGAAGGCGGGCATGACCCCCATTGTGTGCCTGGGTGAAACCTTGCCTGAGCGCGACGCTGGCCAGGCATTGGCTGTGGTCGAGCGCCAGTTGCAAGCCGTATTGGCTGTGCCGGAGCTCGATGCCAGCCGCGTAGTGCTTGCCTATGAGCCCGTTTGGGCCATTGGCACGGGCCGCACGGCCACGCCGGAGCAGGCGCAAGAAGTGCATGCAGCGCTGCGCGGCCAGTTGCGCGCCGTGTTGGGCGAGAAGGCTGCGCAGGTGCGCATTCTCTACGGCGGCAGCATGAATCCAGGCAATGCCGCAGAGCTGCTGGCGCAGCCCGATATCGACGGTGGCTTGATTGGCGGTGCAGCGCTCAAGGCGGCGGACTTTTTGGCCATCGTGGCAGCAGCGGGCTGAAGCATTGCGGCTGAGCCTGTCTTTCATCAACCGATTTTCAGTATTTGAGTCAATTCAGAGGTACACACATGCAAATGTCTATGACGGTAGTGCTCATGGTGCAGATCATTGCTGCGCTGGTGATGAGTGGCCTGATTCTGGTGCAGCATGGCAAAGGCGCCGATATGGGCGCCGCATTTGGCAGCGGCAGCGCGGGCAGTTTGTTTGGCGCTTCCGGTAGCGCCAACTTTCTCTCGCGCATGACGGCTGTGGCGGCGACGGTTTTCTTTGCCTCCACCTTGTTGATGGCGTTCATGGCCAGCTCGGGCATGCAGCGCACCCCGGATGAAAGTGGTGGCGCCAGCGTGTTTGACAGCGCCGTGCCGCTCACCGCGCCCCAGCCGGACAATGCTGCGTCGTCGGCCATCCCTGGCGCTGATGGGTCGGTGCTCGCGCCTGTAGCAACGCCCAATGCCAGCACCGCAGAGGCAGAGAAAGCGCCTGCCCAACCACCCGCTGAGCAGCCTGCTGCTGGCGACAAGCCTGCCGAGGCCGCCTCTGCCCAGACAGCGGAGCCGCAAGCTCCCGCAGCGAATACGGCTGATGGCAAACCAGCGGCCGCTGCGGCTGAAGAAGCCAAGCCATAACGCAATCACGAGAAAAGAGGGCGCTTGTGTTTGTGGCGAGCTCCCTCCTTTCCCTACATGGCAGTTTGCTGGCGTGATGGGTGCCGACGCCATGAACAATGGAAAGCACAAATGGCTTGGAGCTTGTTTTCATCGGCCCGCTTTAGGCGGGCCGATTTGCATTCAAGAGACTTCTGCACCAATTGCCCTGCCCATTGGGCCTGTGCGATTTGTGTAAAGTGCCCGTAATGCGCCCTTAATGTGCCCTTTCGCAAGCCTTTTTTCAATTGTGAGGAGTGTTTGATGTCTTCATTTCCAGCGGATTTTCCTATTGCCAAGCAGTGGCCGCCCCAGCATCCGGATCGCATTCAGCTTTATTCATTGGCAACGCCCAATGGCGTGAAAATCTCCATTGCGCTGGAGGAATTGGGCTTGCCTTATGAAGCCCATAAAGTGGATTTTTCCACTCAGGCGCAATTGACGCCGGAGTTTTTATCGCTTAATCCCAATAACAAAATCCCCGCCATGATCGATCCCCACGGCCCGCAGGGGGAGGCGCTGGGGGTTTTTGAAAGCGGGGCCATTTTGATTTACCTGGCAGAAAAAACGGGCCGCTTATTGCCGGCAGAAGGGGCGCTGCGTTATCAGGCGCTGCAATGGCTGATGTGGCAAATGGGCGGGCTGGGGCCGATGTTTGGCCAGTTGGGTTTTTTCCATAAGTTCGCCGGTAGCGAATATGAAGATAAGCGCCCGCGTGATCGTTATGTCAGCGAATCGCGCCGCCTGCTCGGGGTGCTGGATCGCCATTTGCAAGGGCGTGACTGGATGCTGGGGCAAGGCGAAGCTGCTTACAGTGTGGCCGATATTGCCATTTTCCCGTGGGTGAATAATCTCATCGGGTTTTACGAGGCTGGTGAATTGGTGGGCTTCTCCGAGTTCAAGCAGGTGCAGCGCGTGTTAAGCGCATTTTTGCAGCGGCCTGCCGTTCAGCGGGGGTTGAATATACCGCCTCGTTGATTTTCAAATCAAAATAAAAATAATTTGTTTGTCATCATGCCGAAACAGGGTGGTTTTTTTTCTTTTGATTGGTTTTGATGGCGGATGAACAAGAAAACGGCAGCCTTGGGCTGCCGTTTTTGGGGAGATGGAGATAAAAAAGGGCGTGCTGTGCACGCCCTTTTCGATGTTGGCGCTATTGCCAGTCGCTTATCGCAATCACTTGCTGACCACGCGCACCATATCCAGGCATTTGTTGGAGTAGCCCCATTCGTTGTCGTACCAAGCGACGATTTTGACGAAGGTGGAGTCCAGTTGGATGCCGGCATTGGCATCAAAAATGGAGGTGCGGGGATCGCCACGGAAGTCGGTGGCGACGACGGCATCTTCCGTGTAGCCCAGCACGCCTTTGAGCGCGCCTTCGGATTGGGCCTTCATTTCGGCCTTGATGTCTTCGTAGCTGGCGGGGTGTTCCAGCTCGGCGGTCAGATCGACGACGGAGACATCCGAAGTGGGCACGCGGAAGGACATGCCGGTGAGCTTCTTGTTCAGCGAGGGAATCACCACGCCCACCGCCTTGGCCGCGCCAGTGGAGGAGGGGATGATGTTTTCCAGAATGCCGCGACCGCCGCGCCAGTCTTTGGCGGAGGGGCCATCGACGGTTTTTTGCGTTGCCGTGGCGGCATGCACGGTGGTCATCAGGCCGCGCTTGATGCCCCATTTGTCGTGCAGGACTTTGGCCACGGGCGCCAGGCAGTTGGTGGTGCAGCTCGCGTTGGAGATGATGGCCTGGCCGGCATAGGTTTTGCAGTTCACGCCGAAGACGAACATGGGGGTGTCGTCCTTGGACGGGGCGGACATGATGACTTTTTTCGCGCCTGCGTCGATGTGCTTTTGCGCGGTTTCCTTGGTCAGGAACAGGCCGGTCGATTCCAGCACCACATCGGCGCCGATATCGCCCCACTTCAGAGCGGCGGGATCGCGCTCTTGCGTCAGGCGGATTTTCTTGCCGTTGACGATCAGGGTGTTGCCTTCGACGGCGACTTCGCCCTTGAAGCGGCCATGCACACTGTCGTATTGCAGCATGTAGGCCAAATAGTTGGGTTCGAGCAGATCGTTGATGCCGACGACTTCAATGTCGTCAAAGCTTTGCACGGCTGCGCGCAGCACGTTGCGGCCGATGCGGCCAAATCCGTTGATGCCGAGTTTGATGGTCATGGGCTGATTTCCTACAAAGAGGGAAGGGGGAAAGGAAAAGGCCCGGCCACAGTGCCAACAGATCGCCAACACATGGCCGCCGCCAGGGAGAATGCGGCAGCTAGTATAGCGATGAAAAACCGGGCGCAAAGCCGCTGAATTTTAGATGTATGGGAAATGGTTTTTA
The DNA here is from genome assembly GCF_003703475.1 of Allofranklinella schreckenbergeri. Lineage (GTDB taxonomy): Bacteria > Pseudomonadota > Gammaproteobacteria > Burkholderiales > Burkholderiaceae_C > Lampropedia > Lampropedia schreckenbergeri. The sequence continues at coordinate 279,120 of NZ_RDQM01000001.1, read as the reverse complement.
TAGTTTCTGAATTAAATAATGGATTATTTGCATTTTTGGTGTATCGTTTTCCGGATTAAATGGAGAATGGGCGAATGAGGGTGGTTTTTCAAATCACGCTTGGTCATTGATAAAGGAGTGCTGCCATGCAAAAACGGACACAGACGAAAAAAGCCAAGTTGGCGCGACAAACGCAAGAGCTGGCGCAGGCGGCGCCGCAGGTTGTGGCGATGCGCCTGGGGCGCATGATGACGGCCGGGCCTGTGCCGAGCGCGCGCGATCGGCGCGAGTTTCACCGCATGGGGGCGGAAAAGCTGGCGGCGTTCAACGAATCGTGGCAGGCCATGGCGGTGCATAGCCTGGCGCAACAGCAGCAACTGATGACGTGGTGGGCCAGCGCCTGGTGGCAGTGGGTGGCGGGCGGCTGGATGCAGCCTTGGGCAACGCTGGGGCAGCTCTCCACGGGCGCAGGCAAGCAGTTGGAGAAGGCTGCGCTGGAAACCGCCGCGCGGGGCTTGGCGCCCGTGCATCGCCGCGCCACGGCGAATGCGCGCCGTTTGAAGCGTGGCGGTTGATTTTTTCCAAATCAAAGGATAAAAAACGATATTTTTTTGGCATATTTTTCATACATGCAGATTTCCTTTGATTGAAATTTGAAGGCGCAATTGAAAACGGGAGAGAGCTTGGCGCCGCTGGGGGCAATGCCTCCTTGCCCCGGGAGGCGGGTTAGCCTTTGGCTACAATTCGCGCCTTGTTTTAGCCCCATTTCTGCTCTTTGCCATGCCCGTGACCGCTCCCGCGACCGATTTACAGCCCGCTGCCATCTCCCCTATTGAAGACATCATTGACGACATCCGCGCCGGGCGCATGGTCATCCTCGTGGACGAAGAGGACCGTGAGAACGAAGGCGATTTGCTGATCGCAGCCGAGCATGTCACCCCCGAGGCCATCAACTTCATGGCCAAACACGCGCGGGGCCTGATTTGCCTGACGCTCACGCGCGAGCGCTGCGAGCGCCTCAACCTGCCGCCCATGGCCAAGAAAAACGGCACCCGTTTTGACACGGCCTTTACCGTCTCCATCGAAGCGGCCGAGGGCGTGACCACCGGCATCTCCGCCGCTGACCGCGCCCGCACCGTCAGCGTGGCCGTGGCGCCCGATGTGCAGCCCACCGATTTGGTGCAGCCCGGCCATGTGTTCCCCATCCAGGCGGTGGATGGCGGTGTGCTGGTGCGCGCAGGCCATACCGAAGCGGGTTGCGACCTCACGCGCCTGGCGGGCCTGACGCCCGCCAGCGTGATTTGCGAGGTGATGAAGGACGACGGCACGATGGCGCGCCTGCCCGACTTGCAGTTGTTCGCGGCCGCGCACGGCTTGAAGATTGGCACCATTGCCGATTTGATTCAGTACCGCAGCGCGCACGAATCGCTGATCGAGCATGCAGGCAGCCGCCCGATGACAACGCATTGGGGCGAGTTCACCGTGCACATCTTCCGCGACAGCCCCAGCAACGCCCTGCATCTGGCGCTGGTCAAGGGGCAGTGGACGGGGGAGGAAGAAATCCCCGTGCGCGTGCACGAGCCGCTGTCCGTGCTCGACGTGCTCGACGCCCAGCGCGGCATGCACTCCTGGAGCCTGCATGAAAGCCTGCGCTACATCGACCAGCACGGCAAAGGCGTGATGGTGATGCTCAATTGCGGTGAAGACAGCGCCCAACTCCTGGCCCAGCTCGAAGGCCGCGCCGTGCCCAGCCATGCGCCCGCGCGCGGCAATATGGATTTGCGCACCTACGGCATTGGCGCGCAAATCCTGCGCAACCTCGGCGTGGCGCGCATGGCCTTGCTTGGCCAGCCGCGCCGCCTGCCTAGCATGGCAGCGGGCTATCGCCTGGAAGTCACGCGCTTTATCCACAAGGATTGAGCGCAGCTTCAACCCCCTTCACAGCCAGGCCGTGTAGGCCCGGCTTTTTTTGTTCCCCCTATTCAAGGAATCCCTCATGCTCCACGCCAACAAAGGCGCCGCCCCGCAATTGCAGGGCGAAGCCATGCGCATTGCCATCGTGCAGGCGCGCTTCAATGAAGACATCACCAACGCCCTGTATGCCGCCGCCCGCGCCGAGCTGCTGGCTCTGGGCGTGGCCGAAGGTGATATCACCCACGTCACCGTCCCCGGCGCGCTGGAAGTGCCGATCGCGCTGCAAGCCCTGCTGAGCGCAGACGATTACGACGCCGCCATCGCCCTGGGCTGCATCATCCGTGGCGAGACTTATCACTTCGAATTGGTGGCCAATGAATCGGGTGCGGGCGTGACGCGCGTGGGGCTGGATTTGGATATCCCCATTGCCAATGCCATTTTGACGGTGGAAAACCTGGCGCAAGCCCAGGCTCGCCAGGAGGAGAAAGGTCGCGACGCCGCCCGTGTGGCGGTGGAAATGGCCCAGTTGTGCAACGCGGTGTACCTGCAAGCCGCAGAGGCCAACGGCATGGTGGATGGGGGCGTATGAGCATGCCTGCCGATCACCCTGAGCACGCCAACGACGCGGCGGGCTTTGCACCCCAGGCCCCGGGCGAGGCGGGCCAAGCGAACAAAGCGGATATGGACAAAGCCATGCCGCGTGCGCCGCGCACCAGCAGCAAGAAAAGTGCCCGTAGCCGCGCCCGCGAATTCGCCTTGCAGGCGCTGTACCAGCACATCGTGGGCAAGAACGAGGCGCGCGCCATCGATATGTTCACGCGCCAGCTCAGCGGCTTTCACAAAGCCGATTCGGTGCTCTACGACCGGCTGGTGTACGGCTGCATTGATGAGGCCCAGTCGCTGGACGCAGCCATCGAGCCGGTGCTGGACCGCCCGCTGGCCGAAATCTCGCCCATCGAGCGCGCCACCATGTGGCTGGGGGTTTACGAATACCGCCATGAGCTGGACGTGCCGTGGAAGGTCGTCATCAATGAATACGTGGAGCTGGCCAAATCCTTTGGCGGCACGGATGGCCATAAATACGTCAACGCCGTTTTGCACGCCTTGGCGCCGGTGTTGCGCCCAGATGAGTTGGCGGCGCAGCGGGGCTGATTTTTGCAAATCAAGAGAAATGAAAATGGCCTGTTTTGGCAATGTTTTTGATATTTAATTTTTATTTTGATTTATATTTTTGATTTCAAGACATTGTGAAAGCGGGTGCCAATATGCTGACTTGTACCGAAGTGTTCCCAAACTCCTGGCGCATGGACTGCGAGCGCCCAGATCAGGCAGAGCAGGCGTTTGAGGCTGCGATGGAACTATGGGAGGACGGTCAGCGGCGGCAAGCCGAGCAGGCGCTTTGGACTTTGCTCAAGACCTGTCCGGACGACCTTGATGTCTGGCATCAGCTGGGTTTGATGCAGGTTGCGCAAAAGCGCCCGCAGCAAGCCTATCTTTGCTGGCGAGAGGCGGTGCGCCTGGGCCAGGCGGCCTTGCCTCCATCGTTTTCTTGGTTGCGCAGCCGCCTGGAATGGGGTTTTTTTGAAAACCGCGCATTTCTGCGAGCTTGCCACGCGCTGGCCTTGGCGTTGTTGGAGCAAAAGCATGGCGATGGGGCGATGGCGGAAGCGATGGAAATACTCGCTCGCCTGGTATCCGTTTGCCCCAATGACAACTTGGGCGCGCGCTATGTGTTGATGGGATGTTATTTGGAAACCGAAGATTGGCAGGCTGCCGTTGAGTTGAGCCAGCGTTATCCCGAGGATTGTGGGCCGGACATGGCTTATTCCAAAGTAGTGGCGCTGTTGCAGCTTGCTCGGGATGAAGAGGCTGAGCAAAGCCTGCTCCAGGCGCTCCGATATGGGCCGAATGTGGCGGTGGAGCTGTTGAAGTCACGCCACGTGCGCCCCAAAAGAGAGGAACTGTTTGCAGGCTACATGCAAGTGGGCGGAGCCGATGAAGCCTTCGACTACTGGCAGCGTAACAAAATCCATTGAGCCAAGAACTCCAGGGCATTCCAGTTGCTTTCGGCTTGCGTGCAGAAACACGGCATGCAGTCGGTGGCAAAAGAGAAGAGAGGGCAGGCGTAGCCTGCTGTTGCCATCACGGTCCATATGGCTTGCGCCCCCCGACCTTGCTCTTTCTTTTCCATGGTCAGTGCGTGCAGGGCGCGCTCGCATCACAGCTTTTTGACCAGCACGCGGCTTTTGCGATCCCAGTTGTATTTGTCCTTGCGCGCCTGCGGCAGCCAGTCGGGATCGACGGCTTCAAAGCCGCGTTTGATGAACCAGTGCATGGTGCGCGTGGTCAGCACGAAAATGCTTTTCAGCCCCAGCGCGCGGGCGCGCTGCTCAATGCGGCGCAGCAGCTTTTCGCCGTCGCCCTGGCCTTGCACGTGGGGCGAGACGGTGACGGCGGCCATTTCGCCCGTGCTCGCTTCGGGGTAGGGGTAGAGCGCGGCGCAGCCGAAAATCACGCCGTCGTGCTCGATGATGGTGTAGCTGGCGATGTCGCGCTCGATCTCGGTGCGGCTGCGGCGCACCAGCGTGCCGTCGTTTTCAAACGGCTCGATCAGTTGCAGGATGCCGCCCACGTCGTCGGCGGTGGCTTGGCGCACTTCTTCCAGCCGCTCGTCCACCACCATGGTGCCGATGCCGTCGTGCACGTAGATTTCCAGCAGGATGGAGCCATCGACCGCAAAGGGGATGATGTGGCTGCGCTCGACGCCGCCTTCGCAGGCTTTGATGCAGTATTTGAGATAAAAGCCTGCGTCGGTGGGGTGCTCGGCCTCGGGCGTGTTTTGCAGCAGCTCGCGCGCGTCGGCCAGCGTCATTTCGGTGACGATGGGGTTGTCTTCGCCTGGCGCGGCTTGCGGTTTTTCGCGGATGCCGGGCACTTCGCTGACGAAGAGCAGTTTGTCGGCCTTGAGGGCGATGGCAATGGAGCTGGCCACTTCCTCCATCGCCAGGTTAAAGGCCTCGCCCGTGGGCGAGAAGCCAAAGGGCGAGAGCAGCACGATGGAGTCGGTCTCCAGCGCATGGCGCATGCCGTCGACGTCGATTTTGCGCACCTTGCCGGTGTGTTGAAAGTCCACCCCGTCCAGAATGCCCATGGGGCGGGCGGTGATGAAGTTGCCGGAGATGACGCGGATTTTGGAGCCGGCCATGGGCGTGTTGGGCAGGCCCTGGCTGAAGCAGGCTTCGATTTCAAAGCGTAATTGCCCGGCGGCTTCCTGCGCGGCGTCCAGCGCGGCGGGGTCGGTGATGCGGTGGCCTTTGTAGTAGCGCGGTTGGTGGCCTTTGGCCAGCAGTTGCTCGTTGACTTGCGGGCGAAAGCCGTGCACGAGGACGATTTTCAAGCCCATGCTGTGCAGCAGGGCCAGGTCTTGCACCAGGTTTTGCAGCTTGCCTGCGGCAATGGCTTCGCCGCATACGCCGACGACAAAGGTTTGGTTGCGGAATTTGTGGATGTAGGGCGCAACCGAGCGAAACCACGGGACGAAGGTGAAGTTGAAGACGGACATGGGCGTGGCAGGGGGTGGGGGAGAGGTTGAAGTTGCCAAAGCGCATGGCCCGCTTGTGCGGGCCATGCTTGGGGGCGATATTTTGCGGGGTTTGCAGGGGCGCTATGGCGAAACCGCCAGAACGCGGAAGGGATGCTTTTTATCAATCAAAAGGAAATAAATCAACCTTGTTTCGGCATGATAGGCATAAAGCTGTTTTTCCTTTGATTGAATTTTGTGGAGGCGTTCCCGAGCGGCGGGTGGGCACGGCTGCTCACAGTGTGGAGCGCACGCCCAGATCGCCGCGATGGGCGCTCAGCCATTGCTCGGCACAGGCGCGGCCGCCAGCAAAGAGCTTGTGCAAAAAGCCGATGTCGGCGCGCAGCTTGCTGTCGCTGCCAAAGGTTTGCAAAAAGGCGCCGCCGTCGATGCGGTGCATGTGCATGTCTTTGTAGCGCGAGTCGTCCAGGCGGCCTTCGCTCAGCAGGCGACGCACGAATTCAATGGCGCGCAGCTCGGCCAGCAGGCTGGAGTTGAAGGTGACTTCGTTGATGCGCTCCTGGATTTCCGACATGGTTTGGGGCATCGCGCCGGTTTCGATGGGGTTGATTTGCACCAGCAGCACGTCGTCGCTTTTGGTGTTGTAAATCAAGGGGTAGATGGCGGGGTTGCCGGAGTAGCCGCCATCCCAGTAGTGCTCGCCATCAATTTCCACGGCGTTGAAAATTTGGGGCAAGCAGGCCGATGCCATCAGCGCATCGAGCGTGATTTCACTGTCTTGAAAGACTTTGCTGCGCCCGGTGCGCACGTTGGTGGCGCCAATGAACAGGCGCGGCACCAGCCCTTTGCCTTGGTGGCGTGCGATGGCTTGAAAGTCCACGTTTTGCCTGAGCAGGGAGCGCAGCGGGTTGATGTCCATCGGGTTGCTCTGCGCGGGCGTGAGCGAGGGGGCCATGAAGGGCTTGAGCCAGGGCATCCATTGCGCGGCAACGTTGGAAGGGGTGGCGGCAAAAAAGGTGCCCAGCGTGCCGACGGCTTCCCAGAATTTGCGCAAGGCCTTGCGAGCCAGTTCGCAGCCGTGTTGTTGTGCCTGCTCGCGCGGCAGGCCCAGCTCGGCAGCGGCGGCAAAGCCGCTGGCCAGCACGGTGGCATTCATGGCGCCAGCGCTGGTGCCGCTGATGCCGTCAAAGCGCAGGCGCCCATCTTCCAGCAGGGCATCAAGTACGCCCCAGGTGAATGCGCCATGCGAGCCGCCGCCTTGCAGGGCGAGGTTGATGGTGTGCTTTTTCTTTTTGTCCATCTTGTGTTCTCAGGTTGGTAGTGGCGCGCCTCTCCCTCGGCCAGAGGGTGTGGCGCAAAGGTCGTGCCGTTTTTCAGTTCCTCCCAAACGGCACGCGTGCGTGATGCGGAGTTAGGTGCTCTCGACGATCTGCTGCTGGTTCATGGCGATCATGCCTTTGACGATGCGCACCAGAAACCACAGCGAGACGAAGAACCAGGCGATTTTGCCGGGTACGTAAAGCAGCAGGTACAGGGGCGAGGTGAGGGCGTACCAGACGATGGCCCAGCCAACGCTGCGGATACGCCAGTCGAAATGGCTGCACTGCCAGGTGCCCAGGGCGTCGTCGCGCTTGACCAGATCCAGCACCAGCGCCAACAGCAGCAGCACCATGCTGGGCTCCAGCCCAGGCACCACGGCGCAAACGGCCACCGCCAGATGCATGCCATAGCTGATCCAGCTCAGCAGCCGCAGGCCATCGAGGGTTTCCGGGTCGATCTCGCGGGCGGGAATGTCGATGATGGGGTCGTCGTTAGGGGGCATAAGGGCAGGCGTTATTTGGAGCGGCTTAGAGCGTTGGTCAGCAAGCGCGAGGTGATGTCCACGATGTGCACCATGCGCTCGTAGGGCATGCGTGTGGGGCCAATCACGCCCAGCGTGCCGACGATTTGGCCATCGACTTCATAAGGCGCGCTGACGACGGAAAGCTCTGAAACAGGCACGATGTGGCTTTCACCGCCGATGTAGATTTTCACGCCCTGGGCTTGGCCGGTGACGTCGAGCAGTTGCAGGATTTGGCTTTTCTGCTCGAACAGATCGAAGGCGCGGCGGATGCTGTCCATATCGCGGGAGAAATCGCTTACCGCCAGCAGGTTGCGCTCGCCAGAGATGACGACGTCTTGCTGCGCGTCTTCGCCCGCGTCGGCAGGCTCGCCAATGGCCGCTTCCATCAACGAGGCGATTTCGGCGCGCAGGCGGTCGATCTCGCGGCGCAGGCGCTCGCGTACCTGGTCGATGGTCAGCCCGCAGTAGTGGGCGTTGAGGTAATTGCTCGCTTGCTGCAAATGCTCTGGCGCGATGTCGGCATCGGTGAGCACCACCTTGTTTTGCACATTGCCATCGGGCGAGACCAAAATCACCAGCACGCGTTGCGCAGAGAGGCGCAAAAACTCGATATGGTGGAAAACGCTGCTTTTCTGCGGCGCTACGACCACGCCGACGAATTGCGACATGTCCGAGAGCATTTGCGCTGCGTTGGCGATCACGCGCTGGGGCTGATCAGGCGAGAGCTGGGGCGCATGGGGCGTGTGCAGGTGCGCGCCGGGCAGTTGCTCGCGCTGCACCGTCATCAGGCCATCGACGAACAGGCGATAGCCCTTGGGGGTGGGCACGCGCCCTGCTGAAGTGTGGGGGCTGGCAACCAGGCCCAAGTCCTCCAGATCGGCCATGACGTTGCGGATGGTGGCCGCCGAAAGCTCCAGCCCGGAAGACTTGGCAAGCGTGCGCGAGCCCACGGGTTGCCCGTCTTCGATATAGCGTTCGATCAGAGTGGTCAGCAGAACCTTGGCGCGTTCATCCAGCATGCGCAGATTTTATCGATTGCACCATGCGCGCAGGCGCATGCGGCTGGGTGCCGCCGGGTGAGCTTGCACATCAAAGGGTCGTGGCATGGGCCTTCTGCCCAAGCCTATGCATGCCATTTTTTGCTTTGGGAGAGAGGGCGGCGCTGGCAGGAGTTGGTTTTCCAATAAGGAAAAGTAATTTCATTTATGAATTGCCTAAATGCCAATATTTATTTTCCTTTGAAGTATAAAAAATGCTTTGAAGCCAACGCGTGAGTAAGGCGGGCAAGGGCGGCGCGGTGGCAACAGGCGTTATAGTCTGCGGCACTTTTGAGCCAAGTTTTTCGGGTCGTTCATGAACACACTCACCCTGGCCCCTGTCGTCTTGTGTGGCGGCTCGGGCACGCGCCTGTGGCCGCTCTCGCGCGAGGCCTATCCCAAGCAATTCCTGAGCCTTGTGGGCGAGCACAGCATGTTGCAGCAAACGCTGCGGCGGCTGGAGGGGCTTTCGCCGCAAGCTGCGCATGTGCAAGCGCCCATCCTGGTGTGCAACAAAGCGCATCGTTTTCTGGTGGCCAGCCAGTTGCAGGAATGGCTGCAAGCGCAAGGCGCAGGCGCGGCGGCCAGCATCGTGCTGGAGCCTGAAGGGCGCAACACAGCGCCTGCGTTGACGCTGGCGGCGCTCGCGGCCACGCAAGGCAGCGAGGTGGGGGCGCAGCAGACGTGCGATCCCATCTTGCTGGCCATGCCGGCCGATCATGTGATGACGGATCAGGCGGCTTTTTTACGCACCGTCGAGGCCGGCCTGCCCCTGGCTGCGGATGGCGCCATGCTGACTTTCGGCGTAGTGGCGCGCACGCCGGAAACGGGCTACGGCTATATCGAGCGCTCCGACCACGCGCTGGGCGCAGGCCATCACATCGCCAGCTTTACGGAAAAGCCCGATGCGGCCACGGCCGGCCAATACATCGCCAGCGGCCGCTATTACTGGAACAGCGGGCTTTTCATGGTGCGCGCCAGCGTGTGGCTGAAAGCCATTGGCCTGTACCGGCCCGATATCCTGCAAGCCTGCCAGCAGGCGATGGCGCAAGCCCGGCGGGATTTGGATTTCATCCGCCCCGACGAGGCTGCATTTGCTGCCTGCCCCAGCGATTCCATCGACTATGCGGTGATGGAGCGCTTGCCGCGCGACAGCACGGCGGGCGTGCCCGCAGGCGTGCTGGCGCTGGATGCGGGCTGGTCGGATCTGGGCGCTTGGGATTCCCTGTGGGATGTATTGCCGCACGACGCGCAAGGCAATGCCACGCGCGGCAGCGCCTTGCTGGAGTCGTGCAGCGGCACGCTGCTGTTTTCCAGCGGTCGCTTGATTGCCGGCGTGGGCTTGCAGGATGTGGTGGTGGTGGAGACGCCCGATGCCGTGCTGGTGGCGGATAAAAGCCGCGCGCAAGAGGTCAAGAAAATCGTTGGCGCGCTGCGGCAGGGCAGGCAAGCGGGCCAGGGGCTGGCGGATACCCATCGCAAGGTGTACCGGCCCTGGGGCTGGTACGACAGCCTGGACGTTGGCGCGCGCTTTCAAGTCAAGCGCATTGTGGTCAACCCTGGCGCCTCGCTCAGCCTGCAAATGCACCACCATCGCGCGGAGCATTGGGTGGTCGTCAGCGGTACGGCCGAAGTCACCAATGGCGACAAAGTCACGTTGCTGACAGAAAACCAATCCACCTACATCCCCTTGGGCAATGTGCACCGGCTACGCAATCCGGGCAAGGTGCCGCTGGAGATCATCGAAGTGCAATCGGGCAGCTACCTGGGCGAGGACGATATCGTGCGCTTTGAGGACACGTATGGGCGCATCGGTACGCAAGGCGCCTCTTGATTTTCAAATCATAAGAAAAGTCGGCATTTTTCTACGTTGCCGGAATAGGGTTATTTTTTTTCTTTTTGATTTGTAAAAAAGGTCGGATGAAACCGACCTTTTTTGTGCGCAAGGGGTTTGGGGCAGGGCGCCTGCGTTATTCGACGCTGGCTTGCGTCATCAAGGGGGCGTGCTCGAAATTCAGGCGCGCCTCGGCAGCCAGGGCGTCAAAGCGTTCGCGGATTTTCTTGGTGATGGGGGCGGCGGCGGCGCTGCCCTGGGCAATGATTTGCGGGTCTTTGAATTCGCCATGGACGCGGAACTCAAAATGCAAATGCGGCCCGGTGGACATGCCCGTGGAGCCTACGGTGCCGATGAATTGGCCCTGGCTGACCTTGTCGCCCTTTTGCACATCGCGGCGCGTCATGTGGGCATATACGGTGACCTGGCCTTCGCCGTGGTCGATATAGACGACGTTGCCGTAGCTATCGCTCCATTTCGATTCCTGCACCACGCCATCGCCCACGCTGCGGATGGGTGTGCCGGGGCGGGCGGCGTAGTCGATGCCATTGTGGTTGCGCCAAGTCTTTTTGATGGGGTGGAACCGGCTGCCAAAGCTGCTGGAGACACGCGAAAACTCCAGCGGCGATGCCAGAAAGGCGCGGCGCAGGTTGGAGCCATCCAGTGCGTAATATGCCCCTTTGGCGCTTTCGTCTTCCTGGAACCACAGCGCCTGGTAGGCCTTGCCTTTGTTGACGAATTCAGCGCTGAGAACGCGACCGCTGCGCAAAGGTTCGCCGTCGGCTTCCAGCGTTTCGTACACGACGGTGAAGCGATCGCCTTTGCGCAAATCCTTGTGAAAGTCCACATCGGTAGAAAACATTTCAGCGATTTGCACGGCGACGGGATCGGGCAGGTTGACCGCATCGGTGGCGGCGAACAAGGAACTTTGGATTTTCCCTGAGGCCATGCGCACGTTTTTCTTGAGCTGGCCTTTTTCCAGTACGGCGGTGAATTGGCCGTCCTCATCGCGACTGACCACCAGGCGCTGAAAATCCGTGCTGTCGCTATCGGTCACCCAGCGGGCTGTCAGCCGCACCAGCTCATGGTCGGCGTTGGCTTCGGCTGTAACGAAGCGCCCGTTTCTGCCCCAGAGGTTTTTGTGCGCGAGAGGGTTGCGCCGCAGGAACGTGGCAGCGGCAGGATCGCTGATGCCCAGGCGCTCCAGCAGGCCCTCGGCGGTTTCATTGGCCCGCACGCGCGCGCTGCGATAGAGCAGGAAATGGTCTTTCTCCGGCGTGAGGCTAGCCAAGTTGCGGCCAGAGACAAGCGAAGGGATGTCGTGACTGCTCAGCCGCTGAAAGATGGGCTGATCGGTGACTTGCATATTGGCCACGGCGAACGCGCCGCCGCCCAGCAAGGCCAGAAGGCCGGCAGCCAGGTATTTCGAAGTGGAGCGAGAGGGTGCCGATGCAAGTGCAGGAGCGCATTGTTCAGGGGCAAGGACTTCACCTGCCGTATCCGCCGAAGATGCCAATGACGCGGCGGATAGACCATCTGGCGGGGGATCTTTGCTTTCGACCTGGACGATGGGCATTGCTGGATGTTGGGATTCAGGCTGCTCGTAGTTCAAGGGAAAGTCCTAGCAGATGGCCTCAGTTTGCAGGTGTTGGGCATGCGCGCAAACACAATAAAAAGCACTCCCGGCGGGGCGGGAGTGCTCCCTCTTATCAATGTTTTGCGCTTGCCTTTTTATCGCTCCGTTGGCTTGGCCAAAGGGCGATCAATGCAAACTTGGACGAAATCACAAAAAAATGCGGCTATCGCTTATGCAAAGCCTAGGCTTTCATACAATAAGCCCGCAAAAACCTTGGCAGTATAGTCAAAAACGCTTTCCTGCCAAGCAGCTTTACAAAGCTTTGGCCTATATACCCAAAGCTGCATTTTTTTTCGATCAAAACGCCTTCTTATGCCTGCTTCTGAAAATCCCCTATCCCCCGTTATGAGCGACGCCGTGCAGGAGGCCATGCGCGTGACCATGCGGGGCGTTCAGGAGTTGCTGCCGCAGGCAGATTGGTTGCAAAAACTCCAACGTGCCCAAGCGTCGGGCAAGCCGCTGCGCATTAAATTGGGTTTGGACCCTACGGCGCCCGATATCCATTTGGGCCACACAGTCGTGCTCAACAAGATGCGGCAACTGCAGGACTTGGGTCACACGGTCATTTTTCTGATTGGGGATTTCACGGGGCGCATCGGTGATCCATCGGGGCGCAATACGACGCGGCCGCCCTTGACGGCCGAACAAATCGAGGCCAATGCGCAAACTTATTACCAGCAAGCGGGATTAGTGCTGGATCTGGATCGGGCTGAGATTCGCTACAACAGCCAGTGGAATGACAAGCTGAGCGCGACGGACATGATTTCCCTGGCAGCTAAATACACCGTGGCGCGCATGATGGAGCGCGACGACTTCCACAAGCGCTTCCATGCCGGGCAATCCATCAGCATCCATGAATTTCTCTATCCATTGATGCAAGGGTACGACTCGGTGGCGCTGCAGGCGGATTTGGAGCTGGGCGGCACCGATCAAAAGTTCAATTTGCTGATGGGGCGGCATTTGCAGCAGGAATACGGGCAGGAGCCGCAATGCGTGCTGACTATGCCCTTGCTGGTTGGCCTGGATGGAGTGGACAAAATGTCCAAGTCCAAGAACAACTACATTGGCATCACGGAGGATGCCAATAGCATGTTTGCCAAAGTGCTTTCCATCTCGGATGAGCTGATGTGGGATTGGTTTACGCTGCTCTCTTTCCGCTCTTTGGATGCGATTGATGCTTTGAAGAAAGAGGTGGCGCAAGGGCGTAACCCCAAAGAGGCGAAGGTGATGCTGGCCAAAGAAATCACCTCTCGTTTTCACTCTGCGCAGGCTGCAGATGCTGCTGAGCAGGATTTCATCAATCGCAGCAAAGGCGGCGTTCCAGATGACTTGCCTGATGTCGAGTTGAGTGGAGCCCCTTTGGGTGTGGGGCAGGTATTGAAAATGGCGGGCCTGACGGCTTCTACCGGCGAGGCTAATCGCTTGATTGATGGCGCAGGCGTGCGTATTGATGGCGGTGTGGTCAGGGACCGGGCCTTGAAGCTGGAAGCAGGAACTTATGTAGTGCAAGTGGGCAAGCGCAAGTTTGCGCGGGTTCATGTGCGTGGCTAATGTCAGGCTCCAAGGCAATCGAGTATTCAGAGGCGCTACTGGGTTTTGCCCTCTCTTTCGGAAAAGCGGAATGCTGCCTGGCTTGAGAGGGAGCGCTTTTTTGAAGAAGGTAGTAGGGATACTATTTTTTAAAAATTGTTAAATGTTGTATCCCTGAAACATGGACATATTTCATTTGTCTTCAATTTGTATTTAAATGCAACCCCTTTGCGCCACCTTTGGTGCAAGGACTCACAACAACGTTGAAAAGGAACGACCCTATGCGTACAGATATGCTCCAGCAAGTGCTGGAAGAACTTAAAGGCTCGTCTGCTGACGTGGAAGCATCGGCGCTGATCTCTACAGACGGTTTGATGATCGCCTCGGCGCTGCCCCAAGGCATGGACGAGGACCGCGTGGGCGCCATGTCGGCTGCGCTGCTCTCTCTGGGTGATCGCGCAGCGCGTGAGCTGGCGCGCGGCACGCTGGAGCGCGTGTTGCTGCAAGGCGAGCGTGGCTATGTGATCATGAGTTCGGCCGGCAGCGAGGCCGTGCTGACGGTGTTGGCCAAGCAAAACGCCAAATTGGGTCTGTTGTTCTTGGACATCAAGCGTGCCGCCGAGGCGCTGTCTAAGCTCGTGTAAGGGGGGCAAGCTATGGCAATGCCACTTCAGCAGCCCGCAGCAGATGCGGTGCATACGCACGAAATTACGTTTTACGACGGCACGACTCGCACGGTAAAAGTCAGCGACCGGGAAATCCCGTATCCGGAGGGGCGCTTGATTATTTCGCGCACCGATCTCAATGGCATTTTGACGCATGCCAACGATGCGTTTATTGAGCTTTCCGGTTATGAGCGTGAAGAGCTGATTGGTCAGCCGCATTGCATCTTGCGCCACCCTGACATGCCTAAAGCCGCATTCAAGGATTTGTGGGAAACCATGCTGGCAGGCAAGAAATGGCATGGTTACGTCAAAAACTTGCGCAAAGACGGCTCGCATTATTGGGTTTACGCGACAGCCGTTCCCAATAAGCGCGGCGGCCAGGTGGTGGGTTACACCTCTGTGCGTCGCAAGCCTTCGCGCAAGAAAATCGAAGAAATGACGGCTTTGTATAAACAATGGTTGGCTGCTGAAAAGGGAGCATGAAATGACGTTGAACCTATTGATTGCCCCTGATTTTTCGCCAGAGCGTTTTGCTGGCTGGCATATGCTCAATACATTGCTGCAAAAGAAATCGGGTCTGCATTTGCATTTGCTCACACCAGCATCTGCGGCTGAACAAGCCGATCTGATTGCCAAGGGTGATGTGGACATGGTTTATGCCAACCCTTTCGACGCTGCTTCGATGGTGCGTGACTCTGGCTACCAGGCGGTAGCTCGCCCGGTTGGCAAATCCGATGAGATGGTGATCGCAACGGGGGCTGACTCTGCTTTGAATGTGGTGGAAGACCTCAAGCCTGGTTGCAAAATCGCTTTGACGGATAACAAGGATGTCAAGCTCATTGGCTTGCGTTTGCTTGAGCCTGCCGATTTGACGGAAGCCGATGTGCAGTGGCAACTGGTGGAGAACTACCAAGCTGCGGCCCGCTTGGCGATCAAGGGCGAGGTCGATGCCAGCTTCTTCTTGGCGGAGGCCTACCACTCTCTGTCGCGTTTGACAAAAACGCAGCTCAAGCCTTTGATTGAAAGCAAGCTCACGGACATCGTGCATGTGTTCTTGATGAGTGCCAAGGCGATTGAGCATGAAAAGCTGATCCAGGACGCGCTCACGGGCTTGACGGGTACGCCCGATGGCCAGCCCGTATTGGACGAGCTGGGCATCTCTGGCGGCTTTGAAAGCATGACGGCTGAAGATGCCGAGTTCATGATCGATTTGATGGAAACCTTGCTCGATTGAGTCAGGTCATTTCGATCTCGGCCTAAGGCTATGACCCAACAAACTATCCATACGCCGCCGCTGCCAGCCGCAGTGGCGGCGCGGTTGTTCTTTCGACGGGCCAGTCGCCTGGTATTGCAAAAACCGGCGGATCGCTTAGCTCACGAGGATCGGGTCAAGCAGGCATTGGCGTTGGATGGCGTGGAGCCGCTGCAAGGCGCACTGGTCGATATGCTGGTGGGATGTGCGTCTGATTCGGCATTGTCGAAAGTGTTCTTGCAACGCAAAGTGCAGGAGCGCTTGTCTCCTTTGGTTTTAGGGGCCATGCTGGCGCAGGTCAGCAGCGGTGAGCCGCTGCCCAGAGTCAATAAGCTGGCTACGCGTTGGTGTGTGTTGGCTACGCCGTCGTTGGATGTTTCGCCGCGTGCGCTGTTATGTGGTACGGACGACTCTCGCACCATTGTGGCCAATGCCATACAGGCTTTGTTGGAGGGGGATGTGGAGGCGGAGATGCATTTCCTTGACCATTGTGTCAGTTCCAACGATGTGCTGGCTTTCATGCTCGCAAGAAAGGAACTTGGGCGCCGCGGCAGGGCGCTTTCCCCGCAGTGGGAGGAAGTCATGGAAGCTTTGCAAAAGAGGATAAACCAATGAATAAGCACGTACTGAATGACAAACACGTCTTATTGGCAGGACTGACGGATCACGAAGCGGCAGCCATCGAGATCATGATTGGCATGACGTGGCGTGACAATAAATGCGTTGTACTCAAGCGCGATTTGACGATGAGCGCTCCTGTACAAACGCCTCAAGCCTTGGCTTGCCGCTATTGCGTTGTTGACTTGTTTAGCTTGGGGATGCGAAAGCACACGCCTGAAACCCAAGTGCGTTTATTGGAATTTCTGGATGGCCGTTCGGCCGTCTTGCTGTTTCGAGGCAGCACCAGCGGTTGGCAAGAGGCCAAGTTGCCGCTGCAAGAGGGGCAGCAACTGGCCTGGCTGGCTATGCCCTATACGAGTATGGGGTTGCGCGATGCGCTCAAGTCGATCAGGACAGAGGCCTTTACGACCGCTTCCGAGCCGCCTGCGCCTGCGCCTGCACCTGAACCAGCCCCTGCGGTGATCCATTCTGGCCCCGGATCTTTGACGCGTTCTCTTCTGAAAGGCGCTTCTGCGCCTGACATTCCAGCCGCTCCCGCCGAAGTCTCCGAAGCGCAAAAAGAAGCGGACGAGCAGGCCAAAATGCCCGCTTGGCGCCGCGCCTTGTTGATGGTTGGGCGCAAGCCAGCGGAGGAAACGCCTCCTTCTGCGACGCCGGCGCCCGCGCCAGCGCCCGCCGTCGCTGTGCCCCAAAAGCCAGAACCTGCGACGCCTGCCAGCCGAGCAGAGGAGTTGCTGGGTACGGGTAAAAAGGCTGAAGCCACACGTCAGCCTCAGGCTTCTCTTTCCGTGGCTCCGCCTGTTGTGCGCCTGTCGGTTGAAGCGCGTGGGATCAATCAGGATGTGCTGGAGCGTTTGCAGGCTGTGTTCCCCGCATTGCGCCAAATGGCTTTGGTGCGCTTTATTGGCAAGTTATTAGGCGGAGCGTATTTGCTGCGCGTGGGGCCTTCCATCTTTGTGCTGGATAGTCAGGCGGGCTGGATTGTGTCCCTGTCTTCGGTTTCCTCTATTCGCAAAATGGTGCAAACGCCAGGCGTGTTAGAGGCCATGGAAATGCAGCCTTTGCTTTCTATCGTGGCAGAAGACGTGGCCCGTCAACATTTCGGTAAAAGCAATGCGCGCAACCGCAAACCCTTGGATGTTTTGGTGTGGGAGTTGGTAAGCGACGCCTTGCTGGATGTCCGGCTCCAGGCCAAAGAAAACCTTTCTTTCCAATTGCGGCGGTTCCCCAACTTTTCGCAAATCGAACAAGTGGGGCCTTTGGATGTGCAACTGGCTGCCATTTGCGCGCGCATGCCGCAATCCATTGAGGATTTGGTGCGCGCATTTCCGAAAAACGAGCAAGACGTTTTGCGCTTTATCGTTTTGTCTGTCATTTCCGGGCTTGCGGCAGTGGTTCCTATGCCAGCGCAGCCATCTGCCCCCCAACAGCCTGTTTCCGTGAGCGGACGCGAAAAAGTCGCCGTTCGCCGTGGATTTTTCAAATCGCTGCTGGATAAATTGTTTTAATTGCAGTGATACGGTCTGATTATCAATTTTTTTGAGGGTGATTGTCTCGCTGGTACGCTACAGCGCATTGATGGTTTCATTGAACTATGCCTAATACCTACAAAATTGTATTTGCTGGCCCCGTGGGAGCGGGTAAAACCACAGCTATTCGGACGCTTTCCGATATTGAAGTCGTTAGCACGGAAGCGAACGCTTCGGATGAAATCCGTTTGCTCAAGCAGACGACGACCGTGGCCATGGATTATGGTTTGATGAAATTGGCCAGTGGCGACCAGGTGCGGCTTTATGGGACGCCGGGGCAAAAGCGTTTTGATTTCATGTGGGAAATTCTCACTGAAAATGCCTTGGGCATGGTGTTGATGCTCAATGGCAGTGCGAAAGACCCTGTGGCCGATTTGCGGTTGTATGTGGATGAGTTTCGTGAATTCATTGACCAAACAGCCTTGGTCGTAGGGGTTACCCATACCGATGTCAGTGGCCCGCAACCGCGCCTGGAGCTGTCCAAGGCTTTGGGTGAAATGGGGCTGCCACCCACCGTGATGGATATCGACGCGCGCAGCCGTCCTCACATGGCGGCTTTGGTGAAATCGTTGATATTCAGCATCGACCCTTTCAACGGTTCAAATGGATAGCAAGATGAATGAATGCAGTACGGGCACAGACGCATCGGTGGCAGAGGATCCGTTTTTGATGCTTACCCCCACGGGTGCCATGTATGCCCATGCTGAGCGCACGCCCAATCAAACCGCCACCGTCTTGCAAACCCTTTTGCCTGCCTCTACAGCGCTGCGGCGCAGTGTGTGGTTGGCACAAGCGCCTGAGCATGAAGCTGTATTAACCCAGGCAATGCAAGAGGGGTGGGTGCATGAGGTCGAGCGCGAACTTCAGGCGCCGGATGCGCGCCTGGATCATTATTTGCCCCATGCCATTGCGGGTTTATCCAGTACCCGCATGGCGGCCCTGGCATCGGACGATGGTTTTTGCCTGGCTCGCTCTGGTTACGACGCGTCCGAAGCGGAAATTCTCTCTGCCATTACGGTGGAGTTTTTCGAGTTCATGCGTCGCCAAAAACGCCGTGGCTGGAATAGCAATAGCTCGATTTCGTTTTACGATGGCATCGATATGCTTTTGCCCAGCACGACGATGGTGCCATTTTGGGTGAATGAGGTCGGTTATTGGTTTATTTTGGGCGGTGAGCCTTTGTTGAATAACCGAGCATTGGTGGAAGTGATTTGGAGTATTCACACTGCAAATAAAAAGTTTGCGGTTTCGCTGGCCCGCCTGCCTTTTGATGTGCCGCAAGAGCAATACGATGCAGCCCAGCCCGTTTGGAAACGGGTGTGAGGCCAGCCAAAAAACTTTGAAGCGTTGCAAAACGCATCTCGCTGCCTGTTTTGCGCCGCTTCCGCTTGGGGCGAGAAGTGGCGCCTGTCGTTCACTTCCAACGCCATTTGAGCATTCATGACCCAAGCATCTTTACCCGTCATCGACGATCTCTCGCAAACCGAATTGGCTGTCCGCATCGGCCACTTGCTGGACAACAAAACCAAACCCTTGCGCTCGTTGGGGCGTTTGGAGGATTTGGCCTCGCAGTTGGGCTGCATCCTGGGCACGGCTGAGCCTGTGTTGGAGCAGCCGCATTGCCTGATTTTTGCGGCCGATCACGGCCTGGCACGCCAAGGGGTGTCGGCTTTTCCCAGCGATGTGACCTGGCAGATGGTGCACAACATGCTGGCGGGCGGGGCGGCGATCAGCGTGTTGACGCGCCAGCATGGCATTGCACTCAAGTTGGTCGATTGCGGCGTGGCCCATACGCTGCCTGCCCATGCGGACTTGTTTGATTTCAAGGTGGCCCAGGGCACTGCCGATGCCAGCGAAGGCCCGGCCATGACGCGAGAGCAGTGCCTGGCCGCGATAGAGGCTGGGCGAGAGGCGGTGCGCGCTTGCCCGGGCAATGCCATCCTGTTGGGCGAAATGGGCATTGGCAACACTTCGGCGGCGGCTTTGTTGCTGGCGCGTTTGACCGATCAGCCCATCGCCGTCTGTGCGGGTGCGGGTACGGGCGTGGTGGGCGAGGCTTTTGCGCGCAAATTGCAGGTGCTGCAAAAAGTGCTGGATCGCCATGCCCAGGTGCGCGAGCCGCTGGAGGTGCTGGCGTGCATGGGCGGGCTGGAAATTGCCGCCATGGTGGGGGCGACTTTGGAGGCGGCGCTGCAACGGCGGGTGATTGTGGTGGATGGCTTCGTCACCGGCGCGGCGGTGTTGGTGGCCGCGCGCATGCAGCCCCACGTGCTGCAACGCTGCGTGTTCTCGCACCTCTCGCATGAGCAGGGCCACCGCCTGATGCTGCAAGCGCTGGATGCCAAGCCTTTGCTGCAAATGGATATGCGCCTGGGCGAAGCCTCTGGCGCGGCGCTGGCTTGGCCGCTGTTGGAGTCGGCCTGCCGCATCTTGCGCGAGATGGCCAGCTTTGATTCGGCCCAGGTTTCCGGGCAGAGTGCTTGAGGCGTTGTTTATTGCTTAATTTATAAATCAAAGGAAATAAAATAACCTTATATTGGCATGATGGATGGTGTTTATATTTTCCTTTGATTGAAATTTCCAATTGTTTGGGAGCCTGCTTGGCAGCCTTGCCCGCCAACCTGCGCGCGCCCGCGCACCGGCTCCCCAACTCCCACATGCAATAGCTCTTGATGCAATAGCCCTTTATGCAAGCGCTACGCCATTGGTTGCTGGCTGTGCAGTACTTCACCCGTCTTCCCGTCACCGGCGCGCTGGCGCAATGGGTGGGCTATACGCCTGCCATGCTGTCGCGCGCCTTTGGCCATTTGCCGCTGGTGGGCGCGCTGGTGGGCTTGCTCTCGGCGCTGGCGCTGGCGCTGGCGTTGGCACTGCTGCCTGCGGTGGGCGCAGTGCCTGCGGTGGCCTGGGTGGCGGCTTCACTGGCGGTGCTGGGCGGCTTGCTGGTGACCGGCGCATTGCATGAGGATGGCCTGGCCGATTTGGCCGACGGCCTGGGCGGCGGGGCGAGCGCCGAGCGCGCGCTGGAGATCATGAAGGATTCCCGCATCGGGGCTTTTGGCGCCATGGCCTTGGTGGTGGCGCTGGGCTTGAAAGTGGCTTTGCTGGCGGCGCTGGTGCAGGCCGCTGCGGTGCGGGCGACGGGCCAGGCGTTGCCGGCGGCCGGGGCGGGCGAATGGCTGGCGGCGGCTTCCTCCGCCTTGTCCGCGCCGGGGTGGTTGTTGCCTTGTGCTGCCTTGGTGGGCGGGCATGTGCTCTCGCGCCTGCCGCCGGTGTGGATTGCGGCGTGGCTGCCGTATGCGGGGGTGGCGGCGCTCTCCAAATCCCAATCCGTGACGCAGGGGGTGACGTGGCCTGCCTTGGCTTTGGCGACGGGTGTTACGTGCGGGGTTTTGCTGGCGTTGTGCTGGGTGGCGCCTGGCGTGCCGTGGTGGTGGCCAGCCTTGGGCTGCGCCGTGGGCGCGGCTTGGGTGGGCTGGCGCTTGAAAGTGCGCTTGCGCGGCTTTACGGGCGATGGGCTGGGCGCGGCGCAGCAGGTGGGGGAGCTGGGTTTTTACCTGACGCTGCTGGCTTGCCTGTGAACACGGGCGCTGCCTGGGGCTGCGCCTGTGTTGGCGCTATGTTGGCCCCATGCGCAGCGTCGCTTTTTTATGCCATATTCCATATCAAGAGAATATTGGAATAAATACCAATTTGCCAAAATACAGGTATTTTATTTCTCTTGATATGGAATTTTGAGAGGCGTCAATCCAGTTGAACGCCCGATGCTTCGACGATGCTTTTCCACGCTTCGTAGTCTTGTTTCAGGAAGGCGGCGAATTCGGCGCGGCCCATGGCTTTGGCTTCTGCACCTTGTTTCTGAATGGCTTGGCGCACGGCATCGGTTTGCAGCAGCGTATTGACGGCGCCGTGCATGGCATCGGCGATGGGCTGGGGCAAGCCTGCGGGGGCCATGACGCCGTACCAGGTGCTGACATCGAATTGGGCCACGCCTGCAATGCCCGATTCGGCCACCGTGGGCACATCGGGCAGGGAGGAGCTGCGCGTGGCGGAGGTGACGGCCAGCGGGCGCAGCTTGCCGGCCTTGATTTGCGACATGGCCGAGGGCACGGAGGAGGCCATCAAATGCACGTTGCCCGCGATGACATCCACCAGCGCGGGGCTGGAGCCTTTGTAGGGCACGTGGATGAGGTCGATGCCCGCGGCGGTTTCCAGCATTTGCCCGGCCAGGTGGATGGAGGTGCCGTTGCCGGGCGAGCCGTAGGTGATGGCGCCAGGCTGGGCTTTGGCTGCGGCGACCACGTCTGCCAGGGTTTTGAAGGGGGAATCGACGCTGGTGGAGATGAGCACGGGCGAGTAAGCCACGTGGGCAATGGGGGTGAGGTCTTTGACGGGGTTCCAGCTCAGGTTTTTATACAGCCAGGGGCCGATGACGAGGTTGTCCTTTTGCCCCAGCACGAAGTCGTAGCCTTCGGCTGCGGCTTTCACCGCTTCGCCAATGCCGAGCGTGCCGCCCACGCCGGGCTTGTTATCGGCCACGATGTTCCAGCCCTTGGCCTCGCCGAGCTTGGCGGAAATCAGCCGCGCCAAGGTGTCGGTGCCGCCGCCGGGCGGGAAGGGGACGATCATGCGGATGGGCTTGGCGGGCCAGTTCTGGGCGCTGTTGGCCTGGGCGTCTGGCTGCGTGTTCTGGGCCGCGGCGCTGGAGAGCAGGCTCAGGCTGGCCAGGCCGATGGCCGCGCCGGTGATGAGTTTTTGGAACATGGAGGGACCTCGCAAAAATTCGCAATGGGTTGAACAAGCCCTGGCGCCAGAGCGCCAAGGCGAAAGTGCGGGAGCTTATGCCAATTTCGCCCCTTCCTTTGGCCGCTGAGCCAGTCGGCAAACAGGCGGTCCGCCTCACCCCATCAGCCACTGCATGCACAGCCCATACACGCACGCGCCCGCCAGGGTGGGCGCGGCAATGCCTTTGACCCAGCGGCGCGTGAGCAGCAAGGCGCACAGGCCCGCCATGATGGCCATGAGCGCCGCCACGGATGGGCTTGCGCCAGCGCCGGAGCCAGCCAGCCCCCAGAGGGAGACGACGAGCAGCGCCGTGATGGCCGCCGGGCCAACGCCTGCCAGCAAGGATTGCAGCAGGCGGCGCAGCGGCTGGGGGGCGCTGCTTGGCGGCTGGGCGGGGCGGGGGCGCAGGGCCTGGCGCAGCGGCAGCCAGCGCAGGGCAAAGGTGCCAGCGGCGCTCAAGCCGATGATCCACAAGACGGTATTCATGGTTGGGCGGATTCGATGGAGGATGGTGCAGGTGCGATTGCATGGCCCAGGCGCAGGGCGAGGCTATGGCCGATGGCCCCGCCCGCAATGGCCAGCAACAAAGCGTGGTGGCCGGGCAACCAAGGTAGCGCGGCCAGGGCGCAAAGGGCGGCTGCGCCGATGGCAAAGCGCCAGGGACGGATGCCGTTTTCCAGCAACAGGGTGAAAAACAGCGCCGGGAGCACAAAGCCCAGTGCCTGGCGCAGCCACAGTGGCCATTGGCTGATATCGCCCACCACAAAAGCGCCCGTGGCGCTGCCCAGCACCCAGGCGGCGTAGGAGCCGCAGGACAGGCCCAGAAACCACAGCGGGCGCGCGGCGGGCGGGATGCGCCCTATGCGGCTCATGGCGGTGGCAAAGACTTCGTCGGTCAGCCCAAAGGCCAGGGCGGGTACGGGAACAAGGGGAGCGGGAGTGTTGGCCCCGTTGGCGGGCAAGGCGGGTTGGAGCAGGCGGGCCAGCGCCGGGCCGTAAAACAGGTGGCGGGCATTCATCAGCAAGATGGTGGAAACACTGGCGGGCAGGCCCGCGCCGGAGGCCAGCAGGCTGATGAGCAAGAACTGGCTGGCGCCCGCATAGACGAGCACGGAGATGAGCACGGCGATGCCGGGGGCCAGCCCGGCTTCGACGGCAGAAAGGCCAAAGGAGATGGCCACGGGAAAGTAGCCCGTGGCGATGGAGAGGCTGGCGGCCAGGCCGCTCAAGAAGGGGGGCATGAAAAAAGCGCTGGTGGGAGGTCGAGGGGCAAGCGTGCGGGGCTTGGTGGGCGGCTGATTGCGGTGGTTTTTGCTTTTTTATTCTTGATCAAAAGGAAATGAAATCGCCTTGTTTTTGCAAGTTGGGAAAAGGGTGTGTTTTCCTTTGGTTTGCTAATGGTGGTGTGACTCAGGGCTGGAAAATTGTATTTCAAAGGAAATGAATTTGCTCTGTTTCGGTATGTCCCGCAATAAGCGGGTTTTCCTTTGGTTGGATTTTTTGGTGCGGACTTCGGTTCGGGTTTATTTGAGGGTGGCCAGGTGGGCGGTGAGCTGGCGCAGGCGGGCGCCGGCCTGGCTGTCGGTGTCGTAATGGCGGGTGACTTGCTCGATTTCGTATTGGAGCTGGCGGATCATGATGTGCTTGAGGGCGTTGTCCAGCTCGTCGCGGTAGTTTTCCATGGGCTGGGCGGCCAAATCTTCGATATGGGGCAACAGGCGCTGGATGGGGGCGAGCGCGGCTTGTTGCAGCAGGGGCTTGATCTCGGCCCAGGGTTGCGCGCCGTGGTGCTGGAGGTGGTCGTCCACCCAGGCGAACAGGCGCCCGTCCGGCTCGGGCAGGCGGCACAGCAGCGTCATGTTGCGCTCGCCCAGGCGTTCGGCCAGAGGCATGTGGGCCAGCAGGATGCTGGCGGCGTGTTCTTCGCGGCGCAGCGGGCGCTGGCGCAGGGGCGCGCGGGGGGGGCGTGCCGGGCGCGGCTCAAAGGCGCGGCGGCTGAAGCGGGTGTCGCGCTCCTGGCGGCTGCTGTCGCCATAGCGGCGCTCGCCGTCATGGCGGCTGGGCCAGGCGGCGGGGTGGTAATCGCTGGCGGGGGGGGCATCGGGGCCGGGCGGGGGCCAGTCAGGCGCGGGGGGCGGCTCCAAGGATTCAATGGGCGCGAAAGTCTCCAGCGGGTCGAGCGGCTCGAGGTTGTCATCCAGCCAGGCGGACGGGGGGATGTTGTCAGCGTCGGAGGGGGGCTCGCCAGCGGCGGGGGCGCTGGACGGGCTGGGCGGGCGCAGTGGCTGGCTGCGCCTGGGGGCGTGGCGCGGGTCGGCGGCCATGCTTTGCCACAGGTGCAGCAAGTCGTCGCGCTCCATCTGGGCGATGCGGGCGATTTCGCTGCGAATCTGGATTTTCAGTGCGCTTTCGGGCAGCAAGGCCCACAGCGGGTAGGCCTGGTGGGCCATGCGTGCGCGGCCTTCGGCGGTGGCGAGGGTGCAGTCCTGGCTGGCCACTTGCAGCAGGTATTGGCTCAGGGGCAGGGCCAGTTCGACTTGTTCGGCAAAGGCGTTTTGGCCGCGCTCGCGGATGTAGCTGTCGGGGTCGTGCTCTTTGGGCAGAAAGAGAAAGCGGATGCTGCGCGTGTCGCTGGCAAAGGGCAGGGCGCAGGCCAGGGCTTTGGCGGCGGCTTTGCGCCCGGCGGTGTCGCCGTCGAAGGCAAAGACGATGTGCTCGGTGTGGCGCAGCAGCAGTTGCACGTGCGCTTCGGTGCAGGCGGTGCCCAGCGTGGCGACGGCGTTGGCAAAGCCCCATTGGGCCAGGGCGACGACGTCCATATAGCCTTCGCACACCAGCGCGTAGCCTTGGCTGCGGATGGCTGCGCGCGCTTCGTACAGGCCGTACAGCTCCTGGCCTTTGTGGAAGATGGGCGTTTCGGGCGAGTTGAGGTATTTGGGCTGGCCGCTGCCCAGAATGCGCCCGCCAAAGCCGATGGTTTCGCCGCGCACGTTGCGGATGGGGAAGATCAGCCGCTCGCGGAAGCGGTCGTAGCGGCGGCCGGTTTCTTCCTTGTAGATGACCAGGCCCGCTTCTTCGAGCAGCGGGTCGGCATAGTCGGCAAAGACGGAGGAGAGCGCATGCTCGCCCGCCGGGGCGTAGCCGAGCATGAATTGCGCGGCGATGGCCCCGCTCACGCCTCGGCCTTTGAGGTAGAGGATGGCTTCGGGCGCGGTTTTCAGGAAGTTTTTGTAGGCGCGCGCGGCCTGGGCGTTGATCTCGGCCAGAGTTTTCTTTTGCTCGCGCTGCTGCTGGCGCTCGGCCGCCTGGGCGGGCGAGAGGCGCTCTTGCTGCGGCATGGGCAGGCCGGCGTGGTGGGCCAGCTCCTTGACGGCATCGACAAAGCCCATGCCCGCGTAGTTCATCAGGAAGTGGATGGCGTTGCCGTGCGCGCCGCAGCCAAAGCAGTGATAGAACTGCTTGCTGGGGCTGACGGTGAAGGAGGGGGATTTTTCCTCGTGAAACGGGCACAGCCCCAGCAGGTTGGCGCCGCCTTTTTTCAGCGTGACGTAACGCCCCACGACCTCGACGATGTCGGTGCGGGCGTTGAGTTCGTCCAGAAAGCTTTGCGGGATGGCCACGGGCGGGGTTGTGTTTTTTACAAATCATTGTAAATGTTATGGATTGATTGTATTGCCATAACAAGGTTATTTTGTTTCTTTTTGATTTGAAATTTCGAGGATCAAGGCAGCCACTGCGCCACCAGCGGTGGCACCAGATCGGTGGCGCGGCCTTGCAGGAAGTGGTAGTGGGCGGGGGTGCGTTGCATCTCCAGCGCGATCAGCACCTTCTCCGCGTGCGCGGGCGCTTCCTGCACCAGCGCGGCGACGGGAAAGACCGAAAGCGAGGTGCCCACGACCAGCACGCGATCGGCCTGGCAGATGGCTTCCAGCGCCTCATCCAGGCGCAGCACGGCCTCGCCAAACCACACCACGTGCGGGCGCAGTTGGCTGCCATCGGGCGCCAGATCGCCCAGGGCGATGTCGGCGCCTTGCAGCGGCACGATCAGCGTGTCGTCCACACTGCTTTGGCCCTTGGTGATTTCGCCGTGCACGTGGATGACGTTGCGCGAGCCAGCCCGCTCGTGCAAATCGTCGATGTTTTGCGTGATGACGGTGACGCGGTGGCGCTGCTGCAATTGCGCAATGGCCAGGTGGGCCGCGTTGGGTTGGGCCTGACGCACTTCGCGGCGGCGCTGGTTGTAAAACTCCAGCACCAGCGCGGGGTTGGCGGCGTAGCCCTCGGGGGTGGCGACGTCTTCAATGCGGTGCTCGTTCCAGTAGCCGTCCATATCGCGGAAGGTGCGCAAGCCGCTCTCGGCGCTGATGCCCGCGCCGGTGAAAACCACGATGTCCTCGGCCATGTTCGATTTCCCTGGAAAAAATGCAAAACGGCGATTGTGCCGCAAGGCGTTTGGCGGCATGGGGCGTGGAACAATGTTGCGCTCCTGCCCGCGCCCTGCCTGCCGGGCAGGCCAGCCAACTTTCTCCGGGAGCGACCGCCTCATGACCCATCCCCAAACGCCCAGCCTGCAAAAAGCCGGTCAGCAGGCCGTGGCGCAAAACATCCAGGCGCTGGCGGGCTTTCTCAAGCACTACCCGCCTTTTGACGCGATGGAGCAGGCGCATGTGCTGTTTTTGCTCGAGCGCAGCCGGTTGGTGTTTTTCGCCGCAGGCCAGCCCATCATCACCCCCGCCGATGGCAAGGTGCGGTTCTGGTATGTGGTGCGCCAGGGCCATGTGCAGGGCTTGCGCGGCGATGGCCGCGAGGAGCCGGATGTGCCGCTGAACCTGCTGCCTGGCGACGGCTTTCCGTTTGCCGCCATCATCGGCGAGCGCGCCTCGCGCCGCACCTACACTGCAGTGGAAGATACGTTTTGCCTGCAATTGCCCGTGCCCGATTTCGCACGCCTGGCGGAAACTTCCGAAGCCTTCGGCCAATACGCCATGCGCGGCGTCAGCAGCCTGCTGGGGCGCATCGGCAACCGCTTGCAGGCCAGCGCGGCGCAGACCTTGAGCGAGAGCGAATCGCTGGCTACCCCGCTGGCGGAGATGCTCACGCGCGAACCGATTACCTGCACGCCCGAGACCAGCGTGCGTGAGGCGGTGCGCCGCATGCACGACAAGCGCGCGGGCAGCATCGCGGTGGTGGACGCTCAGCAGCGGCTGGCAGGCATCTTCACGCTGCGCGATCTGCGCGGCCTGGTGATCGACCCGCAAGCCAATCTGGATGGGCCCATCGAGCAGGTGATGACGCGCAAGCCCTACCACCTGCCGCCCACGGCCACGGCGTTTGACGCCACGGAGCTGATGGCCCAGCACCACTTCGCCCACGTCTGCATCGTGGAGGACGGGCGGCTGCGCGGGGTGATTTCCGAGCGCGATTTGTTCGCCCTGCAACGCGTGGATTTGGTGCATCAGGCCAGGGCCATCCGCAGCGCCCAATCGGTTGAGGCCATGACGGCCATCCGCGGCGAAATCCCCAAGCTGGTGGCCAAAATGCTGGCGCACGGCGCCAGCGCCGAGCAACTGCTGCGCATCGTGACGCAGCTCAATGACCACACCGTCGCGCGCGTGATCGAGCTGGTGCTGGCCGAGCACGGCGATCCCGGCATCGCCTTTGGCTGGATTGCCTTTGGCAGCGAGGCGCGCGGCGAGCAAACCCTGTTGAGCGACCAGGACAACGGCATCATCTTCCGCGCCAGCGATGTGGAGGAAGCGCGCGCCTGCCAGGCCCGGCTGCTGCCGCTGGCTCACGCCATCAACACCGCGCTGGACGCGTGCGGCATGAGCTGGTGCACAGGCAATGTGATGGCCAGCAACCCCGATTTGTGCCTGGCCGATTTCCAGTGGAAGGCGTTTTACAACCGCATGGTGCTCAGCGGCAGCCCGCAGGATTTGCTGCACTCGACGATTTATTTCGATCAGCGGCTGGTCTGGGGCGATGACGCCGGGCTGGCCGAAGTACAAGCCCATGCGCTGCAAACGGCCGGGCAAGACGAAGCCTTTTTGCGCCTGATGGCCGCCCAGGCGCTCGATCGCAGCCCGCCTGCGGCCAGCCAGCTCGGCGGCTTGCGCCATCGCCTCAAGCACGCACTGGGCGGCGGCGAACAAACCATTGATTTGAAAACGCAGGCGCTGGCGCTGTTTGTGGATGCCGTGCGCATTCTGGCGCTGGGGCACGGCATCCGCGCCGCCTCCACGGTGGAGCGGCTGCGCAGCCTGGGCCAGCAAGGCCATTTGCCCGAAGTGCGGGCGCAAACCTATGAAGAGGCGTTCAACTATCTGCAACAACTGCGCCTGCACCACCACCAGCAGCAACTGCAAGCGGGGCAGGCGCTGGACAACCGCATCGACGCCAGCGCCCTCAACCCCCTGGAGCAGCGCGTGCTGCGCGGCGCATTGGCCGAAGCCGAGCGTTTGCAAAGCACTTTGCGTTTGAAATATCGGCTCTAGAGCGTGTCATGCACTTTGCGCTCTCGCGGGGGCGCAAAGTGCATCACGCGCTCCAAGCTCAAAAACGTTCGAGAAACCCAAGGTAAGCCCATGATTTCAAAAGGTTTGGGGCATGCGTTGTCGAGGGGCAACATGCCACAAAGTGTTTTCAATCGTAACATTGAAACTCGGGTAATCTCCTTGTCAGTGCATTTCAATACTGTTATCGTCGAACGACACAACTGTGAATTGGCCGCGTGGGGCGGCTTCGGCGCGGGGCCAACCTGAGCCTGCCACGCCAAGAGCACAACCAATCATTTTTTTACATTTATAAAGAAGCAAATGGCAAACATGCATCGTTGGAAACACTCTGCCCTGGCCGCTGCAGTGGCGCTAACCGCTGGCTTGCATGGACCTGCGGCGGCTTTGACGTTGGGGCAAATTCGTGTGCAGTCGCACTTGGGCGAACCCTTGCGCGCCACGATTCCAGTGAGCAATCTCACGGCAGACGAGGCGCAGACCCTCCAGGCCAACCCGGCCTCCCCCGACGTCTTCAACGCCCACGGCGCCAACTACTCCAGCATCATGACCCGCCTGCAAGTGACCTTGCAGCGCAAAGCCGATGGCTCGGCGCAGTTGCTGCTCAGCACGCCCACGCCGGTGAACGAGCCGTTTGTGGACCTGGTGCTTAGCGCCACCTGGAATGGCGGCAACGCGGTGCGCAGCTACGCTGTACTGCTGGATCCCCCCATCTCGCCCAAGCGCAGTGCAGCGGCTGGCAGCGCAGGCGCGCAATCCGCGGCGACGCCCGCAGAGGCACCTGTGGCTACCACCATGCCGACGCGGCCCGCACCCGCAATGGCGCCTGTCGTAGCGCCGCGCACCTCTACCCGTGTACAAGGCGATGATGTGTACCAGCGCGCCAGGAACTGGATGCAAAGCCAGGGCCAGACGGTCTCGGGCGCGGTGGCGCCCGCACCCAAGCCATCCCGTGCGGCGGCGAGCCGTGCAGGTGGCAAAGCGCGGGCCAGCAGCATGCCCGCAGCAGGTGCAGAGGGCGCGGTCAGGACGCGGCGCGGCGACACCGCCAGCTCCATCGCTCGCCGCCATTTGCCCAGCGGCGTATCGCTGGATCAAATGCTGGTTGCCCTGCAACGCGCCAACCCCCATGCCTTCATCCGCGATAACGTCAACCTGCTGCGCTCGGGTGTGACGCTGGAGATCCCCGATCTCGCCGAAGTGCAGGCCGTCTCCGCGCATGATGCGCGCCGCCAGATCGTGGCCCAGACGCGCGACTTCAATCAATACCGCAACCGTGCGGCCGCCCGCGTCGCCACCGTGCCCACGGCAAAGCACAAGAGCGACACCACCGTGGGCCGAGTGACTGCGCCTGTGACGGCACCTGCCGCACCGCAGGGCGATACGCTCAAGCTTTCGTCGCAGCAAGCCTCACAGGCGCAAAAACGCATGGAGCAGCAATTGGTCATGCAGCGCCAGAAAGAGGAGGACGAGGCCCGCAGGCTGGAAGCCGAAACCAATGCCCAAAAGGCCAAGGAGCTGCTGGAGCAAGCCAAGGAACTCAACGGCAATGGCGCTGGCGCTGCCAAAGAGTCGGCGGGCATTGTGCCCATTGAAGCGCCGCCGCCCGTGCCGCTGCCGCAGGCACCTACTGAAACGCCCGCCGAGACGCCCGCGGCTGCGTCAGACGCAGTGCCTATGGATGAGGTCAAACTCCCGGCAGAGCCTGCCAAAGCGGTCGAAATCCCCGAGCCTGCGCCCGTGCCCGTTGAGCCAGTACCTGCTGAGCCGCCCGCACCCGTCGAGCCTGTGCAGCCAGTGGAGCCGCCCAAACCCGTCGAGCCACCGCCAGAGCCGCCTAAGCCTGCGGAGAAGCCCAGGCCAGCGCCCGCGCCAGCCCCTGTGGTGGAGGAAAGCTTCCTGGATTCCTTGCTGGCCAACCCCTGGCTGCCGTACATGGGCGGCGGTTTGCTCGCGCTGCTCGGCTTGGGGCTGTACTACCGCTACCGCAAAGGGCGCAGCGGGGATGATGTGGTGTACGAAAACAGCAACATCCCCGACTCCTTCTTCGCCAGCAGCAGAGGGGGCGACACCCAGGGCGGCTCCTCTGCCGCTTCAACCCAGTCGGCTTCGTCGGGCTTGTCCACTGCCGTGTCTTCCATGTCGTATTCGCCTAGCCAGATCGATGCGACGGGCGAGGGCGATCCGGTGCTGGAAGCCGATGTGCTGCTGGCCTATGGCCGCGACCAGCAGGCTGAAGAAGTGCTCAAGGAGGCGGAAATCAACAATCCGACGCGCGCCGCCATCAAGGTGCGCTTGGCCGAGATCTATGCCTCGCGGCAAGATCGTTTGCTGTTTGAAGCCAAGGCCAGCGAGCTGGCCAAGCTGACGCAGCAAACGGGCACCGATTGGGCCAAAGTGGCCGAGTTGGGCCGCAATCTGGATCCCACCAATCCGCTCTACCAAACCCCCCAGCAAGAAGCTGGTGGCGTGGAAGATCCCAATGCCGGGGCCGATTCCAGCCTGCTGTCGGGCTTTGGGCCGCTCTCTGGCCTGGATTTCGACTTCCAGCAATCTTCCCTCGCGCCGGTGAGCGATGGCCCGGACACCGAGCAAGGCGAGCGGCCTACTGGCCCCGCGTCTGCACCATCTCCGGCCGGGTTGGCGGATTTGGGCCTGGATCTGAACCTGGGCGATATCGAAGCGCCCTCGTCGGTTTCCGCCGGACTGCCGCATGAAGACGCTGCGCACGCTGCTATCCCCACCTTGCCAAGCGCGCAAGAGGAGACTTCCTCTACCGTACCCGCGAGCGTGTCGCAGCTCGAGTCGCCCAGCGAGGAAGGGCCTAAGAGTTCGCTGGAATTTGATCTGTCCGATATGGATTTCAGCCTGCCGCCGATTGAGCCGGAGCCGCAGTCCAGGCCGATGGAGACGGTCAATCCCCTGGAGGGCGAGCGCAGCTTCCTGGGTGAGCTGGATTTGGGCCCCGAAACGATGGCCGATGAAGATCCGCTGGCCACCAAGCTCGCTTTGGCCCGCGAATTTCAGGGTTTGGGCGATAGCGAAGGCGCGCGTGCTTTGCTGCAAGAGGTGATTGCCCAGGCGGATGGGCCGCTCAAGGCCAAGGCGCAAGCCATGCTGGATGGGTTGAATTCCTGAAAGTCGACTTCAAAACCGGGGCTGACTTGAAACAGCGCTTGGGGCCAGAGGCTCTCACAGTCTTTTGCCCTTGAAAACAAACGCCGAAGCGCATGCGCTTCGGCGTTTGTTTTTGGCATTGATGTTCACATCATAGGAAATTCATATCATTGATGGAATTGCCTTAACATGCATATAAAATTTCCTATTGATTGATAACTCTGCGACTTTATCCTGATTTTCTATGCGTATAGCATTGGGCTTGAGTTACGACGGCAAGGCTTACCACGGTTGGCAAAGCCAGCCCGATGGGCAAACCGTGCAGGATCGCCTGGAGGCGGCGCTGGCGCAATTCATTGGTCAGCGAGTGTCCACAGTGTGTGCGGGGCGCACGGATGCGGGGGTGCACGGGCTGATGCAGGTGGTGCATTTCGATTCGCCGGTGCAGCGCGAGGAAATGTCTTGGGTGCGTGGCGTGAACCGCTATTTGCCCGGCGATGTAGCGATTCAATGGGCGCGCGTCGTGCCCGACGACTTCCACGCCCGCAACCGGGCGCAAAGCCGCAGTTATGCCTACGTGCTGCTGCAATCGCCCGTCCGGCCCAGCATTGAGGCCGGGCGCGTGGGCTGGACGTTTTTGCCGCTGGATGGGCAGGCGATGCGCCAAGGCGCGGCGTATTTGCTGGGCGAGCACGATTTCAGCTCGTTTCGCGCTGCGGCGTGCCAGTCGCATACGCCGGTGAAGACGATGCTGCGTGCCGCCATTACGGCCACGCCCTTGCGGCGCGGGCATTGGCCGACTTCAGCGCCTGCCGCGCCAATTGTGCGGGAGGCGGCCGGGGCCAGCGCGGCCAAGGCATTCACGCGCGTGCCTACGTGTTATTGGCGTTTCGAGTTCGAGGCGAACGCTTTTTTGCATCACATGATTCGCAACATCATGGGTTGCCTGGTCGCCATTGGGCAGGGGCAATATCCGCCCGAATGGATGGCGCAGGTGTTGGCGGCCCGCTCGCGCGATGCGGCGGCGCCTACGTTTGCGCCCGACGGGCTGTACTTTCTGGGGCCGCGTTACGAGGCGCATTGGGGGCTGCCCCACACCACCGCAGGATGCGATTTTTTGCCGGGGGTTGGGTGATTCTTCCCAGTTTTCCAAACCATCGGAATGCAAACATGCCTCTTTCGGCATGGTGGTTGGTATGGTGATTTTACTTTGATCTGTATTGGGGAAATCGGCGCAAGGCAGAATTTCCATTTCGATGGAGTTGAAAAATCGCCTGTTTCGGCTTGATAGGCAATGTGTGTGTTTTCCTATCGATTGGGGGAAAACGCAGAGCGCAGTTCAGCAGCCGAAAACGAACACCGCAGGCGTTTTCCCGTCGGCCGGGCAGGCGGGGCTGTGCTGGCGCCACTGGGCGACGGTGCGCGTTTGGCTGATGGCGCTCTCCAGGCTCAGGCCGGCGCTGATGGAAAGCCAGGTGTCTGGACGCAGGTGTTGCAGCAAGGCTTGCCACAGGCGGGCGTTGCGGTAGGGCGTTTCGATGAGGATTTGCGCCTGGCCGCTGTGGCGGCTGAAGCTGTCGAGTTGCTTGATGCGCGCGGCGCGCTCGCCTTCGGCCACGGGCAGATAGCCCGTGAATGCGAAGTTCTGCCCGTTCAGCCCGGAGGCGGCCAGCGCCATCAGCAGTGAAACGGGGCCGACCAGCGGCACGACGCACAGCCCCAGTTGATGCGCGGCGCGCACGATGGAGGAGCCAGGATCGGCCACGCCGGGCATGCCCGCTTCGCTGAGCAGGCCGATGTCGTGCCCCTCCAGGGCGGGTTGCAAGAGGGCGGCGGGGTCGTAGCCCACGCCGCGCTCTGGGATGGCGCGGTGTTGGTGTTGGTGGTGTCGGCTGGCGTTTTTGCCCAAGGCGGCTTGGCCTTTCATGCCCTTGGTCTGGCGTGGGTTGCCAGCGCTGGATGGCGCGCTTGCGTGGTCGCCGCTTTTATGGATTTCGCGCGGCAGCTCGGCCATCTGCATGGCTTGCAGCGGCTGGCACAAGGGGTAGAGCGCGTCGATGCGCTTGAGGTAGGCGCGGGCGGTTTTGGCGTTTTCGACAATCCAGTGGCCAGTGGCGGCGGCTTGGCGCAGGGTGTGCTCGGGCAGCGTGTGGCTGAGGGGCATTTGCTGGGCGCAGCCAAAATCCAGCGGCGCGGGCACCAGCAGCAGCCGACCTTTTCGGGGGGGCGTTGTCATGGTTTGCAGGCGTCAGGGAATGGCCAGACCCGCAGCGCGCAGCATGCGGCAGGTGCGGATCAGGGGCAAGCCGATGAGGGCGGTGGGGTCGTCGTTGTCGATGGCATCGAGCAGGCTGATGCCTAGCCCCTCGCTTTTGGCGCTGCCTGCGCAGTCGTAGGGCTGTTCGGCGCGCAAATAGCGCTCGATCTCGGCGGCATCCAGCGGACGAAAACGGGTACGAACGGCAGCCAGGTCCTGCAACACCAAATGGCTGGCCTGGCAGACCACGGCGATGGCGGTGTGAAAAACGACGGTTTGTCCGCTCATGCGGCTCAATTGCGCCACGGCGCGCTCGTGGGTGTGGGGCTTGCCCAGGCTTTGGCCGTTCAAATCGGCCACTTGGTCGCTGCCGATGACGATGGCCTCGGGGTGGCGCGCGGCCACGTCCTGCGCCTTGGCCAGCGCCAGGCGGATGGCGAGCGCTTGCGGGGCTTCGCCGGGCAAGGGGGTTTCATCCACCTCGGGGCGGGCGATGTCAAAGGGCAGGCCCAGCCGCTCCAGCAAGGCGCGCCGGTAGGGCGAGGTGGAGCCAAGGATGAGCGGGCGTGGGCTGGGCGGGAGGGCGGCAGGGTTCATGGCAGGTCTTTGGACGTTTCTTTTGCGTTGAGTTTTTCCAGCTTGCGGCGCAGCGGCGCTTCCAGCTCCTCGGCTTCCAGGCGGAATTGTTCAACGCTGATGGTTGGGCTGGCGCGCAGCCAGGGCGGCCCCAGGGATTTGCCATACCAGGGCGTCCAGAGCTGGCCCGTATCGGCGTAGCGCAGGAGCGGCGGAATCAGCGCCAGCGCCAGGGCAAGGGCCAGCACGAGCGCGGTGGCCACGCGCACGCGAGTGCGGGTGTAGAGCACGATGCGCAGGTGCGCCCAGACGGCGACGGCCAACGGCAGCCATTCCCATTCTTCCCAAGCCATGTTGAGCCAGGGCAGCGACCAGCTAAAGGACAGGCCCGCCATGACGTAGTTCAGCGCCAGCATGACCAGGACGGCCCAGGACATGATGCCGGTGTGCCGCCAGAAAAACATCTGGTGGCGGAAGATGCGCGTGACGATGGCCCACAGCAGTGCCCAGACGCCGAGGGTGATGAGGTTGGGCATCGTTTCTTCCAGCACCAGGCGCGTGCTGATCTCGTCGTATTGCAGGTAAACGTGCAAGGCGTGCAGCAAAACGATGCCGAGCAAGGCCAGCGCAGGGTTGAGCAGCGACCACCAGGTGCGCGTCAGCAGCGGCAGCTCCTCGCTCACAGGCGCACCGGCCAGGCGCAGGCGCAGGCGGGTGGCGCCCGCGTGCCATTCGCTGCCGCTGTGCAAGGGCAGGAGCTGGCCGGCGCGGTACACCTTGCGCCCCTGGCGCAGGCCGTTGCGGGTGCTGGCGGAGACGGTGGCAACAATGTGCGGCGGCGTGGGTGTTGCGCCCGGCTCATCCGGCTCAACGCTGCCAGGCTGGGGGCTGTCGGGCGCAGCCGTTGTGGCCTCCAGGGTGAAGTGATGTGCGGCCAGGTGCGGGTCGTCCAGGACGACATCGTTGCCCACATCGCGCCCGACGGTGACGGGCCACTGGTGCAGCGGCCAACTGCTGCGCGCGTGCCCGTCGCGGTCGAGGACTTCGAGAATGCCTAGTCTTTCCATGCAAAGCCCTTCAGGAAATGTTCGGTCAAACGCATGGCGTTGGCGTAGCTCACGCCCTCGACCTGCAAGGAGCTGAGCAGGCCTTGGGTGTCTTGGTTGACGGAGGCGGTAATCAGGTGCAGCGTGTACAGGCCGGGCAGCTTGCGCAAGCCGTCGATGCACAGCACCGCCCGCATGGGCAGGTGGTTGTGCTCCACAAAGCGCTCATGGCAGCGGCGGGGCACGTCTTTGCCCCTGTAGTTGTCGGCGACCTGGCTGCCAAACAAGTCGGAATACTGCTGCGCAAACCGCCAAGGCCCGATGGTGCGGCCATCCAGCCAGGTGTGGCTGACGTTCAAGGTGCCCAGGGTGTTGTTGCGGCGCACGAAAATGCCCCAATCCATGGTGCATTCCGACTCGCGCGAGCGCATGTCCGTCTCGTCGTCGCGCGAGGAGTTGCCCCAGCAGCGCATGAAGACTTCCTGCGGAATGGGCGCCTGGTAGCGGCTGGGCGCTTCTGCGTCGGGCTGGGCTTGCCAAGGCAGGGCGATGAAACGCTCGGTCAGCAGCTCCTGGTGGGCCAGCAGTTGCCGGGTGATTTCGGCATAGGCTTGCGAGGCCTTGAGCGGCGTTGGCGTGGAGCTGGTGGCCAAAGCGGCGCGCGCGCGCTCCAGCAAAGGCTGCGCGAACTGGCTGGGCACAAGAAAGCTGATCTGCTCGCCATCGCGGCGGGTGGCGACGTTGACCCCGATGACTTGGCCGTTTTCGTCCAGCGCAGGCCCGCCGCTCATGCCGCCGCTGAGCGAGCCGCCGAAAAAAATATGGGGGTAAAACGCGCGTTCGACCTCACCGTTGTAATGCCCCTCCATCACGGCAAAACCCACATCCAGCGGATTGCCCAGGGCAAAAATGCGCTCGCCGCGCTGCATGGCCTGGTGAGCGGGGCGGAAACGCAAAGGCGGTGTGTGGGCGAAATGCTCGCCTTCGATACGCAACAGGGCAAGATCGTGCACGACATCGAACGCCACAATGCTCAAGGCGCCTTGTTGGCCTGCACCGGTGGTGTAAACGAGGCGGTGGCGCTGAGGCTCCAGCAGTGCCGTGCTGATGACGTGGTAATTGGTCAGCAGTAGCCGGGCGTTGGCGTCGGCCTCAATCAGAAAACCCGAGCCAACGCTGCTTTGGCTATCGCTGCCTTTGACCAGCGTGCGCACTTGCACCAATTGCTCACGCGCCTGGGCATAGACGCGCTGGGCAGCCGGGCTGGCATCGGTCAGGGTTTCGGCTGCGGGCACGGATGGCGGCGTTTCCGCTTTGGTATCTTGGGCCAAACACGGTTGGGCGATGGCGGCAAACGCTGCCAGCAAAATCGGAAAAATGCGCCCATAACGTCTGTGACGCCTGCAACAACTGGAAAGCCGCAAGAAAGAGATCATGGGGCGCGATTGTAGGGGTGAGGGTTGGCGAACTCTGCCTACAATGGCTCCAAGCGTGCAGAGCGTGGATCAGCCCGCCTTTGCCTGATTGTTCGTTAATGGCGTATCGCCTTTTTCAAGGAGGTTTCAATGAATCAGACATTCAAAGTGACAGGCATGACATGCCAGCACTGCGTCAATGCGGTCCAGAAAGCGGTTCTCAGTCTGGACAATACGGCGAAGATTCAAATCGATTTGGGCACGGGCCTGGTCAGCGTGGGCACAACACAGCCGCGCAGCGCGTTGATTGCGGCGATTGAGGAGGCTGGTTATAAAGTGGTCGCGCTCTGAGTTTTTTCGCGTTTTTCAATGCCTGAAAGAAAAAAGCCGCTTGATCAAGCGGCTTTTTCAATTGTGAAAATCGGTTTTTTATTTTTCTGGATTTGAAAATCAGGCGTGATCGGTATCCGATTTGCAGGCCTCAAGGCGATAGCCAACACCATATACGGCATTGACCACGTAGCCATTTTCAGGATGCAACCCCAGTTTGGTGCGCAAGCGCGAAACGTGGGTATCCAGCGAGCGCGAGGGCACTTGGTTGGCCTGGCCCCAAACCAGCTCACGGACATGATCGCGCGAGAGCAGGCGCCCGGCATTTTGGAACATGAACAGGGCCAAATCGAATTCCCGCGCTTTCATTTCCACGGGCTCGCCCCGCACGGCCAGCGTGCGATTTTCGGTATCGAAGGTGTAAATGCCGAACTCCAAAATGCCCGATCCGTTTTGCGAGGCGGGGTAAGCGCGCCGCAACAGGGCACTTACGCGGGCGGTAAGTTCGCCGATGCGAATGGGTTTGGCCATGAAGTCGTCCGCGCCGCAGCTCAAGCCCGCGATAACGTCGCTTTCGCTATTGCGCTGCGTCACAAACAAAATGGGTGTGCTGGAGCCAATGCTTTTGCGGATGGCGTCAACCACGGCGGGGCCATCCATATCGGGAAGCATCCAATCGATAATGATTAAATCGAACGTTTGCCGACGCAAATCTTTTAACAGGCTGGTTCCATCGCCATACAAATAGGCGGTGTGGCCCATTTTTTCGACGGTGGCGCGTTCCATTCCCTGAACCAGCGGGTCATCATCCAATATTGCGATTCTCATTTTCTGCTTTACTCGGTCAAAGGGGGTAATCGGTTTGCACGCCTGTGATGAAATTTTCAGGCGGTATTGTAATAAAAAATTAACAATGTGGTGTCTTGCTGAGAAGTGGCAATGCGGGGTTTTTAAATTTTTTTTTATGCATCAACAAAGTTATCGCATTTTAATGTTGGTTGATGGTTGTTTGAGGTTAAATGCCATCACGAAGAGGGGTTGATCCAATCGCAGCCAGCCTCTTGGGTAGCAATGTGCAAGGCGATGGGGTGCGTGCCGATGGCCTGTTGCATCCAGCGCAAGGCATGCTCGGGGCGGTTGTTTTGCTGGCTGAGGTGGGCGGCCACGACGTGTTGCAGCCCGCTGTGCAGGACTTGCGACAGCAATTGCGCGGCGGTGGCGTTGGCCAGGTGGCCTTGCGGCCCGGCGATGCGGCGTTTGAGAAAGGGGGGATAGCGGGAGGCGGCCAGCAAATCGGGCTCGTGGTTGAACTCCAGCAGCAGGGCTTGGCAATCGCGCGCGTGCGCCAGCACGTGGGGGGTGATGTGGCCCAGGTCGGTGAGCAAGGCGATGTCCAGGCCCTCTTGGCTGATGCGCAGTTGCAGGGGTTCGCGCGCGTCGTGCGGGACGGTGAAGGGCAGGGCTTGCATGCGGCCCCAGGTGATGGTTTGGCCGTCGCGCGCGCACTGCCACATGCCGTCGCAATCGGGGCGGCCTGCGCCTAGCCAGGTGCCGTAGCTGCTCCAGATGGGGATGTGCAGGCGGCGCGCCAGATCGAAGCAGGGGCCAACGTGGTCGGCGTGCTCGTGCGTGACGAAGATGGCATGCAGATCTTCGGGCGTGAGTGCGCAGGTTTGCAGTTGCGCGCGCAGTTGGCGCAGCGGCAGGCCGCAGTCGATCAGGGCATAAAAGGGGGCTTGACCATCGGCTGCACGCCCTTGCACCAAGGTGGCGTTGCCTGAACTGCCGCTGGCCAGGCTGCGAAAGCGCAATGGGGGAGGGGGTTTCAATTCCAAATCGATGAAAAATTAACTTATTACCCATGTTGCCGAAACAT
Organism: Allofranklinella schreckenbergeri; assembly: GCF_003703475.1. Lineage (GTDB taxonomy): Bacteria > Pseudomonadota > Gammaproteobacteria > Burkholderiales > Burkholderiaceae_C > Lampropedia > Lampropedia schreckenbergeri. Next base: position 239,825 of record NZ_RDQM01000001.1, on the reverse strand, counting down.
GGGTATTTTTTATCTTTTTGATTTGTAAAAAAAGGATGTCTGGCCGGCGCGGCGCGGCCGCTGCCTGCCTGGCATCCTCAAGCCAAGGGCTTTGAATAGGCGCTTATTTCAAGTCTTCGTGCAGCAGGCCGATGATGCGCTGGGCCTGCTCGGCGGGGGCGGGTTGGCCGGCTTCGGTTTGCACTTGGGCGTAGGAGGCGCCGCCTTGTGTGTGCACGAAGATGCGGTAACGCACGGGTTGCGGGGCCGAGGCTTCGCGACCGATGAGGCGGCCAAAGAAGCCGGGTTTTTCGCGCTGGGCGTCGGGCGCGATGTAGCGCACGAAGTACAGGCCCTGGGAGCGGTCGCGGTCTTCGACGGTGAAGCCGGTGCGATCCAGCGCGGTGCCGACGCGACGCCAGGCGCGGTCAAAGTCGTCTTGCAGTTGCAGGGCGGGCGCGGCGGCGAGCTGCACCATTTGGGCGCCGGTGAAGGTGCTGGCGCTCGCGCCAGGGGTGGCTTGGCCGCTGGCGGCGGCAATGGCGCGCGATTGTTCTTCACTCACGCCTAGGCGCACCATCAGGCGGCGCAGGAATTCGGTTTCCAGCTCGGCATCGGCGCTGCGGGGCTGCCACATGGTGAGTTGCTGGGTGCGGTCGGTGAATTCTTCCACCATGCCGCGGTGGGTGATGTAGATGTCGGTACCGCCATCGGGGCGGCGCTCCAGGCGGGTGCGGAATTTGTCGCGCTCGCCGGTGGAGTACAGCGCGTCGATGACTTTGCCCAGCGTGTTGCGGATGATGTCTTGCGGCAGCTTGGCGCGGTTTTCCGCCCAGTCGGTTTCCATGATGCCGATGGCGGGCTGATCCATCACCAGGGTGAAGCCGTTGTCGAGCCAGAACTGGCGCACGGGATCCCACAGCGCATCGGGGCTGCGGGGCACGCTGAGCCAGCGGGTGTTGCCTTCGCGGTGGATGCGCACATCGGCCATTTGGTCGCCTGCGACCTGGTTGCCGCTTTGGCCTTGGCGGATTTGCGCGGCCAGCAAGGCGTTGGCGGAGACTGCGCCGCCGGAGAGGGTGTAGCGCGCGTCGGGGGTCAGTTGCGTCAAATCGGGGGGCACTTCCAGCGCGGTGCCACGGGAGGCGCTTTTGTAGTCGATCTTGTCGCCCTCCATGACGGAGCAGGCCGCAAGGGAGAGCGCAGCGGCCAGAGTGAGGGCGTGCCGTGCAACAGGGCGGATGGACTGGGCAATGGGTCTGGTCATGGGTTCAGGGCGAAAGGGCGGGTGGCGGTGCGGCGGGTGCCATGCACCGCCGCTGCCGATGGATGAGGAAAAGGGCGGACCAGGGCCATAGGGCAGGGGAGGGCAATGACGGGGCAGCGCTGGCGTTTGCAGTGCGGGATGCCACGGCGCGTTCTGCCTGTGTTGAGCCTGCGTCAGGTCAGCCTCAGGCCAGCGGTTATGCCAGCAACTGCGCGCTGCGCAACGCGGCTTCCAGCGGGGCCTGGTGGGGCTGCGAGAGGGGCGTGAGCGGCAGGCGCAAGGTGCCGCCGCACAGGCCCAGGCGTTGCATGGCCCATTTCAGCGGGATGGGGTTGGCCTCGTTGAACAAGTGGCGATGCAGTGGCATCAGGCGCTTCTGGATGGCGTTGGCTTGCGGCGCATCGCCTGCAATGGCGGCTTTGCACAGTTGGCTCATGAGGGCGGGGGCGATGTTGGCGGTGACGCTGATGTTGCCGTGGCCGCCGCAGAGCATGAGGGCGATGGCGGTGAGGTCGTCGCCTGAGAAGATGGCAAAGCCCTCGGGCGCTTCCTGGATGAGACGCTGGGCGCGGGCGATGTCGCCCGTGGCTTCCTTGATGCCGATGATGCTGGGGATTTGCGCCAGGCGCAGCACGGTGTCGTGCTGGAGATCGGCCACTGTGCGCCCGGGCACGTTGTAGAGGTACATGGGCAGCTCGGGCACGGCCTCGGCGATGGCTTTGAAGTGCTGGTACATCCCCTCCTGCGTGGGCTTGTTGTAGTAGGGGGCGATTTGCAGTTGGCTGTCGGCGCCGACTTGCTGGGCGTAGCGGGCCAGGGCGATGGCTTCAGCGGTGGCGTTGGAGCCGCAGCCAGCCATCACGGGCACGCGCCTGGCGGTGTGTTCGACGACGGCTTTGATGACTTCCTGGTGCTCCTCATGCGTGAGCGTGGGGGATTCGCCAGTGGTGCCGGTGACGCTGATGCAATCGGTGCCTTGGTCGATATGCCAATCCACCAGCTTGCGCAGGGTGTCGAAATCGACGCTTCCGTCTTCGTGCAAGGGGGTGACCAGGGCCACGATGCTGCCAGTGAGGGCCGTTGCAGGAGATGCCATAGAGGGGAAGAGAGGGGTAAAAGCAAAAGGCGCATTCTAGAGCGTGTTATGCACTTTCCGCCCCCCGCGAGAGCGCCCCGGCGTGTGCAGTGCAAGGCGCCGTCCCCGCCGCAGCCTGATGGGCTGCAAGGGGGCGGCAACGCCACAATGCGCATGCCGGGGCGCTTCTCCCTTCGGGCTGGCCCCAAAACCATGCACTCGCCGCGTTGGCCCGCTTGCCAAGGCAGCCGGCCTTGGCGGCGCGCGCCGCCTTGCGATTACACGGTTTTGGGGCCAGCGCGGGGGTGCGCAAAGTGCATAACACGCTCTAGAGCGTGTTATGCACTCTCCGCCCCCCGAGCGGGCCGCCTTGGCGGGCGCTCAAATCTTCATCACCTGCGCGCGGTAGTACTGCAACTCGTCGATGGATTCGTGCACATCGGCCAGCGCGGTGTGTTTTTGCGCTTTTTTGAAGGCCTGGGCGATCTCGGGTTGCCAGCGCCGCGTCAGCTCCTTGAGGGTGCTGACATCCACGTTGCGGTAGTGGAAATACGCCTCCAGCTTTGGCATGTATTTGACGAGAAAGCGCCGGTCTTGCCCGATGGTGTTGCCGCACATGGGCGATTTGTTCTTGCCCACATAGCGGCGCAGAAAGCTCAGCAATTGCGCCTGGGCCTGCTCCTCGTCGATGGTGGAGGCGCGCACCTTGTCGATCAGGCCGCTGCGCCCGTGCGTGCCTTTGTTCCAGGCGTCCATCTTGTCCAGCACCTCGTCGCTTTGGTGCAGCACGATGACGGGGCCTTCCACGCGCGGCTGCAATTGCGGGCCGGTGACGATGACGGCGATTTCCAGCAGGCGCTCGCGCTCGGGGTCCAGCCCGCTCATCTCGCAATCGAGCCAGATCAGGTTGTCGTCGGATTTGGCCAGCAACTGGGCTGGCTGGTCGGAAGGGGAGCAGGCGGAAGCGGGGGGGGAGAGGGTCATTGCGTCGTTTGCAGGCTACGGTGGGAGGGTGTTTTTATCAATCAAAAGGCAACAAAATATGCCTTTTCGGCATATTTTGAAACGAGTTGGTTTTCCTTTGATTGGGGTGGTGGCGGGGTGAGGTGGGCGGGAAAGGGCGGCGGCGCTTATTGCCAACTGCCGATATCGGCATCGGCCCCTTCGCCGCCGGGCTGGCCATCGGCGCCGTAGGAAAACACATCCACCTCGCCATGCAGGCCCGGTTGCAGGTATTGGTAGGGGTTGCCCCAGGGGTCCAGCGGCAGCTTGCCATTGTCCAGATACGGGCGGCTCCACTTGGCGGGCACAGGCTCGGTCGTGGGGCGCTCGATCAGCGCCTGCAAGCCTTGCTGGGCCGTGGGGTAGCGCATGTTGTCGTTGCGATAGAACTTCAGCGCGGTGACGATGGTGTTGATTTGCGCGCGCGCGGCGGTTTGGCGCGCCTCGTCGGTGCGGCCCAGGATGTTGGGGGCTACCAGCGCGACCAGCACGCCCAAAATGACCACCACCACCATGATCTCAATCAGCGTGAAACCGCGCTGCAAACGCGCGCTGCAGTGCGGGCGGGGGGCGGAGGCGGGCAGGGGGGAGGCAGGAAAAGTCATGACAAAAACAGGCTGTTGGGCGCGCGGCCAGCGCGCAAGGGGCGTGATTTTGGCCCACAAATGGGCCTCGATCTGGCCTCAATCGACCCTGGCTGGGCAGGCGCTGAAGGCCTGCTGACTGGCGCGGGGGCGCATGGCCGTCGATCATAATCGCGCCCCATGCGCAAGCCTTTTCTTCAATCGCCGTGGGCGCAACGCCTGCTCACCAGCGCCGTTTGGGCGCTGGCGGGGGGCAGCGCCGCCTTTTGGGTGCTGGTGCAGCCCGCCTTGCAAGATGGCCCGCCCGCTGCTGTGGCCGGCCAACAGTTTTGGACGGCCGATGCTCAGGGCTTGCGCGCGCTGCTGGGGGCACAAGGCCCAGCGGCTGCCGCGCAAGCGCCCGCCACCGAGGCGATGCCCGATGCCCGTTACGAGTTGGTGGGCGTGATGGCAGGCACGGCCAGCGGGCAAGGCGCGGCGCTGATTGCCATCAACGGCCAGAGCGCCCGCATGTACCGCGTGGGCGCCCAGGTGGGCGAGGGCGGGCCGTATCTGCGCAAGCTGCAAGGGCGCAAAGCCTATTTGCAGCCTGCCCAGGGCGCGGAGCTGGAGCTGGAGCTGCCCGCTTTCAAACCCACACCCCCCACTCAGCCCAAGCCCGGCGCGCTGGAGCCAGCCATCAAAGGCCCGATGCGCCAGGGCGGTGGGCATGTCTTTACGCAATAAGCATGTATTTACAAATCAAAAGGAATAAAAAATAGCCATATTTAGGCTTGATAGTATTGAAGTTGATTTTCCTTTGATGAGTAATTGAGAGGATGGAGAAACCACGAAAAAAAACCGCGCGGGCGCTTGGCCTGGCGCGGTTTTTTCATGTGCAGGGCGTGGTGTGCGTGCAGTGCGTGCTTAACGCGAGCGCAAATTGCCCTGTTCGTCGGCAATCACTACCTCAACGCGGCGGTTCATGGCCCGGCCTTCGGGGGTGGCGTTGCTGGCGACGGGGTGGTTTTTGCCATAGCCCTGCACGGTGATGCGTGCGGGGTTGACGCCACGGCTGACCAGGGCCGATTGCACGGCGGCGGCGCGGCGTTCGGAGAGGGCCTGATTGAAGGCCTCGGAGCCGACCGAGTCGGTATAGCCCTCAATGCGCAGGCGACGCTCGGGGAATTGCTGCAAGAACGCAGCGAGCTTGTCCATGCGCGGGTTGGCTGAGGGCAGCAAATCGCTCTTGCCGAACTCGAACAGCACATCGCCCAGCGTGACCAGCAGGCCGCGCTCGGTTTGCTCGGCCTGCATCTCGCGCAGGCGCGCTTGCAGCGCCTCGTTTTCCGCCTGGGCGGCTGCGGCCCTGGCCTGGGCGGAGGCAGCTTCGGCTTGCGCAGCCTGGGCGGCGGCCTGTGCCGATTCGAGCTGGCGCGTGCGCGTTTGCAGGCGCAGGCGGTCGGCTTCGCTGCGGGCCTGGCCAAAGGCTTGCTCGGCCGAGCGGGCCTGGGCCACCAGTTGGGCCGTTTGCGCTTGCTGGGTGGCCAGGTAGGCCAGGTGGCGGACTTCGGCCTCGTCGCCGTCTTTGCGCCAGATGCGGTCGGCCTGGGCAATGGTGTCGGAAGCGGATTTGAGCTCCAGTTGCGCGAAGCGGGCCACGTCGGCATTGGAGCCGGTGGCGGTCACGAGCTGGCGCGCTTGCTCCAGCGCGGGGTTGACGCCTGTGGCGGCGCAGGCGGTCAGGACGGCAGCGGCGGCGGCCCACAGCGTCCATTGCATAGGCTTGTTCATGTGTGCACTCCTTTGATGTGAGAACCGGGGAATGGAATGGCTTCTAGAGCGTGTTATGCACTTTGCGCTCCCCCGCGCTGGCCCCGAAACCGTGTAATCGCAAGGCGTCACGCGCCGCCAAGGCTGGCTGCCTTGGCAAGCGTGGCAACGCGGCGAGTGCATGGTTTCGGGGCCAGCCCGAAGGGAGAAGCGCCCCGGCATGCGCATTGCGGCGTTGCCGTCCCCTTGCAGCCCATCAGGCTGCGGCGGGGACGGCGCCTTGCACTGCACACGCCGGGGCGCTCTCGCGGGGGGCGAAAAGTGCATAACACGCTCTAGCGTGCGGGTTGGCGCAGCAGCTCGTCGCTGAGGGCTTGGTTGGCGCGGCGCACTTCATCCAGCGCGGCCTGGTTTTTGGCGGCGTTGGCTTTGCTTTCGGCCAATTGGGCATCGGCCTGGGCTTCTTGCGCCAGGCGGCGCGCTTGCAGGTGCTTTTTCTCAGCCAAGGCCTGCTCGGCGCGGGCGAGCTTTTCGCGGGCCTGTTGCAGCTCCACAGGCGCGGCGGCGGCGACCGAAGGCTGGGTGACGACGCGATCCAGCGTGGAGCGGGCTACGGCCATCTCGGCCGTAGGCGCGGGGACGCTGGAGCAGCCCGCCAGCGCGCAGGCCAGGGCGAGGCTGCCCCAAACAGCGCCGGTGCAGCGCGTGAGCTTTTGTGGTGAAAGCATGGTGTTCTCCTTTCGGTAGCAATAGCAATGGCAACAATGCCGCTGGCAGCGGCGGTGATTGCGGTGATTCGATTCTAGAGCGCCCCCGGCGACCGGACGCCGGGGCGCTTGGGGCCTCTACAGCGGCGCTTTGGCGTGGAACACGCGCACCGGGTTGCCGCGATCGACGCGCCAGTGCAGTTGCGCGCGGGCCTGGCGTGCGTGGGCTTGGGCGGCCTGCGCGCGCTCGGCCAGCCTGAGGGCGATCAGCGCGCGGGCCAGCTTTTTGTTGGCATGCTGGCTGCGCTCCGCCATCACCTTGATGGCGATGCCGCTGGTTTGGTGCACGGCGTGTACGGCAGAGGCGGTCGTGTTGACGTGCTGGCCGCCTTTGCCCGCTGCGCGGCAGGCGGTAAAGACGATGGCATCGTCACCAATACCTTGCGCATCGGCGTGGTCGGGCGGCTGTTCGCCTGGCTCCCAATCCGGGCAGCGCTGCACGGCCACAAACCAGTTTTTGCGCCGATGGCCCGGGCGCAGCGGGCTGGCGAACACCCATTGGATGCTGCCCAGCCAGCTTTGCAGCCAGGGCTGGAGCAGGGTGGCGTCATCTTGCGCCTGCCCCCGGGCATGCCTTTGCGGCGCAGGCCGCACCTGCAAAACCACGGATTTGTAGCCAGCCGCCGTGCGCACGGCCTGCACTTGGTGCAACTGCACGCCGGCGCGCTCGGCATCGCGCAGCAATTCGCGCAAAGTCAGGCGCACGGCCAGCTCGCACTCGGCGGGGCCTTGGGCGGCGGTGATTTGGATCAGCAGCATGGGGCGGCGCCTTTCTTGTAAGTCAGCAAAGGGCGCAGGCGCGCCAGCAGCCGGATCAGGCCCGCCTCGACCAGGCTGGCGACGACGGCATCGACTTCCTTGTACGCCTGCGGCGCTTCCTCGAACAGCAGCTCCTTGTCGCTGCACACGACGGCGCTGCCCAGGCGCGTTTTGCGCAAATCGTCGGCATGAAAGCGCGCCAGCCGCCCCGCGCAGTCGCTGCGCGCCCATTTGCGCCCCGCGCCGTGGGCCAGCGAATCCAGCGCTTCGTGCCGCCCGGCAACGGGCTGCACCACATAGCTGTAATCGCCGCGCGAGCCGGGAATGACGACCGGCCCCGCATCGGCAGGCGTGGCCCCCTTGCGGTGCAGATAGCCTGGCAAGCCATCAATGCAGGCCGCGTGCACGTGGTTGTGGCTTACATCCAGCAGCAACTCGCCCTCGGCGCGCAACGCGCGCAAAAAGCGCTGCGCGATGCAGGCGCGGTTGAGCTGGGCGTAAGCCAGGGCGGCATCGTGCTGGCGCAAATAGTCTTGCGCGGCCGCGCTGCCCGCACGCAAGCCCGCGTGGCCGTGGGCTTGCACATGCTCGCGCAAGATGGCTCCGCCCAGCCCGCGCGAGCCGCTGTGCACCAGCAGATACACGCCGCGTGGATCCAGCGCCAGAGCCGGTGCGCCGTCTGCGCTGCCCTCATCGCCATTGGCGGGATCGGGGTAGAGGCGATCGCACGCCAGCAGCTCCGCAAAGTGGTTGCCCCCGCCGATGGTGCCCAGGCTGCCCTCCAGCATCGCCGTCGTGCTCGGCAACGCCCTGGCATCGGCCAGCGCTTGCACTGCGCGCCAGGACGCTTGCGCCTGGGCTTCGTGCAGCAGCGCCTCGGGCAGCGGCCCCTCCTGGCTGCCCAGCCGCTTTTCCAGTTTGGCGGGGGAGGTTTTGTGCGCCTTCAAATCGGTGCGCCACAAGGCCATGCCGCAGCCGATATCGCCCCCCACCAGCGCGGGGTAGAAGTGCCCGATGCTGAAAAACGCCGCGCCAATGGGATAGCCGCGGCCCGCGTGCAAATCCGGCAGCCCGACCGCTGCGTGCATGTGCGGCAGTTGCGCCGTGGTGCGTAACTGCGCCACGGCATTGGCTTCCAGCCAAACTTGTTGATTGGCAAACACGCGCACTTTGTCGCGCAGGTTTGCCTGCAAAGAATTGCCCATAGAAATCCTTGAATGAAAGGGAAATCAAAAAAGAAACAGGGCAACCTGGGCAGACGCAAGCCAGACGCAGGCATGCGGCAGCGAATGTGAGGCTGATGCACTTACCAATCAAAAGTAAAAATCAATCTATTGCTATCATGCCGAAAGCAATGGATTTTGTTTTCTTTGATTGGTAAAAATGCGGGCGCAAAAGCTGAAAACCACGCTGCTTGGTGCAGCGGCCAACGCCGACCAGACAGGCCAAGCGGTCAAGCCGCGTTGGCTTGCGAGCGCAAAAGGTAGTGGAGGCGCGGAGGTTTTCAGGCGGCGGCCAGCGCAGCCAGGTTGCAAAGTGCGATGGCATGGCGTCGGGTCATGGGAAGCTCCTTTGCAACGTGGGGTGAAGGCGCAGCCCGCGCAGTGGGGCATGGCCGGAGGATGGGCGCACAAGGCGCAAAACGAAAGTGCGAAGTCTAGCGACGCAAGCTCCAGTTGGGCAAGACTGCCATGAGGACGAACCTGCCAAACCAGAGGGTGTCAGTGTGAACTGTGGTGTAGAAGAAGCAAAACAAGCTTGCGTTGGGTAGGTTTGGGCGTGGGAACCTTCAGCTTTGGCGGTATGTGCAGCCTTGCGATCACACGGTTTCGGGCCAGCAGGTGGACGCAAAGTTCGCAACGTGCTCTTGGATGACGATGGTTTCAAGATTTTGCCTCCCTATCAGTACTAAATTTCTGTCTTGACAGAAATTTCAGTTGCTATACATTCCCGGCTTATGGAACTAACTGACATCGCACGCCGCTTCGTCGTCCACTGGGGCGAAATGGGCTCCGCCTGGGGCGTTAACCGCACGGTGGCGCAAATCCATGCGCTGCTGTTCATCCACGGCCGCCCGCTGCATGCCGAGGCGCTGGCCGAGACCCTGGGCGTGGCGCGCTCGAACGTGAGCAACAGCCTCAAGGAGCTGCAAAACTGGAACCTGATCCGCGTCACCCATGTGCTGGGCGACCGGCGCGATTACTTTGAAACCTCCAGCGACGTGTGGGCGCTGTTTCGCACCATCGTGCGCGAACGCAAGGAGCGCGAGTTCGACCCCACCACGCGCCTGCTGGCCGAGCTGGTGGCGCGCGAGGACTTCGCCGCCGAGCCGCCAGACGCGCAGGACCGCCTGCGCGAGACCCTGCGCTTCATGCAGGCGCTGGGCGCCTGGAGCGAGGAGATGCTGCGCCTGTCGCCCAGCACGCTGGAGAAGGTGCTCAAGCTCGGCGCCAGCGTGCAGAAGCTGGTGCGCTGAACCCTTAACCGACCAGGAGCCGCCCATGCGCATTCAGACCCACATCGACATCGCGGCCAGCGCCGCCACCTGCTTCGATCTGAGCCAGGACTACGCCCTGCGCCCGCTGTGGGACAGCCTGACTCCGCACGCCCGGCCCGCCACCGCAGCCGACGGCACGCGCGTGGCGCACTGCCCGGCCCCGCTGGGCATGGCGTTTGACGTGGCTTACGTCAGCTTCCAGCGCCCGCGCGTGGCCGCCTTCCGCCTGCTGCGCGGGCCCTGGCTGTTTGCCGCGCTGGCGGGCAGCTGGCGCTTCGTGCCCGATGGGCCGGGGCGCTGCCGCGTGCACTTCACTTACCACCTGCGCCTGCACCGGGCCGTGGCCTGGCTGCTCACGCCGCTGGTGGGCCGCTACGTGCAGCGCCAATCGCGCCAGCGCCTGCGCGCCCTCAAGCGCCTGGCCGAAAGCCTGGAGCCATGCCCAGGCCGCGAAAGCAGCAAAAGCAGCACAAGCCGCCGCGCCCCTTTTTTGCGCCTTGATTTCACTTTTTTCTGAAATATCCATTTTTAAAAACCAAGGAGATCACCATGCCCGCCACCTACCCCCTGACGCTGTACTACGACGCCTCCTGCCCGCTGTGCGCAGCGGAGATGCACGCGCTCTTGCAGCGCGACGCACACGGCCGCCTGCGGCTGGTGGACTGTTCGCCCCCCGGCTTTGACGGCGCGCCCGCCGGCTGCACCCAGGCCGAGCTGATGCGCCTGATGCACGCCCAGACCGCCGACGGCCGCGTGCTGGTGGGCGTGCCCGCGTTCGAGGCCGCCTACGCCGCCGTGGGCCGCCACCGCGTGGCAAGCGCCCTGCGCCATCCGCTGCTGGGCCGGCTGGCCCGCGCGCTCTACCCGCACCTGGCGCGCCACCGCCAGCGCCTGCCCCGCTCGCTGGCGCGCTGGCTGTTCGCGCGCCCCCTGGCACAGCCCCTGCAGGAGGCACAGGCCCACGCCGCCCGCCATGCCAGCCAGCGCTGCGGCCCGGCGGGCGCTTGCCGACTGGATGAAAGCGGCGCGCCCCGTCAACCGTCCCCAAAGTAGGGCCTGTTCACCCTCCACGCCATTGAAAGGAGCCTTGCCATGACCGCCCCTGCATCCTCCACCCCATCCACCGCCCCCACCGTGCTGCTGTGCGGCGCCAACGGCTTCATCGGCCGCCACATCGCCCAGGCCCTGCGCCGCGCAGGCTGGCAGGTGCGCGCCGCCAGCCGCCACAGCAGCCCGGCCGTGGATTTCACCCAGGCCAGCACGCCAGCTCACTGGGCGCCGCTGCTGCACGGCGTGCAGGCCGTGGTCAACGCCGTGGGCCTGCTGCGCGACAGCCGCGCACGGCCCATGGCGCTGGTGCACGATGCCGCCCCGCGCGCCCTGTTCGACGCCTGCGCCGCCCACGGCCTGCGCCGCGTGGTGCAGATCTCCGCGCTGGGCATCGCCCACGGTGACACTGCCTACGCCCGCACCAAGCGCGCCGCCGACGCCCACCTGCTGGCGCTGACCGAGGCCGGCCAGCTCGATGGCGTGGTACTGCGCCCCAGCCTGGTGTTTGGTGCGGGCGGCGAGAGCACGCGCCTGTTCATGGCGCTGGCGCGCCTGCCCTGGCTGGCCCTACCACGCCCGGTGCTGCAAGCGCGCGTGCAGCCCCTGGCCGTGTGGGACCTGGCCGATGCCGTGGCGCGCCTGCTGCCGCCGCCCGCTGGCATCGCCACGGGCACAAGCGCCACCACTGACTTCACCGCCAACAACGCCACCGACGGCACCGCCGCGTTCACCGGCCTGGCCGATCTGGCTGGCCCGCAGGCCATGACGATGGCCGAGTACATCGCGCTGCTGCGCACGCAACTGGGCGAACAGGGCGGCAAAGGCCCCGCCCGCCCCGCCCGGGTCTGGCCTCTGCCCCATTGGCTGACCCGCGCCAGCGCGCGCCTGGGCGATGCGCTGCCCTTTTCCCCCTGGTGCAGCCAATCGCTGGCCCTGCTGGCCAGCGACAACGTGGCCGACGCCCACACCCTGCCCGCGCTGCTGGGCCGCCCGGCCACGCCCCCGGCGCGCTTCATCGCGGGCCTGGCCGCATTCGCCGGAGGCTGACATGCGCCGCACGCCTGCAACCCCATTCGAAGCCCCATCTGCAACCCCGCCCGCAGGCCCCGCCAGCCACGGCCCGCATGGCCTCCACGCCCCTGGCGCACTGCGCCTGCTGCGCGCCAGCCTGATCGCCGTGTGCTGGCTCACCGTGGCCGCCAGCCTGATCGAGTGGAACGGCCAAAGCCTGGCGCTGCTGCGCGCCGGCGGCGTGCCGCCGGGGCCGCTGGCGCACGCGCTCATCGGCAGCGGCGTGGCGCTGGACATCGCCCTGGCGCTGGCGCTGACCTGGCGGCCCACCCGCGCCACCTACGCCCTCACGGCCCTGGCCGTGTTGGGCCTGACGCTGGCCGCCACCGCACTGCTGCCCACGCTGTGGCTGCACCCCATCGGCCCGCTGAGCAAGAACCTGCCCATCCTGGCCATTCTTTTCGTCCTCTACCGGAGCGCCCCATGAACAGCTACCTCATCGTCAAATGGCTGCACATCCTCAGCAGCGTGCTCATGGTGGGCACGGGTTTTGGCTCGGCCTTCTACATGTTTTTCGCCAACCGCTCGGGCAACGTGGCCGCACAGGCCGTGGTCAGCCGCCTGGTGGTGCGCGCCGACACCTGGTTCACCACGCCGGCCGTCATCGTGCAGCCCGTCACCGGCGTGCTGCTGGCCTACTGGGCCGGCTGGCCGCTGAGCACGCCGTGGCTGGCCGCCTCGCTGGCGCTGTACGCGCTGGCCGGCGCCTGCTGGCTACCCGTGCTGTGGCTGCAACTGCGCATGGCGCGCATGGCCCAGGCCGCCCACGCCAGCGGCAGCGCCCTGCCCCATGAATACGCACGCCTGGCCCGCTGGTGGGAGGCGCTGGGCTACCCGGCCTTTATCGCCATGGCGCTGGTGTATTGGCTGATGGTGAACAAGCCCGCGCTGTGGGCGGCGTGATGCCTTGCTTTTCCGGCAGGCCAGCCCCCCTCCTACAATCGCGCCCCATGTTTATTCACCTGCGTTTGCACACTGAGTTTTCCGTCGTCGATGGCACGGCCCGCATTGGCGATGTGGTCGCGCGTGCGGCCAAGGATGGGCAGCCGGCCCTGGCCATCAGCGATTTGAACAATCTGTTTGGCGCCGTCAAGTTCTATACCAAGGCGCGCGGCAAGGGGCTCAAGCCCATTTTGGGCGCGGAGGTGGTGGTGGCCGGGGCGCCTGGCGATGCGCCCACGCGGCTGCTGCTGCTGGTGCAGGACTGGCAGGGCTATTTGAGCCTGAACGCGCTGCTGGCGCTGGCCTGGACGGACAAGCAGCACGCCGCCGCGCAGGCCCAGGGCATGGGGCAGGTGAGCATGGCGCAACTGGAGCAGCACAGCCAGGGGCTGATTGCACTCTCGGGCGCGCAGCAGGGGGCGGTGGGGCGCAGCTTGCTCAATGGCGATTTCCCGCAGGCGTTCGAGCGGGCGATGGAGCTGGCGCGCATCTTCCCCCGGCGCTTTTACATCGAGCTGCAACGCGCGGGCCGCCGCGATGACGAGCGCTACATCGCCCAGGCCGTGCAGTTGGCGGCCAAGGCGGGGCTGCCGGTGGTGGCCACGCACCCGATCCAGTTTCTCGATGCCGATGAGTTCGAGGCCCATGAGGCGCGCGTGTGCATTGCCGAGGGCGAAATCCTGGGCGATCAAAAGCGCCAGCGCCGCTTCACGCCCGAGCAGCATTTCAAGACCGCCGCGCAAATGCAGGCGCTGTTTGCCGACATCCCCAGCGCCATCGCCAACACGGTGGAGATCGCCAAGCGCTGCAATCTGACGCTGGTGCTGGGCAAGCCGCGCCTGCCGGACTTCCCCATCCCCGAGGGGGAAACCATCGAGAGCTACTTCCGCCAGCAATCGCACGCCGGGCTGGAGCAGCGCCTGGCGCTGCTGTACCCCGACGCCGCCCGGCGGGAAGCCGAGCGCCCTCGCTACGTGCAGCGGCTGGAGTTCGAGCTGGAGACGATCCTGAAAATGGGCTTTCCCGGCTACTTCCTGATCGTGTCGGACTTCATCCAGTGGGCCAAGGCCAACGGCTGCCCGGTGGGGCCGGGGCGCGGCTCGGGCGCGGGCTCGCTGGTGGCCTATGCGCTGTCCATCACCGATCTGGACCCGCTGCAATACAACCTGCTGTTCGAGCGCTTTCTGAACCCCGAGCGGGTCTCCATGCCCGACTTCGACATCGACTTTTGCCAGACCAACCGCGATCGCGTGATCGAGTACGTCAAGCAAAAGTACGGGCGCGAGGCCGTCAGCCAGATCGCCACCTTCGGCACCATGGCCGCGCGCGCGGCCATCCGCGACGTGGGCCGGGTGATGGACATGAGCTACACCTTCTGCGACGGCATCAGCAAGCTCATCCCCAACAAGCCGGGCAAGCCCGTCACCTTGCAATACCCGCCGGAAAACCTCAGCGAGGCCGACAAGGAGAAATACGCCCTCGCCGCCGAGCCGCTGCTGGCCGCGCGCATCAAGAACGAGGAGGAAGTCAAATCCCTGATCGAGATGGCGCAAAAGCTCGAAGGGCTGACACGCAACATCGGCATGCACGCCGGCGGCGTGCTGATCGCGCCGGGCAAGCTCACCGATTTCTGCCCGCTGTACCAGCAGCCCGGCAGCGATGCGGCCGTGAGCCAGTACGACAAGGACGACGTGGAGGCCATCGGCCTGGTCAAGTTCGACTTTCTGGGCCTGGCCACGCTCACCATCCTGGAGCTGGCGCGCCAGTTCATCATCGCCCGCCACCCCGGCCAGCAGGACTTCGCCTTTGAAAAGCTGCCGCTGGACGACAAGGCCACCTACAAGCTGTTTCAGGAAGGCAAGACCGAGGCCGTGTTCCAGTTCGAAAGCCGCGGCATGCAAGGCATGCTCAAGGAAGCGCGCCCCAGCCGCCTGGAAGACCTCATCGCCCTCAACGCCCTGTACCGCCCCGGCCCGATGGACCTGATCCCCAGCTTCGTGGCGCGCAAGCACGGCAAGGAGGAGGTCGAGTACCCGCACCCGCTGGTGGAGAAGGTGCTGAGCGAAACCTACGGCATCATGGTCTATCAGGAGCAGGTGATGCAGACCGCGCAGATCCTGGGCGGCTACTCGCTGGGCGGCGCCGACTTGCTGCGCCGCGCCATGGGCAAGAAAAAGCCCGAGGAAATGGCCAAGCACCGCCTGATCTTCCGCGAGGGCGCGGCCAAGAACGGCATCAGCGAGGCCAAGGCCGACGAAGTCTTCGACTTGATGGAGAAGTTCGCCGGCTACGGCTTCAACAAATCGCACGCCGCCGCCTACTCGCTGCTGGCCTACCACACGGCCTGGCTGAAGGTGCATTACACGGCCGAATTCTTCTGCGCCAACATGACCGTGGAAATGGACGACACGGACAAACTCGCCGTGCTGCTGGCCGATGCGCAGAAATTCGGCATCCGTTTCGAGTCGCCCGACATCAACCACGGCGCCTGGCGCTTTGAACCCGTCAGCGACCGCCTCATTCGCTACGGCCTGGGCGCCGTCAAAGGCACGGGCCAGGCCGCCATCGAAGCCATCATCGCCGCGCGCGAAGGCCGGGGCGAAGGCGACAAAGGCCGCCAAAGCGGGCCGTTCAAAAGCCTGTTCGACTTCTGCCTGCGCGTGGACAAGCACAAGATCAACAAGCGCACCGTCGAAGCCCTCATCAAAGCCGGTGCATTCGACCGCCTGGAGCCCAACCGCGCCGCCTTGCTGGGCACGCTGGATATCGCCTTTGAATGGGCCGCCACCCAACTGGCCAACGCCAACCAGGGCGGCCTGTTCGACATGCTCGGCGACGACGCCATCGGTGCCAGCGGCCAGGAGCCGCCCTTGCAAACCGTGCTGCCCTGGGGCGTGCGCGAGCGCCTGCTGCACGAGAAAACCGCGCTGGGGTTTTTCCTCTCCGGCCACTTGTTCGACGAATACGAGGCCGAAGTGCGCCAATTCGCCCGCACCCCCATCGCCGACCTGCAAGACAGCCGCGAACCCCAACGCGTGGCAGGCATCGTTGGCGAGCTGCGCAGCGTCAACGGCCAGCGCGGCAAAGTCTTCATCTTCCAGCTTGATGACAAAAGCGGCGGCATCGAAGCCGTGGTGGACGAAGCCCTCATGGCGCGCAGCGGCGACTACATCCGCGAAGACGAACTCGTCATCCTCAACGTCCGCTACCAGCCCGGGCGCAACGGCTTCGAGCCGCGCCTGAGCGTTATCGACGTCATGGACTTGCCCCAGGCGCGCTGCGCCTTTGGCCGCTGGCTGCGCCTGGACTGGGACGACGCCATCGCCACCAAGCCCGATGCCCTGCAACAACTGGACGCCTGGCTGCAAGCGCACCGCCCCCGGCCAGCCGCCGCCGCAGCGCCCGCCAAACCCGGCCCGGCCCCAAGCGCTTCCGGCCCCCAGACCGTGGCCCCCGAAGACGCCTTCGACGCCCGCCTGGCCGTTCTTGCCGAAGCCGAAGGCGACGCCCCCATGGACCCCAACGCCATCCTGCACGCCATCGCCCAGGAAGAAGCCCCGGCCAGCACAGTCCACCCGGAGGAGGATGCCCCCGCCCGCCCGGCAGGCGTGCGCCTGCGCCTGCACATGCAATGCCAGGCCGGGACAGACAGCGCCACCGTCGCCCTGCTTGCGCCGCCCGCCCAGGCCATCTTCCCCAGTGAAGAAGCCCTGCACGCCCTGCGCGTGCTCAACGGCGGCGTTGGGGTGCAGATGGTGTATGGATGAATTGCAAATCAATAGTAAATTAGATTAATTTACTATATTGCCGAAATAGGTTGATTTTTTATCCTTTTGTTTTGCAAAAAAAGCTGCATGATGGTTGCAGAAGGAGAAAAATGGCTTTGACTTCTGACCCGGTGGTTCAGGCCCGCATCAACGGACAGGTGAAGAAAGAAGCAGCGGCTGTGCTGGCAGTCATGGGGTTGACGCTCTCCGATGCCATGCGCGCTGCACGCGCTGGCGAGCTTGAACCGCTCGCGCTCGACCAAATCCAGACGGACATTCAGGCTGCGCAAGCGGAATCAATCGCCATCACCTGCAAAACAGCACACGCTCTGGCTTGCAGGCGCCAGTCAAGCCCTATGCCAGAATCGCGGGCTTTTTTCGCAATATTTGCGCCTGCTGCCCCCCATGCTTGACGGGTGCAGCAGGTGCCAGCCGATGATGGATATGCAGCAGCAGGACAAGGCTTTTTCTCACTCCCATCCCTCCACCGATGGCGCCAACGCCTGGGATCAGGTGCGCCATGCACGGCGCATCGTGGTCAAGGTCGGCTCCAGCCTGGTCACCAACCAGGGCCAGGGGCTGGATGCGGCGGCGATCAGCGAATGGGCGCGGCAGTTGAGCCTGATCGTGCGCGGCGGCCCGCAGGGCGGTGCAGGTAAGGGCACGGACAATGGCCAGCGGCGCGAAGTCATCATGGTCTCCAGCGGCGCCATTGCCGAGGGCATGAAGCGCATGGGCATGGCCCGCCGCCCGCGCGAGCTGCACGAATTGCAAGCCGCCGCCGCCGTGGGGCAAATGGGCCTGGTGCAGATGTACGAAACCATGCTGCGCCATTACCAGCTCGGCAGCGCGCAGGTGCTGCTGACCCACGCCGACATGGCCGACCGCGAGCGCTACCTCAACGCCCGCGTCACGCTGCTGACGCTGCTCAAACGCGGCATCGTGCCCGTCATCAACGAGAACGACACGGTGGTCAACGACGAAATCCGCTTTGGCGACAACGACACGCTGGCGGCGCTGGTAGCCAATCTGGTGGTGGCCGATTTGCTCATCATCCTCACCGACCAGAACGGCTTTTACACCGCCGATCCGCGCAAGCACCCCGAGGCCACCAAGGTGCATCTGGCCCAGGCGGGCGATGTGGCGCTGGAGGCCATGGCGGGCGGGGCCGGCTCAGCCATCGGCACCGGCGGCATGCTCACCAAAGTGCTGGCGGCCAAGCGCGCGGCGCGCTCGGGCGCATCCACCATCATCGCCTGGGGGCGCGAGCGCGACATCCTGCCGCGCCTGATGGGCGGCGAGCACAACATCGGCTCGCTGCTCTACGCCCCCATGCACAAACTGCAAGCGCGCAAGCAATGGCTGGCCGACCATTTGCAACTGCACGGCGCGGTGGTGATCGACGCAGGCGCGGTCAGCAAAATCGCCAGCGAGGGCAAAAGCCTGCTGCCCGTGGGCATGGTGGCTGTGCGCGGGGCCTTCACGCGCGGCGAAGTGATTGCGATCGAAGACGAATCGGGCCGCCAGATCGGGCGCGGCCTGGCCAATTACAACGATCAGGAGGCGCGCAAACTCTGCCGCCACAGCTCCGACGACATCGAAGGCCTGCTGGGCTACGTGGCTGAGCCGGAGATGGTGCACCGCGATAACCTGGTGCTGGTGTGAGCTTGCATGCATCCTCTCAAGAATTTCATATCAAGATAAAAATAACTCCATAACTGAATTGCCGAAATGGAGTGATTTTTTTGCTTTTGATTTGAAATAAAAGATCGCTTTGGTAGCTGCCAAGCCCTCTCCCGCCGGCAATAGAGAGGGCAGGGTGCCGGGGGGCGCCAGGGCGTCAGGGTTTTCCTGACCTCTTCATCGGCAAAAAAGCAGCTTGCAGAACTTACCCGCATACAAGCAATCGCTACACTCCACTGGATTGCTCTCTACACACCCGGCCACGCCATAGGCGTCGCCGGGTTCTTGCGTCCGCTTCGCTCTCGCGCCTTCCCTCTCAACCCTGACCGCCCCACCATCAAGGAGGAGTCTTCGCCATGTCCATCCCCCCATTTCGCCGCCACGGGTTAAGCGTTGCCGCGCTTGGCGCTGGCCTGGCCTTGTCCGCCCAGGTCGCCAGCACCGCCACCCAACCCGCTGCGCCTGCCGCATCGCCCATCAGCGTCGCCACCTGCGTCGCCCAGCCCCTGCCCAGCGGCTACCAGGACATCCAGGCCGTCTACCTCGCCTTCTACCTGCGCCCCGGCGACCCCGCCGGGCTGCGCTACTGGGCAGAAAAAGCAGGAGGCGACATCACCACCATCCTGGCCGACTTTGGCAACTCCGCAGAAGCCAAGCGCCTCTACGGCGACATCACGCCAGAAACCATCGGCGATGCCATCGACAAGATTTACCAGGCCCTCTTTGGCAAAGCCCCCGACGCCGAAGGCAAACAACACTACATCGACGGCTACCGTGACGGGCGCTACAGCGCCGCCGACCTGGCCTACCGCATCCTGCAAGGCGCGCAAAACGACGACAAACGCGCCATCGAGCACAAACTGGCCGCCGCCAACTTCTTCACCCGCACCGTCGATGCCGACCTGGACGGCACAAACCAGCAAGCCACCTACGACGCCAAAGACGAAGAAACCGTGCGCCAATGGATGCAGGCCATCACCGCCG
Source organism: Allofranklinella schreckenbergeri (assembly GCF_003703475.1). GTDB lineage: Bacteria > Pseudomonadota > Gammaproteobacteria > Burkholderiales > Burkholderiaceae_C > Lampropedia > Lampropedia schreckenbergeri. Next base: position 220,646 of record NZ_RDQM01000001.1, on the reverse strand, counting down.
CCGTCGTCCCCACGCCCGAGCAAGTGCGCGACTTCATGCGCGGCCAAGTCGCCGCCCCCAGCGACTCCCTGCGCCAAACACAAGCCAAGCCCCAACTGGCCAGCCTCACCCCCGACCAAGCCCAGGCAGGGCAAGCCACCCGCTTCACCATCCGGGGCCAACACCTGCCCAGCACCGCACGGCTGAACATTGGCAACGCCCAATGCGACGCCCCCGTACAAGTGCAATGCAACGGCAGCGGCTTCACCCAAAACTGCACCTTGGGCGGCGATGCAGGCAAACGCACGGCCACCGTGCAAACCGCGGAAAGCGGCCAGGCCATCGACCGCAAAACCATCCAGGCCACCAGCGCGGCCCCCAACCCTGAACCGCAGCCGCCCCAACCCACCCCCATCCCCAAACTCGACAGCATCATGCCCTGGCGCGTCGCGCTCGGGCATGCCACCGTCTTTACCGTCAAAGGCCGCGATCTGCCCGCCACGGCCACCCTGCAAATCCCCGAAACCCGCTGCACAGCCCCCACCGACGTGCAGCCCGATGGCAGCGGCTTCAAGCAAAGCTGCACCCTGAGCGGCCAGCCTGGCCAGCGCCTCGCGCGCGTGCGCACCGATGAGCAGGCCAACGGCGGCACACTCATCGACGGCGTCTACACCGTGACCGCCGAATCGTTCACACCGCCACCACCGCCGCCGCCACCGCCACCGCCACCTTTCGTCCCCAAACTGCCCCACACCGGCATCACTGACCAGCAGTGTTACGAGGCGGGCAGCCACAACCTGGTGGCCTGCGACAGCCCCGAGGCCATTGCCCTGAGCGGCGGGGAAAAACAAGACGGCATGCGCCGCCACATCAACCCCATGAGCTATGCCCACGTACCCAAGCCCGGCGGCGGCCATTACGACAAGACCGAATGCGTCAAGGACACGGTCACCGGCCTGATCTGGGAAGGCAAGGTCGATGACAGCAGCCACCTGCGCCATTACGCCAAGCGCTACACCAACTATGGCGACGGCCGAGCGCGCGATACCAGTGAATACGTGGCCCAGGTCAACGCCCAGGGCCTGTGCGGCTTCAACGACTGGCGCCTGCCCACCGTGCGGGAGTTGCAAGGCCTGGTGGATTACAGCAAACCCTACCCCGACCCCGCTATCAACACGGACTGGTTCCCGCACACTTGGGATGATTCCAACACCTATTGGGCTGCCCATTGGGCTTCAGACTCATATGCAAGTGAACCTGCCTACGCTTGGTTCGTCGATTTCAGACACGGGGCCACAAGCTGGCTTGAGCGCCATAGCCGTGGCTACATACAGGGGGCGGTTCGCTTAGTGCGTGGCGCAGCGCCCCCCGTGCAAGCTACGTGTCCCAGCAGCGCATCGGGGCGTTTTGTGCCAACAGGTGTCAACGGCAATGAAGTGAAAGACATGGAAACCGGCCTGACCTGGGCGCGGTGCAGCGTGGGCCAGAGTTGGGACGGCATGACTTGCACCGGCACGGCCAGCCGAATGACACATGAAGCCGCCTTGGCACACGCCAAAGAGCAGGCAGGCTGGCGCCTGCCCAACGTGAAGGAACTCTCCAGCCTAGCGGACCGAAGCTGCGTGAATCCGGCTATTGATGCCGCCATATTCCCGAATACCGCATTCGGTATGGATATGGAATATTTGACAGCGACGCCTTTTGGACGTGCTCCACGCCGCGCCTGGTTCGTCTATTTCGGCAGCGGCTTCGTCGACTACCACCTCCACCGCTACGTCGGCGGCGGTGGTCCGGTGCGGTTGGTGCGAGCCAGTCAGTGATTGGGGGCGGCGCAGCCGCCTTGGGGTGTTTTTCAGCCCAGGGCGCGCAGCGCCGCAGCGGCAAGCGAGGCCCCATGCCCGCCGCTGTGGGGGCTTGAAAAATCTGGTGCAATTTTTGGAGGGAATCGTATGTCTGCGTCCAAATGGGCATGGGGCTTGGGGCCTGTTATTGTCGCTGCCTCAGTTTTGGGTTTCCTGAATAAGGAGTGGGATACATCGGAGCCTGCTCGCGTGGCAAGAAGTTTGCTTGATTTGGCTTCTGCTTTTGGCACTGTGGCGCTCCCTATCAGAAGCTTTCCCCGATTGCCTGCTGTTTTTTCCATTTCTGACGGGAAGGCGATGATTGCGCTGGAATCCAGGGTTGCCAGAAACGGCCTCAAAATGGGGGCGCAAGCGCCAGTGGTGGACTTCAAGGAATTTACCCGGATTTTCTATCGTGCGCATTATGGCTCAGAGCCTTCGGCGGATTTTGACGAGAAATCAGTGGGCTCATTCCTTCTGGTGGAGAGCAAGGGGGAAAACTATGCTTTTTTTGTCGATAGCGACGAATTTTGCGTCTTGAACCCTGCCGACCCATCCATCTATCATGTGGACTTCAGGAAGAAATATGTAAAGTTAAAAATAACCGGCACGATTCAAAACATTGTTTTTGGATCGAATGCCGATGAATGCAAGAGCATTGAATCGGAGTTCTTGAGGGGGCATGCGGATCATCAGGGCTCCGATGAGAGGGAAGAAATGATGCGGACTTATGAACTCCTGGGTATTGGGCGTTTTGTGACTTCAGTCAACCATGATACCGGGGAGCTTGAGGTCAGAGTGGTAAGGAATGGGCGGGTAGAGTACAGGATGTTCCGTGTCAATGATTTTATTGCCCGAAACAATATAGATGGTGAATTTGCATTAAGGGATTTTGAGCAAAGAATCAACAATCACTATTCCATTTGCACGGAAAAGGCGCTCAAAATTGCAAGGCGCGAGAATAATGCGGGCCAGCCGTTTATTCTTGAGAAAAGGGCGAGGTGTTTGCAGGAAGGAGGCTTTGATGAAAATGATCAATTGTTTTTTGAAATGCGCCACACTTTCTAGCTTGCTGGCGATGGTTGCTGGCTGTGCCTCTTACTACCCCCCGTTACAAAGCCATCGGGGCCATGTGATCAGCATGGAAAGATACCCGTGCCAGCAGGCATGCCAGAGCTTGTACAGAAATGTCATGCAGGAGTGTCGAAACCTTGTCGAGTTGATCAGGAACCCGGCTGAGAAGGACAGGCTTGAGGCAGAGTGCCTTGTATTAAAGGGATTTCCAGGCGGCGCTCACACTTGCCAAACCAATTGTTTTGGTGTGCTGCCCCGCAGATAACTGCACGAATAAAACCGATGCATGTCGCGCCAGGCATTTGGGCATGAGGGGATGCCTGAGAGCGCCTTTGCAGAGGGGGGTAAAAAGGCGCTCAGCCAAACAATTCGGCATGGCTGCCGATGCGCACCAGCTCCAGCGCCTGCTCGGTCTGGCGGTAGATCAGCACCAAATCGGGTTCGATGTGACAGTCGCGAAAGCCCTGCCAATCCCCGCCCAGGGCATGGTCGCGGTAGCGCGCGGGTAGGGGCTGGCGCTGGCACAGGCAGTACAGCGCTTCGATCCAGTGGTGCGACAGGGCGAGCGTGGCCTGCTTTTTGAAGTCGCGTTTGAAAGCCCGCGTGTAGTCAATCGGCAGCATTGAGCTGCTCCAGCAGGGCGTCGATGTCGGCGGCGCGCTGCATGGGGGCCTGGCCATCGCGCACGGCCTGCATGACGGCGGCAGTTTGCGCGTTGGGCTGGTATTCGAAGCTGAAGCGGCGCTCGCTGGCGATCTTGGTCAGGGTCATGCGCATGACGTCGGAAATGCTCAGGCCCGCACCGGCCAGCACCTCGCTGGCTTGTTGCTTGATGGCCGGATCGATGCGCACGCTGATCAATACACTGTTTGCCATTTTGTACCTCGTTTGTTCATCGCTTGATGGACGATTGTAGCGCTGGGCTGGTGAAAACAGGCGCGGCCCTTGGCAGCGCTGGTGTGGACAGCGCTTCACGGGCGGCGGCCTCGATGGCGTCGAAGGCGGCGGGCATGCGGTCAGCCTTTACCCAAGCCGGGCCAGCAGTTGCTCGATCACCTCGCTGGCTTGCCGCTGCCGCAGCGCCCGGGCTTCGCGCAGTTCTGGCGCATGGCCTTCGCCCAGCTCGAATTTGGCGACCGATACCGGGCCATCCTTGCGGTAGCCCTCGGCGGTTTCGCCGCTTGCAAAGCGTTGGTGCAGGACGGCCAGCGCAGCGTCGATGACGGCGCGGTGCCGGCCGCCGCGTGCGTTGCGAAAGGCCTGGGCCACGCCGTCCATGCCGCCGGGGGGCGTGTTCGAGGCAGTAGACGAGGTCGTGTGCGTCCTTGCGCGCAAAGCGCTGCTCGAAGGCAAAGGCTTTCAGGCAGGTGAAGCTGACGAGGTTGGCGTGCCTGACCTTTTCGCTGGCGATGCCGTTGCCGCCCAATAGCTCGGCCTGGATTTCAGTGACTTGGTGCAGGTCGAAGACGATGGACGCATGCGGGATGTTCAGGGCCGAGATGGCGCCTTCGGTGGGCAGTGGGCGCACTTTGCCGCCGCTGAGGTGCGGTGCATCGGTCAGCAGTTCGAGCACCATCAGCGCGCCGTGTTCGGTGCGGGTTTGCCAACGCCACGAGAGCTTTTGGCCAGCGGCGTTTTCGGCGCGCTCGAAGCCCATTTTTCTGAGGTTGTCCTCCAGCGTGTGATAGGCCTCGGTGTCGGCCAGGATGTGCAGGTCGATCACGATGTCTACGTCCAGCGTGCCCGCATGCGCTGGCACGGCAGGTGGCCGCGCGGCCACGAGATAGCGTGGCACAAGCCCGCCGATTAGGTAGACCGATTCCTTCCACGGCCCCAGGCCGCGCAGGAGCGTGACGAGGACGCGCTCGCAGTCCACGGTGTAGCGGTCGCTGTAGCCGCCAAGTGTTGCGGGCTTGGGCATCAAAAACCAATCCTTTCCTGGCGGAAGTGTTCGGCCATTTCCTTGGCGCGGCCTTCGCCGCGCAGCAGGTCGAGGTAGATCTGGATGGGGCTGGCCAGCCAGAGGCCGTCGATTGGCTGGCTAAAGAGCAGCTCGCCAGGCGGCTTGGTTTCGATGATTCCCAGGTTGGCGCCTTCGTGGACGGGGCGCGCGCCCAGCTCGGCCAGCGCAGCATCGGCGCTGGCGCCGCCTGGCAGGCGCACCCGCACTTGGGGGACATGGGAGAGAAAGGGCGCCAGGCGCTGCGCGGCCGCTTCGTGGGTGATGGCGTATGGGGCCTGGTAGGCGTGGCAAACCCGGCCGAGCCGCGTGGCCAGCGTGTCGGCCTTGGCGCCCGGCACGTAGTAGCGTTGCACAGCCTGGGGCGGGAGGGTGGCCAGCTGCTTGGCCCAGGCGTCCAGCAGGGCGGTTGGCTCGCGCAGTTGGCGCTGCTTGCCAGGGCCTTGCCCGCGCACCGCCAGCCAGTCCAGGCGCTCCAGCTCGCCCAGCACCTGGGAGGCGGTGGCGGTGGAGACCATGGCCTGCTGGGCCAGCTCGGTGACGCCAAACCAGTCCTGCGGCTGCATCAGCAAGGCGTGCAGGACCTGGGCGCGCCGCCCGGCAAACAGCGCCCGCACGGTTTTTGCCAGGCTTTTGGGCGGCGGTTTGTCGATGTACACATACACGCCGGGTGCGCACAGGTACAGGCTGCCGCCGCTGTCGTAGTAGCCAACGCGCTGGCTGCGCAGCGTTTCTTTGGCGCCGGGGGAGATGGACTGGGCGATGAGCAGTGGCAAGGCGTTTGCCCCCTGTGCGGTGGGCGTGCCGTGGCTGGTGGCCTGCAGCTGCCAGATCAGTTGGCGCACATCGCGCGGGAAAACGGCCTTTCTGACGGCAAGCAGCAGGAGCAAGGACTGCCCGGCAAGGTGCAGCTCCAGCCGGGCGTCGTATCCGCGCCCGCTGGGCTGGCCTTGTGGGCCTTTCGGATCGGCCGCTTCCGGGGAGAGATCAGCGCGCACGTCGGGCAGCGCGCGCAGGGCGTCGAGCAAGTGCGCGATCAGCGCCTGTTCGGTCGGGGGGAATTGCTGCATGCCAGTGGTTTAGATGATTTTCTGTTCAGTAAACACGACGAATCTATCGAATATTTATTTAAATGGCAATTTTTACTGTGCAGCAAAAGATCGGCGATGGTGGCAGGTGTGAACAGGCGAAGCCCTTGCCAGCGCATGCGCTACCGCTCACGCCCACGGCGGCGCTGGGCATGCGGTTGGCCCCGGCGAAAAAGCTCCGGCGGCCAGCCCTTACCCGAGCCGGGCCAGCAGTTGCTCGATCACGTCGCTGGCTTGGCGCTGCCGCAGCGTGCGGCCGAGCATGGGCGCAGCACCGAGGCGGAGGTGCGCAGCATCCTGGAAGGCGCCGTCAAGTCGCAGCCGCGACACCGCGCCATTCAAAGCGGCAGGCGTGGCCGTGATCGACCCTTGGCAGGTCGACCTGTAGATTCTCATAAAGACATTTCCTGCAAGACGCGCCGCTTGTTCTCGTCACACCGGCGCAGGCGGGTGTTCAGTCAGCGACGCTGACAGGGGCGGCGCTGCCCTTGCCAGCGTTTGCCAGCGTGCGCAGCCTCTGAGAGCCTGTTCAAAATCTTTGCGCGGCGGTCAAGAGAGCGGATTTGGGCGGTCTGCGGCGCCCGCAAAGCCTCGCCATAGCGGGCGCTATGGCTGTGTTTTGCGCCTTGCAGCCCATCCCAAACCGCTTCTTGTCCACTCGCGCCGAGATTTTGAACAGCCTCTTACGCCAGTGGCGCTCAGGCCGCTTTCAGGCCAGAAACCGGCTGCGGATGCTTTGCTCGATGCCTGACGCATCCAGCCCTTGCAGGGCCAGCAGCTTGGCCGGGTCGCCGTGGGGGATGAATTCGTCCTTCAGGCCCAGTTGCAGTACGGGGCGCAGCAGCCCGGCCTGGTGCAGCGATTCCAGCACGGCGCTGCCTGCGCCGCCCATGAGGGCGCCTTCTTCCAGTGTGACCAGCGCGTCGTGCGTGCGGGCGATCTCGTGCAGCAGGGCTTCATCGAGCGGTTTGGCCCAGCGCATGTTGACGACGGTGGCATCCAGCCGCTCGGCGGCTTGCAGCGCGGGGTAGAGCAGGGTGCCGAAGGCGAGGATGGCGATGCGCGGGGGCTGGCCGGGCGTGTGCTCCTGGCCGCTTTCCTGGCTGCGGGCAGGCTGGCTGGAGGTGCGGCGCACTTCGCCCTTGCCGTAGGGCAGCGGCTCCAGGTCGGCCAGTGGCTCCACGCCTGCGCCTGCGCCGCGCGGGTAGCGCACGCACACGGGGTGGTTTTGCGCGTAAGCGGTGCTGAGCAGTTGGCGGCATTCGCGCTCATCGGCCGGGCAGGCCAGGGCCATGTGGGGGATGCAGCGCACGAAGGGGATGTCGTAGGCCCCGGCGTGGGTGGCGCCATCGGCGCCGACCAGGCCCGCGCGGTCCAGCGCGAACACCACGGGCAGGTTTTGCAGCGCCACGTCGTGGATCATCTGGTCGTAGGCGCGTTGCAAGAAGGTGGAGTAAATGGCGACCACGGGTTTGAAGCCTTCCGTGGCCAGGCCTGCGGCGAAGGTGACGGCGTGTTGCTCGGCAATGCCCGCATCAAAGTAGCGCTCGGGAAAGCGCTGGTGGAACTCCACCATGCCCGAGCCTTCGCGCATGGCGGGGGTGATGCCGATGAGGCGCTCGTCTTGCGCGGCCATGTCGCACAGCCATTGGCCGAAGATTTGGGTGAAGGTGGGTTTGGGCGCCGTTTGGGGTTTGACGATGCCTACGGCGGGGTCGAATTTGGAGGGGCCGTGGTAGGCCACAGGGTCGGCCTCGGCCAGTTTGTAGCCTTGGCCTTTTTTGGTGACGACGTGCAGAAACTGCGGGCCTTTGAGCTGGCGCAGGTTTTCCAGCGTGGGGATGAGCGCGTCCAGATCGTGGCCGTCGATGGGGCCGATGTAGTTGAAGCCGAATTTCTCGAACAGCGTGGCGGGCAGCACCATGCCTTTGGCCTGTTGCTTGAGGCGCTTGGCCAGATCGAACAGGGGCGGAACGGGTTGCAGCACGGCTTTGCCGACGTTTTTGGCGGCGGCGTAGAACTGGCCGCTCATCAACTGGGCCAGGTAGCGGTTGAGCGCGCCCACGGGGGGGCTGATGCTCATGTCGTTGTCGTTGAGCACCACCAGCAGGCGCGCGTCGCGCTCCACGCCCGCGTTGTTCATGGCTTCAAAGGCCATGCCGGCGGTCATCGCGCCGTCGCCAATGATGGCCACGCTCCAGCGGTCTTCGCCGCGCCGCGCGGCGGCCAGCGCCATGCCCAGGGCGGCGGAAATGCTGGTGCTGGAGTGGGCGGTGCCAAAGGTGTCGTACTCGCTTTCGCTGCGCACGGGAAAGCCGGAGATGCCGCCCAACTGGCGCAGCGTGGCCATGCGCTCGCGCCGGCCGGTGAGGATTTTGTGCGGGTAGGTCTGGTGCCCTACATCCCACACCAGGCGGTCGTGGGGTGTGGCAAAGACGTAGTGCAGCGCCAGCGTCAGCTCCACCGTGCCGAGGTTGGAGCTGAGGTGCCCGCCGGTGCGGGCGACGCTGGCGAGCAAGAAGGCGCGCAACTGCTCGGCCAGGGGTTTGAGGCGCTCGCGCGGCAGGCGGCGCAAGTCCTGCGGGTCGTTGATGGATTCCAGCAGGGGAAAGGCGTCGAGGGGGGAGCTGGCTGGGCCGGTCATGTGGGGAGTCCTGTTGTGCGATGGCTCGGCGGGGGAAGGTGGCATGGCGGATGCGTCAACGCATGGGGCGGGGGCTGCGCTCAGTGCGCGCGCTGCACCACCAGATCGGCCAGGCCGCGCAAGGGGGAGGCGGCCAGGGCGGGTGCGGCCTCCAGCGCGGCGCAGGCGCGCGCATGCAGCTCGTCCGCATAGGCGCGCGCGGCTTGCACGCCCATGATGGAGACGTAGGTGGGCTTGTTGTCGGCAGCGTCCTTGCCTGCCGTTTTGCCCAGCGTGGCCGAATCGGCGGTGGCATCGAGCACGTCATCCACCACCTGGAAGGCCAGGCCCAGGGCCTGGCCGTATTGGTGCAAGGCTTGCCCGATGGCGGGCGAAGCGCTGGGGGCGCAGGCCGCGCCCATTTGCACGCTGGCCAGCAGCAGTGCGCCGGTTTTCAGTTCGTGCATGTGTTGCAGTTGGGCCTGGTTCATGGCCAGGCCGACGTGGGCCAGGTCGATGGCCTGGCCGCCTGCCATGCCGCTGGGGCCAGCGGCGCGGGCCAGCAGGCTGCACAGGCGGGCCTGGGCCGCCCATTGTTGAGCGGGGGGCAGGGCGGTTTCAGTGGGCGTGGCGTCCGTGGGGGGGGTCAGCCACTCGAACGCCAGCGCCTGCATGGCATCGCCCGCCAGCAAGGCGGTGGCCTGGCCAAACTGTACGTGTACGGTGGGCTTGCCACGGCGCAGCACATCGTTGTCCATGCAGGGCATGTCGTCGTGGATCAGCGAATAGGCGTGGATCAGCTCCACAGCGCAGGCGGCACGGATGGCGGTTTGCGCCCAGGCGCTGCGCTGCGCGCTGGGGATGTCTGCCTGGGTGCAGAGGGCTTCGTGCGCGGCCAGCGTCAGCAGGGCGCGCAGGCGTTTGCCGCCGCCGAGCGCACCGTAGCGCATGGCCTGCACCAAAGGCGCAACCGCGGCGGGCCAGAGCGCGGGGGCCAGGCTTTGCTCTAGCGCGGCCTCGACCTGGGCGCGGCGGGCCTGCATCCAGGCAGCGAAGTCGCGCGGGCCGTTGTCGGGGGCGGGTGGCGTGGGGGCGGCTGGGTTCAAAGCGGGGTTCCTGTGTGATGGGGCGTGGCAGTTGCGGCCTTTCCCCGTGGCGGGCAGGCGGCGCTGCGGCACGGCGGCGGTCTGCAGGGCGAAGCGGCGGTTGACCAGAGGTCAATCAAGCGGTTAATTCATCAACGGTTAATTAGCGGCTTGATCGGGGGCGGCGATGGCGGTTTCGTCCAGGCTGCGGGCGATGTCGCCATCGAGCACCTGGATTTGCTGTTGCACCGCTTGCAGCCGGCTGCGGCAAAACGCCAGCAATTGTGCGCCGCGTTGGTAGCCGGCCAGCAACTGCTCCAGCGGCAATTGGCCGGACTCAATTTGGGCGAGCAATTGCTCCAGTTCCTCCAGGGCGGCTTCGTAGGTGCTGGGCAGCGGGGCGCGGGCTTTGGCGGGCATGGCGGGCCGAAAAAATCGGCCATTTTACGGGCCATGCGTTGCGTTGCGCTCCCATGCGCCTTAGCGAAATACCACGGTTTTCTGGCCGTTGATGAGGATGCGGTGCTCGCTGTGCCATTTGACGGCGCGCGCCAGCACCTGGCTTTCGGTGTCACGGCCGATGGCGGTGAGGTCTTCCACGGTCAGGCTGTGGTCCACGCGGGCGACGTCCTGCTCGATGATGGGGCCTTCGTCCAGATCGGCGGTGACGTAGTGGGCGGTGGCGCCAATGAGCTTCACGCCGCGGTCGTGCGCCTGGTAATAGGGCTTGGCGCCTTTGAAGCTGGGCAGGAAGCTGTGGTGGATGTTGATGGCGCGGCCGGCGAGTTTCTGGCTGAAATCGTCCGAGAGGATTTGCATGTAGCGCGCCAGCACCACCAGTTCGGCGCCTTCGCCCTGGATGATTTCGTATTGGCGCGCTTCGGCCTGGGCTTTGTTGTCCTTGGTGACGGGGATGTGGTGGAAGGGCACGTTGTAGCTGGCCGCCAGTTGGTAGAAATCGCGGTGGTTGCTGATGATGGCGCGGATGTCGATGGGCAGCAGGCCGCTTTTGAAGCGAAACAGCAAATCGTTGAGGCAATGCCCCTCGCGGCTGACGAAGACGACGGTGGGCACGGGTGTGCAGGCGTCGTGCAGGCTCCAGGTGATTTGCAGCGGCGGGGCGAATTCGCCCAAGGCTTGCTGCAATTGCTCCAGGCTGCGCTCGGGGGCGCGAAATTGCAGGCGCATGAAGAACAGGCCGGTGCTGTGGTCGTTGAACTGGGCGGCTTCTTCGATGTTGCCGCCTTGCTCGAGCAAAAAGCCGGAGACGGCGTGCACCAGCCCTTTGCGATCGGGGCAGGAGAGGGTCAGGACGAAAGTGGGTGTGGCAGGGATCATAAAAAGAGTAACAGTGGCATGGCTGCGCCAGGCAGCGAAGGATTTTATAATTCAAAAGGAAAACAAAGATGTCTGTTTTGGCATGATGGGTATTGAGTTGTTTTTCCTTTGATTGGGTGGTTAGGCTGTAATCGTCTGGAGCGCCTGAAGAATGGCGCGGGGGTAGAGCAGGTATTCCTGCGTCTGCACGCGGGCCGTGAGGCTTTGGGCCGTATCGCCGGGCAGGATGGGCACGGCCACCTGGTCGATGATGGGGCCGGCATCCAGCTCGGGCGTGACCCAATGCACGGTGGCGCCGGTGAAGCGGCAGCCTGCATCCAGCGCCCTTTGGTGGGTGTGCAGGCCGGGAAAAGCTGGCAGCAGCGAGGGGTGGATGTTGATCAGCCGCCGCTCGAACGGCTCCACGAACACGGGCGTGAGCACGCGCATGAAGCCCGCCAGCACCACCAGGGCGGGGTCGTAGGCTTGCACGGCGCGGGCCAGCTCGGCATCGAAGGCTTCGCGGGTGGGGAAGCTCTTGTGCTCCACCACTTGCGTGGCCAGGCCCGCCTCCTGGGCTTTTTGCAAACCGGCGGCATCGGCGCGGTTGCTGATGACGGCGACGACTTCGGCCTGGTGCCGCTCGCGCCATTGCTGCTGGCGCTGGGCCTGGACAATGGCTGCCATGTTGGAGCCAGTGCCGGAGATGAGGATGACGATGTTTTTCATGAGGGGCGATTTTCGCACCGGCCAAGGCGGTGCAAACCGGGGGCGGAGCGCTGGCGCGATGGTGCGCGTCCATGAAAAACGCCCGCTGGGCGCGGGCGTGGCGGCAGGCTGAACGAAGGCGTTATGGGTTTTGGTCTGGGGCTTCGTCTTCTTTTTTCTTGCCCAGGCGGGCCGGGTCGCTCCAGCGTTGCAAGCCGTCCAGAAAGGCCTGGAATTGGTAGGCCTGCACTTTCATGCGGTAATCCATTTCGCCGAATTGATCCTCGAACACTTCCGTCAGGCGGGAGTTGAGGTTGGCAGGCGGCAGGCGCAGATAGGCTTCGGATTCGCCCCCTTCGCGCTGCACGACCGCACCGGCATTGCGGGCGATCTTGAGCATGGGCGCGTTTTCGCTCAGGGCGTGGATGTACATGATCTCCGCCCCTTCATTGCGGGCGTGCATCATGGCGCGGTCGTACAGGCGCTTGCCCAGATGGCGGCCACGGTAAGCGCCCGAGACGGATACCCCGAACTCCGCCGCGCGGGGTTTGCCCTCCGCAGGCGGGTCAAAGGCCAAGTGGGCCATGGCAATCAGCTCCAGCTTGCGGTTGTGGATGCCGTAAATCTCGTCGCGCTGGAAATCCAAGTTTTCCACGTAGCGCTCCACTTGCGTGTTGGAGGCCGGGTAGCCAAAGCGCAAATAGCGGTCGCGGTCGCTCAGGTTCAGCAAATGCTCCAGGATTTGCGGGCGATGCACAGGCCCCAGCGAGCGGATGGGGATGTGCAGCGGCTGAGGCTTTTCCTTGAGCGTTGCAGCGGGCGTGGTCTGCGCGGGTGCCGGGGCAGCGGCCTGCTTGGCGCTTGCGGGGGCGGAGGAGTTGGTGGTTGGCGTTGGTGTTTTCACTTCAGGCATAGTGCGTTATGGGGTCAGAACGGTGAACCTTGCGCAGGCATTGAATGGCTTGTGGCCAATGGCCTGCTGAAGGGCAAAAAAGCGGCCAGTCCCTCCCTGGCGCTTTTGCAAAATACAAATATATGTTGCAGTGCAAAAAAACGCAAAAGCCGCGCCAGAGGTTGACGCCGCCTCATGGTCAAGCAGCATCAAAATGCGTTGAAAGGGGTTTTCTGGTTGCGCTGGCGCGGGGCGTCTGGCCCGGCAGGGCGTGTCACTACAATCGCCGCACTTCAATTGCCGCGTTCAATTCATGCCCAGGCTGGCTGCGCCAGCGGGCGGCGGATTTCCCCCTATTGCATGCAAACGATGAATACCGATCAGGCCGCGCAGGCCCTGGGCGCCGAGGATGCGCCTGTTTTTTTGGCTGAAAGCGAGCGCGATGCCGCCGGGCCGCCCGCTGCGGCGCAGCCGCCGCGCGTGGGCGATGGCGATGACAGCTCCCTGGCCGCCTATGCCCAGCGGGCGTATCTGGAATATGCGCTCTCGGTGGTCAAGGGCCGCGCCTTGCCCGATGTGGCCGACGGGCAAAAGCCGGTGCAGCGGCGCATTCTCTACACGATGGAGCAAATGGGCCTGGCCTATGGCGGCAATACGGCGGCCAAGCCGGTCAAGAGCGCGCGCGTGGTGGGCGATGTGCTGGGCAAATACCACCCGCATGGCGACAGCGCCGCCTACGACGCGCTGGTGCGCATGGCGCAGGATTTCAGCCAGCGTTACCCGCTCATCGACGGCCAGGGCAACTTCGGTAGCCGCGATGGCGATGGCGCAGCCGCCATGCGCTACACCGAGGCGCGGCTGAGCAAAATCGCGCGCCTGCTGTTGCAGGAGATCGACCAGGGCACGGTGGATTTCACCCCCAATTACGACGGCGCGTTTGAGGAGCCCAGCCAACTGCCCGCGCGCCTGCCCTTTACGCTGCTCAACGGCGCCAGCGGCATTGCCGTGGGCATGGCAACCGAAATCCCCAGCCACAACTTGCGCGAAGTGGCCGATGCGGCCGTGGCCCTGATCAAAACGCCCGATGTGAGCGACGAGGCCCTGCTGGCGCTGCTGCCCGGGCCGGATTTCCCCGGCGGCGGCCACATCATCAGCGCCGCCAGCGAGATCGCCGCCGCCTACCAAAGCGGGCGCGGCTCGCTCAAGGTGCGCGCGCGCTGGGTGATGGAGGAATTGGCGCGCGGCCAGTGGCAAATGGTGGTCACCGAGCTGCCGCCCAATGTGAGCGCGCGGCGCATCCTCGAAGAAATCGAGGAGCTGATGAACCCCAAGCTCAAGGCGGGCAAAAAGTCGCTGACGCAAGAGCAGCTTCAGCTCAAGGCCACGGTGCAGGCCGTGCTCGATGGCGTGCGCGACGAATCCAACAAGGATGCGCCCGTGCGCATCGTCATCGAACCCAAATCCAGCCGCACCAGCGCGCAGGAGCTGATCGGCACGCTGCTGGCGCACACCAGCCTGGAGAGCTCATGCAGCATCAACCTCACGATGGTGGGCCTGGATGGCAAGCCCGCGCAAAAATCGCTGCGCCAGGTGTTGCAGGAGTGGATTGCCTTTCGCCAGCGCACCATCGAGCGGCGCAGCCAGCACCGGCTGGGCAAGGTGCGCGATCGCATCCACGTGCTCGAAGGGCGCCAGCTCGTTCTGCTCAACATCGATGAAGTCATCGCCATCATCCGCCACAGCGACGAGCCCAAAGCCGCCCTGATGGCGCACTTTGCGCTGACCGAGCGCCAGGCTGAGGACATCCTGGAAATCCGCCTGCGCCAACTGGCGCGGCTGGAAGCCATCAAGATCGAGCAGGAACTGGCCGAGCTGCGCGCCGAGCAAGCCAAGCTGGAGGACGTGCTGGCCAACCCCGCCAGCCTCAAGCGCCTGATGGTCAGGGAAATCGAGGCCGATGCCAAAGAATTCGCCGACGCGCGCCGCACCCTGATCCAGGAAGAAAAGCGCAGCGTGGCCGAGATCAAAATCATCGACGAGCCCGTCACCGTCGTCGTCTCGCGCAAAGGCTGGGTGCGCGCGCGCAGCGGCCACGGCCATGATCCGCAAGGCTTTCACTTCAAGGCGGGCGACGCGCTTTACGGCACCTTCGAATGCCGCACGGTGGACGTGCTGCTCGCCTTTGGCGGCAATGGCCGCGTGTACTCCGTGCCCGTGGCCGCGCTGCCCGGCGCGCGCGGCGACGGCCAGCCCCTGACCGCCTTCATCGAGCTGGAGCCTGGAAGCGCCGTGCAGCACTACTTCGCCGGCCCGGCCGAGGCCCAACTGCTGCTGTGCAGCTCGGGCGGCTACGGCTTTTTGGCCAAAGTGGGCGACATGGTTTCGCGCCAGAAAGCGGGCAAAGTCTTTGTCACCCTGGCCGAAGGCGAAAGCCTGTGCGCCCCCTCGCTGGCGGGCAGTCCCGGCCAGGCCGAACCAGCCAGCAGCGTGTGCGCCGTCTCCACCGCCGGGCGCATCCTGACCTTTGCGCTGACCGAGTTGAAACACCAGCCCAAAGGCGGGCGCGGCCTGCTGCTGCTGTCGCTGGAGGCGCAAGACCGCCTGGCCGGCGCCGCCGCCTACGCGCGCAGCGTGCGCATCGCTGGCGTGGGCCGCGGCGGCAAGGAGCGCGAGGAAACGCTGGAGCTGCGCAGCCTCGCCAATGCCCAGGGCAAGCGCGGCCAAAAGGGCAAGAAGGGCGACTTCGGCTTCAAGCCCGCGCAAGTGCTTCGCCAGGTTTGAAAATCCGTTTCTTATTCCAGATCATCAGGAAAGTAAACCGCCCGTTTTCGGCATGTTGTGATTGAAGCTGGTTTTCCTTTGATTGGTTATTCTGAAATTTCAATCAAAGGAAAAGAGGGTGCTTGCCTATCTTGCCGAAAACAGGGCATTTGTTTTCCTTTTGATAGATGAAATGTACGGCTTGCCACGCCTGGAGCAAGTGGCCAGGCGCTGCGCCGCATGGCCGCATGGCCCATTTGGCCGCTGAGCTTGCGCGCCAAGACGCCGAACACGCTCTAGCGGTTTTCCCCGGGCCAGGGCGTGTCGCGCTCGCACTAGAATCGCCGGCTTATTACGCAACCCTCCCACAGGAGTTTTCATGACAAAGCACATCATCCAGGCCGTCTTGCTGGGCGCACTCTCTGCGGTATCGCTGGGCGCTGCCGCGCAGGATTTGCGCGTCGCCGTCGATCCCACCTATGAGCCTTTCGTGTACAAGGACGGGCAAGGCAAGCTGGTCGGCTTCAACATCGATTTCTCCGAAGCCGTGTGCGCCGAACTCAAGCGCAAATGCGTCTTCGTCGAACAGGTCTGGGACAGCATGATCCCCGGCCTGCAAAGCCGTCACTACGACGTCATCATCAGCGACATGTCCATCACCAAGGAGCGCCAGCGCGTGGTGGACTTCACCGACCGTTACTACAAAACGCCCAGCGCCATCGTGGTCAAGAAAACGCTGGACTACAAAGGTCATGAATCGCTCAAGGGCCTGTCCATGGGCGTGCTCAAAGGCAGCACGCAAGAGCGCTACGCCAACGGCGAGCTGGCGCCCAAAGGCGTGAAGATCGTTTCCTACGAAGCGCAAGACCAGGTTTATCTGGACATCAACGCCGGCCGCCTCGACGGCACGGTGGCCGACAAGGTGGAAGTCACCGGCGCTTTCCTGCGCAAGCCCGAAGGGCAGGGCTACACCACCGTGGGCAATGACCTGTTCGACGACAAATACTTCGGCGCCGGCATGGGCATCGCCCTGCGCAAAGGCCAGCCGGAGCTGAAAGAGCAGCTCAACCAAACCATCAAAAAGCTGCGCGAAAACGGCCAATACGCCGAAATTGCGAAAAAATACTTCGACTTCGACCCCTACGGCACGGATTAAGCCCTTTACGGGTTGAAACCTTGCCGGTGCGCGCGTAAGCGCTTGCTCTGGGCGGGTGCCTATGCCCGCCCTTTTTCCTTTTTCAGACTTGGCGCCCTGACTTAGATGGCCTTGCCGTGATCCATTCCGCTTATTACCTCTCCATCCTCAAAGGCGCGCTCGTGACCGTGGAGGTGGCCTTGCTGTCGCTGGCCGTCGCCATTGTGCTGGGGCTGCTGGGGGCAGCGGCCAAGCTCTCGCGCAATCGTCCGCTGATGCTGCTGGGCCAGCTCTACACCACGGTGGTGCGCGGCATTCCGGAGCTGATCTTGATGCTGCTGGTGTTCTACGGCGGCAGCACCGTGCTGAATCTGACGCTGGAAAAGCTGGGCTACAGCGCCGGCGTGCGCATCAACCCGATGCTGGCGGGGGTGCTGACCATTGGTTTTATTTACGGCGCTTACATGACGGAGAACTTCCGTGGCGCCATCAAGGCCATCCCCATAGGCCAGCGCGAGGCCGGGCTGGCCTTTGGCATGGGGCGCTGGCAGGTGTTTTTCCGCATCACCTTGCCGCAAATGATTCGCTACGTCGTGCCCGGCTTCACCAATAGCTGGATGGCGCTGCTCAAGGCCACGGCGCTGGTGAGCCTGATCAACCTGCACGACATGACCTATCTGGCCAACAAAGCCGGCGCGGCCACGCGCGAGCCTTTCAGCTTTGTGCTGATGACGGCGGTGCTGTATTTGCTGATGACGACCGTCTCGCTCTGGGCGCTGCGCAAAATCCACGCGCGCTACAGCCTGGGCACGGAAGAAGTGCGCCTGTAAGGAGAGCCGTTCATGGACTGGAGCATTTTTTCCGAAGGCGCCACCTGGCAGCTTTATTTGCGCGGCATGTGGGGCACGTTCGCCATGCTGGCGGGCCTGCTGGTGTTTGGCGGCGTGCTGGGTGTGGCGGGGGCGCTGATGCTGGTGTCGCGCTCGCGGGCGCTCAAGGCCGTGGCGTCGAGCTTTACCTACGTCATCCGCGGCACGCCGCTGCTGATCCAGATTTACCTGATTTATTACGGCATTGCCCAACTGGCCTGGGTGCAGGCGCTGTGGGACGACTGGTGGATTTTCGGCCTGTTCAAAAGCTCCGTGTTCTGCGCCATGCTGGCCTTCAGCCTCAACCACGGCGGCTATCTGGCGGAAATCCTCGCCGGCGCCATTCGCGACACGCGCCGTGGCGAGGTGGAGGCTGCCTACGCCATGGGCATGGGGCGCTGGCAAGCCATGCGCCGCATCATCCTGCCCAGCGCCATGCGCCGCGCGCTGCCACCCTACAGCAATGAAGTGATGCAGATGATGCATGGCACCAGCCTGGCCAGCACCGTGCCCGCCCTGCTGGAAATCACCGCCGCGGCCAAGACGATCAACAGCGACTACTATCTGACGTTCGAAGCCTTCCTCGTGGCGGCGGGCCTGTACCTCGCGATTACCTTTGCCATGATGGCCTTGTTCCGTCTGGCGGAAAAACGCTACACCTCTTATCTGGAGCATTGAGCACCTGCATATGACCCCATCCCCCAAAGACATCAAGCTCCAGGTGGAGAACATCCACAAGCGATACGGCGCCAACGAAGTGCTCAAAGGCGTGTCGCTGGCCGCCAGGGCGGGCGATGTCATCAGCATCATTGGCAGTTCCGGTTCGGGCAAAAGCACGTTTTTGCGTTGCATGAACCTGCTGGAGCGCCCCAATGAAGGGCGCATCGTGCTCACTGGCGAGGAGCTGGCCCTCCAGCGCGATGCCCGCGATGGCGAGCTGCACGCGGCCGATATTGCCCAGCTCCAGCGTTTTCGCACCAAGCTCACGATGGTGTTCCAGCACTTCAACTTGTGGGCGCACATGACGGTGCTGCAAAACATCATCGAAGCGCCCGTGCATGTGCTCAAGCAGCCCAAGGCCGCCGCCATCGAAACCGCGCGGCGTTACCTGGACATGGTCGGCCTCAAAGGGCATGAAGACAAATACCCCAGCCAACTCTCGGGCGGGCAGCAGCAGCGCGTGGCCATCGCCCGCGCACTGGCGGTGGAGCCGGAGGTCATGCTGTTTGACGAACCTACCAGCGCGCTGGACCCCGAGCTGGTGGGCGAGGTGTTGCGCATCATGCAATTGCTGGCGCAGCAAGGGCGCACCATGATCATCGTCACCCATGAAATGGGCTTTGCGCGTGAAGTCTCCAACCACTTGGTCTTTTTGCACCAGGGCTTGGTGGAAGAGCAGGGCTGCCCGCGGGATGTGCTGAGCAACCCGCGCAGCGAGCGCCTGGCGCGCTTCCTGTCTGGCAACTTGAAGTGAGCCTTTGCGCAGGCGCTCATTTTTGGCCTGATCGGCGTGCCTGAAACACGCCGTTTTTCATGGCTGCGCCAGGGGGAGGGAAAGACCACGGCGCGAATGCGCTCTCTGGCAAAAGAACACCTAAAAACGGGGAGAATCCGCGCCTGTTTTGACGCCCGTGGCGTCCCTTCCGAAAGCCTGACCAATGAGCGCATTCAACGAAGAAAAAGTCCTCTCCATCCACCACTGGAACGACACGCTGTTCAGTTTCACCACCACGCGCGATCCGTCGCTGCGTTTTTCCAACGGGCACTTCACCATGATCGGCCTGCGCGTCGATGGCAAGCCCTTGTTGCGCGCCTACAGCATTGCCAGCGCCAATTACGAAGACCATCTGGAGTTTTTCAGCATCAAAGTGCCCGACGGCCCGTTGACTTCGCGCCTGCAACACATCCAGCCCGGCGACACCCTGCTGGTGGGGCGCAAGCCCACGGGCACGCTGCTGCTCAACTACCTGCGCCCGGGCAAGCGTTTGTATTTGCTCTCCACCGGCACCGGCCTGGCGCCGTTTCTCAGCACCATCCGCGATCCGGAAACCTACGAACGTTTTGAGCAAGTCATCCTGGTGCACGGCACGCGCTTTGTGAACGAGCTGGCGTATCAGGAGCTGATTTGCCACACCCTGCCCGAGCATGAACTGCTGGGCGAATACATCAAGGGCAAGCTGCTGTACTACCCCACCGTCACGCGCGAGCCGTTTCGCAACCAGGGGCGCATCACCACGCTGATCGAAAACGGCAAGCTGTTTGCCGATCTGGGCCTGCCCGAGATCAGCCGCGAGGAAGACCGCGTCATGATTTGCGGCAGCCCGGCCATGCTGGCGGATTTGAAAGAGCTGTTCGAACAGCGCGGCTTTGTGGAGGGCAACACCTCCACGCCGGGCGATTTCGTGGTCGAACGCGCCTTTGCCGAGAAATAAGGCGCAAGGAGGGGCGGGCGCCCGTTCAGCCTTTTGCAGGCTTGGAGTGCCTTTGAGTGTGATTTTTTATCAATCAAAAGGAAAAAATTCATGCCTATTTCGGCATGATGGTGTTGAGTTTGATTTTCCTTTGATTTGATTGATGGGTATTTGTCGCCGCAGGCCCTGCCTTTGAACAGGCTTTTGGCTCAACCCCTCCCTTTGCCCCTTTTTGCCGCCCTTTTGCACGTCTTGCCATGCCTGCCTCTGGCCGTTTGACTCGCCGGTTTGCCCGCTCCGCTGCTGTTCGCTCCGCCCCAGGCACCCGGCCCAGGCGCGGCCTGCCCGCGCGTTTTCGGCGCGAGCGGGTGCTGGTGATTGGGTGCGGCGATGTGGGCCTGCGCGCCGTGCGCCAGTTTGCCCAATCTGCCGCGCCCGCCCGCCCGCATTGGCTGGCGCTGACCTCCCAGGCTGCGCGCCAGCCCCTGCTGCGTGCGGCGGGCATCACTCCGGTGCTGGGCAATCTGGACCAACCCGCCTCACTGCGCCGCGTGGCCGCATGGGCCACCCGCGTGCTTTATTTGGCGCCGCCGCAGCCTACGGGCGTGACGGACCAGCGCGCCACCCACTTCGTGCGCCAATGGCGTCGCTACCGCGCTGCCTCTGCCGCTTCTGCCTCTGCCTCTGCCTCTGCCTCTGCCCGTCACACACGCTCTGGCGCGCCTGTGGCCGCAGGCTTGCGTGCGCTGGCCTATGTCTCCACCACCGGCGTGTATGGCGATTGCGGCGGCGACTGGGCGCCCGAAACCCGCCCCGTGGCCCCCGGCAGCGCGCGGGCGGTGCGCCGCGTCGATGCCGAGCGCCGCATGCGTGCGCTGGCCCGCCGTGGCGTGGCTGTGGCCATCTTGCGCGCGCCTGGTATTTACGCCCCCGATCGCGCCCTCGGCTCGCCCGCACAACGCCTGCGCAGCGGCGCGCCGGTGCTGCATGCGCGCGAGGATGTGTATATCAGCCGCATCCACGCCGACGACCTGGCCCGTGCCTGCTGGCTGGCCGTCTGGCGTGTGCGCGCCATGCGGGTGTTTAACGCGGTGGACGATGCCGTGATGAAGCTGGGCGAGTTTTTCGATCAGGCCGCAGACGTGCTGGGCCTGCCGCGCCCGCCGCGCCTTTCGTTGGCCGAGGCCGAGCAGGCGCTGGGCGCAAACCGCATGAGCTTTTTGCGCGAATCGCGCCGCCTGCCCAACACCCGCATCAAGCGCGAGCTGGGCCTGCAATGGCGTTACCCAAGCGCGTTCGCAGGCGGGCTGCACGCCTCCTGCCTGCAAGCATCCCCGTCATCGTCCCCGCTACAGCCTTTTGCAGCGCCTGGCGCGCCGTTGTGACGGATGGGGCAGCTTTGCTCCGGCAAAGCCCTGGCAGCGGCGACAATCCAGCGCCGTTGCGCTTGCTATAGAAATAGTGGTCTTTCATGAGTGATGTCAAACCCGTAGCCCGCCTGTTTGCTGGTTTGCTGGTGATTTTTTCCCTGTGCCTGAGTGCACCCCTGGCCGTATCGCTTTGGCAGCAAGATGGCTTGTGGCTGGATTACGCGGGCAGTTTGCTGGGCGGTTGCGCCATTGGGGGGGTGGTTTTTTACAAGCTGCGCCGGCACCGGCAGGAATTGCAGCCGCGCCACGGCGTGCTGTTGGTGACTTGCGTGTGGCTGCTGCTGCCGCTGTTTGCCAGCGTGCCGATTTGGCTGGCCTTGCGGCAGGTGGGGCAGGACCCGGGCTTTGCGGGCGCATTTTTCGAGGGCGTTTCCGGCTTGACCACCAGTGGCGCCACGGTGCTCAGCAGCTTGCAGTCGCTGCCGTTGTCGCTCAACCTGTGGCGCACCTTCATGCAGTGGCTCGGCGGCATGGGGATTCTGATTTTGGCGGTGGCGATTCTGCCCATGCTGGGCGTGGGCGGCAGCCAGGTGTTCAAGGCCGAGGTGGCCGGCCCGATCAAGGACACCAAGCTCACCCCGCGCATTACCCACACGGCCAAGGGCTTGTGGTCGGTGTATCTGGGGCTGTCGCTGGCGTGTTTCGTGGCGTTCTGGGCTGGCGGCATGGATGCGGCCGATGCGCTGATGCACATGTTCACCACCGTCAGCCTGGGCGGGCTGTCGCCGCACGACACGAGCTTTGGCTATTTCGACTCGCCCCTGCTGGAGGCCATTGCGGTAGGTTTCATGCTCATTGCAAGCTGCAACTTCGCGTTGTATTTCGTGGCGGTGCGCAAGCGCAGCCTGCGCGGGGCCTGGCGCAATGCGGAGCTGCGCGCGACGCTGCTGGCGCTGGTCGGCTCGGGCCTGCTGGTGAGCTTGTTTTTGTGGTCGAAGAATACCTATGCGTTTGCCGATGCGCTGCGGTTTGGCATGTTCAATACCATTTCGCTGGCGACGACCACGGGTTATGCCACCACGGATTATTTGAGCTGGCCCGCGTTTGCGCCGCTGCTGATGCTGCTGCTCTCGGGGGTGGCCAGCAGCGCAGGTTCGACGGGCGGGGGAGTGAAAATGCTGCGCGTGCTGATTCTGGTGCAGCAGGCGGCGCGGGAGCTGACGCGCCTGGTGCATCCTACCGTGCTCAATCCCGTGCGCCTCAACCAGAACATCGTGGAGAGCAAGGTGATTTTCTCCGTGCTGGCGTTCATGATGTTCTACATCACTGCCATCGTGCTGCTGGGGCTGGTGCTGGTGTTTACCGATCTGGATTTGGTCACCGCCTTTTCCGCCGTGATCGCCAGCATCAACTGCACCGGCCCTGGGCTGGGGCTGGTGGGGCCATCCTCGACGTATGCGGTGATGAACAGCTTCCAGCTCACCGTCTGCTCGTTCGCCATGCTGCTGGGGCGGCTGGAGATTCTCAGCATGATGGTGCTGCTCATGCCTTCGTTCTGGCGGCGTTGATTCTGGTGGCGCTGCTTTCCCGATCAAAGGAAATGTTCAATCATTGCTTTGGCAATATGGTATTGAAATTCCCGGTTTTTTTATTCAAATTTGATTGGTAATTCTGCTGCTGGTGCAGCTCTGCTGCGCCTTCAGCCAGGCCAGCAAAGGCGCGGGCGTGGCCACAGCGCCGCTGAGGATGTTGCCCACGGCCACCCAGCGCAGCGGCGCGCCATTCTCTTGCGGCCCGACGCAGAGCGCGGGGCGGGGCTGTGCGCCAGCGTGCGGCAGGCGGGCCAGGGCGGGGATGAGCAGCAAATCCTTGTGCGTGAGCACATGCCGAAAGCCGCTGTGCCATTGCACCGCAGGGGCCGGGCGCGCCGCCTGATCGGCGCCACCGGCACAACCAGGCCAACCGGCCAGGGCAGCGGCTTCGGTGTAATGGGTCAGGCGGGCCAGCAGCGCCTCTTGGCTGGGCAGCACGGCAAAGCAATGCAGCCCCGCCCAAATGCCGCGCTCGGGGCGCTTTTCCAGCAGCACATGCGTGCCGGGCGCGTGCAATGGGCCGTCGGCCAGCACCAGCCAGTACCAGGTCTCGCTGCTGCGTTTGAGTTTGCGGGTTTTGACGGGGTAGCTCAGCACGCGCTCGGTGCGCAGCGCGCGGCAGTCTTGCGCCACGGGGCAGCGCGGGCACTGCGGGCGGCGGGGTGTGCATGTGGTGGCGCCCAGATCCATCAGGCCCTGGGTGTAGGCGGGCATGGCCTGGCGCAAATCGGTATCGGGCGCGGGCAGCAGGCCATCGGCCAAGGCCCAGAGCTGGCGCACATGGGCTGCTTGCGCCAGGTCGCCCTCAAAGGCGAGGTAGCGGGCGACGACGCGCTGGACGTTGGCATCGAAGATGGAGACGCGCTCGCCCGCGCAAAAGGCGGCGATGGCGTGGGCGGTGGAGCGGCCAATGCCTGGCAGGCTTTGCAGGGCCTGGACTTGGGTGGGAAATTGCCCGCCAAACTGCGCCACGACTTGCCCGGCGGCGCGGTGCAGGTTGCGCGCGCGGCTGTAGTAGCCCAGGCCGCTCCACAGTTGCATGACTTCATCGGCGCTGGCGGCGGCCAGCGCTTGCACATCGGCAAAGCGCTGGATAAAGCGCGGGAAGTACGCCAGCACGGTTTGCACCTGGGTTTGCTGGAGCATGATCTCCGAGAGCCAGACGCGATAGGGATCGCGTGTGCCTTGCCAGGGCAGGCCGTGGCGGCCGTGCGTGCGTTGCCAGTCGATCAGGCGGGTGGCAAAAGAGGGCAGGGGCGCGGGGGGCATGGGCAAGGGGCGTGGCGCGGCATCGGGTGCATCAATTCCATTTCATTGGAAATTTGATTTTAATGCCGCGTTGCCGAAATTGGGTGATTTTGTGTCTTTTTGATTTGTAAATTTGGATATCGTGCGCTATGCCTCTGCTGGTGGCCGCGGCTGTGCTGGGGCGGGCTGCGCTGCGCTGGCGCCGGTTTCGATGTTGAGCGTGCGGGTGATGGTGTGC
Source organism: Allofranklinella schreckenbergeri (assembly GCF_003703475.1). GTDB lineage: Bacteria > Pseudomonadota > Gammaproteobacteria > Burkholderiales > Burkholderiaceae_C > Lampropedia > Lampropedia schreckenbergeri. The sequence goes on along the minus strand of NZ_RDQM01000001.1, from coordinate 196,456 downwards.
AGCGAGAGTTCGAGCTGCTCGCAGCGCTGCTGCAATTGGTCGGCGATGTGTTTGAGTCCGCCTGCTTCTTCGTGCAATTCCTTGAGGCGCTCGGTCAAATCGAGGTCGGCCTTTTCGATGCGCTCAATGGTTTCGCTGCGGTTGATGAAGTTGTGGCGTCGCTCTTTGAGCTGCACATCCAGCGGCGCGGTGGCGGTCTTGCTCCACAGCTCCAGCTCGCTGGAGGCGGCTTCAAACACCGAGCGCAGCCGCATGGAGATGGCCGAAACCAGCCGTGCGCTGAATTCGCTGGAGGAAAACTTCAGCGCGTTGGTGACGCTGAAGTGGTGCTTGTTGCCGTCGGCGATTTTGTCCAGGTCCAGCATGAACTGGCGCAAATCCACTTCCGTGGGCGGTTGCAGCGCAAAGCCGAATTCGGTATTGAGGCTGTCGTAGGAGTCGGCCAGCATGCGCTGCATCTGGTCGGCAATGGCCTGGCAGCTCTCGATCACTTCCTTGAGGTTGGCAAACGTCTCCAGAAAGCGCTTTTGAAAGCCCAGTGTGAGGATCTTGCCTTGCAGGGCTTCGCCAAGCTGGTTGAGTTCGTTTTTGATGGTTTTGGCGCCCAGTTGGTGGAAGGCGTCGTTGAGCAGTTTGTTTTGCGCGGCGCGCAGGCTGAGGATTTTGCTGACGCTGTTGTCGAACTCTTTGCGCTCGCGCGCGATGCGCATGCGGATGCTGCGCCGCGCGCTGTTGTTCTTGCCTTGCAGGCTGCCCAGCTCCTGGATGCGCTCGGTCAAATCGCGCAGGCGAAAGCCCAGCAGTTGCTTGGCTTCGTTGCGGATGTCGCTCAGCCCGCGCAGCAGCGCGCGGTAGAGGATGACGTGGCGCTGGCCAAGCAGGGTGTCCACCAGGATGGATTCAAGCTGGCGGATGGAGCTGGCGCGCAGCAGTTGCTCGTCTTTGTTGATCTTGGCCAGCAGCGCTTTTTGCGCCGAGACGGCGATGACGTGGTTGGGCGGCACGCCCAGCGTTTGCGCCACGCTGCGGCGCTGGCGCTTGATTTGCTCGGCCTGCTCCTGGGGCGAGGTCAGGCCGTCCCACAGCATGTCGATTTTGTTGAGCACGATCAGGCGCAGGCCCAGCGAGTCCACATGGCGCGAGAGGTGCTCTTGCCAGATTTGCTGATCCGAGCGGGTCACGCCCGTGTCCGTGCCCAGGATGAAGATGACCGCTTGCGCCTGGGGCAGCAGGTTGACGGTCAGCTCCGGCTCGGCGCCGATGGCGTTCAGGCCGGGGGTGTCCAAAATCACCATGCCGCGCTTGAGCAGCGGATGGGGGAAGTTGATGACAGCGTGGCGCCATTTGGGCACTTCGACGGCGCCTGCGGCGTTGACGGGCGGGTTGTCCGATGCGTCCTCATCGTTCCAGAACCCCAGGCGGCGGGCTTCGTCCTGGTTGACTTCGATGACTTCGGTGACGCGCTGCAAGGCGTCGGCCACGCTGTCGGCCGAGCGCGCATCCAGCGCCACGTTGTCCCAGGCGCTGGGCTTGAGTTTCCAGTCGGCCAGGCTGGCGCTGAGCTTGCGCGTTTCGATGGGCAGCAGGCGCACGCCGGGGGGATAGGAGGCGTCCCAGGTCAGCTCCACGGGGCACATCGTCGTGCGCCCGGCGCTGGCGGGCATGATGCGCCGACCGTAGCTGGCAAAAAACAGCGCGTTGATCATCTCCGACTTGCCGCGCGAGTATTCGGCCACGAAGGCGACGGTGATTTTGTCTGCCGCCGCTTGCTCTTGCAGGCGGCTCAGGCGCTCCTGGGTGGCGCTGTTGAGCAGGCCCTGGGTTTCCAGCCAGCCGGCAAAGCCTGCCAGCTCCTGCCCGAATGAGGCACGCCACTGCCCGTACTGGTCAAAACGCTGGTTGAAGGTCTGGCTTTCGCGGCTCTCGCTATTCACGGCTGGTCTCTTTTGGGGAAGATGAAGCGAACAAGGCGGGCATCCTAATGCGATGCCCGCCTTTGTGGGCCTGGGGCGGCCCAGGTTGACAGTTTTCTACAGAAAAAGGGCGCGATTGTGGAGCAAAACCCGCGCTTGTTCGGTGCAGTCCGGGCGGGCTGCTCAACAATCCCGTGCCCTTGGAGCGCAGGCAGGGGCAAGGGCGTGTTTTATCGCGCCGCCAGCTCTGTGCGCGCCTGCGCCACCAGCTCGCGCATTTTGTCTTGCGGGATGCCACCGGGCACCGTCACGCGGCCAATCACATAGCTGGGCGTGCCCCTGAAGCCCAGCGTGCGCGCCAGCTCCACATTGCGATCAAACAAGGCATCCAGCCGGTCGCGCTGGCTGGCCACCCACTGGTTGGCGGCGGGCACGTTCACGCCCTGCGCGGTGAGTAAAGCCTCGACACGCTCCTCATTCAAACGGCCCGAATGCGAGAACAACGCCTTGACCACCTGGGCATAGCGGCCTTGCTGGGCGCTGGCCAGCGCCATGCGGGCGGCATGGCGGGAGCTTTCGCCATACACAAACAAATCGCGTATCACCACGCGCAGCTTGGCGTCCTGCTCCAGCAGCGTCTGGAGGCTGGCGTAGCTGCGCTTGCAGTAAGCGCATTGAAAGTCGGAGAACTTGACGATGGTGGCGTCCCCTTGTGGGTTGCCCAGCGTGGGCAGCAGCGCATCGTGGGTGAGTTCGTGCAGGCTCAGGCGCTGCGGCTGTGCGCCCTGCGCGTTGGGGCCTGGCGCGTGTTGCGCGGTGGCGGGGATGAAAGGCCAGGCTGCGCCCGCAACCAGCAGGGCTCGGCGGGAGAGGGGAGGGGGTGAGGTGAACAACATAGGGGCGCGATGCTAGCGCAAAGGTATTGGGCATAAGCGGGCTGTTTTTGCCGTGCCTGCCAAGGCCGACATCCTGGTGCGGGTGCGAAAGGGGCCGCACTGCCGACATCACCGTTGAGCGTTTCAGGGCCAGCATCAATGGCAAGATGCCCGACCATGAAAAACCGCCTCTCCCGGGCGCCCCAGCGCCACGACCAACCGCCCCCGTCCCCCCCGCCGCTGGCGCCGCAGCTTCGGCAATACCTGGACTATGTGCGTGTGGACAAACGCCTGGCCGCGCGCACCGTCACGCTCTACCACGGCGATTTGCTGCGCTTGCAGCAGGCAGCCAATGCCGTCGGGGTGGATGTTTTGCACTTGCAGCCCTTTCACATCCGCCAGCAGGTGGCGGCCATGCACAGCCAGGGGCGCAGTGCGCGCGGCATTGCGCTCATCTTGAGCGGCTGGCGCGGGTTTTACCGTTGGGCGGTGCGGCAGGGCTGGTTGCAAGCCAACCCGGTGCAAGATGTGCGCGCGCCCAAAGCCCCGCGGCCTTTGCCCAAGGCGCTGGGGGTGGATGAGGCGGTGCAACTGGCCGCCTGGCGCAGCCCTGCGGCTACAGGTGCAGGAACAAGTGCGGGCGGCGATGCAAGCGCGGCAGCCAGCGCAGAGGAACAGGCGCTGGAGCTGCGCGATGCGGCGCTGACCGAGCTGCTCTACAGCAGCGGCTTGCGCATTGGCGAGCTGCTGGGCTTGGATGTGCAAGCCAGCGCAGCGGCTGAGCAGCAGGGGCGCGGCTGGGTGGATTGGCACGATGCGCAAGCCCACGTCATCGGCAAAGGCAGCAAGCGCCGCAGCGTGCCCATTGGTCGCGCGGCCATGCAGGCGTTGCAGGCCTGGCGCGCGGCGCGGGCGCTGCTGCTGGCCCCTGGCAGTGCGGACGAGCCAGCCCTGTTCATCGGCCGCCGCGGCCAGCGCCTGAGCGCGCAAAACGCCTGGAAGCGCCTGCGCCAGCGCAGCCAGCGGGCGGGCCTGAGCGCGCCCGTGCACCCGCACATGCTGCGCCACTCGTTTGCCAGCCACGTGCTGCAATCGAGCGGCGACTTGCGCGGCGTGCAGGAGCTGCTGGGCCACGCCAACATCGGCACCACCCAGGTCTATACCCGTTTGGACTTTCAACATCTGGCCAAAATCTACGACGCCGCCCACCCGCGCGCCCACTTGCCTGGAGATCTGCCCGGTGACTTGCCCGAAGGGCGGGCGGCCGCACCAAGCTTGAACAAGGACGAAACCCAAGATGATGCATAACCCTTGGGGCCCGGGCGAGGGTGCCACCGCCGCCACCGCCGCGCGAGGCGCGCCCCACATCTGGCCCGTGGGCGCGCTGTGCCTGGCCATTGGCGATGCCTTGCAGGCGCGCTTTGGCGCCGTGGCGGTGGAGGGCGAAATCAGCTCCCTGACGCAAGCGGGCAGCGGCCACTGGTACTTCACCCTCAAAGATGCGCAAGGCCAGTTGCGCTGCGCCATGTTCCGGCGCGCGGCCAGCCTGCTGGGCTTTACTCCGCGCGAGGGCGAGCGCGTCGTCGTGCAGGGCCGGGTGGGCGTGTATGGCGCGCGCGGCGATTTGCAGTTGGTGGTCGAGCACATGCGCCGCGCCGGGCTGGGGCAGTTGTACGAGCAGTTTTTGCGCCTGAAAGACGCCTTGCAGCAAGAGGGCTTGTTCGACACCGCCCGCAAGCGTACCCCGGTCGCCGTGCCGCGCGGCGTGGCCGTGGTCACCTCGCCCAACGCGGCGGCGCTGCGCGACGTCATCAGCGCCTTGCGCCGCCGCGCCCCCCACGTGCCCGTGCTGCTGGCCCCCGCGCTGGTGCAGGGCGCGGGGGCGCCGCAATCGCTGTGCCAGGCGCTGCGCACCTTGTACGCGCAGCGGCGCTGGCCCCGGCAAGACGGCGGCGTGGTGGAGGTGGACACCATCTTGCTGGTGCGCGGCGGCGGCTCAATGGAAGATTTGTGGGCCTTCAATGACCCCGCGCTGGCGCGGCTGATCGTGCAAAGCCCGGTGCCCGTGATCGCCGGCGTGGGGCATGAGAGCGATGTCACCATCGCCGACTGGTGCGCCGATGTGCGCGCGCCCACGCCCACAGCCGCCGCCGAGCTGGCGGCCATCCCACAGGCCCAGGCCCTGGCAGCCTGCCAGCAGGCGCACGACCGGCTGGCGCAGGCGGTGGACGAGCCTTTGCAGCGCCACAGCCAGCGCTTGCAGCAAGCCGCCCGCACCCTGGCGCGCCCCTCGCTGGCATTGCTGCGCCACCAAAGCGCGCTGGCCAGCGCCGCCCAGCGCCTGCAATGGCAGGTGCAACGCCAGGGGCAACAGCACAGCCAGGCCTTGCAGGCGCTGGCCCAGCGCTGGCAGGCGGGCGCGCAGCAGCGCGTGCTGCAAGAGGCCCGGGCGCTGGAGCAAGCCGCCCTGCGCCTGCGCATGCTCGACCCGCAGCAGGTACTCGAGCGAGGCTATGCCATCCTGACCACAACCACAGGCCAGGTGGTGCGCGATGCGGCCGCCTTGCAGCCCGGGCAGACGGTGCAAGCGCGCCTGGCGCAAGGGCAAGTGGCGCTACAGGTGCCCAAACCCCGCGCCGTGCGCCGCAAAACGCCCCCGGCCCAGCAGGGTGGCCTGGAGTTGTAATGATTGCAAAACAAAGTGAATTCAACTTGATTGCCATGTTGCCAAAACAGGGTGATTATTATTCCTTTGATTTGTAAAATAAGAGCCCTGGCGGGCTGTGGCGTTGGCAGGCTATGTGCGCCCATTTGGCGCGCTGCACGCCCTGGCGCGCCCCGGGGCCGGGCCTGGCGCGATTAGGATGTGCCCATGATGTGGATGAACTTCGTAATCCTGCAAATCGTTGCCGTGCTGGCGACGCTGTGGTGGTCGCCCTCCTGGCTGCACCTTCTGGCGGCGGCGCTGGCGGCGGCGTGGCTGTGGTGGCTGGGCTGGCTGTGGCAGGGCATGCACTTTCACCGCTGGGCCAGGGAGGAGGGCGCCGCGCCGCGCCGCTTCGTGGGCCTGTGGGCCGATTTGCAATACTTTTGGCGCAAGCAACAGCGCAAGCAGCAAGTGCGCCTGGAGCGCCTGAGCTCCAGCCTTGATGAGCTGCGCATGGCAGTGCAAGCCTCGCCCAACGGCGTGGTGCTGCTCGAAGCCGATTGGCACATCGCATGGCTCAACCGCATGAGTTGCGAGCACTTTGGCCTCAACCCCAGGGATGAAGGCCAAAACCTGCTGACGCTGGTGCGCGACCCCGAATTGGCCAGCTACTGCGCGGTGGGCGACTTTCGCGAAGTGCTCAGGATGGACGGGCGCAGCGTCAGCCTCTCGGACATGGGCCGCAGGCGCTTGGCGATCCAGATCTTCCCCTATGGCGAAGGCGGCAAGCGCCTGCTGCTCTCCAGCGACATCACCCACTTGCAGCACGCCGATGCCATGCGGCGCGACTTCATCGCCAACGTCTCGCACGAAATCCGCACCCCGCTGACGATTTTTGCCGGTTACGTTGAAACCCTGCAAACCCTGCCGCTGGAGCAGGCCGAGCGCGAGCAGTACTACGCGCGCATGCAGCAGCAAGCGCGGCGCATGCAACTGCTGGTGGAAGACTTGCTCATGCTCTCTCGCCTGGAAGGCAGCCCGCTGCCCGATTTGAGCGAATGCGTGGACATGACCGCGCTGCTGCGCGGTTGCCGTGACGAGGCGCAGGCCCTCTCGTGCGCGCTTGCGCCCGAGGCCGATGCCCCCGTGCACGCCGTGCACCTGTACTACGAAGATGAGCGCGGCCAGCGCCACGACCTGAGCGCGCTGGATGCCGCCCAGCCGCAGGCCTGGCCCGTCATGGGCCAACTGGCAGGCGTGGAAAAAGAGCTGCACAGCGCATTTGCCAATCTGGTGGCCAACGCCGTGCGCTACACGCCTGCGGGCGGCGTGATCGAGCTGCTCTGGCGTTGGCGGCCCGACGGCAGCGCCAGCTTTGCCGTGCGCGACACCGGCCCGGGCATCGCGCCCGAGCACCTGCCGCGCCTGGCCGAGCGGTTTTACCGGGTGGATCGCAGCCGCTCGCGCGAAACCGGCGGCACCGGCCTGGGGTTGGCCATCGTCAAACACGTGGCCCAGCGCCACGGCGGGGATTTGCGCATCCAGAGCACCGTCGGCGAAGGTTCGTGCTTTCAAATCGATTTGCCCTCCACGCGCCTGATGACGCCCGCCGCCCTGGCCGAAGCCGAGGCCGAGCGCCAGCGCAAAGAGCGCCTGCTGCAAGGGCGCTGAACGGTCAAGGCGCCCAAGGCTGGCCCAGGCAGGCAGCGCTTGCGCAAGCCCTGCCTAAAAAAGCGGCACGCCAACTGCGCTCATAGGGCCATCCCAGCGCTACCAACCCCTTATCCACAGCTTTTTGCACCGCGAATGTGGGCAAATCGCCCCGGGCGCGGCTGGGCGTTTTCTCGGGGGGCGCAAAGTTCATAACACGCTCTAGAATCGGCCGCTTTTGCCCCTTGAAAAGCCATGAAAGACGGCGAACGCCTGGCGGCGGTGGACTTGGGCTCCAACAGCTTCCGCCTTGAAATCAGCATCTTGCACAACGGCCATTTGCAGCGCGTGGAGTATTTGAAGGAGACGGTGCGCCAAGGCGCTGGCCTGGATGGTGACAACTACCTCAGCCGCGAGGCCATGGAGCGCGGCTGGCAGTGCCTGGCCCGCTTTGGCGAGCGGCTGCGCGGCTTTCGGCCCGAGCAAGTCAGCGCGCTGGCCACGCAAACCTTGCGCGAGGCCAGAAACCGCGCCGAATTCATCGCCCGCGGCCAGCAATTGCTGGGCCATCCCATCGAAGTCATCTCCGGGCAGGAGGAGGCGCGCCTGATCTACCAGGGCGTGTCCTATCTGCTGCCGCGCAACGTGCACGAGCAGCGCCTGGTGATCGACATTGGCGGGCGCTCTACCGAAGTCATCGCTGGCGTGGGCCAGCGCTCGCTGGAGGCCGTCTCGCTGCCCTTTGGCAGCGTCTCCTGGTCGCAGCGTTTTTTCGCCGAGGGCAAGCTCAGCGCCAAAGCTTTTGCCAAAGCCGAAGTGGCCGCCAGCGCGGTGATCGAGGAATACCTGGAGCGCTTTGACCCCTATCCCCGCCAGCACGTCTATGGCGCTTCGGGCACCATGGGCGCGGTCAACCAGGTGCTGCAATCGCTGGGTGAGCCGGGCCTCACCCTCGCGGGCGTGGAGCGCCTGAAAAGCCTGCTGATCGAAGCCCAGCACGTCGATCGCCTGCAATTTGAAGGGCTGCGCGAAGACCGCAAGCCGGTGATAGGCGGGGGCATCTCCCTGCTGCTGGCGCTCATGCGCATGTTCGGCATCCAGGCCATGCAAGCCTCCGACGGCGCGCTGCGCCAGGGCGCGCTGCTCGATTTGGTGCAGCGCGACGACCACGACGCCAAACAGCGCGACATCCGCCACAACTCCGTAGCCAGCCTGATCCAGCGCTTTGGCTACGACAAAGCCCAGGGCGAGCGCGTGGCCGAAGTGGCTGAGGCCATCTGGCTGGCAGTGGACGACGGCCAGGGCCGGGCGGACGATTTGCAACTGCTGCGCTGGGTCAGCCAACTGCACGAAATCGGCATCAGCATCGCGCACGAGCGCTTTCACCACCACGGCGCCTACATCCTGCGCTTTGGCGACTGCCCCGGCTTTTTGCCCTCCGAGCGCGAGCGCATGGCCAGCCTGATCGTGGGCCACCGCGGCAAGCTGAAAAAAGTGGCGCAGGACATCGCCGCCGATGCCGTGTTTGCCCGCCAACTGCTGTGCCTGCGCCTGGCCGTGCTGCTGTGCCACGCGCGCCGCATGCCCGAGCTGGACGCCATCGGCTGGCGTCTGGGCAAAAACCGCCTGGAAGTGCATGTGGACGCGGCCTGGGCGCAGCAGCACCCCCGCTCGCACTTTCTGCTGCAAGAAGAGGCGCTGGTGTGGGAGAAGTACGGCCTGGCGCTGCACTTGGTTGAAAGAGGGCAGGGGGCGTAGCGTTGGCTGGCGCGAAGTGGCTGTAGCCAAACTTTGGCCGCCCTTGCCGACTCATGGCGCCATCGCGCACCGTGCCCGCCAGGGTGCGAGGTGCATTCCCGGGTTATTTTCTATATCAAAAATACAAAAAATTGCCTTATTTAGGCAATTCTGTATTCAAATAGTTTTTATATTGTTTTGTAAAATTCAGGGGCTGTCATGCGTCGTCGCCTGGGCTTCAAAGCGGCAAGCATGGCGATAGAGAAAGGCGTCCAAAGCCGAAGCGTCGCCGCTCGGAGCCGGCGCTTGCAGCGCATGGGCGGCGTGGCGCTCCAGCTCTTGGGTGATGAAGGCGTGCAGCGCCGGGCGGCGCGGGCCTAAAGCCGCTTCGCCAGCGCGCATCTTGAGGGCCAGCAAATCGTTGATCGCCTCCAGCAGCGCGGCGTCGCGCTGCGCATCCAGCGTCTGGCGCGCCAGCTCGGCAAACACCATGGGCGGCGTGCCTGTCGCGTGCTGCTCAATCCAGCGCGCGGCCAGCAGCGGGCGCAGCACGTACAGGTATTTCTTGGTGCGCACCTGCGGGCCTTGCAGGTATTCGCGGAAGTTCTTTTTCGCCATGCTGGCGTAGTGGTACCAGCCGCGCACGCGCGAGAAATGCGTGTGCGCCAGCGCGTGCAAATCGGCCATGGCGGCCTCGTCCTGCCGATAGACGATGGGCGAGCGCAACCACTCCAGCAGCGTGGGGTTGGATTGGTGCAGCAAGCCCAGGGCTTTGCGCAAATCCCAGCCGTTGACATCCAGCACAGCGTCCATGGGCAGCTCAATCACATCGCGCTGCGCCATTACGCTGACGTACCAGGGCAGGCGGTGCACGTAGATAAAGCGCACGTCGTAGTCGCTGTCGGGCGAGGCAAAGCCCCAGGCGCGGCTACCGGACTCGCATGCAAACAGTACGCGCACGTCGTGCGTGCGCTCAATCTGCGCCAGGGCCTCGAGAATGCGCTGGCGTTGCTCAGGATCGACGCGGTGTTCGCACAGCAGGGAGGGCTGCATGGCGTTTTGCTCAGGTATTTCTATATCAAAGGAAATAAAACATCCTTGTTTCGGTATTTTAATAAAGGATGATTATTTCCTTTGATTTGTTTTATTGCGCACCTTGCTGTGCCGCCAACGCCAGGGGGTTGGGGGTGGCATCGGCGATTTTGGTCAGGTGGTTGCGGTCGGTGTGGTGAAACAGCTCGCTTTGCCCCAGGATTTGCATCACCGTATCTTCGTCGTACCACCAGGAGCCGTCGGCGTTGAAGCCGACTTGGATGCGGAACTCCACGGTTTTGAAGGCGTGGTCCAGAAACGGGTTGGAGCAGATGCCAAAGACCGGGTCGCCCAGGCGCGCAACCAGCTCGAACTCATCGGCATCGGGGGCGACGATGCCGCCCGCCATCACCACCATGCCACGCGGAATACTCAAGGTGTGGATGACGGTGTGCGTGGCAGGTTCCCACAGCCAATGGCCGGTTTGGTCGTGGTAGGTCTTGACTTGATCGGGCTTGGTGATGTGGGTGTGGTAGCGCAAACCGTAGAACAACTGCGGGCCATTGGTTTGTGCGTCGATGGGTTGCAGCTCGATGCGCTCAACATAGTCTTGGGTTTTCGGCCCCTGCGCTTTGGGCTTGACATCCACCCCGCGCGTGCCTTGCCAGACGCCGGCCATGCGTGCCAGCGGCCCCAGATTGGCCAGTGTGTCCACATCCCCGCGTGGCTCGGTGTAGATGTCGGCGGGGAATGCGCTTGGCGCGGTTGCGGGGATGGGCGAGGCTGCCGGGCGTGTGGGGGTATCGTGGTTTTGGCTCATGACAGGCTTGAAATGAGAGGGGAAAAATTGAAAAAAACCGCCATTGTGCCCGCCCTGCCAAAAACCGATGGGGCGTTGCGCTATCGCGGTTGTGCGCAGGCGCTTGTGGGCTGCGTGCCCGGTTGCGCCGGCAGGGTGTGTCGGTGCAGGCCGCCATCGAAATCCAGCGTGAACTGATCAAAGTCTTGTGCCAAAAAGGCGTTGCCACCGTAGGCAGCGCGTACCTCTTGCATGAGCAGGCGTTGCTCGGCCTGGCTGTGGTGACGTGGGCTGAAGTGGGTGAGGATGAGATTGGGCAGGTTGGCCGACTGGGCGAAGCTGGCAGCCGCGTGCGCGCTGCTGTGCATGGGGTTTGGCCCGGCTTTTTGCAGCGCGGCCTGGCTGTAGGTGGCCTCATGCACCAGCAGTTGCGCACCTTGGCAGGCGCTGCGCAGCACATCGGGCTGGGCGTTGTCGCCGCCCAGCACGGCAGCCAGGTGGCGCGTGTGGGTGTGCACGAAATCGTGGCTGTGCAACGGGCGGCCCTGGTGCATCACGCTCTGCCCGCTTTGCAACGCGCGCCACGCGGGGCCTGGGGGCAGGCCGATGGCGTGCAGCGCGGCGGCGTCGAGCTTGGCCTGGCGCTGTTGCAGTTCAAAACGAAAGGCGTGGCTGGGCGAGCGGTGCCGTTGCGGGTGGGCGCTCAGGCGCAGTGATGTTGGCCCGCTGGCGGCCAGATGCAAGGGCTGCTCGCGCAGCGTGACGATGTCGGTGAAGGTCAGGGCATAGGGCAAATGCAAGTCCGTGCATTGCTGGGTGGCCTGCAACCACTGCCACACGGGCGGCGGGGCAATCAGGTGCAAGGGCCGCTGGCGCTGGCCCAGCCCGGCGCTGGCCAGCAGGCCAGGCAGGCCATAGCAATGGTCGCCGTGCACGTGGGTGATGCACACGGCGGCCAGATGGTGCAGCGATAAATGGGCGCGTTGCAATTGCTGTTGCGTGCCTTCGCCGCAATCGACCAGGTACCAGCCTGGCCCGGTCATGGGGACATGTACGGCCAGGGCGGAGACATTGCGCGTGCGTGTGGGCACGCCTGCGGATGTGCCAAGAAAAGTGAGCTTGAGCATGATGGGGGCTATCCCATACCACAACTGCACGATGGCTGGCTGGCAGTCTCCGAGCAGCGAGGTATGCCATTGGCAAGAACGTCAAAAAAATGTAAGAAAATCCGCGCCGCGACACAAAGTGGCATGCCGATGCGTGCGTGTGCGCGCTTTTTGTTTTCACCACAGCATTGTCATGAGTACTCTTGAATGGACGCCGGATATGGATACCGGCATTGCCGAAATCGACGGCCAGCATCGGCGCATTGTCGAATACATCAACATGCTGCACGAGGTGCGGCAAACGCCCGATCGCCAGCGCCTGGGCGAAGTGATTGCGGAGATGGTGGACTACACCATTTCCCACTTCGCTTTTGAGGAGGCGCTGATCGAGGAGGCAGGCTACGTCTTCAGCGGCCCGCATAAAAAGGTGCACGAGCTGTTCACGCGCAGGGTGGCCGAGATGCAAAGCCGCTTTGACAGCGGCGAGGATGTGAGCGAGGAGCTGCATGGCATGCTCTCGCGCTGGCTGTTCAACCACATCCGCAACGAAGACCACGGCTATGTGGAGGCGGTGCTGGCCTACCAGCGCAAAGCGCTCATCAAGCAAGGGCTGGCGCCCGCCCCACAGCCCGAGCCAGTGGCGGTTGCGCCCGCCGCCGTTGAGGCGCCGCAGAAGGGCTGGCTTGCCAGGATGCTGGGCTTATAGGCGTGTGGTCTAGTGTTTTCCAATAAGGAAAATGGAATCAATGAATACCTTGCCGTAGCAAGGTATTTTTTTATCCTTTGAATTGGAATTTAAAGTGGGTTGCAGGCGGGTTACTGAACCAGTTGCAGCTCTGTGGCCACTCGCTCCAAAACAGGCATGTTGGCCCTGCCAAACAACAGCGGCAGCGGCGCGCTGCTTTACCCCTTCACGCACAGCACCTGCTTGAGCGTGTGCACCACATCCACCAGGTCGCGCTGGGCGGCCATCACGGCGTCGATGTCTTTGTAGGCCATCGGGATTTCGTCGATCACGGCTTCGTCCTTGCGGCATTCCACGCCTTCGGTGGCGGCGATCTGGTCGGCCACGGTGAATTGCTTTTTGGCCTGGGTGCGGCTCATGGTGCGGCCTGCGCCGTGGCTGCAGCTGTTGAAGCTGTCGGGGTTGCCCTTGCCGCGCACGATGTAGCTTTTGGCGCCCATGCTCCCCGGGATGATGCCCAGCCGCCCCTTTTCGGCGTTGACCGCGCCCTTGCGGGTGACGAACACGTCTTGCCCGAAGTGCGTTTCTTTCTGCACGTAGTTGTGGTGGCAGTTGACCGCTTCCACATGCGTGTCGAAGGGCTTGGCGATGACGTTGCGCAGCGCGTGGATGACGCGCGTCATCATCACCTCGCGGTTGGCGGAGGCAAACTTTTGCGCCCAGCCCACGGCCTGCACGTAGTCGCCAAAGTACTGCGCGCCTTCCTCGAAGTAGGCCAGATTGGCGTCGGGCAGGTTGCGTTGGTGCAGCTCGGCGTCTTTCTTGGCCAGCTCGATGAAGTGGGTGCCGATGGCATTGCCCACGCCGCGCGAGCCGCTGTGCAGCATGATCCACACGCTTTGCGCCTCGTCCAGGCAGATTTCGATGAAGTGGTTGCCGCCGCCCAGCGTGCCCAGGTGCTTGTAGTTGTTGGTGCTGCGGATGCGCGGGTGCTTGTCGCAGATGGCGTTGAACTCATCCACCAGCCGCGCCCAGGCGGCGTCGATTTCCTCGGGCGGGGTTTCCCAGCCGCCCTTGTCGCGGCCGTATTTTTTGGGCGTCATGCCGTGCGGCACGGCTTTTTCGATGGCCGCGCGCAAAGGGGCGAGGTTGTCGGGCAGGTCGCTGGCCGTCAGCGTGGTCTTGCAGGCCATCATGCCGCAGCCGATGTCCACGCCCACGGCGGCGGGGATGATGGCTTTGAGCGTGGGCACCACCGAGCCGATGGTTGCCCCAATGCCGTAGTGCACATCGGGCATCACCGCCACGTGCTTGAACACGATGGGCAGGCTGGCCACGTTGAGCAGCTGCTTGCGCGCTTCGTCTTCCACGGGCACGCCTTGCGTCCACATCTTCACGGGCGCGCCACTGCCTTGCTGCATTTGCAGGTGCTGGCCGTGTTCGCCCTGGATTTCCACGATCTCGGGCTGCGGCTTTTCTTCAGCAGGCGCATGGCGCGATTGCGCGGAGGCCAGGCGGCGGGCGAGGCGCTCTTGCCGGATGGCTTCGGGGTTCAGGTTTTCTTGGTTTTTCATGGTCTTCTTTTTTCATCGCTCGGTCGCTGTTGGCGGGCGCTTTCGGGCCCATCCAGGCGCATGGCGTCGATGCAGTTCTGGATGACTTGTGCGGGGGTGAATCGACAGCCGCATTTCCATTGATCGAAATGCGGGATGCGCGCCGTCTCCAGCGCCAGCAATCGTTGCGCGAAGATCAGGCGGTGCGCTTCATGGCGCATCCATTTGTCCACGCAGGTGATGTAGTCGGGCCGATCCTTAACAAAAGCGTTGTTGACGCGCCCCCCGTCCAGCCAGTAGTCGAACCAGGCCGCGTTGGCGTAATGCAGCGTGGCTTGGGGCGTGGCGGTGCGCAGCCAAAGATCCAGCAAGGGCTGGATGTCAAGCCCGCCGATGTGCAGCATGCGCAGCACGTCAAACAGCGTGCAACCGTTCCAAGGCCCGCCGCGCTCCCACGGATAGCGGGCCAGGCAATCGGCAAACAATGCCTGTGCCACGGCTTGCACGGCCAGCCATTGCGTAGGGCTGAGGCTGCCTCTGGGACAGCGGCCCAGCCGTTCCAAGTAAAGCTCTATCGAGTGGTGAATGTCCACCCCTTGGGCGATCAGCTCCAGCATGCGCGGCAGCAGGTACCGGATTTCGGCTGCGGGCTGCACCTCGCTCTTGGCCGAGAAGTTGTAGTCAAAGAAATGCTCGCGCCCCAGTTGCCGCAGCGGCAGGGTACGCATTTGCAGTTCCACCTCCGGATCGACGCAGCAGCGCGTGCACACGTCCAGCAGCCCGGCAGGCGGCGGGCAGGCGCTGAAAACACGGTAGGCGTGCTCAATGGCAGCTGCCAAGGCGGAAGACATGGCGTTCATGGCTGTTGATTGGCTTCTCGTTCTTCAATAAAGCAACGCACCTGCGCACGCCATGGGCGGCGTCGTTGGGCGCGGCGCTGTTTTTCCAGCTTGAAGGCTTAACCGTCAAACGGATGGGCCGTTTCGCCGGTTCACGATTCATATTAATTGAATGTACAATCAATTTATGCTCACCGTCATTGAAAGCCCCGAATTCCAGGTCAGCGCCGCCAGCATCTGGAGCGAACAAGACCGTTGGGCGCTGATTGACTGGTTGTCCTGCCATCCCGATGCGGGCGATCTGATCCCGCACAGCAAGGGCCTGCGCAAACTGCGCTGGGCGGCCAAGGGGCAGGGCAAACGCGGCGGCGCGCGCGTGATCTACTACGTGCGCAATGCCCGTGGCGAGCTGGTGCTGATCACGGCTTATACCAAGGGCCGCATTGAAAACATTCCCGCGCACCTGCTGCGCGCCCTTGCGGAGAAATACGATGTCTAAAACACCGACCTCCCCTGCCATTGAAGAAGGCATGGACGCCGACACCGCCGCCTTGCTGGCTTCGCTGGAGCGCGGGCTGGCCCAGGCCGCGCGCGGCGAGGCCGCCGCCGTGCACACGCCCGAGGCCATTGCCGCGCGCCGCAAGGCAGGCCGCCCGGTCGGCAGCGTGGCGGCCGTGCACAAAACGCCCGTCACGCTGCGGCTCGATCCCGACGCGCTGGCGCGCTGGCGCGCCTCCGGCAAGGGCTGGCAAACCCGGGCCGCTGCGGTGCTGGCGCGCGAAGCGCCCTGAAAAAGCCGCACACGCTCTGTTCGCCGCCCGCAAAAGCCGGCCCGGGCTTGTTGTTGCGGAGGAAGCATGCCCAGTGTCATGACGGCTGGTCGACTTCAAGTACTCACAGCACTTGCCCACACCGGGCGGCGCGGGCGTAGTCGGCCAGTTCCTGGTCCTGGCCGCGCAGTGATTGAATGAAGCCGTCGATGCGCGCATGGATTTCCCGCTCGCGTTGCAGATGCTCTCCCTCATGCCCCAGTCCATGCAAGGCGGCGATTTGCACGGCGCGGCAAGGCATGTCCAGCATGGCCGAGAGCACGTGCCACATCGCATCGCGCCATACCTTGCCCTCTCGCGCCGAGACCGCGGACAGGTTCTCGAACCGCTGCCTGGCAAGGTAGAAAGTGGGCCAGACGTCGAACCACATGTAGCAGACAAAGCCCAGCCGCCCTGGCTCATGGCCGATGGCGGTGCGCGCATGCGCCAGGCGCGGGCCGATGCAGTCCTGCCAGAGCCTGGGGAAGGCCTGCATCATGCGCATGGCTTCGGCCAGCGGTACGCTGGGGTCGATGGCGGCCAGTGGAATATCGCCCGCATCGTTGCTCATGACATGGTGCAGGCCCATGCCGACTTGCTCGTCGCTGTAGGGCGCCAAGTCGCGCCCCGCGTTGGCAAACAGCACCGTCTGGATGCGCGTCCACTCCAGCGGGGTGGCGTCGAACGGGGCCTCCGTTCCATCCCAGTTCCAGTACCACTCTTGCCCATGCCGGGCAGGCACAGGTCGGTCGAACAGGTAGCGCAAGGCTGCCTGGTATTTGTCTTCTGCCAGACCCATGGCCTGTGGCGTCCAGTCTGGCGCTGTGGTACGCTTGGGTTTACGTGCGCTTTTCATGGGCGTGCCTCATGGTGTTTTTCTTGTGGGTGTTGGTGGACGCGACGGGATTCGAACCCGCATCAGTGCAGCAACCAGGGTGTTCGAATCCACTGGCCCAGTCGGCGATTGGAAACGCGCGCCAGTGACAGACCCGTCATCGGAGCCAGCACCTGCATCCTCAACCTTGCTCGCCAACCAACTTGCCTGCCGCACCCGGTGTTACCCGGACTGCCGGTTGTTCACAAACATTTTTGGCAGTGGCGCTCCCTTCTGTGCCAGCGCGCCCTGAAATCCTTTGTGTGTCAAAAAAACTGTCGGGGCAGGTTGAACGCCGAACGTTCAACGTTCAACCTCCCTTCAACGCAGCTTGACCAGCCCGTTCAAGACCTGATCCAGCCCGCCCACGACGGAGATCTTGTCGATGCGCTCGGCCACGCGCTCCAGGGTTTCCAGCTCTTTCATGCGCAGGGCCACGGGGTTGTCTTCCATGACCTTGGCGGTGTTGAGCAGGGAGCGGGTGGCCGCCGTTTCCTCGCGGCGGCGGATGACGTTGGCCTGGGCGGCCTTTTCGGCCTCGACCACTTGCGCCAGGATGCTGCGCATCTCACCGGGCAGGATGATGTCTTTGACGCCCACGCTCTCCAGCGCGATGCCGCAGTCGGCGAGCTTGGCGCGCACGGCTTGCAGCACGGCGCTGTCGATGGCGGCCTTGTCGTCCAGCAGGACATCGAGCGTGCGCTGGCCGACGGCGGCGCGCAGCGCGAATTGCAGCTCGCGGTAAACGTGCTCGGCCGGCTTGGGCAGTTGTGCGAAGGCGGCCTGCACGTCGGCATAGCGCCACACGGCGGCCAGGTTCAGGCGCAGGCCGACTTTGTCGCGGGTGAGGATGTCTTGCCCGGCGACCTCGGCGGTTTGGGCGCGCAGGTCCACCACCTCCACCGCCAGGCTGCGGCCAAAGCGCCAGAAGCCGTGCACGCCGGGCGCCAGCGCGGCCTGCAACTGACCGTCCAGCCACAGCAGGCCGGTGTGGAACTGCGGCACCTGCGTCAGCAGCACGCCGCCGGCCAGGCTGGCCGGGCCGCGGCGCTCGGCCATTTGTTGCAGGCGCGCGGCCAGCTCGGGCGCGATGCGGGCGTCAGCCGGCAGTGGCAGCACCTCCACGCGCACTTCGTGCAGGTGCTTCCAGTACAGGCGGCGGGTGCCGGGAGGCAGCACTTCGGCCAGCAGGCCGTCCTCGTAGCGCAAGCCCACTTCCGATTCGCCCAGCTCGGCGCGCACGAAGTGCTGGGCCAGCACCTCGGGCTCGTGCGCCATCAGGTAGTCGGCCAGCGGGTGGGTGAAGGCTGGCGCGTCCTGCCCGAAGCGCTGCACCTGCAGCGCCTCGCCCAAGGCCCAGATGCGGTGCTTGCCGGGGCCCAGCACGCGCGCGAAGTCGCCGCCGCGCAGCAACAGGCCGCGCTCGTTTTTGTTCACCTGGAAGGTTTTGTAGCCGTAGGTTTTCATGGTTTTCTTCTCTCTCGCAACAACAACGTCAAAGGGTGCCGAACCTCGCCCGAGAGCCTGTTCAACGTCTCTGCACGGCGGGCCATGAAGCGGATTTGGGCGATCTGCTGCGTTGCAAAGCCTCGCCGGGCCAACCGGCCCGGCTGCGTTTTGCGCCTTGCAGCCCATCCCAAACCGCTTCTTGCCCACTCGCTCCGAGACGCTGAGCAGGCTCTGGCGACGGGCTGGCGTGGCGCGGGCGCGGGGCATGGCGGGCCGGGGTGGGATGGCGCGACAAAACACGCGCATCCGGCCCGGCTGGCCATGCCGCCGCGGCCCCGCGGCCTGCGCCCGGTTGCGTGTAAGCACGTAACCGGACGCCGCCAGCGCAAAGCCGCCAGGGCGTGTGGCTGGCCGGTGCAGCTCAAGGCCCAAAGGCCCTGCTCTGCCCGGCCCGCCACGGTTCGGCGGGTGGTCTTGCGACCGTTTCACTTGTAGCCAGCCTTGCAGCTGGGGAAGGATGGGCGGGAGTCGAACCCGCGACACACGTGTTATCAGCACGTTGCTCTATCCAACTGAGCTACCAGTGGAGGCATGCCCGGAGTCGAACCGGACACGAAGGTGGCCCCAAACGGCCCATGCCGTGTCAGACGCCTACGCCGCGCGGCATACCGGATGCGCAACGCCCATGTCGGCCTCATCAGCCTCAGCGGGCGGCCACCGGCACCGGCAGGGCGGGCCTTTGGCCCCAACCCTGGCCTGCGAGCGACTGGTGCATACGCCTGACGCTCTGGTGAATTGCAAAGGCCGTGCCAGGTCGCCCCAAACGGGTGCAAATCATCTTCAACCCATTGATTTGAAAGAGAAATTATTTTTATGACCCGAAGCGGGAAAGGGCGCAAGGGTGATGGGCTGCATGGCTGAAAATAGAATATTGGCGAATCAATTCATCATTTCTATCTTTTAATCTAGATTCGATATGCGCAAGAAAAACGTCGTCATCGGCTACCTAGGCACACAGCTTGATGCAGGCGGCGGCCGGGGCCGGTGGGAGAAATGGCGGCCCACGGTGTCGCTGGTGCAGCAAACGGCCTGGCCGGTGGACCGTCTGGAGTTGTTCTACGCCAGCCGCTATCAGCGCCTGGCCGACCGCGTGCTGGCCGACATTGCCGAGCTGTCGCCCGCGACCCAGGTCAAGCTCGTCCCGATGGAGGTGAGCGACCCCTGGGACTTCGGCGAGGTCTATGCCGGCCTGTACGACTGGGCGCGCAGCTACCCCTTCGACAGCGCGCGCGAAGACTACCGAGTACACATCACCACCGGCACCCACGTGGCGCAGATCTGCCTGTTCCTGCTGGTGGAGGCGCGCTTCATCCCCGGCGTGCTGCTGCAAACCAGCCCGCCCCGGCGGCAAAACGGCCAGCTGCCCGGCAGCTTCACCCTGATCGACCTGGATCTTTCGCGCTACGACGCCCTGGCCCAGCGCTTTCGTCAGGCCCGGCACGAGGCGCGCACGCACCTCAAAAGCGGCATTGCCACGCGCAATGCGCGCTTCAATGCGCTGATCGACGAAATCGAGCGCGTGGCGGTGCGCTCGCGCGCGCCCATCCTGCTGGCTGGCCCCACTGGCGCGGGCAAATCGCATCTGGCGCGGCGCATGTACGAGCTGAAAAAAGCCCGCCACCAGGTGCAAGGCGCCTTTGTCGAAGTCAACTGCGCCACCCTGCGCGGCGATGGCGCCGCCTCCACCCTGTTCGGCCACAAAAAAGGCGCCTTCACCGGCGCCGCCGCCGACCGCGCCGGGCTGCTGCGCAGCGCCAATGGCGGGGTGCTGTTTCTCGACGAAATCGGCGAGCTGGGCCTGGACGAGCAGGCCATGCTGCTCAAGGCCGTGGAAGAAAAACGCTTCTACCCGATGGGCAGCGACCAGGAAGTGGAAAGCGACTTCCAGCTCATCGCTGGCACCCACCGCGACCTGCGCGCCGAGGTAGCCGCCGGGCGTTTTCGCGAAGACTTGTTCGCGCGCATCAACCTCTGGACCTACCACCTGCCCGGCCTGGCCGAGCGGCCCGAGGACATCGAGCCCAACATCGACCACCTGCTCGCGCGCCACGCCAGCGAAGACGGCCGCCTGGCGCGCTTGAGCAGCGAGGCGCGGGCGCGCTATCTCGCCTTTGCCCAATCGTCCAGGGCGCCCTGGCGCGGCAACTTCCGCGACCTGGCCGCCAGCATCACCCGCCTGGCCACTCTGGCCGAAGGCGGCCGCATCGGCAGCGCCCTGGTCGAAGCCGAAATCGCCCGCCTCGAATGGCTGTGGCACGGCAAGGCCGGGGTCGGCGCTGCGCCCGCTGGCAATGACGCCGATAGCACTGCCACCAACCACGGCAGCGGCGAAGATGCGCTGGACGCACGCCTGAACGCCCTGCTCGGGCCCGAACGGCTGGCCGCGCTGGACCTGTTCGACCGCCTGCAACTGCGCGCCGTTATCGCCCTGTGCCAGCGCAGCGCCAGCCTGGCCGACGCCGGCCGCCAGCTCTTCAACCACTCGCGCACCCGGCGCAGCACCGCCAACGACAGCGACCGCCTGCGCAAATACCTGGCCCGCTTTGGGCTGAGCTGGGCGGCGCTGCAAGAGGGCTTTCAACGTCACGAGTCTTGATCGTGAAGCCCTATGGCAAATGCGGCTGTGCTGTGTTTTGAGTGGTGGGCATTTTTTGCAGGGGCACCAAAAGCGCATATGCCCACTCATCACACAGGCCCTACCGCTAGTCGGTGGGGCATGGCTAGCCAAGGCGGTTTGTAGGGAGAATGCTCGGGATATAGAGAGTTATTGCCATGCGTCCCACTGTCTTATTTCACTTGTCGCCTCGCCGTATCCAGTCGCCAGCAGGTTTCACGCTGGTGGAGTTGCTGACGGTGATCTCCATTCTCGCAATACTGGCTGCAATTGCAGCGCCCAACTTCACTCCCTTGATGGAGCGCTGGCGCGTTCGTCAAGCCAGCGAAATTTTTCAGTCCACGCTGTATTTCGCTCGCTCCGAAGCCATCAAGCGCGGTGGGGCCGTGATCGAGAGCTTGCCAAGCGGTTCGTGTAGTGCAAATGGATGGAATTGCGGGTGGCAGGTTTGCGTCGATACCAATGGCGATGAAGCCTGTGACAGCGGCGTGCCCATTTTGCAGCGCTACGACGCTCCCGCCAAAGTGGCGATTACGCGTACTGGTACGGATACCGGAAAGATCAGAGTGGATTCCCGTGGAACTTTTGGCGCTGCATTTGGTTTTAGCGTGACGCCGGCGGGCAAGACGGTGAGCGATCCTTCTGCGATGAATATTTGTATCAGCCCAGGCGGCACTGTTCGCGTCCATCCTTCGGCAGGGTCGACTTGTTAATTGGCTACTTATTGGGTGAGTCATTTATGAAACAGCCAAATTTCCCCTCCATTGCACGCCAAAACGGTGTTTCTCTGATTGAGGCCCTGGTTGCCGTTTTGGTGACGGCTTTAGGCATTCTGGGCATACTGGGTATGCAGATGCGCACCATGAACAATACGCAGGCTGCGGTGCGGCAAGCGCAAGCTATTCGGTTGGTTGAAAACCTGAGTGAGCGTTTGCGCATGAATCCCAATTCTTTTTCCTCTGGCACAGCATCCAAGTATCTGGTTGGCTGGGGAGATAATGGGACGCAGGTCAATTGCACGAATGGGTGCGATTCTGCAACCTTGGCTCAATGGGATATTGAGCAATGGAAAAAAAATGTGACGGAAATTTTGCCTTTGGCGGATGCAAATGTATTTTTTGTGAATGATGAAAGCGGGACATCTGCCGGAAATAATCGCCAGCTTGGCGTCATGATTTCCTGGAGAGAAAATGAATCTGCTGGTGTCTCTGAGGAAACCAATTTCAATAAATATTTTCGGCTTTCCAGTCGGAATGCAAGCGGGGCTGTCGTTGCCTGCCCTGCAGGGCGCACCTGCTATCTTCAATTCATTCAATTGGCGGCGCGCTGCACTGCCAACTCAAACTCAGGCGTTGCACGGCCTTACTGTGCAGATGGCAGCGTGAAACAGATTAACAACTCCTGAAATCGAGTTTTTTATTGGTGGGGGATTGATATGTTGCGAAAATCCTTGATAACTTCGGGCCTGCCAAGAGAGCATTCTGAAATAGCTTTTGTGAGGCATCAAGCTGGCGTGACGCTTGTGGAATTGATGGTGGGTATCACCATCGGGATGCTGATTGTGGCGGTGGCAATGGGTGCAGTCATAGTGTCCCGTGGGGCGACCACTACGGTGAGCGAGGCGGCCCAGCTTCAGCAGCAGGCTTCGTATGCTTTCCGTGTGCTGGGGCAGCAAATCCGCCAAGCAGGTTCGTTGGAGCTGAATTTGGATGTGGAAACCGGCCAAGGGACCAGCGCTAGTTTATCGCCGAATACGAAGGTGGCGTTTCAGGTTGGCTATAACCAATGGAGCCAAATCATTAATGGCATAGATGCGCCTAATGCCACTGAATTTGCGTTGAGTGTAGGGCACCAAAACTATGCAGAACGATTAACAGGCGCTTCTGCTCCAGGGAGCTTATTTAGAGATTGCCTTGGAGAAGGAGGGGGCGCCACTTCTTCCGGTGGCGCCAATTTCCCTCGAATTATCAGCCGCTTTGCTTTGCGCGGTAACGAGTTGGTTTGCAGTGGCGTGGGGGGGCAGCCTCAAGCCATTATTCAGGATGTCGCGGATTTTCAGGTTCGCTATTACGTTCAGGCTGGTGCAGCCAGCGGCACACCCACGATTCAGCGGGCTTTAGCCTCTGAAGTGACCAATTGGGCTGATGTGATTGCGGTGGAGGTCTGTCTGGATATGGTGGGTTCGCGCCCTGTGGATGTGCCTGCAGCTTCTCGGTACATGAACTGCCAGAATACGCAAGTAAACTATGGAAATCGCCTGCATCAGGTGTACCGCAACGTTTTCCAGCTACGCAGCCAAGGCGTTTTGGGCTGATAACAGCACTGGGTTCAAACCATTTCAATCGTCGTAGCCATGATTACGCATTACACCCCTTATTCACCCCCGGCAGCGCGCCAGCGCGGCGTTGCATTGTTCATCGTATTGGTGATGGTTTTGCTGGGCATGCTTTTGGCGTTGTGGGCTTCGCGCTCGGCGCTGTTCAATCAAATGGTTATTAGCAATGACGCCGATTACCAGCGTGCATTTTCAGCCGCCCAAGCCATGTTGCAGGATGCAGAGCTGGATATTTTGCGCCAAGGGCCTAATGGAACTGTTTGCGTGAAAAGCGCAGGCAACCCTAGCCGCTGCCGGGCGATCAATACCTTGTATTTTCCCCAGGGTGCGGAAGAGATCACGCCGCTTTTGGCGCAGCTTAATGCGGTGAATCTCACCAAATGTCGCCATGCTTTATGCACCAAACGTGGCGCTGATATAAATAATCCTGGTCAGGATTTTTGGAATAATGCAACTTTGTTGAATGCCATGCAGCGAGCCAATGTGGGTGCGCGTTATGGTCAATACACCGGTGCTGCGAGTGGATCCAATACGGATGAATTGGGCTCAAGTGGTAGCGCGATTCTTAACCAGACAGGTGATGGCAATATTGGCGCCTGGTATTGGATTGAGGTGTTGCCCTATTCGGATACGGCGCAAAGCACGGGGCTGATTGTGGGCGGCGCCACAGACCTTTTGCCCTTGAGCGTTGACCCGCTGGTGGTTTATCGTGTGACGGCTATTGCTTATGGCCGCAAGGATGGCACGCGTGTTGTTTTGCAACAAACCTTTGTGCCCCAAAAACTCAAAGACTGAGATGATGTACGAGGAGGACTCCCATGTTTAAAAAATCCGCCCTTTATCAAGCTGTTCTTGCTCTTCTGGCTGTAGCTGGGGCCACGCAAGTTATGGCTGCGCCTTTGGAGTTGGCAGATACGCCGCCAGGAACTGGATATAAACCGCCGAAGCCTAATGTTATTTTGTCTCTGGATAATTCTGGGAGCATGTCATGGGATATTGATGGCTGTCGTACTCCTGACTCTATTCCGATTTATGGAGGGGGGATTGTTCGTAATGGAGAGGTTTATATTCGGAATAATGCGGGCGAGGCTCAATGTCGTTATGAATTGTGGTCTGGCGGTTATGCTACTAGGAATCAAGTTGGTGGCTGGGGGCAGTTCAAACTGTACACTTTTTCTGATCAGGGATCGCAGAGGTTTTTCAAGGCAGATCCCGGTCAGTCACGCATGCGCACGCTGAAGCATTCATTGGCGACAGCCATGGATAATGTGGTGACGGATGGTTCCATACGGTTGGCGTGGCAGTCAATGCATAATAATCGCGAAATTTTTGATGCTAGAAACTTGACGCAGGGGGCTAGAAACTCCATGAGGTTGTTTGAAGGAGCTCATCGCAGCACTTTTCAAGCCTACCTTAACTCTCTCAGGCCTACTAATGGAACGCCTTCGCATCGGATGATGCAGCAGGCCCATGATTACATGTCTAGCGGAGCTGGAAAAAATAGCCCATGGGCTAAAGATCCCGGTGTAACTGAAAAGCCTTACTTGGGGTGTCGCCGTGCTTATCATATTTTTTTGACGGATGGCTCTTGGAATAGCCAAACTAGGGCCATGTTACCTCATGGAAACCTGGATCAAGATAGCATCGGGAATGTTGGGGGGAGTGGTGAATCGTACAATCCTAATGCAGGTTATGCCAAGGTATTCCGTGGGATAGAGTCGGGGACGTTGGCTGATTGGGCATTCAAGAGCTGGGTGACTGACTTGCAGGAAGACATCCCGAATGAAGTTTCGCTTTTGCCTGACTATCTCAATGCTCCTAACACCACAATTGTGGGCAGCGTGACAGTTCCAAAATTTTGGAACCCGCGCTTCAATCCGGCTACTTGGCAACATTTGACGACATTTTCTATTGGCTATAGTGCATCAGCCTATGCGTGGAGACCGTTCCCACAATTTGATCAATCTTGGGTCACAGCCGGTCCTACTGTATTGGCTGATAACTACGCAGGGGACTTCGAACGGCTGTATACGACCAACCAGAGCTGGCCTAATCTGGAGGTCAATCAGCCAGGAGACAGGTCTGCGACTCGGCCTTCGGATTTATGGCATATGGCCTTGAATAGCCGAGGAAAGTTCTATCCCGTTGATAGTGGGGAACGTTTGACGGCAGCTTTTACAGAAATTTTCAAACGTATTAGCGCGGATACTCAGCCAGGGACGACTGCCATTGCAGCTAGTGGTAGTAATAATGTTTATACCGATGTCGGTTTATTTACTTCCACCTTCGATTCAGCAAGAGCATGGAGGGGGCATGTTGAGTCTTGGGTTATGGATACAGAGGGGCGTCGAAACCCCAATGGCTCTTGGGGGATGAATGGAAGTAATCCTAAGAATACCGCAGACATATTAGATGAATTGGCGGAGGGGGCTATTGCTAATCGAGTGATTCTCACCACCAATGATGCGACGGGGGTGGGAGTGCCGTTTATCTGGAGTATCGGAAATACGTACCCATTGAGTAATGCTCAACGTTCGGCGTTATCCGGTAACTTGGCTGATCCTGAAGGGGAAAACCGCGTTAATTTTTTGCGTGGGAGTCGATTGCTTGAAGGGGTAAATGCTGACTTCCGTGTGCGCCAATCGCGCCAGGGCGATATTGTGAACTCCAGTATTTGGTATGTTGGAAAGCCCGCCAGTGGTTATGGCGTAGAGGATTACTTGCGCTTTGCCAACACCACCCGTCAAGACGCTGAAGATGCCATGATTTACGTGGGCGGTAACGACGGCATGTTGCACGGATTTTCTGCGCATAACGGCCAAGAGCGGATTGCTTACGTCCCCAAGGGCGTTATCCCGGGCTTGCGTGAGCTGACGCTGCCTACCTATGGGCACAAGTTCTACGTCGATGGCTCGCCATTCGCTGGCGATGCTGAAATTGATGGCAACTGGAAAACCGTGCTGGTAGGCACTTTGGGCGCAGGTGGGCGCGGCTACTTTGTGCTGGATGTGACCAATCCCGACAACTTCTCGGCCAGCAACGCCAGCAGCCTGGTGATGATGGACAAAACGCAGATCCCGCGCAGCCTGACTGGCGCACCCGATCCTGTGGGTCTGGATCCCGACTTAGGTCACATTTTCGGCGCGCCAGTGCCGCATGAAACCTATCCCATGCGCGCAGCGCAAGTGGCGCAAATGAATAACGGCCGCTGGGCGGTGGTGCTGGGCAATGGGTATAACAGCGCCAATGAGCAGCCGGTGCTTTACATCCAGTACCTGGATGGCGACAAGAGCGTACGCAAGATCGAGGCCATCACGGCAGCTACCACCTCGGGTGAGAACAAGAGCGAGAACGGCTTGTCCGCCCCGCGCCTGGTGGATATCAATGGTGACGACAGGCCCGATGTCATTTACGCGGGTGACCTCAAAGGCAATCTGTGGAAGTTCGATGTCTCCAGCAGTTCGCCAAGCGACTGGGGTGTCGCCTTTGGCGGTCAGCCGTTGTTCACGGCATGCCGCCGCTCCAATAGTGGTCAGGTCAGCCCATCCTCTTGCGTGCGCCAGCCCATTACCGTGGCGCCGACCGTGCGCGCCCACCCGGCGGGCAGGGGCATGATGGTGGCGTTTGGAACGGGGCGTAACGTGACGATGCCTGATCGCTCGACCACGGATACGCAGGCGATTTACTCGGTGTTGGATAACACGCGATACAAGTTCCGCAATACAGCCAAGACCTTGTTGCAAGTGCATCCAGGAAGCGACGCAGATGGTATTGCCGCGCCGCAGGCCCTGTCCGCTTCAACCAGCCTGGTCTCCCAGACGGTCAGCAGCACGACAGAGGGCGGCTCTGGCGAAAGTGCGGGCACCGATTTTTGGGCTACCAGCGGCAACGCAGTGGACTGGAGCGATGCCAATACGAAGGGTTGGTTCCTCAACTTGCCCGCAAGCGGTGAGCGTTTGTTGCAGACCATGGGTTTTTACGATGGAAGCAATATCCTGACGGTGAACTCCCAGGTGCCTGCGCGCGGCTCGGGCGATTTGGAGGATGAAACCTGCTCGGCCGTGCCCGAGGCGGGCAAGCGCTACATGACCATGCTGAACATCATGACGGGCAAGCCGCCTTCTGTGCAGCTGATGGATTTGAATGGCGATGGCCTGTATAACGGGGATGATCGTGGCGTTTCGCGCATGTCTTTGCTGCCAGACAGCATGACATCCATCAAGTCAGGCGACCGCACCGTGGTGACCAGCTCTGGCAGCGGCAAGACCAAGGACAACAAGCTGGCCTTGATGCCCATTCAGGCGATGCGTCCTAGCTGGCGCCAGCTTCAATAATCCAAGCCAAGGAGATCTGCATGGTATTGACACATACTCCCGCGCACGCTTCGCGTCAGTTTGCGGCGATGCGCGCCCAAGGGTTTACCTTGATCGAAGTCATGATTACGGTGGTGATCGTGGCCATTCTTGCGGCAATCGCGTACCCTAGCTATCAGGAGTTCGTGCGCCGGGGGCATCGTGCTGAAGCCCGCTCGGCCTTGCTGCAAGGCGCGCAGTGGCTGGAGCGCGCGGCCACGGCGCAGGGCACGTATCCACTGACCAATCAATTCCCGTCCGGTTTGACGACGGTGCCCAATGGGCGCTACACCATTGCGTTGCAATCGGATGGGGCGACGTTCACATTGACCGCAACCCCGCAGGGCAGCCAGTCAGGTGATAAGTGCGGCGCCTATACCCTGACCAATACGGGCTTGCGCGGCGCCAATGGGGTCACTACGGGCAGCATCATTGGCGATTGTTGGGGCCGGTGATGGGGCTGCGGCAGGTTATGGTCAAGCGCCTTGCTTGCTGGCCTTGTTGAGCTCGTGATCGGGCCCTGAAAATAAAGAGGCTCCTTGGTGACAAGGAGCCTCTTTCTTTTCAATCAAAAGCAAAAAAATGCCGGTGTTTTGGCATGTATTTATTGATGATTGATTTCCTTTGATTGAAATAAAAGGGGGTGGCGGGCCATCGCTTGTGCGGCGCTGGCCCGCTGGCGTTTAACGCAGCACTTGCGCTTTGTAAGCGCCATAGCCCTGCGCATCCATTTGATCGAGGGGGATGAAGCGCAAGCTGGCGCCGTTGATGCAGTAGCGCAGGCCGCCTTTGTCGCGCGGGCCGTCGGGGAAGACGTGGCCCAGGTGCGAATGAGCGGCGCGGCTGCGCACTTCGACGCGGCGCATGTTGTAGCTCAAGTCTTCATGCTCGGTCACGGCGATGGCTTCGATGGGGCGGGTGAAGCTGGGCCAGCCGCAGCCGGAGTCGTATTTGTCGGCTGAGCTGAACAGCGGCTCGCCGCTGACGACGTCCACGTAAATGCCCGGCTCGAACAAATGGTCGTAGGCGTGGCTGAAGGCGCGCTCGGTGCCGCTTTGCTGGGTGATGCGGTATTGCTCGGCGGTGAGCTGGCTGCGCAGCGTCGCATCGTCGGGCTTGCGCCAGCTGGCGGCATCGAAAGCGGCAGCGGGGGGCTGCGATGGCTCCTGGCGTCGCCCGCGCAAAGGTTCATCGGCTTTGCGGATGTCGATGTGGCAATAGCCGCCGGGGTTTTTCAGCAGGTAGTCCTGGTGGTAGTCCTCGGCGGGGTGGAATTGGCGCAGCGGCAGGTTTTCTACTACCAAGGGTTGGCCGTATTGTTTCTGCTCGGCGGCGAGGGCGGCGGCAATCACGGGTTGTTCGGCGGGGTCGGTGTAGTAAATGCCGGTGCGGTATTGCGTGCCGCGGTCGTTGCCTTGCTGGTTCAGGCTGGTGGGGTCGATCACGCGGAAGTAGTACTCCAGCACGTCCTCCAGGCTGAGGCGAGCGGCGTCGTAATCCACACGGACGGTTTCGGCGTGGCCGGTGCCGCGGTAGATCACGTCCTCATAGCTGGGTTTGTCGGTCTTGCCATTGGCGTAGCCGGAAACGGCATCGATCACGCCGGGCACGCGCTGGAAGTACGCTTCCAGGCCCCAGAAGCAGCCGCCGGCCAGGTAAATGGTTTTGGGGTTCATGCTGGGAGTCTCCTTTGATGTAGGGGGGGACGATGGGGTGGATGAAGAAAGTGGGGCGGCTGGATTGGCCAGCAGGGCTTGCAGTTGGGCGGCCTCCAGGCTGCCGCTGATGGTGCGCACGAGCTGCCCGTTGGCGTCGAACAGCGCCCAGGATGGATAGCCGCGAATTTGCAGCATCTGCCCGATACGGCCGCCATGATCGAGCAGCACGGGCAGGGCGGGGTAGTTCAGGCGGGCATACCAATGCTCGAAAGCGCCGCTGGCTTTCTCACCCAAATGGCCGGGCGAGGCCAGGCTGACGAGGTTGACGCGGCCCAGCGTCTGCTCACGCGCCCAATCGTTGGTTTGTTGCAGTTCAGCCAGGCACAGGGGGCACCAACTGGCCCAGAATTTGACCAGCGTGGGGCGGTCGGCGTGCAGATGCGTGCGGGCGTCTTGGCCGTGCACGTCTTTGAGTGCGGCCAGCATGGCCCAGGCCGGGGCGGGTTGGGTGGCCGACAGGGCGGCGGGCTTGTCGGCGCGTGCGGGCGGGATCCAGTGCAGCAGCGCAGCGATGGCCAGTGCGCAGGCCGCAATCCATAGCGCCAGCCAGCCACGCTGGCGTATCGTTGATAAGGGCATGGTTTTCTCCTTTGCAGTCGATGGATGACTGCATCAGTCGCGCGCCAGGCAAAAACCTGACAAACGGACGGTTTGGGGTGTGGGCTTTTGCTGCTTGGGGAGCTTGTACCATCGCCGCCCATGCGAAAACTGATGATTGTGGCCGTGGGGCAAAAGATGCCTGCCTGGGCGCAGGCGGGGTATGAAGATTACGCCAAGCGCTTTCCGCCCGATATGCGGCTGGAGTTGCGCGCCGTCAAAGCCGAACCGCGCACCAGCGGTAAAACGGCGCAGCAAATGATGGCTGCGGAAGCGCAGCGCATGCAGGCGCAGATTCCGCCGCAAGCGCATGTGGTGGCGCTGGATGAGCGTGGCCAGCAGGGCACGAGCATGCAGTTGGCCCAGCGCCTGCGCGGCTGGCGCGAGCGGGGCAGCGATGTGGTGTTTCTGATCGGCGGGCCTGATGGGCTCGATGGCGCGTTGCGTGATCAGGCGCATGAGCGCTTGCGGCTATCGGATTTGACCTTGCCCCATCCGCTGGTGCGCGTGCTGCTGGCCGAGCAGCTTTACCGCGCCTGGTCGCTGCTGATGAATCATCCCTATCATCGCGAATAATTCCATTTCAAAGAAAATTCGTATTGAATAGAGGATTGCCGAAGTAGGGGTATTTTCTTGTCTTTGGTTGGTAAATATGCCAACCAAAGCCTTCAAGGCGAGCGCGTGGCCGCCCATTGGCGTGCCCGCTGCAAATCTTCCGGGGTATCTACCCCGGCCGGGGGCGCTTGCTGCGCAAGATGCACGGCAATGCGGTAGCCGTGCCAGAGCGCTCTGAGTTGCTCCAGCGATTCGGTGCGCTCGGTCGGGGCGGCGGCCAGCGTGGGAAAACGGCGCAAAAAGCCCGCGCGGTAGCTGTAAATGCCGATGTGGCGCAGGGGGCGGTGCAGCGGCTGCACGTCCTCGCCTTGCCACCAGTTGCCCTGCTGCGCGTCGCGGTAGCAGGGGATGGGCGCGCGGCTGAAATACTGCGCATCGCCTTGGCCGTTGAGCACGAGTTTGACGACGTGCGGGCTGGTGAACTCCTCCAGCCGCTCAATGGGGTGGGCGGCAGTGCCCATGACGGCGTGGGCGTGGGTGGCCAGCGCGTGCGCCGTCGCGTCAATCAGCGCGGGCGGGATGAATGGCTCATCGCCTTGCACGTTGACCACCAGGGCTTGGTCGTCCAGGCCCAGGATGTCGACGGCTTCGGCCAGGCGATCGCTGCCGCTGGGATGCTCTGGCCGGGTCATCACGCAGGCGATGTCGTAGTGCGCACAGGCGCGCGCGATGCGCTCGTCATCGGCGGCGACAACGACGGTTTGCGCCTGGCTTTGCTGGGCCTGGCGCGCCACGCGCACCACCATGGGCAGGCCGCCGATGTCGGCCAGGGGTTTGTCCGGCAGGCGGCCAGAAGCCATGCGGGCGGGGATGAGAACCGTAAAGGGCATGGGGTGGGTGTGTTTACTTATCGATCAATTGGAAAATTGATTTGATTCGAATTATGCCGAAAAAAGGATATTTTGTTTCTTTTTGATTTGTAAATAATGTGCTTTTCGTTGAGGCGGGGTAAGGGATTCAAGTCTGCTGCTCCAACTCCCGCTCCTCCAGCGGGCGGGCTTCGTTTTCCAGCAGGATGGGGATGCCGTCGCGGATGGGATAGGCCAGGCGGGCGCTGAGGGAGATCAGCTCTTGGCGCTCGCGGTCGTAGCGCAGGCTGCCTTTGGTGACGGGGCAGACCAACAGTTCAAGGAGTTTGGAGTCGATCACGTGACAAATCCATGCAGGAGAGGGGCTGAAACGGCAGGGCCAGCGCAGGCGGCCAGCCGTTCAGGCGTGGGGAAAGGAAATGGGGAAACGAAATAAGGAAAGGGAGAAGCGCCGCGCGCATTCTGCCCGGCGCAGGGGCAGGCCGCTTTTTGCGGGCCTGCCGATTGGTTGGGATGCGCTTGGGCAATGCATTGCACGACGGCGCGGAACACCAAAACCGCTAAGGGCCTTTGAGCAGGCGTTTACTGCGCGCCAGGGCCGGATTGGTGCTCATACAGCACGCCCCCGCCCATGACGCTGCCGTGCATATGGGTGTGCTGGCCACGGCGCACGCGCTCCTCGCAGGCCTGGCGGGCTTCGCTGTGGTGGCCGTGGGCCTGGCAGCGGCGCAGGGCGTTTTGCTGGAAGTCGGCGGAGGCGGGGTCTTGCGGAGCGCGCTGGCGCACAGCGCCGATTTCGCGGCGGCAGGCGGCGCGGTCTTGCTGCCCGTCTTCACAGACGGCATAGGCGCTGGCTGCATGTCTGTTTTGAGCTTGGGCCTGGGCCTGGGCCAAGGGCAGGCCAGCGGCGAACGCGAAGGCGCATACGGCGCTTGCAGCGGCAAAAACGTGACGGATGGCAGTCATGAAGTGCTCCTTTCAGGTTGAGAAAAGACGACCGAATTTCAAAACCTCAGCGTAAAACCATCGCCGGATTGCGTAGCGCCTGGGGGCCGAGGCGCTCAGCGCGATTGGCGCACAACGGCGGAGTCAAAGCCTTGCAGGTCAAACTGCCGTTTGATGTTGGCGGCATCCTGGCTTTTGCCGAAGGGGCCTACGCGCACGCGGTAAATGGTTTGGCCTTGTTGCTCGCGGCTGGTGATGCGGGCGTCCCAACCGTTCATCGCCAGACGGGCGCGTTGCGCGTCGGCGTCGGCGCGCGAGCGGTAGGCGCCCGCTTGCACGAAGTATTGGTAGGTGTCAGTCGAAGCGGGCGGGGCGGCAGGCGCTTGGGTCGGCTCGGTGGGCGCCGGGCGGTTGCCGACTTTGGCGGCCAGCTCGCCCAGCGGGTCGGACGGGGTGGCGCGCGGTGGCGCCACGGCGACGACTTCGGAGGGGGGCTCTGGCTCGACGGGCGGGGCTTCCGGCTCGGGCGGGCGCTTGGGGCGCGCCGTGCTTGGCGCGGGGGCAGCAGGCGCGGATGCCGCGCCGGTGCGGCTGCTCAGGGAGGCGTTGGGGTTCCAGGTGCGATTGCGCTCTTGCTCGGTCGAGTCCAGTGCCGAGGGCCGGGTATTGGCGCTGGTGTTGATGAAGGGCAGGGGCATGCGCGAGATGTACAGCGCCACACCAATGGCGATGGCAAAGCCGATGGTCAGCCCGATCAGGATGCCGGCGATGGTGCCGCCGCGCTGCCTGCCGATGCCTGTTGGAGCGGTGCTGGGGGGGCGCATGGTGTTCATGGTCAGGTGAAGGGGGTTCTCTCTCGGGGGCGTGGGTTACATGCGCTCGGGGGCCGAGACGCCCAGCACGGC
Organism: Allofranklinella schreckenbergeri; assembly: GCF_003703475.1. Lineage (GTDB taxonomy): Bacteria > Pseudomonadota > Gammaproteobacteria > Burkholderiales > Burkholderiaceae_C > Lampropedia > Lampropedia schreckenbergeri. The sequence continues at coordinate 163,538 of NZ_RDQM01000001.1, read as the reverse complement.
CAAGCCGTTGCGCAGCACCTGGGCGGTGGCTGCGATGAGCGCAAGCCGGGCCAGTTTAACCGCTTCGTCTTCCACCAAAATGCGCTCGGCGTCGTAATAGCTGTGGTAGCTGGCGGCCAGATCGCGCAGGTAGAAGCTGACGTCGTGCGGGGCGAAGTCGCGCGCTGCGGCGCTGAGCATGTCGGGGTATTTGGCCAGTTGCAGCAGCAGGGCTTGGGCGGCGGGGGTGTCCAGCGCGGCCAGGCTCACGTCCTTGAGGGTGGCCACATCGCCGCCTTGCTCGGCCCAGGCGGCCAGCACGGAGCAAATGCGCGCGTGCGCGTATTGCACGTAGTACACGGGGTTGTCGTTGTTTTTCTGTACGGCCAGATCGACATCGAAGGTGTATTCGGTATCGGGCTTGCGCGAGAGCAGGAAAAAGCGCACGGCATCGGCACTCGTCCACTCGATCAAGTCGCGCAGCGTGACGTAGCTGCCGGCGCGCTTGCTGATCTTGACCTCCTCGCCGCCGCGCACCACGCGCACCATGGTGTGCAGCACGTAGTCGGGGTAGCCTTTGGGGATGCCGGCCTCCAGCCCCTGCAGGCCGGCGCGCACGCGGGCGATGGTGCCGTGGTGGTCGGTGCCCTGGATGTTGATGGCCTTGGTAAAGCCGCGCTCCCACTTGGCCTGGTGGTAGGCCACGTCGGGCACGAAGTAGGTGTAGCCGCCGTCTTGCTTGCGCATGACGCGGTCTTTGTCGTCGCCGAAATCGGTGGTGCGCAGCCACAGCGCGCCGCCTTCCTCGTAGGTGTGGCCTTGGTCGATCAGGCGCTGCACGGTGCGTGCTACGCGGCCGTCGGCGTACAGGCTGCTTTCCAGGTAGTAGTGGTCGAATTTCAGGCGGAAGGCCTGCAAGTCCTTGTCCTGCTCGTTGCGCAGATAGGCCACGGCGAACTGGCGGATGTTGTCCAGGTCTTGCATGTCGCCGCTGGCCGTGAAGGCGCGGTCATCGGCGTGGACGGTTTTTCGATCCAGAAAGTCCTGGGCGATGTCGGCAATGTAGTCGCCGTTGTAGGCGGCCTCGGGCCAATCGGCATCGCCGGGCTTCAGGCCCTTGGCGCGCGCTTGCACCGATTGAGCCAGGGTGGCGATTTGCACGCCGGCATCGTTGTAATAAAACTCCCGGTGCACTTGCCAGCCCTGTGTGGCGAGCAGGTTGCAAATGGCGTCGCCCAGCGCCGCCTGGCGGCCATGACCGACGTGCAGAGGGCCGGTGGGATTGGCCGAGACGAATTCCACCATCACCTTGTCTGCGCGGGCGGGCTGGGAGCCAAACGATGCGCCCGCTTGCAGAACGTCGCGCACGACTTGTTGCTTGGCTTCGGGCTTGAGGCGCAGGTTCAAAAAGCCCGGGCCTGCCAGCTCAATGGCAGCCACCCATTGCTGGTAGGGCGGCAGCGCCTCCAGAGCGGCCTTGATCTGTTCGCCCAAGGCGCGCGGGTTTTGCTTCAGGGGCTTGGCCAATTGCATGGCGGCGGTAATGGCCCAATCGCCATGTTCGCTTTGGCGCGGCAGCTCAAAGGCCGCTTTGGCGCCTGCGCCCGAGGAAAGGTTTTCGAGCACGCTGGCCAGTCCGGCCAATAGTTCTTGTTTGATGTTTTGCATGGGGGCGGATTCTATCTAGGGCCACCCCCCCTGCGGCGGCCCTCAATCGCTGGAAGACGAGCCTGAATCCGAGGAGGAGCTGCTATCGGAGGAAGGTGACGATGGGTTCGCCGCCGGGGAGGTGTTGTCTGTTGCAGACGGTGCGCCATCTTTCGTCATGCAGGATGGCAACGCCGAGGGGTCTGACTTGTTGGTGCATGGTGGCTGGGGGGCCACTGAAGCCCCATTCACCGCGCTATGGGGCAGGGCCGCGACAGGACTGGCAGATTCTGCGGGAGAGGCAGGCGGCTGAGGCAGTGGTAGCGGCGAAACAGGCGCTGCCCCCGCTTGCCCGCCGCGCAGGCGGGCGAGGGCTTCCAGGCAGTAATGGGCATACCACAGTGAAGTCAAGGCAAAGACCCAAGTGAATAGCCACACGGCCACAGGCACCAGAACCGGGAAGGCGACGGCAAACAGCACGCCGGAAGCCCACAGCACGCTAGGCGCTGCGCCCAGAAAGCCGCACAGCACCCCCAGCAGCAATAGCGGCCAGCGGTGTTGCTGCAGGATCCACTGGCGTTCGCTGGCGTTGGCGTGCTGGGCCAGCACATCGAAGCTGAGCACGCGATAGGCCAACCAACCCCAAATCAGCGGCGGCAATACCAGTGCCAGCGGGGGGATGAGCCACAGCGGCGAGCTGGCAATCAGTGCCAGTACGGCCAAGGCCGTGGAGATACAAGACCAGGCCAGGCTATGCAGAAAAGAGGGGCGGCCCCGGCTCTCCAGCTCGGGAAAGCGCCGCCGGGCGACGTCCTTGGCCATGGCCGGGGTCATGAACATGGTCACCAGCAGGAGGCTGGTGATGATAAGCACAGGTGTGACCATGGCCACCACCAAAACCGGCGCCAGCCAATCGCTGGTGGGGGGCAGGCCGAGTTGGGAGAGCTGGCCATTGATCCAGAGCCACACGCGGCTGGCTTCCATCCAGGCGCCGACGCCTGCTACTGCGGTGTGCCAATAAAAATAGCCCAGCAACAGGGCGCTGACGATGATGACGCCCAGGGGCAAAAGGGACAGGGCCACTACGCGCGGGCTGAAACTGTCGAGTAGCGCGCGCCAGAAGGATTCCATCACTTGTTTCATGGATGTGCAGCAGGGGGGAGCCAAAAAAAGGGCTGGCAATGTACCACCCGCCTGTTGTTGCGTCAGCGCCCGTCGTCCCTATCCATGCATCAGTGGCTGGTTTTGTCTGGCGCGCGAACAGGTGACGAAAAGGCGGCTAAAAGGCCCAATCTTCGTCTGCGGTCACTTCGGTTTTGCCGATGACGTAGGACGAGCCGGAGCCGGAGAAGAAGTCGTGGTTTTCGTTGGCGCCGGGGTCGAGCGCGGCGAGGATGGCGGCGGGCGCCTGGCAGCGCTCTTTGGGGTAGAGCGCTTCGAAGCCCAGGTTCATCAGCGCCTTGTTGGCGTTGTAGTGCATGTAGTGCTTGACGTCCTCGGTCCAGCCCAGCGGGTCGTACAAATCGGCGGCGTAGCGGTACTCGTTGGCCATTAGCGTTTGCAGCGTGTCGTAAGTGAAGCGCTGCAGCTGTTCCTGTCGGGGCAATGGCTGGCGCTGGTACTGCTGCTGGAATTTATAGCCGATGTAGTACCCGTGGCAGACCTCATCGCGCAGGATCAGGCGGATCAGGTCGGCCGTGTTGGTCAACTTGCCTTTGCTGGCCCAGTAGAAGGGGCAGAAGAAGCCGCTGTAGAACAAATACGACTCCATCAGCACGGACAGGATCTTGACCTTGAGCGGGTCGTCGCCCCGGTAGGCGCGCGCGATGATGGCGGCCTTCTCCTGCAGCCAGGGGTTTTCCTCACTCCAGCGGAAGGCGGCGTCGATCTCCTGCGTGCTGCACAGGGTTGAGAAGATCGAGCTGTAGCTGCGCGCGTGCACCGCCTCCATGAAGGTGAAGTTGGCGAATACGGCTTCTTCGTGCTGGGTTTGCGCATCGGCAATCATGCGCGGCGCGCCTACGGCCGCTTGCACGGTGTCGAGCATGGTCAGGCCGGTGAAGACGTGCATGGTGGTGCGCTGTTCCTGCTCGGTGAGCGTGCGCCAGGAGGGCAGATCGTTGGACAGCGGCACTTTTTCCGGCAGCCAGAAGTTGCCTGTGACGCGGTTCCACATGGTCAGATCCATGGGGTCTTCGAGTTGGTTCCAGTTGACGGCGCGGGTGATTTTCAAGTCCATGGCTGCAGAGCTGGCTGAAATAAAACAGTGAGAGGTTGATGTATAGCGATGGCTATAAATCGCCGGTTTATAGCACGCGCTTTGCCGCGTCGCAGATCGCGCCCATCCGCTTTCTTGTCTGCCTTGCGGAGAGCGGCGGCGGGTTCTTTGCCAATGCATTGGCATAATCGACCGCATTGCTTTCCGCCGCCGCCGAGCGGCGTTGTTTTTGTTTGGCCTCTGGCTTGCCGCGCTTGAGGCCGCTGCCGTCCCTACACCATGACCGACACAACCCCAACGCCAGAAACTTTGCCCGCTGACGCGCCACAGCAGGCGCGTGAAGCGACAGACGCGACGACGGTGCACCGCGAGGATTACCAGCCGCCTGCGTTCTGGATCGATAGCGTTGCATTGACCTTCGATCTGGACCCCGCCAAGACGCGCGTGCTCAACAAAATGCAGGTGCGCCGCAATATGGCGGTGCCCGCGCAGCCGCTGCGCCTGGATGGCGAAGCGCTGAACCTCGCGCGCGTATTGGTCAATGGGCAGGGCGCGTCTTTCAAACTGGAGCATGGGCAACTGGTGCTCTCCAACCTGCCCGAAGGGGATGCGCCTTTTGATCTGGAGATCTTCACCACCTGTCAGCCGGAGAAAAACACCCAGCTCTCGGGCCTGTACGTCAGCCAGGGCACGTTTTTCACGCAATGCGAGGCCGAGGGCTTTCGCCGCATCACCTACTTTCTGGACCGGCCCGATGTGATGAGCGTGTACACCGTCACGCTGCGCGCCGACAAGGCGGCCTACCCCGTGTTGCTCTCCAACGGCAATCTGGTCGAGCAAGGCGATCTGGAGGATGGCCGCCACTTCGCCCGCTGGAGCGATCCGTTCAAAAAGCCCAGCTATTTGTTTGCGCTGGTGGCCGGGCCACTGGTGGCGCGCGAGCAACGCATCACCGCGCGCGACGGGCGCGAGCATTTGTTGCAGATTTACGTGCGAGCGGGCGATCTGGAAAAAACCGAGCACGCAATGCGCTCGCTCATGGCCAGCATCGCCTGGGATGAAACCCGCTTTGGCCTGCACCTGGATCTGGAGCGCTTCATGGTCGTCGCCACCAGCGACTTCAACATGGGCGCGATGGAGAACAAGGGCCTGAACATCTTCAACACCAAGTTCGTGCTGGCCAGCCAGGCCACGGCCACCGATCAGGACTTCGCCAACGTGGAAAGCGTGATCGGCCACGAATACTTCCACAACTGGACGGGCAACCGCATCACCTGCCGCGACTGGTTCCAGCTCTCGCTCAAAGAGGGGCTGACGGTGTTTCGCGACCAGGAGTTCTCCATGGACATGGCCGGCAGCGCCAGCGCCCGCGCCGTCAAGCGCATCGAGGACGTACGCCTGCTGCGTACCATGCAGTTTGCCGAGGATGCCGGCCCCATGGCCCACCCCGTGCGGCCCGACAGCTACCAGGAAATCAACAACTTCTACACCCTGACCATTTACGAAAAGGGCGCCGAAGTGGTGCGCATGATGCACACCCTGGTGGGCGAGGCGGGCTTTCGCAAAGGCATGGCGCTGTACTTCGAGCGCCACGACGGCCAGGCAGTCACCTGCGACGACTTCGCCCAGGCCATTGCCGATGCCAACCCCGATAGCGCTCTGGCGACGCATCTGGCGCAGTTCAAGCGCTGGTACAGCCAGGCCGGCACGCCCCAGGTGCAGGCCGAGGGCCGCTACGACGCCGCAGCCCAGACCTACACCCTGACGCTGACGCAAACCACCCCGCCCACGCCGGGCCAGGATGAGAAGCACCCGCTCATCATCCCCGTGCGCCTTGGGCTGTTGGGCCGCAATGGCGCGGCGCTGCCCTTGCAGTTGCAGAGCGAACAAGGCGTGCAAGAGCTGGGGCTGGAGGCCACCTTGGTGCTGCACGAGGGCCAGCAGAGCTTTGTCTTCACCCAGGTGGGCGAGTCGCCCGTGCCCTCGCTGCTGCGCGGCTTCAGCGCCCCCGTGGTGCTGCACCAAAACCTGGACGACGACGCGCTGGAAACCTTGTTGCAACACGACAGCGACCCTTTCAACCGCTGGGAGGCCAGCCAGCAATGGGCGCAGCGCATCATCGTGCAAGCCTTGGCCGATGGCGATGCGCAGGCCGCACCGCGTCTGCCTGAGCGCTACCTGGCCGCGCTGCGCCACTTGCTGGCTGATGCGCAGCTCGATGCCGCCTTCAAGGACTTGGTGCTCACCCTGCCCAGCGAGGGCTACATCGCCGAGCAGCTCGATAGCGTTGATCCCCAACGCATCCACGCCGTGCGCGAGGCGCTGCAAGACCATCTGGCCCAGGCCCTGCATGCCCAGTGGCAAACCGTGTGGGAGCAACATCACGACACCGGCGCCTACCAGCCAGACGCCCACAGCGCCGGCCGCCGCGCGCTGGCCGGCAAAGCCCTGGCCATGTTGGTGCGCGATGCGCGCCGCACGGGCGATGCCGTCTGGCCCGGCAAGGCCTACCAGCGCTTCAAGGATGCGGGCAACATGACCGACCGCTTCAACGCCCTGAGCGCACTGGTGCAGGCCGGCCACCCGCTGGCCCAACCCGCGCTGGAGCGTTTCCACCAAGTCTTTCAGGGCGAAGCGCTGGTGTTGGACAAATGGTTCCAACTGCAAGCCAGCGCGCCCGCGCAAGGGCAGGGCGAAGCCGCCAGCGTGCTGGCGCGCGTGCAGCGCCTGATGCAGCACCCCGACTTCTCGCTGCGCAACCCCAACCGCGCGCGCAGCCTGATCTTTGCCTACGCCCAGGGCAACCCGGCGGGCTTTCACCGCGCCGATGGCGCGGGCTACCAGTTCTGGGCCGAGCAAGTCATCGCGCTGGACGCTATCAACGCCCAGGTCGCCGCCCGCCTGGCCCGCGCGCTGGACCGCTGGGCCAAGCTGGCCGAGCCGTACCGCACCGCCGCCCGCACGGCCATCGCGCGCGTGGCCGCCCACGAGCCGCTGAGCAAGGACGTGCGCGAGATCGTGCAAAAAGCCCTGGCTGCGCCAGCGGCTTGAGGCGCAAGGGGCGGTTCAAAAAAGTGTTGGCCAAGCGCGTCTGCGCTTGGCCAAGCTGGTTCGTGTGCAGCGCCAGAACGGGCTGGTCTGCGGCGGCACTCCCGATAACCGCAATACCGCCGCACCTTCACGTCGTTGGGGTCGCTTCCAGGTGCTTGAATTTACAAATCAGAGTGAAATTGATTTGATGCTGAAATTGCCAAAACAAGGTAATTTTTTTGCTTTTTGAATGGTAAATTGGCATGCCTAAGTCTCTTCCGCCTCCTTGCTGACTGGCTCTTTGGCGTCTTTGGTCGCGGCTGGTTTGGCGGCCACGGGCAAAAACAGCGCCCGGGGCTGGGCGCGGATTTGGCGGGCCAGGGCGGCGAGCAGGCGGCTGGGGGTGGGCAGGCTGGTTTCGCGGGCGCGCAGGGCTACGCGCAGGGCCAGGAAAAAGCTCAGCCACAGGTTGACCATGCCAATCATCAGCACATACAGCAGGCCCAGCGCCAGCGCCTGCCAGCCCAGTGAGGCGCTGCCGGCGGCGTAGCTGAGGTTGGCCGAGGAGAAGGCGATGTGGCGGATGTCCAGCGGCAGGTGCAGCAGGTGGCCGATGTAGGGCGTGACGCCCAGCAGCACGCCGAAGTAGAAGTTGCCGTGCAGCGCGCCAAAGTGCGCGTGCAGGTAATCGGCCAGGCGTTGCTGGCGCGCTTGGCCCAGCCAGCGCAGCGCCGGGTGGGCGGCCAGGCGCTCGCGCAGGCGCAGGTAGTCGGCGCGGTTGTCGTAGTAGCCGGAGATGATGCCGGCGCAAAACAGCCACAGCGCGGCGATGGCGGCATACCACAGCGCGGCGATGGGTTGCAGTGCCTTGAGCTGATAGGCCACTTCGTCAGCGCTGAGCAAAGCGCCGCCGGTGTGGCGCTGGTACAGCCAGGCCAGCGCCGCGGCGGTGAGCATGGCCAGGCTGATGTTGCCTAGCACGGCCACGCTTTGCGAGCGGTTGACGCTGATGAGCAGCTCTGCCAGATGCTTGGGCAGGTTGCGGCTGTTTTGGCCTTGCTGCACGCTCTCGGCCATGCTGGCGGCGGTCATGGCCGGTTGTTTGGTGGCGATGGTGCAGCCCAGCAGGTGGACGATGACAAAGCCCAGGCCGTAGTTCAGGCTGATGAGCAACGTGCTCCACAGGGGGGCGAGCTGCCAGCGGGCAATCTCGATTTTCAGCAGCGCCATCAGGGCGATGACGATGCCCGCGCCGGCGGCTGAGCGCAGCATGTGCCACCACTCTTTGGCGGTGGTGGTGATGTAGTGCTCGCCATGCGCGCTTTTGCTGGAGCTGATGCTTTTGCTGAGCATGCCCGCGCTGGCGCGCACGAAGGCGCGGATGCTGCGCTGCTCCAGGCCGCTGTTGAGCATTTGCCCCAGTTGCACCAGCCAGGCGCGGGCGCTGCTTTCTTCGCGCTCGCCGGTGAGGATGGTGAGGATGCCTTCGAGCCGGTCCAGGCTTTGCTCCAGCCGCTCCAGCAAGTGGGCGGTGGTCAGCGAGGCGCCGCTTTGGTTGCCCAGGCGGCGCAGGTGGGCCACTTGTTGGCGGCTTTGGTCGAGCATGACTTCCAGCGGCGCGGTATCGGGCAGGGGCTGGCCCGCGCGCACGGCTTCGACGAGGTTTTGCACCTCGCGTTGCAGGCTGAGAAAGGCGGAATCGACCTCCAGCAGGCGCGGGTTGAGGCGGATCAGATCGGGGTTGAGGTCTTCGCCTGCCACCCACAGCGCCAGCATTTCCGCGCCGCGCAGCAGTTGCTCGCGCACATAGCGCTGGCTTTGCGGGCCGAGTTCGTCATGGCCCAGCTGCTCGTGCAGCCGCAGCCACTGGCGTGGGGTGATTTGGTTGAGCCAGTCCAGATCGCTGGGGCGCAGCACGGTTTGCAGCACGTCCTCGAACAGCTCCAACTGGTGCGGCGGCGGGTTGAGGCGGTCGTAAATGCGGCGCTTGAGTTCGCGCATGAAGTCCTGGCGCGAGTAGATGCCGGTGCGGATCAGCCCGTTGGAGAGGCGGCAGCCTTGCAGCCATTGGTGGTAGAGCACGGCCAGATGGGCGCAGGCGGCTTCATCGGCCTTGAGCGCCTCGATGAAATCGCGCATGGCCTCGTCGGCCCGCGTGGCGTGGGCGCGCAGGTAGCGCACCAGGTGCTGCAAGGCGGTGGGAAAGTCGGGGCTTTGGGCAAAGGGTTGCAAATCCACAGGGGGCATGGGCGAGAGGGGCAATGCGGGGGGAAACTTTGGGCGGTGTGGCGGCGCTTGAGGTGGAGTATTTTCTACATCAAAAGAAAAATGATTTTATGCATATCATGCCGAAATTCGGTGATTTTTTTACTTTTGAATGATAGAAGTGCCTGCCTGCGGCGTTGCGTGAGGCAGGCTTTGCGCAGGGCGCGACGGGTGAGAGTGCCGGGTGCGCCAGGCTGTCTGGCGCATTTGGGGCCAACGACCTTGGGCAGGCTGTTACTGCGCCACGCAGTCAGCAAAAAAGCGCTTGCTGCCGTCGGGCGCCACTTCCACTACCAGGCCGTGGATGTCGGTTTCAAAGCCGGGCAACTGGGTGGCGAACTCGCGCGCGAACTTGAGGTAGTCCACGATCTTGCGGTTGAACACTTCGCCGGGGATGAGCAGCGGGATGCCCGGCGGGTAGGGGGTGACCAGGCCGACGGTGATGCGCCCTTCCAGCTCGTCAATGGGCACGCGCTCGGTCTGGCGGCGCGCGATGTGGGCGTAGGCATCGGCCGGGCGCATGGCGGGGGTGAGGTCGGAGAGGTAAATCTCCGTGGTCAGCCGCGCAATGTCGTACTTGGCGTAGAGCGCGTGCACGTGCTGGCACAAGTCGCGCAGGCCCATGCGCTCGTAGCGCGGGTGCTGGTGGCTGAACTCGGGCATGATGCGCCACAGCGGCTGGTTTTTGTCGTAGTCGTCCTTGAACTGCTGCAGGGCCGTCAGCAGCGTGTTCCAGCGGCCCTTGGTGATGCCGATGGTGAACATGACGAAGAAGCTGTACAGGCCCGTTTTCTCCACCACCACGCCGTGCTCGGCCAGGAATTTGGTGACGATGGCGGCGGGGATGCCGGTGTCGGCAAAGTGCCCGTCCAGATCCAGCCCGGGCGTGACGATGGTGGCCTTGATGGGGTCGAGCATGTTGAAGCCGTCGGCCAGGTCGCCAAAGCCGTGCCAGTTGCTCGAAGCCTTGCGGGCTTTGCGGCTGCGGCCCTTGGCGGGCGCGGCTTCGCTGGCGCTGCTGCTGTCATCGCTGCCGCGGATGATCCAGTCGTCCGAGCGGCCCACGCCGTGTTCGGCGAGTTTTTCCGGCCCCCAGACTTTGAACCACCAGTCGTTTTTGCCGAAGTCTTCTTCCACCTTGCGCATGGCGCGGCGAAAGTCCAGCGCCTCCAGCAGGCTTTCTTCCACCAGCGCCTGGCCGCCGGGCAGCTCCATCATGGCGGCGGCGACGTCGCAACTGGCGATGATGCTGTATTGCGGGCTGGTGCTGGTGTGCATCAGATAGGCTTCGTTGAACAAGGCCCGGTCGAGCTTTTGCTTTTGCGAGTCCTGCACCAGCACGTGGCTGGCCTGGCTGATGCCTGCCAGCAGTTTGTGGATGGATTGGGTGGAATAGACCACGCTGGTCTTGGGGCGGGGGCGCTTGCGGCCCATGGCGTGGTAGGTGCCATAGAAGGGGTTGAAGGCGGCGTGGGGCAGCCAGGCTTCGTCAAAGTGCAGGTTGTCCACGTAGCCGTCGAGCATTTGCTTGATGGTTTCGGTGTTGTAGAGCACACCGTCGTAGGTCGATTGCGTCAGCGTCAGCACGCGGGGTTTGACCTTTTTCGCGTCCACGCCCTGGAGCAGCGGGTTGGCGCGGATTTTCTTGCGGATGGTGGCGGGCTCGAACTCATCCTTGGGGATGGGGCCGATGATGCCGTAGTGGTTGCGCGTGGGCTTGAGAAAGACGGGAATCGCCCCGGTCATGATGATGCTGTGCAGGATGGACTTGTGGCAGTTGCGGTCCACCACCACCACGTCGCCCGGCGCCACGTTGTGGTGCCAGACGATTTTGTTGGACGTGCTGGTGCCGTTGGTGACGAAAAAGCAGTGGTCGGCATTGAAGATGCGCGCGGCGTTGCGCTCGCTCTCGCCAATGGCGCCGTTGTGGTCCAGCAGTTGGCCCAGCTCCTCCACGGCGTTGCACACGTCGGCGCGCAGCATGTTTTCGCCGTAGAACTGGTGGTACATCTGGCCGATGGGGCTTTTGAGGAAGGCCACGCCGCCGGAGTGGCCGGGGCAGTGCCAGGAGTAGGAGCCGTCGTCGGCGTAATCGAGCAGGGCCTTGAAAAACGGCGGCTGGATGCTCTCCAGATAGCTTTTGGCCTCGCGGATGAGGTGGCGCGCGACGAATTCGGGCGTGTCCTCGAACATGTGGATGAAGCCGTGCAGCTCGCGCAGGATGTCGTTGGGCAGGTGCTGGCTGGTTTTGGTTTCGCCGTGGATGTAGATGGGCACTTCGTCGTTGCGGCGGCGCACTTCGCCGATGAAGTCGCGCAGCTTGGCGATGACTTCGGCCTCCTGGTCGCCTTCGCTTTCGGCCAGTTCCTCGTCGTCGATGGAGAGCACGAAGGCGCTGGCGCGGCTTTGCTGCTGGGCAAACTGGCGCAAATCGCCGTAGCTGGTGGCGCCGACGACTTCAAAGCCTTCTTTCTCGATGGCTTCGGCCAGCGCGCGAATGCCCAGGCCGGAGGTGTTGTCGGAGCGGTAGTCCTCGTCAATGATGACGATGGGGAAGCGAAATTTCATGAGGGCACTCCTGCAAGGTGCGATGGCCAGAAAGCGCTTGTCCCCAAAACCGTGGCAGGGCGCCCAATCCCGGGGATGAGCGCGGCGCGTGGATTTTGAGGACAGGCTCCAAGGACAAATGAAGCGCTGCCCGCCCGGCAAAGGGCTGTCCTTCACGGGGCGGGCAGTGCGGCAAAAGGTGCGCAGTGTAGCGCCTTGGCTGGCGCGCTGTGCTGCGCAGGCTTGGGTTGTTTTATTTATAAATCAATAGGATAAAAAACTGCCTTGTTTCGGCATGATGGTGGTTATTTTGAATTTACTTTGAATTGTAAATTTATGAGGCTTGCGGGGTGTGCGCTGACGCCAGTGCGTCCACGTCGCGCGCCAGCAGGTCGCTGGTGATTTCGCCCACGTTTTTCACGCTGGTCAGCGTCATGGCCACGCGCATTTCCTTGAGCATCAAGTCCAGCAGGTTTTCCACGCCAGCCTGGCCGCGCGCGGCCAGGGCATAGACGAAGGCGCGGCCGATCATGGTGCAGTCCGCGCCCAGCGCCAGCATGCGCACCACGTCCAGGCCGTTGCGGATGCCCGAATCGGCCAGGATTTTGATCTGGCCCTTGACGGCATCGGCAATGGGCGGCAGCGCGCGCGCCGAGGAGAGCACGCCGTCGAGCTGGCGCCCGCCGTGGTTGGAGACGACGATGCCGTCCGCGCCAAAGCGCACGGCGTCCTTGGCGTCCTCGGGGTCGAGAATGCCTTTGATGACCATCGGCCCCGTCCAGAAGTCGCGAATCCATTCCAGGTCTTTCCAGGAGATGGAGGGGTCGAAGTTCGCGCCCAGGTAGCCGATGTAGTCCTCCAGGCCGATGACGCGGCCGGTGTATTTGGAGATGTTGCCCAGATCGTGCGGCTTGCCGTGCAGGCCCACGTCCCAGGCCCATTGCGGGTGCAGCGCGGCTTGCAGGTAGCGGCGCCACTTGGCGTTGGGGCCGCTCATGCCGGAGTGGGCGTCGCGGTAGCGCGCGCCGGGCACGGGCATGTCCACGGTGAAAACCAGCGTGGAGCAGCCCGCAGCCTTGGCGCGCTCCAGCGCGTTTTTCATGAAGCCGCGATCCTTGAGCACATAGAGCTGGAACCACATGGGCCGCCCGATGGCGGGGGTGACTTCCTCGATGGGGCAGACGGAGACGCTGGAGAGGCAAAAGGGCACGCCTTTGTTGTAGGCCGCCTTGGCCGCCTGCACTTCGCCGCGCCGCGCGTACATGCCCGTCAGGCCCACGGGCGAGAGGGCCACGGGCAGGGCGAGCTGCTCGCCGAACAGCTCGATGCGGGTGTCCAGCTCGCTCATGTCCTTGAGCACGCGCTGGCGCAAGGCGATGTCGGCCAGGTCTTCGACGTTGCGGCGCAGGGTTTTCTCGGCGTAGGCGCCGCCGTCGATGTAGTGGAACAAAAAGGGCGGCAGGCGGCGCTGGGCAGCGGCGCGGTAGTCGCTGGCGGAGGAGATGATCATGGCTCGCTCGCTTTCTGGGTTAAAGGGGGTGAAGGGAAAGTCAATAGGGGCTGAGCAATAGGGGCCGTATGAGGGGGGCGTCTGGAAGCGTCTGCGGGGCCTCACGCGGGTTGGGGCTGCAAGGTGCGGGTCTTGCCGTGCAACTGGTGCACGCTGTCGCGCACATAGCCCAGGTGCTGCTCGATGGCTTGGCGCGCGCCGTCGGCATCGCCCTCGATGATGGCCTGCATCAGCGCGTAGTGCTGCTGGGTGAGGGCCTCGGCGGTTTGCGCTTCGCTCATGGCAAAAATGGCGCGGCGACTTTGCAGCACGGTGCTGGAGAGCAGCTCGAACAGGCTGTGCATGACGCGCAGCAGCACCACGTTGTGCGAAGCCTCGGCAATGGCCAGGTGAAACTGCACATCGGCTTGCGCCGAGAGCTGGCTTTGGCCGCTTTGCTGGTGGCGCACCATCGCGTCGAAACAGCGGCGGATGCGCTCCTTGTCCACCGTGGTGGCGCGCTGGGCGGCCAGCCAGGCGGTGCTGCTCTCCAGCGCGGCGCGCGCCTCCAGCACATCGAAGGAGTATTCCGGATCGCTGAGGATGGGCGCTTTGGGTTCGATCTGGCCGGGCAGCAAAAAGGCGTTGCTGGGCGCTTGCACATAAGTGCCGTCACCCCGGCGGGTGCTGAGAATGCCCTGGCTGGCCAGCAGCCCGATGGCCTCGCGCAGTGAAGGGCGCGAAACGCCCAATTGCTGCGCCAGCGCGCGCTCGGCGGGCAGGCGCTGGCCGGGCTGCCATTGGCCTTGCCCGATCCATTCTTGCAGCCGCTGGGCGACTTGTTCGGCTAAGCGCATGGGGCGAATCTTTCTTTCAGACGGGCGGTGCGGCGAAGGCGCGGGGCCTGCCGCCGAACCGCATGGGGGCGACGGCGGATTTCAGTGCGGAATCATCCACGGCAGCACATAGGCTTGCAGCGTGGTCATGGCGCCGATGATGACCGCAAAGATCAGGCTGTGCTTGACGGTGAAGCGGAACAGATCGGATTCGCGCCCGGCCAGCCCCACGGCCGCGCAGGCAATGGCAATCGATTGGGGCGAGATCATCTTGCCCGTCACGCCGCCGGTGGTGTTGGCCGCCACCGTCAGCACCTCGGGCAGGCCCAACTGCTGGGCCGTGGTGGCTTGCAGCGCGCCAAACAGGGCGTTTGCCGAAGTATCCGAGCCGGTGAGGAACACGCCAATCCAGCCCAAAAAGGGCGAGAAGAAGGTGAACGCATCGCCCGTGTGCGCCAAGGCCAGCGCCAACGTGGCCGACAGGCCCGAGTAATTGGCGATGAAGGCAAAGGCCAGCACCATGCCGATGGAGTAGATGGGCAGGGCCAATTCCTTGAAGGTTTCCGCCAGCGTGCAGGCGGCCTGGGCCGGGCGCATGCGCAAATACAGGATGGTCAGCAGCGCTCCAATCATGATGGCCGTGCCGGTGGCGGAGAACCAGTTAAAGGAATACACCGCGCCATAGGGCGAGGCGCTGGCGACCACGGGCGGCATTTTTTCCACCAGGTTGTGCAGCATGGGCACGGGGATGGCAATCACCCAATCGGCCAGCGCGCCGCCCTTGGCGAACAAATCCTTGAAGGGCTTGAGGCTCCAGATCGTCACCATCGCCGTGAGGATGATGAAGGGCGACCAGGCCTTGAGCACCTTGCCCAGGGTCAGCTGCACTTCGGCCTCTTTCTGCGCCTGGGCCTGCTGGGCGGCCACGGCCTGGGCGCCGCCTTCGGTTTCGAAGCGGAAGATGCGCTTGGGTTGCCAGACCTTGAGAAACAGCGTCAGCGCCACCAGCGAGACGATGGCCGAGGTGATGTCCGGCAGCTCCGGCCCGATGTAGTTGGCGGTGAGAAACTGCACGATGGCAAAGCTGCCGCCGCCCACCAGCACGGCGGGCCAGGTCTCCTTGATGCCGCGCCAGCCGTCCATGATGGCCATCAGCCAGAACAGCACGATGATGGTCATGAAGGGCAATTGCCGCCCGGCCATCTGGCTGATGGCCATCGCATCCACGCCCGAGACCTGCCCGGCCACGATGATGGGAATGCCCATGGCGCCAAAGGCCACCGGCGCGGTATTGCCAATCAGGCACAGGCCCGCGGCATACAGCGGCTTGAAGCCCAGGCCCACCAGCAGCGCCGCCGTGATGGCCACCGGCGCGCCAAAGCCCGCCGCGCCTTCCAGAAACGCGCCAAAGCAAAAGCCCACCAGAATCAATTGCAGCCGCTGATCGGGCGTGATGGACAGGATCGAGGAGCGGATCACATCGAACTGCCCCGTCTTGACCGAGACTTTGTAGAGAAACACGGCGGCGACGATGATCCAGGCAATCGGCCACAGCCCGTAGAAAAAGCCGTACACGCCCGAGGCCAGCGCCGCCGAAACTGGCATGCGATAAAACAGCAGCGCCACAGCCAGCGCCAGCAGCACCGTGATGGTGCCGGCCACATAGCCTTTGAGGCGCAGCTTGGTCAGCGCCAGGAAGAAAAAGATGATGGGGATGAGCGCAACCAGCGCCGAGACCCAGACGTTGCCCGCCGGGTCGTAGTTTTGTTGCCAGATGGTGGGATCCATAGCCCGAAGCTCCATGTCATAAAAAAATGAACAACCAGCCGCAGCGGCGGCAGTGCGCGCGCCACTGGCTGGGTTGCGGCCTGCGCATCGGGCTGGGTGGGAATTGGTGGAGCCCACTATTGGTCATACCAATTTTGCCTTGCGCGAAAACGCGGCGTGATTCTGGAGATCGATCGGCCGAAGCGAATTGGGGGAAACCCTTGAAAATGCCTATCGGTCTGAATCGAATCGCATTTTGGTCATACCAATTTGGGGCAAAGATTGGCTGTGAAATGGCACAAAAAAACGCGCCGAGGGGCAGTCCCTGGCGCGTGGATTGCCATGCCCAGCAGGCATGGCAAGTGATGCAATGGCGGCTTAGCGGTTGTTGGCTTTCTCGAAGCGCTCCAGCTCCTCGTTGCCGCGTTTGACGATGGCGTCCAGCGCGTCTTTGGGCGATTTCTTGCCGGCCCAGATTTGCTCGGTTTCCTCGTCGGCGATGGTGCGGATTTGCACGAAGTTGCCCAGGCGGATGCCGCGCGATTTGTCGGTGGTCTTGCGGATCATCTGCGTCACGGCCACGTCGGTGCCGGGTTTTTCCTTGTAGAAGCCCGATTGCTCGGTCAGCTCAAACGCGGCGGTAGTCACGGGCAGGTAGCCGGTGCGCTGGTGGCTGGCCGCTTGCACTTCGGTTTTGGAGAGGAAGTTCAGGAAATCGGCCACGCCTTTGTATTCCTTGGCGCTCTTGCCCGAGAGCACCCACAGGCTGGCGCCGCCGATGGCGGTGTTTTGCGGTGCGCCTTCCACGTCGGCGTAGTAGGGCAGGGTGGAGATGCCGTAGTCGAATTTCGACTCCTTGGCCAGGAGGGAGTACACGCCGGAGCTGCCGGTCATCATGGCGCATTCGCCAGCGGCGAAGATGGTGTCGGCCTTGTTGCCGCGGCCTTTGTAGACAAAGCTGCCTTCCTTGGCGGCCTTGGCCAGGTTTTCAAAGTGGCGCAGGTGCAGCGGGGAGTTCACTTGCAGGCGGGCGCTGTTGCCGTCAAAGCCGTTGTTGGCGCTGGCGAACAAGGTGTTGTGCCACAGGGAGAAGCTCTCCAGTTGCGTCCAGCTGATCCAGCTGGTGGTAAGGGCGCATTTGTGGCCGCTGTCTTTGAGTTTGGTGGCTGCTTCAAAGACTTCGGGCCAGGTTTTGGGGGCTTTTTCGGGGTCCAGACCGGCGGCCTTGAAGGCGTCCTTGTTGTAGTAGAAGACGGTGGTGGAGCTGTTGAAGGGGTAGCTGAGCATCTGGCCGTTGGGGGCGGTGTAGTAGCCCGTCACAGCCGAGATGTAGGCGTTGGGGTCGAATTGGAAGCCCGCGTCGTCGAGTACTTTGCCCACGGGCACGGTGGCGCCTTTGGCGGCCATCATGGTGGCGGTGCCCACTTCAAAGACTTGCAGCAAATGCGGCGCGTTGCCGGCGCGGAAGGCGGCGATGGCGCCGGTCATGGCCTCGTCGTAAGTGCCTTTGAAGGTGGGCACGACGCGGTATTCGCTTTGGCTTTCGTTGTATTGCTTGGCCAGGTCGTTAACCCATTCACCCAGGGCGGCGGACATGGAGTGCCACCATTGGATTTCGGTCTGGGCTTGGGCGCCGGTGACGGCCAGGGCGGCCGCAGCGGCCAGGGTGATGTGACGCAATTTCATCGGTTCTCCTTGGATGAGGACAAAAGAAAGGGCGATGGTAAGTCAGATTTGTTGCAGTTTTTTGACCTTCGCGCTGCTGCGCGCATCCCGCAGCTTGGGGCTGGGGGATGAGGCGCGCCCGCTGGCGGGTGCGTGTGTGGTGGGGGTGTTTTCTATTAATTGGAAAAATTGATTCTATGTATAAGTTGCCAAAAACAGGTGATTTTATTTCCTTTTGATTTGAAAAATGGATGCGATCGGCTTTGGGTCAGGGCGTGCCGCGCCAGGTTTGCAGGGCATGCACCCAGAGGCGAGCGGGGAGCTTCCAGCGGCGTTCGATTTCTTCGGCCCGTTCGCGCAGCACGGGCATGGGCACGTCTTGCGGCTGCCTGCGTGCGAGGATGACGGTGTTGCCTTCGCGCGTGGGTTTGAAGTGCCACAGGTGCGGGCCGAAGGCGCTGGCGATGTGGCGCATGTTGCGCTCGAAGCTGGCGCTGCGGCCAAAGAGGTTGACGCTCATGCAGCCGCCGGGGACGAGCATGTCCCAGCAGTGGCGGTAGAACTCGGCGCTCTCGAGCACGGGGCCGGCGGCTTCGTGGTCGTAGAGATCGACTTGCAGGGCATCGACGCTGGCGTGCCAGTCGGGGTCTTGCACGGCATCGGCGGCATTGGCCACCAGCACTTGCAGGCGCTCGTCGTTGGCGGGCAGGCGAAACCAGCGCATGCAGGCTGCGACGACTTGGGGGTTGAGCTCGATGGTGGTGGTGCGCATGCCCAGGCGGCGGTAGCAGAACTTGGTGAGCGCGGCGGCGCCCAGGCCCAGTTGCATGGCATGGCGCTCGGCGACTTCATCGGGCGGCACGAACAGCAGCCAGGCCATCATGCGCTGGACGTATTCCAGCTCGATGTCGATGGGGCGGGCGATGCGCATGGAGCCTTGAATCCAGGGCGAATCCAGGTGCAGGTGGCGCACGCCGTCTTCTTCGGAGATGCTGACATCGGGCAGGCAGGCGGGGGTGTGGGGCATGGTGGGGTTGTTCTATCAAAGGAAAAGCGATTTTATACGCAATATGCCGAAACACATGGTTTTAATTTCCTTTTGATTTGTAATTTTAGGTGGTTTCAAGGGCTTGCACGGCTGGCATCAGCGCTTGCAGCCGGGGCAGGGCGGCCAGCGCGTTGCGATGGCTTTGCTGCATCCATTGTTCAAGGGGCAGGCCGCGCAGGCGGGCGATTTCGGCGGCGATGCGCGGCAGCTCGGCGGGGTTGTTGCGGCCCTGGGGCTGGCCGTTGGCGCGGGCCTGGGCGGGTACGTACAGCCATTGCGGGGGGATGTCGGGTGCGTCGGTTTCCATCACGATGGCGTCGGCGGGCAATTGCGCGGCCAGGCGCCGCAGTTGCAGGGCGCGCTCGTGCGTGGCTGCGCCGCCGAAGCCGAGTTTGAAGCCCAAATCCAGCAATGCGTGGGCTTGCTGGAGGCTGCCGTTGAAGGCGTGGGCGATGCCGCCGTGCGCAAAGTGCGCCTGGCGCAGTTGCTTGAGCACGGCATCGACGGAGCGGCGCACGTGCAGCAGCACGGGCAGGCGCTGGGCCTGGGCCAGGCGCAGTTGCTCGCGCAGCGCCTGGGTCTGCCAGGCGGCGTCGAGCGTGGCGTCGAAAAAGTCCAGCCCGATCTCGCCCACGGCGACCAGCCGTGCATCACTTTCGTGGGCTTGCAGGGCGTGGGCCAGCGCGGCCAGGTCGCCCGGCTGGCTTTCGGGGGTGTAAAGCGGGTGGATGCCCAGCGCATAGGCATCGCCAAAAACATGGGCGCACTGGCGGGCCGCGGCCCAGGTGCGCCGCGCCACGGCGGGGATGACGCAGCAGATGACCCCGGCGGCGCGGGCTTGCGCGCGCACGGCGGCGCGGTCGGCGTCGAACTCGGGGGCGTCGAGGTGGCAGTGGGTGTCGATCCAGCAGGCGGGCATGGGCAATTTCACGGGGTGGGCGGGGGCGTATTGTCTGCGAGCGCTGGCGGTCGGTGCGCGGGGGCGGATTCTTGTATAAGACTTCAAAAGCGGCGACAATCGCCGCCGCCTTTTGGGGCGCCCGCAGCGCGCCGCCGAAGTATTTTTTCAAATGGCTGCCAATACGAGAGACAGAAACCAGATGACCACTAAGCAACCCACCATCGTCTATACCCTGACCGACGAGGCCCCGCGCCTGGCGACGGCATCCTTTTTGCCCATCGTGCGCAGCTTCGCGTCGGCGGCGGGCATCGATGTGACGCAAAGCGATATCTCGCTGGCCGCGCGCATTCTGGGCGAGTTCCCCGAATTCCTGAAAGAGGACCAGCGCGTGCCCAATTACCTGGAGGAGCTGGGCAAGCTCACGCTCGAGCCTGAGGCCAACATCATCAAGCTGCCCAACATCAGCGCCTCGGTCGGCCAGCTCAATGCCGCCATCAAGGAGTTGCAGGCCAAGGGCTACGCCGTGCCGGCTTACCCCGAAAACCCCACAACGGAGGAAGAAAAAGCCATCAAGGCGCGCTACGCCAAGTGCCTGGGCTCGGCGGTCAACCCCGTGCTGCGCGAGGGCAACTCCGACCGCCGCGCGCCTGCGGCGGTGAAGAACTACGCGAAAAAATTCCCCCACTCCATGGGCGAGTGGAAGCAGTGGTCGCAAACGCATGTCTCGCACATGCACGGCGGCGACTTCTACCACGGCGAAAAATCCATGACGTTGGACAAGGCCCGCGATGTGAAGATGGAGCTGGTGACCCACAGCGGCAAAACCATCGTGCTCAAACCCAAGGTGGCTTTGCAGGAGGGCGAAGTCATCGACTCCATGTTCATGAGCAAGAAGGCGCTGTGCGAGTTCTACGAGCGCGAGATCGAGGACTGCAAGGAAGCGGGCATTCTGTTCTCGCTGCACGTCAAGGCCACGATGATGAAGGTCTCCCACCCCATCGTGTTCGGCCACTGCGTCAAGATTTTCTACAAGGACGCTTTCGAGAAGCACGGCAAGCTGTTCGAAGAGCTGGGCGTGAACGTCAACAACGGCATGGCCGATCTGTACGCCAAGATCGCCACGCTGCCCAACTCGCTGCGCGAGGAGATCGAGCGCGATCTGCACAAATGCCAGGAGGGCCGGCCGCCGCTGGCGATGGTGGATTCGGCCAAGGGCATTACCAACTTCCACTCGCCCAACGATGTGATTGTGGATGCCTCCATGCCCGCCATGATCCGCAGCGGCGGCAAGATGTGGGGCGCCGACGGCAAGCCTTACGACTGCAAGGCGGTGATGCCTGAATCGACCTTTGCCCGCATCTACCAGGAGATGATCAACTTCTGCAAATGGCACGGCAACTTCGATCCTGCCACCATGGGCACCGTGCCCAACGTGGGCCTGATGGCGCAAAAGGCCGAGGAATACGGCAGCCACGACAAGACCTTTGAAATCCCCGAAGCAGGCCAGGCCAACATCGTCGATCTGGCCACGGGCGAAGTGCTGATGACGCAAAACGTGGAAGAGGGCGATATCTGGCGCATGTGCCAGGTCAAGGACGCGCCTATCCGCGACTGGGTCAAGCTCGCCGTCACCCGTGCGCGCAACTCCAACACGCCCGCCGTGTTCTGGCTCGACCCCTACCGCCCGCACGAAAACGAGCTGATCAAGAAGGTGCAGAAGTACCTCAAGGACCACGACACTACCGGGCTGGACATCCAGATCATGAGCCAGGTGCGCGCCATGCGCTACACGCTGGAGCGCGTCGCGCGCGGGCTGGACACCATCTCCGTGACCGGCAACATCCTGCGCGACTACCTCACCGACCTGTTCCCCATCATGGAGCTGGGCACCAGCGCCAAGATGCTCTCCATCGTGCCGCTGATGGCCGGTGGTGGTCTGTACGAAACCGGCGCAGGCGGCTCCGCGCCCAAGCACGTGCAGCAGTTGGTGGAAGAAAACCACCTGCGCTGGGATTCGCTGGGCGAGTTCCTGGCGCTGGCCGTTTCGCTGGAGGAGCTGGGCATCAAGGAAAACAATGATCGCGCCAAGCTGCTGGCTCAAACGCTGGATCAGGCCACCGGCAAGCTGCTCGATGAGGACAAATCCCCCTCGCGCCGCACCGGCGAGCTGGATAACCGCGGTAGCCAGTTCTACATCGCCCTGTACTGGGCGCAGGCGCTGGCCGAGCAAACCCAGGACAAGGAGCTGGCCGCCAAGTTCGCCCCTGTGGCCAAGCAATTGGCCGACAACGAGGCCAAGATCGTGGCCGAACTCAAGGACGTACAAGGCAAGCCAGCCGATATCGGCGGTTACTACATGCCCGATCTGGCCAAGCTCGACGCCGTGATGCGCCCCAGCGCGACCTTCAACGCGGCCATTGCGCAATTGGACTGAGCTTTGGCAATCATCGGATTGTGAAGATGGGCCTGCCGGGCGGGCAAACGCCCGGCGGGTTTGTCTGGCTTGCCTGATGTTTGGGTGAGATCCCGGGCGCTTGAAGGGCTTTGCCCTTGATGCACACGAAAAAAATGCGGCTCTTGACAGGGCCGCATTTTTTTCGTGTCTGCGCTTTTTGCTGTTGCCCCTGGTTGTGCGGGGGCGTCTGCTGTTGCCGGCGCTGATCGGCGTGGCGTTTTTTTGCGCTTCAAAGGCTTGCCGCAAAGGGATCGTCTTGCGGATCTTCGTTCCAGAGGTATTCGCAATGCCGGGCAATGCGCCTGGCCTCTGCCTCGCCGTGGTGCGCGGCAATCAGGGCCAAGGCTGCGTCCATGCCCGCCGAAACGCCCGAGGATGTGTAGAACTTGCCCGCATGTACCCAACGCGCCCGCGGCTGCCACTGCACACGCGGGCCGCAGCTTTGCACCCAGGCAAACGCCTTTTTGTTGCTGGTGGCGGGCAAACCGTCCAGCACCCCGGCAGCGGCCAGCAGCGCCGCCCCCGTGCAGACGGAAAGCACCCTCTCCGCCTGCCCTGCCCACTGTTGCAGCGCGTGCAGAAAAGCCGCGTCCTGCACCAGCGCCCGCGTGCCTTGCCCGCCAGGCACCAGCAGCAAAGTCCGCGCCTGCGTTGGCTCAGGGGCCAGCGCAGGCGCGGGCAAGGCTTGCAGCGCCAGCGTCGCCACCGCAAACCCCGCACGGCTGTGCACCAGCCCGCCGTGCTGCGATACGTAGTGCAGCCTCGCCCCGGCGTGGTGCAGCATTTCTACTGGCCCCATCAAGTCCAGCGCGTCAAAGTCGGGGAACAGCAAGCTGTATGCGTCCATTTCCGTTGCCTCCTTGTACTTGGCCTGCCTGTGGCGCAAGCGGGTGTTATTTTACAATTCAATGTAAAAATTGCTTGATTTATATGTTGCCTAAAATGGTTTATTTTTTTGTTTATTGATTTGAAAAAAATGGTTTGCGCGGCGTTCGTGCGGTGTCGCCTTGTTTGGGCGAACATGCACGCCCAAGGCGCCATGCCTGGGTTTTGTCGAGTCTTGTGCCAGCTTTTGCCAGCGTGCGCAGGTGGCTGCCTGCGCACGCTGCGCGGTCATGGCGCTGACGCGAAGCGGGCGGCAATGGCGTCGATGCGGCGCGCCAGCGCGATGTCGCGCGCTTCAGGCGGGCAGGGCGTGCGCGCGCTGGGCATCGGTCCAGGCGTTGCATGGCGGCGCCCCCCGGGCTTCAGGCTTGTTCGGTTTGCAGTACGCCGCGGTTGATCTGGTCGCGCTCCAGCGATTCGAACAAGGCTTTGAAGTTGCCCTCGCCAAAGCCTTCGCGGTAGTCGCCCTGGCGTTCGATGAACTCGAAGAACACCGGGCCCAGCAGGGTTTCAGAGAAGATTTGCAGCAGCAGGCGCGGCTGGCCGCCCTCGGTCGTGCCGTCGAGCAGGATGCCGCGCGCTTGCAGCTCGGGCACGGGCTGGCCGTGGCCGGGCAGGCGCTTTTCCAGGTTCTGGTAGTAAATGGCATTGGGCGCGGTCAGCAGCGGAATGCCAGAGGCGCGCAGCTTGTCGATGGCTTCGATCAGGTTGTCGCACAGCAGCGCGATGTGCTGGATGCCCTCGCCGTTGAACTTCATCAAAAATTCTTCGATCTGGCCGCCGCCTTGCTTGGCTTCCTCGTTGAGCGGGATGCGGATCTTGCCGTCCGGCGCGGTCATGGCTTTGGAGGTCAGGCCGGTGTACTCGCCCTTGATGTCGAAATAGCGGATTTCGCGGAAGTTGAACAAGCGCTCGTAAAAATCGGCCCAATAGGCCATGCGGCCGCGATAGACGTTGTGCGTGAGGTGATCGACCACTTGAAAACCGTGGCCCACGGGGTTGCGATCCACGCCATCGAGCCACTGAAAGTCGATGTCGTAAATCGTCTTGCCTTCCTCGTAGCGGTCGATCAGGTAGATCGGCATGCCGCCAATGCCCTTGATGGCCGGCAGGTTCAGCTCCATCGGCCCGGTGGCGATGTGGATTGGCTGGGCGCCTTTTTCCAGCAGCAGGTTGTAGGCGTGGTGGGCGTCACGCACGCGAAAGGCCAGGCCGCAGGCCGAAGGACCATGCTCGGCGGCGAAATAGCCCGCCAGGCTTTTGGGCTCGCGGTTGATGATGAAGTTGATGCCGCCCTGGCGGTACAGCGATACGTCCTTGGAGCGGTGGCGGGCCACTTCGGTAAAGCCCATTTTTTCGAATAACGGCTCGAGCACGCCGGGCGTGGGCGAGGCGAATTCGACGAATTCAAAGCCGTCAAGACCGGCGGGGTTGTCAAACAAATCGGCCATGGGGTGTCTCCTGATAGGGGTAGGGTTGGCGCCACCGCGGCATGGGCCGGGCAGCGCGTGTGTATGGCGCACGAGGGCGCCGTTTTGGGGAAAAGCAAGCCGCCAATGATAGGGGCGCTGCGGGCAGGTCAAGGAAGGCGAAGGGCGCACAAGGGAGCGCAAGGGAGCGCAAGGGCGTTGACTGGAGCGCAGGCGTTCACGCCTCGCCGCCCTCTTGCCCCAAAAAGCCCCCGCTTTGGTGACGCCACAGGCGCGCGTACAGGCCGCCTTGGGCCAGCAGTTGTTCGTGGCTGCCTTCTTCCACGATGCGGCCTTGGTCCATCACGATGAGCCGGTCCATGGCGGCGATGGTGGAGAGGCGGTGCGCAATGGCAATCACGGTTTTGCCCTCCATCATGGCGTTAAGGCTTTCCTGGATGGCCTGCTCCACCTCCGAATCCAGCGCGCTGGTGGCTTCGTCGAGCAGCAGGATGGGGGCGTTTTTCAGCATCACACGGGCAATGGCGATGCGCTGGCGCTGCCCGCCCGAGAGCTTGACGCCGCGCTCGCCCACCATGGTGTCGTAGCCGCTGCGCCCGTCGGGGTCGCTCAAGGCGCGGATGAACGGATCGGCCTGGGCGCGCACGGCGGCGGCGATGATTTCGTCCTCCTTCGCATCGGGCTTGCCGTAGGCGATGTTGTCGCGGATGGAGCGGTGCAGCAGCGAGGTGTCCTGCGTCACCATGCCAATGGCTGCGCGCAGGCTGTCTTGCGTGACGGCGGAGATGTCCTGCCCATCGATGCGGATGCGCCCCGCATCCACGTCGTAAAAGCGCAGCAGCAGATTCACCAGGGTGGATTTGCCCGCGCCCGATCGCCCCACCAGGCCGATTTTTTCGCCCGGGCGCACCACCAGGCTGAGCTGCTCGAGCACCTGCCGCTCGCCGTTGTAGTTGAAGCGCACCTGCTCGAACTCCACCAGCCCTTGCGTGACGCGCAACTGGGCAGCGCCGGGCGCGTCCTGCACCTTGGCTTGTTGCGTGAGGATGGCGATGCCATCTTGCACCGTGCCGATGTTTTCAAACAGCGAGGCCATTTGCCACATGATCCAGTGCGACAGGCCGCTGGCGCGCAAGGCCATGGCCGAAACCGCCGCCACCGCGCCGGGACCGACTTCGCCCGCATGCCACAGCGCCAGGGCATAGCCGCCCGCGCCCGCGATCAGGGCCACCAGCAGCGTCTGGTTGACGATTTCAAACAGGCTGACCAGCCGCATCTGGCGGTAGCCGGTGTGCATGAAATCCTCCATCGCCGCGCGGGCAAACAGCGCCTCGCGCTGGGTGTGCGAAAACAGCTTGACGGTGGCGATATTGGCGTAAGCATCGGTCACCCGTCCGGTCATGGAGGAGCGCGCATGCGCCTGCTCTTGCCCCACCTTGCCCAGCCGTGGCACGAAAAACGCCATTGCCGCGCCAAACAACACCAGCCAGGCCACGAAGGGCAGCATCAGGCGCATATCGAAACTGCCCGCCAGCGCCACCACCGCCACGAAATGCACGCCAATGCCCAGCACGATTTCCGAAAGGGTGAACAGCACCTCGCGCACCGCCAGGGCCGATTGCATGATCTTGGCCGTCACGCGGCCGGCGAACTCATCGGCGAAAAAGGAAATGCTTTGGCGCAGCATCAGCCGGTGAAAGTTCCAGCGCAGGCGCAGCGGCAGATTGATCGCCAGCGCCTGATGCTGCATCAGCGTGTGCAAACCCACCAGCGCAATGCTGGCCAGCATGACCAAGGCGATTTGCCACAGCATGCGCTGCTGCTGGACAGCGGCGGCAGCGTCGCCGCTTTGCCAGGCGGCCAGCGAATCGACCACCTGCCCGAGCACGGCAAACAGCCACGCCTCGTAAACCGCCCTCCCGGCGCTGAACAGGGCCAGCGCCGCCAGGTAGCCGCGCGCGCCTTGCGTGCAGGCCCAGACAAAAGGCAAAACCCCTTGGGGCAAAGGCTTTGGGGCCTCGGGCGGGAAGGGGGCGAAAAGGCGCTCGAACCAGTGAAACAAGGCACTCTCCAACATTACAGCGGTGGGCCATTATCGGCCAAGGTGCATTCGGGGGGATATTGGGAGAAATTCATTTTATATATCAATGGTAAATTAAACATCAATGAAATAAAGCCTAAGCATGGTTAATCATTTTCTTTTGAATTGTATTTTTGGGGGTGGTTGTCGTGTCCTTGATGGCAGAAATGCTTGATCGGGTTAACCCTATGAGCTACGAGGTGCAACCCCTGTAGCATGCGCGCTGTTTTAAACATGGCTCAACGCAGCATCAGGAGTAATTGCACACATGTCCACCACAGTTGGTATCAAGGTCGATGAGGCTTTGCGCGAGCGCATCCGTGCGGCGGCGCAGGGGGTAGGGCGCACACCACATTGGCTGATCAAGCAGGCGGTGATCCAGTATGTCGATGCGCTGGAGCGGGGGGCGCCCACCATCCCCGTGGTGCAGGCGGGCGGTCCATTGCCAGACGATACGGTGGAGGTGCAACCCTGCCCCGATCAGGTGCAACCTTTCCTGGAATTCGCCCAATCCGTGCTGCCGCAAACCGAGCTGCGTGCGGCCATCACGGCGGCTTGGCACCGGCCCGAGCCGGAGTGCTTGTCGATGCTGCTGCCGCTGGCGCAAACCCACGATGCGGCGCAAGCGCAGTCGATTGCCGCGCTGGCTGCGCGGCTGGTGCAGGGCCTGCGCGATGCGCCGGTGAGCAGCGGCGTGGGGGCGCTGGTGCAGGAGTTTTCGCTCTCCAGCCAGGAGGGCGTGGCGCTGATGTGTCTGGCCGAAGCGCTGCTGCGCATCCCCGACAGCGCCACGCGCGATGCGCTGATTCGCGACAAGATCAGCAAGGGCGATTGGCGCTCGCACGTGGGGCATTCGCCCTCGATGTTCGTCAACGCTGCGGCCTGGGGGCTGGTGCTGACGGGCAAGCTCACCAGCACCAGTAGTGAAAAAGGGCTTTCGGCGGCGCTTACGCGCCTGATCGGCAAGGGCGGCGAGCCGCTGATCCGTCAGGGCGTCAACCAGGCCATGAAGATGATGGGCGAGCAGTTCGTCACCGGCCAGAACATCGCCCAGGCGCTGGCCAACAGCCGCGCGTGGGAGAAAAAAGGCTTTCGCTACAGCTACGACATGCTGGGCGAGGCGGCGGCGACGGAGGCCGACGCCCAGCGCTACATGCAAGCGTATGAGCAGGCCATCCACGCCATTGGCGCGGCCTCGGCCGGGCGGGGCATTTTCGAGGGGCCGGGCATCTCCATCAAGCTCTCGGCCCTGCACCCGCGCTACAGCCGCGCGCAGTACGAGCGGGTGATGAGCGAGTTGCTCCCGCGCGTGCTGCACTTGGCCGAGCTGGCCAGAAAGTACGACATCGGCATGAATATCGACGCCGAGGAGGCCGATCGGCTCGAGCTTTCGCTGGATTTGCTCGAAGCACTGTGCGCCGCGCCCTCGCTCAAGGGCTGGGGCGGCATTGGCTTTGTCGTGCAGGCTTATCAAAAGCGCTGCCCCTATGTGATTGATTACCTCATCGACCTGGCCCGCCGCAGCCGCCGCCGCCTGATGGTGCGGCTGGTCAAAGGCGCGTATTGGGATAGCGAGATCAAGCGCGCCCAGATCGATGGCCTGGCCGGCTACCCCGTTTACACCCGCAAGGTGCACACCGACGTGAGCTATCTGGCCTGCGCGCGCAAGCTGCTGGCCGCGCCGGACGCCGTTTATCCGCAATTTGCCACCCACAACGCGCAAACGCTCTCGGCCATCTACCACCTGGCGCAAACCTTCAGTGGCAGCTACTACAGCGGGCAATACGAGTTCCAATGCCTGCACGGCATGGGCGAGCCGCTGTATGAGCAAGTCACCGGCCCGGTCGCCGATGGCAAGCTGGCGCGGCCCTGCCGCGTGTATGCGCCCGTGGGGCATTACGACACGCTGCTGGCCTACCTGGTGCGCCGCTTGCTGGAAAACGGCGCCAATACCTCCTTCGTCAACCGCATTGGCGATGCCAGCTTGCGCATCAGCGATCTGGTGGCCGATCCAGTGGCCCAAGTGCTCGCCAGCGCCAGGGAAGAGGGCGTGCTGGGCGCGCCGCATCCGCGCATTCCTCTACCGGGCGATTTGCTGGCCCAGCCCGGCGCACTGGCGCGGCCCAACTCGCAGGGCCTGAACCTGGCGCATGAGCAGCAATTGGCCTCGCTGGCGGCTGCTTTGCTGGGCAGCACGCGCACGCTGCACTTGGCCGCGCCGCCGGGCGTGCCCCTCTTGCAGGAGCCGCAGCATGTCAAAGGTTGGTGCGCGGTGCGCAATCCGGCACAACTGTGCGATGTCGTGGGCTGGGTATGGCAAGCCCGCGCTGAGGACGTGCCCGCCGCCGTCGAGCGCGCCGCCCAGGCTGCGCCCATCTGGTCTGGCACGCCAGCGGCGGCGCGGGCCGATGTGCTGGCGCGCGCCGCCGATTTGCTGGAGCAACGCAGCCAGCCCCTGCTGGGCCTGATCATGCGCGAGGCGGGCAAAACCCTGCCCAATGCCATTGCCGAAATCCGCGAGGCGGTGGACTTTCTGCGCTACTACGGCGCGCAGGCCGCCAGCCAGTTCGACAACGCCACGCACCGCCCGCTGGGTCTGGTGCTGGCCATCAGCCCTTGGAACTTCCCGCTGGCCATCTTCTGCGGCCAGATTGCCGCCGCGCTGGCCGCGGGCAATGCCGTGATCGCCAAGCCCGCCGAGCAAACGCCGCTGACCGCCGCCGCCATGACGGCCATCCTGCACGAAGCGGGCGTGCCCGCCGATGCGCTGCAACTGATGCCCGGCGAGGGCGAAAGCCTGGGCGCGGCGCTGGTGGCGCATCCGCAAGTGGCGGCGGTGATGTTCACCGGCTCCACCGATGTGGCCCGCATCATCGCCCGTACGCTGGCCGGGCGGCTTTCGCCTGCGGGCCAGCCCGTCGTGCTGATTGCAGAAACGGGCGGGCAAAACGCCATGGTGGTCGATTCCTCCGCACTGGCCGAGCAAGTCGTGGCCGATGTGCTCGCGTCCGCCTTCGATTCGGCCGGGCAGCGCTGCTCGGCCTTGCGCCTTTTGTGTGTGCAGGAAGATGTGGCCGATCGCACCATCGCCATGATCGGCCAGGCCCTGCAGGAGTGGACGCTGGGCAACCCCGACCGCCTCAGCACCGACATTGGCCCCGTCATCGATGAAGCCGCGCGCGAGCAGATCGAGGCGCACATCGCCCACATGCAGGCCCAGGGCCAGCGCGTCACCCGTGCGGCGCGGCGCGGCGATGGCGAAGCGCCAGGCCATTTCGTGCCGCCCGCGCTGATCGAAATCGACAGCGTGCAGCGGCTCGAGCGCGAAGTCTTTGGCCCCGTGCTGCACGTGCTGCGCTACCGTCGCGAGGAGCTGGAGGGCCTGATCGATGCCATCAACGCCACCGGCTACGGCCTGACCTTCGGCATCCACAGCCGCATCGACGAAACCATTGCGCGCCTCAGCGCCCGTATCCATGCGGGCAACATCTACGTCAATCGCAACGTCATCGGCGCCGTCGTCGGCGTGCAGCCCTTTGGCGGCATGGGCCTCTCGGGCACCGGCCCCAAGGCGGGCGGGCCGCTGTACCTCTATCGCCTGGTGCACGCCCCGGCCAACGCCGCGCTGCAAGCGCTGGCGGCCCCGCCCGCCTCGCCCCCGGCCCCGCCAGTGCACGCGGCGCAACCCGCCGCAGGCGATGCGCGAGCCATCCCGGCAGCGGCCTCGCCCGCCTTGCAAGCCCTGTACGCGCTGGCGCACTGGCTGCAAGGCCCTGCCGCCCAAACCCTGTTGGGCAGCGACAGCGCCGCCGCCCAGGCCCTGTGCGTACAGGCGCAAGCGGCCTCCTTCCTGGGCATCGATACCCTGCTGCCCGGCCCCACGGGCGAAGCCAACCGCTACCGCCTGCTGCCGCGCGGCCCCGTGCTGGCGCTGCCCAGCAGCCCGCTGGGCCTGCTGGCCCAGGTGTGCGCCGCGTGGGCCAGCGGCAGCGTGTGCCAGGTGCGCTTGCCCGAGGGCGATGCGGCGCTGGCCCAGGCCTTGGCCGAGGTGCAAGCCGCGTTGCAGACTGCGCTGACCCAGGGGCAGAAAGGGGCGGGCGCAGCGCCGGGCAAAGCGCAAAGCCCAGCGCTGGGCGATTGGCTGCGCAGCCTGCCTGCCGCGCCCGGGCAAGAGGCATTTGCCGTGCCCGTTGATATCGCCACCATCTTGTTTGAAGGCGATGGCGACGCGCTGCTGCAAGTGCTGCGCGCCGCCGCCGACCGCGAGGGGGCCTTGGTGCGCATCGAAAGCCGCCGCAGTGAAGAGCTGCGCGAGGGCCTCGGCTACGACCTGGCGGCCCTGGCGCACGAGCAATCCATCAGCACCAACACCGCCGCTGCCGGCGGCAATGCGCAATTGATGACTATGGGGTGATATTTTTGCCAATCAAAAGAAATAAAATTACCTTGTTTCGGCGTGTTGGTATTGAAATCAAATTTCTTTTGGTTGGAATTGTATTGCGCCCCTGACGCGCCGGGGCAGGCGGGCCGCCGCGAGGCGGAGCGGCCCGCCATGCCTGCACGATAATCCGCCCCCCATGAATTCCCCCTCCGACTCCGCTACCGACGCCGCCACCGATCCTGCATCCGGCTCTGCATCCGGCCGATCCCGGCCTGCGCCGCGCCGCCGCGCCGCGCCCGGCCCGGCCGCCACGCCGCCAGCGGCCCCGAACACGCCCGCTGCGCCAGCGGCCCCGTTGCACATCACCTTCCCAGACAGCCTGCCCGTGTCTGCACGGCGGCAGGAGATCGAGCGTGCCCTGCGCGCGCATCAGGTGGTCATCGTCTGTGGCGAGACCGGCTCGGGCAAGACCACGCAACTGCCCAAGATCGCCCTGGCGCTGGGCCGGGGGCTGGGGCGCGGCCAGCGCGGCAAGGATGGGCGGCGCGGGCAGTGGATCGGCCACACCCAGCCCAGGCGCATTGCCGCCTCCAGCGTGGCCAAGCGCATTGCCGAGGAGCTGCAAACGCCGCTGGGCGAGGTGGTGGGCTACAAGGTGCGCTTCAACGACCGGCTGGGGCCCAACGCGCGCGTGAAGCTGATGACCGACGGCATCTTGCTGGCCGAGACGCAGACCGACCCACTGCTCAAGGCCTACGACACGCTCATCATCGACGAGGCGCACGAGCGCAGCCTGAACATCGATTTTTTGCTGGGCTACCTCAAGCAAATCCTGCCGCGCCGGCCCGATCTCAAGCTCATCATCACCTCCGCCACCATCGATGCCGAGCGCTTTGCCCAGCATTTCGCCTCGGCCAAGGGGCCTGCGCCGGTGTTGTACGTCTCGGGCCGCACCTATCCGGTGGAAATCCGCTGGCGGCCGTTCGAGGAAAGCCGCGAGACGGACTTGAACACCGCCATCGCCGATGCCGTCGATGAGCTGTGGCAAGGCCGCCCGGGCGGGGACATTCTGGTGTTCCTGCCCGGCGAGCGCGAGATCCGCGAGGCCGCCGACCACGTGCACAAGCACCTCTCGCACGACCCGGTGCGCCGCCACTGCACCGTGCTGCCGCTGTTTGCACGCCTCTCGCAGGCCGAGCAAGACCGCGTGTTCGAGACCGGCGGGCCGCCGCGCGTGGTGCTGGCCACCAACGTGGCCGAAACCTCGCTGACCGTGCCCGGCGTGCGCTATGTGATCGATGCGGGCACGGCGCGCGTCAAGCGCTACAGCTACCGCAGCAAGGTCGAGCAACTGTTGGTCGAGCCGATCAGCCAGGCCGCGGCCAACCAGCGCAGCGGGCGCTCGGGGCGCGTGGCCGATGGCGTGGCCATCCGCCTGTACGAGGAGGCGGACTTTGCCGCCCGAGCGCGCTTTACCGATCCGGAAATCCTGCGCTCCTCGCTGGCCGGGGTGATTTTGCGCATGAAGTCGCTGGGCCTGGGCGCAGTGGAGGAGTTCCCGTTTCTGGAAGCGCCCTCGCAGCGCGCCATCACCGATGGCTACCAGCTCTTGCAGGAGCTGGGCGCGGTGGACGAGCAGCGCGAGCTGACCGAGATGGGCCGCCAGATGGCGCGCCTGCCGCTGGATCCGCGCGTGGCGCGCATGCTGATCGAGGCGCGCGCGCGCGGCGCCTTGCAGGAGGTGCTGGTGGTGGCCGCCGCCTTGTCGGTGCAGGACGTGCGCGACCGCCCGCTGGACAAGCAGGCCCAGGCCGACCAGGCCCACGCGCGCTTTGACGACGAGAAAAGCGAATTCACCAGCTACCTCAAGCTCTGGCAGTGGATTCACGACGCGCGCGGCGGCAAGGCCGCCAACCTGCCCTCGGCGCGCCAGCAGGCCCAGGCCGCCGCGCAGGCGCAAGGCCGTGGCAAGGCCGGGCGAGGCCACGCGGCCCTGCCGGTGGCGCAGCGCGCCGTGGTCGCGCCCGCCCCACCCGCAGCGGCCACCGCGCCCGCAGCGCCAGGGCCGGAGGGCGCAGCGCCAGCCCAGGCCACGCACCGCCTCTCCAACCGCCAATACGAAAACCTGCTGCGCAGCCACTACATCAACGTACGGCGCGTGCGCGAGTGGCGCGACATCCACCAGCAACTGGCCGCCGCCGTGGCCGAGCAGGGCTGGAAGCTGCACGAGCAAAACGGCCCGGCCAGCTACGAGGCGCTGCACCTCTCGCTGCTGGCGGGCCTGCTGGGCAACGTCGGCTTCAAGCCTGATGAGGCCGAGCACTACCTGGGCGCGCGCGGCATCAAGTTCTACCGCCACCCCGGCGCGCGGCTGCGCAAAAAGCCCGGCCGCTGGGTGGTGGCCGCCGAGCTGGTGGAAACCACGCGCCTGTATGGCCGCGGCATGGCCAACATCGAGCCGCAATGGCTGGAGGAAGTGGGCGCGCACCTGCTGAAAAAACAATTGCTGGAGCCGCACTGGGAGCAAAAAGCGGGCGAGGCCGTGGCGCTGGAGCGCGCCACGCTCTACGGCCTGGTCGTCTACAGCGGGCGGCGCGTGCCCTTTGCCCGCATCGACCCGGCCGCCGCGCGCGAGATCATGATCCGCCAGGCGCTGGTACAGGGCGACTACGCCAGCGAGTGGGAGCGCAAATTCCCCTTCCTGGCCACCAACCGCAAGCGCATCGCCAAGGTCGAGGAGCTGGAGCACAAATCGCGCCGCCAGGATGTGCTGGTCGATGAGGAGCTGATTTACGCCTTCTACGACCGCCTCATCCCCGAGGCCGTGTGCAACGGCCGCCAGCTCGAGCAGTGGTACCGCCAGGAGCGCCGCCAGCAGCCGCAACTGCTGGAGCTGCAAAAAGACGAGCTGATGCGCCACGAGGCCGCGGGCATCACCACCGCCGCCTTCCCGCCCACCATCAAGCTGGCGGGCATGGATTTGAACGCCAGTTACCTGCACGAGCCGGGCAACCCGCGCGATGGCGTCACCGTCACCATCCCGCTGTACGCCCTCAACCAGGTGCAGGAAGCGCGCGCCGACTGGCTGGTGCCCGGCATGCTCAAAGCCAAAGTGCAGGCTCTGCTCAAAAGCCTGCCGCAGCGCCCGCGCTCGCGCCTGCTGCCGCTGGCCGAAACGGCTGGGGCCATTGCCCAGGTCTGGCTGGAGGAGGGCAGCTTCGCCCAGGGCGATTTGCACGAGCGCCTGCGCCAATGGGTGCGCGCCAAGACCGGGCTGGAGATCAAGCCCACGGACTTCAAGGCCGACATGCTCAGCGCGCACTTGTTCATGAACTTCCGCGTCGTGGACGAGCACGGCCGCCAGCTCGGTCAGGGCCGCAACCTCGCCGCCCTCAAGGCCGAGCTGGGCCAGCAAGCGCGCGGGGCGTTTCAGGCCCTGGCCGGGCTGAAACTGGCGCAAAGCGAGGAGGGCGGCAAGAACAGTGGCGAAAAAACGGGCAAAGAAGCGGGCAAAAACGCTCGCCCAACCGCCGCTGCAACGCCCACCGCCGCCAGCGGGGCAGGGCAGGGCAAGGGGCAAACGCCCGCCGCCCAGAGCGAGTCCAACGCCCTGGGCGAGCCCGAGC
Source organism: Allofranklinella schreckenbergeri (assembly GCF_003703475.1). Lineage (GTDB taxonomy): Bacteria > Pseudomonadota > Gammaproteobacteria > Burkholderiales > Burkholderiaceae_C > Lampropedia > Lampropedia schreckenbergeri. The sequence continues at coordinate 129,289 of NZ_RDQM01000001.1, read as the reverse complement.
AACGCCACACCAGTTGGGACTTTGGCGAGCTGCCCGAAATCATGGAATGGGGCAAAGGCAGCCGCAAACTCATCGGCTTTCCGGCCCTGGTCGATCAAGGCGATGCCGTCACCATCGAAGTCTTTGACGAGCCCGAAGCGGCCGCCCAAGTCCACCGCCAGGGCCTGGCGCGCCTGTTCGCGCTGCACATCAAGGACGCGCTCAAATACCTGGAAAAAAACATCCCCGAGCTGCAAAAAATGGCCGTGGCCTACATGCCGCTGGGCACGCTGGAGGAGCTGCGCGCGCAAATCATCGCCGTGGCCATCGAGCTGGCCTTCCTGCAAGAGCCGCTGCCCATCAACGCCGAGCAATTCGAGCAGCGCCTCAAGGACGGCCGCCCGCGCCTGTCGCTGCTGGCGCAGGAAGTGGCGCGCCTGGCAGGGCAAATCCTGGCCGAATACGCGCAAATCGTGCGCAAGTTCAAGGACATGAAAGGCGCCGAGCAGGCCGTGGCCGACGTGCGCCAGCAGCTCGAGCGCCTGATGGGCAAGCGCTTCGTGCAGGCCACGCCGCAGGCCCAGCTCAAGCACTACCCGCGCTACCTCAAGGCCATGCTGATGCGGCTGGACAAATACCGCGAAGACCCCGCGCGCGACCAGGCCCGCCAGGGCGAAATCGCCCCGCTGGAAGCGCGCTACTGGAAGCTGCTGGCCCAGCGCAAGGGCCAGCAAGATGCGGCCTTGCAGGACTACCGCTGGCTACTGGAAGAACTGCGCGTGAGCTTCTTCGCCCAGCAGTTGCGCACCCCGCAGCCGGTGTCCGTCAAGCGGCTGGAGAAAGTCTGGGCGCAGGTGCTGGCCTGAAAGATTTTTTGCATATCAAAGGAAACAAAATCGCATTGTTTCGGCATGTTATGGTTAAAGTTATTTTTCCTTTGATTGATTTGATTGAAAAATGCAGAGCCGGCCCCCGGCATTGCCCGAGTTCGCCCTCTCCCCAACGATTCCCCCACTGATTGACCTGATATTGACCTGAACGAGCCGCCCCATGCAACGCATTCTTCAACCCGGTGAAATCGAAGCCCTGGACCGCACGCGCATGCCGCACGCGCGTCTGCCCCAGCCCGCCAGCCTGTTTCGCGAGCGCGCCGCGCGCCTGCAACAGCAAGCCCCTGGCAACCCAATCGGCGGCTATTTGCTCGCCATGAGCGACATCGTGCAGGCGCAAGCCGCGCTGGCCGGGCGCATCCAGACCAGCGCCTGGGCGCCCGAAGCCATCGCCCAGGCCCAGGCGCATGCCATGCCGCTGTGCAACGCGGCCGAAGCGCCCGACCCCCTCTGGCGCGCCGCGCTGGCGCAATTGCTGGAGCAGCTAGGGCAAAGCGGGCAAACGCCCCACCTGCCCGCGCCCTTGCAGCAGGCGGCGCAGGCGCTGGCCCAGCTCGCCCCCGAAGCGCAGGACGCGCTGGCCGGCCGCATCCTCAATCGCCGCATGATGACGGACGACGTGCTGGCCGCCCCCATCGTCATGGCCGCCTTGCAGTTGTTTTACGCGCACCAGGCCAGCCAGTTGCGTGAGGCCGATGTGCCCTACACCCAGCCGATGACGATTTGCCCCGTGTGCGCCAGCCAGCCCGTGGCCAGCGTGTTGCGCGTTGGCGGAGCCGAAGGCGGGCTGCGCTTTTTGCATTGCAGCCTGTGCTGCACGGAGTGGCACATGGTGCGCGTCAAATGCAGCCACTGCGAATCCACCGGCGGTATTCGCTACCAGGGCGTGGTCAGCGCCAGCCAGGACGGCCCCGAAGCCAGCCCCGATGCCCACCCCGAAACCAGCCCCGATATCAGCAAGGAAGTCGTGCTGGCGGAAACCTGCGACAACTGCCACACCTACCGCAAGCTCATCAACCAGGAGAAAGACCCCAGCGCCGAGCCATTGGCCGATGACTTGGCCAGCATGAGGCTGGATTTGCTCATGGGCCAGACCGCCTACGCCCGCGCCAGCGGCAACCCCTTGCTGGCCCTGGCGCCAGAGCAGGCGTAACGGGGCTTTGCTGCAATTATTCCAATAGGTAAATGTGACTTTATACCCATCATGCCGAAATAGGGGTATTTCTTTTCCTTTTGATTTGTAATTCAAAAGGCTTAATGGTTCTCCTTGGCGTGGTTGATGGTGTATTTGGGGATTTCGACGGTCAGGTCTTCGCGCGCCACGATGGCCTGGCAGGACAGGCGCGATTGCGGCTCCAGGCCCCAGGCTTTGTCCAGCAAATCTTCCTCCTGCTCCTCGGGTTCGTTGAGCGAGTCGTAGCCCTTGCGCACGATGACGTGGCAGGTGGTGCAGGCGCACACCATGTCGCAGGCGTGCTCGATCTTGATGCCGTTTTCCAGCAAGGCTTCGCAGATGGAGGTGCCGGGGGGCACTTCGATTTCTTTGCCTTGCGGGAGGATTTCGGCATGGGGAAGGACGGTGATTTTGGGCATGGTGTGCGCCGGAGAGGGTGGGTCAATCGTGGGGGGTGAATTGCAGATCTATGCAGATCGAGGAAGATCAATGCAGATCAAGCCGGGTTTGGTTCATAGCTGGCCGATGGATTTGCCCGCCAGCGCCTGCTGGATGCTGCGGTTCATGCGCGCGGCGGCAAAGGCTTCGGTGCCGTGGGCCAGGTCGTGGCTGGCCGCTTCGATGGCGGCGGCGCTGCCTTGCTCGATCTGGGTTTGCAGCGTGGCCAGCAGGGCCTGGATGCGTGCGTGCTCGGCGCTGTCGAGCAAGTCGCCGTCTTTTTCCAGCGCGGCGGCGGTGGCGAGCATGAGGCGCTGGGCATCGATGCGGGCCTGCGCCAGGGCGCGGGTTTGCATGTCTTGCTCGGCGCTGTCAAAGCTCTCGCGCAGCATGCGGGCGATGTCGTCATCGGCCAGGCCGTAGCTGGGTTTGACTTGCACGCTGGCTTGCACGCCGGAGGTGGTTTCCTCGGCGGTGACGCTGAGCAGGCCATCGGCATCGACGTGGAAGGTCACGCGGATGCGCGCCGCGCCCGCCGCCATGGGGGGAATGCCGCGCAGCTCGAAGCGCGCCAGGCTGCGGCAGTCCTGCACCATTTCGCGCTCGCCTTGCACCACGTGCAGCGCCAGGGCGGTTTGGCCGTCCTGGTAGGTGGTGAATTCCTGCGCCAGGCGGATGGGGATGGTTTGGTTGCGCGGCACGATGCGCTCGACCAGCCCGCCCATGGTTTCAATGCCCAGCGAGAGGGGGATGACGTCGAGCAGCAGCAGATCGTCGCCGCTGCGGTTGCCCGCGAGCTGGTGGGCCTGGATGGCCGCGCCCAGGGCGACGACTTCGTCGGGGTTGAGGTTGGTCAGCGGCTCACGCCCGAACAGCTCGGCAACGGCGCGGCGCACCAGCGGCATGCGGGTGGAGCCGCCCACCATGACCACGCCTTGCACATCCGCCACCGCCAGCTTGGCATCGCGCAGGGCGCGGCGGGCGACGCTGATGCAGCGCTGGGTGAGGGCGGCGGTGGCGGCATCCAGATCGCTGGTGTGGCAAATCAGTTCGATGGGGCCGGTGGAGAGTTGGGCGACAAAGGGTGCGCTGTCGGCTTGTGAAAGAGCTTCCTTGGTGGCGCGCGCGGCGGCTTGCAGCGCGGCGCGGTCGCCCGCCGTGGCCGGGGCGGCCAGGCCGCTGCGCGCCAGCGCCCAATCGGCCAGGGCCTGGTCGTAATCGTCGCCGCCCAGGGCCGAATCGCCGCCGGTGGCGATGACTTCAAACACGCCCAGGGTCAGGCGCAGGATGGAGATGTCGAAGGTACCGCCGCCGAGGTCAAAGACGGCGTAAATGCCTTCGGCGGCGTTGTCCAGCCCGTAGGCGATGGCGGCGGCGGTGGGTTCGTTGATTAGGCGCAGCACGTTCAGTCCGGCAAGCTGGGCGGCGTCTTTGGTGGCCTGGCGCTGGGCGTCGTCGAAGTAGGCGGGCACGGTGATGACAGCGCCGCACAGCTCGTCGCCCAAAGTGTCCTCGGCGCGCTGGCGCAGCGTGGCCAGCAGCTCGGCGCTGATTTCCACGGGCGATTTCTCGCCCTGCACGGTTTGCACGGCCACCATGCCGGGGCGATCGAGCAGCGCGTAGGGCAGCTTGTCTGCGCCTTGCACATCGGCCAGGCTGCGGCCCATCAGGCGCTTGACGGAGGTGATGGTGTTGGCCGCATCGGCCTCGTGCGGCGCGGCAGGCTCTGGCAGCGCGTCGTAGCCGATGCGGCGGCCGCCCCCGGCGAGATAGCGCAACGCCGACGGCAGCAAGATGCGCCCTTGCGCATCGGGCAGGCACTCGGGCACGCCGTGGCGTACAGCGGCCACCAGCGAGTGGGTGGTGCCCAGGTCGATGCCCACAGCAATGCGGCGCTGGTGGTGCGGATCGGGCGATTGGCCGGGTTCGGAGATTTGCAGCAAGGTCATGGAGTGTCTCTGTAAGGGGCGGCGTGCTGGCATGCTTTCAAAACATGCGCAGCAGGGCCGCGGCCAAAGGGATGAGCACGGCGCCCAGCAGGGCTTGCAGGCCCAGGGCCAGGCCGGCAAAAGCGCCCGCTTCGGCGTTGACGTTGAGGGCGCGGGCGGTGCCGATGCCATGCGATTGCGCGCCCAGGGCAAAGCCACGCACGGCCCAGGGGCGCACGCGGGCAATTTTGAACACGTATTGCCCGACGATGGCGCCCAGCAGCCCGGTGATGAGCACGACAATGGCCGCCAGCTCGGGCAGGCCACCGATGGCCTGGGCAATGCCCATCGCCACGGGCGCGGTAATGGCCTTGGCAGCCAGTGAGCGCAGCACATCGGGCGGCAGGCCCAGCGCCCAGCCCAGCAGCACGGCCAGGCCGCAGCCCGAGAGCAGGCCCATCAGCGCCGCCAGCAGCAGGGTTTTCAGATGCCGGGCCATGATGTGGCGGCGCAGCCAAAGCGGCCAGGCCAGGGCGACGACGGCCGGGCCGAGCAAGAAGTGGATGAATTGCGCGCCGGAAAAATACTGCTCGTAAGGCATGCCGGTGGCCAGCAGCAGCGCAATCAGCAGCACGACCGACCACAGCACCGGATTGGCCCAGGGGTTGGCGTGCAGGCGCTGATAGACGGCGCTGGCCAGCACGTAAGCGCCCAGGGTGGCCGTCAGCCCGAACAGCGGGGTGCTGGAGAGGTAGGTGAAAAAGGCCGCAAAGTCATTCATCGGCGGGGCCCTTCGTCTGTCTTTGCATGAGCGCCTGCATGAACCAGGCTGTGACGGCCAGCCCGGCGACGGTGGAGACCAGCAACACGATGGCGATGCGCACGCCGTATTGCTGCAACAGGGGCAACTGGCTGATGACGCCAACGCTGATGGGCACAAACAGCAGCGCCATGTGGGAGAGCAAAAAATCCGCGCAGGCCTGCACCGGCGCGCGCATGGGCGGCCAGCTCAGCGCCAGCAGCAGCAAGGCCATGCCGACGACGGGGCCGGGCAAGGGCAGGTGCAGCAGGCGCACGATGCCCTCGCCAATGGCTTGCATCAGCAGTATCAGGGTGAAGCCTTGCAGAGCTTGCATGGGATGAAGGGGGGCAGTCTCGGCCAATCTCAGGCGTGCGCGTCGCGGCGCCGATCGATGTCATCGCCGAGCTTGTGCAAGAACATCAACGCCCGCACGCTTTGGGCGGCGGCGGCCCAGTCCTGCGCGACGTCGATTTGCTGCTCCAGCGTGCGCTGCATGTCGCGCTGCATTTGGCGTGCAAGCGCCTCGAGGGCGTCGAAATCGGCGGGGCTTCGAGCCTCATCGGCCTGCTCGCGCAATTGCATTTGCTGCATGAGAAAGGCCGCGGGCATGGCGGTGTTGTTCTCTGCGTTGATGGGGGCGCCGTTCAGCTCGCACAGATAGGCGGCGCGTTGCAGCGGGTCTTTCAGGCGGCGGTAGGCCTCGTTGATGCGCGCCGACCATTGCGCGGCCACGCGCTGGGCGGCAGGGCCTTCGGCGGCGAATTTGTCGGGGTGGGCCTGGCGCTGCAAGGCCTTCCAGCGCGCATCCAGCACGGCCAGATCCTGGCTGTAGCGGGCGGGCAGGTCGAAGAGTTCAAAATCGGTGGATTGTAGAGGCATGGCTTGGTTTTATAAATCAATGTTCAACAATAAATTGAAGTTTTGTTTCCTGTGTTGCCGAAACGGTTTTTTTTGTATTTCCTTTGATTTGTAAAAAATGGGGTTGAGGCGAGCCGTGCAAGCAACGAAACGGGCGGCATGTGCCGCCCGCTGTGAGGGAGTGCGTGCGGCTTACACACGAAAGGACTCGCCACAGCCGCAGCGATCACGCTCCTTGGGGTTGTTGAATTTGAACCCCTCATTGAGCCCTTCGCGCACGTAGTCCAGCTCCGTGCCGTCGATGTAGGCCAGGCTTTTGGGATCGACCATGAGCTTGACGCCGTGCTGCTCGAAAAGCTGGTCTTCGGGGGCGATTTCATCCACGTATTCCAGCTTGTAGGACAGGCCCGAGCAGCCGGTGGTTTTCACGCCCAGGCGCACGCCAATGCCTTTGCCGCGCTTGGCGAGGTATTTGCTGACATGCCGCGCTGCGGCTTCGGTGAGTGTTACGGCCATGGGATAGATGTGACGGTGGAAAGACTTCAAAGCGCCAGGGTGACGAGCACGGAGCTGGGTTGCAAGGCTGTCAGCGCGTGCGGCACGCCGCCGGGCACGTATAGCAAGTGTCCGGCTGGCAGCAGTGCCGCAGGCGTATCGCTCAAATGCACCTGCACGCTGCCCTCCAGGCAGTGGATGGTGATCTCGCCTGCCACTTGATGCGCGGGCATGTGGCGCCCGGCCGGCAAGACCAGGCGCATCACTTCCAGCCCGCTGGATTTGAACAGGGCGACGGACTGGGCCGCCGCGATGTCTGCGCCGTACGGGCGCACGTCAACGGGCTGGCCGGGCTGGGCGTGAGGCAGTGCCATGAGAACGGGGCGCGGGGAAAATCAGGAGGCGTGCTTTTTCTTGTAGTCCTCCACGGCGGCCTTGATCGCGTCTTCGGCCAGGATGGAGCAGTGCACTTTCACGGGCGGCAGCGCCAGTTCTTCGGCGATGACGCTGTTTTTCAGCGCTTCGGCCTCATCCAGCGTTTTGCCTTTGACCCACTCCGTCACCAGCGAGGAGGAGGCAATGGCCGAGCCGCAGCCGTAGGTTTTGAAGCGCGCGTCTTCAATCACGCCGGTGGCGGGGTTGACCTTGATTTGCAGGCGCATGACGTCGCCGCAAGCGGGCGCGCCGACCATGCCGGTGCCCACAGTAGCATCGTCCTTGTCGAAGGAGCCGACGTTGCGCGGGTTTTCATAGTGGTCGATGACTTTGTCTGAATAGGCCATGACGGTTCCTTATGGGGCTGGTTGCTGGCGTTGCGAAAGGAGGCCAGCGTTTTTTGATGGGAAACAGGGGGGGAGCGGGTCAGGTGGGCAGCGGGATCAATGCGCTGCCCACTGGATGGTGCTGAGATCGACGCCGTCCTTGTACATCTCCCACAGCGGGCTGAGTTCGCGCAGGCGGGTGACGTTTTCACGGATGGTTTGGATGGCGTAATCGACTTCCTCCTCCGTGGTGAAGCGGCCAAAGGTCATGCGCAGGCTGCTGTGGGCCAGCTCATCGCTGCGGCCTAGGGCGCGCAGCACATAGCTGGGCTCCAGGCTGGCCGAGGTGCAGGCCGAGCCGGAGGAGACGGCAATGCCTTTGATGCCCATGATGAGCGACTCGCCCTCGACATAGTTGAAGCTGATGTTGAGGTTGTGGGGCACGCGCTGCTCCAGGCTGCCGTTGACGAAGACTTGCTCGATGTCGCTCAGGCCATCGAGCAGGCGCTTTTGCAGGCGGGCGGCGTGTTCGCGGTCTTTGTCCATCTCCTCGCGGGCGATGCGGTAGGCCTCGCCCATGCCGACGATTTGGTGGGTGGGCAAGGTGCCCGAGCGCATGCCGCGCTCGTGGCCGCCGCCGTGGATTTGCGCCTCAATGCGCACACGCGGTTTGCGGCGCACATACAGCGCGCCAATGCCTTTGGGGCCGTAGGATTTGTGCGAGGCCAGGCTCATCAGGTCGATGGGCATGGTGCGCATGTCCAGCGCAATCTTGCCGGTGGCCTGGGCGGCATCGACGTGGAAGATGATGCCGCGCTGGCGGCACATCTGGCCGATGGCGTTGAGGTCTTGCACCACGCCGATTTCGTTGTTGACGGCCATGACGCTGACGAGGGTGGTGTCCGGGCGCATGGCGGCTTCGAGCTTGGCCAGATCCAGCAGGCCGTCTTCCTGCACGTCGAGATAAGTGACTTCAAAGCCCTGGCGCTCCATCTCGCGCATGGTGTCGAGCACGGCTTTGTGCTCGGTTTTGACGGTGATGAGGTGCTTGCCCTTGCCTTGGTAAAAGTGGGCGGCGCCTTTGATGGCGAGGTTGTCGGATTCGGTGGCGCCGCTGGTCCAGACAATTTCGCGCGGATCGGCGCCGATCAAATCGGCCACTTGCTGGCGGGCTTTCTCAATGGCGGCTTCGGCCTCCCAGCCCCAGGCATGGCTGCGGCTGGCGGCGTTGCCGAAGTGTTCGGAAAGCCAGGGAATCATGGCTTCGACGACGCGAGGATCCACAGGCGTGGTCGCGCCGTAGTCGAGATAGATGGGGAAATGGGGTGTCATGGTGGGGTGGGTTTGGGTTCGATTGGCGGTATGTCAGGGCTTGCCCAGGGCAAAAACGGAGTTGGGGGCGTTGACGCGAATGGGCTTGACCACAGGCGCCGAAGAAATGGCACGACGCACAGGGCTGCGCTCCTCCACCTGGATGCCTTTGGCAATTTGCTCGTCAACCAGTTTTTTCAGGGTGATGGAGTCGAGAAATTCCACCATGCGCTGGTTGAGCGCCGTCCACAAATCGTGGGTCATGCAGCGGATGCCTTCGCCCAGGCAGTTTTCCTTGCCGCCGCAGTGGGTGGCGTCGATAGGCTCATCGACGGAGACGATGATGTCGGCTACCGTGATGTCCTCCGCCTTGCGCGCGAGTGTGTAGCCACCGCCTGGGCCGCGGGTGGATTCCACGAGCTGGTGGCGGCGCAGTTTGCCGAACAATTGCTCCAGATAGGACAGGGAAATTTGCTGGCGCTGGCTGATGGCAGCCAGAGTGACGGGGCCGCTGCCTTCGCGCAGGGCCAAGTCAATCATGGCGGTGACGGCAAAACGCCCTTTGGTAGTCAAGCGCATGATGCGGCTCCTTTCGTTGTGGGTTCGACCAATTCCATTTCTGGATGAAGGCATGCGGCACATGCATTGGCATGCAGCCCTGCCCGGAAATGACTCAAACGCCCCGTGCAATGCGCATGTCCACCCACAGGGAGAAGGCGGGTCGCGCTATCGCTCCTCCACTACGGCGTTCGCGCGCATAACGCAGGCAGTTTTGTTTGCGCAGGCCAACCGCGCAAAAAAACAGGCGGCGGGCAATCATCGTCGGGAGGGGCTTGTGCGGGCCTTTTGGGGATGCCGCAACGTCCAGTCAACTGCCAGCCGGTTCAGGGCTGGCTCTGGCTGAAGCGACTTCAGTTCGTATAAGGCGGCGATTGTAGCAGAAGCCTGATTATTTTTGTCGGGTAATAACGGGCGGTGCACTGGCGTGCGCCAGTGTTTGTGATGTGTTTCGTTTTTTCAATCAATAGGAAATAAAAATTTCAATTTTTATTGCTCGTGTTGCCGAAATTGAATTTTTTATTTCCTTTGTTGTGTAATTTTTGTGTGCTTAGTGGCCTTTTTGCGCCGTGATGACATAGCCTTTGACGGGCTGGTCGGCCTCGAAACGCAGGGTTTTTTCTTCCAGTGTGGCCATGGCAAAGCCTGCATCGGCCAGCAGTTGCTCAAGGTATTTGCGGCTGTGTGCGTAGCGCCCGTTGGCCTGCAAGACGTAGCCGTTGGGGGCTTCGGCGGCGGCCTCGGTGGAGAAGAAGAAAAACCCGTCGTTTTGCAGGATGCGGTGGACGTTGCCAATGATGGGCGACAGATCGCCGATATAGGGGAACACATCCAGCGCGGTGACGATGTCGTACAGGCTGGCGGGCGTGTCGCGCACAGCGTCGGTCAGGTCCACGCTGTGGAATTTGTCGTACACGCGCAGCAGGGAGGCGCGCTGCATCATCTCGCGGGAAACATCCACGCCCACCATGGCGCCGTTGATGGCGCCCAGGTACAGGCCCAGCAAGCCGGTGCCGCAGCCCAGGTCCAAGAGGTTGAATTGCCGCTCGGGGAAGATTTCCAGGATGCGCTGCGCGATCAGCTTGGGCAGTTCGTAGCGCAGGCGGCGCACCATGTGCAAATCGTAGTTTTGCGTCATGGCGTCGAACAGCTCGCGCACCAGCTCGGGCGGCTGTGTCTTGGGGGGCTGGCCATTGACCACTTGCTGGTAGTACAGGTAAACCGGGTTTTGCGGATCGATGTGCAGCAGGTGCTCGACATCGGCGCGCGCCTGTTCCAGCCGCCCCAGCGCCATCAAGCTGTGCAGCCGGCCATAGCGGGCGGCGATGGTTTCGGGGTCGCGCTCGATCAGGCGATCCCACAGGGGCAGGGCCTGTTCGTATTGGGCGCTGTGGTGCAAGGTGCGGGCCAGGTTCAGCTCCAGCACGGGGTCGTCGGGGTATACCTCCAGGGCGCGGCGGTTGTATTGCGCGGCTTTGCCCAGGTCGCCGCAGCGGATGGCGATGTCGATCACGCCTGCCAGCGCCATGCGTTCGGTGGATTCCAGGGCGAAGATTTTTTCCGCCTGCTCCAGCGCGGGCGTGTATTTATCCAGCCGCGCCAGCAGCAAGCCATATTCCAACTGCGCGGGCCACCATTGCGGCGTCAGCGCCACCGCGTGCTCCAGGGCTTGCAGGGCATCGTCGTAGCGGCCTGTGCGCTCGGCCAGTTGGGCGCCGATCATGTAAATGCGCGGGTCGTCGGTGGTGTTGCGCTGCGCATGGTTCAACAGCGTGGCGACTTCCTTGGTCTTGTTCTGCGCCAGCAGTTGGTAGGCTTGGTTGATGTAGGGATCGTTGGCTTTGATGCGCTCTTGCAGCGTAGTGTTGGTGTCCATGGAGTTTGGGCGGGCGATGCAAAAGGGGCGCATTATGAAGGCTTGTCGGAATTCGCATTTTTGAGGAGGCATACACATGGCACTGGCCCAACTGCATAGCCGCGCCTTGCTGGGGCTGCAAGCGCCGGCGGTGAGCGTGGAAGTCCACCTGGCCAATGGCCTGCCCAGTTTCACGCTGGTGGGCTTGGCCGATGTGGAGGTGCGCGAGGCGCGCGAGCGTGTGCGCTCGGCCATTCTCAACAGCGGGCTGGAATTTCCGACCAACAAGCGCATCATCGTCAATCTGGCGCCTGCCGATTTGCCCAAGGACTCGGGCCGCTTCGATCTGCCCATTGCGCTGGGCATTCTGGCTGCCAGCGGTCAAATCGAGGCGGCGCGGCTGGAAGGCTTCGCCTTTGCGGGCGAGCTGTCGCTCTCCGGCGCGCTGCGGCCTGTGCGCGGTGCGTTGCCGATGGTGCTGGCCGCGCAAACGGACGATCCGCAGGCGCAGCCAGACATGGCGGGCTGGCCTGGTGCAGAGCCGCAAACCCAAGACGCCACGCCGCTGCAATGGGTACTGCCCCCGGCCAGCGCGCAGGAGGCCGCGCTGGCGCCCGATGCCGTGGTCTGGCGCGCCCGGCATTTGCTGGATGTGGTGGCTTTTTTCCGCCCCCAGCCCGGGGATGCGGAGGCGGGCGGGGCGGAAGGGCCTGGCATGACGCGCCTGAAGCCTGCCGCTGGCGTGCCGCCGCCCAGCTACCCCGATATGGCCGATGTCAAAGGCCAACTGGCCGCGCGCCGCGCGTTGGAGATCGCGGCTGCAGGCGGGCACCATGTGCTGATGGTCGGCCCGCCCGGCGCGGGCAAATCCATGCTCGCGCAGCGCTTGGCCGGGTTGCTGCCCGCACTGGAGCCCGCCCAAGCGTTGCAAAGCGCCGCCATGGCCAGCCTGGGTGGGCAGTTTCGCTGGGAGCGCTGGAACGCCCGCCCCATGCGCAGCCCGCACCACACCGCCAGCGCTGTGGCTTTGGTGGGGGGCGGCTCACCCCCGCGCCCGGGCGAAATTTCATTGGCGCACCAAGGCATTCTGTTTCTGGATGAATTGCCCGAATTTCCCAAAGCGGCGCTGGAGGCCTTGCGCGAGCCGCTGGAAACCGGCGCCATCCACATCGCGCGGGCGGCACGGCAGGCGCAATTTCCCGCCCGCTTCCAGCTTGTTGCGGCGATGAACCCTTGCCCTTGCGGCTATTGGGGCTCGCGCACGCGCACTTGCCGCTGCACCCCCGATCAAGTGGCGCGCTACCAGGGGCGCATCAGCGGCCCGCTGCTCGATCGCATCGACATTCATATCGACGTGCAGGCCCTGCCGCCGCAAGAGTGGATGCAGGGGCCGCCGGGTGAGGCCAGCGCCCCGATTCAGCAGCGCGTGCAAGCGGCGCGCCAGCGTGCGCAGGCGAGGCAGGGCTGCGCCAACCATTTGCTCGAAGGCAAAGCACTGGAGCGCTTTGCGCCGCTGGAGCCTGCGGCGCGCCAATTGATGCAAAGCGCGGCCGAGAAAATGGGCTGGTCGGCCCGGGCCATGCACCGCGTGTTGCGCGTGGCCCGCACGATTGCCGATTTGGCCGATGGCACGGAGGTTGCCGGCACCATTCCCATCGCACCGGCCCATGTGGCCGAGGCCATCCAATACCGGCGGGCTTTGCTGGGGGCGCGCGGGTAGGGCTTATTGATTAATCAAAAAGAAAAAATACCAATATTTTTCGGCTTGATGGTTATATAGTGATTTTTCTTTTGATTTGTAATTTGTCTTGGGTGCGCCGTTTCAAGCATCTGCCTCGCCATCCATCAGTCTGCGCACGAGATCGGGCGCAAAGCCACGGCTGAGCATGAAGCGCGCTTGCTTGGCTTGTTGCTTCTGGCGTGCTTGCCAGGCGGCGCGGCGTTGCTCGGGGGTGGTGGGGGCTGCTTCCTCATCCATTGCTTGCGGGGCGTGGGCGCCAAAGCGCGCGCGCCAGACGGCTTGCGCGCGCGCCCATTCATCGTCTTGCTCGGCCAGCGTGGCGTTGATGGTGTCGGCGTCCACGCCTTTGGCCCTCAAATCCTGGCGGATGCGGGCGTTGCCGTAGCGGCTGGCTTTTTGTCGCGCCAGCGAGGCGGCGGCGCGCTCGTCGCTGAGCAGGCCTTTGCGCTGCAAGTTGGCCAGCAGTGCGTCCAGATGGGCTTGCGCGTGCGCATCCGGGGCATGGGGGCTGAGCTTTTGGCGCAGTTCGCTGAATGTGTATTCGCGCCGCGCCAGCGCTTGCAGGGCGCGCGCCTGCAAGCTGGGCTGGGGGCGGGTGCGGCGTGCGCCGGGGGGCTGGCCTTCGGTGGGTGGGGGCATCAGTCTTCGTGCAGCACGCCGTCTTCATCCACGCCGTCGGGCAGTTCGGTGATGTTGGCGGCGATCACGCCCAGGTTGGCGCGGATTTTGTTTTCGATCTCGCGCGCCAGTTCGGGGTTTTCCTTGAGGTATTCCTTGACGTTGTCGCGGCCCTGACCGATTTTTTCGCCGTTGTAGGCATACCAGGCGCCGGATTTGTCCACGATGCGCGCGGCCACGCCCATGTCGAGGATTTCGCCTTCGCGCGAGATGCCGCTGCCGAACATGATGTCGAACTGGGCCACTTTGAAGGGTGGCGAGACTTTGTTCTTCACCACTTTGACCTTGGTTTCGTTGCCGATGACTTCCTCGCCTTTCTTGATCTGGCCGGTGCGGCGGATGTCCAGCCGCACGCTGGCGTAGAACTTGAGCGCGTTGCCGCCGGTGGTGGTTTCGGGGCTGCCGAACATGACGCCGATCTTCATGCGGATTTGGTTGATGAAGATGACGGTGCAATTGGTTTTCTTGATGCTGGCGGTGAGCTTGCGCAGCGCCTGGCTCATCAGGCGCGCTTGCAGGCCGGGCAGGGAGTCGCCCATGTCGCCTTCGATTTCGGCCTTGGGTACCAGGGCGGCCACCGAGTCCACCACCACCAGATCCACCGCGCCGGAGCGCACCAGCGAGTCGACGATTTCCAGCGCTTGCTCGCCCGTGTCGGGCTGGCTGATGAGCAAGTCCTTGATGTTCACGCCCAGCTTGCCGGCGTATTGCACATCCAGCGCGTGCTCGGCATCGACGAAGGCGCAGGTGCCGCCGAGCTTTTGCATTTCGGCGATGACTTGCAGCGTCAGCGTTGTTTTGCCCGAAGACTCGGGGCCGTAAATCTCGATTACCCGCCCGCGTGGCAGGCCGCCTACGCCCAAGGCCACGTCCAGCCCCAGCGAGCCGGTGGAGACGACCTGGATGTCCTGCGCCACCTCGTCTTCGCCCAGGCGCATGATGGCGCCTTTGCCAAACTGTTTCTCGATCTGCGCCAGCGCGGCTTGCAGGGCTTTGGCTTTGTCACTCTTGTCGTTTTTATCGGTGTGGGCAACGGCGTTCATGCGTGTAGTTCCTGAGGTGAAATCCATGGTCAAAGGCGCGCTTTGGCGCCGCTGGCGGCAAGTGTAGGGGGGATTGGATTTGCATCCTCGGTTTTTATAGTCAGTTTGATTGACTAGCTGCGGCAGCCAAGGCATGGCCCCCTATCATCGCGGCCCTATGCAAGAGATCGCCCCCATCCCCGTGCCTTGGGAGGATGCCGCCATCAGCGGCGTGCCTCCGCCCGAAGACGTTTGGCGTCAAACCCACCTGGGCCGCCTGCTGGGCCATGCCATGCGTCGTTTTGACGAGCGCGTGCTGCACCTGATGGCGCACGATGCGCAGGTGCCGCTGGCGCTGTCGAACCTGGCGGCGCGCAACAAGGTCAGCGCCGCGCACATCCACATCACGCGGCATTTGTCGCTGCGCGGCGACCGCATCACCACGCTGGCCAAGCGCGCGGGCATGAGCAAGCAGGCGATGGCCGATTTGGTCGATCAATGCGAAGCCTGGGGCCTGGTGCGCCGCGAAAGCGATCCGGCCGATCGCCGCGCGGTGCGTGTGGTGTTTACCGACACCGGCTTGCATTGGCTGGGGGCGTTCAAGCGCTCGGTGGTGCAGGCGGAGCGGGAGTTTGAAGAAGCGGTGGGCGAGCAAGTGGCCGTCGTCGCCCGCATTGCGCTGGAGAGTTATGCGGGCGGGTAGCGCAAGGGGTGGGCGAGTGCGGTTTCTTTTTTATAAATCAAGGTATTTTTTGTTTATTGAATATGTTGCCAAAACATGGCAATAATTTTTCTTTTTGAATTGTAATTTTCTGATTTTGAAGTTGGGTGCGCGTGCTGGCGGGCCGAATGGGTTTGGCGTTGGGACGGCCACGCCGGGATGGGGCGCAGGGATTTACACCGGCGTTGGCGCTTGGGGCGCGCGCTCGGCCAGCTCGCGCAGCATGGGCAGAGCGTCCAGCCCCCAGAGCATCTGAGCGTTGATGACGTAGCTGGGCACGCCGAAAACGCCGGCGCGCTGGGCTTGCTCGGTGTTCTCGCGCAGGCGGTTTTTGTTGGCCTCGCTGCCCAGGGGGAAGGCGGGGCGAAGCTGCGCTTGCAGGGCTTCTTCCAGCGCGGCCAGGCGCTGGGCATCCAGTGCGGGGGCGCCTCCGGTGCGCCAGACGTGGTGAAAAATCGTCTCCGCCGTGTAGCGGTTGATGCTGCCGTCCAGGCTGCACGCCAGCGCCAGGCGCGCCAGGCCCAGGCTGTTGAAGGGGTGCACTTCGGGCCAGGCGAAGGGCGGCAGGCCGTCTTGCGCGCCAGCCTGCTGGCCTTGGCGGGCCAGCCAAAGCGTGTGGCGGCGAATCCAGTCGTGCTTGGCGGGAATGGCGGCGGGCGAGGTCTGCCCGTGCGCCTTGAACAGCCCGCCCAGCGCCACGGGGATATAGCGCACACGCCAGGCGCAGCCTTGCAGCGCCTGGGGAAGCGCGTCGAAGGCCAGGCAGGCGTAGGGCGAGGCGAAGTCGAGGTAGAAGTCGATGGCAGCGGGGTTCATGGTGTGTGCTGGCTGGTTTTCAGAACGTGCCGGGATAAGCGCCGCCGTCGATCAGCCAGTTCTGGCCGGTGATGTAGCCCGCCTGCTGGCTGCACAAAAAGGCGCAGGCGGCGCCGAATTCGTCGGCTTGGCCCAGGCGGGCGGCGGGGATGCTGTCGATCTGGCGCTGGCGCATGGCTTCGGCGCTGGTGTGGTTTTTCTCGGCTTGGGCGGCGAAGGTGGCGCGCAGGCGGTCGGTGTCGAACTTGCCGGGCAGCAGGTTGTTGATGGTCACGCCCTGGCGCGCGATGCCCGAGCGCGCCAGCCCGGCGACAAAGCCCGTCAGCCCGCTGCGCGCGCCGTTGGACAGGCCCAGCACATCGATGGGCGCTTTGACGGCGCTGGAGGTGATATTGACGATGCGCCCGAAGCCGCGCGCGGCCATGCCATCGACGACGGCGGTGATGAGCGCGATGGGGGTGAGCATGTTGGCTTGCAGGGCGGCTTGCCATTGGGCCTGGCCCCACTCGCGGAAATCGCCCGGCGGCGGCCCGCCCGCGTTGGTGACGAGGATGTCGAAATCCGCCCCCGGCCCGCCGGGCACGGCCAGCGCCTGGGCGCGGCCTTGCTCGGCGGTGATGTCGGCGGCGACGGTAAGCACCTGAGGTGCGGGCTGGCCCGTGGCTTGCGCCTGGGCCTGGGCGCGCTGGCGCAGGGCCTGAGCGGTTTGCTCCAGCCGCTGCGCGCCGCGCGCGTTGATGACGAGGTGTACGCCTTCGGCCAGCAGCGCTTGGGCGCAGCCCAAGCCCAGCCCGGCGCTGGCGCCGCAGACCAAGGCCCAGCGGCCTTCAATGCCCAGTTGCATGGGGATTCCTTTGTGTGGTTGGCAAATTACGATTACAAATCAAACGATGGATTGGATTTCAAAACTTCCCACCCATGTTGCCGAAAACGGTTTTTGGTTTTTCGTTTGATATGTAAATTGAAGAAAAGCTGCCTGGCGGGCGGCTTATGAGGTGGTGGGGGGCGGGCGGATCAATCCTCCACAAACGCTTCTTCGCGCTTGCTGCGCACGGCTGGCATGAGCACGATGACCAGCAAGATGGCGGCCGCGATGAGCAGCCCCGCCGAGATGGGCCGCGTGACCAGCACCGACCAATCCCCGCGCGAGAGCAGCAGGGCGCGGCGCAGGTATTCCTCCATCATCGGCCCCAGGATGAAGGCCAGCAGCAGCGGCGCTGGCTCGACCGCGAGCTTGTGGAACAAATAGCCGATGAAGCCGAAGATGCCCACCATCCAGATATCGAACACGTTGTTGTTGGTGGTGTACACGCCCAGCGCGCAAAACAGCACGATGGAGGGGAACAGCCAGTTGTAGGGCACGGTCAGCAGCTTGATCCACACGCCGATCATCGGCAGGTTGAGGATGATGAGCATGGCGTTGCCAATCCACATCGAGGCGATCAGGCCCCAGAACAGCTCGGGGTTGCTGGTCATCACCTCGGGGCCGGGCTGGATGTTGTGGATGGTCATGGCCCCCACCATCAGCGCCATCACGGCGTTGGGCGGGATGCCCAGCGTCAGCAGCGGGATGAACGAGGCTTGCGAGCCAGCGTTGTTGGCCGATTCGGGCGCGGCCACGCCGCGGATGTTGCCCTGACCAAAGGGCACTTCGCCCGGGCGCAGGCGGGTTTTCTTCTCCAGCGTGTAGGAGGCAAACGACGAGAGCATGGCCCCGCCGCCGGGCAGGATGCCCAGCATGGAGCCCAGCATGGTGCCGCGCAGGATGGCGGGCATCATCAGCTTGAAGTCATCGGGCGTGGGCATCAGGCCCTCGACCTTGGTGGTCATCACATCGCGCTGCTCGGGCGGGTGCGAAAGGTTGGCGATGATTTCGCCATAGCCGAACACGCCCATGGCGATGACGACAAAGCTCAGGCCATCGGTCAGCTCGGGGATGCCCAGCGAATAACGCGGCACGCCCGAAGTCACATCCGTGCCCACCATGCCCAGCAACAAGCCCAGCACAATCATCGCCAAGGCTTTGAGCAGCGAGCCAGAGGCCAGCACCACCGCGCCAATCAGGCCCAGCACCATCAGCGAGAAATACTCGGCCGGGCCGAACATGAAGGCCACCTTGGTCAGCGGCACGGCAAACGCGGCAATCCACAAAGTGCCAAAGCAACCCGCGATGAAGGAGCCAATGCCCGCAGCGGCCAAGGCCGGGCCGGCGCGGCCTTTTTTGGCCATTTGGTAGCCGTCGATCACCGTCACCACCGCGGCCGACTCGCCCGGCAGGTTGACCAAAATCGCCGTGGTGGAGCCGCCGTACTGCGCGCCGTAATAAATCCCCGCCAGCATGATCAGCGCCGACACCGGCTCCAGCCCATACGTGATGGGCAGCAGCATGGCAATCGTGGGCACCGGCCCCAGGCCCGGCAGCACGCCAATGAGCGTGCCCAGCAAACAGCCCACCAGGGCATACAGCAGGTTTTGCAGCGTGAAGGCGACTTCGAAACCCAGCG
This sequence comes from Allofranklinella schreckenbergeri, assembly GCF_003703475.1. Taxonomy (GTDB): domain Bacteria; phylum Pseudomonadota; class Gammaproteobacteria; order Burkholderiales; family Burkholderiaceae_C; genus Lampropedia; species Lampropedia schreckenbergeri. The sequence goes on along the minus strand of NZ_RDQM01000001.1, from coordinate 110,758 downwards.
CCAGATTGGAAAGCATTTCAGACATGCGCGCCCCTTCTTAACCGACCAGGAAGCTGGGCCAGACTGGCAGCACCAGGCCCAAGCTCTTGATAAACACCACGTAGCTGCCCACCGCCAGCACCGTGGCCAGGATCAGGCTGGATTTGAGCGACGCATTGAAAGCGGCGCGGCCACTGATGAGCACCAGCGCATAAATGGCCACCATCAGGCCAAAAGACGGAATCCCCAGCGCGGGCAGGCCCACCAGCAAAATGCCGAAAGCGAAGTTGGCCGCCAGGATGTAAAACAGCGGCCGCCAGGCCCAGGGGCCGATGGGGTCGCCATTGAGCGGGCGATGCCTGCGCAAAATGGCCGAAAGCATGATGAGCACCCCCATGCCCGCGAGCAACACGCTCAGCATCAGGGGAAAGTAGCCCGGCCCCATGCGCGCGGCCGTGCCGATGGTGTAGCTCTTGGCGCCTATGCCAAAAACCACGCCGATAGTGGTGAACAGCAAGCCGGAGAAAAAGTCTTTCTGGCTTTTTATCAACATGCGTTAAATCTCCTGAAAAAAGCGCGCCAGGGCGCGCTGTGATCTCGTTTTGGCTGGGGCTGGGCAAGCCGCTGCCCGCTGGCATCAAGGCTCGGAACAGCGCTCCCGCTTTGGGCGGCAACCCACCACCTTGTTCGCAAAGGGCGCCATTGTGCAGGCTGGAGCAGGGGTCTTGAAGCGGGAAAAGCCCAATTCCTGCTTTCGCGGCCTGCCCGGGCAGGGCCAAAGCCTGGCGGCGCAGCGCCGTGCTGGGCGATTGTGGTGCGCCGCCTGTTTTTATTGCAAATCAAAAAGAAACAAAAATGCCGTGTTTTGGCATGATGGTATTGAAATTGATTTCACTTTGATTTGTTTTGATCGTTTGGCCAGGTGCGGCGCCGATGCCGCACTGCACCTGGCACAGGCGCTGAAGGCTTGGCGCAAGCGCTTACTTGACCAGCGCCAGCATCTCCTTGAAGCGCGGGTTCTCGGCCGAGGCGCACCATTCAAAGGCCACCATTTCAGTCGTCACCAGCTCGGCGCCAGCGGCGGCCAGGCGGTCAAAAGCGGCGTCGCGGTTACGCTCGGTGCGCGAGCTGCATGCATCGGTGACCACCCAAACCTCGAACTCCTCCTCCAGCAAACCCAGCGCCGTTTGCAGCAGGCAAACATGCGCCTCGCAGCCCGCGATGACGATTTGCTCGCGCACCGGCGCTTGCACGCGCGGCTTTTGCAAATGCTTGGGCAGGCTGCGCGCATTGCCGCTGGGCGCGGGCGGGGCGGGGCGCAGCGCTTCGACCAGGGCCGGTTCGGCACAGGCGCCAAAGTGCATTTTGGAAATCGTCTGACGGCACAGCGCCTTGACCTCGGGCGCGTTGGGCCCCAGCCGCGTGGGGTTTTGCTCGGTGCCCCAGCAGGGCACGTCAAACAGCGCGGCCAGCTTGCCCAGCAGCACGGCATTGGCCAGCGCCTGCTCGCCTTGGGCAATGACGGGCATGAGCCGTGTTTGGTAGTCCACCAGTACCAGTTGGGCATCTTCGGCGTGCATGAGCATGGGGTGTCTCCTGTCGGTTTGTGTGAATGGGCGGGTTTTGCAGTCGGTGAGGGCGGCGATCTTAGAACAGTTTGGCACAATACTTCGATTATCTAAATCATAAGAAAATTGAACTATTTATGTATTTGCCAAAAAATGTATTTTTTGTTGCTTGATGATTTGTAATTATTTGGGGGTTCAAGCGCTGCGCCAAGGAGTCTTTGTGAGAAAGCAATGGCATTTACATTTTCTTTGTGTGCAAGCTGAAGTATTTGTGTTCAAATGCAACGCTTCTGCGCCGGGGCGATGGAGAGGCTATAGTTCTTGCCAAAATCAAGGACTTACGCGAAACTCCTCGCCTCTTTGTTTAGCTGCTGTGCAACGCTTGATTCATGAATCGCTATCGCTTTATCCCTCGGTCGCTTTTGGGCTCGCTCTGTGTGGGCATGGCATTGCCCCTTGTGTTCTCCGCCGCGCAGGCCAGCCCTGGGAGCGAAGCGGGCGATGCGTTGAGCGGCTTTATCGCAAGCCGTGCAGCGCCAGCGCAGGGCGCAGATGTGGGCAGTGCTGACGCCTTGGGCCATTTCATGGGTGCGCGGCAGTTGCTGTTCACCAACCGCCGCCTGCCTGAAGCGGGCCAGCCCGAAGCCTTGGCGCTGCCGCAGCAGCCTAATTACGCGCTGGAGCAAGGGCAGAGCAGCTATGGCTTGGGCGGCAAAGCCCAGAATCGCCTGTTTGATGAGCAGACGTTGATGATGTCCGACGTGGTGCTCACGGCCATGGGGTATTTGGGCAAGCCCTATTCCTATGGCAAAAGCTCGATGGAAGGCGGCTTTGATTGCAGCGGCTTCGTGCTCTCTTTGTACGAGCGCTCCGTGGGCCTGCGCTTGCCGCGCCGCGCCGTGGAGCAGGCGCATGCGACCACGAAGATCAGCAAATCCGAGCTCAAGCCCGGCGATCTGGTGTTCTTCAACACCATGCGCCGCCAATACAGCCACGTGGGTATTTACATTGGCGAGGGGCGCTTCATCCACTCGCCGCGCGCTGGCTCGCGCATCCGTGTCGAGAGCATGGAAAAAGCCTATTGGCAATCGCGCTTCAACGGCGCGCGCCGTGTGGTGGTGGCCGATGCGGGGCGGTTGCCTGGGGCGCGCTGATCGCCGTTGTCGGTCAATTTCGTGTGCTTTTGGTGCCTGGCGCAGCACATCGAAAGCATTGCGGGGGTTGATGGCAAAGCGGCATAAGCAGTGCTGACAACGCCAGGGCAGGGCGCAGCAGCCTCTTGGCGGCGCACCCGTGCTACCCTGCTGCGCTTGTCATTTTGGATACCGCAAAGCCGCTATGCGTCAAATTATTCTGGATACGGAGACGACGGGCCTGTCCGTCGCCGAGGGTGATCGCGTCATCGAATTGGGTTGCGTGGAGTTGGTCAATCGCCAGCTCACAGGCCGCCACTTGCACTTGTATTTCAAGGTGGATCGCGAGAGCCACCCCGACGCGCTGCGCGTGCATGGCATCACGTCGCAATTTCTCAGCGATAAGCCGCGTTTTGAAGCCTGCGTTGGGCAAATCCTGGATTTCATCGCTGGCGCTGAGCTCATCATCCATAACGCGGCCTTTGACGTGGCCTTTCTGGACAACGAACTGAAGCTGGCCGGCCAGGCGCCGCTGGCCAGCCATGTGCAATCCATTACCGACAGCTTGCTGCTGGCGCGCACCATCTTCCCCGGTAAGCGCAACTCGCTGGATGCCCTGTGCGACCGCTTTGGCATTGACACGTCCAGCCGCAGTCTGCACGGCGCGTTGCTGGACTCCGAGCTGCTGGCGCAAGCCTATTTGCACCTCACGCGCGGCCAAAACGCCTTGCTGCTGGATGAAACGGCGGAAAGCGAAAAGGAGGAGGTGGTGGCGGAAACGCCGCAAATCGACCTGCGCGCCGTCGTGCTGGATGTGGTGTATGCCAACGCTGACGAGCTGGCTGCGCATGAGGCGGTTTTGCAGGGGCTGGATAAGGATTGTGGCGGCCAGGCGCTATGGCGCACGGCTGAGGCAGCGCCCAACTGACGTGAAAAAACCGCACTGCGGCGGATGCGCAGCGCCGTGTATTGTTCAAGAGCGTAACTTTTTGTGCTTTTGGAGAAATGAAGGAAAAAACATAAGGTTAGAAGATGCTCTTGCGAAACCTTGCGGGTTTTAAATGTATCTTTATTCCTTTTGTGAATTAAAGTTTTGAAAAATAGTCTTGACGGCTATTTGAAAAATCGCAGAATGCGGCTCGCACATTGTTTTTGTGCACTGCAACATGACGACTTGGATGCGCTCTCGAGAAACGAGGGCGTTTTTTTAAGCTCGCTAGCTGGAGCAGTTGAAATTCCCTGCGATGTGGGTTTTTGAAGCCCCTATGCCAAACTGCAAGCCCCTGGTGTGGCGTGCAGCTCAAAAGAAATAGCGGCGGCTGAATTGGCACAGCCGCCCAATGGAGAACAAATGTCTTTTCTCACCATGTTGGTTACGGGTTTGCGCTTTGCGGCGCAAGGTGTGGCTTCCCTGGCAAAGCATGCATTGATCTTGGCTGGCGCGTTGGCGGTATCGCTGGCGCTGGCAGCCTATAGCCACCCCGATTTGTTGGCGCAAGGCGAGCAATGGCTGTACGACCGTTTGTACGAACGCAAAGTGGCGGCCGCCTCGCTGGACATTGAGCCTGCTGCGCTGGATCGCGTCACTGCCGTCGATCCTTTGGAGTTGACAGAGGAGCAGGCCGCCGCCGTGTTCTGGCTGAGCCGTAAATACAAGGTCGCGCCAGAGCCTTTGGGGGCCTTGGTCGCCCAGGCGTACCAATTAGGGGAAAAACGCGGGCTGGATCCGAAGCTCATCCTGTCGGTCATGGCCATTGAGTCGCGCTTTAACCCCTATGCGCAAAGCTCGGTAGGCGCGCAGGGCCTGATGCAGGTGATGACGCGCGTACACGAAGAAAAGTACCAGCACTTTGGCGGTACGTTGGCCGCTTTTGATCCGGTCAGCAATATGCAAGTCGGCTCGCTGATTTTGAAAGATTGCATCACCCGCTTTGGCGGTGTGCAGGCGGGCCTGGTGTGCTACGTGGGTGCGGCCAAACTGCCTAACGACGGAGGCTATTCCAGCAAAGTGCTGGCCGTGCACGAGGATTTGAAAGAAGCCACGCGCAATTCCGCCAAGGTGCTCTCGCGCGACTTCAAGCTGGCGCAAGCCAAGCGCTCGGGCGAGCCACAGCTCCATGTCGGCAAAGCGCTGGCCAAGCAGGCCGCGCAGGCGCAAGGCTCCAAGATTCAGCCGGTGGATGCGGCGCTGGGCGATCTTGCGGCGTTGGTCGAGAAAGGCAAGAGCCATGCGCAGCTGCTGGCCCATTCCGGCGCTGAAGGCGCCGCGCCGCAGGCCACACAGTGAGCGGCAACAAGTCCGTTACACTAGCGCCCCCGCGCCAGGCTCTTCTTCTTAGTTAGAGGCTGGCATGTCGTTGCAAGAGACCGTCTCTGCTGTGATGCGAGGCGGTCTTGTAGTTTTGTTTCCCCTCAAGGATTGTCACCATGTACCCACGCGATTTGCTGGTCGAACAGATCGACCCCGAGTTGTTCGCCGCCATTCAGGCTGAGAACAAGCGCCAGGAAGAGCACATCGAGTTGATCGCCAGCGAAAACTATGCCTCGCCCGCCGTCATGTGGGCGCAAGGCACGCAGTTGACCAACAAATACGCCGAGGGTTACCCCGGTCGACGCTATTACGGCGGCTGCGAGTACGTGGATATTGCCGAGGAACTGGCGCTGGCACGGGTGAAAAAGCTCTTCGGCGCGGAAGCGGCCAACGTGCAGCCCCATTGCGGGGCTTCGGCCAACCAGGCCGTGTTCCTGGCCTTCCTCAAACCGGGCGACACCGTCATGGGCTTGAATCTGGCTGAGGGCGGACATTTGACGCACGGCATGCCCCTGAACATGAGCGGCAAATGGTTCAACGTTGTTCCTTACGGCCTCAACGAGGAGGAGGAGATCGATTACGACGAGATGGAGCGCTTGGCGCATGAGCACAAGCCCAAGCTCATCATTGCCGGTGCGTCGGCCTACAGCCTGCACATCGATTTCGAGCGCTTTGCCAAAGTGGCCAAGGCCGTGGGCGCTATTTTCATGGTGGACATGGCCCACTATGCGGGTCTGGTTGCAGCTGGGGTGTATCCCAACCCGGTGCCGCATGCCGATGTGGTGACTTCCACCACCCACAAGAGCCTGCGCGGCCCGCGCGGTGGCATCATTTTGTGCAAGCAGGAGCACGAGAAAGCCATTAACAGCGCCGTGTTCCCCGGCCTGCAAGGCGGCCCGCTGATGCACGTCATCGCCGCCAAGGCCGTGGCTTTCCTGGAGGCCTTGCAGCCCGCCTTCAAGACCTACCAGCAGCAGGTGCTCAGCAACGCCAACATTCTCACCAACGTGCTGGCCGAGCGCGGCCTGCGCATCGTCAGCGGCCGCACGCAAAGCCACCTGGCCTTGATCGATCTGCGCGCCAAGAACATCACCGGCAAGGAAGCCGAGCGCGTGCTGGGTGAGGCGCACATGACGGTGAACAAAAACGCCATTCCGAAAGATCCGGAAAAGCCCATGGTCACCAGCGGCATCCGCGTCGGCACGCCCGCCATGACCACGCGCGGCTTCAAGGATGAGGAAGCTTTCATCACCGCCAACCTGATTGCCGATGTGCTGGACAACCCCGGCGACGCCAACCACATTGCCCGGGTGCGTGAGAAGGTGCATGAGCTGACGTACCGTTTCCCTGTTTACGGTTGACCTGCCCCTTCCTGCTGGAACGGATGGCACAACGGGACGATGACCTATGAAATGCCCCTTTTGCGCAAGCGAGGCAACCCAGGTCGTCGAGACGCGCCTGGCGGATGACAACACCAGCATCCGCAGGCGCAGGCAATGCAGTGCCTGTGACAGGCGCTTTACCACGTATGAGCGGGCTGAAGTGATGATGCCCGCCGTGGTGAAAAGCGATGGACGCCGCGTTGAATACCAAAAGCAGAAATTGCGCGAATCCATCAACCTGGCGCTGCGCAAGCGCCCCGTGAAAACCCAGGATGTGGACGACGCCATCGCCCGCATTGAGCTGCATTTGCTGGGACTGGGCAAGCGCGAGATTGACACCCGCGTGATTGGCGAAGCGGTGATGCGTGAGCTGCAAGAGCTGGATAAGGTGGCCTACATCCGCTATGGCAGCGTGTATCGCAGCGTGGGCGATCTGGACGCCTTCAAAAACCTGATCGAGCAGGCCGGCAGCGCGACGGGTGGCCTCATTGAGTGATTGCGTTGCCTTGATTTTTTAAATCAATAGGCAAAATTATTGCCTTTTTTCGGCAAATTGGGACTCGCTGTCGTTTTCCTTTGGTTTGAAGATGGGGTGTTTGTGTCCCGGTTGCGCATTGGGGCGCTCTCCCATGCGTCTCTTTTGTGTCGGGTTGTCATCAAGCCGTCATAAACGTCTCTTACATTGCGAATGTGTCCATCTGACCTATCTGATGAAAGAGGCCCATCATGAATCGATTTGTTTTCCGTGCCGTAGCCGCTTGTGCGATGGCTGCAACCGTTGGCGCCGTGGCTGCGCAGGATGTCAATGGCGCGGGAGCGAGCTTTCCCGCTCCGGTGTATGCCAAGTGGGCATCCGATTACCACGCCGCAACCCAGGTGCGCATCAATTACCAATCCGTCGGCTCCGGTGCAGGCTTGCGCCAGATTGAAGCCAAGACGGTGGATTTCGGCGCTTCCGACGCGCCGCTCAAGGACGATGTGCTGCAAAGCAAAGGGCTGGTGCAGTTCCCGACGGTGATTGGCGGCATCGTGCCGGTGGTCAATATCAAAGGGGTGGAGCCGGGCAAGCTGCGCCTGACCGGCGAGGTGCTGGCCAATATCTATCTGGGCAAGATCGAGAAGTGGAGCGACGCTTCGATCAAGGCGCTGAACCCCGATCTGGCCTTGCCAGATGACAAGATCGCCGTGGTGCGCCGTGCGGACGGCTCGGGCACGACGTTTGGTTTTACCAACTACCTCAGCCAGGTCAGCGAGGCCTGGAAAACCCAGGTGGGCGAAGGCTCGGCCGTGAAGTGGCCCACCGGCTCTGGCGGCAAGGGCAATGAAGGCGTGGCCGCGTTTGTCAGCCGCCTGCCCAGCTCCATTGGCTACGTGGAATATGCCTACGCCAAGCAAAACAAGATTTCCTACGCGCAGTTGCAAAACAAGGACGGCCAGTTCGTGCACCCCGGCGAAGAGTCGTTCAAGGCTGCGGCCGCAGGCGCCGACTGGCAAAACTCGTTCTACCAAGTGCTCAACAACAAGCCCGGCGCGGCTTCCTGGCCCATCACGACGACGACTTACATCCTGATGCACGCCAAGCAAGACAAGGCTGACAAAGCGGCAGCGGCGCTGAAGTTTTTTGATTGGGCCTACCAAAACGGCGATGCCGCCGCGGCCAAGCTGGATTACGTTGCCTTGCCGCAAAGCGTCAAGGACATGATCCGCAAGCAATGGTCTGAAGCGATCAAGGACGCTTCTGGTAACGCGATCCAGTGGAACTAAGGCCATTTGCCAAGGGCGATAGCGTGGGGTATGCCCACGTTATCGCCCTTGGCTGCGTCTTTGACCGACCACCATACCCAAGGGATTGGCCCTATGTCTGAAGTCCTGGCAATGCCAACTACCACCACACCCCCCAATACCCTGCGCCCCGAGCAGGCACACCCCCAAGGGAGCGCCCAGCCCCCCGAGCGCAAGATCAACAAGGTTCCCGATCTGGTTTTTGGCGTCCTGGCCCAAGGCGCCGCCGTGCTGACGCTGGTGGTGCTGGCGGGCATCATGGTGTCTTTGCTGATCTCTGCATGGCCCGCGATCAAGGCATTTGGCCTGGGCTTTCTTTTTGATGCGGAGTGGGATCCCGTCATGGAGCAGTTTGGCGGCCTTTCCATGATTTACGGCACGCTGGCGACCTCGTTTATCGCGCTGCTGATTGCCGTGCCCGTCAGCTTTGGCATTGCACTGTTCTTGACGGAGCTGTCGCCGCCCTGGCTCAAGCGTCCTTTGGGCACGGCGATCGAATTGCTCGCGGCTGTGCCTTCGATCGTCTATGGCATGTGGGGGTTGATGGTCTTTGGGCCGATCCTGGTGGAATATTTCCAAAAACCGCTGCAAGCCGTGTTCGGCGGCGTGCCCTTGCTGGGCGCGTTGTTTGATGGCGTGCCGATGGGCATTGGCCTGCTGCCTGCGGGCGTCATCCTGGCCATCATGATCATTCCCTACATCGCCTCGGTGATGCGCGATGTGTTTGAAGTCACGCCCGCTTTGCTGAAAGAGTCGGCCTACGGCCTGGGCTCCACCACCTGGGAGGTGATGTGGAAGGTGGTGCTGCCCTACACCAAAGCCGGGGTGGTGGGCGGCATCATGCTCGGGCTGGGCCGCGCGCTGGGCGAAACCATGGCGGTGACCTTCGTGATCGGCAACGTGGCGCAACTGTCGGCGTCGTTGTTCGACCCGTCTTCCAGCATCACGGCCACGCTGGCCAACGAGTTTGCCGAAGCGGCCGAAGGGCTGCACCAGGCGTCGCTGTTCTACCTGGGGGCCTTGCTGTTTTTCATCACCTTTGTCGTGCTGGCGCTCTCCAAGCTGATGCTGCTGCACCTGCAAAAAAATGAAGGGAAAAAAGCATGACGCAACCAGCTTCAACAGCGGCCAAGCCCATGATGAAAAAAGGCACGCAGCAAGAGCGTGAGCGGCTTTTCCGCAAGCGCAAGCGCATCAATGTGGTGGCCATTGCGCTGTCTCTGGCGGCCATGGCGTTTGGCGTCTTCTGGCTGCTGTGGATTTTGTGGGAAACGCTGTATCTGGGCCTGGGGGGCTTGAGCGCCGCCACCTTCACCCAATCGACCCCCGCGCCCAATACCGCGGGCGGGCTGGCCAATGCGTTGTACGGCTCCTTCGTCATGGTGGCGCTGGCCACTTTCGTGGCGACGCCCATTGGCATCCTGGCCGGCATTAGCCTGGCCGAGTTCAACCCCAAGGGTTGGCTGGCGTCGGTGACGCGCTTTGTCAACGACATCTTGCTCTCTGCGCCCAGCATCGTCATTGGCCTGTTCGTCTATGCCATCGCCGTGGCGCAGTTCAAGGGCTTTTCCGCCTATGCGGGCGCGATGGCCCTGGGCCTGATCGTGGTGCCCGTGGTGCTGCGCACGACGGAAAACATGCTGATGCTGGTGCCCAACGGCCTGCGCGAGGCCGCCTACGCCCTGGGCACGCCCAAGTGGAAGGTGATCTCCATGGTCACGCTGCGCGCGGCCAAGTCGGGCGTCATCACCGGCGTGCTGCTGGCCGTGGCCCGCATTTCCGGGGAAACCGCCCCCTTGCTGTTCACCGCGCTGAACAACCAGTTCTGGAGCACGGACATGAGCGAGCCAATGGCCAGCTTGCCCGTGGTCATCTTCCAGTTCGCCATGAGTCCCTACGAGAACTGGCAGCAACTGGCGTGGGCGGGGGTGTTTCTCATCACTTTGGCCGTGCTCGGCCTGAACATCCTGGCGCGCTATTTCACGCGCCACAAAAAATGACCGATAGCAGACCAGTAAAAGGCATCACACCATGACGACCGCCATGATCAAACCGCAAGAGCCAGCCAAAATTGCGGTGCAAAACCTCAACTTCTATTACGGCAAATTCCATGCGCTCAAAAACGTCAGCATGGATATTCCGGAGAAAAAAGTCACCGCCTTCATTGGCCCCTCCGGCTGCGGCAAATCCACCTTGCTGCGCACCTTCAACCGCATGTTCGAGCTGTACCCCGAGCAGCGCGCCGAAGGGCAAATCCTGCTTGATGGGCAAAACCTGCTGGCGAAAAACCTGGACGTTGCGCTGGTGCGCGCGCGTGTGGGCATGGTGTTCCAAAAGCCCACACCGTTTCCCATGTCCGTGTACGACAACGTGGCATTCGGCGTGCGCCTGTTCGAGCGCCTCTCCAAATCCGAAATGGACGATCGCGTCGAAAGCGCGCTGCGCAAAGCCGCGTTGTGGAACGAGGTGAAAGACAAGCTGCACCAAAGCGGCTCCGGCCTCTCGGGCGGGCAACAGCAGCGCCTGTGCATTGCGCGCGGCATCGCCGTCATGCCCGAAGTGCTGTTGCTGGACGAGCCTTGCTCGGCGCTGGATCCGCTCTCCACCATCAAAATCGAGGAGCTGATCGAGGAGCTCAAAGACGAATACACCGTCGTCATCGTCACCCACAACATGCAGCAAGCCGCGCGTTGCAGCGACTACACCGCCTACATGTACCTGGGCGAGCTGATCGAATTCGGCCCCACCAACGAGCTGTTCGTCAAACCCCAGCGCACCGAGACAGAGGACTACATCACCGGCCGCTTTGGCTGATTGGGCCGATGCCCGTCAAGCCCTGCATCTGCCTTCGCACTTCGCACCCCAAAAGAAAGAACAAGCAACCATGCCAGACCAACACACCTCCTCGCACTTCGAGGCCGAACTCAACGCCGTCTCCGCCCGCATCATGGAAATGGGCGGCCTGGTCGAATCGCAAATCAAATACGCCATCGAAGCCCTCAGCCACATGGACATCGAAGCTGCCGAGCGCATCGAACAACTGGAGCAGCGCGTCAATGCCCTGGACGTGGCCATTGATGCCGACCTCTCCACCATTATCGCCACGCGCCAGCCCACCGCCAAAGACCTGCGCATGCTGCTGGCCATCTCCAAAGCCACCTCCAACCTGGAGCGCATTGGCGACGAATCCAACAAGATGGGCCGCATGATCAAAACCGTCATCGAGAAGCACGCCACCTTGAACCTGCCCACGCTGGACTTGAAATACTCCGGCGAACTCGCCGCCGCCCAACTGCGCCGCGCCCTGGACGCCTTTGCCCGCCGCGATGTCAGCGACGTCGTCGGCATCCTCAAGCACGACGACCAGATCGACCGCGAATTTGAAGGCTACACACGCAAGCTCGTCACCTACATGATGGAAGACCCGCGCAAAATCTCCGCCAGCATGGAGCTGCTGTTCCTGGCCAAATCCATCGAACGCATTGGCGACCACAGCAAAAACCTCGCCGAGCTGATCGTCTTCATGGTCAAAGGCAAGGACGTGCGCCACACCACCGTCGAAGACGTGCAATCGGCCATCGGCTAAGTCCACCCCGCAAGCGAGAAGGCAAGGCCCCATGAGCAAGCTGCGCGTATTGGTGGTGGAAGACGAGGCGGACATCAGCGAACTCATCGCCGTCAACCTGCGCCACCACGGCTACGAACCCATCTGCGTGGAAGACGGCGCCGCCGCCCAGCGCGAGATCGACGCCATCCTGCCCGACATCATCCTGCTGGACTGGATGCTGCCCGGCCAAACCGGCCTGGAGCTGGCGCGCAAATGGCGCCGCCAGACGCGCTCGCGCGCCGTGCCCATCCTCATGCTCACCGCCCGCAGCGACGAGGCCGACAAAGTCTGCGGCCTGGACAGCGGCGCCGACGACTACCTCACCAAACCCTTCTCCATCCAGGAGCTGCTCGCGCGCATCCGCGCTGTGCTGCGCCGCCGCGCCCCCGAGCAGGCGGGCGATGCCGTGCAAATCGGCAGCCTGCACCTGGACGCCGCCGCGCACCGCGTCATGCTCGGCGGCCAACCGCTGAAAATCGGCCCCACCGAGTTCAAGCTGCTGAACTACCTCATGCAAAACCCCGAGCGCGTCCACACCCGCGCCGCGCTGCTGGACAAAGTCTGGGGCGACCACGTCTTCATCGAAGAACGCACGGTGGACGTGCACATCAAACGCCTGCGCGAAGCCCTGCTGCACGCCGCCCCCATGATCGAAACCGTGCGCGGCGTAGGCTACCGCTTCGCCGCCAATCCGATCGCGGCTGGAGGGTGAGTTTTTTACAAATCAATAGGAATAAAAATACCCTTATTTCGGCATGATTGTATTCAAGTTGAATTTCTATTGATTGGTAAATTAAGTGGTGGGGCGCCGTCGTCGCAGCGGTGCCCAAAATGCCCCTGCCTCTGCCCATGCTGAGCCGGGGCCGCCAGCGCGGGGCAGTGCAGGGCGCGCAACACGCTCTAGAATCGCCCCCTTCTTTCTTGTTTATCGATGTCAGGGCCTGTGCGCACCCTTGTGCGGGCCAGGCTCTCGGGGCTGCGGTGGATGCAGCCCTTGTTTCTTTTTCCAGGCCATGTCCGAGCACCACACCCCTGCTGCCGAAGCAGCCCCCCAAGATGAAAACAAGCTGATTGCCGAGCGCCGCGAAAAATTGCACGCGTTGCGCGCTGCGGCCGCCCAGACGGGCCAGCCCGTGTTTCCCAACGACTTCAAGCCCGATGCCCGCGCCGCCAGCCTGCATGCCCAGCACGGCGACACGCCCGCGTCTGAGTTGGAGGCAAAAGCCCTGCGCGTGGCCATTGGCGGGCGCATGGTGCTCAAGCGCGTGATGGGCAAGGCCAGCTTTGCCACCGTGCAGGATGGCACGGGCCGCATCCAGGCCTACATCACCCGCGATGGCGTGGGCGAGCAGGTCTATGCCGATTTCAAACGCTGGGACTTGGGCGACATCATCGCCTGCGAGGGCGAGCTGTTCAAAACCAAGACGGGCGAGCTCTCCGTCAAGGTCGATCGTCTGCGGCTGATGACCAAAAGCCTGCGCCCGCTACCCGACAAACACCACGGCGTGGCCGACCAGGAGCTGAAATACCGCCAGCGCTACGTCGATCTCATCTCCGACGAAACCACCCGCGCGCGCTTTGTGCAGCGCAGCCAGGCGCTGTCGGGCATGCGCGCCTTCATGGTCGAGCACGGCTTTCTGGAGGTGGAAACGCCCATGCTTCACCCCATCCCCGGCGGCGCCAATGCCAAGCCCTTCGTCACCCACCACAACGCGCTCGATCAGGACATGTTCCTGCGCATCGCCCCCGAGCTGTACCTCAAGCGCCTGATCGTGGGTGGCTTCGAGCGCGTCTTCGAAATCAACCGCAGCTTCCGCAACGAAGGCATCAGCGTGCGCCACAACCCCGAGTTCACGATGATGGAGTTCTACGCCGCGTGGTGGAACTACCGCGATGTGATGGATTACACCGAGGCGCTGATCCGCGCCACCGTGCAAAAAGCCGCGGGCAGCCTGCAACTGCACTACCAGGGCCAGGCCGTGGACTTGGCCCAGCCCTTTGCCCGCATGACCATCTGCGAAGCCATTGAGCGCCATTGCGAAGGCGCTGGCGGCGGCAACGTGAACAGCCGCGACTGGCTCATCGCCGCGCTCACCCGGGCCGGCTTGAGCGAGAAGGACGACAAACTCTCCACCCGCTCGCTGGCTTCGCTGCAAGTGCTGCTGTTTGAAGAAGTGGTCGAATCCAAGCTCTGGCAGCCCACCTTCATCATGGAGCACCCCACCGAAATCAGCCCGCTGGCGCGCGCCAACGACCAGCGCCCCGAAGTGGCCGAGCGCTTTGAGCTCTACATCACCGGGCGCGAAATGGCCAACGGCTTCTCCGAGCTCAACGACGCCGAAGACCAGGCCGAGCGCTTCAACGCCCAGGTGCGCGCCAAGGACGAAGGCGACGACGAAGCCATGTACTTCGACCACGACTTCGTGCGCGCCCTGGAATACGGCCTGCCCCCCACGGGCGGCTGCGGCGTGGGCATCGACCGGCTGATGATGCTCATCACCGACAGCGGCAGCATCCGCGACGTCATCCTGTTTCCTGCCCTGCGGAGGGCGCAGGATGAAGCTTGAGGTGAAAGGGTTTTATCAATCAAAGTAAATTCAACTTGATTACTATAAAGCCGAAACAGCATGGTATTTTTTCTTGTTGATTGATAAAAAGGGGATTTGATGACTCGCCCGCGCGTTCTCGTGGCAACCCCCACCTTCGCCGAGGTGGTGGACAAGCTGCGCGCCTGCTTCGACGTGCAAGCCAACGAGGGCGAACAAGCCTGGACCGGGGCGGATTTCACCGCCCGCCTGGCCGACAAGCACGGCGTCATCCCCTCCATCGCCCAGCCCATCGACGCCGCCGTGCTGGCCCAGGCTCCGCACCTGCAAATCGTCGCCAACATGGCCGTGGGCTACAACAACTTCGACCTGGCCGCCCTGCGCGCCGCCGGGGTCGTGGGCACTAACACGCCCGACGTGCTGACTGAAACCACCGCCGACTTCGGCTTCGCCCTGCTCATGGCCGCCGCGCGGCGCGTGGGCGAAGCCGAGCGCTACCTGCGCGCAGGCCAATGGCGCAAATGGCGCCACGACCTGCTGCTGGGCGCCGACCTGCACGGCAGCACGCTGGGCATCATCGGCATGGGCCGCATCGGCCAGGCCATCGCCCGCCGCGGCGCACACGGCTTTGGCATGCGCGTGCTCTACCACAACCGCTCGCGCCTGCCCGCCGATACGGAGGCCGCACTGGGCGCGCGTTACGCCGCCACGAAAGAGCAAGTGCTGCAACAGGCAGACCACGTCGTGCTGGTGCTGCCCTACACGCCGGGGGCGCACCACCTCATCGGCGCGCGCGAAATCGCCCTGATGAAGCCCACCGCCACCCTGGTCAACATCGCGCGCGGCGGCATCGTGGACGATCGGGCGCTGGCTCGCGCCCTGGCTGAAGGCGTCATCGCCGCCGCCGGGCTGGACGTGTTTGAAAACGAGCCAGCGCTGGCCCCCGAATTGCTGGCGTTGGACAACGTCGTGCTCACCCCGCACATCGCCAGCGCCACCCGGCCCACGCGTCTGGCCATGGCGCACCTGGCCGCCGACAACCTGATTGCCTTTTTCCAGCAAGGCCAGGCTTTGACGCCAGTGACGTAGCGCCGCCGCCGTGTGCGCTGGCAGGCACGTAGAATGCAGGTTTGGGCCCCGCAAGCGGCCTGAAAAGTGGGCTTCATCATAATGAAATTGCGTAAATTACCTGCAAATAAAAGCATTTAAATAAAAATACAAACATTTAATGTAAAATAAGCCAATTTTCACGCGGTTGCGAGTGTCGCATTTGGTGATGCTTGGCAACCGTTGTTTGCGTTGTATTGGAGCGCTGAATGGATTTAAGAAAACTCAAAACCCTGGTCGATCTCGTATCGGAATCCAACGTCACGGAGCTGGAAATCACCGAGGCCGAAGGCAAGGTGCGCATCGTCAAAGGTGGCGCGCCCGTCTATGTGCAAGCGCCTATGGCCGCGCCCGTGACCACCCTTGCCGCGCCCGCTGCGCCCCTTGCGCCGCAGGCGGCAGCCGCTTCGGCAGACGGCGCAGGCGCGCCTGCGGCCAGCGCCCCGGCAGGCGCCACCATCACCGCCCCCATGGTGGGCACCTTCTACCGCGCCCCCAACCCCACGGCCGAGCCGTTCGTGGAAGTGGGCACGCAGGTGAAAGAAGGGCAAACCGTCTGCATCATCGAGGCCATGAAAATCCTCAACGAAATCGAGGCGGATCGCACCGGCACCATCAAGCAGGTGCTGGTGGAGAACGGCCAGGCGGTGGAGTACGGCCAGCCGCTGTTCATCATCGAATAAGCGCCCGCTGCCCGGGCATGTTCCCCCGCGAACGGGCGCGCGCCACCAGCCGCCGCGCCGACAGCGGCCAGCACGCCGCACGCCCCTTCGCCCCTCTTGCGCACGGCGCAACTTCCCATCCATGTTCAAGAAAATTTTGATCGCCAACCGGGGTGAAATCGCCCTGCGCATCCAGCGCGCCTGCCGCGAGCTGGGCATCAAATCGGTAATGGTGTATTCGCAGGCCGACCGCGACGCGAAGTACGTGCGCCTGGCCGATGAGGCCATTTGCATCGGCCCGCCACCCGCGGCGGGCAGCTATTTGCAAATGCCGGCGCTGATCTCTGCCGCCGAGGTCAGCGATGCCGAGGCCATCCACCCCGGCTACGGCTTTTTGAGCGAGAACGCCGATTTTGCCGAGCGCGTGGAGCAAAGCGGCTTTGTCTTTATCGGCCCGACCGCCCAATCCATCCGCACCATGGGCGACAAGGTTTCGGCCAAACAGGCCATGCTGGCGGCGGGCGTGCCCTGCGTGCCCGGCTCCGAGGGCGAGCTGCCCGACGATCCCGCCGAAGTGCGCGCCATCGCCAGCCGCATTGGCTACCCCGTCATCATCAAGGCAGCCGGCGGCGGCGGCGGGCGCGGCATGCGCGTGGTGCACACCGAGGCGGCCTTGCTGGCGGCCGTGCAAATGACCAAGAGCGAGGCCCAGGCCGCCTTTGGCAACCCGGCGGTTTACATGGAGAAATTCCTGGAAAACCCGCGCCACATCGAAATCCAGGTGCTGGCCGACAACCACGGCAGGGCCATCTACCTGGGCGAGCGCGATTGCTCCATGCAGCGGCGCCACCAGAAAGTCATTGAAGAAGCGCCCGCCTTTGGCATCGGGCGCGCGCTGATCGATCGCATCGGCCAAAGCTGCGCCAACGCCTGCCAGCGCTTGGGCTACCGGGGCGCGGGCACGTTCGAGTTTCTGTACGAAAACGGCGAGTTTTATTTCATCGAAATGAACACCCGCGTGCAGGTCGAGCACCCCGTCACCGAGATGATTACTGGCATCGACATCGTTCAGGCCCAAATCCGCATCGCTGCGGGCGAGCCGCTGCCTTACCAGCAAAGCGATGTGCGCCTGCACGGCCACGCCATCGAGTGCCGCATCAACGCGGAAGACCCGTACAAATTCATCCCCTCGCCGGGCAAAGTCTCCACCTGGCACCCGCCTGGCGGGCTGGGCGTGCGCGTCGATTCGCATATGTACTCGGGCTACACCGTGCCGCCCAATTACGACTCCATGATCGGCAAAATCATTGTGCACGCCGACACGCGCGAGCAGGCCATCGCCCGCATGAACAGCGCCTTGCTGGAGACCGTGGTCGAAGGCATCAAAACCAATATCCCGCTGCACCGCGAGCTGATGGTCGATGGCGGCTTTGTCGCGGGCGGTACCAACATCCATTACCTGGAGAAATGGCTGGAGCAGCACGCCGACGCGCACAAATAAACGCTCTGCCAAGCACTCTGCCGTGATCGCGCCTGTCTGCGCGCCGCGCAAGCCCTGCCCGCACGCAAACAGGCCAGGCCCATCCTCACCGGGCCTTGCGCCACTGGCACGATCAGGGGCGCGGGCGTGCCTTTTCTGGATGGGTTGTTTCCAGATCAATATAAAAACGACTTTGCTGAAATATTGCCGAAGCAAGGCAATTTCTTATACTTTTGATTTGTAATCTTCATTTCTGAAAGCCAGCCGCAGCATGTACGCCCTGAATCTGCTCTGTCCCCAAGAGCGCGTGGACATCGTCAGCGAAGCCCTGGAGGCGCTCGACGCCCTCAGCGTCTCGGTGGAAGACGCCGACGCCCTCACCGATGCCGAGCAAGCCCTGTTTGGCGAACCCGGCATGGAACCTGCGCGCCAGGCGTGGAACCGCAGCGTCGTGCAAGCCCTTTTCCCCACCCAGGCCCAGGCGCAAGAAGCGCAGCAACTGCTGGCCGTGCAGGACTTCTTCCAGGACTGCCAGGTGCAATCGCTGCAAGAAGTGCCCGAGCAAGACTGGGTCAGCCTCACCCAGGCGCAATTTGCCGCCGTGCCCATTACCGACAGCTTCTGGATCGTCCCCAGTTGGCACGCCGTGCCTGAGCAAGCCAGCCTGAGCATCGAGCTTGACCCCGGCATGGCCTTTGGCACCGGCACCCATCCCACCACGCGCATGTGCCTGCGCTGGCTGGCGCGCCAGGGCCAGGCGCAGGCATTGCAAGAGCGCTCCGTGCTCGACTACGGCTGCGGCTCGGGCATCCTCGCCATCGCCGCCGCCAAATTCGGCGCCACGCCGGTGGACGCGGTGGACATCGACCAGGCCGCCGTCACCACCACCTGCGCCAACGCCGAGAAAAACCACGTCGCCCTGCGCAGCGGCCTGCCCGAGCTGATTGCCCCGGGGAGCCAATACCACGTCGTGCTGGCCAACATCCTGGCCAACCCCCTGCAAGTGCTCGCCCCCTTGCTGTGCCGCCACGTCGCCCCCGGCGGCCATCTGGTGCTGGCGGGCATTCTGGAGCGCCAGGCCGAGCTGCTGAAAACCGCCTACGCCCCCTGGCTGGCGCTGGAGGTCAGCGACTGCGAGGACGGCTGGATTTTGATGACGGCCAGAAAACCCGGTGATTCCACATCATGATAAAAATCATGCATTGTTAGGGTTGCCGAAATATTGGCATTTTATTTCTCTTTGATTTGTAATTTAAATTGCGCTAAAGATTCGGCGCCGTTGGTCGCGCCCACCTCTGGCCCGTTGGGGCCAGGGGGCATTGGGGCACGCAACTCGGGCACAATAGCGCGCTTTGTTTTTCGCTCATCGCCCTGAGCCGATGAGGGCTTGATCCGATCCGCATGCAATCCGTCACCCAATGCCCCACCTGCGCGACCAAATTCAAGGTCTTGCCGGAGCAATTGCGTGCGTCGGAAGGATGGGTGCGGTGCGGACGGTGCAACAACGTCTTTGACGCCACCGACCATTTCGTTGAACCCGTAACGCCCGGTGAGGCCACCGCGCCAGCGCCACAGCCCAGTGCGCGCACCGCAGCGCCCACACCCCCGGCAACGCCGATAACGCCAACCGCCACAGAGCCAAGTGCGTCGGCCGCCCCGCCGACCATGCCCGAGCGCCCCACCGAGCGTTGGCTGAAGGATTTGAGCGAAACTTTCCGTCCCAGTGTCGAGGCCATGGGCGTCGAGACAATCGGCGAGACAAGTAGCGCGCCATCGCAATCGCCCCTCTCGTCGCCCGATGGGCAGGGCGCGCGGACCTGGCTGAACCACCCTGACCAGCCCGCCCAGCTCGAGTCCGCCGCCCCCATTGCGCCAGAGCCTGGCGCGTTCGATGCAGATGAACCCGCAGCGCGCGATCTTGCGGAGCAGGCCGCGCCAACGCCAAGGCTGACGCCAGAGCCGGCGCTCCCCGATGCCGACGCAGAGCCTGATGCCCCTGCGGAAGTCGCACCCCAGGCCAGCTTGGCCGTCAACGCCGCACTGCTGGAAGCGGCCGCTGCGGCATCCACCTTTCAACAAGAAGTCGAGCGCTGGCAGGCCGAGCAAGGACATCGGACTTCCGCCCACCCTGGTGCGGAGGCTGCGCCAGCCGCCGTGGCCGATGCTGCGGGCGCCCCTCAGACTGCCGAGGCCACAGCGGCTGCTGTGCCGTCTGGCGCTGCTGCATCGGCATGGCTCTCCGTGTCTGCGCCCGTGCCTGCAACGGATGCGGCGCTCAATCCCCATGCAGTGCAGGCGCAAGCCACGCAGCCGGGAGCGCCATCGCCCGCGTCGGCTGCGCCCGCCAAGGAGGCGGACGTGCTGGCGGGCGCCATCGTGCTCGCGCCCGCCGTCCACGTCAGCGCTACGCCAACACCTGACGTGCAGCCCGATGCGCAGCCCGTGGCGGCTCCTCCGGCAACGCCGCCCGCCGAACCCGCCCCGAACAGTCAGCTCCAGACCAGCCAGCCCCAGCCCAGCCAGCCCCAGACGGCCGCAGCGCCCAGCCAGGCTGCGCTGGAGGAGGCCGCAGCGCGCGAGGAGGCCGACGAGGCTTTGCGTTCGCAATACCACGCGCAGTTCAGCCAAACGCAAGAGTTGAATTTCGTGCGCAAGGCGGCGCGCGATGCGTTCTGGCGCCATCCGGCCGTCAAGGCGGCGCTGGCCTTGCTGGCGTTGGCGTTGGCGCTGGCGCTGGCGGCCCAATATGCGTTCTACAACCGCGACAGTCTGGCCGCCTACAGCCCGCAGATGAAAACCCGCATGCAGGCGTTTTGCCGCCTGGCGGGCTGCCAGATTGCGCCCTTGCGCGCCTTGCCCGCGCTGGAGATCGAAGGCTCCACCTTCCAGGGCCACGGCGACGGGGCATTTACGCTTTTCTGGTCGGTGCGCAACCGCAGCGCCCAATCGGTGCAGACCCCCGATTTGCTCCTGAGCCTGCGCGATGACGCCGGGCAGACCCGCATACGCCGCGTCTTTCCTGCCGCCCAGTTGCCCTCGACCCCGCTGGAAATGGCTCCCGGTGAGCAATGGCAAGGCACGCTGCATTTGCGGCTGGCTGACCATGCCGAGGCCGTGACGGGCTACCAGTTGCAAATCTTTTACGACAACCCTTGAGAGGCGCGCTCCCCCTGTGGCTTGTTGCCGCTTTTCTTTCGCTTTCCTCCCCCCACATTTCGCTTGAAAGGACTCGACCATGGCCGTGCTGGTATGTGGCTCCATCGCCTTTGACACCATCATGAATTTCCAAGGCAGCTTTGCGCAGCAAATCCTGCCCGCGCAGTTGCACATCCTCAATCTCTCGTTCCTGGTGAACGATATGCGCAAGGACTATGGCGGTTGCGCGGGCAACATCGCCTATGGCCTGCGACTGCTGGGCGGCCAACCCGTGCCGATGGCGACGATTGGGCAGGATGGCAACGAATACCTGGCCCGCTTCGATGCCCAGGGCATTGACCGCAGCCTGGTGCTGCAACTGCCCGACAGCTACACCGCCCAAGCCATGATCATGACGGACATGGACAACAACCAGATCACCGCCTTCCACCCCGGTGCGATGGCGATGGCGCACCACAACGTCATTGAGGAGTTGCCCGAGGGCGTGCAACTGGCCATCGTCTCGCCCGATGGGCGCGATGCCATGCTGGAGCGCGCCGAGCAGCTTGCGGCGATGCAGGTGCCTTGGGTGTTTGATCCGGGTCAGGCGCTGTCCATGTTCAGCGGTAAGGAGTTGCGCGATTTCATCGCCAAAGCCAGTTGGGTGACGGTGAACGATTACGAAGGCCAATTGCTGGTGGAGCGCACGGGCCTGTCCTTCCGCGAGATTGCCGCGCAGGTCAAGGGCTTGATCGTGACGTTGGGCGCGCAAGGCTGCGATATCTGGATTGGTGATGAGAAAGAGCGCGTGCCCGCCGTGGAGATTGAAGCGCCGGTCGATCCCACCGGCTGCGGCGACGCCTGGCGCGCCGCGTTGCTGTACGGGTTGGAGCGCGGCTGGACGCTGGCCCAATGCGCCCGCCTGGGCAATGCGGTGGCTGCGCGCAAGATCACCACGCACGGCCCGCAGAACTACACGATGGAAGGTCTGGATATCGCCGCCTTTGCCGCATGAGCGCCGCCGCCCGGCTCAAAGCCCTGCTGGCGCTGATCGCGGCGGTGCTGGTCATGGCCGTGGGATACCACAACCGCGGCTGGGCCGGTTTTTGGATGGCCTCGGGCGGCGTGGTGTTTCTGGCGCTGCTCTACATCAACCGATTTTTGCGCGTGCTGCGCGTGGCCTCCAACGCGCCCAAGGGGATGACCTCCAGCGCGGTCATGCTCAACGCCCGTTTGCGGCGCGGCATGCGTTTGATTGATGTGGTCAAGCTCACGCGCTCGCTGGGCCAGCCGCAAGGCGCGTTGGGCGGGGCGGTGGAGGTGTATCGCTGGGCCGATCCGGGAGGCGCGTGGGTGGAGTGCCAGTTCACGCACGGCGCCTTGAGCCAATGGCAATTGCACCGCCCGCCAGAGCCGCCAGCCGATGCCTCGGGCCAGCCGCCAGAGGCCACAGCCAGCCCGTAAAATTGCCCGTTTCGTTTTTCGTCATACGGTATGCGCAGCGTTTTGGCGCGCGCAGGCCCTGGATAGTGAGAAAACCCCATGAGCACCCGCACTCCCGCCCCCATTGAGCTGAGCGCCAAGGATTTGGACGACCACGGCGATGTTTTCTGCCCCAACCCCAAAGCGGACATGGCGCTGTGGAATGGGCATCCGCGCGTCTTTTTGAACGTCTCACGCACCGGCCAGGCCGTATGCCCTTATTGCGGCACGCGCTACACGCTCAAAGCGGGCGAGGTCTTTCGCGGCCATTGAGCGTTGTTCAATGGCAGTCAGCCCTGAGGCGGCCAGCGCAGCGGTCGCACCACGCGCTTACACCCTCAGCGTGGTCATGATTGTGAAAAACGAGGCGGCCAATTTGCGCCGCCTGTTGCCGTTGGTGGCGCCGGTGGCCGATGAAATCATCCTCCTCGACTCAGGCAGCAGCGACGATGGGCAGGCCGTGGCACAGCAATACGGCGCGCAGTGGCACGTCGCCAGCGATTGGCAAGGCTTTGGCATCCAGCGCCAGCGGGCGCAAGCGCTCTCCAGGGGCGATTGGATTCTGGTGCTGGATGGCGACGAGTCGCCCGATGCGGCTTTGCTGGAGGCCATCGCCCGCGTCAAGACGCAGGCGCCGGGCGACACTGTCTATGGCATCCGCCGTATCGACGAGGTGTTTGGCCACCTGATCGACTATCCCCGGCGCGGCATCAAGGCGCACTGGCGGCTGTATCCGCGCCGCTTCGGTTATTGCGACAGCGCGGTGCATGAGTCGTTGCAGCTCCAGGGCGCGCAAACGCAGGTGCTGCCTGGCTTTTTGCGCCACCACACGGCGGCCACGCCGCATTTCTGGCTGGAAAAGCGCCTCTCCTATGCCATGGCCTGGGCGCGCGATCGCATGCAGGGGCGGCGTGTGGGTGTGGCCAGCGTGTTGCTGCACACTTTCTGGGCGTTTATCAAGCAGTATTTTGTCGATCGGCGTTTCCTCTGCGGTCGCTACGGCTGGATTTACGCCTGGCTGTTTGCGCAGTACACCTTCCACAAGTACGCGCTGCTCAACGATGTGCAGCGTCGCCCGCAAGGCTACGCGCCGGATTTCGAGCCGCACGCCATCAACCGCCACCATTTGCCCCCGCCGCCCACCGCGCCCGTGGCCGATGCGGCTCGACCATATCGCTTGAGCGTGGTGCTGATCGTGTGCAACGAGGCCAAGCATTTGCCTGCTTGCCTGGCCTCCATTGCCGATTTGGCGCATGAAATCGTCATTCTCGACTCGGGCAGCACGGATGAGAGCGAGCGCATTGCCCGCCACTTCGGCGCGCAATGGCATACCAGCGCCGACTGGCCGGGCTTTGGCGTGCAGCGCCAGCGTGCCCAGGCGCTGGCCAGTGGGGATTACGTGCTGGTCATCGATGCCGACGAGCAGCCCGACGCCACCTTGAAAAACGCCATTCGCCAGGTGCTGGCCAGCGCACCCGATGCGCGCCGTGTTTACAACATCCGGCGGCGCAATATTTTTTGCGGCAGCGTGGTGCACGCCTGGTACACCGATGGCCTGGTGCGGCTTTACCCGCGCGAGCACTTCCAGTACCACCCCTATGACGTGCACGAGTCGCTGGACAGCCGCGATGCCGCCGTCGTCACCTTGCCCGGGCGGCTGGACCACTACACCAACGACAACCTCTACCACTTCCTGCAGAAAAACCTGCGCTACAGCCACACCTGGGCGCAGGAGAAGGCCGCGCAAGGCAAGCGCGCGCCCAGCTTGTGGCTGTTGCCGCTCAAAAGCGCGTTTGCCTTCTTCCGCGAATACATCATCCGCGGCGCGTTCTGGGGCGGGCGCTATGGCCTGTACCTGGCCATCAGCACGGCGGGCTACCACTTCAACAAATACCTGATGTTGCATTGGGCCAGGGAGCAGGCCGAGCGCACGCCAAACGACCCCAATCCATCATGACGCTGACGACGCTGGTCAATGTCGCCACCTTTCTGTTTTTCGCCCTCAGCCTGTGCGCCAAAAGCGGCTACAGCTATGGCACCTTGCTGCTGCTGGGCGCGGCTTTGGCGACCCTGCCGCGCTGGTGGGGGCGGCGTGCGCGTGGTCCGGCCATCAACGCCATCGCCCTGGGCTTTGTCCTCATGGGCCTGGCGGGCATTGGCGATGCGTGGTTTTCCGGCCTGAGCGCCACGTACTACAACATCCCCAGCCGCTTTCTCATCATTGCGTTGCTGCTGTTTTTCCTCAGCGTGCATCCGCCCGATCCGCGCGCGATTTGGCTGGGGGCGGCGTGCGGCGCGGTGCTGGGGGCCATCAGCGCCCACTATTACAGCCATTACGCGCCCGAGATGCTGCAATTTGGCCGGGGCGCGCGCTATCTCAACCCGATTCAGTTCGGCAATCTGGCGGTGTTGCTCACCGTCTTTGCCGCGTGTGGTTTGCGCAGCCGCCCAAGCGCCTGGCAGCGGGCGGTGCTCATCGTGGGCATCGCTGCAGGGCTGTACGCCACCATCTTGTCGGAAACGCGCGGCAGCCTGGTCGGGCTGGGCTTTGCGCTGTGCGCGCTGGCCTTGTTCAAACTGCGCCGCCGTCACTTGCGCCCGCGCAACCTGGGCTTGGCTGCGGCGCTGTGCGGCGCGGCCCTGGGCGCGCTGTGGTTGAACGACGGCAACATCCTTGAGCAGCGCCTCAACGCCGCGCAGCGGGACATCGCCCTGTACCAGCAGGGCACGACCACCACCTCCGTGGGCACGCGGCTGGAGATGTGGCGCTTTGCCTGGCACGAGGGCTGGCGCTATCCGCTGCTGGGCGCGGGTACGGCGCGCATGCGCCAGGACATGGCCGCCTGGGATCAGGCTCAGCCCCAGCCCACCCACATCACGCGCTTTGGGCATTTGCACAATGAGTTTCTCGACGCCTTCGCCCGCCGGGGGCTGCTGGGCCTGGCTCTGGTGCTGTTTCTGACGCTGCTGCCGCTGCGGCTGTATTGGCGCGCGCCGCCGCAGCCAGGGGGCGATCCGCAAATCGTGGCGCTGTGGCTGGCAGGCGTGAGCCACCTGCTGCTCTACATCGGTTTTGGTTTGACCCAGGCGGCGCTGTACGGCCACAACAGCGGCTTTCACTTCTTCGCCCTGCCGCTGTTCTTGTTCTACACGGCTTGGCAGGCGCGGCTGGGCCATGCAGCGCCTTGCGGCTTTGTTTTTCAAATCAAAGAAAATAGATGTTAATTCTAGTTATGCCGAAAAAGGTTTATTTGTTTTCTTATTGATCTGTAATTCATTGAAGCTCAAGCGCGCATCAGTGCTTCAATCTCGCTGGCGGCGACGGGCACCTCGCGCGTCAGCAGCGTGTGGCCGCTGTCGGTAATCAGGGCGTCGTCCTCAATGCGGATGCCGATGTGATGGAAGACCTCGGGCACGCCGGGCGCGGGGCGCACATAAATGCCCGGCTCGATGGTCAGCACCATGCCCGGGCGCAGGATGCGAGACGGGCGGTTGCGGATGACCTCGCCCGAGAGCGGATCGCGCCGCTCGCTCTCGCCTGCTTCGCCCGGCTCGCCCCCTTCCTCGTTGTAGCTGCCGCAATCGTGCACATCCATGCCCATCCAGTGCCCCGTGCGGTGCATGTAGAAGGGGAAGTAGGCGCGGTTTTCGATCGCATCGTCAAGCGTGCCGACCTGGTTGGCATCGAGCAGGCCCAAATCCAGCATGCCTTGCGTGAGCGTGCGCACGGCCGCATCGTGCGGGGCCGTGAAGCGCGCGCCCGGCGCGGTGGCGGCCAGCGCGGCGCTCTGGCTGGCCAGCACCAAATCGTACAAATCGCGCTGCGGCCCGGTAAAGCGCCCGTCGGCGGGGAAGGTGCGGGTGATGTCGCTGGCGTAGCCGTCCAGCTCGCAGCCCGCGTCGATCAGCACCAGCTCGCCCGCGCGCAAGGGCGCATCGCCCGCGCGGTAATGCAGCACGCAGGCATTGGGGCCAGCGGCGACGATGCTGCTGTAGGCCGGAAATTGCGCGCCATGCTGGCGGAAGACGTGCAGCAGCTCCGCCTCCAGGTGGTATTCGCGCGCATCTTCGCCTGCGGCCAGCAGTTGCGCCGAGCGCTGCATGGCGCGCACATGCGCGGCGGCGCTGATGCGGCAGGCGCGGGCGATGGTGGCCGTTTCGTGCGCATCTTTGACCAAGCGCATTTCATCGAGCAGGGTGCATACATCGTGCTGCGCAGTGGGCACGCTGGCGCCGTAACGCGCGCGCGCGCGCACGGCCTCCAGCCACTGCTCCACGCGCGCGGCTAGCCCTTCGTGCGTGGCAAAGGGGTAATACACGGCGCTGCGGTTTTCCAGCAAGGCCGGCAGGCGCGCGCCGAGCTGGTCGATGGAGGCGGCCTCATCCACGCCCAGCCGCGCCGGGGCGGCTTCGGGGCCGAGGCGGTAGCCGTCCCAAATCTCGCGCTCAATGTCCTTGGGCTGGCAAAACAGCAGGCTATGGCCTTGCGCATCCAGCGCCAGCCAGGAGTTGGGTTCGGTAAAGCCGGTCAGGTAATAGAAATAGCTGTCGGGCCGGTAGGGGTAGTGGCAATCGCGGTTGCGGATGCGCTCCGGCGCGGTGGGGATGAGGGCTACGCTGCCAGGTTGCAGCGATTGCGCCAGCCGCTGGCGGCGCTGGGCGTAAATCTGGGGATTGAAGGCGGGGGATTCGTGCATGGGAGAAGAGGGGGGTAATGGTCGGCAACCGATAAAACGCCATACAAAACATCATGCTATATGACGGTGCAGGGGCTTGGCGCTGAGAAATTGAATTTGGGGCGCTCCTGCAGACGGAGTTTGTTTTGGCAAGGCCAAAAATGGGGGCAGAAAAAAAGATCGTCCCCGGGGTTGCCCGCTGGGGCTGCGGACAGAGCCTGCTCAATGACTTCTTCAGAGTTAGCCATAAAGCAGACTCGGGCGGTTTGAGGCACCTGTCAAGGCGATCCCCAACCGCTTCTTGTCCAGTCGCGCCAAGATTTTGCAAGGATCTTGCGGCGCGCCATGCTTTGCGGGCGTGCGCCGTTACGCCGATTCCGCTCCAGGCTGGCTAGGTGCAGCCGGCGGCTGAGCGGAATCCAGCGCGGCGCAGATGTCGCGCACGTGCACGTCCATTTGCGGGAAGGCGATTTCGATGTTGGCTTCGCCCAGCAGCTCGGTGATGCGGCGGTTGAGGTCGTTGAGCGTGGGCATGCGCTCGCCCAGCGTGGCGACGTAGACGCGCAATTCAAAATCCAGCGTGCTGTTGCCCAGGGTGACAAACCAGGCGTTGGGGGCGGGGTCGCGCAGGACGTTGGGATGTTCGCGGGCCGCGCGCAGCAGCAGATCGCGCACCAGGGCGGGATCGCTGCCGTAAGCGACGCCGACATTGACGGTCATGCGGGTGACGTTGTCCGAGAGCGTCCAGTTGGTGACCTGGCCGGTAATGAAGGTTTTGTTGGGAATGACGATTTCCTTGTTGTCGTAGTCCAGCACGGTGGTGGCGCGGGTGCGGATGCGGGTGACGGTGCCGGTCATATCGCCGATGGTGATGGTGTCGCCTACGCGGAAGGGGCGCTCGACCAGCAGGATCAGGCCGGAGACGAAATTGGCAAAGATTTCCTGCAAGCCAAAACCCAGGCCCACGGTGAGCGCGGCGGCCATCCATTGCAGTTGGCTCCAGCGCAGGCCAAACAGGCTGAAGGCGAACAACGCGCCTGCGATGCTGATGGCGTAACGCGCCAAGGTGGTGATGGTGTAGCGCGTGGCGCTGCTGATGTGCCGCGTGGAGTTCAAGGCCAGCTCCAGCAGCCCCGGCAGGTTACGCGCCATGCTGAAGGTCAGCAGCAGCACGACGATGCCCATGGAGACTCCCATGAGGGTGATGGGCATGGGCTCGGTCTTGCCGGCGGTGTTGACGGTGCTGCTGTGCCAGAGCACGACGCTATCGAGCCGCAGCAAGGCAGGCAGCACTGCGGCCCAGGCCCACAGCAGGCCAACGGCGAGCAAGGAGCGGCGCAGCAGGCGCAGCAGGCGGCGCGATTGGGTGCTGACGGTGACGAGGGCGATTTCCGGCTCGCCATCGGGTGGGGGTTCCCCTGCCTCGATATCCGCTACGCCGTTGTTGGCGTTGCGCTGCTCCAGCATGCGTTTGTGGGCCAGTTGCTGCTCGCCCAGCAACAGCCAACGCCGCAACAGGCCGTCGATGACGAGCACGGCCAGCACTACGGTCAGGCTGGTGAAAAGGGCGTCAAAGACTTCGATACCGGTGTAGATGTAGCCGCTCAGCGCCAACAGGCTGACGCTGGCAAAACCCAAGGGTACGAGGGTGGCGAGGGCACGCTGGAACCAAGGGGCTTTGCGTGGTGCAGGTGGCATGAGCAGATGTTTCAGCAACCAGGACAGCACTGCCAGGGAGGCGGCCAGCGCGGCCAGACTGGTGCGCCCCCAGGTGCTGATGGTGGCGTTATCGCCATAGTGCATGGAGAGCATGACGACGAAGCTCAACGGCACGATCAGCGCCATCGCCAAAGGCTGGGCGCGGCGCAGAGCCTGGATGCGTGGCTGGGGCCAGCCGAAGTGGGCTTGAGCCAGGCCGCCAGGCTGCACCAAGGCGCCCCAAAGGCCGGTGAGCAGCAGCAATTGGGCGATTTCCACCAGGGTATGGCCCAGGGCTTCGATGGCGTGCAGGTGGCGTGCGCCGATTTCCTGCAAGGCGGAGCCTACGCCCCAGGCGGCAACGGCGCTGGGCAGGGCGATGAGCAGGGTCCACATCAGCGCTTGCAGGGTGAGGGTGAAGCTGTCCTGGCTGATGTGGCGCATGCGTTCACTGATGGCGCGCAGATGCTTGGGCGCACGCATACGCAAGGCCAGCAGGCCCAGCAAGACCAGGCCAAGACCGAGATAGGGCAGCGGATTGCTGACCATATCGATGAGCATGAATTGTGCGGCTTTGGCCAGGTTGGCGGAGAAGGAGACGGCTTGGGCGGCTTGCTCGCGCCATTGCTCCAGCCACTGAAGGCCTACGGGCCGATGGCTGGGCGTCCAGAGCAGTTGGCGATCCATCAATTGCAGCAGCTCGGCGCCGCGAGTGAGGATGGTTTGCAAGGCGGCGTCGGTTTGCTCCAGTACGCTGATACGGCGGCGCAACAGTTGTTCCACCTGGTCGATCAGGGTGGCTTGCTGGCCTTGCCACGGGAGCAAGCGGGTTTCGTCTTGCGCGGTTTCGTCGTTGGGAGCGGCGTTCTCTTGAGGGTCGAGGACGATGGCGTCGCCTCGGCTGAGGGCGTAGCGCGCTTCCGTGTGGCTGTAGAGCTGCAAGCGCAGCTTGCTCAGGCGCTGCTGCACTTGCTGGCGCTGGGCTTGGAGTGCCAGCAGCGAGGGCATGGCCAGGCGTTGCTGCCAGAGCCAGTAGCCGATGTCGGCGTCGTTGCTGCCCAGGCGCAGACGCGCCTGCGTATCGCGCAGCACATCGGCGATTTGTTCGCGCTCGCGCTCGTAGTCGGTCAGGGCATTGCGTTCTTTGGTCAAGTCCTGGGTGTTTTGCAGCAGTTGCGTGGCCAGCTCGGCATTTTGCTGAGCCAGGGCGAGCAGAGCGGGATCGGCCTGTACGGCCTCGCTCTGGGCCAGGGCGGTTTGCGCTTGGGCTTGTTCTTGCAAGCGTTGCAGGCGGTTGGCGCTGATGCGCTGGTTCAACCAGTCGATGCGTGGTGCACGCAGCGATTGCTCCTGGCGCAGAGTTTGCAATTGCACTTCCAGGTGGCGCTGGCGGGCTTCGGCAGTGGCTTGCTCGGTGTCGTACAGGGCCAGCTCCACCAAGGCCCGGCGGTGCTCGGCGGCGCGGCGCAGGCGGCGTGCCTCTTGCAATGCGGCAGGCTCGTTGGGGTCCAGTTGCGGCTCGCCCGCATGGGCATCGGCGCGCTGCCGCAGGGCGGCCATTTGGCCCAAACGCTGCCCTGGCCTGGAGATCAGGTTGCTAAGCTCGTTGGCCGTGGTGTCGATACGGGTTTTCAGGGTGTCCAGGGCATTGCGCTCTTGCTGGAGCAGGTATTCCAGGGCCTCGTCATCGGTGGCTTTTGGTAAGCGGGCAATCCACTGCTTGAGTTGGTTTTGCCGTTCTTCAGGCGTCAAGGCAGCGGGCATGCTGGCTTGCGTCGGGGCGGCTTGCGCTTGCTCTTGCAAGGCGCTTAGCTGCGTGGCGAGGGGTTCAGCCTCTTTCTCCAGTGCCAGTGCGGCGTCCAATTGGGCTTGTGCAACTTCACGCTGGGTGGCGCTGAGTTCGGCGCTTTCGAGCGCGCTGCGCGCTGCCTCAATCGCCTTGGCCTGGGAGGCTGGCACGCTCACACTGGCATGCGCTACGCCCAGTGTCAGGGCGCAGATGAGCAGCCAGCACAACAGCAACCAGCGCAGGGCTTGGCGCATGGAGGCAGGCTGGGCGGGCATGGCGGTGGGGCCGCCTTGAGAGCGGCGCGTTTTTTCAAAAGAAGAGGGGGTTTTTTGCATGGCGCGCTTTATAACGCGTTGTGGAGCTTGGCGTAGCCAATGAGCGGCGTAGGCGAACGCGCGTGGGCGACAATGCAGCCCATGAGCTTTTTACCTTTGCAAAACGATACTTTTCTGCGGGCCTGCCTGGGTCAGGCTACCGATTACACCCCTTTGTGGATGATGCGCCAGGCAGGGCGCTATTTGCCTGAATACCGAGCCACGCGCGCGAAAGCAGGCAGTTTCATGGGGCTGGCTACCAATGTGGATTTCGCCACGGAGGTGACACTCCAGCCGCTGGAGCGTTATCCCCTGGACGCGGCGATTTTATTTTCCGACATTCTCACGGTGCCCGATGCCATGGGCTTGGGGCTGCATTTTGTGGAAGGGGAGGGGCCGCGTTTTGAGCGCACGGCAGGCGATGAGGCGGCCATTGCCGCCTTGGCCGTGCCGGATATGGCCCGGCTGGGATATGTGTTCGATGCCGTGACGTCGATCCGCCGCGCGTTGGGCGGGCGGGTGCCGCTGATTGGTTTTTCCGGCAGTCCGTGGACGTTGGGCTGCTACATGGTGGAAGGCGGCGGCAGCGCCGACTACCGCAAGGTCAAATCCCTGATGTATGCCCGGCCCGATCTCATGCATCGCTTGCTGACAGTCAATGCCGATGCCGTGGCGACGTATCTGAACGCACAAATTGACGCTGGCGCACAGGCCGTAATGGTGTTCGATAGCTGGGGCGGGGTGCTGGCGCACAGCCATTTTCAGGACTTCAGCTTGGCCTACACAGCGCGTGTGCTGGCACAGCTCAAGCGCCAGGGGGCGGATGGGCAAGTGGTGCCCCGTATTGTGTTCACCAAGGGCGCGGGCCTGTGGCTGCAAGAAATGGCAGAGCTGGATTGCGACGTGCTGGGGGTGGATTGGACGGTCAGCCTGCGCCAGGCCCGTGAATGGGTAGGCGCCCGCAATGGCCGTGCGGGCAAAGCCTTGCAGGGCAATTTGGACCCCTGTGTGCTGTTCGCTCCGCCAGCGGTGATTGAAAGCGAAGTGCAGCGCGTGCTGGACGATTTTGGCGCGCCCCATATGCAACAGGGCTGCGTTGGCCCGACGCATATCTTCAACCTCGGGCATGGCATCAGCCAATTCACGCCGCCGGAAAATGTGGCGCATTTCGTTGATGCCGTGCATCGACTATCGAGACAAATGCGCAATGCCACAGCGGTGGGCTGAGGTGTGATGCCACCAAGCAAAAGTGGGGCGCTATAGCGCCCCTTTTTTGTGTTTGTATGGGGCGGGGCAGGCAAAGCGGCCAGAAAACGTCAAGGCGATGGCTCGTTGAACGATTTGGGGTCTTCGATAGGCTCCAAGTGCGTGATGACGTAAAGGTGAGGCACGGCTTGTTGCAGAGCTGCTTCCAGCGATTGCAACATATCGTGGCCTTGCTGGACCGTCCATGCGCCGGGTACCAGGACGTGTATGGAGGCAAAGCCACGCGCGCCAGCCTGGCGCGTGCGCAGGGCATGAAATGCGACCCCTTGCGCGCGAAAATCATCCAGCACGCGCTCAATGGCCCCCAGCTCGTGCGCGGGTAGGGCTTCGTCCATCAATCCGGCGACGGAGCGGTGCACCAGCTTCAGTCCCTCCCGCATGATGTGCAAGGCCACCAGCAGGGCCAAGAGCGCATCCATCCACCACCACCCCAAGGCCCATGCAGCCAGCAAGCCCAGCAATACGGCGGCAGAAGTCCAGACATCCGCAAACAAATGCCGCGCATCGGCTTCCAGCGTGATGGAGCGATGGCGCCGCCCTGCACGCAGCAGCACCAGGCCTGTCGCGCCATTGATAGCTGAGGCCAGCATCGATGCCAGCATGCCTGCTCCCAGGTTGTCCAGTGGCGCGGGCGCGAACAAGCGGTGCACGCCTTCCCAAGCGATGGCGCAGGCCGCGCCCATGATCAGAAATCCCTCAAAACCGCTGGAAAAATATTCGGCTTTGCTGTGACCAAAAGTGTGGTCTTCATCGGCTGGACGCACGGCAATGCTGAGCATCCATAAAGCCATGCAAGCGCCTGCGAGATTAACCAGCGACTCCATGGCGTCGGAAAACAAGCCTACCGAACCCGTTAATTGCCAAGCTGCGCCTTTGAGCGCGATGGTGGCTAAAGCAGCGGCGATAGAAAGCCGCGCGTAAAAGGTCAAAGAAGGGTGAGCCATTGCGGGAATATGGCAAATCAAGGGTTGTGGGCCATATTGAAGGGCTTGGATGCGTTGTTAAACGTTGGGGCTTGCTGCAATTGGACGGTATTGCGTATCAAAAATAGGTGCTAACTAGAAAGAGGTCGTGACCTGGCTGGCATGAGGCGTGGAGCTGGAAGGGGCGGTAGTATTCACACGCTTTGAAACGTGGGGTGAAAGATGCCTGTGTGAATAGTGCCGTGTTTTTTGGGGCTGAAGACGGAGGGCTTTCATGCCGGGGCGTATTGTGCAGGAAGACTGACGAACACTTCAAAAGCAATGGCCAGGGGTGAGCCTGGCCATTGAATCGAATATCCCACTGCGCAATGGATGGGTTTTTTGCAAAATCCCATCGACGCACAAGCGAGAAACAGGGGAAAGGAAGATGCGCGTTATCAAGCGTTGGGAATTCTGAATTGCTCGCGATCCTTGTCCTGAATCCAGCGCGGGGGTTTGCCGCGGCCAGTCCAAGTCTCGCCCGTTTCCTTGTTCATGAAACGGGGTGGCACTTTTTTGCCTGCCTGGGTAGAAGTCCGAGGGGTTTTGCCAAAAATATCGGCGGCGCTCAATTCGTGCAGATTTACCAGGCGCTGCACTTCGGCCAAGGCTTGAGAGCGCTCTTGCTGGCGCAGTTGCTTGATTTGCTGGTCAAGGGCTTCGCGTTGCTGGAGGAGGTCGGTTAGTTGGTTCATGGCTGGCTTGCTAGGATGTAAGTGGTACAAAAACCATTAGGAGATTCTCGGGCGGATAGAAAATGCAGCCGCATCACTCTGCCACAATGATATTTGAGGTATCTCCCAAAGTGGGGGGATTGTATAGGCGTTTTTGGAGATTTTGCAAAATTCCAACTGCATGGGGGTCGCGACCATAAATGGGCTGGGTGCTCGCTGCGGCTGGTATGGGTTGTTATAGGGCCGAACGATAAAAGCATCACAGCGTGTCTTTTTTCTTTCAATGTCGATGGTAATGATACTTGGAGAGCAATATGGCGGTTTACTGCGTGGGTGATGTGCAAGGTTGTGATGGCGCTTTGCGGCGCTTGATGGATGAGATTGGTTTTTCCGCCAGCCGGGACCATCTTTATTTATTGGGCGATCTGGTCAATCGCGGCCCAAACTCCACGGCGGTGCTGCGGCGCTGCGTCTGTGCGGAAGGCAGTATTTCGGTGATTTTGGGCAACCACGATTTGCATTTGCTGGCCCGCTATTACGGGGTGAGAAAGTCCAGCCGCCGTGACACGATCGATCAGGTAATCCAGGCGCCCGATGTCGATGCCTTGATGGCGTGGTTGCGCCAGCAGCCGCTGGCGCGGCAAATCGCATTTCAGGATGGCCCTTTGTTAATGGTGCATGCAGGCGTTTTGCCGCAGTGGACGGCGCAAAAAACTCTGGATTTGGCGCAGGAAGTGCATGCGGTATTGGCCGATGCCAAAGCGTGCCGTTCTTTTATTGAGCAGATGTATGGCAATCAGCCGGATCGCTGGAGCGATAAGCTCAAAGGGAAAGACCGTTTGCGCGCCATCGTCAATGCGCTGACGCGCTTGCGTTTTTGTTCGGCCGATGGGCGCATGGATTTTGAAAGCTCTGAAAATGCCGATAAAGCACCGCCGGGATTAATGCCCTGGTTTGAGGTGCCAGGGCGAAAAAGTGCAGATACGACGATTGCGTTTGGCCATTGGTCCACGCTGGGCTTGCAAGATCGCGCCAATATCCTGGCCTTGGATACGGGTTGCGTGTGGGGTGGCTGCTTGAGCGCCATGCGGTTTGGCTTGCGCAAGGCTGACCGGGAGGTGATTCAGGTGCCGTGCGAGGCGGCGCAGAAACCGGGCTGAGGCTTGTGCAAAACCCTTGGCGGCGCTTGGGCAGCCTGCCGCTTGTGGCCTTTTGCAGGTGAAGGTTGTGAATGGGGTGGTTTTCTTATATTTCAATCAAGGGAAAATATATTTATTGCATATGTTGCCGAAAAGCGGTTATTTTGTTTCCTTTTGATTTGCAATAAAAAGGTTGTCGTGGCTTTTCCCGCCTTTGTGTGGCCTTTTGGCGGGTGTGCGGGTTTACTCGGGGGCGTTGGGTTACGCTCGCAGGCATGTCTGCTGCCAAGCCTTTCCCATCTGTTCAATCTTTCCATCCTTCCAGCCAGTCGGAGCCGCCCGCGCCTTCGTCTGCATCGCCGATTCGCATCCGTGGCGCGCGCCAGCACAATTTGCAGAATCTGGATCTGGACATCGCCCCCGGCACGCTGACGGTGGTCACCGGCCCCAGCGGCAGCGGCAAGTCCTCGCTGGTGTTCGACACGCTCTACGCCGAGGGCCAGCGCCGCTATGTGGAGACGTTCTCTGCCTACGCGCGGCAATTCCTCGACCGCATGGACAAACCTGCGGTGGACCGCATCGAGGGCGTGCCGCCGGCCATCGCCATCGACCAGACCAACCCGGTGCGCAACAGCCGCTCCACCGTGGGCACGATGACCGAGCTCAACGACCACCTGAAGCTGCTGTTTGCGCGCACGGCCCAGCTCTACGACCGGCAGACGGCCCTGCCGGTGCGCCACGATACGCCGCAGAGCGTGTACGCGGCCTTGCAGGCGCGCTTCGGCAAGGAGAGCGGCAAGGGGGATGGCAAAGAGGATGGCCAGGGCGCAGGCGACCCGCGCCTGGTGGTGACCTTTGCCGTGGAGCTGCCCGCCGACACCAGCGAGGAGCAAATGCAGCAATGGCTGGCCGCCAGCGGCTACACCAAGGTGCAGGCCCAGCGGCTGGTGCAGGTGGAGCAGGCCGCAGCCACTGCCGCCACGGGCAAGGCCGTGAAGAAAACGGGCAAGGCCGCCAAAGCAAGCCCCGCCCCGGCGCAGCGCAAGGTGCTGGATGTGGTGGCCGATCGCTTTCGCCTCTCGCGTGCCGAGCCAGCGCGGGTGGTCGAGGCGCTGGAGACGGCCTTCCAGCGCGGCCACGGGCGGCTGGCCGTGTATGTGTTGCCTGAGGTTAAGGTCGAGGCAGCAGCCGAGGGCGAGGCCGCAGCGCCCGAAATCCTGCACTTCTCCCAAGGCCTGCACTGCCCCGAAAGCCAGTTGCGCTATCAGGAGCCCACGCCCTCGATGTTCTCCTTCAACTCCCCGGCCGGGGCCTGCGAGGCCTGCCGGGGCTTTGGCCGCGTGATCGGCGTGGACTGGGGCCTGGTGATCCCCGACGAACGGCTGACTTTGCGCCAGGGCGCCATCAAGGCCATCCAAACCCCGGCCTGGAAGGAGATTCAGGACGATTTGCTGCGCCACGCCGAGAGCTGGCGCATCCCGCGCGACACGCCCTGGCGGGACTTGACGCCCGAGCAGCGGCACTGGGTGCTGCACGGCGCGCCGGATTGGAACGGCAAGTGGACGCAGAAGTGGTACGGCATTGCGCGCTTTTTCGAATACCTGGAGAGCAAGGCCTACAAGATGCACATTCGCGTGCTGCTCTCCAAATACCGCAGCTACACCACCTGCCCGGCCTGTGCAGGCGCGCGGCTGAAGACGCAAAGCCTGCTTTGGCGCGTGGGCACCAAGGCGGCGGCGGATGCGGCGCTGCCCGCTGCGCAGCGCTTCATGCCCGCAGGCGTAGGCTGGAGCCGGGCGCAATTGGAGGCCCTGCCCGGCCTGTGCCTGCACGATTTGATGCAGTTGCCGCTGGCAAGGCTGGCGCATTTCATGGCCACCCTGGTGCCGCCCGAGGATGACGACGGCGCCCAGGCCCAGGCCACGCGCATGCTGCTGGCAGAAATCAACGCGCGGCTGCGCTTTCTCAACGAGGTCGGCATTGGCTACCTGACGCTGGACCGGCAAAGCCGCACCCTGAGCGGCGGCGAAGTACAGCGCATCAACCTGACGACGGCGCTGGGCACTTCGCTGGTGAACACCTTGTTCGTGCTCGACGAGCCCAGCATCGGCCTGCACCCGCGCGACATGCAGCGCATCAACCAGGCCATGCTGCGCCTGCGCGATGCGGGCAACACGCTGGTGGTGGTGGAGCACGACCCGGCGGTGATGCTGGCGGCCGACCGCATCATCGACATGGGGCCGCGCCCAGGCAGCGGCGGCGGGCGCATCGTGTTCGACGGCACGCCCGCCGCGCTGCGCCAGGCCGACACGCTCACCGGCCAATACCTGGGCGGGCGGCTGCGCATCGACAGCCCGGCGCGCCGCGCCGTGCAGCCGGGCACGCCGCGCCTGCTGTTGCAGGGCGCGCGCGCCAACAACCTGCAAGGCATGGATGTGGAGTTCCCCTTGCAGCGCATGGTGTGCGTGACCGGCGTGTCCGGCTCGGGCAAGTCCACGCTGATCCAGGACGTGCTGGCCCCGGCGCTGCTGCGCGCCTTTGGCAAAGCGACGGACGCGCCCGGCGCGCACGATGCGCTGCTGGGGGCCGACCACCTGGCCGATGCGGTGTTCGTCGATCAATCGCCCATCGGCAAGACGGCGCGCTCCAACCCGGCCAGCTACGTGGGCGCGTGGGATGCGATCCGCAAGCTCTTTGCCGATGCGCCGCTGGCGCGCCAGCGCGGCTACACGGCGGCCAAGTTCAGCTTCAACAGCGGCGACGGGCGCTGCCCGGTGTGCGGCGGCAGCGGTTTTGAGCATGTGGAGATGCAATTTCTCTCCGACGTCTATCTGCGCTGCCAGGAATGCAACGGCAGCCGCTACCGCCCCGAGGTGCTGGAGGTGCAGATCGAGCGCGGCGGCCAGGCGCTGAACGTGGCCGACGTGCTGGCGCTGACGGTGGACGAGGCGCTGGCCTGCTTAGCCACCGATCGCGAGGTGCTGCGCGCCCTGCAACCGCTGGCCGACGTGGGGCTGGAATACCTGCGCCTGGGCCAGAGCGTGCCCACGCTCAGCGGCGGCGAGGCCCAGCGCCTCAAGCTCGCCGGGCACCTGGCCGAGGCCGCGCAGCAGGCCAGCAAAAGCCGCCAGCCGCTGGCGCGCAAGGGCACGCTGTTTTTATTTGACGAACCGACCACCGGCCTGCATTTCGACGACATCGCCAAGCTCATGCGCGCGCTGCGCAAGCTGCTCGATGCCGGGCACTCGCTGATCCTGATCGAGCACAACCTGGACGTGATGCGCGCGGCCGACTGGATCATCGACCTGGGCCCCGAGGCCGGGGAAGCTGGCGGACGCATCGTGGCGCAAGGCGCGCCAGAAGAAGTGGCCCGGCACCCCGATTCGCTGACCGGCGCTGCGCTGCGCGAGTACGAGCAAGTATTGGGCCAGCCGCCCGCAGCCCACGCCACCCACGCCGCGCAGGGCCTGCACGTGGCTGAGCCGCAGGCCGTGTACGGCGCAAAAACGGCTGCGGCCCGGCATCCGGCCACGATCGACATCGTCCACGCCCGCGAGCACAACCTGAAAAACCTCAGCGTCTCCATCCCGCGCGGGCGCTTCAACGTCATCACCGGCGTGTCCGGCTCGGGCAAATCCACGCTGGCCTTCGACATCCTGTTTGGCGAGGGCCAGCGCCGCTATCTGGAATCGCTCAACGCCTACGCGCGCTCCATCGTGCAGCCGGCCAGCCGCCCGGATGTGGACGCCGTGCACGGCATCCCGCCCACGGTGGCGATCGAGCAGCGGCTCTCGCGCGGCGGGCGCAAATCCACCGTCGGCACGGCCACCGAGGTCTGGCACTACCTGCGCCTGCTGTACGTCAAGCTGGGCGTGCAGCACTGCGTGCACGACGGCGCGGCGGTGCAGCCGCAATCGCTGGACGCCATCGCCGCCCATGTGCTGCGCCGGCACCGCGGCCAACACATCGGCCTGCTGGCGCCGCTGGTGGTGGGC
Source organism: Allofranklinella schreckenbergeri (assembly GCF_003703475.1). GTDB lineage: Bacteria > Pseudomonadota > Gammaproteobacteria > Burkholderiales > Burkholderiaceae_C > Lampropedia > Lampropedia schreckenbergeri. Next base: position 72,071 of record NZ_RDQM01000001.1, on the reverse strand, counting down.
CGCAAGGGCATTTACACCGAGATCGCCGAATGGGCGCGGCTGCGCGGCCACACGCATTTGCGCGTCGATGGCGCGTTTGTGCCCACCGCGCCCTTCCCCAAGCTGGACCGCTACAAGGAACACCACATCGAGCTGCCCGTGTGCAGCCTGGATGTGACGCCCGCCAACGAGGCGCTGCTGCGCGAGCAACTGGCGCTGGCGCTGCAACACGGCAAGGGCGTGGTGCAGGTGCTCAGCGGCATCGGCCAGCCAGATGGCCCCGGCGGCCTGGCTGCCGCGCTGGCGGCCGACCCCAGCGGCCAGGGTACGCGCGGCCTGGGCCAGATCGAAAGCTATTCCACACTGCGCGCCTGCCCGCAATGCCATACCTCGTACCCCGAGCTGGACCCGCGCCTGTTCTCCTACAACAGCGCGCACGGCTGGTGCCCCGACTGCGTGGGCACGGGCCTGGCGCTGACGCGCGAGCAGCGCCAGGCGCTGGACGACTCCGCCCCGCAGGACGAGCGCGGGCGCGAGCGCAGCTTTGACGAGCCAGACGTGGAAGGCCTGGACGACGCTGCCTGCCCCGCCTGCCAGGGCACGCGCCTGAACGCCACCGCCCGCGCCGTGCGCTTTCACGGCATGGCCATTACCGACCTGGCGCGGCGGACGGTCAGCGAGCTGCGCGCCTGGGTGCAAAGCCTGCAAGCGGGCAGCGCCGCCGACGCACTCAGCCCGCGCGAGGCCGAAATCGCCCGCGACCTGCTGCCCGAAATCCGCTCCCGGCTGGAGTTTCTGGAACAAGTCGGCCTGGGCTATCTCACGCTGGACCGTGGCGCGCCCACGCTCAGCGGCGGCGAGGCCCAGCGCATCCGCCTGGCCGCGCAACTGGGCAGCAACCTGCAAGGCGTGTGCTACGTGCTGGACGAGCCCACCATCGGCCTGCACGCGCGCGACAACCGCATCCTGCTGGGCGCGCTGCAGGCCCTGAGCGACAAGGGCAACACCCTGGTCGTGGTCGAGCACGATGAGGACACCATCCGCAGCGCCGACCACCTCATCGACATCGGCCCCGGCGCGGGCGTGCGCGGCGGCAGCATCGTCGCCCAGGGGCGGCCCGAGGCCGTGGCTCAGCACCCCGACTCGCTCACCGGCCGCTACCTGCGCCAGGCCATGCGCCACCCGTTTCGCCCGCGCCGCGCCGTGGGCGCGGACAGCCCCGCGCTGCGCCTGCAAGGCGCCAGCCTGCACAACCTGCAAGGCGTCAACGCCTGGGTGCCGCTGGGGCGGCTGGTGGCGATCACTGGCGTATCCGGCTCGGGCAAATCCACGCTGGCGCGCGAAGTGCTGCTGGCCAACGTGGCGCGCCTGGTCGGCCAGCAGGCCAGCAAGGCCGGGCGCGAAGCCCTGCGCGAGCGCGGCGCGGCCGGGCAGTTGCAACACCTGCGTGGCCTGCAAGGCTTCGAGGGCATCGACCGCGTGCTCGAAGTCGATCAAACCCCCATCGGCAAAACCCCGCGCTCCTGCCCGGCCACCTACATCGGCTTTTGGGACACGGTGCGCAAGCTCTTTGCCGACACGCTCGAAGCCAAGGCGCGCGGCTACAGCGCCAGCCGCTTCTCCTTCAACACCGGCGAGGGCCGCTGCCCGGCCTGCGAAGGCCAGGGCATGCGCACCATCGAAATGAGCTTTCTGCCCGATGTGAAAGTGCCCTGCGAGGTCTGCCATGGCGCGCGCTTCAACCCCGAAACCCTGGCCGTAACCTGGCGCGGCAAGCACATCGGCCAGGTGCTGCAAATGGAGGTGGACGAGGCCATCGGCTTCTTCGCCAGCATGCCCGCCATCGCCCATCCGCTGCAACTGCTGCAAGACGTGGGCCTGGGCTACCTCACCCTGGGCCAGCCCAGCCCCACCCTGAGCGGCGGCGAAGCCCAGCGCATCAAGCTCGTGACCGAGCTGGCCAAGGTGCGCGACGACATCACCCGCCGCGGCAACAAGGCCCCGCACACCCTGTACGTGCTGGACGAGCCCACCGTCGGCCTGCACATGGCCGACGTGGAAAAGCTCATCGGCGTGCTGCACCGCCTGGTCGATGGCGGGCACAGCGTGGTCGTCATCGAGCACGATCTGGATCTGATCGCCGAAGCCGACTGGATCATCGACCTGGGCCCCGAAGGCGGCCAGGCCGGCGGCCAGATCGTCGCCGCAGGCACGCCCGAGGATGTCGCGGCCAAAGGCAGCCTGACCGGAGAGGCGATAGACGCTGTTTTGAAACGCTAAGCCCATGACGCAACAAAAGCCAAGCGCGTGAAGATACGCGCTTGGCTTTTGTTGTATTTCAATTCAATATAAAAATGATCTCAATACTATGATGCCGAAACAAGGCAATTTATTTTCTTTTTGAAATAGAATTTAAGTATTGAATTGCAGCTCGGAGGCAGGAACGATCTGACGCAGCGCTTGCAAAGCCGCGCAAGCCTTGCGCTCTGCGGTGCGTTCATCGCCTTGCAATAAATGATATCGAGCCATCGTCAACGCATTGATGGCGATGCCAAAAGCCTGGGAAGGATCGGCGTGGCCAGCGCGATCGGGCTGCTGATCGGCCAGGCTGCGCCTGGAAAGTGGGGCAAAACTGCTAGACTCGACGGGTTTCATGGCGTCGCTCCTTTGTTGATCCAGAGGGTTCGCTTTGTGACACGCCAGGGCATTGTTGGCGCAATGCCCTGGCACTTGGCTCTCGCGCTGTCAAAGCATGACCGGCTGCGAGAGTGCGCTTATCCTAGCGGCAACTTCGATGCGGGAAAGCCAAAAAAAGATCAGTTTTCCTGACGTTCCGCCCAGGTCTTAACCAGTCCAGGCCATAGCGCGGGAAAGCGCCTACCTCACTCACCATCACATGACATCCCAAACCCCTGCCGAACCCGTCACTTCGGCGCAAGATGCGTCTAAAAACAAGCCTCAAAATGGGCCTCAGAACGGGCAATATCCAGGCAATTTGTTCGTTGTGGCAGCGCCCAGCGGAGCTGGTAAATCCAGCCTCGTCAAAGCACTTTTGGAGCTGGACACAGGCGTGCAATTGACGGTGTCACACACCACGCGCGCGCCGCGCGGGCAGGAAAAACACGGGCGAGAGTATTTCTTCATCTCCAATGAAGAATTCGACGCCATGGTGGCCGCCGACGCCTTCATCGAATGGGCTAACGTGCATGGCAACCGCTACGGCACGGCCAAGAAAGCCGTGCAAGATCGCATTGCGCAAGGCGCCGACGTGGTGCTGGAGATCGACTTCCAAGGCGCCATGCAAATCAAGCGTGTATTTGCCAACGCGGTGCTGATTTTCATCCTGCCCCCCAGCTTGGAAGAGCTGCGCGCCAGGCTGGAGCGCCGCGGTGAAGACCGGCCCGACGTCATCGACTTACGCATGGGCAACGCCCGCGTGGAGATGGCCCAGGCGGAGAATTTCGACTACCTTATAATCAACGAGGTTTTTGAGCGGGCCGTTTTTGACCTGAAAAGCGTCGTGCATGCCCAGCGCCTGCGTTACGTAGCTCAGCGCCGCGCCAGAGCGGCCACTTTCGAGGCGCTGGGCATCCAGTCTTGATTGGCATTGAGTCTGGCGCAAACCCCATTGGCCGACTGCGCTTTCACTCCCCACCGTTTTTTTGCCGCAAAGGCACATCAAAGGATTTCTCAATGGCACGCATTACCGTCGAGGATAGTTTGCAAAATATCCCCAACCGTTTTCAGCTCGTGCTGGCTGCAACTTACCGCGCCCGCATGATCAATCAAGGCCATACGCCTAAAGTAGAAACCAATAACAAAGCCGCCGTGACGGCTTTGCGCGAAATCGCCGAGAACAAAACCGGCATCGAAATGCTGCGCAAAGTTCCCACCTAAAGCTGCACAGGCGCAAGCTGAAAACATGGATCGAAACGCCCCGCCAAGGGGCGTTTTGTTTTTTCGCCACATGCGATGAAAGCCTTTGCGTGAACTGCTACATTTGGAAAATGACATCGGCAGGCCACCCATCCCCTTCTATTTCCAATTCCACTTCTCAAACCGTTTCGGGCGATGCCGCGCACGTGCTCTCACCAGAGCACCAGGCGCTGGTCGCGCAGGCATTTGAGAGTTTGTATGCCACGTTGAGCTATCTTTCTGAGGCGGATCGCTTGCGCGTGCGCGAAGCCTTCGAATTTGCGCATCGTGCCCACAGTGGGCAGTATCGCAATAGCGGCGAACCCTATATCACCCACCCCATCGCCGTTACGCAGTTGTGCGCCGATTGGAAGCTGGACGCCCCCGCCTTGATGGCAGCGTTGATGCATGACTCTTTGGAGGACTGCGGCGTGAGCAAAGGGGAGATGGCGCAAATGTTTGGCACTGAGGTGGCTGGATTGGTCGATGGCGTGACGAAGCTGGATAAGGTGGAAAGCCAGACCAAGGAGGAGCTTCAGGCAGGCTCTTTCCGAAAAATGCTGTTGGCCATGTCGAAAGATGTGCGCGTCATGCTCATCAAGTTGGCTGACCGCACGCACAACATGCGCACGCTCTCACTTGCGCCGCGTCGTAAATGGGGGCGGATTTCGCAGGAAACGCAGGAAATCTATGCGCCAATCGCCGCTCGGCTCGGTTTACATACGACGTATCGAGAATTGCTGGATTTGTCGTTTCAGCATCTGCATCCTTGGCGCTACCAAATCTTGCTCAAAGCGGTGGATAAGGTCAAAGATCGTCGCCAAAGCGCGATCAAGGCCATTCGAGACGAGCTGGAGCAGGCTTTCGCAAAGCAGCAAATCAAAGTCCGCTTGATTGAACAAGTGCCTACTTTGAGCAAACTGTATAAGCAAATGAGTAGTAAGCGACAGAGTTTTTCCAAAATTAACGATGTCGTCGAATTTTGGGCGGTATTAGAAAATCCGCTGGATTGCTATACGGGGCTGGGTGTTCTGCATGCGGTTTATCGGCCTTTTCCCAATTCGATTAAAGATTTCATTGCTAATCCCAAAAGCAATGGTTACCAATCCTTGCATACAGCGGTTATGGGGCCTTCTAATGTCACAGTAGAGATCAACCTGTGCACCGAGGCTATGCGAGAGCTTGCAGAAATCGGGGTGATTGCGGCACGCTGGGGTAAGGAGAAGGGCTTGGGTTCCGCCAACGCAGATGGCTGGGATAAGAGCTGGATGAAGTCCATGTTGGAGATTGAGCATGTCTCAGGTGGCGCTGTAACGGACTTTCTTAGTGATGTCAAAAAAGATTTGCACCCGACTACGGTTTACGTGTTTACCCCACAAAAACGTGTGCTGGCTTTCCCCGCTGGAGCAACGGTGGTGGATTTTGCCTATGCAATTCATAGCGAATTGGGCAATAGCCTGGTAGGCGCTAACGTAAATGGTAACCCTGTGACGCTGCATACGGAGTTAAATAATTCCGATGAGGTTGAAGTTTTTACTTCACCTATGGCGACGCCTGCCATTGAGTGGTTGGCGTTTGTTAAAACAGGGAAGGCGCGATCTGAAATTCGTGCCTATATTCGCAAGGCAGATGAAGGCAAATTATTGGCCCTAGGGCAGAGAATTCTGGATCGTGCTTTGCACGTGATTGGATATCCGGGGGTGGAAGAGTCTGAAAAGGCAGAGGCGGTGCGGGAGTGCCTCGGCGAAATTTATCCGGGTAAAACACATAAAGAAGTTTTGCTGGATATTGGTCATGGTCGAATGGTTGCGGCAGATGTGGCAAAGCGATTGGATAAGCCGTTGCGTGCTTTGGGGATGAGGCCGGATGCTTTGCTGCTCTCGCGCGAGAGTTTGATGCAAAACGTGTCTTCTGTTGTATTGACGGTGGGAGACAAAGACAGCGCCGCTGCGTATTACTCCCCCTGTTGCTACCCTATCCCCGGTGATGCAATTTTGGGCGTGTTTGTGGCAGGCAAGGGGGTCGAAGTGCACCGCCGCGAGTGCCTTGTCGGGCAGCGCGCTTTTCAGAGGGCGACATCGTCTGCGATGGAGATCGAGTGGGCGGAAAAACCCTTCGGAACCTTTGAAGTGATGCTGCATTTGCATCTGGAAAACACGCCTGGCGCGTTAGCAGAGGCCGCAAAGGCTATCGCTTTATGCGGTGCCAATATTTTGCTTATCGAAATGCTCGATGGAGGGCGCCTCAAGACGACGGAAGTGCGTGCAAAAGTCTCTGTGGAAGGGCAGAAGCAATTGGATCGACTCTTGCGTGAGCTGAGGCGGGGGCAGACGGTGTTGCGTGTAGAGCGTTATTTGGCCAAAGGCTCCAAGGAAGCGCAAAAACTTTAAAGTGCGCTAGTCCTTCATCCCCTTGCCGCTAAAATCCGTCACTTGGCGTAGCGGGGGGTATTTCTCCCAAGAGATTTTTTCGCCTGCTCTGCAAGAGTAGGCGCATTTTTTGCTTTGGCTGCATTATTTTTTTCAGCTTCATGAACCATATTCGAAATTTTTCCATCATCGCCCATATTGATCATGGCAAGTCCACTTTGGCGGATCGTTTGATTGAATTTTGTGGCGCGTTGAGTAAGCGGGAAATGTCCGAGCAGCTTCTCGACTCTATGGATATCGAGAAGGAGCGTGGAATCACCATTAAAGCTCAAACTGCAGCGCTGCAATATAAAGCGCGGGATGGCCAGATTTACAACCTCAACCTGATTGACACGCCCGGGCACGTGGATTTTTCTTATGAAGTCTCCCGTTCATTGTCCGCATGCGAGGGCGCTTTATTGGTTGTTGATGCCTCCCAAGGTGTAGAAGCGCAGACGGTTGCCAATTGTTATACCGCGCTCGACCTGGGGGTGGAGGTATTACCGGTACTGAATAAAATGGATTTGCCTCAGGCTGATCCTGATAATGCCAAGGCCGAAATTGAAGATGTGATTGGCATTGATGCATCAGAGGCTATTGCAGCTTCGGCAAAGACGGGGCTGGGCGTAGAAGACATTTTGGAAATGATCGTGCGCAAAGTGCCGCCTCCCAAGGGCAATCCCGATGGGCCGCTGCGCGCCATGATTATTGATAGCTGGTTCGACCCCTATGTGGGGGTGGTGATGCTGGTGCGAGTGGTGGATGGTCAGCTTCGCAAAGGCGAACGTATTCGTCTCATGGCGACAGGCGCTGCTTATGAAGCAGGCAGCCTGGGGGTATTTACGCCAGCCTCTACGGCACGAGATGCATTGCATGCAGGAGAGGTGGGCTTCATCATCGCAGGGATTAAAGAGCTGAAAGCGGCCAAAGTGGGGGATACGGTTACGCTGGAGAAAAAGCTCCCGAATAACGCTGGAGTGGCTGAGCAGCCATTGCCTGGTTTCAAGGAAATTCAGCCCCAGGTTTTTGCGGGACTTTATCCCACTGAAGCCAATCAGTACGATGCTTTGCGTGACGCGATGGAAAAGCTGCAGCTCAATGATGCTGCGCTGCAATTTGAGCCGGAAGTTTCCCAAGCGCTGGGTTTTGGTTTTCGGTGTGGTTTTTTGGGATTGCTGCACATGGAAATTGTGCAGGAGCGGTTGGAACGCGAGTTTGATCAGGATTTGATCACTACGGCGCCCAGTGTGATTTACGAGGTGTTGAAATCCGATGGGCAGGTCGCTCAGGTTGAAAACCCATCGAAAATGCCTGAAAGCGGTAAATTGCATGAAGTGCGCGAACCCATCGTGACGGTGCATATTTACCTGCCCCAAGATTACGTGGGAGCGGTGATGACGTTGTGCAATCAGAAAAGGGGTATTCAGCTCAATATGGCCTATCATGGGCGTCAGGTGATGTTGACGTATGACATGCCGTTGGCTGAAATTGTGTTGGACTTTTTTGATAAGCTGAAATCCGTCAGTCGTGGATATGCATCCATGGATTATGAATTTAAAGAATATCGCCCGTCTGATGTTGTGAAAGTGGATATCCTTCTGAATGGCGAGCGTGTGGATGCGTTGTCCATTATTGTGCATCGCAGTCAGGCGCAATACCGTGGGCGCGCTGTGGTTGCCAAAATGCGCGAAGTCATTTCTCGCCAAATGTTTGATGTGGCGATTCAGGCTGCCATTGGAGGACAAATTATTGCTCGTGAAACCGTCAAAGCCTTGCGTAAAAACGTGTTGGCAAAATGCTATGGTGGGGATATTACTCGTAAGCGTAAGTTGTTGGAAAAGCAAAAGGCTGGAAAAAAGCGCATGAAGCAAATTGGTTCGGTAGAAGTGCCGCAGGAAGCCTTTTTGGCTATCTTGCAGGTGGAAGATTAATTGTGTGGCGGATAGGCGTACCTGTGAAATTTATTGCTGTATTCACTGGCGTGCAACTGGCTTTGGTGGTTGGTTATATTGCTTTGTGGCTGATGGGGCGTATAGAGGGTAACTTTCCATTGCTTTTGTTGTTGGCAACGGTTGTTACGGGCGCTTATTGGGTTGCTGAGAAGATTTATTTTCAGCCACGCCGAAAGCGCCAGGCGGATGCGTTGGTTGAGAAATTGACAGCGCGTCAAAAGGCCTTGGAGGCTCAGGGTGTTGCGGTTGAAGAAATTGATATTAAAAGTGCAGCAAGAAATGTGATGCGACAGCCTTGGTGGCTGGATTGGACGGCCGGGCTGTTTCCTGTCATAGCGGCGGTTTTTGTGCTGCGCTCATTTGCGTATGAGCCTTTCCGCATTCCTTCCGGCTCTATGATTCCTACTTTGCTGGTGGGTGATTTGATTTTGGTGGATAAATTCACCTATGGCTTGCGGATGCCTGTTTGGAATGCGAAGCTGACACAAGGGCGCGAGCCTGGACGTGGAGAGGTGATGGTGTTTCGTTATCCGCCAGACCCACGCAAGGATTACATTAAACGTGTGATTGGAGTGCCGGGTGATACCGTGAGTTATCTCAATAAGAAGCTGACGGTTAATGGTCAATCCGTTAATACGGTTCCTCAACCTGACTATTTCGACCGTGATTCGATGCGTCATGCGAAGCGTTGGGAGGAAAACTTAGGGGGGCATTCCTACGAAGTGTTGAATAATCCTCACGTTGAGCCTGGACTGGTGCCTTACGAGTCGTTCAAGAAGTTTCGTGAGGACTGTGATTACAGCATAGAAGGTGTGACATGCCGCGTGCCTAAAGGTCACTTCTTTGTGATGGGTGATAACCGTGATAATTCGGCTGATTCGCGAGCTTGGGGGTTTGTTCCGGAAGAGAATATCGTGGGTCGTGCTGTGGCGGTTTGGATGAATGTATCCGACCTTGGGCGCATTGGGAAAATAAATTAATCTTTTGATTTTTTGGGGTGATCATGAAAATGCTGTCTTCTCGAAGCGGTGCGTTAAATTTGGCTTCTCGCCAGCGCGGCATGACCTTTATTAGCTTGTGCTTGTTGGCGGCGGTTTTGGTTTTTGCGGGATATGTGGTTTTTAAGTCGGTTCCTGTGATGACTGAGTATTTGGCAATTAAGCGTGTTTTGAAGCAGGCTTCTGCCGGAAATACGGTTTTGGAGATTCGTCAAATTTACGATCGAGTTGCAAGCGTTGAGTATTTGGATCAGTACTCGGATCCTGTTTCCTCCAAAGATTTGCAGGTTTCAAAGCAAAACGATCAAGTTGTTGTTAATGTGGATTATGTGCGTGAAATCCCCTTGGTGGGGCCTGCCTATTTGACTTATAAGCTTCACGCCAGTTCTAAATAAATTTGTGTCTGCTCTACTAATTTCTTCGTTGCGCGAGGTTTTGCCGCAACTGAATGTTGCCAGTGCCCGTCTTAAACAGGCCTGTACCCACCGTAGTTATTCAAGTACGCATAATGAACGGCTAGAGTTTCTAGGTGATGCGGTATTGAACCTTTGTATTTCCCATTGGTTGATGGAGCGCTTGCCACGGGCAAGCGAAGGGGAACTTTCACGCACGCGGGCCAATTTGGTGTGTGAACAGTCTTTGCATGGCATTGCGTTGCGTTTGGGTTTGCAAGATGCGTTGTTGATGGGCGAAGGGGAGCGTAAAACGGAAGGCCATTTGCGCCCTTCAACGCTGGCGGATGCATTTGAGGCATTGATTGGCGCGATTTATCTCGAAGGGGGTTTGGTTTGGGCGCAGCAATGGGTTGCGCACTGCTTCCGGGATGTGGATCTGTCTTCGACCGCACAGGTCAAAGCCAAGGATGCAAAAACCCAGTTGCAGGAATGGCTGCAAGCGCGCCGCATGGCTTTGCCTGAATACGAGCTGCAGGAAGTGCAGGGGCAAGACCATCAACAAATTTTTGTGGTGCTCTGCCGGGTGAGTTCTGTGAAGCTAAGCGCTACGGGTAAGGGTGTTTCCCGTAAAGCGGCAGAGCAGCAGGCTGCGGCCGGGGTGTTGAAAGCTTTGGAGCTTGAAGGGCGTTCCCATCGAATGAAGGGGAAAGGAAAGAAGAAATGAATCAACCATCTTTTCAGCAAGGCCCGGGCGAGAAGGCGGCGTCCACTGAGCAAGGGGCGGGGCCCGTGCGGTGCGGTTTGATTGCCATTGTGGGGCGACCGAATGTGGGCAAGTCCACACTGCTGAATGCTTTAGTGGGCGAGAAAATCAGCATTACATCGCGTAAAGCGCAGACAACGCGCCACCGCATCACGGGGATACGCTCTGTAGGGGATACGCAGTATGTTTTCGTGGATACCCCGGGCTTTCAGACCAAACATTTATCGGCGTTGAATAAGTCGCTGAATAAGGCCGTTGTAGGAACGGTGGGTGATGTGGATTTGGTGTTGTTCGTCGTGGAGGCGGGCAATTTTTCGCTGAAAGATGCCCAAGTGCTTTCCCTTTTTGAAGGGCGCCTGCCGACGATTTTGGTTGCCAACAAGCTGGACGTTTTGCATAGGCGCTCGGAGCTGGCGCCTTGGCTTAAATCCATGCAGGAGCGGCATGACTTTGCGGAGTTTGTGCCTATTTCGGCGAAAAACCCCAAGGATGTGGCGCACTTGCTGGAGGTTTGCAGGCCTTATTTGCCTGAGCAGGATTGGTGGTACGCCGAGGATGAGCTGACGGATAAAAGCGAGCGTTTTCTGGCCTCGGAGATCATTCGCGAAAAACTGTTTCGCCTGACGGGCGATGAGTTGCCCTATACCTCGACGGTGCTGATTGACACCTTTACCGAAGAGCCGGGAAAAACGGCCAACCGCATGGTGCGGATTGCGGCAAGCATCGTGGTTGAGCGGGACAGCCATAAGGCGATGGTGATTGGTGAGCGCGGTGAACGCCTCAAACGCATCGGCACGGAGGCGCGCCAAGAATTGGAAAAACTGCTTGATGCCAAGGTGTTTATCGAGCTATGGGTGAAGGTGCGCTCGGGCTGGTCGGACGACGCCTCGCGTCTGCGCGCTTACGGCTATGAATGATGGGGATGCCTTTGCCTGGCCGACTGAAGGGCAGGTTAAGGGATCCAGCCCTTCCCGCGCATCCAGAAGCAAGGCCCATGCGCCGCCCGCGCGCCAACTGCGGCGCGCTTCTCAGCACCATGCGTTTGTGCTGCACCAATATCCCTGCAGTGAATCCAGCGTGATCGCGGAGCTGTTCACGCGTGAAAAGGGGCGCGTGACGCTGGTGGCTAAAGGGGCCAAAAAGCCCACGTCCAATTTCCGAGCGTTGTTGTTGCCGTTGCAATTGCTGCGTGTCGATTACTCCTACGCCGAAGGGGAGGGCGGGGAGATCGGGGCTATTCGTGGTGTGGAGCGCGCTGGCGGTCCGGCAGCGCCTCGTGGTGAGGCGTTGTTGGCGGGGATGTATCTCAATGAATTGCTGATGCGCATGCTGGTGCGCAGCGAGCCGCATGCGGCGGTTTTTGATGCGTATATGGCCACTTTGCATGCGCTGGCCCAGGCGCCGGGGCAGGCTTTGGAGACGCTGCTGCGCGCGTTTGAGCTGGTGCTCTTGCGGCAGTTGGGCATGCTGCCCGATTTGGCCTGCCAAACCGTGGATCAGCAGCCCTTGCAGGAGCAAAGGCGCTATGCGCTAATCCCCGAGGTGGGGTTGCATGCCGTCACAGACGGGCGGCGCAGCTTGAGCGGCGCGCAGTGGTTGGCGATCGAGCGGGCCTTGGCCTCCCCGCAGGCTTTACTGGAATGCATGAAGGCCGTGGATGCTGGCGTGGCGGATATCAAGCCCCAATTGCGTGCAGCGTTTGCGCATTTCCTGGGTGGGGACTTGCATACGCAGCGCCTGATTCGGGGGCTGCGTCGCTTGTGATTTTGTATATCAATAGGAAAAAATTTTAACTTGTTTCGGCAATTCTGTATTGAAGCAGATTTTCCTTTGAAATAGATTGATTGTGTGATGGCTGCTTCTGCTTTTGTCGCGCATTTGCTGGCCTTGTTGGCGCCAGCCTGGGGCGTGGCTGTGCTCTCCACAGGGTTGGCGCGGCTGGTGTTCAGGCGCAGGCAGTGGCGCATGCGTTGGTGGGTTTGCGCTCTGGCGGGCGGCTTGCTGGGCAGCACCGTGCTGCTGGCCGGCCTGGTGTGGACTGGCGAGGATGGCCGGATGGCGACGTATACGGCGTTGATCGCTGTGCAGGCCTTGCTGCTGTCCTTGGTCATGCAAAGGCCATCACCCCAGTAGCACTGCCTTTGGCAAAAAAGAGCGCAAGCAAGACCTGCCCGATTGAAGCGTGCAAGTCCTACGGCTGTCGCCACTCTCGCAAATGGTGTATGACCAAATCACGCAGCGCCGAAATCCACTCGGGGCGTTCATTGAGGCAGGGGATGTAACGGAATTCGTGGCCGCCTTGGTCGAGAAAGGCCTGGCGCACCTCCATATCGATTTCCTCCAGGGTTTCGATACAGTCGCTGGCAAAGCCTGGGCAGATGACATCCACCGTTTTCACGCCTTGGCGCGCCAACGCTTCCAGCGTGGGTTGTGTGTAGGGTTTGATCCAGGGCAGGCGCCCAAAACGCGATTGAAAGGTGGCGCAGTACTGCTCAGCCGTTAAACCCAAACGTTGCGCCAGGGCTTGGGCTGTTTGCAAGCATTGCTGTTGGTAGGGGTCGCCCTGCTCGACGTTGCGCTGCGGAATGCCGTGAAAGCTCATCACCAATTGCTCGGCGCGTCCGTGCGTCATCCAATGCTGCCGCACGCTGTGTTCCAGGGCGTTCAAGTAACCGGCGTCAGCGGGGTAATGGGAGATGAGCTTGAATGTGGGGGCTTGCGGTTGGGTTTGGGCCCAGGCGTTGACAGCATCTTCCACGCTGGCGGTTGTCGTCGCTGAATACTGAGGATAGAGCGGCACGATCAGAATGTGACGGATATGCTGCGCGCGCCAGCGCTCCAACTGCGCGGCAATACTGGGATTGCCGTAGCGCATACCAGCTTCCACTTCAATGCCGCGCATTCCCGCCTCGCCTAACCAGCCTTTGAGCATGAGCGCCTGTTTGCGTGTATGCACCAGCAGCGGGGAGCCTTCTTCCGTCCAGATTTTCTGGTACTTTTCTGCAGAAGCTTTTTTGCGGCGGGGCAGCACCAGCATACGCAAGATAGGTTGCCAGAGCAGCGGCGGTAACTGGACGATACGGCGGTCGCTGAGAAATTGCGTCAGATAGCGTTTGACAGCGGCAGGCGTGGGAGCATCGGGAGTGCCCAGGTTGCACAGCAACACGCCAATGCGTTCGTCAGGGGAGGGGGGGGCAGGGTGATGGGAAGCAAGCATAATTTGGGCCATATTATTGCTCAGCCCTCAAGTGCATTCTCTGCTTCCGGCTTTGCCCAATGTCCCTTGGGCACGGAAAGCCTTTCAGACACTGTGTATTGCTTGAAAGGCATAGAATCGTCCGCACTTCCTGGCCAATTACCATTGCGAAACGGGTAGGCAGTGGTGATTTGTCGGGGCTTCCCACGTCATTCAATCTCTGAGGCGCTCAACCTTTTGATGCGCCGTTTTCAGGAGCAAGTAGCTTGAACAACCAATGGCTTACCAAGGCAGTGCCGTTTCTGGTGCTCATTGCCGTTCTGTTTACCGTGTTCAAACAGTTCGACACAGGCATGGGCGCCAATTCGCAGCAAAAGCCTTATTCTGAATTCATTTCCATGGTGCAAAACCGCGAAATTCAGGAAGCGGAAGTGCAGGAAATGGGCTCGGGTAGTGTGGAGATCATTGCCAAAGCCGTCGATGGCTCACGCATTCGCACTACAGGCACCTTTCTGGACCGCAACTTGATCAACGACATGCTCAATGCCGATGTCAAGTTCAATATCAAGGAGCGTGAACAACGTTCTTTATTGGGGTCTTTGCTTATCAGCTGGGGGCCTATGCTGTTGCTCATTGGCGTATGGATTTACTTCATGCGTCAAATGCAAGGCGGCGGCAAAGGTGGCGCTTTCAGCTTTGGCAAAAGCAAGGCGCGCATGCTGGATGAAGGCAACAATACCGTCACGTTCGCCGATGTGGCAGGTTGTGATGAAGCCAAGGAAGAGGTCAAGGAGGTAGTTGACTTCCTGAAAGACCCGCAGAAATTCCAGCGTTTGGGGGGGCGTATCCCACGTGGTTTGCTGTTGGTTGGCCCCCCTGGCACGGGTAAGACGTTGTTGGCTAAATCCATCGCAGGCGAAGCCAAAGTGCCGTTTTTCAGCATTTCAGGCTCTGACTTCGTAGAGATGTTTGTTGGCGTGGGTGCCGCGCGCGTGCGCGATATGTTTGAAAACGCCAAGAAAAATGCCCCCTGCATCATCTTCATCGATGAAATTGATGCCGTGGGCCGCCAGCGTGGCGCAGGTCTGGGCGGTGGCAATGATGAGCGAGAGCAAACGCTGAACCAGATGTTGGTGGAAATGGATGGTTTTGAAACCAACCTTGGCGTGATTGTGGTCGCCGCCACCAACCGCCCCGATATTCTGGATTCCGCCTTGTTGCGTCCAGGCCGTTTCGACCGTCAGGTCTACGTGACCTTGCCCGACATTCGTGGGCGTGAGCAAATCCTGAATGTGCACATGCGCAAAATCCCCATTGGGCAGGACGTCAGCCCCACCATCATTGCCCGTGGCACACCTGGCATGAGTGGCGCTGATTTGGCCAACCTTTGCAATGAAGCGGCCTTGATGGCTGCGCGCCGCAATGCCCGCGTGGTTGAAATGCAGGATTTTGAAAAAGCCAAGGACAAGATCTATATGGGGCCTGAGCGCGCCAGCATGGTCATGACCGAAGAAGAAAAGCGTGCCACTGCATACCATGAAGCGGGCCATGCCATTGTGGCGGAGGTGCTGCCTGGCACCGATCCGGTGCACAAAGTGACCATCATGCCGCGCGGTCGCGCCCTGGGGGTGACTTGGCAATTGCCCGAGCGTGATTCGCACAGCATGTATTTCGACCAGATGCTCAATCAAATCAGCATCTTGTTTGGCGGGCGTATTGCTGAGGACTTGTTCGTTAAGAAGATTTCTACCGGCGCCTCTAACGATTACGAGCGTGCGACCAAAATCGCGCGTGACATGGTGACCCGCTATGGCATGAGTCCGGAAATGGGGCCAATG
This sequence comes from Allofranklinella schreckenbergeri, assembly GCF_003703475.1. Classification (GTDB taxonomy): domain Bacteria; phylum Pseudomonadota; class Gammaproteobacteria; order Burkholderiales; family Burkholderiaceae_C; genus Lampropedia; species Lampropedia schreckenbergeri. Next base: position 56,627 of record NZ_RDQM01000001.1, on the reverse strand, counting down.
GTTTATGCGGAAAACGAAGGCGAAGTCTTCTTGGGCCGCAGTGTCACCAAAACCACAACGATTAGTGAAGCGACGCAGCAGCGTGTGGATGCGGAAATTCGCCGCATTCTGGACGAGCAATACGCTGTTGCCCAAAAAATTCTGGAAGAGAACCGCGACAAGATGGAAGCCATGATGCAGGCGCTCATGACCTGGGAAACCATCGGGCGCGAGCAGGTTGTGGACATCATGGAGGGGCGGGAGCCGCGTCCGCCCAAGGATTTCACGCCGCGCACACCATCTGGCGGCGACAGCAGCAGCGGTGGTACTCCAGAAGCCAAGACCGATCCGGCGCCAACTGCGGCATGATGGCTAGAGGATAGGCTTTTGCCGAGTCTTCCCTTGTCACTACAACGGGGCTTGCAGCCCCGTTTTTTATGGATCACACAGCATGCAAGCAACTACAGACCCGTCGAGGCTTTTGGCGCAACGCGCTCACGATGCGTCACCACGGTGTACATGGCGTACGGCGCGCTACGAGATCGCACTGGAGCTGCCGCAGGTAATGGGCATTATCAATGTCACGCCCGATTCGTTTTCCGATGGCGGTGTGCATGCAGACGCGCGCGCTGCGTTGCAGCACGCCGAGCGCTTGCTCGAAGAAGGTGCGGCTATTTTGGATGTGGGGGCGGAATCTACGCGCCCAGGCAGTGCTGTAGTCCCTCAGGAGGAGGAGTGGCGGCGCATGCAACCCGTGTTGAGAGAGCTGGTCCAATGGGGTGTGCCCATCTCTGTGGACACCTACAAAGCAGACACCATGCGTGCGGCGCTGGATTTGGGCGCGGACATCATTAACGACGTATGGGCCTTGCGTCAACCTGGCGCGGTAGAGGTGGTCGCGCGTCACCCGCAATGTGGCGTATGCCTGATGCACATGCATGGAGAGCCGCAAACCATGCAACTCGCCCCTATGCATGGCGACGTGCCCAGCCAAGTGCTGGCATTTTTGCAGGAGCGCATGCAGGCGCTGCTGAACGAAGGCGTGGCGCGTCAGCGCATCGTGCTCGATCCCGGTATTGGCTTTGGCAAAACCGTGCAGCAGAACTTCGCTTTATTGGCAGTCCAGCAGGACTGGCAGCCGCTAGGCTTGAGCTGGCTGGTTGGGTGGTCGCGCAAGTCTTCATTGGGGGCCGTTACGGGGCGTGAAGTAGGGCAGCGCCAATCGGCCAGTGTGGCAGCGGCGGTCCTGGCTGTGCAGCAGGGTGCACGCGTTGTGCGTGTGCACGATGTGGCTGCGACTGTGGATGCTCTGAAAGTTTGGCGAGCGATGGAAGATGCCAGAGCAGCCAGAAACGCGACCTTTTGAACCTTTTATGGCTGGCCCATCGGGCCTTGTCACCGCGCATGCTATGGTAGCGCCCGCCTTGCTTGGCGGGCGCTACCGCATCGTGAGGCCCATCGCATTCCTACCGAGACAACACAGGAGATATCCCTTGAACAAAATCTATCCTTCGGCCGCGGAAGCCCTTAAAGGGCTGGTGGCCAACGGCCAGACCTTGGCGGTTGGCGGCTTTGGCCTGTGCGGCATTCCCGAGGCGCTGATTGACGCATTGCAAGCCACCGGTGTGAAAGATCTCACCGTCATTTCCAACAACGCCGGTGTGGACGGCTTCGGCTTGGGTAAATTGCTGGAGACGCGTCAAATCAAAAAAATGATTTCCAGCTATGTGGGCGAAAACAAGGAGTTTGAGCGCCAATATCTCGCCGGAGAACTGGAGCTGGAGTTCACGCCACAAGGCACGCTGGCCGAAAAGCTGCGCGCTGGCGGGGCAGGCATTCCCGCTTTCTATACCCGCACAGGCGTTGGCACGCTGGTGGCTGAGGGCAAGGAGCTGCGCGAATTCAACGGCCACACCTATGTGATGGAGCATGCGCTTTTCCCGGAAATTTCGCTTGTCAAAGCCGACATTGCCGACCGCAGCGGCAATCTGCGCTTCAACCTGACCGCACGTAACTTCAATCCCGCCGTTGCGATGGCCGGCAAGATTTGCATTGTGGAAGTCGAGCGCATTGTTGCCACTGGCGAGATTGCCCCGGATGACGTGCACCTGCCTGGCATCTACGTGCATCGCATCGTGCACAACCCCACCCCCGAAAAGCGTATCGAAAAGCGCACCACACGCGACCGCAAAGTTTGACAAGGAGACATCAGCAAATGGCCTGGACTCAAGACCAGATGGCCGCACGTGCGGCCAAAGAACTGCAAGACGGCTTTTACGTCAACCTCGGTATCGGCATCCCCACCCTGGTGGCTAACCACGTCCCTGACCACGTGGAAGTGTGGCTGCAATCGGAAAACGGCATGCTGGGCATCGGCCCCTTCCCCTATGAGGACGAAGTGGATGCCGACCTCATCAATGCCGGCAAGCAAACCGTCACCACCATCAAAGGCAGCAGCATTTTCGGCAGCCATGAATCGTTTGCCATGATTCGTGGCGGCAAGATCAATCTTTCCATCCTCGGCGCGATGCAGGTGACGGATAAGGGCGATCTGGCCAACTGGATGATCCCCGGCAAGATGGTCAAAGGCATGGGCGGCGCCATGGATCTGGTTGCTGGCGTAGGCCGCGTTATCGTGTTGATGGAGCATGTGGCGCGCAAGAAAGACGGCACTACCGATTTGAAAATCCTGCCCCAGTGCACGCTGCCGCTGACCGGTGTGGGCGTGGTGGACCGCATCATCACCGACCTGGGCGTGATGGATGTGACGCCAGAAGGCCTCAAACTGATCGAATTGGCCGATGGCGTGACGTTTGAAGAAATCCAGGAAAAAACGGGCGTGCCTCTGCTGCGCTGAAATGGCCTGAATTTCTCGTGCTTGATGGCGCTTGATGCGGCTGATACACACCCAAAAAAGCCACCTTCGTCGGTGGCTTTTTTTGTGTCGGGGCCAGTCCTCAAAAAACTCTCAACGCGTCAGCAGCGCCACCACCGCCAGCATGAACAGCGCCACGAACAGCGTCTCGCTCACCAGCAACGCCACCGGCCGCCAGCCCAGCGCCAGGATTTTCTGGAACGAGGTTTTCACCCCCAGCGCTGCGATGGAAATCACCAGCGCCCATTGCGAGGCGCCACCCGCCGCCGCCTGCACGGGCGCGGGAATCCAGCCCAGGCTGTTGACCACCACCAGCGCTACGAACACCAGCAAAAACAGCGGCAGCAGCGGCGGGCGGCTGGCTTGCTTGCCCCCGGCGCGGGCAAAGGCCGCCACTTCGTCGCGGAAGATGAGCGCCAACACCAGCACCACGGGCACCAGCATGGCCACGCGCATCATCTTGGCCAGCGTGGCCGCCTGCGCCACCTCGGGCGAGACGATGTTGCCCGCGCCCACCACCTGCGCCACGTCGTGGATGGAGCCGCCCAGAAACAGCCCCCCCAGCGGCACCGGCCAGCCGGCCCATTGCACCAGCAGCGGGTACAGCACCATCACCACGGTGGACAGCGCCGCCACGCCAATGGCCGTCATCAGCGTGTAGCGCTCGTTGTCCTCGGTCTGCGGCAGCGTGGCCGAGATGGCCATGGCCGCCGAAATGCCGCAAATGCCCGTGGCCCCGCCGGAGATCAGGCCGAACACCGTGGGCTGCGCCAACAGACGCGCCATGAGCAGGCCAAAGCCGATGGTCAGCACCACCGCGCCCGCCAGCGCCGCCACGCCCCAGCCGCCCAGCGCGCTCACGTCGGCCAGGGCAATGCGCGCGCCCAGCAGCGCCACGCCAAAGCGCACCAGCTTCTTGGCCGCGAACTCGATGCCCGCCTGGCAGCGGCCATGCTCGGAGAGGAAATGCAGCGAAATGCCAATCAAGAGCGCATACAGAAACTTGGGGCCGCCGTAATGCTCGGCCACGAAGGTGGCGGCCAGCGCCACCACCACGGCCACGGTCAGGCCGGGCAGCAGGGCGCGAAGGGAGTGGGCAAACGTGTGAAAAGGCGATGCGGGCGCTGCGGGTGTGTTTGGCATGCGGCAAATTTTATGGCGCGGCCAGCGGCTGAAAACCGGGCCGATGGTTGTTGCGGGCTTCAGCACCGCACAGCGCAGCCCAATATGTGCCTTTGGGTGTGCCTTTGATGGAGCAATGCTGCATCAGCGCAGCACGTGCGCATCGCGGATGCGGCGGGTGTGGCCGCTGCGGTCGAAGTATTCCAGCACCTGGATGGCGCGCTTGCGGCCCAGGGCGGTGGCGTCGCGGAAGTGGCGTGCCTGCACGGCCTGCTGCGGGCTTTGGCGGGCCAGCTCGGCAGCGATGGCCAGCAGGGCGTCGATGGCTTCGGGGCTGTAGAACAAATCCTTGACGACCTGGTGCAGCCGCCCCTGGCGCGCCAGCTTGCGCAGCAGTTGGCGCACTTCGTCTTCGGGCAGGTGGTGGGCCTGGGCCAGATCACGCACCCAGGGCGGATCAAAACGCCCTGCGGCGATGGCGGGCAGCAGCTGGGCGGCGCGCTGCTCCTCCTGCGCGCTCAGTTGCACGCGGTGGCTGGGCAGGTGCAGCCAGGGGCCGCTCTGCGCAAGCAAGCCTTGCTCCAGCAGGGCGGCGAGCAGACCGCGCCATAGCGTATCCGCCCCTTGCGGCGCAGCGGGCGGCAGGTTGGGCAGGGCCATGCGGCGCAGCCGGGCGGCGTTCACGCCCGGCTCGTCGGGCGTGCGCTCATGAAAGCGCGCCAGCGCCTCGCACACCTTGGCCTGCAGGGCGGCCCAGTGCTGCGGGGCCAGCAGCAGCTGTTCGGCCTCATCCGCGCCCAGGGCGATGCAGCCCGGCGGCGCGGGCAGGCTGCGGGCGGGTTGCCCCAGCAGGCGCGCCAGTTGCGCGCGGCCCATGCCCCAGGGGGCTTGCCCGATGAGGGGGGCGATGTCGCCGGTGTCGATGGCGGTCTGCACGGCATCCAGATAGGCCATGCGCTCGGGGCTGCGGCGCTTGCGCTCGGGGGCGTTGGGGTCGAGCACCTGGCCACCCGCAATGGTCTGGCTGGCCTGGGCATTGCGCAGGATGAAGCGGTCACCTGCGGTGACGAAGACCTCCTCATCCAGCACGAGCTGCGCGCGCGCCTGCTGGCCGCAGGCGATGTGCGCGCCCTCCAGCGGCACGACGTGGGCCGTGCGATGGGCCGTGCCCAAGTGCAGGTGCACGCTGGTCCAGGAGCCGATGGGCTTGGTGGCGTTGGCTTCAGTCTGGCCCGATGGGTTGATGGGCTGGGGCTGGCTGGCCAGCACGCGCAATTGCACGTCCAGCCGGCGCGTGGCTTGCAGCGCTTGCGGCTCGGCCATCCAGTCGCCCCGGGCAATGGCCGTGCGCTCGATGCCCGCCAGATTGAGGGCCACGCGCTGGCCGCTGTGCCCGGCTTGGGCCGGCTGGTTCTGGGCGTGGATGCTGCGCACGCGCACGCTCTGGCCGCTGGGGCTGTGGCGCAGCACATCGCCCACGCGCACGCTGCCGCCAAACACGGTGCCGGTGACGATGGTGCCCTGCCCCGGCAGGGTGAAGCTGCGATCCACCGCCAGGCGGAACAGCCCCTGGCTGGGCCGGGCGGGGAAGCGTTGCGCGGCATCCAGCAAATGCGCGCGCAGCGCAGCCAGCCCGGCGTCCGCCGCATCCAGCGCATTGGTGGCAAAGACGGGCGCGCCCGCCAGCGGCGTGCCCTGCAGCAGCGCGGCGACCTCGGCCTGCACGGCGGCCAGCCGCGCGGGCGTGGCGCGATCGGCCTTGTTCAGCGCCACGCAGCCCTGGCGCACGCCCAGCAGTTCGAGGATGGCCAGATGCTCGCGCGTTTGCGGCATGGGGCCGTCGTCGGCGGCGATGACCAGCAGTGCATGGTCAATGCCCACGGCCCCGGCGGCCATGGTGTGGACGAATTTCTCATGCCCGGGCACGTCGATGAAGCCCAGCACTTCCTGCGTGCCCGGCACGGGCAGATAGGCGTAGCTCAGCTCGATGGAGATGCCGCGCGCTTTTTCCTCCGGCAGCCGGTCGGTGTCCACGCCGGTGAGGGCGCGCACTAGCGCGGTTTTGCCGTGGTCGATGTGGCCTGCGGTGCCGATGATCATGGTGTGGGGAGTGGAGAAAGGAGAGGGATGCGGCGGGTGTCGTACAGAGCGCGCCGGGAGCTGTGAGGGGCGATGCCTGGTGCGCTCTAGAATTTCCGTCGCGTCATTTTGATGTGGTGCGGCCTGGCGGGAAAGGGCGAACGCCACGTCGCGATTTTGAATGCCATTTTGTGAGAGGACTTGCAGCCATGAGCACCGATGGAAATACCGGGAATGTTGAAGCCATGCACGATTTCTCCCCTCCCCCTGCGCTTGCAGGGCGTGATGAGGTATTGGTTAAAACGGCGAAAAAAATAAAGAGGGTGGGGAAGATACTAAGGGGGGTGCTGATCGCGATCACCGGGCTTGCCCTGCTGCTTGGAGTGGTGCTGGCCGTCGCGGTGTTTTTTGCTGCTCGCCCTGATGTCGGGTGGTGGGCGTTGCCCTTGGGCTTGCTGGTGGGCTTGATTGTCGGGGGCATTGTGTTTGCCGCTTTGATGTTGCTTGCGTCCTTTGGGACGTTGATTTTTTTGCTGCCTTGGGCGCGATTGCTTGCAAGTGCCTGCACCAAACACATGAAGAGCGAATTGTCAGCGCTGGGTTTGCGGCCTGATCGTGAGCTTTTTTGGAAAGAGGGAGAAACCCTATGGCCAAACATGCTTGCAGTGGATACGCAGCGGCGTGCCCTGTATCTCAACATGTTTTTGCGCGACTATGAGCGCTTGGTACTCTGTCCGAATGAAATCCTTGATGTGAAGGTCGAGAGGGAGTCTGAAATTCATACAACGACCACCCATAGCGGCGGGACGTTTTCCATGTTTAGCTCGGGTATCGGCGGCGACTCGTATTTCTTTGGGCATCACTACGGCTATCAATCTGCCAGCAAATCCCGCTCGAAATCTGTCGAAGTCGAACGCGCCTTTCTGGAAATCCATTACCAGCGTGCCTGCGACTCTGCTCCCCGCTGGGTGGCCATTCCCTTTGGCGGAGATCGCCGCGAAGCCGATTCCATGGCGATTGCCATTCGTCAACTTTGATTCCATTTCAAGGGAAATAAAAAATGCCGTTTTCGGCATTTTTCGTTTGATATTCATTTTCCTTTGATTGGTAATTGTGCTGCATACCCCAGCGCCTGCCCCAAGGTGGCGAGTTGGGCGGTGAAGGCGGCTTCCTCCTGCGCGCTCAGGCACCGCAAGTCCAGCCACAGCGCATCCTGGGCGATGCGGCCGATGATGGGGCGGGGCAGTTGGCGCAGCGCTTCTTCCAGGCGCAGCAGTTGGCGGCCACGGCCTTTTTTCGCGCCCGGGCGCACGGCCAGGGCGTAGCTGGGCAGGGTGTCCACGGGCAGGGCGCCGCTGCCGATCTGGCTGAACACCGGCTCGGCCTGCACGGCCCAGGCATCGCCCAGCGCGGCTTGCAGCAGCGGTTGCAGCGCCTGGGCCTGGCGGGCGATTTCGGCCTGGTTGCGGGTGAGCAGGCGCAGCGTGGTCAGGCGCTGGGGTAGCAAGTCGGGCATGCGGTAGAGCTGCAGCACCGGCTCCAGCGCGGCCAGGGTGAGTTTGCCCACGCGCAGCGCGCGCTTGAGCGGGTTTTTCTTGATCTTGGCGATCAAGTCCTTGCGGCCCACGATCAGCCCGGCCTGCGGGCCGCCCAGCAGCTTGTCGCCGCTGAAGGTGACGACGTCGGCCCCGGCGGCGATGGTCTGGCGCACCGTGGGCTCGGGCGGCAGGCCCCATTGCGCCATGTCCACCAGCGTGCCGCTGCCCAGGTCCACGGCCAGGGGCAGGCCGTACTGGCGCGCGATGGTGGCGGCTTCGGCCTCGCCCACAGCCTTGGTAAAGCCCTGCACGGCGTAATTGCTGGTGTGCACTTTCATCAGCAAGGCGGTGCGAGGGCCGATGGCGTTGGCGTAGTCGTGCGCGTGGGTGCGGTTGGTCGTGCCCACCTCCACCAGCTTCGCGCCCGCGCGGGACATGATGTCGGGGATGCGAAAGGCCCCGCCGATTTCCACCAGCTCCCCGCGCGAGACGATGACCTCCCGGCGCGCGGCCAGCGCATGCAGCGTCAGCAGCACAGCGGCGGCGTTGTTGTTGACGACGGTGGCGGCCTCGGCCCCGGTCAGCTCGCACAGCAGCGGGGCGATCAAGTCGTCGCGGTCGCCCCGGCCGCCGCTGGCGATGTCGTATTCCAGATTGGCCGGCGCAGTCAGCGCGCGCACCACGGCCTGCACGGCCTCATCGGGCAACAGGGCGCGGCCCAGGTTGGTGTGCAGCACCGTGCCCGTGAGGTTGAAGACGGCCTGCAGGCGCGGCGCAAAGCGGGCCTGCAAATGCTGCCGGGCCTGCGCGGCCAGGGCATCGGGCGTGATTTGCGCTGCGGTCAGTTGCCCGGCGCGCATGGCCGGGCGCAAGGCATCGAGACAGGCGCGCGCCGCCTCGGTACAGGCGGCCGTGCCCCAGGTAGCGACCAGCGCCTGCATGGGCGGCGCGGCCAGCAGCTTGTCCAGCGCGGGCAGGCGGAGTGTAGGGTTCGCAGAAGTGGCCATCAAGGAGGTTTTTTAAATCAAAAGAAATTATTGTTGTTTCTCTTTTATGGTTTTTGGGAGGCGAAGCATTCAAAGTATCACTTTGGACAGCTTGCGCAGGCAAGAGTCCGCCCGTACAATCGCCCGCCATCCAGCCCTTAGCAGTACGCGATACACCTATTTGGTATTTGCCGAACCTCTGGGCTTTTCTTTTGCCTGTATTTTTCTATGCCTACAGCCATATTGATTGATGGGGGCTACTTCATCAAACGCTTTCGCGCGATTGAGCCTCACAACAAATACGACGCGAGCCGGGCGGCGGACGTGGCCTTTCGCTGTGCGCTTAGCCATTTGCGTGAAAAGGATGCGAGGCACGCGAGTGTGCTGTATCGCATTTTTTTCTACGACTGCCCGCCCGTCAGCAAAAAAATGCATTGGCCTCAATCGCGTAAGGCCGTGGACTTTTCCAAATCGGAAGAAGCGCTGTTTCGTTTGGCCTTGCATGAGCGCTTGCGCAAGAAGCGCAAGGTGGCGTTGCGCTTGGGCACGTTATCGCATGTCGAGTGGGCTATGCGGCCTGGCGTTGCCATGGATTTGGCCAAGGGCAGAAGGCAGGTGCAGGATGTGAGCGATGAAGATTTCGAGCTGTCCGTCAGGCAAAAAGGCGTTGATATGCGCATCGGGCTTGACATTGCGTCCATCGCTTTCAAAAAACAGGCGAAAAAAATCGTTTTGTTCGCAGGAGACTCCGATTTCGTGCCTGCGGCCAAGCTGGCCCGGCGCGAGGGCATTGATTTCGTGCTTGACCCCATGTGGCGAGAAATCTCGCCTGACCTGCACGAACATATAGACGGCCTACGCTCAACCATACGGCGTCCTGCTTGAGGGAAGGGCTGCCCTGCGGTGCACGACGCCCATCCTTTCCAGACCGGGTGGCAGAAGGGGCAGCGGTCCATTTTGTGCGTGGCTAGGAGCGCCCCGCGTTCACCGTTTGCTAGCCACGAACTCCGACGGCGTGCAGCCAAAGTGTTTGCCGAAGGCCACGGTGTAGGCGCTGGGGCTGCCATAGCCCGATTGCAGCGCGGCCTGGGTGATGGGGGCGCCGCCCAGCAGCAGGGGCAGCGAGTGCAGCAGGCGCATTTGCTGGCGCCATTGGCCAAAGCCCAGGCCGGTGTGCTGGAGAAAGCGCCGCTGGAAGGTCTTGGCGCTCATGGCCGATTGCGCGGCCCAGGCGGCGGCCTCGCGGGTGTCGCCGGGCTGCGCCAGCAATTGCGCGCAGACGCGCGCCAGCCTGGCATCGGCGGGCCAGGGCAGGTGAAAGGGTCGATGAAGGGGCTGATGAAGGGCGCGATGAGGGGGCCGGCTGGGCGTGGCCGCGTGGCCATCAGGCCCGGCGTTGAGCTCCGTCACCAGCAATTGGCCCAGCAACTGCGCGCGCGGCGTGGGCGGCTGGGCTGGATCGACCAGGGCCAGGGCGGCAATGAGCTCGCGCAGCAGGGCTGAGGCGTGCAGCACGCCGTCGTGCGCGGGCAGGGCTGGCCCATGCGCGGGGTGAATGAAGACGCCATAGGCGCGCACGGCCACAGGGGTATGCAGGCGATGGGGCACGCCCGGGCGCAGCCAGACGGCGGCCGTGGGCGGCACCAGCCAGTGCCCAGCGGGGGTCTGCACCCGCAGCACCCCTTCAGCGGCATACAGCACATGCCCGCAGGCGTGCTGGTGCTCGGGCACGCTGTGGCCGGCGGGGTAGCGCACGGCTACGCAGGTGGCGGGCAGCGGGCTGTGCTCGTGCAGGTGCAGATTGAGTGCATGCGCGGCGCGCTCAGGGGTAGGGGCGGTGTATCCCATGGCTCAATGGATCAAGACAGATGTCCATTTTGCAAAAGAATCTGTCTGTTTTTCTGTAGATGGCCAGATGGCGCCTGCCTACAGTGCCTGCTCTTCATGAACAGACCACTGCACGCCATATGCCCATGCTGACCCGCCCCGCTGCCAAATACCCTGCTTTTGCCCCGATTGATTTGCCCGAGCGCCAATGGCCTTCGCGCACGCTGGTGCAGGCCCCCGTCTGGCTGTCCACCGATTTGCGCGATGGCAACCAGGCCCTGTTCGAGCCGATGAACCGCCAGCGCAAGCTGCAACTGTTTCAAGAACTGGTGCGCATGGGCTTCAAGGAGATTGAAATCGGCTTTCCCGCCGCCTCGCAAACCGATTTCGAGATCGTGCGCCATCTGGTGGAGCAGGGCCTGATCCCTGAGGACGTCACGCCCATGGTGATGTGCCAGTTGCGCGAGGATTTGATCGAGCAGACCGTGCGCAGCGTGCAGGGCGCGCGCCGCGTCATCGTGCATCTGTACAACGCCATCGCCCCCGTGTGGCGCGAAGTCGTGTTCGGCATGGATGTGCCGCACATCATCGCGCTGGTCGAGTGCCACATCGCCTTGCTGCGCCGCCTGACCGAGCAGCAGCCGTACACGCAATGGGTGCTGCAATACTCGCCCGAGACTTTTTGCATGGCCGAGCTGGACGTCTCCCTGGCCGTGTGCAACGCCGCCATCCGCGCCTGGGATGCCAGCGCGGCGCGGCCCATGATCGTCAACCTGCCCACCACGGTGGAAGTGAGCACGCCCAACGTCTTTGCCGATCAGATCGAATGGATGCACCGCCGCCTGGATCGGCGCGAGCACATCACGCTGTCCGTGCACCCGCACAACGATCGCGGCACCGGCGTGGCCTGTGCAGAGCTGGCCCTGCTGGCGGGCGCGCAGCGCGTGGAGGGCTGTTTGTTCGGCAATGGCGAGCGCAGCGGCAACGTCGATCTGGTCACGCTGGCGCTCAACCTCTACACCCAGGGCATCGCGCCCGGGCTGGATTTTTCCGACATCGCTGCCGTGGCCCGCATCGCCGAGCAATGCACGGCCCTGCCCATCCACCCGCGCCACCCTTACGTGGGCGATTTGGTTTTCACGGCTTTCTCCGGCTCGCACCAGGACGCCATCGCCAAAGGCTTTGCCGCCCAGCGCCCCGATGCGCCCTGGCGCGTGCCCTACCTGCCCATCGACCCGCAAGACCTGGGCCGCACCTACGACAGCATCGTGCGCGTCAACAGCCAATCGGGCAAAGGCGGCATCGCATTTTTGCTGCAACGCGATCATGGCGTGCGCATGCCGCGGCGCATGCAGGTGGAATTCAGCGCCATCGTGCAGCAGGCGGCCGATGCCAGCGAAACCGAACTCTCCAGCGCGCAACTGTGGCAATTGTTTGCGCAGACTTATCTGAGAACCTGTTCAAAATCTTTTGAGGATGAGCGCCAGGAAAGCCAAGTGGATGAACTGCAAGCTGGTATTGAGCAGGCGCTCGCAGTTCTTCCACAAGCGTCTGTTCTTTTCCAGCCAGGCAAAGCTGCGCTCCACAACCCAGCGCTTGGGCATCACCTTGAAGGTGTGCAACTGACTGCGCTTGGCGATCTGCACGTTGACGTGCCCGCCCAAAATGGCTTGCACGCCCTGCGCAAAAGGTTTGCCCACATAGCCGCTGTCACACAGCAGGCCTTGCACGCGCTTGCATGCAGGTTGGCAGCGCTGGAGTGCCTGTAGTGCGCCTTGGCGGTCTGTGATGTTTGCAGTCGTCACGGCAATGGCGTGGGGCAGGCCTTGGGTATCGACGGCGATGTGACGTTTGATGCCTGAAACCTTCTTGCCTGCGTCATAGCCTTTGTGGCCAGCGGTGTCACTGCCCTTGACGCTCTGTGCGTCCACGATCAAGAAGGCGCTGCATGCGTTGCGCGCCTGTTTCTCGCGGGCCGCGCCAACTTGATTTTTTTAAAGCCTGCTGCAGCAAGCTGGCGCCTTGTTCATTGGGCTGGCTCCAGATCTGGAAGTAGGCGTGTACGGTGCGCCATTTGGGAAAGTCACTCGGCAGAGCTCTCCATTGGCAACCTGTGCGCAGCAGGTACAGCACGGCGCAGAACACCTCATACAGATCCACCGTGCGCGGGCGGGTGCTTTTGCGCGCGCTCTCCAGCAAAGGGCGCACATGCTCAAATTGCTCTGGGCTGATGTCGCTTGGGTATTTCGCTCTCATGCAAAGAGCATAAACAAATTGGCAAAAAGATTTTGAACAGGTTCTGAGCGCCGATGGCGGCTATCTCGGCCATCGCCTGTTTGACGCCGAAGGCGGCCAACAAGGCATCGAGCTGCGCCTGCAAGGGGTGGATGGCCAGCCGCAAACCCGGCGCGGCGTGGGCAGCGGCCCGGTGGAGGCCGCCGTGGCCGCGCTGGGCCTGCCGCTGCGCATCGACAGCTTCGAGCAAAAAAGCCTGGGCCACGGTGCTCAGGCCCAGTCGCTGGCCGTCATCGAGGCTGCCTGGCCCGGCCAGCCCGGCACGCGCTTTGGCGCAGCCTTGCATGCCAACACCGCCACGGCCGCCGTGCGTGCGGTGCTGAGCGCGGCCGCGCGCTGGGGCGAGAGCGGGAGAAAGGGAAATTGAATACTGTGCAAATGCCCAATGGGGCAGTGTTTTGGTAATACCAATTGAATGGTCTGAGATGGGTATATGCGCTTTGTAAATCCATTCGATTTGATTGGATTGGAGGCTTGTGTTATAGTTGCCACTCGGTTTGACATTCAAGCCGTTTTCTTCTTGACTTAGGAAAGGATAATGCGATGAATATGGATATCGTTGAAGGCAAGTGGGAACAGCTCAAGGGTAAAGCCAAAGAGAAATGGGGCAAGCTGACGAATGACGATTGGACTGTCATCGAAGGCAAGCGCGATCAAATGGCCGGTCTCATTCAAGAGCGCTATGGCCGTGCCAAGGATGAAGTTGAAAAAGAAATTGAAGACTGGTTCAGGGATAATTAATCCGCGTTCACTGAACGCCGCTTCACAAGAATCCGCCTGAGAAGGCGGATTTTTTGATGGCGTGCTGAGTTGGTGCTTTCAGCGCCTGTATCGTTTCCGTGTGAGTCAATGCCCCTTCGAGAGGGGTGATTTTTTTGGTTTTTTGTGATGATTGCTGTCGTTTTCTTTCTGATTTTTGGTATTCGCCTGATTTCGCTGTCGATTTCGATTAAAAATGAAAAGCGCCTTATTGCTGAAGGGGCCAGGCAATATGGAGAGAAAAACTCCAAACTGCTTTCGGTTGCGCACGTGGTGTATTACTTTGCGGCCTTGGGCGAATCGTATGTGCGCGGTGCGCAGTTTGATGCGGTTTCAGCCGCAGGCACGGCTTTGCTGGTGTTTGCGCTGGGGATGTTGTTTTACGTGATCCATGCGCTGGGCAGTGTGTGGACGGTGAAGCTGTATATCCATCCTCAGCACAAGATGAATCGCAATTGGTTGTTCCGCCATGTGCGCCATCCCAATTATTTTCTGAATATCTTGCCCGAGTTGATTGGCGTGGGGCTGCTGTGCCATGCCTGGGGCGTGATGGCGGTGGGCTTGCCCATTTACGCCGCGATTTTGGCGGTACGTATCCGCCATGAAAATGAGGCGATGCGGCATTTGTGGTGATTTCAATCAAGAGAAATATGAATTATTGCCAAACATGCCGAAACAGGGTTGTTTTTTTGCTTTTTGATTGGTAAATAAAAAGGGGTTGTGCGGTGGTGGCATGCGTTTTGGGCACTGGGGCGCTGCGGCACAATCGGGCGATGCCATTTTTTGACGTCATTATCCTGGGCGCTGGCGCGGCGGGGCTTTTTTGTGCGGCCCGCGCCGGGCAGCGGGGTTTGCGGGTGCTGCTGATCGACCATGCCGAGCGCGTGGCGGAGAAGCTGCGCATTTCTGGCGGCGGGCGGGCCAATTTCACCAACCGCGATTTGGATCCGGCCGCGCCGCAGAAATACTTTCTCAGCGCCAACGCGCATTTTTGCCGCTCGGCCCTGGCGCGTTTTACGCCGCAGGATTTCATCGTGCTGGTGCAACGCCACGGCATCGGCTTTCATGAAAAGCACAAAGGCCAGTTGTTTTGCGACCGTTCGGCCAAGGATTTGATTGCCTTGCTGCTGGCCGAATGTGACGCGGCGCAGGCCCACGGCGGGCAGGTGCAGCGCTGGCAGCCTTGCGCGGTAGAGCGGGTGGAATGGATTGGCGAGACGGTCGGTGAAGGTGCTGCTGCAGGCGGAGGCCGCGCGCGCGCGAGGCGCACGGGGGAGGGCGCGCCGTGCTACGCCGTGCACACCGCGCGCGGTGTAGTGCGGGCCGGGGCGCTGGTGGTGGCCACTGGCGGCCTTTCTATCCCGGCGATTGGCGCGAGTGGGCTGGGGCTGGAGATCGCTCGGCAGTTTGGCCTGCCCATCGTCCCCACGCGCCCGGGCCTGGTGCCGTTGACGTTCGAGGCGCAGGCCTGGCGCGCGTTCGCGCCGCTGGCGGGCTTGTCGCTGCCGGTGCGCGTGGCCACGGGCGAGGGCAAGCAGCGCATGGCGTTCGAGGAGGATTTGCTGTTCACCCACCGCGGCTTGTCTGGCCCGGCGGCGTTGCAGATTTCCAGCTATTGGCAGCCTGGCGCGGCGCTGAACATCGATTTGGCCCCGGGGCAGGATTTGGAGGCGGCTTTGCTGGCGGCCAAGGCCAGCTCGCGCCGTTTGATCGCCAATGAATTGGCGCAATGGTTGCCCGCGCGGCTGGCCGATGTGTGGGTGCAGCCCCACGCGGCGTGGCAACGCCCGGTGCATGAGGCCAGCGACAAGGCGTTGCGCCAATTGGCCCAAAGCCTGCATGCCTGGCGCGTCACGCCATCGGGCACGGAGGGCTACCGCAAGGCGGAGGTGACGGTGGGCGGCGTGGATACGCGCGCGCTGTCGTCACGGACGATGCAGGCGCGCAATCAGCCGGGGCTGTATTTCATTGGCGAGGTGGTGGATGTCACGGGCTGGCTGGGCGGCTACAACTTCCAATGGGCCTGGGCCAGCGCGGCAGCGTGCGCGGATGCGCTGGCGCAAAGCGGCCAGGGTGGCGCAGCGCCTGAATGAGCAAACGTACAATCGGCGGCGCAAGGAAGGCATACGCACCCGGTGGTGCGCCCGGGCTTCAAACCCGGTAGGGGGTGTCAGACGCTCCCTGGTAGGTTCGACTCCTGCTGCTTTCCGCCAGTTTTTGTTTGAAGCCCCATTCGATGTGCGGATGGGGTGTTTTTTTATCTGGAGGGGGCGGCTATGGCCTCGGATGTTTCTTCTGCCGGCGCGGCGCAAGCGCCGCGTTTGACTTCGCTCTCGCATGGGGGCGGTTGCGGCTGCAAGATCGCGCCGGGGGTGCTCAGCGCTTTGTTGGAGGGCAGCCGCTTGCCGTTGGCGCAGGCGTTTCCGCAATTGCTGGTGGGCAGCGAGACGGCCGACGATGCCGCCGTCTATCAAATCAACGAGCGCCAGGCGGTGGTAGCGACGACGGATTTTTTCATGCCCATCGTCGATGACCCCTTCGACTTTGGCCGCATCGCCGCCACGAATGCGCTGTCGGATTTGTACGCCATGGGCGCAACGCCCCTGTTTGCGCTGGCGATTGTGGGCATGCCCATCAACGTGCTGCCGCACGCGACGATTGCGCAGATTCTGCAAGGCGGCGAGGCGGTGTGCCGCGAAGCCGGGATTGCGCTGGCGGGCGGGCACTCCATCGACTCGGTGGAGCCGATTTACGGGCTGGTGGGCATTGGCATCGTCGATCCCGCGCAGCTCAAGCGCAATGCCACGGCGCGCGCGGGCGATGTGCTGATTCTGGGCAAGCCGCTGGGCGTGGGCATTTTGTCGGCGGCGCTGAAGAAAAACCTGCTGGACGCCGCTGGCTATGCGCAGATGGTGCAGGTGACCACGCAGCTCAACCGCCCCGGCAGCGCGCTGGCGACGCTGGCCGATGTGCATGCGATGACGGACGTGACCGGCTTTGGCCTGCTGGGCCACACGCTGGAGCTGGCGCGCGGTGCGGGCTTGCAGGCGAGCATCGACAGCGCACGCCTGCCCTTGCTGCCAGGCGTGCGGCAGTGGGCGCAGCAGGGGGTGGTGACGGGCGCTTCGGGGCGCAACTGGCAGTCTTACGGCGCGCAGGTGGCGCTGCCCGCCGGGTGCGATGCGGCCACGCAGGCGATCCTGACCGATCCGCAAACCTCCGGCGGCTTGCTGGTGGCCTGCGCGCCGCAGGCGGCGCAAGCGGTGCTGGGCGTGTTTGCCGAGGCCGGGTTTGCGCACGCCGCCATCATTGGCAGCATGAAGCAGGGGGCGGAAGGGGCGCCCGGGGTGCAGGTGGTGTGAGGCGCTACGGGCGTCGCGTTATGGGTGGTGCGCTATGGGGCGGTGATCTGCCCGTGCGCCAGCAGGCCATCCAGCCATTGGCATAGGGCAGTGGTGACGGCTTCGGGCTGCTCCAGCGTGCTGAGGTGGCCGCAGTGGGCGATGGTGCGCAGTTGTGCGCCGGGGATGGCAGCGGCGATTTCGGCGGCGACTTCGGGCGGGGTGATGGCATCGGCATCGCCCACGAGAACGAGGCTGGGGCAGGCGATGCGCGCGAGCGCGGGGCGCGAATCGGGGCGGCTCATGATGGCGGTTTGCTGGCGCACGAAGGCGTCCACGCCGGTTTCCTGCGCCATCGCCTGCACGGCGGCGCGCAGGGCGGCATCGTCGGCGCGGCTGGGGTGGACGGAGCGCGGGTAGTTCATTTCCACCGCCAAGGGTAGCTTGCCCTGCTGGGCGAGCGCCACCATGCGCAGGCGCTGCTGGCGGGCCTCGTCGGAGTCGGGGCGGGCGGAGGTGTCCAGCAAGGCCAGGGCCAGTACGCGCTCGGGTGCCTGGCGTAGGATTTCAAAGGCGATGTAGCCGCCCATCGACAAGCCCATCAGCACGAACAGCGGCGGCGCGCTTTGCAGGATGTGCGCGGCCATTTCGGCCATGTTTTCGCCGTGCGTGGGCTGGGCGATGGTGACGGGGCCGTAACGCCACAGGGCGGGGAGCTGGGGCGCGAACAGCCGGGGCGAGCAGGCCAGGCCGGGGATGAGCAGCAGCGGCAGGCTGGGGGCGGGCGTGGGAGTGGCGGCAGGCATGGCTGGATCTGGATGGCTGGGGCGATGGCCTCAAAGCGACGCGGGCGAGGCGTTGGCGTTGCTGTTGGCGTGGTGGTTTGGGGCGCGCTGGGGCAAGGCGGCGGCGATTTCGGCGATGGAATCGGCATAGCCATCGGCGGCGACGGTTTCGATCGGCTCGCCGTGGTTGAAGCCGTAGCGCAGCAGCACGACGGGGCAGCCCGCAGCCTGGGCGGCGAGGGCGTCGTTGCGCGAGTCGCCAATCATCAGCGTCTGTGCGGGCGGCACACCCAGCCGCGCGCAGGCTTGCAACAGCGGGTAGGGATCGGGTTTGCGCTTTTCAAAACTGTCGCCGCTGTAGAGAAATTGCACCCAGCCATCCAGCCCGGTGGCCGCCAGCAGCGGGCGGGCCAGGCGGCCGGGTTTGTTGGTGACGATGGCCATGGGCAGGCCCTTGGCGGCCAGCGCTTGCAGGCCCTCGCGCACGCCGGGATAGACCTTGGCCATGTGCTGGCTGGCGGCATCGTCGTAACCGGCGAAGTACACCTGCATGGCGCGCTCGAACAGCGCTTGCACGGCGGCCTCGTCGTGCGGGCGGGCGGCGGCGCGCAGCGCGCGGGCCAGGACGGTGCGCACCAGGTGCTCCGAGCCTTTGCCGATGGTGACGGCAATGGTGTGGCGGTCGGTGCCGGGCAGGCCCAGCTCGGCCAGCATGTGGCCCAGGGCGTGCTCGAATTCGTCCAGTGTATCGATGAGGGTGCCGTCCAGATCGAGCAAGACGGCCTGGATGCCGGGCAGGGCGGCAAGGCGGGTGAGGTCAGGGCTGTGCATGGTGAGGGAGGGAGGATGTATTTTATATATCAAAAAGAAATAAAAATTGCATATTTCGGCATGTCTGTATTCAAATTATTTTTACTTTTGATTGAAATGCAAAAGAGCGCCGGGTGGGCGGGGCATGGCGAGCCACGCGCTATCTGCAACAGGCTCTGAAGATAATACGGCGATGCACACCACCCTTAACCAAACCCCGTGGCCGCAGCGCTTTCTGGGGCTGTTTCAGCGCTTTGACGGCTGGCTGATCGCCGCCATTCTTTTTCTGGCCTCGCTGGGGCTGATTGCGATGTACTCGGCCGGGTTTGACCACGGTGAACGCTTTGGCGCACATGCGCGCAACATGCTGCTGGCGGCGGCGATTTTGTTTGTGGTGGCGCAGTTCCCGCCGCAAAAAATCATGCTGCTGGCCGTGCCGTTGTTTGTCGTCGGCGTGCTGCTGCTGCTGGGGGTGGAGGTGGCGGGCATCACCCGCAAAGGCGCGCAGCGCTGGGTGAATGTGGGCATCGTCATCCAGCCCAGCGAGATCATGAAAATCGCCGCGCCGCTGATGCTGGCCTGGTGGTTCCAGTTGCGCCCGCCGCCGCTGCGGGCCACGGATTTCATCGTCGCCGCGCTGCTGTTGGCCGTGCCCGTGGGGCTGATCTTGCGGCAGCCCGATCTGGGCACGGCCTTGCTGGTGCTGGCGGCGGGGCTGACGGTGATCTTCTTCGCCGGCCTGTCCTGGAAGCTGGTGGCCCCGCCCGTGCTTCTGGGCCTTGGGGGCATTGCCTTGATCGTCGCCTTCGGCGACACGCTGTGCCAAAGCGGCGTGGATTGGGTGGTGCTGCACGACTATCAGAAAACGCGCGTGTGCACGCTGCTGGACCCCTACAAAGACCCGCTGGGCAAGGGTTTTCACATCATCCAGGGCATGATCGCCATCGGCTCGGGCGGGGTGTGGGGCAAGGGCTTCATGGCCGGCACGCAAACGCATCTGGAATTCATCCCCGAGCGCACGACGGATTTCATCTTCGCCGCGTTTGCCGAGGAGTTTGGCCTGGCTGGCACGCTGGCCTTGCTGATGGGCTTTTTGTTCCTGATCTACCGCGCCTTCATCATCGCCATGCGGGCCAAAACGCTGTTTGGCCGCCTGATGGCCGCTGCGGTGGCGATGATTTTTTTCACTTACGCCTTCGTCAACATGGGCATGGTGATGGGCGTGCTGCCCGTGGTGGGCGTGCCGCTGCCCTTCATCAGCTACGGCGGCACGGCCATGGTGACGCTGGGCCTGGCGCTGGGGATTTTGATGGCGGTGGCGCGCGATGCCGCCATTGAGCCGCCCACGATTGAGTTTCTGGCGCGGCCACAGTGAGCGGGACTGGGCCAGCAGCGCGGCGTGTGCGCGGAAAAGGCCAATAGCGCATATGGCTTTAACGCATATGGATAGAAGATAAATGTCGTTCCGTTTCTGAAGCGCGCTCTCCACAATCGCGGCCTTTGTTGGTTTCTGTCAAGAAAGTGATGGCTGTGATGAATCGTTCCCTGCTCCCTGTTTTGCGGGCTTTCCCCGGTTCGGGCGTTTTGCGCTCTTTGCGCTCTTTGCGGGTGTGGGCCGTGGCGGCTGGCGCCCTGGTGGCTTTGACGCCAGCCCAGGCGCAGCAGAGTTTGCTCAATGCTTCTTACGATGTGGCGCGCGAGTTTTACCGTGAGATCAACCCGGCGTTCGTGCAAAGCTACCAGCAGCAAACGGGGCATGCGATCAAGGTCGATCAGGCGCATGGCGGCTCCAGCGCGCAGGCGCGGGCGGTGCGCGAAGGTTTGCAGGCCGATGTGGTGACGATGAATACCACGACGGATATCGATTTTCTCGCCGACAACGGCCTGGTGGCCAAGGATTGGGCGCAGCAGTTTCCGCACGATGCCGCGCCGACGACTTCGACGATGCTGTTTCTGGTGCGCAAGGGCAACCCCAAGGGCATTCGGGATTGGGCCGATTTGGTCAAGCCGGGCGTGCAGGTGGTGGTGGTGAACCCCAAAACGGGCGGCAATGGCCGCTATGCCTATCTGGCGGCCTGGGGGGCGGTGCTGGAGGGCGGCGGCACGCCCGAGCAGGCGCGTGAATTCGTGGCGCAGCTTTACAAAAACGTGCCGGTGCTGGGCAAGGGCGGGCGCGATGCGACGGCGGTGTTTTTGCAGCGCAACATTGGCGATGTGCTGGTGACGTTCGAGTCGGAGGTGTTGTCGGTCGAGCGCGAGTTCGGCAAGGGCAGGGTGGATGTGGTGTATCCCTCAGCCAGCGTGCTGGCGGAGAACCCGGTGGCGCTGGTGCAGCCGGTGGTGCAGAAAAAGGGCACGGAGCAGGCGGCGCGGGCGTATTTGCAGTTCCTCTACAGCGAGCAGGCGCAGGAGATTGCTGCGCGCCACGGTTTGCGCCCGCGCTCGCAGGCGGTGCTGGAGCGGCATGCGCAGCAGTTCAAGCCGATCAAGCTGTTCCGTGTGCAAGAGCATTTCGGCTCGCTGGGGCAGGCGCAGAAGGTGCATTTCAACGATGGCGGCGAGTTCGACCGGCTGTATGGCGCGGGGCAGCGTTGAGCTTTCATTTCAATCAATGGAAATTCAACTTCAATACTAATTTGCCGAAACAAGGTAATTTTATTTCCTTTTGATTTGTAATAAAGAGGGTGGCAAGCGCTGCCTTCAGCTTGCGGGGCGACTGTTTCATGTCCTTTTCATCTTCTGCCCACGCGCCGTTGCGCCGGGGGCGCGTGCGGGTGCTGCCAGGCTTTGGCCTGACGATGGGCTACACGCTGTTTTATCTGGGGCTGATCGTGCTGCTGCCGCTGGCGGCCTTGCTGGCGCAGGCGGCGCAGTTGAGTTGGGAGCAGTTTTGGCAGGCGGTTTGGGCGCCGCGCGTGGTGGCTTCGTACAAGCTGACCATTGGCGCGTCGCTGCTGGCGGCGCTGGTCAATCTGGTGTTCGGGCTGCTGATTGCCTGGGTGCTGGTGCGCTACCGCTTTCCCGGCAAGCGGCTGGCCGATGCGTTGGTGGATTTGCCCTTTGCCCTGCCCACGGCGGTGGCGGGTATTGCGCTGACGGCGCTGCTGGCGCCCAACGGCTGGCTGGGCCGGTGGCTGGAGCCTTTGGGCGTGCAGGTGGCGTTTGCGCCTGCGGGCGTGGTGGTGGCGCTGATCTTCATCGGCCTGCCGTTTGTGGTGCGCACGGTGCAGCCGGTGCTGGAGGATTTCGAGCGCGAGCTGGAGGAGGCGGCCAGCAGCCTGGGCGCCTCGCGCTGGCAGACGTTTCGCCGCGTGATCCTGCCCGCCATCCTGCCCGCGCTGCTCACGGGCTTTGCGCTGGCGTTTGCGCGGGCGCTGGGTGAATACGGCTCGGTGATTTTCATTGCGGGCAATATCCCGATGGTTTCCGAGATCACGCCGCTGATCATCATCGGCAAGCTCGATCAGTACGACTACGCGGGCGCAACGGCGGTGGCGTTGGCGATGCTGGCGTTTTCCTTTGCCATGCTGTTTGTCATCAACGGCCTGCAAGCCTGGCAGCGCCGCGCCACGGGGGGCAAGACATGAAAAAAGACATGACGGCGACGGCCGCCCCCGTTGCGCCTGTCGCCGTGGCGGTCCCGCGCGCGCGGGCGCTGACGGACGAAGCGCCTTGGGTGCGCCGCAGCCTGATGGCTTTGGCGCTGGCCTTCATGGGGTTGTTTCTGGTGTTGCCGCTGCTGGCGGTGTTTGCCGAGGCGTTTCGCCAGGGCTGGGGGGCGTTTGCCAGCGCGTTTGAGTCCAGCGATACCTGGGCTGCGGTGCGGCTGACGCTGCTGACGGCGCTGATTGTGGTGCCGCTGAACATCGTCTTCGGCGTCATGGCTGCCTGGGCCATTGCCAAGCACGAGTTTCGTGGCAAGGCGTTTTTGATTACCTTGATCGATTTGCCGTTTTCCATCTCGCCCGTGGTGGCGGGGCTGGTGTATGCGCTGCTGTATGGCGTCAACGGCTGGTTGGGGCCGCTGCTGCAAGCCTGGGATGTGAAGGTGATTTTTGCCACGCCGGGCATTGTGTTGGTGACGGTGTTTGTCACCTTCCCCTTCATCGCGCGCGAGCTGATTCCGCTGATGCAGGCCCAGGGCGAGCAGGAGGAGCAAGCCGCCATCGTGCTGGGCGCTTCGGGCCTGCGCACGTTCTGGAGCGTGACGCTGCCCAATATCAAGTGGGGGCTGATCTACGGCGTCATCCTCTGCAATGCGCGGGCGATGGGGGAGTTTGGCGCGGTGTCGGTGGTCTCGGGCCATATCCGCGGGCAGACCAACACCATCCCGCTGCATGTGGAAATCCTCTACACCGATTACCAATCCGTGGCCGCGTTCTCGGTGGCCACCTTGCTGGCCCTGCTGGCGCTGGTGACGCTGGCGCTGAAAACCTGGGCCGAATGGCAGCACGAGGCGCAGATGCGCCAAGCCGCCGCCTTGCCGCCGGAAAACCCCCGCGCCGCCGAGCAGGCCCCGGCCGTGGCGCAGGCCCAGCGCGGCGCCTGGGCGCGGCCTGCAGCGGCGGCGCGGCCCGATTCAACCCCTCATCCAGGAGCACACGCATGAGCATTGAAGTGCGCAACATCAGCAAAACCTTTGGCGATTTTCACGCCCTGCGCGATGTGAATTTGGAGATCGCCTCGGGCGAGTTGCTGGCGCTGCTCGGCCCCTCGGGCTGCGGCAAAACCACGCTGCTGCGCATCATCGCCGGGCTGGAAGCGCCCGACCATGGCGCGGTCTGGTTCTCGGGGCGCGATGCCACCCATGTGCATGTGCGCGATCGCCAAGTCGGCTTCGTGTTCCAGCACTACGCGCTGTTTCGGCATATGACGGTGTTCGACAACGTGGCCTTTGGCCTGAGCGTCAAGCCCCGCAGCCAGCGGCCCAGTAAAGCGCAAATCCGCGACAAGGTGATGCGGCTGCTGCAACTGGTGCAGCTCGATTGGCTGGCCGATCGCTTTCCTGCCCAGCTCTCGGGCGGGCAGCGCCAACGCATTGCCTTGGCGCGCGCCCTGGCCGTGGAGCCGCAGGTGCTGCTGCTGGACGAGCCTTTCGGCGCGCTCGATGCCAAGGTGCGCAAGGAATTGCGCCGCTGGCTGCGCCGCCTGCACGAAGAATTGCATGTGACCAGCATCTTCGTCACCCACGATCAGGAGGAGGCGCTGGAGGTGGCCGACCGCGTCGTCGTCATGAACCGCGGCCGCATCGAGCAAGTGGGCACGCCCCAGCAGGTGTGGGACGACCCGGCCAGCCCCTTCGTCTATGGCTTTCTGGGCGATGTCAACCTTTTCCACGGCCGCGCCAGCGCAGGCCACGTCAGCCTGCCGGGCTTTGCACTGCAAGCCGCAGCGGATGAGTTGCAAGACGGGCAAGCCCTGGCCTATGTGCGCCCGCACGAGCTGGAGGTGCAGCCCTGGCATGCCAGCCCAACCGGGGCGGGCGCCGCCGTGCAAGAGGCTGCCGCGCCGCAGGGCCTGCGTGCGCGCATTGCACGCGCCATCGTCGTTGGTCCGCTGGCGCGGTTGGAGCTGGTGGCCGAACCTGACAAGGAACAGGGCGCTGATGCTCTGCTGGAAAACCCGCTCCCGCACGGCCACCTGATCGAGGCGCAAATGGCGGCCGAGCGCTACGCCGAGTTGGACTTGGGCGAGGGCGATCTTGTCTGGGTCAAACCCCGCCGCGCCCGCGTCTTTGTGCAGCAAGAGGCGCTGGAGAGCGCAGGTTCGGGGATTTGAGAGCTGCCCGCCCCGCGCACTGCTGATGGAGATCGTGCGGGAAAGCCCTTTCCTGAGAGCCTGTATTCAAATGTAAAATTTTTCGGCATCTGCCTGGCCGCGCAGCCGATTGCACAGTGGCCAGGCAGGCTGTTTTTGCATGCAACCTTCTCAGGAGAGCTTCATGGATACCCATTACCCCGTCTCCCAGCCAGCGCCGGAGGAAGGCAAGCAGCCGAGCAGCTTGCGCGGCCTGCTGATAACGCTGATTGCCGCTGTGTTGGCCTTTGGGCTGTACCACGTGCTGCCGTATCCAGACATGGTCAACCGCGGCTTGGCGATTTTGCTTTTCGTTGCGATTTTGTGGTTTACCGAGGCCTTGCACATCACCGTCACGGCCTTGATGGTGCCTTTGCTGGCGTTGCTCTTTCACATCCCGGAGATGAACACCAAGTCGGTGCTGGCGCATTTTGCCGATCCGATCATCTTCGTCTTTTTCGGCGGCTTTGCCCTGGCCACCGCACTGCACATCCAGAAGCTCGACCGCAAGATCGCCCTGTGGGTGATTTCCCTCTCGCGCGGCAGCATGCTGGCGGCAGCGCTGCTGATTTTTGCCGCCACCACCTTCCTGTCCATGTGGATCAGCAACACGGCCACCGCCGCCATGATGCTGCCGCTGGCTTTGGGGTTGATGGAGCACGTTGACCGGGACAAGCAGCGCAGGACCTTCGTTTTCGTGCTGCTGGGCGTGGCCTATTGCGCCAGCATCGGGGGCATGGGCACCTACGTTGGCTCGCCGCCCAACGGCATCGCCGCGCGGGCGCTGGGGCTGGATTTCAACGGCTGGATGAAGCTGGCCATGCCCATCATGCTGTTGCTGCTGCCGACCATGCTCATTGGCCTGTATGTGGTGCTGCGGCCCGACTTCAGCCAACGCGTCAACACCGCGCAAACAGAGGTCATCCCCTGGACGCTGCACCGCGTGCTCACCGTGGCCATCTTCTTCATCACAGCGGCGGCCTGGATCATGGGCAGCCGCATTCAAAAGGCCACCGGCATTGCCTCCATCGACAGCTTTATCGCCCTGGCTGCCGCCGTGGCCGTCGTGCTGCTGGGCACGGTGCAGTGGCGCGACGTGGTGCAAAACACCGACTGGGGCGTGCTGCTGCTCTTTGGCGGCGGCATCGCCCTGAGCGCGGTGATGAAAAACTCCGGCGCTTCCACCGCGCTGGGGCAGGCCGTGGCCGATGCGTTTGGCCAGGCTCACCCCTTTATCGTTGTGCTGGTGGTGGCCGCCTTCATCATCTTCCTGACCGAATTCACCAGCAACACCGCTTCGGCGGCTTTGCTGGTGCCCGTCTTTGGCGGCATCGCCGTGGAGATGGGCTTGCCCAAGGAAATGCTGGTGATGGTGATCGGCATCGGCGCCTCGTGCGCCTTCATGCTCCCCGTGGCTACCCCGCCCAATGCCATCGTGTTTGGCTCCGGCTTGATCCGCCAAAAGGAAATGATGAGCGCAGGCTTGGTGCTGAACCTGCTCTCGGTCGCGGTGGTCTCGCTGTGGGCGTATTTCTTCTTGCCGTAAGAGGGTATGAATTATCAATCAAAGGAAAATAAATCTGCCTGTTTCGGCATGTTGCAGTTAAATTGAATTTTCCTTTGGTTGGAATTCAATCCTTTTGGCCTTGACGCTGCGCACGGCGCGGGCCAGCGCAAGAGTCGATGCGCTGGCCGCTTTGCAGCGAATACACCTCGCAATCCTGCGCAAAGGCCAGCGGCCCGCGGTAGTGCTGGCGGATGGCCGCAGCCGTTTCTGCGTGCGCACCATCGGTGCGGCGCATGAAGTGCGACAGCACCAGGCTGCGGCTGCCCGTGTGCTGGGCGATGCGGCCAATCTCGCCCGGCGTCATGTGCAGGTGCAGCGCCACCTCGTCGTGGCTGTGCTCGGGCACGGCGTTGTGGGCGATGAACACATCCGCGCCCTGGGCCAGCACATCCAGCGTCTTGCCCGCGTTGCTGGTGTCGCCCGAAACCACCACTGCGCAGCCGTCTTTTTCCACCCGCCAGCCCAGCGAGGGCATGGGGCCGTGCTCCACCGCAATAGCCTTGAGCGTGAAGCCCGCCACCTGCGTGCTGAACAGCTTGGGCTGCGCGTGGCTGGCATCCACCGCCACGGGCTTGAGGGCAAAGCCCGCTTCGCCCGTGAGGAAGTCCGACAGGTAGGGGTACACGCCCTTGTCGCCAAACTGGCGCTCTACGAACAGCGGCGTGGTGGGAATGGTGGCGCTGCCCGTGGGGCCATACAGCGGCAAATCGGCGCGGCGGTTGGTAAAGAACGCGGCCTTGACCAGCGCAGGCAAATCGTTGGAATGATCCACGTGAAAGTGCGTGAACAGCAGCGCGTGCAAATCCTCAATGCGCCCGCCCGCGCGCTCGAAGTTGAGCGAAGCGCCCGCGCCGAAATCGATGATGAAGCGCGCCTTGCCGTCCTCACGCACCAGGTAGCCGGTGGAGGCGCGCTGATCGCTCAGCTCCGGCCCGCCCGAGCCGAGCACCACCACATCCAGCCGTGCGTTGCGACAAGTGCAAGCGGCTTCAGTCGCAGTCTGCTCAGGCGCGCGGGCTGTGGCCTGGGGCGCGCCATCTGCCGCAGCGGGCGCGGCCAGCGTCAGGCACACGCCCAAGCAGGCCGCCACTGGGGCGCAAAAAGAGAGAAAGGGGGGTAAACGTAAAGACATGGGAAGCAAGCCACCAGGCTTTGGCCGGGTGCTGGTCTGGCCGGACGGTGAAGCGGGTTTCATCGCTCGCATTTTTGGGCTTTGTGCGGGCTTTTGTTGGGCTGCACCGTGCCCTGGGAAGGATTAGCCAACTGGCGAAAAAAGAAGCCGCCCCAAGGGCGGCTGATGTTTTTGCAATGCACCGAGGGTGGTGCCCGAGGCCGGAATCGAACCGGCACGGCCTTGCGGCCGAGGGATTTTCGTCCCACTTCGGCTTTCGCCGCCAGCGCGTGTGCGCTGTTCGTGGGCTGGAGCACGCCTTCGCCATAGCTGGACAGCCTTAGGCGCCCGCCGTCTGCTCTCTACACCTTCCTGGCGATGGGCGCTTGTGCGCCATCACCGGGCTTGGCTCGGCGTTGGCTCGGGTTGGGAGACCCAGGGCGTTCGCCGAGTTTGACGGGCTTCACTTCGGGCGTTTCCGCGCCGAAGGCTCAAATGGTTTAAGTCCCTTGTGTCTACCTGTTCCACCACTCGGGCTTGCCAGCCTGGGGCCGGCAAATCGCGCATTCTAATGCACAGCCAGCAGGGCGCCGGGCGGCTGTGCGCAGGCTTATGCGGTTGTGAGAAGGGGCGCTGCGCCACCTTGTTCGCCACGCCAGCGCGCCCAGCCGCTGGCGCGCAGTTGGCAGGCGGGGCATTGCCCGCAGCCATAGCCCCAATCGTGCCGCTGCTGGCGCTGGCCGAGGTAGCAGGTGTGGCTGTGCTCGACGATCAATTGCACCAGCGCATCGCCGCCGCCCGCCGGGTCGGCCTGCTGGCCCAGGCGGTGGGCCAGTTGCCAGGTTTGCGCTTTATCCAGCCACATCAGGGGCGTTTCGATGAGTAGCCGCCAGGCCATGCCCAGCGACAAAGCCACTTGCATGGCTTTCATGGTGTCGTCGCGGCAATCGGGGTAGCCGGAGTAGTCGGCTTCGCACACGCCGGTGACGATGGCTTGCAGGCCGCGCCGGTAGGCCAGGGCAGCGGCAAAGGTGAGGAAAACCAGGTTGCGCCCGGGCACAAAGGTGTTGGGCAGGCCGCTTTGCTCCAGCGTGATGGCGCATTCGCGGGTGAGGGCGGTGTCGCTGATCTGGCCCAGCGCATCCAGGCCAATCATGTGGTCTGGCCCCAGGCGCTGGCTCCATTGCGGGAAGCGTTGGCGCAGGGCGTCCAGCACGGCCTGACGCTGTTGGAGTTCGACGTGGTGGCGCTGGCCGTAATCAAAGCCGATGGTTTCCACGCGCGGGTAGCGGGTGAGGGCGTCGGCCAGGCAGGTGGCCGAGTCCTGCCCGCCCGAAAAAAGCACGAGCGCACTGCTGTGCATGGCTTGCGCTCAATCGCGGAAGTTGTTGAACGACAAGGGGAAATCGGTGATTTGCTTGCGGATCAGCGCCATGGCCGCCTGCAAATCGTCGCGCTTGGCGCCGGAGACGCGCACGGTCTCGCCCTGAATGGCTGCTTGCACTTTGAGCTTGCTGTCCTTGATGTGCTTCTGGATTTGCTTGGCCAGCGTGGCGTCGATGCCGTTGCGTACGCGCACGAGCTGCTTGAGCTTGTCGCCGCCGGCTTTTTGCGGCTTGTCCACGTCGAGAAAGCGCACATCCACATCGCGCTTGGTGAGCTTGTTGCGCAGGATGTCTTCAATCTGCTGGAGCTGGAAGTCCGAATCGCCCAGCAGGGTGATTTCCTTGTCCTTGAGTTCGATGGCGGCGCTGGTGCCTTTGAAGTCAAAGCGCGTGGCGATTTCCTTGCTGGCGTTGTCCACAGCGTTGCGGACTTCGACGAAATTGGCTTCCAAAACGGTGTCAAAAGAGGGCATGTTCAATCCATTTCAATGCATGGTCGGGATGGGAAAATGCGGCCGATGTTAGTAGAAAAAAATATTTCCCTGCGCCCCTACAACACCTTTGGTATTGCTGCCAAGGCCTTGGCGCTGGTGCGCGCGCGCAGCGAGGCCGATGTCATCGCCTTTGCCCAACTCTGGGGGCAGCAGCGCCGCCAGGGCCTGCCGCCTGCCGCGCGCATCGCCCCGCAATGGGAGCCTCTGGTGCTGGGCGGGGGCAGCAATCTGGTGCTCACCGGCGATGTGCGCCGCCCGGTTTTGAAGATGGAGATCATGGGTCGGCGCGTGCTGCAAAGCGATGAGCAGGGCTGGCTGATTGAGGCGGGCGCGGGTGAGCGCTGGCACGAGCTGGTGCGCTGGAGCCTGGAGCAAGGCATGCCCGGGCTGGAGAACATGGCCCTGATCCCCGGCACCGTGGGGGCTGCGCCGGTGCAAAACATCGGCGCTTACGGCGTGGAGCTGCAAGATCGGCTGCACAGCCTCGAGGGCATCGATTTGTACAGCGGCAAGCCCTTTAGCCTCACCGCCGCGCAATGCGCCTTTGGCTACCGCGACTCCATCTTCAAACACGCGCCCGCCCGCGCTGGCGTGCGCGTGGACATGGCGCAAACCCTCAAAAACCAAAAGCTGCAACGCACAACCGACGACATGCAGGCCGACGCCATCGACCACGCCCCCGCCAGCGTGGCGCAGGCGCTGGGCATGGGGTTGGGCCTGGCCGGGCGCGCCGTTATCACCCGCGTGCGGCTGTGGCTGCCCCGGCGCTGGCGGCCCGTGCTGGACTACCACGACCTGCAGCGGCGCATGCAGGCCAGCGGCATCGCCCAGCCCAGCGCGCAGCAGATTTTCGATTGGGTGGTGGCCATCCGCCGCGAGAAGCTGCCCGATCCGGCGCAAATGGGCAACGTGGGCAGCTTTTTCAAAAACCCCGTCGTCACCCCCGAGCAATGCCGCGACATCATCGCGCGCGAGCCGCACATCGTGCATTACCCCATGCCCGATGGCAGCGCCAAGCTGGCAGCGGGCTGGATGATCGACGCCTGCGGCTGGAAAGGCAAAGCCATCGGCAACGCGGGCGTGTACGACAAGCAGGCGCTGGTGCTGGTCAATCTGGGCCAGGGCGAGCAAAGCGCCACCGGCGGCGAGGTGATGATGCTGGCCCAGGCCATCCAGACCAGCGTGTACGAGCGCTATGGCATCCGCCTGGAGCCGGAGCCGGTGGTGGTTTGATGGATTTCAATCAAAGGAAAATAGATTCCAATACCATGTTGCCTAAATGGCAATTAATTTTTTCTTATTGAATTGTAAAAAAAACAGGCTTTGCGCTGTTTGAAAACCCTATGACTTGCACCATCACCCTCTACGGCATCCCCAACTGCGACACCGTGAAAAAAAGCCGCCAATGGTTTGCCGAGCGCGGCCATGCCGTGACATTTCACGACTTCAAAAAACACGGCCTGAACGCCGCTACCCTGGCCCAATGGGTGCAGGCGCTGGGCTGGGAGAGCTTGCTCAACCGGCGCGGCACCACCTGGCGGCAACTGGACGCGGCCACGCAAGCGCAAGCCAGCGACGCCGCTGGCGCGCAGGCCGTGATGCTGGCCCATCTCAGCCTCATCAAACGCCCCATCGTTGTCGTGCAGCGCAGCGATGGCCCAGCAGAGCAGGCCATCACCGCAGGCTGGGCGCCAGACGAATGGGCCAGCCTGCTGGCGTGATGCAGCGCACTTTGTGGCCTGGGCGCATTTCCGTACTGGATTTCCGTACTCAATGCGCGCTCAAAAAGCGCCGCATGGCATCCAGCGTGGCGTCGGGCGCTTCGGTCATCAGGTTGTGGCCGCAGGCGATGCGCTCGCAGGCAAACGCCACGCCTGCTTCTCGCGCCGCGTCAAGCAAAGGCGCGCTGGCTTTGGGCGGCGTCATCTGATCCTGGCTGCCGCTGAGCACCAACACCCGCGCCTTGACCTGGCGCATGGCCTCTGGCCCGCCCTCGTAGCTGTTGCAGGCCACAAAGCCTTTGTGAAAGATGTTTTCGCGCGGATTGCTGCGCAGCACGCGCCGCCCCAGCGCCATGCCCATGCCATAGGGCCAGGTGCCCGGCCCCAGTGCCGAGGGCGGCGGTGCCAGGGTGCTGCGCGAAAACACGTTGACCAGGTGCATGGCTTTTTCCGGCGCGCTTTGCGACAGCTCCAGCAGCGCGGGCGAGACAGGCATGGGCGCTGCCGTGCCCAGCAGCAGCAGGCGCTGCACACGCGGGCCGAGCTGGGCCGCCGCTTGCAGCGCGATCAGCGAGCCAAAGCTGTGCCCGGCCAGCGCCAGCGGTGCGTCGTCCAGCGTGTGCACCAGGGCGGCGATGGTGTCGGCGGCTTGTTGCACGCTGGCAGGCGCTTCACTGGTCGCACTGCGGCCGTGGCCGGGCAGGTCGATGGCCAGCACGTTCCAGCCGTGGTGTGCAAACCAGCGGCTTTGCAGCGCCCAGACGCTGTGGTCGTTGAGCACGCCGTGGATGAGGATCAGCCAGGGTTGGCCCGGCTTGTGGACGGCGCCGCCGGTGTAGGCGTAAAGCGGATGGCCTTGAATGGAGATGTGCATGGGGTGGCCTTTGCGTGGGCAGGTTTTCGGTTGGCTTTCGGCTAGCTCAAATCGGCTGCGGCCAGGTATTGCGTGGGCTGGCCGGGGGTGAGGATGCAGACTTTACTGGCCATGATGCGCGCTTCGTTTTTGTTGTGGGTCACGAGGATGGCGGTGTGGCCCATGCGCTGGAGGATGTCGCGCACTTCCTGCGCCAGGCGCTCGCGCAGGTCGGTGTCGAGGTTGGAGAAAGGCTCATCGAGCAGCAGCAGCTCGGGCGCGGGGGCCAGGGCGCGCGCCAGGGCCACGCGCTGCTGCTGGCCGCCGGAGAGTTCGTGCGGCCAGGCTTTGGCCGATTGGGGCAGGCCGACCAGTTCGAGCATTTCCTGCACGCGTTTGTGGCGCTGCGCACGGCCCAAGGCGCGCAGGCCGAAGGCGACGTTGTGCCAGACGTCGAGATGGGGGAACAAGGCGTAGTCCTGAAACATCATGCCCACGCGGCGCTTCTCTGGCGCCAGCATGTGCCGGGGGCTGGAGAGCTCAACCCCTTGCAGCCGGATGTGGCCGCTGCGCAGCGGCTCAAAACCGGCAATGGCGCGCAAGATGGTGGATTTGCCGCAGCCAGAGGGCCCCAGCAGGCAGGCGATCTCGCCGCGCGCCAGTTGCAGGGAGAAGTCGCGGACGATTTCACGCAGCCCCTGGGGGGTGTCGTAGCCCAGGCGCAGGGCGTGCAGGTCGAGAAAAGTGGTCATGGCAGGCAAAGGTGCAGTTGGGCGGCTCAGGCGGCGGCATCCACAGCCATGCGGGTGCGCGCCAGCAGGATGACGGGCAGCAGCCCCGCCAGCACGATGGCCAGGGCGGCGATGGCGCCTTCTTCATAAGTGCCGCGCGCGGCTTCGGCATACAGGCGCGTGGCGAGGGTGTCGAGGTTGAGCGGGCGTAGCAGCAAGGTGGCGGGCAGCTCTTTCATGGTGTCCACAAACACCAGCAGCGCGCCAGCGGCCAGGGCGGGCTTGAGCAAGGGCAGGTGCACGCGGCGCAAGGTGGCGGCGCTGCCGTGGCCCAGCAGGCGCGCCGCTTGCTCCAGCGATGGGGGAATGCGGCTCAGCCCCGCTTCGAGCGAGCCGACCGTCACCGCCAAAAAGCGCAGCGTGCAGGCCAGCACGATGGCAGCCATGCTGCCCATGAGCCACAGGCGGCTGTCGCGCAGCAGCGCGGAGAGGGCGCTATCGGCCAGCGCCAGCGGCGTGAGCAGCCCAATGGCGAGGATGGTGCCGGGGATGGCATAGCCCAGGCTGGCGATGCGGGCGCAGGCGTTGGCCCAGGCGGCGCGCTGGCCTTGCACGCGCACGCGCGCTTGCCAGGCCAGCAGCAGGCCCAGCGCCAAGGCCACCAAGGTGGCGGCGCAGGCGATGGCCAGGGTGTTGAGCAGGCTTTGCCACAGCTCGGCAGAGATGGGCGATTGCTCCATGCGGCGGATACCGGCATAGGCCAGATAACCCGCCGGGGCGAGAAAGCCCAGCAGCACCGGCAGGCTGCCCAGCGCCAGCGCCAGCAGGGCGGGCGCGCCGCGCAGGGTTTTGGGTTGCATGGGGCGCATGCGCTGGGTGGTGGCAAAGCGCTGGCGCTGGCGCGCGCGGCGCTCCAGCAGGATCAGGCCCACCACCAGCACCAGCATCAGCAAGGCCATTTGCGCCGCGCCGCCCAGGTCGGAGCGCGCCACCCAAGTGGTGTAAACCGCCACCGTCATGGTGCGCACGCCAAGGAATTCGGATGCACCGATGTCATTGAGTGTTTCCAGCAAGGCCAGCGACAGGCCCACGGCAATGGCCGGGCGCGCCAGCGGCAGGGCCACACGCCAAAAGGCGCTGGCGGCCGTGCAGCCCAGGCTGCGAGCGGCCTCGAGCAGGCTGGCCGACTGGCTCATGAACATGAAGCGGGTGCTCAAGTACACATAGGGGTAAAGCACCAGCGCCAGCAAAGCCATTGCACCGGGCAATGAGCGCACATCGGGCAGTCGCCATTCGCGCGCGCTGCTGTAGCCCAGCCATTCGCGCAGCAGAGTTTGGACGGGGCCGATGGGGTGCAGCAAATCCAGATAGGCATAGGCCATGACGTAGCTGGGCATGGCCATGGGCAGCAGCAGCGCCCAGACCAGCACGCCCCGGCCCGGGAATCGGTAGGCCGTGACCAGCCAGGCCGCGCCCGTGCCGATCAGCGTGACCAATACCCCCACCCCGGCAAGCAGCCACAAGGTGTTGCGCGCCGCTGTGGGCAGCACGTAGGTGAATTGGTGCGCCCAGTGCTGCCAGTCGCCGCCCAGGGCGTGCCAAAGCAAAGCCGCCAGCGGCGAGAGTGCCAGCAAGGCGATGAGCAGGCAAGCCAGGCGCATGGGCCAATCGGCTGGCAGGGCAGGTTTGGCGGAGACAGGCAGGAGCGAGGCAGTGGCCGTCATGGGCGGAAGATAAAAAAGTGGCGGGTCAAGAGCCTGTTGGCAGTAGCTACCCGGCTGGAGCACAAGTGCATTGGGCAGTTGGCGGCGTCTGCAAGGCCACGCCACAGCCGGGCTTGGGTGGCTACGGTGTGCGAGATGCAAAACCCGGATGGCCGCGAGGCCTGTCAAGGCTTTCAACGCCACAGACCGCCCGAACCGCTTGCTTTGTCAATCCTGCAGAGACCTTGCGCAGGTTTTTGCGTGGCAGCCTGTGCATCATCCATCGGCATTGACTGCGTGCGCAGCCCACAAGGCTTCGAGCGAGGGGCAGTCGCCCTGGGTGAGTTCCGTCATGGCGGCAAAGACCAGGCTGGCGCGGTCGCGCAAAAATGCGTGGAAATCGGCCGCCAGCTTTTGTTTGAGCGCCTGCCCTTGCAGGTCGGCGTAATGCGCCTTGGCAAGCAAGTCGTATGAAATGAGGTGCGACTTCAAACGCTCGCACACCACAGCTTCACTGGCCCACTGAACACGCTCTTTCAGGTATTCCAGCGGGTCTTTGCGGCCGATGATCCGGTTGGTCTTCCAGGTAATGAGCGCGCAGTTCAGCGCCAGGCTGCTTTGGATGCCGGCTTCGCTGAGCAGGGCATCGGGAAACACATGGTGGTACTCGCGTTTTTGGATATTGTCGTAGGTGGCCGCCTTGTGGTCTGCGAAGTCCAGCGCGCCCAGGTAGGTGGTGACCGCCAAAATGGCGCGCGCCTCTATGCCTGTTGCCTTGGGCCAGCCGGCGGCCATCAGCGAGTCCACATCCGCCAGCGGGAATTCGGCACGGTTGAGCACGGGCACCGTTGCCAAATCGGCATCGGTAAAGCCGGGGTTGTTCAACAAAGCCTTGATGGCCTTGAAATCGGCAAACGCGCGTGAGGCTGCCGTGTTTTCGTAGCGATCCGTGAAAAAGGCCGACCACAGGTAGCGGCGCAGCAGCTTTTCGGCTTTTGCCAGAAAGTCGCCGTGCTCCGGAATCCACTCGTAGGCAGCGGCAATCACGGCCAAAACCGCATTCGTTGGTAGCCGCTCTTTGTCGAACACGCGCTGGCCGTCCAGAAACGTGGCCATACGCTCAAGCCCACGCTCGAGCTTTGGCCAATTGACCAGCAGCTGCTGCTTGTCCATTTCGACCATGCCGTGCGTGCTGGGTGGCTTATCTTGCAGCAGCGCGGAGGTGGACAAAATGAGATCGGACACATTGCCATAGCGCCCCGCCATCGGGCATTTGTCCGTCAGGCTGGATTGCAGCGCGTGCAGCGACTGCTCGGTGACGCTCTCCACTTCGGCCACGATGATGTCGTACAGGGACAAGGGCTTGCTGTTGGTATTCATGTTGATGAACACCTGCAAGGCCACGTCCTTGCTGGTATGGGCTGGCAAGGAAAGATAGGGCAGATTGAAATGCGTCACCCGCTCGCGCAGCGTGGTGATCTCGGTGCTGACTGCGTTGCGTGTGGCGGTGTAGGCCTTGTATTTGCTCAGGGCGTCCGGGTCTGTCTCGGCGGGCTCCAGGGGTTTGGTGGCCTCGTTCAACCAACGCTCTCGCTCTGTCGAAATATCACCAGGCCGCAGCAGATGCACAGGCAACAGGCCGCGCTTGAGACATTGGGCCGGATCTTCGGCCCAGCGCGGCATCCGCAGCCCGTGCTTGTTGATCCAGCGTGGAATGCAGCGGATTTCCGGCTCGCTGCTGGACTTGCTCCCCCCTTGGTCGAACTGCGGCAAATAGACGAAAAATGTTTCTGATTCGTAGTTGTTGTGCATCGAGCGCCAGAACGCCGTCAGCCTTTGCTGGCCGTCGAGCAAATGCTGAGTCACCGCGCCCGGCGTGGCAGGTTCGGCGCTGGCGATGTAGCGCGATTCGAATTTTTCCTGACCAGCCACCTCAAGCGCCAAGGCGACGCCCACGGGCAGATTGTTGATGATGGTGTGCAAAAAGCTGGTAATGCGCGCCCGATCCCAGGCTTCAAAGCGCTGAAAGCGCGGCAATTTCACCTGGCCTTGCTCGATGTATTGAAACCAGACGCCCAAGCTCCTGTCTTGCGCTTTGCTGGACTGCTGCATGATGCTCATCTGTAACTCCTTTCCTCTTCCTTGCCGGGCACTTGCGTCAATTACTGTCTGGTGCCAAATTCTGCTGGCTGTGCGACTGCAAAACCTGCCGAAAAGTGTGGCGCACGTGGGCAAAAAGCAGTTTTGCAAGGGATGCAAGGCGTCCCTTGTTCACGCAACAAAGCAGCCTAGGCAGGAGATCGTGAACAGGTTTCGGGGCGTGTCACCAAATCGCCACGCCCAGTGCTCGCCCCAAGGGCGGGCGCGGCGTAGCGCGAGGATTTTTGGGACACGCTCCCGGCGTTTGTTCAAAGTCCCGACGTGAGCGGGCAAGAGACGGTTTTGGGGGCAAGGCGCAACACGCGACCGCTGGTGCGCGATAGCGCACGCTATCGACAAATTTTGTTTGCGCTGCCAGCGCCGCCCAAATCCGCCCTCCCGACCGCCGGGCAGAGACTTCGGACACGCCCCAAACCCGCCGGTCACCGGGGCGTACCCCGAATCCGGAGATCGTGAACAGGTTTCAAGAACCTGCTCAGCGGCCCACCATGTTTTCCGGCACCACCCACTGGTCGAACTGTTCGGCGGTGAGGTGGCCGCTGGCAATGGCGGCCTCGCGCAGGCTGGTGCCTTCCTTGTGCGCCTTCTTGGCGATGAAGGCGGCCTTGTCGTAGCCGATGTGCGGGTTCAGCGCGGTGACCAGCATCAGCGAGTTGCCCACCAGCTCAGCGATGCGTTCGCGGTTGGGTTCTATGCCCACGGCGCAGTTGTCGTTGAAGCTGCGCATGCCGTCGGCCAAGAGGCGCACGCTTTGCAGGAAGTTGTGGGCCACCACGGGGCGGAAGACGTTGAGCTCGAAGTTGCCCGATGCGCCGCTGATGTTGATGGCCACGTCGTTGCCCATGACTTGCGCGGCCAGCATGGTCACGGCTTCGCTTTGCGTGGGGTTGACCTTGCCGGGCATGATGGAGGAGCCAGGCTCGTTCTCGGGGATGGTGATTTCGCCGATGCCGCTGCGCGGGCCGCTGGCCAGCCAGCGCACGTCGTTGGCAATCTTGGTCAGGCTGGCGGCCAGGGTTTTGAGCGCGCCGTGGGCGTGCACCAGCGCGTCTTGCGAGGCCAGCGATTCGAACTTGTTGGGCGAGGTCACGAAGGGCAGGCCGGTGATGTCCGCCAGCTCCTTGGCCACGCCTTCGGCATAGCCCTTGGGCGCATTCAGGCCGGTGCCCACGGCGGTGCCGCCCAGGGCCAGCTCGCAGAGGTGGGGCAGTGCGTCCTGCACGTGTTTTTTGCCGTGTTCGAGCTGGGCGACCCAGCCGGAGATTTCCTGCCCCAGCGTCAGCGGCGTGGCGTCCTGCAAGTGGGTGCGGCCGATCTTGACGATGCCGTCAAACGCCTTGGCTTTTTCGGCCAGGGTGTTTTTGAGCAGGTCGATGGCGGGCAGCAGCTTGTGGGTCAGGGCATCGACGGCGGCTACGTGCGAGGCGGTGGGGAATACGTCGTTGGAGGACTGGCTTTTGTTCACGTCGTCATTGGGGTGCACCAGGCGGGCCTCGCCGCGCTCGCCGCCCAGCAGCTCGCTGGCGCGGTTGGCGATGACTTCGTTGAGGTTCATGTTCGATTGCGTGCCCGAGCCGGTCTGCCAGACCACCAGCGGGAATTCGTCCGGGTGCTTGCCCTCGATCACTTCCTGCGCGGCGGCGATGATGGCCTTGGCCTTTTTCTCGTCCAGCAGACCCAGCGCGTGGTTGACGGCGGCCGAGGCGCGCTTGACTTGCGCCAGCGCCTTGATGATTTCACGCGGCTGCTTTTCGCCGGAGATGTCGAAGTTTTGCAGCGAGCGCTGGGTTTGCGCGCCCCAGAGCTTGTCGGCGGGCACTTCGATGGGGCCAAAGGTGTCTTTTTCGGTACGGGTGTTGGACATGGTTTGCAAAACGAGTGAATGAGAGGAGTTGGCGATTGTAATTGGCCTGTCATGGCCCACGGCCTGCCCCAATGGCCGTGAGGGATGGCGCAGGGCGGCTTGCAGGCGGTTTTGCTGCTTCAAATCAATCGTAAATATGACTTGTTTCCCATGTTGCCAAAAAAAGTATATTTTGTTTCTTTTTGATTTGTAAAATAAGGGCATTCGATAGCCTTAGCCCAGGCAGGCGGCGTTTTTGTCGCCCTCTCTGCCCTCGCTGCCCTCGCCGTCCTCCCCCGCGCCATCGGCCTCGGGCGCGGCGCTGGCGGGCCATTGCGGGTGGGTGGCTTGCAGTGCGTGCAGAAAGTCGGCCAGCGCCTGCCATTGCTGCTGGCTGTCTTCCAGCGTGTTGATGTGGTGGCGCAGCGCGCTGCCGCCGGGCACGCCTTGCAGATACCAGGCGATGTGTTTGCGCGCGGTGCGCACGCCGGTGTATTCGCCATACAGGCTGTAATGGTCCAGCAGATGCTCCAGCAGCCATTGCCGCACGGTGGCGGTGGCCGGGGCGGGCGGCTGGTTGCCGGTGGCGAGGTAGTGGGCAATTTCCTGAAAAATCCACGGGCGACCCTGGGCGGCGCGGCCCACCATCAGCGCGTCGGCGCCGGTGTGGCGCAGCACCTGGGCGGCTTTGGGGCCGTCGGTGATGTCGCCGTTGGCGACGACGGGAATGCGCACGGCCTGTTTGACGGCGGCGATGGTGTCGTACTCGGCCTGGCCCCGGTAGCCTTGCTCGCGCGTGCGCCCGTGCACGGTGAGCATGCACACGCCAACGTCCTCAAAGGCGCGTGCCAGCGTGGTGGCGTTGCGGTGCTGGGCCGACCAGCCGGTGCGCATTTTCAGCGTCACCGGCACGCCGTGCGGCGCGCAGGCGGCCACTACGGCCTGGGCGATGGCGATGGCCAGCGGCTCGTTTTGCATCAGGGCCGAGCCGGCCCAGGCGTTGCAGACTTTTTTGGCCGGGCAGCCCATGTTGATGTCGATGATTTGCGCGCCGCGCTCGATGTTGTAGCGCGCGGCTTCGGCCATGGCGGCGGCTTCGGTGCCGGCGATTTGCACGGCGATCGGCCCCGGCTCGCCCTCGTGGTTGGCGCGCCGCGCGGTTTTGAGGCTTTTGTAGAGCTGGGGCTGCGAGGTAATCATCTCGCTGACGGCGTAGCCGGCGCCGAGCTTGCGGCACAGCATGCGAAAGGGCCGATCCGTCACGCCCGCCATGGGGGCGACGAACAGGCGGTTGGCAAGGGCGATGGGGCCGATGTGCATGGCAGGGCGGGCGAAGTCGGAGGGCGGCGGCACGGCGCGCGGGGTTTACCGGGCTTTGGCGTTGGCGTTGGCGCGCGCGGGCTTGCGCACGGCTTTTGGGGTTTTGGTGTTTTTGGCGTTTTGCGTTTTCTTGGCGGAGCTTTTGGCGGCACGCTGGACCGAGCCTTTGGCGGGTTTCCTGGCGGCGTTCTTGGCCGATCTTTTGGCCGCCGAGCCTTGGGCTGTTGGGCTTTTTGCCGCTGTGGCTTTGCCTGGGGTTTGTGCGGGCGTGCTGGCGCTCAGGCCGCGTGGCGGGTTGTGTGGCGGTGGGGCGCCTTTGCCTTCCAGCAGCACGTCGTCTTCGCCGCACTGGGGGCCGTTTTTCTGGGGGATCCACAAGGCCACGTTTTTCAGGCCCTGCGAGAGCATGCCGAGCTTTTCCGCCGCGCCACGGCTGAGGTCGATGATGCGCTGGCCTACGTAAGGGCCGCGGTCGTTGATGCGGACTTTGATTTCCTTGCTGGTTTGCAGGCTGCGCACGCACACGATGGTGCCAAAGGGCAGGGTGCGGTGGGCGGCCGTCATGGCGTACATGTTGTAGCGCTCGCCGTTGGCGGTGAGGCGGCCGTGGAATTTGTCGCCATACCACGAGGCCTGGCCGGTTTGGTACAGGCTTTGCACCGCCGCGCCTTCGCTGCGCAGGCCCTGGGGCAGGCGCGCCTCCAGCGATTCGATGGTTTTCACGCTGGGGTGCAGGCCCAGCGAGGCTGGCTCCAGTGGCTTGGGGGTGATGAGTTCATAGACCGGCGGCATCAAATCCAGCTCCAGCATGCGCGTGGCGTGCAGCGGTTCGCGCTCCTGGGGCGCGGTGGTGCAGGCGGCCAGCGTGACTGCTGCGAGTGCGACGAGTGCGCCTGGCCAGCGCAAACGGGTGGCGCTGCCTGTGCGGTGGGGCGTCGTGTGCATAGGCAAAAGGCGGCGCGCGCTCATGCGGCGGGCATGGTGGGTGCGGCGGGTGTGCTGGGGTGCAGGCCCAGGCGCTGGGCGATTTCCAGCACCAGGGGGCTTTGGTTCATGGTGTAGAAGTGCAGGCCGGGCGCGCCGCCTGCGATGAGGCGCTCGCACAGGGCGGTGACGGCATCCAGCCCGAAAGCGCGGATGCCGTCCACATCGTCGCCCAGGGCTTGCAGGCGTGTGCGGATCCAGCGCGGCACTTCGGCCCCGCAGGCGTCGGAAAAGCGCAGCAATTGGCTGGCGCCCATGATGGGCATGATGCCGGGCACGATGGGCACATCCACGCCCAGGGCGCGGGCCTCGTCCACAAAGCGGAAGTAGGCATCGGCGTTGAAGAAATACTGCGTGATGGCCGAATCGGCGCCTGCGCGCACCTTGGCGGCAAAGGCTTGCAGGTCTTTCTGGGGCGAGGCCGCTTGCGGGTGCATCTCGGGGTAGGCGGCCACTTCAATATGGAAGTGCGCGCCGGTTTCTTCGCGCACAAAGGCCACCAGATCGCTGGCGTATTGGAAGCGCTGCTCGGCCTGGCCGCTGCTGATGCCGTAGCCGCTGGGCAAGTCGCCGCGCAGCGCTACCAGGCGTTTGACGCCCATGTCGCGCAGCTCTTGCAGCTCCGCGCGCAGTTTGGCGGCGTGGGCGCCGATGCAGGAGAAGTGCGAGGCGGCATCTTGCCCTTCGGCAAGGATTTCGCCCACGGTGGCAAAGGTGCCCGCCTGGGTGGAGCCGCCTGCGCCGTAGGTGACGGAGCAAAACTGCGGCGCCAGGGCGTAGAGCTGCTGGCGCGCCTGGCGCAGCTTGAGCGCGCCAGCTTCGGTTTTGGGCGGGAAAAATTCCAGGCTAAGGGGAAGGGCAGGGGTGGGTGCTGGCATAGAAGGGGGAGATTCGTGTCTCAAGCGCGCGGCGCGTGTGGGCGGCGTTGAAGGCCGACGCGGGGGCGGTTGCGGCCAGCCTGCGCTGCAAAGAGGCTGGGGAAAAAAGCTGGCAAAGCGGCGTCGCGCACTGCAAAGGGGCGCGATTGTGCCGCGAGATGGCCTGGCGTGGCGTTTTGGGGGGATTGCCCCTTGGGCCTGAAGCGCCATCGCGTGCGGTGCGGGGGGCGCTGTCAGCGGGGTGTGGAGCGGGTGGTTGTGTAATTTTATCGATCAATAGGAAATAAAATTCACTTGTTTAGGCAATTTGATATTGAAATTGATTTTACTCTGATTGGTTTATTGGGTTTGTGTTGGCATTGGCCGCTTGCGCCCAGATGAAGAACTCGCGGTTACCGTCGCCGCCGGTGATGGGGCTGTCCAGCCATTGGAGTGGGGTCAGGCCGTGGGCGCGGCAGGCGGCTTCGATGCGCTCGCGCACCAGGGCGTAGAGGGCGGGGTCGCGCACGATGCCGCCTTTGCCCAGTTGCTGCGGCTGCAGCTCGAATTGGGGCTTGACCAGCATGAGCAGGTGGGTGCGCGCGTCCATGCAGGGTGCCAGCGCGGGCAGCACCAGCGACAGCGAGATGAAGGAGAGATCGCCGGTAATCAGCTCAAAGCCCGCCCCGTCGGGATCGACCTGCGCGCGCGTGAGCTGGCGGGCGTTGCATTTCTCCAGCGCCTGCACACGTGCGTCCTGCCGCAAGGCGGGCGCGAGCTGGCCGTGGCCCACATCCACCCCCACCACCTGGCGTGCGCCGTGTTGCAGCAGGCAATCGGTAAAGCCGCCGGTGGATTGGCCCACATCCAGACAGCGCCAGCCCGCGGGCTGCAAGCCGGTGGCGTGCAGCGCGCCTGCGAGCTTGAGGCCGCCGCGCGAGACATAGCGCGTTTGCGCCTCGTCCAGCAGTTGCAGCTCGGCGTGCGGGGGGAGTTCAGCGCCGTTTTTGGTGATGCGCTGCCACGGCGTGGAGCCATCGGGCAGCCGCCACTGCACGCCGCTGGCGATCAGGCGCTGCGCTTGCGAGCGAGTGGCGGCCAGGCCACGCTGCACCAGCAGTTGGTCGGCGCGGATGAAGGCGGGCGGGGTGGGCATGAGTTTTTATTTCAAAAGAAATATGATTTGATTCATATCATGCCGAAACATGTGAATTCTATTTCTTTTGATTTGTAAAACCAAGGCTAGATGGAGAAGAATGGCGCTTCTGCGGGCACGGGGGTGGG
Organism: Allofranklinella schreckenbergeri; assembly: GCF_003703475.1. GTDB lineage: Bacteria > Pseudomonadota > Gammaproteobacteria > Burkholderiales > Burkholderiaceae_C > Lampropedia > Lampropedia schreckenbergeri. The sequence continues at coordinate 14,422 of NZ_RDQM01000001.1, read as the reverse complement.
CAGGGTGTGGGGCTGGGGCAGCAGGCCGTGCACCATGCCCGTCAAGGCCCAGTTGATGATGCCGTAGAGGATGGCGCCAAACAGCCCGGCCCAAAAGCCCGAGACGCGAAAGCCGCGGCTGAAGCTGCCCGCCATCCAGAACAACAGGCCATTGAGCGCCAGGTAGAACGCGCCCAGGGTCAGCAGCGTCAGCGGGATGGTGAGCCAGAACAGCACTGGCCGCAGCAGGGTGTTGATGAGCCCGACGATGACGGCGGCCCACAGGGCGGCTTTGAAATCGCGGATTTGCACGCCCGGCAGCAGGGCGCCCACGAGCATGAGGGTGACGGCGCTGAGCAGCCAGGTGATGATGAGTTCCAGCATGGGCTTTCTCCTGATGGGTGGTGAAGGGCAGGGGGCGGCGTTTAGCCAAGACTGCGCACGAAGGCGGCGATGCGGTGCGCGGCCTCCAGGCAAGGGGCGGTTTCGGCCACCAAAGCCATGCGCACACGGCCTGCGCCGGGGTTGCCGTGCGCGGTGTCGCGCGCCAGGTAGCTGCCGGGCAGGACGGTGACGGCCTGCTGTTCGTACAGCGCCCGGGCAAAGGCGGTGTCGCTCAGCCCCAGGCGGGGCGGGATGCCGGCCCAGAGGTAAAAGCTGGCATCGGGTAGGCGCACATCCAGCACCTCCGCCAGGATGGGGGTGATCTGGGCGAATTTCTCGCGATAGAGCGCGCGGTTGTCCTGCACGTGGCGTTCATCGTTCCAGGCGGCGATGCTGGCCACTTGCACGGGCAGCGACATGGCGCAGCCGTGGTAGGTGCGGTAGAGCAGGAATGCCTCAAGAATGCGCGCATCGCCCGCGACAAAGCCGCTGCGCATGCCCGGCACGTTGCTGCGTTTGGACAGGCTGGTGAGCATCACCAGGCGTTGCCAGTCGCGCCCGAGCTGGCGCGCCGCTTGCAGGCCACCCAGCGGCGCTTCATCCTGGAAGTAGATTTCGCTGTAGCACTCATCGCTGGCGATGACGAAGCCGTAACGCTCGCTGAGGGCAAAGAGCTTGTCCCACTCGGCCAGCGGCATCACCGCGCCGGTGGGGTTGCCCGGCGAGCAGGTGAACACCAGTTGCGTGCGCTGCCAGATTTCGTGCGGCACGCTGTCCCAATCCACGGCGAAATTGCGCGCGGGATCGCTGTTGACGTAATACGGCTGCGCGCCAGCGAGCAGGGCCGCACCTTCGTAGATTTGGTAGAAGGGGTTGGGGCAGACGACGATGGCCTGCGTATCGCCGGGATCGACGACGGCCTGGGTGAGCGCAAACAGCGCCTCGCGCGAGCCGTTGACGGGCAGGATTTCGCGCCCGGCATCGGCCTGCACGCCGTAGCGCCGCGCCAGCCACTGGGCGCAAGCCTGGCGCAGCGCGGGCGTGCCAGCCGTGGCCGGGTAGCTGGCCAGGCCAGGATCGTGCAGGGCCTGGGCGTAGGCATCGAGCACCAACTGCGGTGTGGCATGGCGCGGCTCGCCAATGCCCAGGCTGATGGGCGCCAGCGCCGGGCTGGGCGCCACGCCATCGAACAACTGGCGCAGGCGCTCGAAAGGGTAGGGGTGCAGGGATTGAAGGCGGGGATTCATGGGCGCGGATTATCTGTGCAGCGATTGGGCGTTGCCGGGAATTTGTTTTCAACAAGCTCTTTGGGATTGGCCCAGTTATACTCAGCCGGTTTATCTGCTTGCTTTGTTTACGCAAGGTTTACGTGCGTTGACATGCCTTTGCGCGGTGTGCCGCACAGGTTGAGGCAAGCGTGTTTTTCGAGGTGTATTGCGTGCTTTTGTCTTTACAGCAGGGGGATTTCCCCGTCGCGCTCCTGGCGCTTGCAGATGGCACGGTGTTCACTGGCAGAGCTATTGGGGCGCCCGGCTCCACGGTGGGGGAGGTGGTGTTCAACACTTCCATGTCGGGTTATCAGGAAATCCTGACCGATCCCAGTTATTGCCAGCAGATCGTGACGCTGACTTATCCCCATATTGGTAATTACGGTGTCAATACCGAGGACGTTGAGTCCGCCCGCCTGTTTGCGGCAGGGCTGGTGATTAAGGATTTGCCACTGTTGGAGAGCAACTTCCGATCCAGCCAGAATTTGCAGTCTTACCTGCGAGCCAACGGCTTGGTGGCGATTGCCAACATCGACACCCGGCGCCTGACGCGCCATTTGCGCGAGCATGGCGCGCAAAACGGCTGCATTTTGGCGCTGGAGCCAGGCGAAGCCGTGACGGATGCGCGGGTGCAAGAGGCCATCGCGCTGGCCAAGGCCGCCCCCAGCATGGCGGGGCTGGATTTGGCGAAGGCAGTGACTACCGACAAGCCCTATGAGTGGACGCAGACGGTTTGGGCGCTCGGCGAAGGCTATGGCGAGCAGACGGAACCGCGTTTTCATGTGGTGGCCTACGACTTCGGCGTGAAACGCAATATTTTGCGGATCCTGGCGCACAAGGGCTGTCGCGTCACGCTGGTGCCGGCGCAAACGCCGTTTGCCGAGGTGGCCGCGATGCAGCCCGATGGCGTGTTCCTCTCCAACGGCCCGGGCGATCCTGGCGCTTGCGATTACGCCATTGAATCGGCGCGCGAAGCCATCCACAGCGGCTTGCCGGTGTTTGGCATTTGCCTGGGGCACCAGATCATGGCCTTGGCCATGGGGGGCAAGACGTTCAAGATGAAGTTTGGCCACCACGGCGCCAACCATCCCGTCAAGGATCACGACAGTGGCCGGGTGTGCATCACCAGCCAAAACCACGGCTTTGCGGTGGATGCGGAGAGTCTGCCAGACTCTCTGTGGGTGACGCATACCAGCCTGTTCGATGGCACCGTGCAAGGGCTGGCCCATGTGGACAAGCCAGCGTTTTGCTTCCAGGGCCATCCCGAGGCTTTGCCCGGCCCGCACGACACGGAATACCTGTTTGACCAGTTCATTCAATTGATGCAGCGTCGCCGCGCGGCTGCTTAATTTCTGCTTCAGGCGGCCGCTCTTTTTGGGGTCGCCTTCTTTTTCTGTACTTTTTTATCCAAGTCCACTAGCCATGAAATTGTTCAGCTTCCCTTCTGCCGCACTCGAAAAAGCCATCTCCAAGCGCATGCTCACCCTGGAGCCTGGCGCGCGCGAGTGGTTTGCCGAGCGCTGGGCGCAAAAGCCTTACAAAAAATCCTTCATCGAGAAAAAAGCCATGCCTTTGGTGGTGTTCATAGCCAAAGGCAAAAACTGGAGCGATGAAGAATTCGAGCAGGAGCTTTTGGCGTGGGATGTGAATTTCTATCCGGCCGAAGTGGACGTGCTGCGCCCCATCGCTGAAGGCGACGGGCTGTTGCAGTTGATGCAGAAAAAAGTGCAGCCCGAACGCTTGCAAAAATTGCTGGAGCACATCCAGTCCCACACCCTTAATGGAGCAGCCTGAGCGTTCCGTTGGGTGCGGCACGCTGTGCATTTGCAGACCCATGTTTGTAATAGCAACACTGCCGTACTCCCTTTACGCTTTTTAAGCTCTGGCGCACGCACTCTGAACGCCTGGCTGCTTTCCCTAGCCCCGAGTTATGCCTAAAAGAACCGACCTTCAATCCATCCTCATCATCGGCGCTGGCCCCATCGTCATTGGCCAAGCGTGCGAGTTTGACTACTCTGGCGTGCAAGCATGCAAGGCGCTGCGCGAGGAGGGCTATCGCGTCATCCTCATCAACAGCAACCCGGCCACCATCATGACGGACCCGGCTACGGCGGATGTGACGTACATTGAGCCGATCAACTGGCAGACGGTGGAAAAAATCATCGCCAAGGAGCGCCCCGACGCCATTTTGCCCACCATGGGCGGGCAGACGGCGCTCAATTGCGCGCTGGATTTGTGGCGCAACGGCGTGCTCAACAAATACAAGGTCGAGCTGATCGGCGCCAAGCCCGAGGCCATCGACAAGGCCGAGGATCGCCAGAAGTTCAAGGACGCCATGACGCGCATCGGCTTGGGCTCAGCGCGCAGCGGCATCGCCCACAGCATGGCCGAGGCCTGGGAGGTGCAAAAGACGGTGGGTTTCCCGACCATCATCCGCCCCAGCTTCACGCTGGGCGGCACGGGCGGCGGCGTGGCCTACAACGCCGAGGAGTTCGAGGCCATCGCCAAGCGCGGCCTGGAGGCCTCGCCCACCAACGAGCTGCTGATCGAAGAATCGCTGCTGGGCTGGAAGGAATACGAGATGGAGGTGGTGCGCGACAAGGCTGACAACGCCATCATCGTTTGCTCCATCGAGAACCTGGATCCCATGGGCGTGCACACGGGTGACTCCATCACCGTGGCGCCAGCGCAGACGCTGACCGACAAGGAATACCAGCTCATGCGCAACGCCAGTCTGGCAGTGCTGCGCGAGATTGGCGTGGACACGGGCGGCTCCAACGTGCAGTTCGCGGTCAACCCCAAAGACGGGCGCATGATCGTGATCGAGATGAACCCGCGCGTGAGCCGTTCCTCGGCGCTGGCCTCCAAGGCCACAGGCTTTCCCATCGCCAAGGTCGCGGCCAAGCTGGCCGTGGGCTATACGCTCGATGAGCTGAAGAACGACATCACTGGCGGCGCTACGCCAGCCAGCTTCGAGCCCAGCATCGACTACGTGGTCACCAAGGTGCCGCGCTTTGCGTTCGAGAAATTCCCCCAGGCCGACGACCGCCTGACCACGCAGATGAAGTCCGTGGGTGAGGTCATGGCCATGGGCCGCACCTTCCAGGAGTCCTTCCAGAAGGCCCTGCGCGGCCTGGAAGTGGGCGTGGACGGCATGAACGAGAAAACCCAGGACCGCGAAATCCTGGAGCGCGAGCTGGGCGAGCCCGGCCCCTCGCGCATCTGGTATGTGGGCGACGCCTTTGCCGCGGGCTGGTCGCTGGACGAAGTGCACGCCATCACCAAGATCGACAAGTGGTTCCTGGTGCAGATCGAGCAAATCGTGCGCATTGAGCTGGATCTGGACAAGCTCTACGCCGAAAAGGGCGAGCAGGCCCTGGCCGCGCTGGATGAGGCCACGCTGCGCGCGCTCAAGCAAAAAGGCTTTTCCGACCGCCGCCTGGCCAAGCTGCTGCACACCGACGAGCACGCCGTGCGCGCGCGCCGCCACGCGCTGGGCGTGCGCCCCGTGTACAAGCGGGTGGACACCTGTGCGGCCGAGTTCGCCACCAACACCGCCTACATGTACTCCAGCTACGACGAGGAGTGCGAGGCCCAGCCCACCGACAAGAAAAAAATCATGGTGCTCGGCGGCGGCCCTAACCGCATCGGCCAGGGCATCGAGTTTGACTATTGCTGTGTGCACGCCGCGCTGGCCATGCGCGAGGATGGTTACGAAACCATCATGGTCAACTGCAACCCCGAAACCGTTTCCACCGACTACGACACCAGCGACCGCCTGTACTTCGAGCCGCTGACGCTCGAAGACGTGCTGGAAATCGTGGACAAGGAAAAGCCCGCCGGCGTCATCGTGCAGTACGGCGGCCAGACACCGCTGAAGCTGGCGCTGGGCCTGGAAAAGGCCGGCGTGCCCATCATCGGCACCACGCCCGACATGATTGACGCGGCAGAAGACCGCGAGCGCTTCCAGCAACTGCTGCACCAGCTGGGCCTGCGCCAGCCGCCCAACGCCACGGCCCGCACCGAGGCCGAGGCGCTGGAAAAAGCCGCCGAGCTGGGCTATCCGCTGGTGGTGCGCCCCAGCTACGTGCTGGGCGGCCGTGCGATGGAAATCGTGCATGAGCAAGCCGGGCTGGAGCGTTACATGCGCGAAGCGGTCCAAGTCAGTAATGATTCTCCCGTGCTGCTCGACAGCTTCCTCTCTAACGCCATTGAGTGCGATGTGGATGCGGTGCGTGATGCCACAGGCCAGGTGTTGATCGGCGGCGTAATGGAGCACATCGAACAGGCTGGCGTGCACTCAGGTGACTCGGCCTGCTCGCTGCCGCCGTACTACCTCAGCGTCGAAACTGTTGACGAGCTCAAGCGCCAGACCCGCGCCATGGCCGAAGGGCTGAACGTGGTGGGCCTGATGAATGTGCAGTTTGCCATCCAGGAAAAGGAAGAGGATGGCCAGAAGAAAGACGTGATCTACGTGCTGGAAGTCAACCCCCGCGCCAGCCGCACCGTGCCCTTCGTCGGTAAGGCTACCGGCTTGCCGCTGGCCAAGATTGCCGCGCGCTGCATGGCTGGTCAGACCTTGGCGCAGCAGGGTGTGACAGAGGAAGTGACGCCGCCTTACTTCAGCGTGAAGGAGGCCGTGTTCCCCTTCGTCAAATTCCCCGGCGTGGACACCATCCTCGGCCCAGAGATGAAATCCACCGGCGAGGTGATGGGTGTGGGCAAGACCTTCGGCGAGGCCTACACCAAAGCCCAGATGGGCGCTGGCGAGCGTTTGCCATCAAGCGGCACGGTGTTCCTGACGGTACGCGACAGCGACAAGCCGCGCGCCGTGGCTATTGCACGGGATTTGGTGGCCATGGGCTTTGAGCTGGTGGCTACGCGCGGTACTGCCGCTGCTTTGGAGGACGCAGGCATCGCCGTCAAAGTTGTCAACAAGGTGGCAGAAGGCCGTCCCCACATCGTGGACATGATCAAGAATGGCGAGATTGCCATGATCATCAACACCGTGGAAGAGCGCCGCAATGCCATCGCAGACAGCCGTTCCATCCGAACCAGCGCCCTGCAAGGTCGTGTGACGATTTTCACCACGATTTATGGCGCAGAAGCAGCTGTGGAAGGGATGAAAGCTTTGGATCAGTTGGATGTGGTTTCCGTTCAGGAAATGCACGCCAGCTTGGCATCAAAGACCTGAAAATTTTATAAATCAAAAGAAATTTTGATTCGCAATTTCGGCTTGATGGGCATAGAAATTGCTCAATAAAAATTTCTTTTGATCTGAAGTGTGGTGCATTTGCATAAGGCCGATGCACCAAACAAAAAAAGCCCAAGCGCAATGGAGCGCCTGGGCTTTTTTAATGGCAACTGGTCGAAGGGGCGGCAAAACTGCTCAGTGAGCATGACTATCTCCTAAGGTTGGGTAATCAAAAGCACCCACCTAAGGATAGTTTTCGCGATTCACGGATTATTACCGTGGTGGAGTGACCAACAATGACTGAACCAGACGGATCGTGATTTGCTGCGACTCTGCTAACCTGTTGATCTATCAGGGGTTTTAGAATTGTCAGTTGGTGGTGATCGGCATTTTTGGTCGGGGTGAGAGGATTCGAACCTCCGGCCTCTACGTCCCGAACGTAGCGCTCTACCAGGCTAAGCTACACCCCGATTTGGCAAGGTGCGTATTCTATGCTGTGTCCAGCAGGGAGGGAGGCAAATCGTGCTGATTTTTGGTGGGTGCGATTGACCAGATGTGGGTCTTTGAGTCGATAGAATACGTTTTTTAACAGCCGTGCGAGCCGCGCGCATAAGACTATGTCCGCCTGGGTTTTGCCCGACCACATTGCCGATGTTTTGCCATCAGAAGCGCGCCATATAGAAGAGTTACGGCGTAGCTTGCTCGACGTGGCCGCATCCTGCGGTTACGAATTGGTCATTCCCCCCCTGTTTGAGCATTTGGAATCGCTGCTGAGTGGCTCAGGCGAAGCTTTGGGCTTGCAGACTTTTAAAACAGTAGATCAGCTTTCCGGGCGTACCGTGGGAATCCGGGCTGACAGCACGCAGCAAGTGGCGCGTATCGATGCACATTTATTGAACCGTCCAGGGGTGACGCGGTTGTGCTATTGCGGCCCGGTGTTGCACACCCGACCCGAGCGCCCTTATGCCTCGCGCGAGCCACTCCAGTTTGGGGCGGAAATTTACGGTTATGCGGGTTTGCAGGCCGATGCCGAAGCCGTGGAATTGGCGCTGGCTTGTTTGCGACGAGCAGGAGTGAGTTCGTGCGCATTGGTGATGGGCGATGTGCGTATTGCTGGCAGTGTGCTTGAAGCTGCGCAAGCCCATGCTCCAGTGAATGAAGAGTGCCTCGGCGCCATTCATGCTGCGCTAGCTGCCAAGGATGCGAGTACATTGGCCCAGCTTACACACGATTTCCCTGCATCTGCAAAGCAGGCGCTGGCTACATTGCTGGATTTGTATGGCGGCGCTGAAGTGTTGGAGGAAGCACGCATCCGTTTAGCTGAGTATCCAGCGGCGTTGCATGCACTCAATGAATTGCGCTGGCTGGGCGTGCATGTAGGCCGTAACTCGGGGTGCGTGGTAGATGTGACTTACGACTTGGCTGATTTGCGCGGGTATGCCTATTACAGTGGTATGCGCTTTACGCTTTATGCTCCCCAATGTAACGATGCGCTAGTCCGAGGCGGTCGTTATGACGCAGTGGGGGCTGCCTATGGTCGAAACCGCCCTGCTGCTGGATTTAGCTTGGATATCAAACAGCTCGCTGGAGTCGTGGATGCGCGAGCGTTGCGCCAAGCGATACGCACCGATTGGTCGGAGGATGCAGCGCATCGCTTGAGGGTGGAGGCTTTGCGTGCGCAGGGTGAAGTGGTCATTTTGACGTTGCCTGGCAGCCTCTCGGAAGTGGACGAGTTCCATTGTGACCGGGAGTTAGTATTTGTTGACGGTGTTTGGCAAGTACGTCCTTTGATTTTGAACTGATCTTTTGGGTAGACAGGTTGCAATAAGTGCTGCAACAACCTGTTTGCTGGATGCATAACCTTCTTCGATTAGGGAAATAGCATGAATACCAATACAAACACTTCCGCAGGTGCGCCTCGCTCGGGTCGTAACGTGGTGGTGGTCGGCACTCAATGGGGTGACGAGGGCAAGGGTAAGCTGGTGGATTGGTTAACTGAAAGTGCACAAGGTGTGGTGCGCTTCCATGGTGGACATAACGCGGGCCATACATTGGTCATTAATGGAGTGAAGACTGCCTTGCACCTGGTGCCAAGCGGCATCATGCGAGAGGGGGTGACGTGTTATATCGGCAATGGTGTTGTACTTTCTATTGCCAAGCTGATGGAGGAGGTGGCTGGTTTGGAAGCAGCAGGCGTTACTGTGCGCGAACGTCTACGCGTAAGTGAAGCCTGCCCCTTGATTCTGCCGCAACAGGTGTTTTTGGATCTTGCGCGTGAGGCTTTCCGGGAAAGAGCGGGAAGCGGCAAGATTGGTACTACAGGGCGTGGTATTGGTCCAGCTTATGAAGATAAAGTAGCGCGACGTGCCTTGCGTGTGCAGGATTTACTCCATCCTGAGCGGTTTGCGTCCCGTTTGCGCGAGCAAATAGAGTTGTATAACCACACGCTGCAATATTTGCACGCTGGTGATGTATCGGTGCCGGCGGAGCTGCAGGCATTTGTCCATCGGGGGCAGTTGCAATACGAGCCTATCTTGGCCGAGGCAAAACGTCAGGCAGATTGGATCAAGCCTATGGTGGCTGATGTTTCTGCTGAGGTGAATGCAGCTCATCGACGCGGTGAAAACCTATTGTTTGAAGGAGCACAAGGGGCTTTGCTGGATGTCGATCATGGCACCTATCCTTATGTCACGTCGAGTAATTGCGTAGCGGGCAATGCTGCTGCGGGCTCTGGTGTTGGCCCCGGCTTACTGCATTATGTGCTGGGGATTACGAAGGCTTATTGCACTCGGGTTGGCAGTGGTCCCTTTCCCACAGAGTTGGATTGGGAAACGCCTGGCACACCTGGCTATCACATGAGTACCGTGGGGGCGGAAAAAGGTGTCACGACGGGGCGCGCGCGCCGTTGTGGCTGGTTTGATGCAGCCTTATTGAAGCGCAGCGCGCAAATTAATGGATTGACCGGTTTGTGCATTACCAAATTAGATGTGTTGGATGGCTTGGATAAGGTGCAAATTTGCGTCGGTTATCAGCAACCAAATGGACAAAAGTTGGATATGCTGCCTATGGGGGCTGATGAGCTCCAAGCATGCGAACCTATTTACGAAGTGCTAGATGGTTGGAGCGAATCCACAGTGGGTGTAACCCAATACGATAAATTGCCGATAAATGCACGGAAATATTTAGAGCGTATTGAGCAGGTCTGTGGTGTGCCAATCGCGGCGGTTTCAACTAGTCCAGACAGGGATCATACGATTTTGCGCCACCAGCCTTTTCAGTGCCAAGTCTGATAGCACTAAAAGGATTTTGAAAGTGCCCGGAGGTTGCTTCATGCTCACAGAAGACGGTAAACATTTGTACGTAAGCTATCATGAATACAACAGCCTGATTGAAAAATTGGCTTTAATCATTCATCGATCAGGCTGGGAGTTCGATACTGTTTTATGTCTGGCTCGGGGAGGAATGCGGCCAGGCGACATCATTAGCCGCATCTTTCAAAAGCCATTAGCGGTTATGTCCACTAGCAGTTATCGAGCGCAAGCGGGTACCGTGCAAGGGCATTTGAATATTGCCAAGTACATCACTACGCCGAAAGGAGAGTTGTCAGGCAGGGTGTTACTGGTGGACGATTTGGCGGATACTGGGCACACCCTCGTGGAGGTGGTGAAGCTGTTGCGTGAAGGCTATCCACCTATAACTGAATTGAGAACGGCGGTTTTGTGGACCAAGGGGATTTCTGTATTTAAAGCGGACTACTCTGTTGAAGATTTGCCAACAAGCCCCTGGATTCACCAGCCATTTGAAAATTACGATGAAATGCGCCCCGAAGAGCTGGAGCGTAAATGGAGCCTGAGCTAGTCAACTCAAAGAAGTCATGCTGCGACGTTGGCTTGAGAGATATTGGCACCAACCCGCCCCAGGGAGGGGACTTGCCGATATCGTTCTACTACCTCTTGCGTTTTTATATGGGGGTATAGTGAAATTGCGCCGTTGGCTTTATGTCAACGGCTTTTTTGAGTCGAGATCTTTACCCGTCCCTGTTGTCGTTGTAGGCAATGTGGTTGTGGGCGGGGCAGGTAAGACGCCTTTGATTATTGCCTTGGTGCAGGACTTGATGCGCAGAGGCATTCGTGTAGGTGTGGTGGCGCGTGGTTATGGGCGTAGCAGTCGAGAGTGTTTAGAAGTTCGGATAGGAAGCACTGCTGCTGAAGTGGGGGATGAGCCGCTCTTGATCCACCTTCGTACGCAAGTACCGACATTTGTGGCGAAAAGCCGTTGGGAGGCTGGAAATGCCCTGTTGTCAGCGTATCCCGGCACTGAAATTATTATTTGTGATGATGGGATACAACACTTGGCTTTGCGGCGGGATGTTCAATTGTGCGTATTCCCCCCGTGGGGTATCGGTAATGGCCGATTGTTACCGGCCGGACCGCTGAGGGAGTCTTTGCAAGGCGCGTGGACCAACACAATAGACATTGTGGTGCAGTCGGTGGAGGGAAAAAACCTTCAATCACTAAACCAATTGACGCAAGAACCAGTTTGGGAAATTCGCCGCGACTTATCTGGCATAGCCCACAATGCCTTAGGTCAGGCTATCGATTTAGCTAGCTTGGCAGTAAAAGATGGCCCCCTAATCTATGCGATAGCTGGGATTGCCAACCCAGAATCCTTTTTCAGCATGCTGCGCGCTAGAGGAGTGGTTCTGTGGGGGGCTATAGCTCTAAAAGACCATTACGACTTTGCTGTGAAGGGATTGCCTAAAGAGCTGCATGAGAATTCTGAAGATATGGTTGTGCTTTGTACAGAAAAAGATGCAGTCAAGCTCTGGACGCTTATGCCAGAGGCGTTCGCTGTTCCCCTTGAAGTTTCGCTGTCGCCAGCGCAGGTTGATTGTTTGCTTAGGCTCGTAAATCAACGGTGTGTAGAAGGCTAAATTTTGTGCACACGCCAAGGCATTTGTTTCCAGTACGGCTGAATCGACATTCATCCGGTATCTTCGGCGGATGTCCAAGACCAAGCATCCGCGGCCCAGCCGCTACGAATTGACCCAAACCTAATGGGAGCGGATTGAAAATCTGCTCCCAGGCAAGGCCGGTGACCCCGGGCGTACGGCCGTAGACAACCGCAGTTTCGTCAATGGCGTGCTGTGGGTGTTGCGCTCTGGGGCGCGCTGGAGCGATCTGCCAACGCGCTACGGAGCCTGCAAGAGCGTGCACAAGCGCTTCACCCGCTGGGCGGCCAAGGGCATCTCGGAGCTGGTGTTCCAGTCCCTGATTCAAGATCGAAGCAACGAGTATCTGATGAGCGACAGCAGCATTGTCCGGGCGCACGCACAGGCGGCGACCGGAAAAGGGGGCTGCGCATCCGGCTCTGGGGCGTTGCCGAGGAGGTCTGAGAACCTGTTCAAAATCTTTTTGCCAATTTGTTTATGCTTGTTGCATGAGAGCGAAATACCCAAGCGACATCAGCCCAGAGCAATTTGAGCATGTGCGCCCTTTGCTGGAGAGCGCACGCAAAAGCACCCGCCCGCGCACGGTGGATCTGTATGAGGTGTTCTGCGCCGTGCTGTACCTGCTGCGCACAGGTTGCCAATGGAGAGCTCTGCCGAGTGACTTTCCCAAATGGCGCACCGTACACGCCTACTTCCAGATCTGGAGCCAGCCCAATGAACAAGGCGCCAGCTTGCTGCAGCAGGCTTTAGAACCTGTTCAAAATCTTTTGAGGATGAGCGCCAGGAAAGCCAAGTGGATGAACTGCAAGCTGGTATTGAGCAGACGCTCGCAGTTCTTCCACAAGCGTCTGTTCTTGTCCAGCCAGGCAAAGCTGCGCTCCACAACCCAGCGCTTGGGCATCACCTTGAAGGTGTGCAACTGACTGCGCTTGGCGATCTGCACGTTGACGTGCCCGCCCAAAATGGCTTGCACGCCCTGTGCAAAAGGTTTGCCCACATAGCCGCTGTCACACAGCAGGCCTTGCACGCGCTTGCATGCAGGTTGGCAGCGCTGGAGTGCCTGTAGTGCGCCTTGGCGGTCTGTGATGTTTGCAGTCGTCACGGCAATGGCGTGAGGCAGACCTTGGGTATCGACGGCGATGTGACGTTTGATGCCTGAAACCTTCTTGCCTGCGTCATAGCCTTTGTGGCCAGCGGTGTCACTGCCCTTGACGCTCTGTGCGTCCACGATCAAGAAGGTGCTGCATGCGTTGCGCGCCTGTTTCTCGCGGGCCGCGCCAACTTGATTTTTTTAAAGCCTGCTGCAGCAAGCTGGTGCCTTGTTCATTGGGCTGGCTCCAGATCTGGAAGTAGGCGTGTACGGTGCGCCATTTGGGAAAGTCACTCGGCAGAGCTCTCCATTGGCAACCTGTGCGCAGCAGGTACAGCACGGCGCAGAACACCTCATACAGATCCACCGTGCGCGGGCGGGTGCTTTTGCGTGCGCTCTCCAGCAAAGGGCGCACATGCTCAAATTGCTCTGGGCTGATGTCGCTTGGGTATTTCGCTCTCATGCAACGAGCATAAACAAATTGGCAAAAAGATTTTGAACAGGTTCTCAGTGAGCTCGAAGAGCTGTTTGTGCACATGTACGAAGAGCCCAGCAAAGGCGGGCGGCCCAGCATTGCACCGCAAAAGCTGTTGCGCGCCATGCTGCTGCAAGTGCTGTACTCGGTGCGCTTGCGAGCGCCTGCTCATGGAGCAAGTGCAATACAACCTGCTGTTTCGCTGGTTCATCGGGCTGTCGATGGACGACAAGGTCTGGGTGCCCACCGTGTTAACCAGCCAGTTGTACTTCATGGGACATATATTGATGGAAAACCGCCATGGCCTGATCGTCGATACCATGGTCACGCGCGCCAATGGCAAGGCCGAGCGCGAAGCGGCCAAGGCCATGATCGGCAAAGTGGCTACACAATCCAAATGCAAAGCGAACATCACGCTGGGTGCGGACAGGGGCTTTGACGCTGCAAAGTTCATCGAGCACCTGCAACAACTCAAGGTGCAACCGCATGTGGTGCAAAACACCTCCAGGCGGCGCTCGGCCGTACCCGGGCACATTGCGCGAAGCGCTGGATACGGCCTGTCGATGCAACGGCGCAAGCGCATCGAACAAGGCTTTGGCTGGGCCAAAAGCATCGGCCAAATCCGGCAGGTGATGGTGCGCGGGTTGGTGAAAGTGCAGCAACTGTTCGTGCTGAACATGGCCGCCTACAACCTGGTGCGCATGCGAAGGCTGGCGCAGCTGCGCCAGCAAAGCGCCCAGTGAGGGCAAGAAGGCCCCCTTTGGCCACTCAAATATAGCTTTCATGCCCTCACGCAGCACAGCAGCAGCCCAAGGCTTGAGCACACAAACAATCAGTCAGCCTCTGCGGGGAGTATTTCAGCAGCCGGTTAAGGTGAAACGGTTTGGGCTGCAAAGTCCGCCCCCTCCCCCCGGAAGTGCGATGCATTGCCGTTGGAGTTTCTTCAAAATTTTTTTTGTGGTTTGCTGAAGTTGTGTTATAGTTCACGGCTTCGCTGCTTCGGAATGATTTTTGGGGTTTGCGAGAGTTGGTTGGAAGTTTTGTTTGTTGCTCTGCATTGAAAGTTTTCTGTGCGGGGTGA